>NZ_CP077089.1:2282500-3517500 GCF_014268445.2 Pseudomonas tensinigenes
ATTCTTGCGGTGGCTGATCACCTCTCGCAAAAACGTCTGGCCAACGGTGAGTCACCGCTGACGATTCGCGATGTGCTCGAAGCGATGATCATGGCCCACGAGATTCAAGGCGTGATTGCCCTGGAAAACTCCTTCAACCGGGTAGGGCTTGATCACGTCATCCTGGTGAAAGTTGCCTCGACCGCCGTTACCGCCAAACTGATGGACGCCAATCGCGAGCAATTGTTGTCGGCGCTTTCCCATGCGTTCGCCGATGGTCAGGCGCTGCGCACCTATCGTCATGCGCCGAATGCCGGCTCTAGAAAGTCCTGGGCGGCGGGGGATGCGACGAGTCGTGGTGTGCGTCTGGCCGACATCGCCATGCGCGGCGAAATGGGTATTCCCGGCGTGCTGACTGCGAAACAGTGGGGCTTCTATGACGTGCTGTTCAGCCACACCAATAGCGATCTGGCGTTGAAACCGGAAGATAAACGCGCTTTCAGTTTTTCGCGGCCGTTCGGCAGTTACGTGATGGAAAACGTGCTGTTCAAGATCAGCTTCCCCGCCGAATTCCATGCGCAAACCGCCTGTGAAGCGGCGGTAACCTTGCACCCGCAGGTGCGCAATCGTCTGCATGAAATCGACCGCATCGTCATCACCACCCACGAGTCGGCGATTCGCATCATTTCCAAGGTCGGGCCGCTGGCCAATGCCGCCGACCGCGACCACTGCATCCAGTACATGACCGCCGTGCCGCTGGCGTTCGGCAATCTGGTCTCCGAGCAATACGAAGACGATTTCCACCGGGCGCATCCGGTCATCGACGTGCTGCGCGAGAAAATGGTCATCGTCGAAGAGCCGCGTTTCACCCGTGAATATCTGGAGTCCGACAAACGCTCAATCGCCAATGCCGTGCAGGTGTTTTTCAAGGACGGCAGCAGCACCGAAAACGTCGTGGTGGAATACCCGATCGGTCATCGTCGCCGCCGTGTCGAGGGCATTCCGTTGCTGGAGGACAAGTTCAAGGCCAACCTGGCCACGCGTTTTACCGGCCAGCGTAGCGGTGAGATCTTTGCGTTGTGCAAGGATCAGGCGCAGCTGGAGTCCACCCCGGTAAACCGTTTCGTAGACCTACTTGTGATCTGACGAAAAACCTGTAGGAGCTGCCGCAGGCTGCGATCTTTTGACTTTGATTGTAGAAAACAAGATCAAAAGATCGCAGCCTGCGGCAGCTCCTACACGGACCGCGTACGCCATTTTTCGATGGGCAACTTGGTGATCGCAAAACCGCTCAACAAAATCGCCGAATAGATCATCAGCTCCCGGGACAGGGTTTGCCCCTCGTACCAGGCGCCGATGATCACGGCGAACACCGGGAAAATGATAAACACGAACGACAGAATGATCGGGCTCAAGCGTTTAAGCAGTAAAAAGTAAACGATGAATCCGCCGACCGAGGCCACCAGTCCCAGATACAGCAGGGCGCCCCACGAGCGGGCGCTGACGTCACTGAACACCGGTGTCTCAACGCGCAGTCCGACAATAAATAACATCAGCCCGGCGATACCGATCGGCAGCGTGTTGTAGGTGATCACACTGATCGCGCTGCCGTGTTTTTTCGTCACCACGTAGCACAGCGCGTGCATCACCGCTGCACACAGGATCGCCAGCACCCCCAGCCATTCCGCCTGATCGAGATGCAGACCCTGACTGCGAATAATCATGAACAGACTGCCAAAGCCGATAGCGATGCCGAGCATCTGCGACGGGTAGATTCTCTCGCGCAGAAACAGCGCGGAAAACAGCAGGATAAACACCGGCATGCAACTGAACAGCAGCGCTGTCAGGCCTGACGAGACGTGCATTTCGCCGTAGTTGAGCAGGTAGTAGGGCAGGCTGAAATACGACAGCGTGACGAACACAAAGAACCCGCGACTTTGCCGGGGAAATAACAGTGGTTCCTTGCGCAAGAGTGCGAAGCTGAGGAACAGCGGAAAGGCAATCAGAAAGCGCAACCCGGCGGCCGTCAGCGGCGGCACGCTTTCCACGGCAATCTTGATTCCTAGCCAGGTCGTGCCCCAGCTCAGACAGACGATTAGAAACAGCGTGCTGGTGAGCAATCCGGCGAGCCAGGGTTTGCTGGTATTCATCGGTGTGCTGATGGCGGTCGACATGTGGCGTGCTCCGAACGGTGGAATTGACCTGATCGCGGAAATGGTTTATTTCTGATTGAACCTGTTTTCAGCACGCTATTCGGGGCGAGAATGACTGTCAAAGTAAGTATTGCCATGGTGTCAATCCTCCGCGACGGCCTCGCCAATGGCGTCGGCGTGAAGTACAAACGCTTGGCCGATGCGGTCGCACAGGCCATCGACGAAGGTGTGATCGATGCGGGATGCAAGTTGCCGCCGCACCGATTGCTGGCCGACAGCCTGGGCGTGACCATCGGCACCATCAGCCGTGCCTACGGTGAACTTGAGCGTGTCGGATTAGTGGTGGCTCGCGTAGGAGATGGCACCTATGTGTGTCAGCGCGGGATGGAGCGGCCGCAGGACAAAGGCTTTCGCAATGTCAGCGATGAGCCGTCAGGCTGTTTCGACATGAGCCGCAATCAGCCGATTCCCGCACAGGAAGCGGCGTTCATGAGCCAGAGTCTGCAGGAGCTGGCCAGCGATCCGCGGGTGTTACAGCAGTTGACCGGGTATACCGCCGAAGCCGGGTTGGCGCGGCATCGTGTGGCGGGGGCGGTGTGGTTGCAGCACGAGGCTTTTGTGCCGCACGCCGATCAGGTGTTGTGCGTCAACGGCGGTCAGCATGGTTTGTTGTGCGCGCTGATGGGCTTGCTCAAGGCCGGCGACACGGTGGTGACTGAGCATTTGTCCTACCCCGGATTGATTGGAGTCGCACGTCAGCTCGGGATAAAACTCATTGGCGCGGCGATGGATGACGAAGGACTTGTGCCGTCGGCACTGGAGGAAATCTGCCGTCAGCATCGTGTTTCGGCGCTGTATTGCACCCCGACGATCCAGAATCCTACGGCCGCCGTGATGTCGATCCCACGGCGCGAGGCGATTGCAGACCTCTGTCGCCAGCACAACCTGCTGATCATCGAAGACGAAGCCCACGCCGTGCTGGACCGTCAGCGCCCATTGCCGCTCAGTTATTTCGCGCCGGAGCGTTCGGTGTTGATCGGCAGTCTGAGCAAGGCTGTTTCCGCCGGATTGCGCGTCGGTTATCTGCACGCGCCGCAAGCGTTGATCGGGCGTTTGAGTGCCGCCATTCGCGCAACGTGCTGGATGGCCAATCCGTTATCGATGGAAGTCGCGAGTCTGTGGATTGAAAGCGGCATGGTCGAGCGTTTGCTGGACGAACAGATCAGCGAGATCGCTCGGCGCAAGGCATTGGTGGCGCCTGTTTTGCAGGGTTTGAATTACAAGACTCACCCTTACAGCCCGCATTTCTGGGTGGAAGTGCCTGAGCTGTGGCGGGCGTCGCAGATTGCGGCGGAGTTGAAGGAGAACAACTATCTGGTGGCCACTGCTGAGGCGTTTGCTGTGGGGCATGCAGCGGTGCCGCAGTTCATTCGGGTGAGTGTGTGTAATGCGGTGGGAGATGATCAGTTGTTGCTGGCAGGCTTTGAAGCTCTGGCCAAGGCATTAACAGACACCGTGTAATCGTTCTTCGCGAGCAGGCTCGCTCCCACATTTGAAACGCATTCCATTGTGGGAGCGAGCCTGCTCGCGAAGGCGTCAGCCCAGACACCACAAATCTACTTGAACCGCCGCTCCACACCTTTCTCCACCAGAATCTTCGCCGAAATCTCTTCCACCGAAAAATGCGTGGAGTTGATGTTGGGGATGTTCTCGCGGCGGAACAGGTTCTCCACCTCGCGCACTTCAAATTCGCACTGGGCGTAGCTCGAATAACGGCTGTTGGGCTTGCGCTCGTTGCGGATCGCGGTGAGGCGATCCGGGTCGATGGTCAGGCCGAACAGCTTGTGCTGATGGGCGCGCAGGGCCGTTGGCAGGGTCAGGCGTTCCATGTCGTCTTCGGTCAGCGGATAGTTGGCCGCGCGGATGCCGAACTGCATGGCCATGTACAGACACGTCGGCGTTTTGCCGCATCGCGACACGCCCACTAGTATCAAATCGGCTTTGTCGTAATAGTGCGTGCGCGCACCGTCGTCATTGTCGAGGGCGAAGTTTACCGCCTCGATGCGCTCCATGTAATTGGAGTTATGCCCGATCGAGTGGGACTTGCCGACGGTGTAGGAAGAATGCTCGGTCAGTTCCTGCTCAAGCGGGGCGAGGAAGGTCGAGAAAATATCGATCATGAAACCATTGGAGGTTGCGAGAATCTCACGGATGTCCTGATTGACGATGGTGTCGAAGATGATCGGACGGAAGCCGTCGGTTTCAGCGGCTTTGTTGATTTGTTGTACCATGGCTCGCGCTTTATCCACGCTGTCGATGTACGGTCGCGTGAATTTGCTGAAGGTAATGTTTTCGAACTGCGCCAGGAGGCTTTGACCCAGGGTTTCGGCAGTGATGCCGGTGCCATCGGAGATGAAGAAAGCAGATCGTTTCATTTGCACCTTGGGCCTTAAGCTAGTCATCAATCTTGGATATGATAGGCGCGATTTGCCGGCCGCCAATGGCCAGCATTCTCACTTATTTTCCAGGTCCAGGCCATACAACCGGCCAAGGCTCCCCCGGGCCGCCGGTTTCTGAGCTTTTCCAACACAGTTAGTGGAGAGATCACCTTGGTAGAGTACGTAGTTTCCCTCGATAAGCTCGGCAAACACGATGTTGAGCATGTGGGGGGCAAGAACGCATCCCTGGGCGAGATGATCAGTAACCTGGCAGGCGCCGGTGTTTCGGTCCCCGGCGGCTTCGCCACGACGGCTCAGGCTTATCGTGATTTCCTCGAACTGAGCGGCCTCAACGACCAGATCCACGCGGCCCTCGATGCGCTCGACGTCGACGACGTCAACGCCCTGGCCAAGACCGGCGCACAGATCCGTCAATGGATCATGGAAGCCGAATTCCCCGAAAAACTGAATGCCGAGATCCGCACCGCGTTCGCCGCGCTGTCGGCCGGCAACCCTGATGTGGCCGTGGCCGTGCGTTCTTCCGCCACCGCCGAAGACTTGCCGGACGCCTCGTTCGCCGGTCAGCAGGAAACCTTCCTGAACATCCGTGGTGTGGAAAACGTTATCCGCGCCGCCAAAGAGGTGTTCGCTTCGCTGTTCAACGACCGTGCCATTTCCTACCGCGTGCATCAGGGCTTCGACCACAAACTGGTCGCCCTGTCGGCTGGCGTGCAGCGCATGGTGCGTTCGGAAACCGGCACCGCCGGCGTGATGTTCACCCTCGATACCGAATCGGGTTTCCGTGACGTGGTGTTCATCACCGGCGCCTACGGTCTGGGCGAAACCGTCGTACAAGGCGCGGTCAACCCGGATGAGTTCTACGTGCACAAGGGCACGCTGGAGGCCGGTCGTCCGGCGATCCTGCGTCGCAACCTGGGCAGCAAAGCGATCAAGATGATCTACGGCGACGAAGCCAAGGCCGGTCGTTCGGTCAAGACCATCGATGTCGACAAGGCTGATCGTGCGCGTTTCTGCCTGAGCGACGCTGAAGTCAGCGAACTGGCCAAGCAAGCGATGATCATCGAAAAGCATTACGGCTGCCCGATGGACATCGAGTGGGCCAAGGACGGTGACGACGGCCAGCTGTACATCGTGCAGGCGCGTCCGGAAACCGTGAAAAGCCGCACCCAGGCCAACGTCATGGAACGTTACCTGTTGAAAGAAACTGGCACCGTGCTGGTGGAAGGTCGTGCGATTGGCCAGCGCATCGGCGCCGGCAAAGTGCGCATCATCAAGGACGTCTCCGAGATGGACAAAGTCCAGCCGGGCGACGTGCTGGTTTCCGACATGACCGACCCGGACTGGGAACCAGTGATGAAGCGCGCCAGCGCCATCGTCACCAACCGTGGCGGGCGTACCTGCCACGCGGCGATCATCGCTCGTGAGCTGGGCATCCCGGCAGTGGTCGGTTGCGGCAACGCCACCCAGTTGCTGAAGGATGGTCAGGGCGTGACCGTGTCCTGCGCTGAAGGCGACACCGGTTACATCTTCGAAGGCGAGCTGGGCTTCGACATCAAGAAGAACTCCGTCGATGCCATGCCGGAGCTGCCGTTCAAGATCATGATGAACGTTGGCAACCCGGACCGCGCTTTTGACTTCGCGCAACTGCCGAACGCCGGTGTCGGCCTGGCCCGTCTGGAGTTCATCATCAACCGCATGATCGGAGTCCACCCGAAAGCGCTGTTGAACTACGACGGTCTGCCGCAGGAAATCAAAGACAGCGTCGACAAGCGCATCGCCGGTTACAACGACCCGGTCGATTTCTACGTCGACAAACTGGTCGAAGGCATCAGCACCCTGGCTGCCGCGTTCACGCCGAAAAAAGTCATCGTGCGCCTGTCGGACTTCAAGTCCAACGAATACGCCAACCTGATCGGCGGCAAGCTCTACGAGCCGGAAGAAGAAAACCCGATGCTGGGTTTCCGTGGCGCTTCGCGTTACATCAGCGAATCGTTCCGTGACTGCTTCGAACTCGAATGCCGCGCGCTGAAGCGTGTGCGCAACGAGATGGGCCTGACCAACGTTGAAATCATGGTGCCGTTCGTCCGTACCCTCGGCGAAGCCAGCCAGGTTGTCGATCTGCTCGCCGAAAACGGCTTGAAGCGCGGCGAGAACGGTCTGCGCGTGATCATGATGTGCGAGCTGCCATCCAACGCGATTCTGGCTGAAGAGTTCCTCGAATTCTTCGACGGTTTCTCGATCGGTTCCAACGACCTGACTCAGCTGACGCTGGGTCTGGACCGCGATTCCGGTATCATCGCGCACCTGTTCGACGAGCGTAATCCGGCGGTCAAGAAGCTCTTGGCCAACGCGATTGCCGCGTGCAACAAGGCCGGCAAGTACATCGGCATCTGCGGTCAGGGTCCATCCGACCACCCGGATCTGGCCAAGTGGCTGATGGAGCAGGGCATCGAAAGCGTGTCGCTGAACCCGGATACCGTGCTGGAAACCTGGTTCTTCCTCGCCGAAGGCCAAGCCCCGGCTTAATGAGTATGTGAACGGCCCGCTTCCCCTGTGGGAGCGAGCCTGCTCGCGATGACGGAGCAATATCCGCCATGGATATTGGCTGACACACCGCTTTCGCGAGCAGGCTCACTCCCACAAGGGCAGGGCTTTGAGATTCAAGTAGGGCGGGCTCCTGTAGATGCCGCCCTTTTTTGTGCAAGAGCATTATGCAAAGCAGCAGTGACCTATTTCCTGTCGCCCTGATCAGCGCCGAACGGCGTGGCGATCTGAGCGAAGACGTGTATCGCCTGAAACCCGGCAACAGCCCCGACTGGTCCGTGGAAATCGCTGTGACCCGGTTGGGCATGGCCGATAACTCGGCGCCTCGCGGTGTGCCGGTGATTTTGCTGCACGGCAGTTTTTCCAATCGACGTTTCTGGTTTTCACCCAAAGGACTCGGTCTGGGCGCGTATCTGACGCGACTGGGTTTCGACGTGTGGATTCCGGAGATGCGCGGCCACGGACTGTCGCAGCGCAACGAGGAATACCGGCGCAACCGTGTCGCCGACTATGCGCGATACGATCTGCCGGCGATTGCCGCGTTCGTGCGTGAGCAGAGCGGGCAGATTCCGCATTGGATCGGCCATTCGCTGGGCGGCATCACCCTGGCCGCCGCGCTCGGTGGTGAGTACCTTGGCGAACCCGCCGTGGCTTCGGCTGCGTTTTTCGGCACACAAGTCAGCCGCACTTACTGGCCGCTGAAAATTCCGCCGGTGGAGTGGAGCGGGCGCTTTATTCTCAAGCGTTTTGCGCAACTGTCGGGTTCGCGCCTCAAGCGTGGACCGGAAGATGAGCCGATCGGTCTGGCACTGGAAAGCATGCGCTGGTACGGCTTGTTCGGCCGTTTTGGCGACAAGGACAAGGATTGGTGGGTGGGTCTGGCCGATGTTCAGGTGCCGGTGCTGGCAGTGAGCGCAGCGGGCGATCATCAGGATCCAGCGTGGGCCTGTCGCAAGTTGTTCGAGCAGATCGGCTCCGAGCACAAGCAGTTCATCAATCTGGGCCGCGAGCAGGGCTTCAACGATAATTTCGGCCATGTCGAGATGTTGGTGAGCAAAGCGGCGCAGACTCAGGTGTGGCCGTTGGTGGCGCGCTGGTTGAACGATCAGCAGACGCCGTTGCTGGGCGAGAAGCCGGATCTGGCCGCTGCGGTCTGAGAGGGAGGCCCTGAAAAGGGCATTTCGTTCGCGTTGGCTTGCGGCTAAGATATGACGAATTGTGCGGTTCTGGTCATATTCGGTGGCAGTTTAGCGATTACGTTTCAGCGTTTGTTCAGGTTCATTCAGCCAACATTCAATGAGCTAAGGTAAACAGCGACCACCGGAGATCGTCTCAAAAGAATGCGTCATCCTTGATCGTCTTCCTTGTTACAGGAGTTTTTCGATGAACCATTACCTTACGCCTGACCTGTGCGACGCCTATCCGGAGCTGGTGCAGGTGCTGGAACCGATGTTCAGCAATTTCGGCGGCCGTGATTCGTTCGGCGGTGAAATCGTGACCATCAAATGCTTCGAAGACAACTCGCTGGTCAAGGAACAGGCTGAACTCAAGGGCAACGGCAAGGTACTGGTGGTCGATGGCGGCGGTTCGCTGCGACGTGCATTGCTGGGCGACATGATCGCCGAGAAAGCCGCTAAAAACGGTTGGGAAGGGCTGGTGATCTACGGCTGCATTCGTGACGTCGATGTGATTGCCCAGACCGATCTGGGCGTGCAGGCGCTGGCCAGCCACCCGATGAAAACCGAAAAACGCGGCATTGGTGACCTCAACGTCCCGGTGACTTTCGCCGGTGTGACGTTCCACCCAGGCCAATACATTTATGCGGACAACAACGGCGTGATCATCTCGCCGAGTCCGTTGAAAATGCCTGAATAAGCTTTTCGACAAAGGGATGCGGATGTTCGAGGAAGAAAACGCGCAATGGGGGCTGGTGCATGCCCTGGTGCTGGACGGAAAAGGCGGTGCGCGTTCGATAGCCCGGACTGAGCTCGACGATTTGCAGTTGCAGGCCCATGAAAGTCTGTGGCTGCATTGGGATCGCAGCCATCCGCAGACCCAGACCTGGCTGCGCAAATCCAGCGGTCTCAACGAATTCACCTGCGATCTGCTGCTGGAAGAGAACACGCGCCCCCGTCTGTTGCCGCTGCCGGATGCCGAGCTGTTGCTGTTTTTACGCGGGGTCAATCTCAATCCAGGCGCCGAGCCGGAAGACATGGTCTCGGTGCGGATTTTCGCTTCGGCCCAACGAGTGATTTCCCTGCGTTTGCGCCCATTGCGCGCCACCGATGAACTGTTGGTGCAATTGGCGGACGGCAAGGGCCCGAAAACCTCTTCTGAGCTCATCCTTTATCTGGCGCAGTTCCTCACCAACAAGGTGCAGGATCTGGTCACTTGCCTCTCGGAAATCGCCGACGAGGAAGAAGAAAAGATGGATGCCGACGAACGGTATACCCCCGAGCATGGCGCCATTTTGCACATCCGTCGCAGGGCTGCCGGGCTGAAGCGTTTTCTTGCGCCGCAGCGGGATATTTTCGGACAGCTCACGCGGATAAAACTGCCGTGGTTTGTCGATGACGATGCCGATTACTGGAACGAATTGAACAACAGCCTGACTCGCTATCTCGAAGAGCTCGAATTGACCCGAGAGCGCGTGGGGCTTGTGCTGGAGGCCGAAGACCGGCGTTTGAGCGAGCGCATGAATCGCACGATGTACCGCTTCGGCATCATCACCTGCATCTTTTTGCCGATGAGTTTTATCACCGGTCTGCTGGGCATCAACGTCGGTGGAATTCCATTTGCCAGCAGCCCTTATGGTTTCCTGATCGCCTGCTTGACGGTGCTCGCCCTGGCCTTCGGTCAGTGGTGGTTATTCCGTCGTTTGCGCTGGGTCTGAAGATGGCGCATGTGACCCGACCAAATCTGCCCGCGTCTTTCACAGACATCACGAGAGGTGCGTATGCACGATCCGTTTGAACAGTCTTTGCGCGACATGCTCAACGCTTCGCCGTCCAGCCGCGACGACGATGCCTGTCTGGACCGCGTACTCAAAACCGCCAACCGCCAGGTCGGCGCCGGTGATCTGTTCAGCCTGCTGGGCCGCTGGCTGCCCGCGCTGATGATCGCCCTGAATAACGGATCGGCCCATGTCTCGCCGGTTTCCCGTCTTCGTAAACCTACCGCTCGCACTGCTGATAAGGCTGATTGAATATGGAACTCGACCTCTGGACTCAGAGCCTCGTCACTGCAATGACTGCGTTGTGGACCAAAGTAGCCAACTTCATCCCGAACCTGTTCGGCGCACTGGTCGTGCTGCTGTTGGGTTTCGTCGTGGCCAAGCTGCTCGATACCTTGCTCTCCAAGCTGCTCGCCAAACTCGGCCTTGATCGCTTGATGGGTGGCACCGGCCTGACTAAATTAATGTCGCGTGCTGGACTGCAAGTTCCGATCTCGACCCTGATCGGCAAAATCGTCTACTGGTTTGTTCTGCTGATTTTTCTGGTTTCGGCAGCAGAATCCCTTGGCCTTGAGCGAGTTTCAGCTACGCTGGATATGTTGGCGCTCTATTTGCCGAAAGTATTCGGCGCGGCGCTGGTGTTGCTGGTAGGTGTTTTGCTCGCGCAATTGGCCAACGGGCTGGTGCGCGGGGCGGCAGAAGGCGTTGGCCTGGACTACGCTTCGGGGCTTGGGCGAATTGCTCAGGGGCTGGTTATCATCATCAGCATCTCGGTCGCGATCAGTCAGCTTGAAGTCAAGACTGACCTGCTGAACCATGTGATCGTCATCGTTTTGATTACCGTTGGTCTGGCCGTTGCGCTGGCCATGGGTTTGGGAAGCCGGGAAATTGCCGGTCAGATTCTTGCGGGAATCTATGTGCGTGAGTTGTATCAGGTTGGGCAACAAGTGCGTGTTGGCGAGGTCGAAGGCCAGATCGAAGAGATCGGCACGGTTAAAACCACATTGCTGACCGATGAGGGTGAGCTAGTCTCTCTTTCCAATCGGATCCTGCTGGAACAGCATGTGAGTAGCCGCTAATCCGGCAAACCCTGCTAATGTATGCCGCCGCGAAATGCCAGCTGATGCTGGTTGCGGTGGACATTGACCTGACTGTCGGCACGACTTGTTTTGAATAAAGCCCAAACGCTATCCACGCGCTACGACCCCCGCGAGCTCTCTGATGAGGAGTTGGTCGCACGCTCGCATACCGAGCTTTTTCACGTAACGCGCGCCTATGAAGAACTGATGCGGCGTTACCAGCGAACATTATTTAACGTTTGTGCGAGATATCTTGGGAACGATCGCGACGCAGACGATGTCTGTCAGGAAGTCATGTTGAAGGTGCTGTATGGCCTGAAGAACTTCGAGGGGAAATCGAAGTTCAAAACGTGGCTCTACAGCATCACGTACAACGAATGTATTACGCAGTATCGGAAGGAACGGCGAAAGCGTCGCTTGATGGACGCATTGAGTCTTGACCCCCTCGAGGAAGCGTCCGAAGAAAAGGCGCCGAAACCCGAGGAGAAGGGCGGACTTGATCGCTGGCTGGTGTATGTGAACCCGATCGACCGCGAAATTCTGGTGCTACGATTTGTCGCAGAGCTGGAGTTTCAGGAGATCGCAGACATCATGCACATGGGTTTGAGTGCGACAAAAATGCGTTACAAACGTGCTCTAGATAAATTGCGTGAGAAATTTGCAGGCATTGCTGAAACTTAGTTCAGCGCAAATATCTCTTACGTGTAGGCAAGTTCTGATAGACTTGCCGCCGAGTTGTCCCCCGGTTTGCGGGACTGCTTCACAATCACCAGATGGGGATTTAACGGATGAAACTGAAAAACACCTTGGGCTTGGCCATTGGTTCTCTGATTGCCGCCACTTCGTTCGGCGCTCTGGCACAAGGCCAAGGCGCAGTTGAAATCGAAGGCTTCGCAAAGAAAGAACAATTCGACAGCGCTCGTAACTTCAAGAACAACGGCAACCTGTTCGGCGGTTCGATCGGTTACTTCCTGACCGACGACGTTGAACTGCGTCTGGGCTACGACGAAGTGCACAACGTGCGTTCCGACGACGGTCGTAACATCAAGGGCGCGAACACCGCTCTGGACGCTCTGTACCACTTCAACAACCCAGGCGACATGCTGCGTCCGTACGTATCGGCTGGTTTCTCCGATCAGAGCATCGGTCAGAACGGTTCCGGCGGTCGTGACCGCTCCACCTTCGCCAACCTGGGCGCTGGTGCCAAGCTGTACTTCACCGAGAACTTCTACGCCCGTGCTGGCGTTGAAGCTCAGTACAACATCGACCAGGGCGACACCGAGTGGGCTCCTAGCGTTGGTATCGGTGTGAACTTCGGTGGCGGCTCCAAGCCTGCTGCTGCTCCAGTTCCAGCACCAGCTGAAGTCTGCTCCGACAGCGACAACGATGGCGTTTGCGACAACGTTGACAAGTGCCCGGACACCCCAGCCAACGTAACTGTTGACGCTGACGGCTGCCCAGCAGTTGCTGAAGTTGTTCGTGTTGAGCTGGACGTTAAGTTCGACTTCGACAAGTCGGTTGTGAAGCCAAACAGCTACGGCGACATCAAAAACCTGGCTGACTTCATGAAGCAGTACCCATCCACCACCACTACTGTTGAAGGTCACACTGACTCCGTCGGTCCTGACGCTTACAACCAGAAACTGTCTGAGCGTCGTGCAAACGCCGTTAAGCAAGTTCTGACCAACCAGTACGGTGTTGAATCGTCCCGCGTTCAGTCTGTTGGCTACGGCGAATCCCGCCCAGTTGCTGACAACAAAACTGAAGCTGGCCGCGCTGTTAACCGTCGCGTAGAAGCGCAGGTTGAAGCTCAAGCTAAGTAATTAGCTGCCGCTCTGAGAAAAGCCCGGCTTAGGCCGGGCTTTTCTTTGTCTGCGATTTGAGTCTCAAACGTTGAAAAAGTCAGGTTGTTCCTACATCGAGGCCACACGCGTCTCGCTGGCTTGCTCCGCATTACCAGCCACCGCGCCGATCACCAGTATCGCAGGGCTCTTCAATTTGAATCTGTAGGCCGCTTCGCTCATTGCCGTCAGATCACTCCGGCATTCGCGCTGCTCCGGCAACGATGCATTTTCGATCATTGCCACCGGCGTATCCGCCGCCATCCCGCCTGCCAATAACTGATCGCGAATCTCGCCCAGCTTGGCCACACCCATATAAATCACCAGCGTTGTGCCACTTTGCGCCAATGCCTGCCAGTTCAACTGGCTGTCGTCCTGAGTATGCGCCGTCACCAGCGTCACACCTCGCGCCACACCCCGTAACGTCAGCGGAATATCGCACTGCGTCGCCCCAGCGAGCCCGGCGGTGATGCCATTGACCAGTTCCACCTCGACCCCACGCTCACGCAGCCACTGCGCCTCTTCGCCCCCTCGGCCGAAAATGCACGGATCACCACCCTTGAGCCGCACCACACACTTGCCGTGGCGGGCATAGCGCAGCATCAGCCGATGGATAAACGCCTGCGGTGTCGAACGACAACCGCCGCGTTTACCCACGGCAATGATGCGCGCGCCGGGGCAGTGTTCCAGCACCGCATCGTTGACCAGATCATCGATCAGCACCACATCGGCTTCGCGTAAGGCGCGTACCGCTTTGAGGGTCAGCAGTTCGGGATCACCAGGACCTGCGCCCACCAGCCAGACTTTTGCATTCATGGTGTTTTCCTCATCAGATGACGGCGACTGGCTGCACATCGGCAGCCAGCAAACGTTTTATTTCCGGGACACACGAGCCGCATTGCGTGCCGCAGCCCAAATTGTTTTTCAAACCTTGCAGATCCAGCCCTTGGCGAATGCCGGCGCAGACCGCGTTGAGACTGACGTTCTTGCAGTTGCACAGGGTTTTATCCGCGCTGGCCTGTACACCGACGCTGCCCGGTGGTGCGCTCATCGGCGCCAGTAACCAGCGCCGCAGTTGTTCGTCGGCGCGGCCCTCCAGCCACAAGCCTTGCAACCAATGCTGCGCGAGGGTTTCGCCGGCCAGGCGAATCGCGGTGATACGACCGTTTTCAATACGCACGCGCTTGCCAATGGCCCGGCGAGGATCGTCATAGGCCAAAACCGGGCCGTCGATCAGTGACAGGCATCGGTCGATTTCACTGAGCAATTGCGCATCCGGCGCCTCACTGCTCGCAGCGCGTATCAGCAGCGCCGATCGCTCACGTCCGACAAGGCTGATACTTACGTAGGAAAATGCCTCACAGAGCGGTCGTAGCGTCTCGAAATGCCGTTGAACATCGCCCTCGATCAAGGCGAATAATTGCCAGGGCAGATTGACCGGTTCCACACGGACGCCGCTGTGCTTGAGTTCCGGTTGTTTCGACAGCGGATCAGAGGCCGGCAGAGTCAGGCTGTTTACGCCGCCCTTGAGAAAGCGGTCGCCCCAGTGCATCGGCAGAAATGCTTGCCCCGGACGTACGCTGTCATCACTTCCGACCGCGACAATAACTGCACCGCGACGACTTTTAAGGTTGACCAGATCTCCCGGCTGCAAACGGTGCCGGCGCATTTCGTCTGGATGCAGACTCAACACCGCTTCGCTGACATGCCCGAACAATTGCGCCGCCGTGCCGGTGCGGCTCATACCGTGCCATTGATCACGCAGGCGGCCAGTGATCAACGTCAGCGGAAAGCGTGCATCACGCTGTTCTTTGGCGGCGCGGTAAGGGTCGGCAATGAAATGAGCGCGGCCAGTGGCCGTAGGAAAAATACCGTCCCCGTACAGTCGTGTTGTTCCTACGCGGGCGCCGACAGGGAAGGGCCATTGCTGCGGTCCGATCTCGTCGATCAGCGCATGACTGATCCCGGACAGATCCAGATCGCGGCCATGCGTCAGCCCTTTGAATTCATCGAACAACTGCGCAGGTTGGGTGAACGCAAACAGGCTCGGTTCAACGGGACGCAGATGTTTCTCCAGGCGTTGTGCGAAATCTACCGTAATCGCCCAATCCGGCCGCGCCTCACCCGGTGGGAGGATGGCTTTGCGTACGTGGGAAATGCGTCGCTCGGAGTTGGTTACCGAGCCTTCCTTCTCGCCCCAACTGGCAGCAGGCAGCAGTAGATCTGCGAACGCAGCGGTTTCGGTGGTGCGAAAAGCCTCCTGCAACACCACAAACGGGCAAGCTTCCAGCGCCGCGCGCACCGCACTCTGATCCGGCATCGATTGCGCAGGGTTGGTGCAGGCAATCCACAACGCCTTGATCTTGCCGCTGCGCACTTGCTCGAACAGTTCGATGGCGCTGAGACCAGTGCTTTCCGGCAGTTGATCCACACCCCAATAAGCCGCCACTTCGGCGCGGTGTTCAGGGTTGGCCGCGTCACGATGACCCGGCAACAGGTTCGACAAACTACCGGTTTCGCGTCCGCCCATGGCATTTGGCTGACCGGTGAGAGAGAAAGGTCCTGCACCCGGACGGCCAATTTGCCCGGTGGCCAAGTGCAGATTGATCAGTGCACTGTTTTTCGCGCTGCCGGCTGTGGACTGGTTCAGGCCCATGCACCACAGCGACAAAAAACTCGGCGAAGTACCGACCCATTCGGCGCACTGCTGCAATTGCTCGACGCTGATGCCGCATAACTGCGAAACCATTTGCGGGGTGTAATCGCGCACCAGATTTTTCAGTTCGGCGAGGCCATCGGTGTGCGCTTTGACGAAATCGCGATCAATCCAGTCTTCCCACAACAACAGATGCAAAATCCCATGAAACAAAGCGACATCGGTACCGGGCAGAATCGCCAGGTGCAAATCGGCAAGGTCGCAGGTGTCGGTGCGCCGAGGATCAATGACGATGACTTTCATCTGTGGGCGTCGGGATTTTGCCTCTTCCAGCCGGCGAAAAAGTACCGGATGGGCGTAGGCCATGTTACTGCCGACAATCATTACGCAATCGCTGAGTTCCAGATCCTCATAGCTGCACGGCGGGGCGTCGGCGCCGAGGCTGCGCTTGTAGCCGACCACCGCCGACGACATGCACAGGCGTGAATTGCTGTCGATGTTGTTGGTGCCGACCAGTGCCCGCGCCAGTTTGTTGAAGGCGTAGTAGTCCTCGGTCAGCAACTGTCCGGAGATATAGAACGCCACGCTGTCCGGGCCGTGTTCGGCGATGGTTTCGGCGAACACGTTGGCGGCATGCTCCAGCGCGGTGTCCCAATCCGTGCGGCTGCGCGCCAGGCCTTTGCCCAAACGCAGTTCCGGGTACAGCGCGCGGGCCGCGAGGTCGCCGGTCAGGTGCAGGGTCGAGCCTTTGCTGCACAGTTTGCCGAAGTTGGCCGGGTGCGCCGGATCGCCGCTGACGCCGAGGATGCGCTCGCCGTCATGCTCGATCAGCACGCCGCAGCCGACCCCGCAATAACAGCAGGTCGAGGCGGTCGTCTGGCGGTTCATCAGACCGCGTCCCGCAGAGCCAACTGCACCCGACCGTTTTCGACCCGCGCCGGGTGATGGTGCGCGCAACCGATGTCAGGCGCCTGCGCTTCGCCAGATTCGAGATCGATTTGCCAGTTGTGCAGCGGACAGGCCACGCGTTTGCCGTAGATCAAACCTTGTGACAACGGCCCACCCTTGTGTGGGCAGCGGTCGTCGAGGGCGAAAACCTCATCGTCGCTTGTACGAAAAATCGCGATGTCACCTTTCGGTCCGGCAATGATCCGCGAACCGAGGGTATTGATCTCGTCGAGGGCACAGATATCCAGCCAGTTCATGCTGGCACCTCCAGATTTTTCACGGGGATTACGTCGAATTCTTTCTTCAGTTGCGGCTGCGCCAGACGTTCTTTCCACGGGTCTTGTTCGAACGACAGGGAGAATTGCAGGCGCTCGTTCAGGGCTTTGCGGCGCTCCGGGTCTTCCAGCACGGCTTTCTTGATGTGTTCCATGCCGACCCGTTGCAGGTAGTGCACGGTACGTTCGAGGTAGAAGGCTTCTTCGCGATACAGCTGCAGGAAGGCGCCGTTGTATTCGCGCACTTCTTCGGCGGTTTTCAGCTTGACGAAGAACTCGGCGACTTCGGTTTTGATCCCGCCGTTGCCGCCGATGTACATCTCCCAACCGGAGTCGACGCCGATGATTCCTACGTCTTTGATTCCCGCTTCCGAGCAGTTGCGTGGGCATCCGGAGACGGCCAGTTTCACTTTGTGCGGCGACCACATGTTGAACAGGTCGTGCTCAAGCTCAATGCCCAGTTGCGTCGAGTTCTGCGTGCCGAAGCGGCAGAACTCGCTGCCGACGCAGGTTTTTACCGTACGGATGGATTTGCCGTAGGCGTGGCCGGAGGGCATGTCGAGGTCTTTCCAGACGCCGGGCAAGTCCTGCTTCTTTATGCCGAGCAAGTCGATGCGCTGACCGCCGGTGACCTTGACCATCGGCACGTTGTACTTGTCGGCCACATCGGCAATTCGCCGCAGTTCCGAAGGGTTGGTCACGCCGCCCCACATGCGTGGTACCACCGAATAGGTACCGTCCTTCTGAATGTTGGCGTGCGCACGCTCGTTGATCAGGCGCGATTGCGGGTCGTCCTTGGCTTCGCCGGGCCAGGTGGAAATCAGGTAATAGTTGAGGGCAGGGCGGCACGTTGCGCAGCCGTTCGGCGTGCGCCAGTTGAGGTAGCTCATGGTGCCGGCGATGGTTAGCAGATGCTGTTCGCGAATGGCTTGGCGGATCTGGCCGTGGTTGAGGTCGCTGCAACCACAAATGGCTTTTTCGCTTTTCGGTTTGACGTCGGCCGCGCCGCCAACGGTGTTGATCAGGATCTGTTCGACCAGCCCGGCGCACGAGCCGCAGGAGCTGGCCGCTTTGGTGTGTTTCTTTACTTCATCGACGCTGAACAGGCCGTGTTCCTGAATCGCTTTGACGATGGTGCCTTTGCACACGCCGTTGCAACCGCAGACTTCGGCGGTGTCGGCCATGACCATGGCTTTGTCCTGGCCCTGATGTCCTACATCGCCGAGGGCGTTTTCGCCGAACATGAGGTGATCGCGGATCTCGCCGATGGCGTGATTCTCACGAATCTGTCGGAAATACCAACCGCCATCTGCCGTATCGCCGTACAGACAGGCGCCGACCAGCACGTCATCCTTGATCACCAGTTTTTTGTACACGCCGCCGATCGGATCGGAGAGGGTGATGGTCTCGGTGCCTTCGCCGCCCATGAAGTCGCCAGCGGAAAACAGGTCGATGCCAGTGACTTTCAATTTGGTCGAGGTTACTGAGCCCTGATAACGGGCGAAGCCCAATTGTGCGAGGTGGTTGGCGCACACCTTGGCTTGTTCGAACAAGGGCGCGACGAGACCGTAGGCGATGCCGCGATGGCTGGCGCACTCGCCGATGGCGTAAATGCGCGGGTCGTAAGTTTGCAGGGTGTCGTTGACCAGGATGCCGCGATTGCACGGGATGCCGGCCTTCTCAGCGAGTTCGGTGTTGGGGCGAATGCCGGCGGCCATTACCACCAGGTCGGCGGGGATGATGTCGCCGTTCTTGAACTGCACCGAGCCGACCCGGCCATTGCCGGCGTCGTGCAAGGCCTGGGTCTGTTCACACAGACGGAAGTGCAGGCCTCGGGATTCGAGGGCAGTTTGCAGGAGTTGGCCGCTGGTTTTGTCCAGTTGCCGCTCCAGCAGCCATTCGCCGATATGCACCACGGTGACGTGCATGCCGCGCAACATCAGGCCGTTGGCGGCTTCGAGGCCGAGCAGGCCACCGCCGATGACCACCGCGTGTTTGTGGGTTTTCGCGGTGTCGATCATCGCTTGAGTGTCGGCGATATCGCGGTAGCCAATCACGCCGTGCAGGGTGTTGCCGGGGATCGGCAGGATGAATGGCGTCGAACCGGTGGCGATCAGCAGGCGGTCGTATTCGGCTTCGGTGCCGTCCTCGGCGATCACCCGGCGTTTGACCCGGTCGATCTCCACCACTTTGCGGTTGAGCAGCAACTTGATGTGGTTTTCCAGGTACCAGTCGAGGTCGTTGAGCACGATCTCCTCGAAGGTCTGCTCACCGGCCAGCACCGGTGATAGCAGGATGCGGTTGTAGTTGGTGTGCGGTTCGGCGCCGAAGACCGTGATGTCGTACAGCTCGTTGCTCAGCTTGAGCAGTTCTTCGAGGGTGCGGACCCCGGCCATGCCATTGCCGATCATCACCAGTTTGAGTTTTTTCATCAGGTTCTCCGGGGAGCTGCGGCTGGCCTCTTGTGGGCAGTCAGGCCTTGCTCGAGAAATTTTGCGCAAACAAAAAAAGGCGTCCCGCTAGTTGCCTAGCGAGGACGCCTTTGTCCTGGTCCCGTTCTCTCGGGAAGCGCAGCCTTCGTCGTTGAAGGTTGGGCTTTATGTGTGTGTTGAGTGGGGTAATGCAGTGGTTGTGCCAAGTGGGGGAATGGCGTGTTTATTAGGCGGGAGCGGTTATTGACGGGGATTTTTTGCACCGAATCGACGCGGGTTGCTCGTTCGTGGGGCATTCAGGCAGACAGAATTGTTGTGATTGGGCTGGCCTCTTCGCGAGCAGGCTCGCTCCCACAGTGGATCGGAGTCGTTCACAAAACCCCTGTGGGAGCGAGCCTGCTCGCGAATGACGCGACGCGGTCTCAGCCGTGAAACAACAAAACCAGCAGCACCAGATTCCCCAGCAGAGCCACGATCGCCATCGTCCGCCACACCTTCAAAGGCTCACGTTCCAGTAACGGTCTGGGCCGCACACTCAAACTCTGCCTCTCGCCCTGTTCCAGCACCAACAACCATTCCTCAGCCGTTTCAAAGCGCAACTGCGGATCAGCCGCAACGCCGCGCTCCAGACTCTGCGCCAGCCATTCCGGCAGGTCCGGCCGAAAACGGCTGGCACTTACCGGCAGACCAAAGCGCGGTCGCTGAAACGCTTCGATCTCGCCATAGGGAAAATGCCCGGTGAGCAGGAAATACAAGGTCACACCGACCGCATACAAATCCTGCTGCACATTCGGCGGATCCCCACGAAACGCTTCCGGGGCGATATAGCTGGGCGTTCCCGGTAGTGTCGACGGCGCGTCCTCGGACAAGCCTGGGCAGTACGCCAGACCAAAATCCAGCAGACGCAATTCGCCGTCGTCGCCCACGTGCAGGTTTTCCGGTTTGATGTCCCGATGCAGGATCTGCCGCCGATGCAGCAACCCGACCGCACGCAACAGGCGCTCGGCGATGTCCTGCCACTGCGCCAGCGGCAATGGGCCGGACTGCTCAAACAGCTGCGCCAGCGTCGCCCCGGAATATTCGCGCATCACGTAGTACAAATGCTGACGCTGCTGGCACGCATAGACTTCAGGAAAGTGGCGACCGGCTACGCGTTTCAGAAACCATTCCTCGGACAACAGTGCTTGCCCGGCGTAGGAATCATCGGCGGAACGCGTGGGTAGGGTTTTCAGAAGCCACGTCTGACCTTGTCCATCAAGCACCCGATACAGCAGCGATTGCTGGCTCTGAGCGACAACATCCAGCACTTGCCAGCCTTCGAACGACTGACCGGGTTTCAACGGTGGCGGTAGAGGCCATTGCTGCAGATGAATCAGCGCATCGCCGATACTGGCCTCACCCAAAGCATCCACCCGCACCAGCAAAGCACTGGCATTGTCCTGGCTCCCCGCTAGATGCGCGGCGTTGACCAGTGTCTGCGCGGCACTGTGCAGATCCGGCTGATCACGCAGAATCGCTGCAATCGCGGTATCGCCCAGCGTTGACCAGACACCGTCACTGAGCAAAACAAAGCACTCTCCGTCGCGCAGTTCACCATCAAGGAAGTCCAGCACCAGATGCTGATCCAGCCCCAATGCACGCTTGAGCACATGCTGCATGCCCGGCTGATCCCAGACATGATCCTCCGAGATCCGCTGCAAATTATCGCCGTGCCAGCGATACACCCGACAATCGCCGACGTGGGCGAGGGTAAAACGCCGACCGCGCATGACCAAAGCACTGACCGTGGTGAGCAACGGTTGCCCACCCCCATTGGCCTGCAACCAGCGGTTTTGCGCGAGCAGCAGGCGATCCAGCGCCTGCGCCACGCTCCAGGTTTCCGGCGTGGCGTAGTAGTCGAGCGCCAAGGCCTGCAAGGTCGAACGCGCAGCGAGGCCGCCATCGGCGCATTGGCTGACGCCGTCGGCGATGGCGAACAGATAACCTTTGCTCGCCGCCAGCGCCGGAGCCGGTGTCACCGAACGCAAAGCGTCCTGATTCTCCGCACGCGGGCCGGTGGCGCTGGCTTCGGCAAAACTCAGTTGCAGGGCCATCGACGCTTCAGACCCGCGCCGCCGTCACTGCCGCTGAACCCCAGGTGGTTCTCCAGCGACGCTTGACGCCGTGCAGGCCAAACCATGCCAACACGCCGAGGCTGGCGAACAACCACAGGGCCAGTTGATAGCTGCCGGTGCTCTGCTTGATCGCGCCCATGCCGGCCGCCAAGGCAAAACCGCCGATGCCGCCGGCCATGCCGATCAGGCCGGTCATCACGCCGATTTCCAGACGAAAACGCTGCGGTACCAGTTGAAAAACCGCGCCGTTGCCCGCGCCCAATCCGAGCATGGTGCAGACGAAAAGTGCCAGTGCAGCGTAGGAACTTGGCAGGTTGAAACCAACCGCGGCGATGCACACGGCGGCGACGGTGTACATCGCCAGCAATGTGCGAATGCCACCGAAGCGATCCGCCAGCGCGCCACCCAGCGGTCGCATCAAACTGCCGCCGAACACGCAAGCTGCGGTGTAGTAACCGGCGGTCACCGGGCTCAGCCCGTACTGATCGTTGAAGTAGCCGGGCAGGGCGCTGGCCAGACCGATGAAGCCGCCGAAGGTGACGCTGTAGAAAAACATGAACCACCAACTGTCACGGTCGCCGAGGGCTTTGAAGTAGTCAGCCATGGCTTTGGCTTTTGGCCGCTCAGGCGCATTTTTTGCCAGCCAGGCGAACAGCACCAACGTCAGGATCAACGGAATCAGAGCGAAACCGAAAACATTGCTCCAGCCGAACGCAGCGGCGAGCACCGGCGCGAGCAGCGCGGCGAACACGGTGCCGGAGTTGCCTGCACCGGCAATGCCCATGGCTTTGCCCTGATGCTGTGGCGGATACCATTGCGAGGCCAGCGGCAGGGCGACGGCGAACGAGGCGCCGGCCATGCCGAGAAACAGGCCGAGGATCAGCGCCTGCTCATAACTGTGGATGCCGATTTTCCAGGCACCGAATAGCGCGCAGATCACAATGACCTGACCGATCAGCCCGGCGGTTTTCGGCGACAGACGATCGGCGAGCATGCCCATCACGAAGCGCAGTACGGCGCCGGCGAGGATCGGTGTTGCGACGACGAGGCCACGTTGTTGCGTGGTCAGGTGCAGATCAGCAGCGATTTGCACCGCCAACGGGCCGAGCAGGTACCAGACCATGAAGCTCAGGTCGAAATAGAGGAAGGCCGCGAACAGGGTCGGGGTGTGGCCGGATTTCCAGAAGCTTGAATTCATCGCGCACCTCAGCTGAAAAGAGTCTCGAAAGGAGTCATGCAACAGCAGGTGGGGCGCCGCCACGGCCGCACCACCGGCCCCGAGCTGTGGGGCCAAAACGCAAAAACGCCGCTACCTGATTCGCCGGTTGGGCGAACGGGTGAGCGACGTCTTTGTCGTGGGTGGGGCAACCGCCGTTGGTTACCTGTGCGTTTTACTTAGCGAGATTTGTGCCAACAGCCGGAAAGTCAAAAGCCCCTCACCCTAGCCCTCTCCCAGAGGGAGAGGGGACTGATTGGGGGATGCTCGCGAAGTACGCCGACCTGTGATTTCTGCTGTGAATCCATAATCGACTCGGTCTTTCAGGTCGATGTTTGACGTCAGACTGCTCGGTCGGTCCCCTCTCCCAGAGGGAGAGGGGACTGATTGGGGGATGCTCGAGAAGTACGCCGACCTGTGATTTTCTGCTGTGAATCCATAATCGACTCGGTCTTTCAGGTCGATGTTTGACGCCAGACACCTAGGTCGGTCCCCTCTCCCTCTGGGAGAGGGCTAGGGTGAGGGGCTTTTCAAGCGCTCAGAGCATTTCAGCCCAGCAACTCACTCATGGCAATAATCTGCTCCGCCACCTGAATCAGCTTCTGCTGCCGGCTCATCGCCTGGCGTCGCATCAAGGTGTAAGCCTCTTCCTCATTGCAATCCTTCATCTTCATCAATAACCCCTTGGCCAGCTCAATGCGTTTGCGCTCAGCCAATTGCTGATCCCGCGCCTGCAACTGCGCGCGCAAGGCCTGATCACTCTCGAATCGCGCCATCGCGACATCGAGAATCGGCTGCAGACGCTGGGCGTGAATGCCTTCGACGATGTAGGCACTGACCCCGGACTTGATCGCCTGGCGCATCACCCCCGGATCATGTTCATCGGTAAACATCACGATTGGCCGTGGCTGGTCGCGGCTGACCAGTACCACTTGTTCCATGACATCGCGGCTCGGTGACTCGGTATCGATCAGAATGACGTCCGGGCGCACCGTTTCGACGCGCGCGGGCAGGTCGATGGTCAGGCCGGACTCGTCGATCACCTCGAAACCGGCTTCAGTCAGCGCGGCTTTCAGGCGCCCGACTTTTTTCGCCGTGTCATTGATCAGCAGAATGCGCAACATATTCGCGGTCTCCTGTCAGCGGCGGGCGAGAAGGGGAACGTCGTCGCTCATCGCGTGCAGCTTGAAGCTGCGCGCGTAAGCGGCCGGGTCGCTGCCGTCCCAGATTTTGCCGTCGAGCAACTGGCTGCTGCGCATGTCGGTACCCCACGCCGCTACGCCGACGGCGGTGGCGGCGTCGCGATATAGATCGAGTTGCTGAACCTGACGGGCGACAGCGAGGTAATCCGGGTCTTCGCGCAGTAAGCCCCAGCGACGGAACTGGGTCATGAACCACATGCCATCGGACAAGTAGGGCAAATTCACCTCGCCATTGCCGTGAAAGCGCAGCGCATGAGGATCCTGCCAACGATTGCCCAGCCCATCGGCATAGTCACCGAGAAAACGCGGTTCGATGCACGAAAGCGGCGCGTCCAGATATTCCGGAGCGCTGAGCAATTGCGCGGTGCTGCGACGATTCTCCGGGCTTTCTTCGATAAAGCGGCTGGCTTCAAGGATCGCCATCACCAGCGCGCGCGCCGTGTTCGGGTATTGCTCGACAAATTCGCGAGTGCAGCCAAGGACTTTTTCCGGGTGATCGGGCCAGATGGTCTGGCTGGTGGCCAGGGTAAAACCCAGATTCTGCTGCACCGCGCTAGCCGCCCAAGGCTCGCCGACACAAAAACCGTCGATGCGCCCGGCTTGCAGATGCGCAACCATTTGCGGCGGCGGCACCACCACACTGTCGACATCCTGCAACGGATGAATGCCCTGACTCGCCAGCCAGTAATACAGCCACATCGCATGAGTGCCAGTGGGAAAAGTCTGGGCGAAGGTAAGTTTTGCGCGGCTTTGGTGCACGTGCCGATCCAGCGCTTCAGGACTGCTCACGCCAAGGTTCTGCAGACCGTGGGAGAGGTTGAGGCTCTGACCGTTCTGATTCAGCCCCATCAGCACCGCCATGTCGGTCGACGTCACGCCGCCAATGCCCAGGTGCACGGCGTAGATCAGACCGTACAGACTGTGGGCGGCATCCAGTTCGCCGCTGACCAGTTTGTCACGAAGGTTGGCCCAAGAGCTTTGGCGCTTGAGATTCAGGGTCAGCCCGTAAGGCTGGGCAAAGCCCTGTGTGGCAGCAACGACAACCGATGCGCAGTCGCTCAACGCCATGAAGCCGAGGTTGATTGCAGTCTTTTCCGGGGCATCGCTGCCATTGACCCAGGCCAGTGGCCCTACCGAAGGTTCATTCATACACCGCCACCTCGAAAAAAAGCGCCGCCGCGGACTTTGCGCAGGCAAAACCCGGGACGACGCCATTGTCCTTGCCCGCCTGCCGTCATTGGCCTGCGCGCTGATAGTCAAGGAGGGTGCAAGGCATATGCCAGTGCCAGTGATTTGCGCGTGCGCCTCGCGCCGCAGGTCGATGCCCGGCTATAATCGCCGCCTCTTTTCGCCGCCCGAGTCATCGCCGCCCATGTATTCCCTGGCCCGTCAGCTGTTGTTCAAACTTTCCCCGGAAACCTCCCACGATCTGTCGCTGGATCTGATCGGCGCGGGTGGGCGTTTGGGCCTCAACGGCTTGCTGTGCAAGGCGCCGGCGAAGAAGCCGGTGACGGTCATGGGCCTCGAATTCCCGAACCCGGTGGGTCTGGCGGCCGGTCTGGACAAGAATGGCGCGGCCATCGATGGCTTCGCACAACTGGGTTTCGGTTTTGTCGAAATCGGCACCGTGACTCCGCGCCCGCAGCCGGGCAACCCGAAACCACGGATTTTCCGCCTGCCGGAAGCCGAGGCGATCATCAACCGCATGGGTTTCAACAACCTCGGTGTGGATAACCTGCTGGCGCGCGTGGCCGCGGCGAAATACAAAGGCGTGCTGGGCATCAACATCGGCAAGAACTTCGATACCCCGGTTGAACGCGCGGTCGACGACTACCTGATCTGCCTGGACAAGGTTTACGCCCACGCCAGCTACGTGACGGTCAACGTCAGCTCGCCGAACACTCCGGGCCTGCGCAGCCTGCAGTTCGGCGATTCGCTCAAGCAATTGCTCGCGGATCTGGCTACCCGCCGCGCCGAACTGGCGTTGCGTCATGGCAAACATGTGCCGTTGGCGATCAAGATCGCGCCGGACATGACCGACGAAGAAACCGCGCAGGTGGCTCAGGCCCTGATCGAAACCGGCATGGACGCGGTGATCGCGACCAACACCACCCTGAGCCGTGTTGGCGTTGAAGGCATGGAGCATGGCGACGAGGCGGGCGGTCTGTCGGGCGCGCCGGTGCGTGAGAAGAGCACGAATACCGTGAAGGTGCTGGCCGGCGAGTTGGCTGGGCGGTTGCCGATCATTGCGGCGGGCGGGATTACTGAAGGCAAGCATGCGGCCGAGAAGATTCTCGCCGGTGCGAGCCTGGTGCAGATCTACTCTGGCTTCATCTATAAGGGCCCGGCGCTGATTCGTGAGTCGGTAGACGCGATCGCCGCCCTGCGCTGATCCAATTGTGGGAGCGAGCCTGCTCGCGAAGGCGCCAGTTCAGTCAATATTTCTGTGACTGACACACCGCTTTCGCGAGCAGGCTCGCTCCCACAGGTTTCGTGTTCAAGCACAAAAAATGAGTTTTCCGGCATAAAAAAGGGCTCCTCGAAGGAGCCCCTGGGCCGCAGCCCGCCGTCCGGGAAGGACGTGCATGGTAAGTCGTTACAAATTCAGATTGTCGTGTCGGAATTAATGCCCTGTGTCAGCCGACGGCGTGAAGTTCGTTGAGTCTGTGGATTCCCGCAGTGCCGGTCATACCGTCCCAGTTGTCGCCGCGTCCTTCTCGCCAGCCGTTAATCCAGGCTTGGCGTACCGACGGTAGAGTAAATGGGCAAAGCTCACGGGATTTGCCACCAACGCCATATTGATATCCGCGCAAAAATGCTCTTTCCAACGGATCACGCTTAAGTCTTCTCATAGGGTGTTTCCCTCACTTGTTGACTGTTTTGTGTCGCGTTGACCTCAACTGAGGTCTGGCAGAAGAAACCTGCCATGGTGCGGCTCGCTGCCGGCGTGGCGAGCCAAGGTGTTGACGCCGTTGCGACGTCAACCTGTGCTCAGTTCTAACCAATGAGTCACATCGAGGGAATGATCGTTTTGTCATAAGGACGTAACGAAATTAGTGCTACAGCCATAAGTAACGACGGGTTTCATGCACGGTTTTTCAGCAAACCCCGGTATGATCGGCCCCGCGCTGGATGATGGGGTTAATTCTTTAGTGAGAATGACCCACGTTTGCGCTGGGGTATAAAGCGACGAAGGGTCGTTTTAAGACTTTTTGTTGCATCAACTTTTTTATCTGTCCCGGCATCTAATCTCTTTTAACCCGAGCAGCGGGGATGGAACGGCACACCTTCGTGCCACGCGGGCGTTCTTTTAGAAAAGCGCCTGATTGAAAACCGGATCGGCAATGCGTTGCCGATTCACTAGCCAAAGGCTTTGGAAATCCCATGTCCGACCGTTTCGAACTCTTCCTCACTTGCCCTAAAGGCCTTGAAGGCCTGCTCATCGAGGAAGCCGTCGGGCTTGGCCTTGAAGAAGCACGCGAGCACACTTCCGCCGTGCGTGGCATGGCGACCATGGAAACCGCTTATCGCCTGTGCCTCTGGTCGCGTCTGGCCAACCGTGTGTTGCTGGTGCTCAAGCGTTTCCCGATGAAAGACGCTGAAGACCTCTACCACGGTGTGCTCGACATCGAGTGGCAGGATCACATGCTCAGCGACGGCACCCTGGCCGTCGAATTCAGCGGCCACGGCTCAGGCATCGACAACACCCACTTCGGTGCCCTGAAAGTCAAAGACGCCATCGTCGACAAACTGCGCACGCCGCAGGGCGACCGTCCGTCGATCGACAAGCTCAACCCGGATCTGCGCATTCACCTGCGTCTGGATCGCGGCGAAGCGATTCTCTCCCTTGATCTGTCCGGCCACAGCCTGCACCAGCGCGGTTACCGTCTGCAGCAGGGCGCTGCACCGCTGAAGGAAAACCTCGCGGCGGCGATCCTGATCCGTTCCGGCTGGCCGCGCATTGCTGCCGAAGGCGGCGCGCTGGCTGACCCGATGTGCGGTGTCGGTACGTTCCTCGTCGAAGCCGGCATGATTGCCGCCGACATGGCGCCGAACCTGCGCCGTGAGCAGTGGGGCTTCACCGCGTGGCTCGGTCACGTTCCGGCACTGTGGAAAAAACTCCATGAAGAAGCCGTTGAACGTGCCGCTGCCGGTCTGGCCAAGCCACCGTTGTGGATTCGTGGCTACGAAGCTGATCCGCGTCTGATTCAGCCGGGCCGCAACAACGTTGAGCGTGCCGGCCTGAGCGAGTGGATCAAGATCTACCAGGGCGAAGTGGCGACGTTCGAGCCGCGTCCGGATCAGAACCAGAAAGGTCTGGTGATCTGCAACCCGCCGTACGGCGAGCGTCTCGGTGACGAAGCCAGCCTGTTGTACCTCTACCAGAACCTCGGCGAGCGTCTGCGTCAGGCCTGTCTGAACTGGGAAGCGGCGGTGTTCACTGGTGCGCCGGATCTGGGCAAGCGCATGGGCATTCGCAGCCATAAACAGTATTCGTTCTGGAACGGCGCGTTGCCGTGCAAGCTGCTGTTGATCAAAGTGCTGCCGGATCAGTTCGTCACCGGCGAGCGTCGCACCCCGGAACAGCGTCAGGCCGAGCGCGAGCAAGCGGCTTACGACCAGACCCCGGATGAGCCGCAAGAGCGCAAGTTCAACAAGAACGGCAACCCGATCAAACCGACGCCGGCCCCGGCGCCAGTGATCGAGCAGCCGCGCTTGAGCGAAGGCGGGCAGATGTTTGCCAACCGTCTGCAGAAAAACCTCAAGGCCATGGGCAAGTGGGTCAAGCGCGAAGGCATTGATTGCTACCGCGTCTACGATGCCGACATGCCTGAGTATGCGATGGCCATCGACCTGTACCACGATTGGGTGCACGTTCAGGAATATGCCGCGCCAAAATCCATCGATCCGGAAAAAGCCTCGGCGCGCATGTTTGACGCCCTGGCAGCGATTCCGCAGGCACTGAACGTCGACAAGAGCCGCGTGGTGGTCAAACGCCGCGAGCGCCAGAGCGGCACCAAGCAGTACGAGCGTCAGGCTGCGCAAGGCAAGTTCAATGAAGTCAGCGAGGGCGGCGTGAAGTTGCTGGTCAACCTCACCGACTACCTCGACACCGGCCTGTTCCTCGATCACCGGCCGATGCGCATGCGTATTCAGAAAGAGGCCGCCGGCAAGCGCTTCCTCAATCTGTTCTGCTACACCGCGACCGCCAGCGTACACGCGGCCAAGGGCGGCGCGCGCAGCACCACCAGCGTCGACCTGTCGAAGACTTACCTCGACTGGGCGCGCCGCAACCTGTCGCTGAACGGTTACTCCGACAAGAACCGTCTGGAGCAGGGCGATGTGATGGCGTGGCTGGAAAGCAGCCGTGACGAGTACGACCTGATCTTTATCGATCCACCGACGTTCTCCAACTCCAAGCGCATGGAAGGTATCTTCGACGTGCAGCGTGATCAGGTGCAGTTGATTGACCTGGCCATGGCCCGTCTGGCAACCGGCGGTGTGCTGTATTTCTCCAACAACTTCCGCAAGTTCCAGTTGGAAGAAAACCTCGCCGAGCGTTATGCGGTCGAGGAAATCAGCGCGCAGACCATCGATCCGGATTTCGCCCGTAACACCAAGATCCACCGCGCCTGGAAAATCACGGCTCGTTGACGCTTTACCGGGTTGGATCCACAGAGCCTTGATTTTTAAAGGCTCCGTGGATCTGCCCGCGCTAGCTAAATTAGTGGCTAATAGCTATAACTCACACACGGTCAATGGGGTTTTCCCGTAAATGCTGGCGTAGTGAGTTGTCTTTATGTCGTTGCACCCCGTGCGCCCAAAGATTCTGGGTTTTATCAGCGAAGACGTCTCGGCCTGGCTGGTCGCGCTGCTGGTATTGCTCGCCGGCGGGATTCTCACGGGGCTTCTCGCCTGGGCCACCCTCAATCAGTTTCAGCAACAAACCCGTCAGCGTTTTCAACTGCTGGCCAACGAACGTTACAGCCGCATCGAAGAACGCTTTCAGGATCAGGAGCAACGCCTCGACGGCCTGCGCCGCTTCTTCGCTAACTCTGAATCGGTGTCCCGCACCGAATTCGATGGTTACACCCAACCCTTATTAATGCGTACCCAGGCCTATTCGTTTGCCCTCAAGATCAAGGGTGGCGAGCGCGCGGCATTCGAGCAGCGCGTGCGTGACGAAGGCCTGAGTAACTTCACCCTGCGTGAACTGAATGCCCAAGGCGAGCTGCAACTGGCTGGCGTGCGCGATGAATACGTGCCGGTGCTCTATAGCCAGACGCAAAGTCGGCTCGGCTCACCGTTGGGTTATGACCTGCTCGCGCAACCTTTGCGCCGTGACACCCTGCAACGTGCCGACAAGCTTGCCGGTCTGGCGGTTTCGCAACCGATGCACCTGGTCAGTATCGAGCCATCCTATGCACGCGGTGTCCTGCTGGTGGCGCCAGTGAGTCGCAACGGCGAGCGCCAATCGTTCGGCTACGTGATGGCGGTGATCAGCATGCGCCAGTTGCTGGCCGACGGTTTGCCGGATGCCTTCCATGACTATCTTTCAGTGCGCATTCTCGACATGTCGACCAATGATCAGCACGAGGTCTTGTTCGAATCGACCAATGAGCCGGCGCCGAGCGACCTGACCGCCACGCGCCTGGTGCGCATGGCCGATCATGATTATCAGGTCGATATCCTGCCGAGCGAGGCCTTCGTTCAGGGCAATCATTCGTCGGTCGGCAGCGTGCTCATTCTGGGCGGTTTGCTCAGTATGCTGCTCAGCGCCTTGCTCTATGTGTTGGTCAGTCAGCGCCAGCGCGCCTTGCGCATGGTCGAGTTGCGCACGCAGGAGTTGCATGCCAGCGAACAGGAGCTGCGTGGCACTCACGGGCAGTTGCGCGGCGTGCTGAATGCCGCAACGCAGGTGGCGATCATCGCCACCGACCTGCGCGGGGTGATCAACACCTTCAACCCCGGCGCCGAGCAAATGCTCGGTTACAGCAGCGCCGATGTCGTCGGCCACATGACTCTGGAAAACCTGCACCTGCCCCGCGAGCTGACGGCCCGTGCTGCCGAATTGAGTGCACGCTACGGCAAAAGCATCCCGACCTGCCACGCGATGCTGGTCGAGGGCGGCGAAGTCGGCGGTCACGAGGCCCGCGAATGGACGCTGGTGCGCAGCGATGGCAGTCATATTCCGGTGAACATGCTGGCCACCCCGGTGCTCGATGAGCAGGGTTTGTGGGTCGGGCATCTGGCGATCTGCATCGACATCACTGAGCGCAAGCGCGTGCACGAGGTGCTGGCGGCGCGGGACGTGTTACTGAAGAAACTCAGCGCGCATGTGCCCGGCGGCATCTATCAGTTCAAGATGGAATTCGACGGGCGCTTCAGTGTGATCTACGCCAGCGACGGCATCCGCGAGATCTACGAGCTGGAGCCGGACGTGCTGCTGTTCAACGCCGAGGCGATCTTCACACGCATTCATCCACAGGACGTTACCCGCGTGCGCTCTTCGATTCGCGCCTCGGCCGACAGCCTCAGCCCGTGGCGCGAGGAATACCGTGTGCAGTTGCCCGAGCGCGGTCTGCGCTGGGTGCGCGGCGAGGCGACGCCGGAAGAACTGCCGGGCGGCGGTGTGCTGTGGCATGGCTATATCTCGGATATTTCCGACCTGAAGCGCGTGGAAGAAGAACTGCGCGCATTGTCGGTGACCGACTCGTTGACTGGCATCCACAACCGCCGCTACTTCCAGGAACGCCTGACCACGGAAATGGCCCGGGTCGAGCGCGGCGGCGGTGAGTTGTCGGTGATCATGCTCGACATCGACCATTTCAAACGCATCAACGATCAGTATGGCCACGCCGTCGGTGACCGAGTGCTGCAAGCGGTGTGCGAACGCATTGGCCATCGCCTGCGGCGCACCGATGTCTTCTGTCGCTTGGGTGGCGAGGAATTCATGGTGCTCTGTCCGGACATCGACGGCGAGCACGCGTACATGCTGGCGGTTGAGTTGTGGCAGGGTTTGCGCAGTGCGCCGGTGGATGTGGTCGGCGTGGTCACGGCGAGTTTCGGGATCGCCAGTTGGCGACCGGGGGAGGGCGCGGATGCGCTGCTGTTGCGGGCGGATTCGGGTGTGTATATGGCAAAGCAGCGCGGGCGCGATCGCGTCGAACAGATGAGCTAGGCCCTGCCACCCAACCAATGTGGGAGCGAGCCTGCTCGCGAAGGCGGTGTATCAGTCAGCACATTTATTGACTGACCTGACGCCTTCGCGAGCAGGCTCGCTCCCACAGGTTTTTGTGGTGTTGCCTGAACCGCGTTACAGGACCGAAGCGGTCTGCGCCAGTTTCGGCTGTTTGTACAGATCCAGCAGCACCTGATCGAGCACCGACGATGCACCAAACGGCGCCTTGTCGTTGAGGATCGCCACCACCGCCCAAGTGTTGCCATTGACGTCACGGCTGAAACCGGCAATCGCGCGCACGGTGTTCAGGGTGCCGGTCTTGACGTGAGCCTCACCGCGCATCGCCGTGGTTTTCAGACGTTTACGCATGGTGCCGTCGGTACCGGCAATCGGCAGCGAGCTGATGTACTCGGCAGCATACGGGCTGTGCCAGGCGGCTTGCAGCATGCTCGCCATTTCACGGGCGCTGACCCGTTCGGCACGGGAGAGGCCGGAGCCGTTCTCCATCACCAGGTGTGGCGCAGTGATGCCTTTCTTCGCCAGCCACTGGCGTACTACGCGCTGTGCAGCCTTGGCGTCGTCACCGTCGGCGTCGTTGCGAAAGCGTTGGCCGAGGCTGAGGAATAACTGCTGAGCCATGGTGTTGTTACTGTATTTGTTGATGTCGCGAATGATTTCCGCCAGATCCGGCGAGTAGGCGCGAGCCAGCAGCTTGGCGTTGCCCGGGGTCGAAGCCAGACGATCCTTGCCCTGAATGCTGCCGCCCAGCTCTTTCCAGATCGCCCGCACGGCGCCGGCCGTATAGGTCGCATGGTCAAGCAGCGACAGGTAAGTCTGCGAGCTGCAGCCTTCGCCCAACTGGCCGGCGACGGTCACGGTCATGCTGCCATCGGGTTGCGCCACCGGGTTGTAGCGCACGCCGCCGGTGCATTGCTTGGAGGGTAGCGCTTTGACGGTGTTTTCGATGTGGATGCTGGCAATCGGCGGTTCTACCGAGATCAGCACGCGGCCACCGTCATTACGGGCGACAAAACGCAGGGCCTTGAGGTTGACCAGCAGTGAGTCGGGCTTGACCAGGAACGGCTTGTTCTCGTCATTGCCGTCATCGTTGAATTCCGGCAGCACCGGTTGCACGAAGAAGTTGCGGTCGAGGATCAGGTCACCGGTGATCTGGGTCACGCCGTTGGCGCGCAGGTCGCGCATCAACAGCCAGAGTTTTTCCATGTTCAGCTTCGGATCGCCGCCACCCTTGAGGTAGAGATTGCCGTTGAGGATGCCGCCACTGAGGTCGCCGTCGGTATAGAACTCGGTCTTCCACTGGTGATTAGGGCCGAGCATTTCCAGCGCCGCGTAGGTGGTCACCAGCTTCATGGTCGAGGCCGGGTTGACCGACACGTCGGCGTTGAACACGGTCGGCGTGCCCGGGCCGTCGAGCGGCACCATCACCAGCGACAGGGCGCTGGGCTGCAGTTTACTGGCCTTGAGGGCTTTTTCGACGTTGGGGGTGAGGGCGGTGTTGATGGTGGCAGCAGAAACAGGCAGGGCCAGCGGCAGAAGAAGGCCGGCGAGAAGCAGAGGACGCAACGATTTGATCATATGAAATAAAACCCTACAGTCGAGGGGAAAATAACGAGGACATGGATGAAAAAGCCCTCAGCGGTCATGAAAGTGTCGGCATTATGCCCCAAGGTGTTACCGCTTGTGCCTTGTCCGGGCGGACCAATACGTTATTTTTTTACAGGCGGTCAGCTACAGGGGCCAGAGAGTCGGGCAATCGGCGGCTTAAACTGGTAAAGTGCCCGCCGTTAATACTTAAGAGGATTGTTCCAATGGCGACTAACCGTTCCCAGCGTCTGCGCAAAAAACTGTGCGTTGATGAATTTCAAGAGCTGGGTTTCGAGCTGAACCTGGACTTCAAAGAAGACTTGTCCGAAGAAGCCATTGACGCTTTCCTCGAAGCCTTCATCAAAGAAGCCATGGAAGCCAATGGTCTGGGTTATGTTGGCGGCGACGACTTCGGTCTGGTTTGCCTGCAGAAGCGTGGCTCGGTCAACGAAGAGCAGCGTGCTGCCGTTGAAGCCTGGCTGAAAACCCGCTCCGAGCTGACCAAGTATGAAGTCAGCCCGTTGCTGGACGTTTGGTATCCGGAAAAGCCGATCAACGCGGCTAAGTGATACTGAAAAAAACGGCGACCTGAGGGTCGCCGTTTTTTTTCGTCTGGGGTTTGGGTGTTCGGTTTGGGGTTTGTGGTGAGTCTGCCCCTCACCCCAGCCCTCTCCCCCTGGAGAGGGAGCCGACTTATGGGCTTTTCAAAGCCTGAGTTCAACTCGGTATCCCACGTCGGCGTATGTCTTCCAAACACCTCGGTCAGTCCCCTCTCCCTCGGGGAGAGGGCTAGGGTGAGGGGCTTTTGACCTTAAGCTTTACGCCAATTCAAAATCACCAGCGTCAAAACCCCCGCGACAATCCCCCAGAACGCCGAACCGACGGAAAACAGCGTCAGCCCCGACGCCGTGACCATAAAGGTGATCAACGCCGCTTCCCGTTCCTTCACCTCGGTCATGGCAATGCTTAAACCATTGATGATCGAACCAAACAGCGCCAGCGCCGCAATCGACAGCACCAGTTCCTTCGGCAGCGCGGCAAACAACGCCGCCAATGTGGCGCCGAACACCCCGGCAATCCCGTAGAAAATTCCGCACCAGACCGCCGCGGTGTAGCGCTTGTTGCGATCCTCATGGGCGTGCGGCCCGGTGCAGATCGCCGCGCTGATCGCCGCCAGGTTAATACCGTGGGAGCCGAACGGCGCCAGCAACAATGAAGCGATGCCGGTGGTAGTGATCAGTGGCGAGGCCGGGACGTTGTAGCCGTCGGCTCGCAACACGGCGATACCGGGCATGTTCTGCGAGGTCATCGCCACCACAAACAATGGAATGCCGATGCTGATCGTCGCAGCGAGCGAGAAGTGCGGCGTGGTCCAGACTGGCGTCGCCACTTCCAGATGAAAACCGCTGAAATCCAGCAAACCCATGAACCCCGACAGCGCAGTGCCGATCAGCAGTGCGGCGAGCACGGCATAACGCGGCGACAGGCGTTTGATCAGCAGATAAGTGAAGAACATCCCCAGCACCAGCCCGGTACGGTGCTGCGCGGCGACAAAGATTTCGCTGCCGATCTTGAACAGAATGCCCGCCAGCAATGCTGCCGCCAGCGAGGCCGGGATCTTTTTTACCAGCCTTTCGAAGCTGCCGGTCAGCCCGCAGATCGTCACCAGCACTGCGCAGGTGATGTAGGCGCCGATGGCCTCGCCGTAACTGACACCGCCCAGACTGGTGATCAGCAACGCCGCGCCGGGCGTCGACCAAGCGATGGTGATCGGCGTGCGATAACGCAGCGACAGGCCGATCGAACACACCGCCATGCCGATCGAGATCGCCCAGATCCACGAAGAAATCTGCCCGCTGGTCAGACCTGCCGCTTGCCCGGCCTGGAACATCAGCACCAGTGAGCTGGTGTAGCCGGTCATCATCGCGATGAAACCGGCGACGATGGCTGAAGGCGAAGTGTCGGCCAGTGGGCGCAGTTGAGTGTGCGTGGCGTCGTTCATGACGGCGGTGTTCCTTATACCAATGAAGATGTCCCCTGTACGCCAAACCCCTGTGGGAGCGAGCCTGCTCGCGAAAGCGGTGTGTCAGTCAACATTCATTTTGAATGTGAAACGGCTTTCGCGAGCAGGCTCGCTCCCACAGGGGATTGTGGTCGACCAGCGGATTCTGCGATCAAGCCTAAACTCAATCGTAACGGATCGTTGCAATACAGCCGCAGTCACAAACAGCCGTACAGTCGTGTTGCCACCTTCCATTGTGTACAATCGCGCTGTTTTTTACGCGATACTTGCCAGCGACCTACTGTGCCGTATTACAGTCACGGTCTATTCGCCGCAGTTCTCCCGACTCGAGTGCCCATGAACGAACAGTTGCAACCCCTCAAGAAACAACCGCGAGCAGGCAAAGCCGGCCGCAGCGGAACCCAGGACGATATTGTCTACGCACATATCTTCGAGGCCATCCTCGAACAGCGTCTGGCGCCCGGCACAAAATTGAGCGAAGAAGCGCTGGGGGAAATCTTCGGGGTCAGCCGCACCATCATTCGCCGCGCGCTCTCGCGTCTGGCCCATGAAGGCGTGGTGCTGTTGCGGCCGAACCGTGGCGCCGTGGTCGCCAGTCCGAGCGTTGAAGAAGCCCGTCAGGTGTTTCTCGCTCGCCGTCTGGTCGAACGCGCGATCACTGAGCTGGCGGTGCAACACGCCACCGCCGAGCAGATCGCCGAGTTGCGCCAGATGGTCAACGATGAGCGCGACAGCTTCTCCCGTGGCGATCGCGGCGCCGGTATTCGTCTGTCGGGCGAATTCCACCTGAAACTGGCGGAAGCGGCGATGAACGCTCCGTTGATCAGCTTCCAGCGCAGCCTGGTGTCGCAGACATCGCTGATCATCGCTCAGTATGAAAGCGGCAACCGTTCGCACTGCTCGTATGACGAACACACCCAGTTGATCGACGCGATCGAGAAGCGCGACGGCGAGTTGGCGGTGAATCTGATGATGCATCACATGGATCACATCGACAGCAAGCTCAACCTCGACGAGGAAGGCGCGTCGGATGATCTGCATGCGGTGTTCTCGCATTTGTTGCAGACCAAGAAGCCTGGGCGTCCAGCGGCCAAGCTCTGAGCTGATACCGAGTCGACCCCTTCGCGAGCAGGCTCGCTCCCACATTTGAAATGCATTCCCATGTGGGAGCGAGCTTGCTCGCGAAGGCGATCTGACAGGCAACAAAAAATCCCCCGGGGCTGAACACCTCCGGGGGATTTTTTTGTGCCTGTGAAAACTTAGCGCTGATGCACCAGCGCACCCGCCGCATACGTCTGCTGCACCGTGCGGTCATCGCCCAGCGTCATCAACACAAACAACGTCTCGGCAATGTTGTTGGCCTGCTTCAAGCGGTAGCTCAGCAGCGGCGTGGCGTTGTAGTCCAGCACCAGGAAGTCGGCGTCGGAACCCGGTTGCAGGTTGCCGATCTTGTCTTCCAGACGCAGCGCCCGCGCGCCACCCAAGGTCGCCAGGTACAGCGACTTGAACGGGCTCAGTCGCGCACCTTGCAGTTGCATCACTTTGTACGCTTCGTTCAGCGTCTGCAGCAGCGAGAAACTGGTACCGCCACCGACGTCAGTGCCCAGACCGACATTGAGTTTGTGCTTCTCGGCCATCGGCAGGTTGAACAAGCCGCTACCCAAGAAGAAGTTCGAAGTCGGGCAGAACGAAATCGCCGAGCCGGTTTCCGCCAGGCGTGCGCATTCGTCGTCACACAGGTGCACGCCGTGGGCGAATACCGAGCGCTCGCCGAGCAGTTGGTAGTGATCGTAAACGTCGAGGTAGCCCTTGCGCTCCGGGAACAGCTCCTTGACCCACTCGATTTCCTTGAGGTTTTCGCTGATGTGGGTCTGCATGTACAGATCCGGGTATTCGGTCAGCAGTTGCCCGGCGAGGGTCAGTTGTTCCGGGGTGCTGGTCGGTGCGAAGCGCGGGGTGACCGCGTAGTGCAGACGACCCTTGCCGTGCCAGCGCTCGATCAGCGCTTTGCTGTCGACGTAGCTCGATTCGGCGGTATCAGTCAGATAGTCCGGGGCGTTGCGGTCCATCATCACCTTGCCGGCGATCATGCGCAGGTCGAGCTTCTCGGCCGCTTCGAACAACGAGTTCACCGACTGCGGGTGCACGCTGCCGAACACCAGCGCGGTGGTGGTGCCGTTGCGCAGCAGTTCCTTGATGAAAATGTCAGCGACTTCATCGGCGTGGGCCTTGTCGCCGAACTGGCTTTCGCACGGGAAGGTGTAGGTGTTGAGCCAGTCGAGCAGTTGCTCGCCGTAGGCGCCGACCATGCCGGTTTGCGGAAAGTGAATGTGGGTGTCGATGAAGCCCGGGGTGATCAACGCGTCCTGGTAGTGCTCGATTTCGATGTCCGCCGGCAGGGTCGGCAGCAAATCACTGGCGTGGCCAAGGGCGCTGATCTTGCCGCCATCGACCACCAGCAGGCCATCCTCGAAATATTCGTAGGAGGCTTCGATCCCGACTTCGGCGGGGTCGGCGATGCTGTGCAGGATGGCGGCGCGGTAGGCTTTGCGAGTCAGAGGCATGAGGGTTCTCTAATCAGTTTGAGGCTTTGAGTTTGGTCGCCTGACTGCGCCGCGAAACCGGCAGCAGTTTGGCAATCGGTTCGGCGCTGGCAGTCTGCTGGCCGAAGTTGGCGTTGTAGGTGGCGATGATTTCACCGGCGATGGAGATGGCGATTTCCACAGGCAGTTTGCCTTTGACTTCGCCGATGCCCATCGGGCAGCGCATGCGTTGCACGACGCTGCTGTCGAAACCGCGATCACGCAAACGGTGTTCGAACTTGGCGCGTTTGGTCTTCGAACCGATCAGGCCGAAGTAGGCGAAGTCGTTGCGCTTGAGGATCGCGGCAGTGAGTTCAAGGTCGAGCTGATGGTTGTGGGTCATGACGATGCAATAACTGCCGGCGGGCAGCTCATCGATTTCATCCACAGGCTCTTCGGCGACGATTTTACGCACGCCGTGCGAGATCTGTTCGGGGAATTCGGACTCGCGCGAATCGATCCAGCGCACCCGGCAGGGCAGGCTGGCAAGCAGCGGCACGAGGGCGCGGCCAACGTGACCGGCACCGAACACAGCGATCTGCGCCTGCACCTGGCCCATCGGTTCGAACAGCAACACGGTGGCGCCACCGCAGCACTGGCCCAGGCTGGCGCCGAGGCTGAAGCGCTCCAGGTGGGTGTCCTGCTTACCGCTGGCGAGCATCTCGCGGGCGATCTGCATGGCTTTGTATTCCAGATGCCCGCCACCGATGGTGTCGAAACTCTGGTGAGCGCTGATGACCATTTTCGAGCCGGCGTTGCGTGGCGTCGAGCCGAGTTCTTCGATGATCGTCACCAGCACACAGGGTTCGCCCTGGTTCTGCAGGTCGGCGAGGGCGTCGATCCAGTTGTACATAGTTCACCCCTACAACATCGTTGTTTGTTCGGGCCTCTTCGCGAGCAGGCTCGCTCCCACATTTGGATTTGTACAAGTCCAACAGTCAGCACAAATCCCTGTGGGAGCGAGCCTGCTCGCGAATGGCCGCGCCTCGGTCCTAAAGCGGAGCCAACTCGGTTTCAGCTTCAACGGCTTTCACCGCTTTCAACTGCCGCATCTGCTCACACCCCCACAACACCCGCTCCGGCGTCGCCGGCGCATCGATCTGCGGCTGATGCTTGTAGTCACCGAGGCTCGCCACTGCATCCTTGATCGCACACCACGAGGCAATCCCGAGCATGAACGGCGGTTCACCGACAGCCTTGGAATGGAACACCGTGTCTTCCGGGTTCTTGCGGTTTTCCACCAGCTTCACTCGCAGGTCGAGCGGCATGTCCGCCACGGCCGGGATCTTGTAGCTGGCCGGGCCGTTGGTCATCAGCTTGCCTTTGTTGTTCCAGACCAGCTCTTCCATGGTCAGCCAGCCCATGCCCTGAATGAAACCACCCTCGACCTGACCGATGTCGATCGACGGGTTCAGCGAGGCGCCGACATCGTGAAGAATGTCGGTACGCAGCATCTTGTACTCGCCGGTCAGGGTGTCGACGATGACTTCGCAGCACGCCGCGCCGAAGGCGAAGTAGTAGAACGGACGCCCACGCGCCTGGCTGCGGTCGTAATAGATTTTCGGGGTCTTGTAGAAGCCGGTGCTCGACAGCGACACCTGATTGAAATACGCCTGCTGGATCAGCGCTTCAAAGGTCAGGATGTGGTCGCGAACCCGCACGTGGCCGTTGTGGAATTCAACGTCTTCTTCAGTGACTTTGTAGTGCCGCGCAGCGAATTCGATCAGGCGTTTCTTGATGATTTCCGCCGCGTTCTGCGCCGCTTTACCGTTCAGGTCAGCACCGCTGGAGGCCGCTGTCGGCGAGGTGTTTGGCACCTTGTCGGTGTTGGTCGCGGTGATCTGCACACGGTCGATTTCCACCTGAAACACTTCGGCCACGACCTGCGCGACTTTGGTGTTCAGGCCCTGGCCCATTTCTGTGCCGCCATGGTTCAAGTGGATGCTGCCGTCGGTGTAGATGTGGATCAGCGCGCCGGCCTGGTTCAAGAAGCTGGCGGTAAAGGAAATACCGAATTTCACTGGGGTCAGCGCCAGGCCTTTTTTCAGGATCGGACTGTTGGCGTTGTAGCGACGGATCGCTTCGCGGCGTTCGTGATACTGGCTGCTTTCTTCCAGTTCGGCGGTCATCTCTTCGAGCATGTTGTGCTCGACGGTCTGGTAGTAATGGGTGACGTTGCGCTCGGTTTTGCCGTAGTAGTTGGCCTTGCGCACCGCGAGCGGGTCGAGTTGCAGGTGACGGGCAATCGCGTCCATCACTTCTTCGATCGTGACCATGCCTTGCGGGCCACCGAAACCACGGTAAGCGGTGTTCGACGCGGTGTTGGTCTTGCAGCGGTGACCGTTGATGGTCGCGTCGCCGAGGTAGTACGAGTTGTCCGAGTGGAACATCGCGCGGTCAACGATCGACGCGGACAGGTCCGGCGAACAGCCGCAGTTGCCGGCCAGGTCCATGTTGATCCCGTGCAGGCGCCCGGTGCTGTCGAAGCCGACGTCGTATTCGACGTAGAACGGGTGACGCTTGCCGGTCATCAGCATGTCTTCGACGCGCGGCAGGCGCATCTTCGTTGGCTGGCCGGTGAGGTGCGCAACCACCGCGCACAGGCAGGCCGGGCTGGCCGCCTGAGTTTCCTTGCCACCGAAACCACCGCCCATGCGGCGCATGTCGACGACGATTTTGTTCATCGACACATCGAGCACTTCGGCGACCAGTTTCTGCACTTCGGTCGGGTTCTGAGTCGAGCAGTAAACGATCATGCCGCCGTCTTCGGTGGGCATCACCGAGGAGATTTGCGTCTCCAAGTAGAAGTGCTCCTGACCACCAATGTGCAGCGTGCCTTGAATGCGGTGTTCAGCCGTTGCCAGCGCAGAAGCCGAATCGCCGCGCTGGTGGGTGTGGCTGTCGAGGACGAAGTGGCGTTTGCGCAGCGCTTCAACCACGTCGAGCACGGGCTCAAGGTCTTCGTATTCAATGATCGCGGCCATCGCGGCTTTGCGCGCGGTTTCCAGATCTTTCGCGGCCACGGCGAGCACCGGTTGACCGACGAATTGCACGTCATCGATGGCCAGCAGCGGGTCGCCCGGCATCAGCGGGCCGATGTCTTTCAGGCCCGGCACGTCTTCGTGGGTGATGGCGATGCGCACGCCTTCGAAGGCGTAGCACGGCGAGGTGTCGATGCTGATGATTTTCGCGTGGGCGCGGTCCGACATGCGTGCATACAGGTGCAGCTGGTTGGGAAATTCCAGACGGTCATCGATGTACTGCGCTTCACCGGACACATGCTTGGCGGCGCTGTCGTGCTTGACGCTGCGGCCGACACCTGTGGTCAGATCCTTGGCGAACAATTCAGCCAGTTCAGCCTGGGTTTTTTCTACGCCGTGATGGTTAGACATAAGCGGTCACCCGAGTCTCGATGTGCGGTGTTTGCAGTTCGATGAAGTATTTGCGCAGCAGGTTCTGCGCGCTGAGCAGGCGATATTCCTTGCTGGCGCGGAAGTCCGAGAGTGGCGTGAAGTCTTCGGCCAGTGCAGCGCAGGCGCGTTCGATCACGGTGTTGTTGAACGGTGCACCGATCAGCACGGCCTCGCAGTGGGCGGCGCGTTTCGGGATCGCGGCCATGCCGCCGAAGGCGACGCGGGCATCGGTGATCACACCGTTTTCGACGCGCAGGTTGAATGCGGCGCAGACGGCGGAGATGTCATCGTCCAGACGCTTGGAGACTTTGTAGGCGCGGAACAACTGCTCGGCGCTGGCGCGTGGGACGATGATCTTCTCGATGAACTCGCTTTCCTGACGGGCCGTGACTTTGTAATCGATGAAGTAATCTTCCAGGTTCAGGGTGCGGCGGGTTTCGCCTTTGCACAGCACGACTTGCGCGCCGAGGGCGATCAGCAGCGGTGGCGAATCACCGATTGGCGAGGCGTTGCCGATGTTGCCGCCGAGGGTGCCCTGATTGCGGATTTGCAGCGAGGCGAAGCGGTGCAGCAATTCGCCGAAGTCCGGGTACTCGGCGTTCAACGCTTCGTAGCAGTCGGAGAGGGCGGTGGCGGCGCCGATTTCGATGCGGTCTTCGAAGGTGTCGATGCGCTTCATTTCCGCGACGTTGCCGACGTAGATCATCACCGGCAGGGTGCGGTGGAACTGGGTGACTTCCAGTGCCAAGTCGGTGCCGCCGGCGAGCAGGCGTGCTTGTGGATAAGCGTCGTAGAGATCGGCCAGATCAGCGACGGTCAGCGGCACCAGGCAGCGCTTGTCGCCGCTGTTGAGTTCGCCGATATCGGTCGGGGCGATGGCTTTGAGGCGGGCGATGGTCTCCGCTTCGCGGGCATCGAACTGATCCGCTTGCTTGCCGCAGCAGGATTGCTCGGCAGCCGCCAGAATCGGCCGGTAGCCGGTGCAGCGGCAGAGGTTGCCGGCCAGCGCTTCGTGGGCCTTGGCCTGATCCGGTGCATCGCTGTTCTTCTGCAGGGCGAACAGCGACATGACGAAACCGGGGGTGCAGAAGCCGCACTGCGAGCCATGGCACTCGACCATGGCTTTCTGCACGCTGTGCAGTTCGCCTTGGTGTTTGAGGTCTTCGACGCTGATCAGTTGTTTGCCGTGCAGCGACGAAACAAAGGTCAGGCATGAGTTGAGGCTGCGATAGCGAATGTGCTCGCGGCCAGCGTCATCCGTTTGCAACTCGCCGACCACCACGGTGCAGGCGCCGCAGTCACCGCTGGCGCAACCTTCTTTGGTGCCGGACTTGCCCACGTGTTCACGCAGGTAATTGAGCACAGTCAGATTCGGGTCCAGGGCGTGCTCGCTACGGAGTTCCTGGTTAAGTAAAAACTGGATCACGGAAGGCCTCGCAGACTCATTATTGTTGTTAACCGACGTGAACCGAATTTAGCAGGTCTGACTTTTCGGTCAATGGTTTTCTGACTTAAAGGTCAGGAAAAAGCATTTCGTCGATCAACAACGTGTCTATTCATTATTGACCTTCATCGGTCACCCTGCTTTTTTGCGGGAATCGTGCCAAAAACCGCTGAGTGGGCACTCCGCCATGACCGTGCATTTGCGCTACACTGCGCCGCTTGTGCAGATCGATAGAGTTTGAAGGACAACCATGACGTTCAAGGCGCCGGACAGCCTCGCCGAGCAAATCGCTCACCACCTCGCCGAACGCATCATTCGTGGCGAAATGAAGCCGGGAGAGCGCATCCAGGAACAGAAGGTCACGCTTGCGCTCAATGTCAGCCGCGGTTCGGTCCGCGAAGCCTTGCTGATCCTCGAGCGCCGTCACCTGATCGCGATCCTGCCGCGTCGTGGTGCGCACGTCACCGAACTGACGCCGCACAAGGTGCAGAGCCTGTGCACGCTGATGAGCGAGTTGTACATCCTGCTCGGCAACTCGGTGGCCAATGGCTGGCAAGTGCAGTCGGACATGGCGCCGTTCGTGCAGATCCAGCAGCGCCTGACCGCCAGCTACGAGCGTCAGGACATCCGCAGCTTCGTCGACGACAGCTTCAGCGTGATGCGCGCCGCCTATCCGTTCGCCAACAATCCGTATCTGCAAGAGACCGTCGAGAACCTGCAACCGGCCATGAGCCGCGCCTACTTCCTCGCCCTCGAACAGCGCAAGGCCTCAATGAGCGAGTTTCTCGAACTGTTCGAACGCTTGCTCGCCGCCGTACTCGCCCGTGATTTGCCGCAGATCCGCATCGTGCTGACGGCGTATGCCCAGCGCAGCTGCGATCTGGTGGTCTCCGCGCTGACGGTTGCCTAAGCGTGCGGCTCAAGTGCATCAAACTGGCGGGATTCAAATCCTTCGTCGACCCGACCACGGTGAACTTCCCCAGTAACATGGCGGCAGTCGTCGGGCCGAACGGTTGCGGCAAGTCGAACATCATCGACGCCGTACGCTGGGTGATGGGCGAGAGTTCGGCGAAGAACCTGCGTGGCGAGTCGATGACCGACGTCATCTTCAACGGCTCAACCAGCCGCAAACCGGTGAGTCAGGCCAGCATCGAGCTGGTCTTCGATAACTCCGACGGCACGCTGCTGGGCGAGTACGCGGCCTACGCGGAAATCTCGATTCGCCGCAAAGTCACCCGCGACAGCCAGACCACGTATTACCTCAACGGCACCAAATGCCGGCGTCGCGATATCACCGATATCTTCCTCGGCACCGGTCTGGGCCCGCGCAGTTATTCGATCATCGAGCAGGGGATGATCTCCAAGCTGATCGAATCCAAACCTGAAGACCTGCGTAACTTCATCGAAGAAGCGGCCGGCATCTCGAAATATAAAGAGCGCCGCCGCGAGACCGAAAACCGCATCCGCCGCACTCACGAAAACCTCGCGCGTCTGACTGACCTGCGTGATGAGCTCGAGCGTCAACTTGAGCGCCTGCACCGTCAGGCCGAAGCGGCGAAGAAGTATCAGGAATTCAAAGCCGAAGAACGCCAGCTGAAGGCGCAACTGTCGGCCTTGCGCTGGCAGGATCTCAACGATCAGGTCGGCCAGCGCGAGTCGATCATCGGCACGCAGGAAGTCAGTTTCGAAGCGCTGGTCGCCGAACAGCGCAATGCCGACGCGGCTATCGAGCGCTTGCGCGACGGTCACCATGACCTGTCCGAGCGCTTCAATCTGGTGCAGGGGCGCTTCTATTCGGTCGGCGGCGACATCGCCCGGGTCGAGCAAAGTATCCAGCACGGCCAGCAGCGTCTGCGGCAGTTGCAGGACGATCTGAAAGAAGCCGAGCGCGCCCGCCTCGAAACCGAATCGCACCTGGGCCACGACCGCACGTTGCTGCTGACCCTCGGCGAAGAGCTGGACATGCTCACCCCTGAGCAGGAAGTCACCAGCGCTGCCGCTGAAGAAGCCGCTGCTGCGCTGGAAGATTCCGAATCGGTCATGCACGGCTGGCAGGAGCAGTGGGACGCCTTCAACCTGACCGCCGCCGAACCGCGCCGTCAGGCCGAAGTGCAGCAATCGCGCATCCAGCAGCTGGAAACCAGCATGGAGCGGCTGGCTGACCGGCAAAAGCGTCTTGGCGAAGAGCGCGCGTTGCTCTCGGCCGACCCGGAAGATGCGGCGATCATGGAGCTCAACGAGCAGCTCGCCGAGTCCGAAGCGACCCTCGAAGATTTGCAGACCAGCGAAGAAGCGCAGGTCGAAAAACTCGAACAACTGCGACAGGAATTGCAGCAGGCGTTGACCGCGCAACAACAGGCACAGGGCGATTTGCAGCGCCTCAATGGTCGTCTCGCATCCCTTGAAGCCTTGCAGCAAGCCGCGCTCGACCCGGGCACCGGCACTGCCGAGTGGCTGAAGGAACACAACCTCGCCGAGCGTCCGCGCCTGGCCGAAGGCCTGAAGGTTGAGGCCGGTTGGGAACTGGCGGTGGAAACCGTGCTCGGCGCCGATCTGCAAGCGGTGCTGGTCGACGACTTCAGCGGCTTCGATTTGTCCGGATTCACCCAAGGCGATTTGCGCCTGCTCAGCCCGGCCAGCGATGGCGTGCGCGTCGCCGGCAGCTTGCTCGATAAGGTCGATGCGCAAATCGATCTGTCACCGTGGCTCGGTCAGGTCAAACCGGTCGACAGCCTCGAGCAGGCCTTGGCCTTGCGCGGGCAATTGAGCGCCGGCGAGAGCCTGATCAGCCGTGACGGTTACTGGGTCGGTCGGCACTTTTTACGCGTGCGTCGAGCCAGCGAAGCGGAAAGCGGCATGCTCGCCCGGGGCCAGGAAATCGAAGCGCTGCACCTCGAGCGCGAAGAGAAAGAAGCCACAGTCGAGGCCATGGAAACCCGTCTGCAAACCCTGCGCGCGCAACAGCGTCAGCAGGAAAACGGCCGCGAACATTTGCGTCGTTTGCTGCAAGACGAAGCGCGCCAGCAAGGCGAGTTGAAAGCACAGCTGTCCGCTGGCAAAGCCAAGGCCGAACAGTTGACGTTGCGTCGTACCCGTCTTGATGAAGAGCTGGTCGAACTCGGCGAGCAACGCGAACTCGAGCACGAACAGATCGGCGAAGCGCGCATGCAATTGCAGGACGCGCTGGACGCCATGGCGCTGGACACCGAGCAGCGCGAATTGCTGTTGGCCCAACGTGACAGTCTGCGCGAACGCCTTGACCGGGTGCGTCAGGAAGCACGGCAGCACAAGGATCACGCCCATCAATTAGCCGTACGCCTCGGCTCGTTGCGCGCGCAGCACGACTCCACGCGTCAGGCGCTGGAGCGTCTGGAAATGCAGGCCGAGCGCCTCACTGAAAAGCGCGAACAGTTGAGTCTGAATCTGGAGGAGGGCGAGGCACCGCTGGAAGAGCTGCGCCTGAAACTCGAAGAGTTGCTCGATAAGCGCATGACCGTCGACGAAGAACTCAAGACCGCGCAGATCGCCCTCGAAGACGCCGACCGCGAATTGCGCGACGCGGAAAAGCGCCGGACTCAGGCTGAGCAGCAATCGCAGTTGATTCGTGGCCAGCTCGAACAGCAACGCATGGAATGGCAAGCCCTGACCGTGCGCCGCAAGGCTCTACAGGATCAATTGCTCGAAGACGGCTACGATCTCAACGGCGTGCTCGCGACATTAACCGCGCAAGCCAGTGAACGCGAAGCCGAAGAAGAACTCGAACGCATCAACGCGCGAATTCAGCGCCTGGGTGCGATCAACCTCGCCGCCATCGACGAATACACGCAACAATCCGAGCGTAAACGTTATCTGGATGCGCAGGACGCCGATCTGGTCGAAGCACTGGAGACCCTGGAAAACGTCATTCGCAAGATCGACAAGGAAACCCGTAATCGCTTCAAAGATACCTTTGATCAGATCAATGGCGGTTTACAGGCACTTTTTCCAAAAGTTTTCGGTGGTGGACGGGCGTATTTGGAACTGACGGGCGAAGATCTACTCGATACAGGGGTAACGATCATGGCGCAGCCGCCAGGGAAGAAGAACAGCACCATCCATTTGCTCTCCGGTGGGGAAAAAGCCCTGACCGCGCTGGCACTGGTTTTTGCCATCTTCAAATTGAACCCGGCGCCGTTCTGCATGCTCGATGAGGTTGACGCGCCACTGGATGACGCTAACGTTGGACGCTACGCACGCTTGGTCAAAGAGATGTCGCAGACCGTGCAGTTCATCTATATCACCCACAACAAGATCGCCATGGAAATGGCCGAGCAGTTGATGGGCGTGACGATGCATGAACCGGGTTGTTCGCGACTGGTAGCCGTGGATGTCGAGGAGGCGATGGCGATGGTGGACGCCTAGCGGCGCAGCTTCGAGCGACAAGCTTTGAGCTACAAGCTAGAAGCTTAGGGCTCGAAGCCTGAGCGAAGCGAGCCCACAATTTGCGCAGCGATTTCGACAGACGGTGTAAAGTTGTCTTTGGTCGTGCTAGTTTAATGTCAATTTTTCGTATACGTGGGCAAAACGCCTGTCAGAACATAGAGTTGGCGCCACGTTTTAAAGCGGTTTGCACAATGTAAACCCCTTATTTTTCAGCATTTTTTATAGAGGCACGGGATTACATGGAAATCGGTCTGCGCGAGTGGCTGATCGTCATCGGCATCATTGTGATAGCCGGTATTCTTTTCGATGGCTGGCGCCGTATGCGCGGCGGCAAGGGAAAACTGAAATTCCGTCTTGATCGAAGTCTGTCCAACCTGCCGGACGAGGACACCAGCGCTGAGCTGTTGGGCCCGGCTCGCGTGCTGGATACACATAAAGAGCCGCAACTGGACGAACACGATCTGCCATCGGTAAGCATGCCGGCCCGCGAAGCACGCGAGCCTCGCGAATCTGGTTCGAAACGTGGCAAGCGCGGCAGCAACGGTCCGGCGCAGGGCGACCTGAACCTCGACCTGGATCTGGACGGCGGCCCGAGCTTCAGCAGCCGTGACGACGATTTCGCTGAAGACAGCAAGCCGTCGCCGGCGGTGGTCGACAAGGATCAGCCACAAGCTGAAGAAGTGCTGGTGATCAGCGTGATCTGCCGTGACGCTGCTGGCTTCAAAGGCCCGGCGCTGTTGCAGAACATTCTCGAAAGCGGTCTGCGTTTCGGCGAGATGGATATTTTCCACCGCCACGAAAGCATGGCCGGCAACGGTGAAGTGCTGTTCTCCATGGCCAACGCGGTCAAACCGGGCATCTTTGATCTGGACGACATCGACCATTTCAGCACCCCGGCGGTGAGCTTCTTCCTCGGCCTGCCAGGCCCGCGCCATCCGAAGCAAGCCTTCGACGTGATGGTGGCTGCAGCCCGCAAGCTGTCGCAGGAACTGAACGGCGAGCTGAAAGATGACCAGCGCAGTGTTTTGACCGCGCAGACCATCGAGCACTACCGTCAGCGCATCGTTGAGTTCGAACGTCGCGCCCTGACCCAGAAGCGCTAAGGCCAAGATCAAAAGATCGCAGCCTCGTTTCACTCGACAGCTCCTACAGGAATGCGATTTCTGTAGGAGTTGCCGAAGGCTGCGATCTTTGCTTCTGCTGCCACAGATAGATGAATTAGAGCAGCCTCGGCTGCTCTTTTGCTTTATGAGAGAACACCCATGACCGCCGCCAAAAACCGCATTCTCGAGCTGCGCGCTGAACTCGATCAGCACAACTACCGTTACCACGTCCTCGACGAGCCGAGCATTCCGGATGCCGAGTACGACCGGTTGTTCCACGAGCTCAAGGCGCTGGAAGCGGCCAACCCGGAACTGATCACCAGCGACTCGCCAACCCAGCGCGTCGGCAGCGTGGCGCTGACAGCGTTCACCCAGGTGCGTCACGAAGTGCCGATGCTCAGCCTCGGCAACGCTTTCGAAGAAAGTGACATGCGCGAGTTCGATCGCCGCGTCACCGAAGGTCTGGATTTGCCGGCCGGCGATCTGTTCGGCGGCGGCGCGGCGGTGGAATACAGCTGCGAGCCGAAACTCGATGGCCTGGCGGTCAGCCTGCTTTATCAGGACGGCGTGCTGGTGCGCGGCGCCACACGCGGCGACGGCGCCACTGGCGAAGACATCAGCGTCAACGTGCGCACCGTGCGCAACATTCCGCTGAAGCTGCACGGCGAAGGCTGGCCGGCGACGCTGGAAGTGCGCGGTGAAGTGTTCATGTCCAAGGCCGGTTTCGAGCGCCTCAACGCCTCGCAACTGGAAGTCGGCGGCAAGACTTTCGCCAACCCGCGCAACGCTGCCGCCGGCAGTTTGCGTCAGCTCGATTCGAAGATCACCGCCAACCGTCCGCTGGAATTCTGCTGCTATGGCATCGGCCAGGTTTCCCACGACATTTCCGATACGCACATCGGCAACCTCAAGCAGTTGCAGCAGTGGGGCATGCCGATCAGTCACGAGCTGAAACTGGCGAAGGGCATCGGCGAATGCCTGGACTACTACCGCGACATCGGCGAGCGCCGTAACTCGCTGGCTTATGAAATCGACGGCGTGGTGTTCAAGGTCAACAGCATTGCCGATCAGCGCGAACTGGGTTTCCGCGCCCGCGAGCCGCGCTGGGCGATCGCGCACAAATTCCCGGCAATGGAAGAGCTCACCGAGTTGCTCGACGTGGAGTTTCAGGTCGGCCGTACTGGCGCTGTTACTCCGGTGGCGCGTCTGAAGCCGGTAAAAGTTGCCGGCGTCACCGTGGCCAACGCCACGTTGCATAACATGGATGAAGTTGCGCGTCTGGGCCTGATGATCGGTGACACCGTGATCATCCGCCGCGCCGGTGATGTGATTCCGCAAGTGGTGCAAGTGGTCATGGATCGCCGTCCGGAAAACGCGCGCGCGGTGCAGATTCCCGAGAGCTGCCCGGTTTGCGGTTCGCACGTCGAGCGTACGCAACTGATCAAGCGCAGCAAGGGCAAGGAAACCGTCAGCGAAGGCGCGGTGTATCGCTGCGTCGGGCGCCTTGCCTGTGGTGCCCAACTCAAGCAGGCGATCATTCACTTCGTCTCGCGCCGGGCGATGGACATCGAAGGTCTGGGCGACAAGAGTGTCGAGCAACTGGTCGACGAGGGTCTGGTCAGTTCGCCGGCCGATCTGTATGCGCTGAAGTTCGACGACATCGTTGATCTGGAAGGCTTTGCCGAGGTGTCGAGCAATAAGCTGCTCGCGGCCATCGAAGACAGCAAGAAACCGGGGCTGGCGCGCTTCATCTATGCACTTGGCATTCCCGATGTCGGCGAAGAGACCGCCAAGGTGCTGGCGCGCTCGCTGGGTTCGCTGGAGCGCGTGCAGCAGGCGCTGCCGCAAGTGCTGACCTACCTGCCGGATGTCGGGCTGGAAGTGGCGCACGAGATTCACAGCTTCTTTGAAGATGCGCATAACCAGCAGGTGATTACCGAACTGCTGGGGCATGGTCTGCAGATTCAGGATCAGGGTGAGCTGGGCGCCGAGTTTGCCGCCAGCACCACGCTGGGTGGCTTCCTCGACAAGCTGCATATTCCTTCGGTCGGCCCCGGTGGCGCACAGAAACTGGCGGACAAGTTCGGCTCGCTGGAAGCGGTGATGGATGCGGACTGGCTGGACATGCGTCAGGCCTTGCCGGAGAAGCAGGCAAATTCGGTTCGCGAGTTTTTTGCTGTTCCGCAGCATCGTCAGTTAGCCGAGGACTCCGAAAAGCAACTGCGCGATTTCGGCATGCACTGGCAGAGCGAGAAGAAAGTCGTCGAAGGTTTGCCGCTGTCCGGCGAGACTTGGGTGCTGACCGGCAAGGTTGAGTTGATGAGCCGTGATGTCGCCAAGGAACACCTGGAAAGCCTGGGCGCCAAGGTTGCCGGTTCCGTGTCGGCGAAGACTCATTGTGTGGTCGCGGGGCCGGGTGCCGGTTCCAAATTGACCAAGGCCAATGAGCTGGGTGTGAAGGTGATGGACGAAGAAACTTTCATCGCCTTCCTCAAAACCCACGGCGTCGCCGTTTAAGATCAAAAGATCGCAGCCTGCGGCAGCTCCTACAGGGCTAGTGTTCCACCACGATAGCGCGGGTGTCCACTGAACTCCTGTAGGAGCTGCCGAAGGCTGCGATCTTTTGATTTATCCCAAGCAAAGCGCGGGAACGATGTTGTCATGGGAATGATCTAGTCTTGGCAAGCCCCAGGGAGAGATCGCCATGCACCGCTTTTTCGAGCAGCTCAGTTCCCGCATCATCGCGCCGTTCATGGGCGAATCCTCACGCAACAGCAAAGTCTGGCCGTGCCGCTGCGGCCAGTCGCTGTTCTTTCGCAACAGCCAGTGCCTGGCGTGTAATGCCCTGCTTGGTTATCAACCCGAAGAAAGTCGCCTGACCTCGCTGCAACCGGGGCCATACGCGGGCACCTGGACGCTCGACGCCGATCCCGACTCGGGACTGTTCCGCCGCTGCGCCAACCTCGACACAGCCGCCGCGTGCAACTGGCTGCTGCCGGCCAACGATCACGACAGCCTGTGCATCGCTTGCAGCCTCAATCGCACCATCCCCGACCTGTCCGCCCCGGACAATCCCGAACGCTGGCGCAAGGTCGAAATTGCCAAGCGTCGACTGGTCGCGCAACTGATCACCCTCGGCCTGCAAGTCATCCCGAAAACCGTCGATGAAGACACCGGGTTGGCCTTCGACTTCATTGGCGTCGACCTCGAAGGCAATGCACCAATGACCGGCCACGCCAACGGCCTGATCACCCTCGACATCAAGGAAGCCGACGATGCTCACCGTGAGCAGGTGAGGGCGGCGATGCACGAACCCTATCGCACGCTGCTCGGGCATTTCCGTCATGAGGTCGGCCATTATTACTGGGATCGCCTGATCGCCAACGGTCCATGGCTCGGCTCATTCCGCAACCTGTTCGGCGACGAACGCGCCAGTTACGCCGAGGCGCTTGATCGCCACTATCAGCAAGGCGCACCGCTCGATTGGCCGCAACAATACGTCAGCGCCTACGCCACCATGCACCCTTGGGAAGACTGGGCGGAAACCTGGGCGCATTACCTGCACATGATGGACGCCGTGGACACGGCGCTGGGCTTCGGCATGAGCGCGCGGGAAATGGATTTTGATTACCAGCCGTTTCCGACCAGCACGCTGTATGACCCGGAACATCCCGGTGGCGAGGCGTTTCTGTCATTCGTCAACGCGTGGATCGAACTGGCCGGCATGCTCAATGAGCTGTCACGGAGCATGGGCCAGCCGGATTTCTACCCGTTCGTGCTGCCGGCGCCGGCGATTGCCAAGCTGCACTTCATTCATCTGGTGATCCAGCAAGCGGGCGGCAGGGCGGATGAGGTTCTGGCCCTCTAGAAGCTGCCGCAGGCTGCGATCTTTATGTCCTTGAACCCGTTCATATTTTTAATCTGCAACCAACGGTTGTAACTTCGTCTCAGATAGGTACAATGGCGCGGCTCGCCGACAGGCAAGCGTCGTTATGGTGACCCCATCGGTCCCCCCGCAACGATTACCCGTGAACCTGGTCAGAGCCGGAAGGCAGCAGCCACAGCGGGAACATTGTGTGCCGGGGTGTGGCTGGTGGGGTTACCACCTTAACGAACAATCGAACGCTTCAACCAGAACTGCATGGGTTTCGCCCACTGCGGTTTTTTTGTGCCTGCGATTTGGCCAGCTCCCTGAGTCAACTGTGGGAGCGAGCCTGCTCGCGAAGGCGTCAGACCTGCCAGAGATGAGTTGACTGAGACACCGCTTTCGCGAGCAGGCTCGCTCTCACAGGGGTTATGGGGTGGCTTCGGAGGACCCGGTATAGAGCCGGATAATCTGATCAATCTCCCCCGACATTTTCATCCGCAACAACGTGCGCAAAATCCGCTGCACCGGCACCTTTGGGTCATTCCGCACATAACAGCCGACCTTTTGCTCCTGCAAAACTGCTACCCCTTGCAGTTGCTGCGCGGGCATCAATCGCTGATTGAACCAGTCCAGCGTCCAATGATTACTCACCGCATAGCGATAACGGCCGGCCAGCAGTTTCTCCAGCACCTGCTCCTGATTCCGCGCATCTTCACGTTGCAGCCGATCAGCATCAAACAGCGGTTGCAGAGTGGGGTAGCTGTAGCCGAGGACGGTGCCGATGGATTGGCGGGGTAAATGCGCGGGGACGACACTGGCAGGTTGATCCTTGCGGCTGATCAACAGATCGCGCTGGAAGAACAACGGCAGACTCCAGATGTAATCCCCCGACTGATTCGGCAGCCACGACTGCGCGGCATAGCAGCGCACATCAATCTCGCCGTGTTCCATCGCGCTCTGCACGCGGGCGCGGGGCAGGACGTGAAATTGCGCCGGTACGCCGACCTGCGTGGCCAGGCTGAGCATCAGGTCGTAAAGAATGCCCTGCGTCGGTCGGCCGCGTTCGTATTGCACCATCGGCATCGCCCAGCTGTCGGGCATGGCGAAGCGCAACGGGGTTTCCGCTGCCGTCACATTCAGGCTGATTCCCAGCAACGCCCCCACGGCCCACCGCATAAACGCTCCGGTAATTCCCGATCCCGAGCCGATAAAAGCCTCTGCTGATGCAGCTTAGCCATATTAGACGAGGACACCGGATGCAATTTTGCCCTTGCTCCGCTAGCATTAGCCGCTTCAGCTTCCTTCGTTGCGACGGTTTTCGATGAGTTATCAGGTTCTTGCACGTAAATGGCGTCCGCGCTCGTTCCGCGAAATGGTCGGCCAGACCCATGTGCTCAAGGCTCTGATCAATGCCTTGGACAGCCAACGGCTGCACCATGCGTACCTGTTTACCGGTACGCGTGGGGTGGGTAAAACCACGATTGCGCGGATCATTGCCAAATGCCTGAACTGTGAGACAGGTATCACTTCCAGCCCCTGCGGCGAGTGCTCGGTATGCCGTGAGATCGACGAAGGCCGTTTCGTCGACCTGATCGAGATCGACGCCGCGAGCCGCACCAAGGTCGAAGACACCCGCGAGCTGCTCGACAACGTGCAGTACGCGCCAAGCCGTGGGCGCTTCAAGGTCTACCTGATCGACGAAGTGCACATGCTTTCCAGCCATTCCTTCAATGCACTGCTGAAAACCCTCGAAGAGCCACCGCCGTACGTCAAGTTCATCCTCGCGACCACTGATCCGCAGAAACTTCCGGCAACGATTTTGTCGCGCTGCCTGCAGTTCTCGCTGAAGAACATGACGCCGGAACGTGTGGTCGAGCATTTGACCCACGTACTGACCGCCGAAAACGTGCCGTTCGAAGACGATGCACTGTGGTTGCTCGGTCGCGCCGCTGACGGTTCGATGCGTGACGCCATGAGCCTGACCGATCAGGCCATCGCTTTCGGTGAAGGCAAGGTTCTCGCTACCGACGTGCGGGCGATGCTCGGCACGCTGGATCACGGTCAGGTCTACGACGTCCTGCATTCGTTGATCGAAGGCGACGCCAAGGCGTTGCTCGAAGCCGTGCGTCACCTGGCTGAACAAGGCCCGGACTGGAACGGCGTGCTCTCGGAAATTCTCAACGTGCTGCACCGCGTGGCCATCGCTCAGGCGTTACCGGAAGGTGTCGACAACGGGCACGGCGATCGCGATCGCGTGTTGGCATTGGCGCAGGCCTTGCCGGCCGAAGATGTGCAGTTCTATTACCAGATGGGCCTGATCGGCCGGCGAGATTTACCGCTGGCGCCGGATCCGCGCGGCGGGTTCGAAATGGTCCTGCTGCGGATGCTCGCCTTCCGGCCCGCTGATACGGCGGACGCCCCGAGGCAACCGCTAAAGCCAGTGGGGATCAGCCAGGCCACAGTTGATTCCGCAAACTCTGTGGCTGCCGCGCCTGAACCTGCGCCGGTAGTTGCTGCGGCGGTTGCGCCGGCTCCCGTTCCAGCGCCGATACCCGTCGCTGCACCCGCGCCGGCTCCCGAGCCCGCGCCGGTTGCTCCTGTTGCCGCGCCAGAACCTGAGCCAGCGCCTGTCGTCGCTGAAGAAGTCGTCGACCTGCCGTGGAATGACCCGGTGGAACCCGAGGCCGAGCCCGAACCTGCACAGCAACCCGCCGTCGAACCCGTGCTGGAAACCACCGCCGAGCAACCCGAGTTGCCGCCGATGCCGTTGCCGACCCCGGACAGCGTCGTCCCGGAGGCGCCTGAGTGGGCTGCCGCGCCGATCCCCGAACCATCTGTCGCCGAGGTCGATGCCGCCACGCCAGGCGTGGACATGGACGACGAGCCGCCGCTGGACGAGGACTACATCGAGCCGGATATGGATTCGGCCTACAGCTACCTCGACGAACTGGCCAGTGAGCACGCCGCCGAACCTGCCCCGGAACCCGAGCCCGAACCGGCTGCAGCACCGGCCACAGGTCTGGCGTTGCAATGGCTTGAGCTGTTCCCGAAACTGCCGATCTCCGGCATGACCGGCAGCATCGCCGCCAACTGCACGCTGATTGCGGTCGATGGCGATCATTGGCTGATGCACCTCGACCCGGCGCACAGCGCACTGTTCAACGCCACGCAGCAGCGACGTCTCAACGATGCGTTGAACCAGTTCCACGGCCGCACGCTGAGCCTGACCATCGAACTGATCAAGCCCGAGCAGGAAACCCCGGCCCAGGCCGCGTCCCGTCGCCGCGCCAACCGTCAGCGCGAGGCGGAGGAATCGATCCACGGTGATCCGTTCATCCAGCAGATGGTTCAGCAGTTCGGCGCGGTAGTGCGACACGATACTATTGAACCTGTCGACGCCTTGGTCGCCCAAGGCTAATAACTGAAGGTGCCCGGCCTCGCTTGCCGGGCGCTGTTTTGATCCAAGTACTTTTGAGGTGATTCCCATGATGAAAGGTGGCATGGCCGGCCTGATGAAGCAGGCGCAGCAGATGCAGGAAAAAATGGCCAAGATGCAGGAAGAACTGGCCAACGCCGAAGTCACCGGTAAGGCCGGCGGCGATATGGTCACCGTGGTGATGACCGGTCGTCACGACGTCAAAAGCGTGAGCATCGACCCAAGCCTGGTCGAAGGCATGAGCGAAGACGACAAAGAGATGCTGGAAGCGGTTATCGCCTCTGCCGTCAACGACGCTGTGCGCAAGATCGAAAAGAACAGCCAGGACAAAATGGGCAACATGACCGCCGGCATGAACCTGCCTGCCGGTATGAAACTGCCATTCTGATTCGCCATTCGGCGGCAGATGAGCTACATAAAATGCCAGGCATTGCGCCTGGCATTTTTGTTTCTGCTTCATTAACACCGCATCCTGTAGGAGCTGTCGAGTGAAACGAGGCTGCGATCTTTTGATTCTGTTGTTTTGCAAGCAAGATCAAAAGATCGCAGCGTTCCGCAGCTCCTACATGAATGTGGTGCGTGCGAAACATCGAACGCCCCATCGCCTCAACGGTCTGCTCCCTATACCCGCTGAATTCACCCTTCACAGGAGACGCTGACATGTCTGACCCTCTCACCCTCAATCAACGTTTCGTCCTCGCCTCACGCCCGGTCGGTGCACCGACCCCGGAAAACTTCCGCCTCGAACGCGAAGCGCTGCCGGATCTTGCGGATGGCGAGGTGCTGCTGAAAACCCTCTATCTGTCCCTCGATCCCTACATGCGCGGGCGCATGAGCGACGCGCCGTCCTACGCCGCGCCGGTGCAAATCGGCGAAGTGATGACCGGTGGCGCTGTCAGCCGTGTCGAAGATTCGCGTCATCCAAAATTCCATAAAGGTGATCTGGTGGTCGGCGCCACCGGTTGGCAGAGCCACAGCATCAGCGACGGGCGCAATATCATTCCGATCCCGGCCGGGCTGCCGAGCCCGTCGATGGCCCTGGGTGTGCTGGGCATGCCGGGGATGACCGCGTACATGGGGCTGATGGACATCGGCCAGCCGCAAGAAGGCGAAACCCTTGTTGTCGCAGCGGCTTCCGGTGCGGTCGGCTCGGTGGTCGGGCAAGTGGCGAAGATCAAAGGCCTGCGCGCCGTCGGTGTTGCCGGCGGTGCCGAAAAATGCAAGTACGTGGTCGAAGAGCTGGGTTTCGATGCCTGCATCGATCACAAGGCTACCGACTTTGCCGAGCAACTGGCCAAGGCTTGCCCCGATGGTATCGACATCTATTACGAGAACGTCGGTGGCCATGTGTTCGATGCGGTGATGCCGCTGCTCAATCCCAAGGCGCGCATTCCGTTGTGCGGTCTGATCGCCGGTTACAACGCCTCCGAAGCGCCGCAAGGCCCGGATCGCCTGCCAATGCTGCAACGCACACTGCTAACAAAACGCGTGCGGATTCAAGGCTTCATCGTGTTCGACGATTACGGTGATCGTCAGCCGGAATTCATCAGCCACATGGTGCCGTGGGTGCGCGAGGGCAAGGTGAAATTCCGCGAGGACGTGGTCGAAGGCCTGGAGCAGGCGCCCGAGGCGTTTATCGGTCTGCTGGAAGGGCGCAACTTCGGCAAATTGGTGGTGAAGGTCGCCCAGGACTGAGTATTTGACGCTGGCCAGAGGCGCGGGTATAAACCGCGTCTCGTTGTTTTGTCGGACTTTTTACCCATGAGCTTCAGCCCTTTGATTCGCCAACTGATCGACGCTCTGCGCACTCTGCCGGGCGTGGGTCAGAAAACCGCCCAGCGCATGGCGTTGCAGATGCTTGAGCGTGACCGCAGCGGCGGCTTGCGCCTGGCCCAGGCTCTCAGCCAGGCCATGGAAGGGGTCGGTCACTGCCGCCAGTGCCGCACGCTGACCGAAGACGATCTGTGTCCGCAATGCGCCGATACCCGCCGTGACGATACGTTGCTGTGTGTGGTGGAAGGGCCGATGGATGTCTATGCGGTCGAACAGACTGGCTTCCGTGGGCGTTACTTTGTGCTCAAGGGGCATTTGTCGCCGCTTGATGGCTTGGGCCCTGAGGCAATCGGCATTCCGCAGTTGATGACGCGGATCGAAGAGGCCGGGACGTTTACCGAAGTCATCCTCGCAACTAACCCGACCGTGGAAGGTGAGGCGACGGCGCATTACATCGCGCAACTGCTGAGCAACAAAGGCCTGATCGCTTCGCGGATTGCCCACGGCGTGCCGTTGGGTGGTGAATTGGAGCTGGTTGATGGCGGCACGCTGGCGCATTCGTTTGCCGGGCGTAAACCGATTTCCCTCTAAGTTATGCGGCGTCTGATTTGACGCCTTCGCGAGCAGGCTCGCTCCCACACTGGTTGTGTGTCATTCACAAATCCCCTGTGGGAGCGAGCCTGCTCGCGAATGGCGCACCTCGGTCAATCTGATTCACACAATTGAGTTGAAAACCAAGCAAGCGCTCGGTTAAGTTCGGCGAACCCTTCCGTGGAGCTCGCCCATGCCTGCCTTTCAGGAATACTTCGACCCCAGCCACCAATTGGTCCGCGACAGCGTCAGACGTTTCGTCGAACGCGAGATCCTGCCGGACATCGATCAGTGGGAAGAAGCGGAAATCTTCCCCCGCGAGCTGTACCTGAAGGCTGGCGCGGCAGGCATCCTTGGCATCGGCTATCCCGAAGCTCTCGGAGGCAGTCATGAAGGCGATCTGTTCGCCAAGGTCGCCGCCAGTGAGGAGTTGATGCGTTGCGGCTCTGGCGGCCTGGTAGCGGGGCTGGGATCGCTGGATATCGGCCTGCCACCGATCGTCAAATGGGCCCGTCCCGAGGTGCGTGATCGGGTTGTGCCGCCAGTGCTCAGCGGCGAAAGGATCAGCGCCCTGGCGGTCACCGAACCCGGCGGCGGCTCCGACGTCGCCAACCTGCAAACCCGCGCCGTGCTCGACGGCGATGTCTATCGTGTCAGCGGCAGCAAAACCTTTATCACCAGTGGCGTACGCGCCGATTTCTACACCGTTGCGGTGCGCACCGGTGCGCCGGGTTTCGGCGGCATCAGCCTGTTGTTGATCGAGAAGGGCACGCCGGGCTTCACCGTTGGCCGTCAGTTGAAAAAAATGGGTTGGTGGGCGTCGGACACGGCTGAGTTGTTCTTCGACGACTGCCGGGTGCCCGTGGGAAATCTGATCGGTGCCGAAAACATGGGCTTCGCCTGCATCATGGGTAACTTTCAAAGCGAACGGCTGGCGTTGGCGCTGATGGCCAACATGACTTCACAGTTAGCGTTGGAAGAGAGCCTGCAATGGGCACGCGAGCGCGAAGCGTTTGGCAAGCCGATCGGCAAGTTTCAGGTAATCAAGCATCGCCTCGCCGAAATGGCGACTGCGCTGGAGGTTTCACGGGAGTTCACTTACCGGCAAGCGGCGAAAATGGCGGCGGGGCAGAGCGTGATCAAAGAGATTTCGATGGCGAAGAACTTTGCCACGGATACCTCGGACCGAATCACCACCGAGGCGGTGCAGATTCTTGGTGGGTTGGGGTATATGCGCGAGAGTCTGGTGGAGCGGCTGTATCGGGATAACCGCATCTTGTCGATTGGCGGCGGGACGCGGGAGGTAATGAACGAGATCATCAGCAAGCAGATGGGCCTTTAAAGTCAAAAGATCGCAGCCTTCGGCAGCTCCTACAGGGAAACGCACATCCCAATGTAGGAGCTGCCGAAGGCTGCGATCTTTTGATCTTGATTATTTATCAGTCAACGCAAACTGCGTCAGGCAGAAGGTAGGAATGCCCATGTCTTCCAGGCGCTGCGACCCGTTCAACTCAGGCAAATCAATGATCGCCGCCGCCTCATGCACCCGCGCGCCCATGCGGCGAATCAGGTTGGCTGCTGCAATCAACGTCCCGCCCGTGGCAATCAAATCATCGAACATCACCACCGAATCGCCTTCACACAGGCTGTCGGCGTGCACTTCCAGAAACGCTTCGCCGTACTCGGTTGCGTAACCCTCGGCCAGCACGTCCGCCGGCAGTTTGCCTTGCTTGCGGAACAGCACCAGCGGCTTGTTCAACTGATAGGCCAGTACCGAGCCGATCAGGAAACCGCGCGCATCCATCGCGCCGATGTGGGTGAAGTCGGCTTCCACATAGCGGTGGGCGAAGCTGTCCATCACCAGGCGCAGGGCCGTCGGCGACTGGAACAGCGGGGTGATGTCGCGAAAGATCACGCCCGGTTTCGGGAAGTCGATCACTGGGCGGATAAGCGATTTGATGTCGAAGGAGTCGAAGACCATCGTCGAGGTGTCCTGGCAGGGCTGCAAACGGCGCAGTATACCCGCGGCTGAAACGATTCGCTCGGCCGCGGGTCGAGATCAGCCTTCGAGCGAGCCACCGGCCAGCGCGCAGAGCTGGATCGGGTCGAGGATGTGAATCTCCTTGCCCTCGGCGGCGATCAGTTCGTTTTGCTGGAAGCGCGTGAACACGCGAGACACGGTTTCCACCGCCAGGCCGAGGTAGTTACCGATTTCATTGCGCGACATGCTCAGGCGGAACTGATTGGCCGAGAAGCCGCGAGCGCGGAAGCGTGCGGAAAGGTTGACGAGGAAGGTAGCGATACGCTCGTCGGCGGTTTTTTTCGACAGCAGCAACATCATTTGCTGGTCGTCGCGGATTTCCCGGCTCATCACGCGCATCAACTGGCGGCGCAGCTGCGGCAGTTGCAGGGCCAGTTCATCAAGACGTTCAAAAGGGATTTCGCAGACCGAGGTGGTTTCCAGCGCCTGCGCCGACACCGGGTGTTTCTCGGTGTCCATGCCTGACAAACCGACCAGTTCGCTCGGCAGGTGGAAACCGGTGAGCTGTTCTTCGCCGCTGTCGCTCAGGCTGAAGGTCTTCAGGGCGCCGGAGCGTACTGCATAAACGGAATCGAACGTGTCGCCCTGGCGGAACAGGAACTCACCCTTTTTCAGTGGGCGGCCACGTTTAACGATTTCGTCCAGCGCATCCATGTCTTCCAGATTCAGAGAAAGTGGCAGGCAGAGAGGGGCCAGGCTGCAATCCTTGCAATGGGCCTGGTTATGAGCGCGCAGTTTAACTGGCTCGGACATTTCTTTAATCCTTGTGGGAAAACACACATAAGCCGTAAGGGTAACCCACGGGAGGACATTGAGGCCAGTCTGGGGCGACTTTGCCCTACAGGTGTAAAGCCGCAGGGCCAGCCGCCGATAAACAGGTATCAGAACGCATACAAGGAACGCTTCGATGGCCGCCATTGGCACGCTGGGCCCCGGTAGCAGCGACGTTGCGGCAATGCCGGAAACGTTTAAAACCTCTTTAGACAATGCACGGGAAGCAGGCTCGACCGAAGAGGCAACCCCGACCTTGGTCGAGGGCGTCAAAGTGTCGCTGTCCGGTGCCTCGATTGAAAAAGCCGCCAGTGTCGGTGGCGAAAACAGCGACATTGACGACAGCGGGCTGCCTGAGAACATCCAGCAATTGCTGAAGATGATCCGTAAGTTGCAAAAACAGATCGCCGAGAAAAAGGCACTCATCGAAGCGGTCATGACCGACAAACGCCTTTCCAACGAAGAAAAGATCAACAAACTCGCGGCTCTGCGCGGCGCCATTGCTGCGTTGAACACTGGTCTGATCACCGCCAATCTGGCCTTGTCCAAAGTGGTCGGGCAGTCGGGCCTGACGTCGGATCAGAATCTTAAAGTCGGTTCGCTGCTGACGAAAAACTAAATCACCCGCGAGAAACGCTGGCGGTTTTGCTGCTCAAGGTAGGCATCAAAGACCATGCACACCGAGCGCACCAACAGGCGTCCCGCCGGCAACACCTCGATTCGTTCGCGATCCAGCTCTATCAGGCCATCGCTGGCCATGCCTTGCAGTTGCGGCCATAGCGCGCCGAAATAGCCCTGAAAATCGATGTTGAACTGCTGCTCGATCTCGGCGAATTCCAGGCTGAAATTGCAGATCAGTTGCTGGATCACCGCGCGGCGCAAGCGATCATCGGCGTTGCACAGCAAACCCCGGCTGGTCGCCAGTTGCGCGGCGGCGAGGGTGTTCTGGTACTCGTTGAGGTCGCTGCTGTTCTGGCAGTACAGGTCGCCGATCTGGCTGATTGCGGAAACCCCCAGACCAATCAAGTCGCAATGGCCGTGGGTGGTGTAACCCTGGAAGTTGCGTTGCAGGGTTTCCTCCTCTTGGGCAATGGCCAGCTCATCGTCGGGCAGGGCAAAGTGGTCCATGCCGATGTAGCGATAACCGGCGGCGGTGAGCTGTTCGATGGTGCGCTCGAGCATTTCCAGCTTCTGCGCGGGCGCAGGTAGCTCATTGCCATTGATCCGTCGCTGCGGCATGAAGCGTTCCGGCAGGTGCGCGTAGTTGAACACCGAGAGCCGATCCGGTTGCAGGCTGATCACTTCCTCGACGGTGCGGGCGAAGTTTTCCGGGGTCTGCTTGGGCAAGCCGTAGATCAGATCGATATTGATCGAGCGAAATTGCAGAGTGCGCGCGGCATCGATCACTGCGCGGGTTTCTTCCAGACTTTGCAGGCGATTGACCGCACGCTGCACCGCCGGATCGAGGTCTTGCAGACCGATGCTGACACGGTTGAAACCCAGTTCGCGCAGCAGGCCCATGGTCGACCAGTCGGCTTCGCGCGGGTCGATCTCGATGCCGTAATCGCCAGAGTCGTCATCCAGCAGATTGAAATGCTTGCGCAGGTGCGCCATCAACTGACGCAGTTCGTCGTGGCTGAGAAAGGTCGGCGTGCCGCCGCCAAAGTGCAGTTGCTCGACTTTTTGTGCCGGGTCGAGGTGGCAGGCGATCAACTGGATTTCCTGCTCCAGCCGCTGCAAGTACGGCAACGCACGACCGCGATCCTTGGTGATGACCTTATTGCAGGCGCAGTAGTAGCAAATGTTCGCGCAGAACGGCACATGCACGTACAGCGACAAGGGGCGCAGGGCTTTGCGGCTGTCGCGCAGGGCATGGAACAGGTCGAAGGTGCCGACTTGACTGTGAAATTGCACAGCCGTCGGATAAGAGGTGTAGCGCGGCCCCGCCAGGTCATAGCGGCGGATCAGATCAGAGTCCCAACGAATGGCGTCGAGCATGCGGGCGTTCCCCCGGATAGGCTGGCAGTGTGGCGAGTCTAGGGGGACGCGTGCGGGGGCATCTTGATTTGCATCAACAGCAAGGAGATGTGTTGATCGTGCGGGCCTCTTCGCGAGCAGGCTCGCTCCCACATTGGATCGGTGGTGCAACACAAATCCCCTGTGGGAGCGAGCCTGCTCGCGAAGGCCGCGCCGCCGATCTAATGGCCCATGAGCCAATGCTGATGCGGGCCGGGAAGGGTCCAGATGCCGAACAGAATCACCAGCAACCCACCTGCCATGCGCACGCTGCGTTTGCGCAACAGCGCCGTAACCCGCTCAGCCGCGAGGCCCGTGGCGAGTAGCACCGGCCAGGTGCCGAGGCCAAACGCAAGCATCAACAACGCACTGTCCAGCGCATTGCCCTGACTCGCCGACCACAACAACGTGCTGTAAACCAGTCCGCACGGCAGCCAGCCCCACAGCGCGCCAAGCAATAGCGCACGAGGCAAACTCGACACCGGCAACAAGCGATTAGCGACCGGCTGAATGTAGCGCCACAAACCGCGTCCGAGACTTTCAATGCGGGTCAGTCCGCTCCACCAACCGGCCAGATACAAACCCATGGCGATCAGCAGTAGTCCGGCCAGCACGCGCATGAACAATGCGGCTGGGCTGTTCGCGACCGCCCAGCCTGCAAGGCCAATCAGCAATCCGGCGGTGGCATAACTGAGGATCCGCCCCAGGTTGTACGCCAGCAGCAGACGAAAGCGCCGGCTGCGCTGTTCCTTGGGAATCGCCAGGGTCAGCGCGCCCATCAAACCGCCGCACATGCCCAGACAATGCCCGCCACCGAGCAAACCAAGAATCAGTGCAGACACCAACAGCGGCGCCAGTTCAAGCATGGGGTGGGGCCTTGTCGTCCGGTTTGCTGGTGTTGGCTTCGTCCACCGCCGCGGTGTGGTTCGGATCCTGATCATCGAAGAGGATGCTGTGCGCCGGACCGTCGAGGTCGTCGTACTGACCGCTGTCCACCGCCCAGAAGAAGATGTAAACGGCGATGGCCACGATCAGCAGGGCGGCCGGGATCATCACGTAGAGAGCTGGCATCTGTACTCCAGACGCCCGCGCGGCTCAGGCCGGCAGCGGGCGGGTTTCTGACCGGGTGCTGACGGGCGGCGGACTCGGCAGGCGAGTCAGGCGCAGGGCATTGAGCACCACGGTCAACGAACTGATCGACATGCCGACGGCGGCCCACACCGGAGTGATCCAGCCGAGGGCGGCGAACGGCAACATGAGGCCATTGTACAGCGCCGCCCACAGCAGGTTCTCGATGATTACCCGCCGCGTGCGCCGCGCGAGCGAGAAGGCTTGGACCAGGGCGTCGAGGCGATTGGACAGCAGCACTGCATCGGCGCTGGTTTTCGCCAGATCGGTGGCTGAACCCATGGCCACGCTGATATCAGCGGCAGCCAGCACCGGCACGTCGTTGACGCCGTCACCGAGCATCAGCACCTTGCGACCTTCCTTGTGCAGTTGTTGCAGCACTTGCAGTTTGTCGTCCGGACGCAAACCGCCGCGAGCCTCATCAATGCCCAGTTCCGCCGCCACACTGGCGACCATCGGCGAGCTATCACCGGACAACAGCAATGTGCGCCAGCCGCGTGCCTTGCACGCGGCGAGCAGCGCCGGGGCGTCATCACGCAAGCGATCGTCGAGGACGAACCACGCCAGTGGCCCTTGAGTGTCGCCAAGCAGCAACCATTGGCCGGCCTCGTCCGGCATCGACGGTGTTGCGGTGCCGCTGAGGGCGCAGACAAATTCCGCCTGACCGATGCGCAGGCGCTGTCCGCCAACCAGCCCGTCGAGGCCAAGGCCCGGCGTGCTGTGGACTTCTTCAGCGGCCAGCGGCGCACGGCCGAAAGCGCGGGCAATCGGGTGTTCTGAACGGTTCTCCAGGGCGGCGGCGAGGCTCAGGCATTCATCGCTGTCGTGCGCGCCGAGTGGGCGAATCGAACGCAGCACCAGTCGGCCTTCGGTGAGGGTGCCGGTCTTGTCGAAGATCACTGTGTCGATCTGATTCAAACCTTCCAGCACATGGCCGCGCGTCAGCAGCAACCCGAGTTTGTGCAGGGTGCCGGTGGCGGCGGTGAGGGCGGTCGGCGTTGCCAGCGACAGGGCGCACGGGCAGGTCGCAACGAGCATGGCGAGGACAATCCAGAATGCTCGTGACGAATCCAGTTCCCACCACAACAGGCCAATGGCGGCCGCCGCGATCAGCGATAACAGCAAAAACCATTGCGCGGCACGGTCGGCGATTTCCGCCAGTCGCGGTTTTTCCGCTTGGGCGCGGTCGAGCAGGCGGACGATGGCGGACAGGCGCGTGTCTTGGCCCAGCGCCTGCACTTCCACGGTCAGCGCACCTTCGACATTGAGTGTGCCGGCGGTGACCGCATCGCCCGGCATGCGCGGTTGCGGCAGGTATTCGCCGGTCAGCAGTGATTCGTCGATGCTCGACTGGCCGTCGATGATCTTGCCATCCGCCGGCAGAATCGAGCCGGCCTGCACCAGAATCCGCTCGCCGAGGCGTAGCTCGCTGAGCAGGATGCGTTCGCTCTGGCCGTTGTTGTCCAGCCGCAGACACGAGGCCGGCAATAGATTCACAAGTTGTGCGGTAGCGGCAGCCGTGCGCTCGCGGGCACGACGTTCGAGATAACGCCCGGCAAGCAGAAACAGCGCAAACATCCCGACCGCATCGAAATACAACTCACCGACGCCGGTGATCGAGGTCCAGATCCCGGCGATGTAGGCACTGCCGATCGCCAGCGACACCGAGACATCCATGGTCAGGTGACGCGTGCGCAAATCGCGCATCGCCCCTTTGAAGAACGGCGCGCAGCTATAGAACACGATCGGCGTGGTCAGGAACAGCGCGACCCAGCGCAGAATCGTATGCAGCTCGGGGCTGAGGTCGATGTTGAATTCCGGCCAGGTGGCCATGGTCGCCATCATTGCCTGAAACCACAGCAGGCCGGCGACACCGAGTTGGCGCAGGGCCAGACGATTTTCGCTGGCCAGTTGTTCACTGGCGCGATCAGCCTGATACGGGTGGGCGGCGTAACCGATGTGGCGCAGTTCGGCGAGGATCTGGCTCAGTGGCAGTTGTGCGTCGGCCCAGCGCACGTGCAGGCGATGGTTGGACAGATTCAGTCGCGCCTCGGCCACGGCAGGCAGCGTGCGCAGGTGTTTTTCGATCAGCCAGCCACACGCGGCGCAACTGATGCCTTCCATCAACAGCGTGGTTTCGGCCAGTTCGCCTTCGTGGCGGACGAAGGGTTGCTGGACATCGGCGCGGTCGTACAGCGCCAGTTCGTCGGTCAATTGCACCGGCAACGCTTCGGGGTTGGCCGAGGCTTCGCTGCGATGTTGGTAATAGCTTTCCAGACCGCCGGCGACGATGGCTTCGGCCACGGCCTGACAGCCCGGGCAGCAGAACTCGCGGGACTCCCCGAGTACGACAGCGGTGAAGCGGCTGCCTGACGGAACGGGCAGGGCGCAGTGGTAGCAGGGCATTGGGGTGGTCATGGCATCGTTGAGGGGGTAAGCCCTTGCATTGGGGTTGTCCGCTTGCCCTCACCCCAGCCCTCTCCCGGAGGGAGAGGGAGCCGGTCGGTGTGAGCCTGGATTTTCACTGTCATACACAAAACGTGCAAACGCTCGAGATCAGTTCCCTCTCCTGGGGGAGAGGGCTAGGGTGAGGGGGCTTTTGAAGTTGTTTACTTCTTCAAGTCTTCGGCACCTTGCAGCGGCTCATCACCCAGCAACAGATCCTTGTCATGGCTGACCAGCTCTTCTTCGAACATCCGCCAGACGTGATCATCCTGACTGCCGAGCAACTCAACAAACCGGCGACCTTCAACCTTGTCGCCCAATTGCCCAATGTAGCGGCCCGTTTCAGTCTCGCTGCGAGTCAACACGATCTTGCGATCCTTCTCGGGCTGCGTCGGCGAGATCAGATTCAATTCCAGCGTCTTTGGCTGACTGTCACCGCTCAAACGCAAATCAACTTCACCGGTTACGTCATCCAGATGCATAGCCGCACGCATCTTCAGATTTTGCGCCAACAGTTCACGGTCCAGCGAACGGTTGATGCCTTTGCCCGCCTCGTAGTAGTTGTCGTTGACCAGGTTGTCCGGGTTGTTCACCGCGATGGTCACCATCGACAGGGTCAGGGTCACCGAACAGGCCAGAATCCCGATGATGATCCATGGCCAAAGGTGCTTGTACCAGGGACTTGCGGCGTTTGCTGCGGGCATGTTCAGTTCTCTCAACGGATTTGTGGGCCGATGAATCGGCTCTTGGCTTCAACGTGGACGCTGTCATCATCGGCATCCTTGAGGAGGAATTTCACCTCGTTGGTGCTCGATGGCAGTTGTTCCGGTGCGCTCGACAACTCGACCGGCATGCTGACGATATCGCCGGCCGCGACCTTGATCTCGCGTTTGCCTTGCAGGCGCAGATCCGGCAAACCGCTGGCTCCCAGTACGTAGGTGTGGTCGCGCTGATCCTTGTTCATGATTTTCAGGCTGTAGACGTTTTCGATTCGGCCTTCAGCGTTTTCGCGGTACAGCACGCGGTCCTTGCTGACGTCGAAACCGACCAGCGAGCGCATGAAGAACGCGGTGACCAACAGGCTGATCATTGCCAGCAACACCACGGCGTAGCCGATCAGGCGTGGCCGCAGTTTATGGGTTTTCTGCCCGGACAGGTTGTGTTCGGTGGTGTAGCTGATCAGTCCGCGCGGGTAGTCCATTTTGTCCATGATGCTATCGCAGGCGTCGATGCACGCGGCGCAGCCGATGCATTCGATCTGCAGGCCGTCGCGGATGTCGATACCGGTCGGGCAGACCTGAACACACATGGTGCAGTCGATGCAGTCACCAAGGCCCTGGGCCTTGTAATCGATACCTTTCTTGCGTGGGCCACGGCTTTCGCCGCGACGCGGATCGTAGGAGACGATCAGCGTGTCCTTGTCGAACATCACGCTCTGGAAGCGCGCATATGGACACATGTAGATGCACACCTGCTCGCGCAACCAACCGGCGTTGCCGTAAGTGGCGAGGGTGAAGAAGCCGACCCAGAAATACGACCAGCCATCGGCTTGCCCTGTGAAGAACTCAAAGACCAGTTCGCGGATCGGCGAGAAGTAGCCGACGAAGGTCATGCCGGTGACGAAACCGATCAACAGCCACATCGAGTGCTTGGCGGCTTTGCGCAGAAACTTGTTGGCGCTCATCGGCGCCTTGTCGAGCTTGATGCGCTGGTTGCGGTCGCCTTCGGTGACCTTCTCGCACCACATGAAAATCCACGTCCACACACTTTGCGGACAGGTGTAACCGCACCAGACCCGCCCGGCATACACGGTGATGAAGAACAGGCCGAACGCGGCAATGATCAACAGGCCCGAGAGCAGAATGAAGTCCTGTGGCCAGAAGGTCGCGCCGAAGATGAAGAACTTGCGTTCCGGCAGGTTCCACCACACGGCCTGATGGCCGCCCCAGTTCAGCCACACCGTACCGAAATACAGCAGGAACAATGCGGCACCGCCCATCATCCGCAGATTGCGGAACAGGCCAGTGAAAGCGCGGGTGTAGATTTTTTCTCGAGAGGCGTAAAGATCAACGCTGTTGTTCGCGTTCTTGCTCGGTGGTGTGACGTCGTGTACCGGAATCTGGTTGCTCATCATTGCATCCCACGGCAGTGGAAAAATGCCTCGGTCGATACGTGCCAACCAAGGTCAAAAAAGGCGTTGCAGTGGCGCAATGATACGCCTGTCACGCCGACGCACGGGTGCGACCTTTGGTCGCGTTGGGGGAAGGGTGTAAATGGTGTAGCAGATGGAACAAGTCATGATCCAGATCAATTGACTATAGACGATGCATGGGACTCGCTCTGACGAGCGAGTCCCAGCCTTGTTCAGATCAGCCTTCCGCCGCCGAGGCTGTCGAGTCCGCTTTCGGGGTTTTTTTTGACCACGTCGACGGTTGTGGCGTCATCACTGTCCTGGTGCTTATTGAGGTGGTCGGTATCAGAGTTGACATAGGTGAAATCCTCTTGGGATTGCACACAATCATGATCAGCTTCTCGCATGGTTATCTTCCTTGGAATCTATTGATGTATGAGGCGCTCTGACAATGTGCGTCAGGCGCTTATAAAAGTTACTGCTCGCTGAAAGTCGAGTCTAGCTGATATTCGTCTCATTTTATGAGTGTTTGTGTGATGATGAAGCTCACCTTAGTTGCGCTTTGCAAGTGGGATTATGTCGCTCTCGAAATAAAATAAATCAATTAATCTGCACTGTATGTTTGAGGATTATAAGGTTTTCGAATAGCGTGAAAGTTGACGGCGCGAGGTCGTCAGTTTATTCGACTAAATGGAAGTGTTATATGATGGCTAATAATAAAGTGGCAAGTTTGTTTGTGGGTGCGTTTTTATTGTTTTCGGTTTTCATGGCCCATGCAGTGCCGGATGCACCGAAGCACATGGTGTTCGCATCGGACACGCAATATCCCTGGACCGACAAGACAGACAGCAGAACACCTGAATCCGGTGAGGAGTTTACCAAGCGCTCTAAGTGGCTGGTAGAAAGTCAGTTGGCAAGTATTGCAGACTTTCGAACTCGTAATGGATCGCAGTCAACGATCCCTTTGATGATTAATGGCGATATCACTGCTTTCGGCCATGGCTGGCAGCGTGACTATATGGCGGCGGCATTGAAGCGGCACTTCGGTACGAATTATCTGTATGGCTTGGGCAATCATGATTATGAAAATAATGTAGATGACTGCTTCAGTAACAGCTGTGCAGCGGGGAGCATTGTCCAATTCAAAGAGTATCATGAAGGCAAGGTGGATAGTTTTGATCTGACGATTAGTGGCAGTGTGGTCAACAGGCTTTATTCGGGGAGTCTTGCTTATTCAAAGACTATCGGTGACGTCCATTTGGTTCAACTCAATAATGAGCCGACCTACACAACACGGATAGCTCATTTTTTGAATCCGACTACGTTCGAAATAAACAGTGCACTGGACTGGCTCGAGAAAGATCTTCGCCTGGCGAGAGTTCAGGGTCACGCCATCATCATCAATATGCACAAACCGCTGGAGATGAAGGGCAGTCCCAGCCAGCAGAAGCGCTTTATCGAAATGCTCAAGACCTATAAGGTCACCGCAGTATTTGCCGGTCATCTGCACAAGTATGGCGGCAGTTCGTATTGGTTGGGGAATGTGCCGATGTACCTGAGTGGCGCCACTTCTCAACAAACTTACCTGATCACCAGTTTTACTGAAGATCGCAAGCAGTTGCAGATTTATCTGGTGAAGAACAATCAATGGCGAAACCGCGAGTTGATCGACACCGTTCCGGTGCAATCCATTTGGGCCAATCGTCCCTGAAAGCGGGCTCGTGGAGTTCGGCGAGGTTTTTTTGCCTGGTGTCGAACGTGGCCGTCAGTGGTGCCTTTTCGCGACCGGGTGCGTGAGACGACAGGCGAGTGCGGCGAGTGGCGACAGTTGCACTCCGGCAACCTTTGCAGTGCAGCAAGCGCTCCCACTGTCGATGCGAATGCGTTAAAACAAAACGGCCCCGCCAAAGAGAATTGGCGGGGCCGTTCTTTGTCTGGAGCGTCGGCCTTACTCGGCGTTCGCTTCCGGTGCTTTTTCACCGTGGGACAGGCTGTAAACATACGCCGCCAGCAGGTGAACCTTGTCGTTGCCCTGCAGTTGCTCCTGCGCGGGCATCTGGCCCTGACGGCCGTAACGGATGGTCTGCTGCAGTTGTGCGAAGCTCGAACCGTAGATGAACGCACCCGGGTGGGTCAGATCAGGCGCGCCCATGGCGGGGGTGCCTTTGCCGGCCGGCCCGTGGCAGGCCACGCAGTTGGCGGCGAACAGTTTGCCGCCGTTGGCCGGATCAGCCTTGGTGCCTTCCGGCAGTTTGCGGCCATCCAGGTTGGTCACGACAAACGCTGCCACGTCGGCAACGCCTTGCTCACCAATCACTTCAGCCCAGGCCGGCATCACCGCGTGACGACCGCCCATGATGGTGGTCTTGATGGTTTCCGGTTCGCCGCCCCAACGCCAGTCGGCGTCGGTCAGGTTAGGAAAGCCGTAAGCGCCCTTGGCGTCGGAACCGTGGCACACCGAGCAGTTGGAGGCGAATAGACGTCCACCCATTTTCAGCGCTTGCGGATCCTTGGCGACTTCTTCGATTGGCATGGCAGCGAACTTGGCGAAGATCGGACCGAACTTGGCGTCCGAACGGGCCATTTCCTTTTCCCACTCGTGCACGCCGGTCCAGCCGGTCTGGCCGTTGGCGAACGCGGTCTGCTTGTCGTTATCGAGGTAGTTGTAACCCGGCAGCAGGCCTTTCCAGTTGCCCAGGCCCGGGTACAGCACCAGGTAACCCAAGGCAAAAATGATCGTGCCGACAAACAGCATGAACCACCATTTAGGCAGTGGGTTGTCGTACTCCTCGATCCCGTCGAAGGAGTGCCCGACCGTCTCGTCCGTCTGTTCGCTGCGCTGGCCCTTGCGGGTCGACAGCAGCAGCCAGGTCAGGGCGAAGATCGTACCGAGACTGAGGACTGTGACGTACAGACTCCAGAATGTAGTCATTCTTTGTTACTCCTAGAAGCTTGCTCGACGTGCTTGATGGCTTCGGGATCATCCGCAAAAGGCAACAAGGTCGCGTCTTCAAACTCCGACTTGCGCTTGGGACTGAACACCCACAACGCCAGACCGATGAAGGCCACCATCACGACAACGGTGCCCAGGCCACGAATCATCCCGATATCCATCTAATTCACCGTTTGCTTTTGATGATGGTGCCCAGGCCTTGCAGGTAGGCCACCAGCGCGTCCATTTCGGTTTTGCCCTTCACAGCATCCTGTGCACCGGCGATGTCTTCGTCGGTGTAAGGGACGCCGAGGGTGCGCAAAACCTCCATTTTCTTGGCCGTCTCTTTGCCGTCGAGCTTGTTTTCCACGAGGAACGGGTAAGCCGGCATTTTCGACTCAGGCACGACGTTGCGCGGGTTGTACAAGTGCGCACGTTGCCAGTCATCGGAGTAACGACCGCCGACACGGGCCAGATCCGGCCCGGTACGCTTGGAACCCCACAGGAACGGGTGATCCCAGACGCTTTCACCGGCCACCGAGTAGTGGCCATAGCGTTCGGTTTCAGCACGGAACGGACGGATCATCTGCGAGTGGCAGCCGACACAGCCGTTGGCGATGTAAACGTCGCGGCCTTCCAGTTCCAGTGCCGAACGCGGCTTCATGCCTTCGACCGGCTTGTTGGTGACGTCCTGGAAAAACAGCGGAACGATTTGGGTCAGGCCGCCAACGCTGACGGCGATGACCATGAAGAAGGCCAGCAGGCCAATATTCTTCTCGACAGCTTCATGCTTCATCAGTGAGCTCCAACGACAGCGATCTGGGCAGCGGCTTCAGCTTCAACCGGGTTCGAGGCGCGCACGGTGCGCCAGACGTTGTAAGCCATCAGGAACATGCCGCTGGCGAAGAACGCACCGCCCAGGGCACGGACGATGTAACCCGGGTGGCTGGCTTGCAGCGCTTCAACGAACGAGTAGGTGAGGGTGCCGTCGTCGTTGATTGCACGCCACATCAGGCCCTGAGTGATGCCGTTGACCCACATCGACGCGATGTACAGCACGGTGCCGATGGTCGCGAGCCAGAAGTGCGCGTTGATCAGGCCGACGCTGTGCATCTGCGCACGGCCGAACAGACGCGGGATCATGTGGTAGATCGCGCCGATCGAGATCATCGCCACCCAGCCCAGAGCGCCGGCGTGTACGTGGCCGATGGTCCAGTCGGTGTAGTGGGAGAGCGAGTTGACGGTCTTGATCGCCATCATCGGCCCTTCAAAGGTCGACATGCCGTAGAACGCCAGCGAGACCACGAGGAAACGCAGGATCGGGTCGGTGCGCAGCTTATGCCAGGCGCCCGACAGGGTCATCATGCCGTTGATCATGCCGCCCCAGCTTGGCGCCAAGAGAATGATCGACATCGCCATGCCCAGCGATTGTGCCCAATCCGGCAGTGCGGTGTAGTGCAGGTGGTGCGGGCCGGCCCAGATGTACAGGGTGATCAGTGCCCAGAAGTGCACGATCGACAGGCGATAGGAGTAGATCGGACGTTCGGCCTGTTTCGGCACGAAGTAGTACATCATCCCGAGGAAACCGGTGGTCAGGAAGAAACCCACCGCGTTGTGGCCGTACCACCACTGAATCATCGCATCGGTCGCACCCGAATAGGCGGAGTAGGACTTGAACAGGCTCACCGGCAGGGACGCGTGGTTGACGATGTGCAGCATCGCCGTGACGACGATGAACGCACCGTAGAACCAGTTACCCACGTAGATGTGCTTGGTTTTGCGCTTGGTGATGGTGCCGAAGAACACCAGACCGTAGGTGACCCAGACAATGGCCAGCAAAATGGCGATCGGCCATTCCAGTTCCGCGTATTCCTTGGTGGTGGTGTAACCCAGCGGCAAGGTGATGATTGCGCCGACGATCACCGCTTGCCAGCCCCAGAAGGTGAAGGCGGCGAGGCTGTCGGAAATCAGTCGCGTCTGGCAGGTTCGCTGCACGACATAGTAGGAAGTGGCAAATAGTGCACAACCACCGAAGGCGAAAATCACCAGGTTTGTGTGCAACGGGCGCAGGCGTCCAAAGCTCGTCCACGGCAGACCGAAGTTCAACTCCGGCCAGACCAGTTGCGAGGCGATGAAGACACCGAGCCCCATGCCAAGGATCCCCCAGACCACCGTCATGATGGCGAACTGGCGGACTACCTTATAGTTATAAGCAGTCGGACTGATTGCTGTGCTCATTCTAAGGTTCCACGGTTTGGGTGTTTTATTAGGATTAAAATCGGCCGCAAGTATGCAGAGAGCAGGGGGTCATTGCAACGCGCCATGACCTGGGTCAATGCTTTCCAAGGCTGATTCTGCGGCCTTTCCATGCGCCGCGTAAGGACAAAATCGGCCTCGGACAAAATGTCGCAGCGGACGAAAAAAGCGAGGGGTTCAGGTCGCTTGTAACGGGGTGTGTTCAAACGCTCAGTTCGGGTGACGGATGGCAAATGGCACGACAGCCGGTATCTACCGGCGTTTGCGGCCACATCAGTCAGCCGGTTCGCAGAACACAGCAGTCAGCGTTGACCTGGAACCGGCACAAGCCAGTCCGCATCGAGCAAGCGTAGACCCGAATCCGGGGAACCGAAAGGCGAGGGTGTGAAGGGGTGCGACAAAAAGAAGCAGCTGCGAGCTGAAAGCTGCAAGCGACAAGATGGTTCAAGTCGCCTGCAGGATTGTATACATTGCTGTTGATTTTACTTGGAGCTTTCAGCTTGATGCTTATCGCTCAATTGCTCGCGATCTTTTGAAAGACTGTATACATAAGCGGCGAGCAATTGCACTTTATCGTTACCCAACAGCTCGTTCTGCGCCGGCATGTGGCCTTGGCGACCATGGCGAATGGTCTGTTCAAGTTGCGTCAGACTGGTGCCATAGATAAACCCGGCCGGGTGCGTCAGATTCGGCGCGCCCATGGCTTCAGTGCCCTGGCCGGTTGCCCCATGACAGGCTACGCAAGTGGTGCTGAACGCCTGCTGTCCGGCTTGCAGGTCTGCCTTGCTGTCGGCGGGCAATGGCAGACCGGCCAGTTCGTGGCGTACATAAGCGGCAACGTTCTTCACCCCGGCCTCGCCGAGCACTTCGCCCCAGGCCGGCATCGCCGCCATCCGGCCACCCATGATGGTGGTCTTGATGGTCTCGGCGTCGCCACCCCAGCGCCAGTCGCTGTCGGCGAGGTTAGGGAAACCGAACGCACCTTTGGCGTCCGAACCGTGGCACACCGAGCAGTTGGAGGCGAACAAGCGGCCACCCATTTTCAGTGCCTGCGGATCCTTCGCCACTTCTTCCACCGGCATCGCAGCGAACTTGGCGAAGATTGGCCCGAACCTGGCGTCGGCCTTGTTCATTTCCTTTTCCCATTCGTGCACGCCGGTCCAGCCATCCTCGTAACCGGGCAGGATGCCTTTCCAGTTGCCCAGGCCCGGATAGAGGATCAGATAGCCCACGGAAAACACCAGCGTGCCGGCGAACAGCATGAACCACCACTGCGGCAGCGGGTTGTCGTACTCCTCGATGCCGTCGAAGCTGTGGCCCATGGTCTGGTCGACGCTGCCCTTGGTTTCGCCCCGGCGGGTGCCGATCAGCAGCCACGTCAGGCCGATCAGGCTGCCGATGGTCAGTACGCAGATCCACGTACTCCAGAAGGTGGTCATGGCCGGGTACTCCTTGGTTCAGGTGCTTGGGTTGTTTCAAATGCTGGGGTAGTTTCGGGCTGCGGCTCGTCGGCAAACGGCAGCAGACGTGCTTCAGCGAACTCCGGGGTGCGCTTGCGGTTGAACACCCACAAGGTCAAGCCGACGAACGCTACAAACACGACAACGGTGCCTAAACCACGGATCAGCCCTGCGCTCATTTCAAAGACCATCGTGCTCACCTCTTGCTCTTGATCGCAGTGCCGAGCACTTGCAGGTAAGAAACGAGGGCGTCCATTTCGGTCTTGCCCTTGAGGCTGGCCACCGCGCCGCTGATGTCGTCGTCGGTGTACGGCACGCCGAGGGTGCGCATGGTCTTGAGCTTGGTTTCGGTGTGGCTGCTGTCGACCGCTTGCGTAACCAGCCATGGGTAGGCCGGCATTTTCGATTCCGGTACGACGTTGCGCGGGTTGTACAAGTGCGCGCGGTGCCAGTCATCCGAGTAGCGCGCGCCGACCCGGGCGAGGTCCGGACCGGTACGTTTCGAGCCCCACAGGAACGGGTGATCCCAAACGCTTTCACCGGCTACCGAGTAGTGCCCGTAGCGCTCGGTTTCGGCGCGGAACGGGCGGATCATCTGCGAGTGGCAACCGACGCAGCCTTCGCGGATGTAGATGTCGCGGCCTTCCAGTTGCAGCGCGGTGTAGGGCTTCATGCCTTCCACCGGTTTGTTGGTGACGTCCTGGAAGAACAGCGGGACGATCTGGGTCAGGCCGCCGATGCTCACGGCGAACACCATGAGCAACATCAACAGGCCGACGTTCTTTTCAATCGTTTCGTGTTTCATGGCGGACTCCTCAGGCCATCTGCGCGGCAGCAACGACGTCAGCAGGCTGCGAGGCCCGCACGGTGCGCCAGGTGTTGTAAGCCATCAGGAACATGCCGCTGAGGAAGATCGCCCCACCGATCAGCCGCACGACGAAGCCTGGGTGGCTGGCCACCAGGGTTTCGACGAAGGAGTAGGTCAGCGTGCCGTCCTCGTTCACTGCGCGCCACATCAGGCCCTGGGCAATGCCGTTGACCCACATCGACGCGATGTAGAGCACGGTGCCGATGGTCGCGAGCCAGAAGTGCGCGTTGATCAAACCGACGCTGTGCATCTGCGCCTTGCCGAAGATTTTCGGGATCATGTGGTACAGCGCGCCGATGGAAATCATCGCCACCCAACCGAGGGCGCCAGCGTGTACGTGACCAATGGTCCAGTCGGTGTAGTGGGAGAGGGCGTTGACGGTCTTGATCGCCATCATCGGACCTTCAAAGGTTGACATGCCGTAGAACGCCAGCGAGACCACGAGGAAGCGCAAGATCGGGTCGCTGCGCAACTTATGCCAAGCGCCTGAGAGGGTCATCATGCCGTTGATCATGCCGCCCCAGCTCGGTGCCAGGAGAATCAGCGACATCACCATGCCCAGCGACTGCGCCCAGTCCGGCAGCGCGGTGTAGTGCAAGTGGTGCGGGCCGGCCCAGATGTACAGGGTGATCAGCGCCCAGAAGTGCACGATCGACAGGCGATACGAGTACACCGGACGCTCAGCCTGTTTCGGCACGAAGTAGTACATCATCCCGAGGAAACCGGCGGTGAGGAAAAAACCTACGGCGTTGTGGCCGTACCACCATTGCACCATCGCGTCGGTTGCACCGGCGTACACCGAGTACGACTTGGTGAAACTCACCGGCAACTCAAGGTTGTTGACGATGTGCAGAATCGCCACGGTGATGATGAACGCGCCGAAGAACCAGTTGCCCACATAGATGTGCTTGGTCTTGCGCTGCATGATCGTGCCGAAGAATACGACGGCGTAGGCGACCCAGACGATGGTGATCAGGATGTCGATCGGCCATTCCAGCTCGGCGTATTCCTTGGAACTGGTGTAACCCAGTGGCAGGCTGATCGCCGCCAACAGGATCACCAGTTGCCAGCCCCAGAAGCAGAATGCGGCGATTTTTGGTGCAAACAATTGGGTCTGGCAGGTGCGTTGCACCGAGTAGAACGAACTGGCGAACAGCGCACAGCCACCGAACGCGAAGATCACCGCGTTGGTGTGCAGCGGGCGCAGACGGCCGAAACTGGTCCAGGGCAAATTGAAGTTGAGTTCGGGCCAGACCAATTGGGCCGCGAGAAAAACCCCGAGGCCCATGCCGACGATGCCCCACACCACCGTCATAATGGCGAATTGGCGGACCACCTTGTAGTTGTAGGCGGTACTGATAGAAGTGTTCATGGTTCCCCATCCACGGTTCAGCCGAAGTGAGCGCGCGCAAAACACGCGGCGAATCCTTCGTCTGGAGTTATAGGCAGACTAAAAGCGAGGCAAGCATGGACAAACAGCACAAGGCCAGTATTGACGGGGATCAATGGGCGCAGTGCGTGCGTGATCATGGGTGGCGTTGGGATGCCGCCAGTTGTGAGGTTTCTGCGACGTTGATCCTGGCGCATGGGGCGGGGGCGCCGATGGATAGCGATTGGATGACTGATATGGCTGGGCGCCTTGCTGCACTGGGTGTGAACGTGTTGCGGTTTGAGTTTGCGTATATGGCGCAGCGGCGTATCGACGGTGGCAAGCGTCCGCCGAACCCGGCGCCGAAACTGCTGGAATGCTGGCGCGAAGTGTTTGCCGAAGTGCGACGTCATGTCGCTGGGCCGCTGGGGATCGGCGGTAAGTCGATGGGCGGGCGGATGGCCAGTCTTTTGGCTGACGAATTGGGTACCGATGCGTTGGTGTGTCTGGGGTATCCGTTTTATGCGGTGGGGAAACCGGAGAAGCCGCGGGTTGAGCATTTGGCTTCTTTGCAGACTCGGACGCTGATTGTGCAGGGGGAGCGGGATGCGCTGGGCAATCGGGAGGCGGTTGAGGCTTACACCTTGTCACCGAGTATTGAGGTGGCGTGGTTAGCGGCCGGGGATCATGACTTGAAGCCGCTCAAGGTTTCCGGATTTACCCATGAACAGCATTTGGCCAGCGCCGCGCAGAAAGTAGCCGAGTTTCTCAAGGGTTAACCGAGATCCCGAACCGCATAAAGATCGGCTCCCTTTCCCCCTCGCCCCCTTGGGGGAGAGGGCTGGGGTGAGGGGGATGGATCTTGGATGCGCTGCTGTCTTTCGTTTTGGATACATATCCATTCCTGCGGTAACGGCCACTTAGGGTTCCGCCCTTACGGCGGGTCACTTTTTACAAACGCCTAAAAAGTAACCAAAAACGCTTGCTCCTACGTGCGGCCCGCTCGCTGGGGCTCGGGGTTCCTTCGCTGCGGAATCGATCCGGGCGCAGCGCCTACGGTTTGCTTCGCTGCACCTCCTCTCGCTGTGTTTGGCTTCGCCAAACGGTCGCTGCGCTCCCACGCCCGGATCAATCCCTCCACTCAGCCTTCCGACGTCGCCCGTGGATCAAGATCAAGAGCAGGCGAGCTGACACTCGGCCTATTGAGTGGTGAAGAGCGGGTGTCCGGCTTTGGTTTTGTGTTGGATTCGCCCCTCATCGGAACGCCGCCCGCCCAGCCCTTTCCCGAGGGAGAGGGAGCCGATTTGTGAGCTTTTCAAAGCCTGAGTTCAACGCGCTATTGCACGTCGGCGTACCTCTCCCAAACACCACGATCAGTCCCCTCTCCCTCGGGGAGAGGGCTAGGGTGAGGGGCTTTTGATCTGTTTCAGAATCTGAGTTCAACTCGGTATTTCACGTCGGCGTAGCTCTCCCAAACACTTCGGTCAGTCCCCTCTCCCTCTGGGAGAGGGTTAGGGTGAGGGGCTATTTCGCTGACACGATAAAAAACTTGAAGCGCTCACTGTCCAGCATTTCCCGTGCGTAAACATGATTTTGTGAGCCCGTTTAAATTACACAACCCGTTACGCCACGGGGCCTACAACACCTTGCGCCGTTACCTACGCGTACGCCAGAATCCGCCGGCTTACACAACCATGGCGCGGGCTATATCGTTTCCCTGCCACTGCCCATCAGTGGTCGGGTTTAGTAGCCCGTATGGTTTTAGTAAGTGCATAGGTCCCATTAAGTCAGGCGTATTTGCCTGCACTCAATGGTGGCTGTGCTCAGGGCGCTTTCGAGCGCGCCGGTCTTGCTAATTCCTCCGGTCTACTAACCTGCGCACAGCCGCCACCCTTCTTTTAGTAGAGAACGGTCGCGGCCCTGGTTCAGGAATTAGATATTTATGTTCAAAGCCACGCCAAACCCTCCGGGCACAGACCCAACCCCTCACGACCCAGCGCTTGAGTCTCAAAAGACAAAAGAAGCGACTGATCGCGCCCTCGACTACTACCTCCGACCCGAAGCTCTGGGTGCTCCGCCAAACCCGCCCAAGTTTCGCCCCGTCTATCTCGTAGACCCCACGCTGGATGACGAAACCCTGCTGGTCGAGGCGAGCGAATCGCTTTCATACGCCCATGCCATGGCCGGCAATATCGCCAACTCAATCGGCGGCCCGGAGCGTAAACCGCTGCTGGCGCTGCAACAGGTGATCATGCTCAACGAACTGTTGGTCAATCGACTGCTGGATAAGCTGAAGTTACCGCAGTAGTTGTGAAACTGATGAGTGGGGCGTTTGCCCCGCTCATCGCAAAGAGGCCGTACCGCCTAATGCTGATTCACTGATCAGTTCTTGTCAGTTTGAACGTTCCGTTCGGCCACAAACGATAACCTTCGGATTTGAACGTTGCGGTGAAGTCACCGGTGACGGTGCTTGTTGTCCGGTCCAGTCTGATTGTAAGTTCCGCGTCGTCGGCATCGACAGTTGCGAATCCCGTGAAACCCGGTGGGGCAGGTATCGAATGGATATGGGCAACATGCAACCCCTTGCCGTCATTCAGTTTGTAGGTGTATTCCATCAAATCTTCATCGAGATAAGGCACGCTCAGAAGAAAGCTAAAGTAGTTTTCTTCGTCCAACGATCCGGTCGAACCGGCAAAGACCCAACTTTCTTCGCCGGTAGGCGGAAAGACGCTGTAGTCGAACGAGCTGTGTTGAGCGTTGATGGGCTCAGCCCCGAAACTCCAGTGAAAATCATTGGTGGCGGGCTGGAAACTGTTTTGCTTCGTGATGAAAATGCACTTCGCGCTCATGATGAAATCCTTCTCCGTGTGTAAACAAAGACAGGTGAGAACACCTGGGTGCCATTGAAGGTTCTTTAATGAACACGCGTCTACTGTAAAACCTGACAGCTAGACAGCGTCGTGCAAATGTGGATGCGTAGGCAAACCAAGGTCGTTAGCGAATTCCGGCTTTGGCGCCATCCATTTCCGACCTGCAATAAAAAACCCGGAAGCTTTCGCAGTCCGGGTTTTTTAATGAAGAACAAGATCAAAAGATCGCATCCTGCGGCAGCTCTTACAGGGATCGGTGCCGGAGCTGGCACAGGCTGCGAGTTTTTATTTTTAGCGGTTAAACCGCTTTACCGACAAACACTGCGTATTCGCCGTCTTCGTCAGCTCTTCACTCAACAACGCCAAGTTATGCGCCTGTTCCGACGTCTAATCTGCCAGTTTCGAAATACTGCTGACGTATCTGCTGATCTCGTCAGCCACTGGACTTTGCTCTTCCGGTAGAGGTTTGTCGCCGAACATCGAACTGATGTGGCTGGCGGTTGGGGATCATGTGTATCGGCTACTTACGATGCGCTCCTTGTCAGCTTGAATTCGCCGTTGGGGGTCTTGGGATCGACATTGAATGTGGCTTTAAATTTACCCGTGCTGGTTCCGCTGACCGGATCAAGTGTGATGGTTACGGAAGCTGAGTGCGCTTTAATGCACGTGAAGCCACCATCACTGGTCAAAAAACAGTGTGAAAATGTTAGCCCTTCGTCTCCCAGGCCGAATGTGCCATCGATAATGGATTCATTAACGTAATCAAGCGTGAATGAGTAAAGGAAAAGGTCCCCTGTATCATGCGAACCGTTCCAGGCATCCCATGCCCAATACTTCCGTCCCGGTGAAGCGTGGATAAGTTGCAGTGACGCCGTGGTCGCTTCTATCCACGCTGAACTTGAGTCAAAGCGCCATTTGAAAATGTCCTCCGGGCCCGATAGACGGTTTGTTCTTGTTGCTGCTAACAGACGATTGTGATGAGTGCGCATTGTTAGTCTCTAACCGTGGTTCATCAGCTTCTGCCGATATAAAGGGACAGAGTGGGGCAACAGCAGAAAAAAGATAACTGTCAGAGTTGACAGTTGCTTTCTGATCTCTTGTGTGAAGTCGAGTTTCTAAGAAGAGGCTAGGTCCCGCGCAAAAGGTGAAGTAGCAACTGATCGCGCTCTGGTACTACCTCAAACCCGAATACTTGGCGGCCCCGCCAAGCTCATCCAAATTTGTCCCGTCTACCTCGTCGACCCAACGCTGGAGGACGAAACCCTGCTGGTCGGGCGAGTCGCTTTCATACGCCCATGCTGAACGAGCTGTTGATCAATCGACTGCTGGATAAGCTGAAGTTGCCGCAGTAGTTTCGCTGGCTGTTATGGCCTCTTCGCGAGCAGGCTCGCTCCCACAGGGGATTGTCGTCGGACACAAAACTGTGGTCCCAAGCAGTTCCAATGTGGGAGCGAGCCTGCTCGCGAAAGCGGCCTGCCAAACAACATCTGTTTCAGACAGGCAACAAAAACCCGGAAGCTCTCGCTCTCCGGGTTTTTTGTTATCGCCAGTTCAATCAGCGGTTAAACCGCTCCACCAACGAGTACTGCGTATTAGCCGTTTTCGTCAGCTCTTCACTCAGCAACGCCGAGTTATGCGCCTGTTCCGACGTCTGATCCGCCAACTCCGAAATATTGCTGATGTTGCGGCTGATCTCTTCAGCCACCGCACTTTGCTCTTCGGTCGCGGCAGCAATCTGCGTGGTCATGTCGGTGATATTGGCCACCGCTTCACTGATCCCGACCAACGCCTGATCCGCTTCCAGCACTCGTGCTACACCTTCTTCGGCCTGACGATGCCCGGCTTCCATGGTCTGCACAGCGCTTGACGCAGTCTGCTGCAACTTGGCGATCAAGGCATGAATCTGCCCGGTCGATTCGCTGGTGCGCTGTGCTAGCTGACGAACTTCATCAGCCACCACCGCAAAACCACGGCCCATCTCGCCGGCACGCGCTGCTTCAATCGCAGCGTTCAGAGCGAGCAGGTTGGTCTGATCGGCGATGCCTTTGATCACATCAACCACACCGCCGATTTCGTCGCTGTCCTTGGCCAGTTGAGTGACGGTCAAACCGGTTTCGCCGACAACTACCGACAGACGCTGAATAGCTTCACGGGTTTCGCCGGCGATGTCACGGCCGCGACCGGTCAGGCGATTGGCTTCCTGAGTGGCGTCGGCGGTGCGCTGCACGTGGCTCGCTACTTCCTGAGTAGTGGCGGCCATCTGGTTGACGGCGGTGGCGACCTGTTCGGTTTCCACGCGCTGACGTTCCAGGCCGGTGGAGCTGTTGTGCGCCAGGGCGTCGGACTGCTTGGCCTGATCGGTCAGGTGTTCGGCCGTGTCCTGCAGACGGGTCAGGCAGGTTTTCAGGCGTGCTTCCTGGCTGAGGATCGACATTTCCAGACGCGCCTGGGCGCCACGGCTGTCGGTGTACATCTGCGCGATCAGCGGGTCGGAGGTGGTCTGTTCGGCCAGACGCAGCAGGCGCTTGAGCCCGCGTTGCTGCCATTGCAGGCCCATCAGGCCCAGCGGCACCGACAAACCGGCGGCGAGGGCGAAGCCCCACTGCGAATTCAGGGTGGCGCCGATCACGAAGCTCAGTTGGCTGACCAGAATGAACGGCAGCCAGTCTTGCAGCACCGGCAGCCATTTGTCGCTGGAGGGGATCGCCGACTTGCCTTGGTTGATGCGTTGGTAGAGCGCTTCGGCGCGGCGGATCTGTTCGGCGGTGGGTTTGATCCGCACCGACTCGTAACCGACCACCTGATTGCCGTCGAACACCGGTGTTACGTAGGCGTTAACCCAGTAATGGTCACCGGTCTTGCAGCGATTCTTGACAATGCCCATCCATGGCAAGCCTTGTTTCAATGTGCCCCACATGTGCGAAAACACCGCCGCCGGGACGTCTGGGTGACGGACCAGGTTGTGCGGTGCACGGATCAGCTCTTCACGCGAAAACCCGCTGATCTCGACGAAAGCGTCGTTGCAGTAGGTGATCACGCCCTTGGCGTCGGTTGTGGAGATCAACCGCTGCTGAGCCGGGAAAGTCCGTTCGCGTTGTGTAATGGGCTGGTTGTTACGCATGGTTTTTCAATCCGCAAGGCTTTGAAAGGTTGTCGGCGGTGACAGCTTTTTATTGAAATTTTTTTTCAATAATCAGCACAGCGTCGCAAAACGGCGCTTGCTTCAGCCGGCGAGCATCGGATAGGTGAACAAACCGAAGTGCAGCAGGTTCAGGCCGAAATGCGTGGCGATTGCCGCGCCGAGCCCGCCAAAACGGTAGGCCAGACCATAGCCGACACCCGCCAGACCCGCCAGCAACACCCAGGTCCAGCCCGCGCCGGCATGCACCAGACCAAACAGCAGCGAGGCCAGCAGCAGGGCGAGGTTTTCACCGTAAGGCAGATGTTTGAAACGCTGGCTGAGGCCGCCCTGTATATAGCCGCGAAACAGCGCTTCTTCGACCAAGGTCACCAGCAGTAGGTTGTTCAGCACCCACAACCATGCCTGATCCGGCCACTTCGGCGCCCAGGCGATCACGCCCAGCAACAGTGCGCCGCCGAGAGCCAGAATCGCACTGAGAGTCAGGGCGAGGGCGGTGGCGTACACGCTCAGACGCAACGAACGGCGCCCGACAATCCACGGGCAGACCAGTAGCAACCAGAAGCCAATCAACGGTTTATCGAGATTCAGATACATCGAGAACGGCACGGCATTGTCGGTGAAGCGCTGCGGATCGATGGCGCGCCCGTTGGCAAACCCCGGCAACCAGTGCAACGCCAGCGCCAAGGCCAGCACGATGAACAGGCCATGACCGAGAAACCGCGCAACCGGCACCTGTTGTTGGCGCACGGCAAAACCTGCGAACACCAGTAATCCAACGGAGATCAACGCCAGCCAACCGAGGTGGCCGTAGCTCAGCGCCCATCCATAACCGAGGCTGAGAAGTGCCAGATAGAGCCATGGCAAAGCCTTCATCGAAAGTCCCTGTGCAGAATGTGTGGAGGGGCTTTCTACACGGGTGGGGGCGTGGGGACAAGTGAAGGTGTGGCGGAATGTGGGGACGGCAAACAAACCCTCGGCCACACACAAATCCCCTGTGGGATTGGATCTAGCGCAAGTTCAGTTTCGCCGCCGCACGCTCGGTGATTTCCGTGCGCAGCTTCAGCGATGGCGCGGCGCGCAGGCGTGCTTCATCGACAATCTCACCCGGCGCAGTCTCCGGGCTGCCTGCGTTGAACGGCGGTGCCGGCGCATATTCCAATTGCAACTGGATCAGTTGCGCCGCGTCAGCACCCACCAACTCTTCCGCCAGCACCAAGGCAAAATCAATCCCTGCCGTAATCCCGCCGCCGGTAAACAGATTACCGTCACGCACCACCCGATCCTTCACCGCGATCGCGCCCAGCGTCGGCAGCAGATCGTGATACGCCCAATGCGTGGTCGCCCGTTTGCCTTGCAGCAAACCCGCTGCGCCAAGGACCAGCGAGCCGGTGCACACCGAGGTCACATACTTCGCCTGAAGGGCTTGGCGTTTGATGAAGTCCAGCGTCTGCTCGTCTTCCATCAATGGCCCGACACCGCCGCCACCGGGAATGCAGATCACGTCCAGACACGGGCAATCCTCGAACGTGATGGTCGGTTTCAGCAGCAGACCGGTGCTGGCGGTGACCGGCATCAGATCCTTCCAGATCAGATGTACCTGCACGCCCGGCAACGAGGCGAGCACGTCGTAAGGGCCGGTCAGGTCAAGTTGCTGAACCTGTGGAAACAACAGAAAACCGATCTGCAGCGTCATTGTTCTTGCTCCATGAAAAAGGGTGGACGGCTTCACTGTAGGCGCGTAGGTTCTGGCGCATACGCCAATAACCCCACGAATTACGCCAAATGCCCAAAGCCATCCACGTACTCGCGTTTGCCAATATGCAGATCCTCGATGTCACCGGACCGTTGCAGGTGTTCGCCTCGGCCAATGACCTCTGTCGTCAACGCGGTTTGCCCGTGCCCTATGCGCCGTCGGTGATTGCCAGCGAGGGCGGGGCGGTGATGTCCTCGGCGGGGCTGGCGGTATTGTCCGAACCGCTACCGCTGGAGCCCAGCGACACGCTGATCATCGCCGGCGGATGGGGCATTTATCCTGCCGCCGAAGATGTGGCGTTGGTGGATTGGGTGCGCGAACATGCGGCGAAATGTCGGCGCGTAGCGTCAGTGTGCACCGGGGCATTTTTGCTCGCGGCCAGTGGCTGGCTCGACGGTCGTCGCGTCGTCACCCACTGGACCCGTTGCGAACAATTGGCGCAGCAACATCCGAAACTGCAAGTCGAGGCCAATCCGATTTTCATCACCGACGGCCCGGTATGGACCTCGGCGGGTGTCACCGCTGGCATCGATCTGGCACTGGCGATGGTTGAAGAGGATCTGGGCAGCGACATCGCCCTGGACGTCGCCCGGCACCTCGTGGTGTTTCTGAAACGCCCGGGCGGGCAATCGCAATTCAGCGTGACCTTATCCTTGCAGAATCAAGGCAATCGCTTTGATGAGTTGCACGCCTGGATCGCCGAAAACCTCACCTGCGACCTCGGCGTCCCGACCCTGGCCGAGCAGGCCGGCATGAGCGAACGCAGCTTCGTCCGCCACTACCGCGCCGACACCGGCCAGACCCCGGCGCGGGCGATTGAACTGATCCGCGTCGAGACGGCGCGGCGTCTGCTCAGCGACACCGGCCTGCCGGTGAAACGGATCGCGGCCAATTGCGGTTTTGGTAGCGAAGAAACGCTGCGCCGCAGTTTCCTGCGGGCGATTGGCGTGACGCCGCAAGCCTATCGCGAGCGGTTTTCGGTCAGCGCTGCACCCGATCCGGTGATGCCTTGAGAGTTTCCAGCGGGGCTTCTTCGGGTTCAGATAAACTGCGCAGCTAATTCTGCCGACCGACTTCAAGGACGATGCATGTCACTCAAACCGCTGCTTGCTCTGCTGGTACTCGTCGGGATGCTGGCCGGTTGCGCCTCGCCGCCCCCGCCACTGCCGGATACCCCGCAACGCCGTGAACTGATGGAGCGCATGTTTGCCAAGTCGACGATCATGCTGTCGTTCAAGGAACTCGAAGCACGAGCTGCCGCCGAGCCGGGCGAACCAAAGCGCCAAGTCAGCGCAGACGAAGCTTTGGCCAAACATAAGCAACAAATGAATGTCGACCTGCCAGCCGCGTACTGGCAGCAGCGCCGCGCAAACCTCGCGCAACTGATCGATGCCAGGGCCAAGGGCGAAGCCGTCGGTCTGGCGGCGTACAAAGAGAAGTACTTCGAGCAGTTGTCCCAGGCTCCGACGCCCATGCTAGCGGCTCTGGCCAATGCTCCGCGGATGGACGCGCTGCCAGAGTTTCCATTAGTGCTGCCGAACGATCATCAACTCAGTTACTTCTACCTGATGACCGTCGCGGAAGAGACGTTCTGGGAGATTGAGCAGTTTTACCAGCACATGGCCGATCTGGATGCACAGTACGGCGTGTGCGCGCTGTACCCGGGTTGCTACCGACCGGACTTCCGCACGGCTAAGCCTCGGCTTCCGCCACCTGATTGAAATACTTCGTCCGATCCGGGGTAAACGTCACCCGCATCTTCGTCCGCGAGCAGGTCAGCGAACGCTCTTCACTCAAATCGATATCCAGGTCCTCGCCGCGCAACCCTTGCCACTGCGCCAGATACTTCAACGAGCCATATTTCTCGGTTTTCTTCAGGCTGCGGCTCACGCCACCTTTCCAGCCGAGTACCGGCAGTTCGCCGGCGAGGCATTTTTGCGCGAGGTCGGGGAAGCGGTTCGCCCGCTGGCGGCCGATTTCCCAGCATTTGATCAGGCCTTTGTCCGCGGCTTCCCAGAGTTGGGTGCGGGTCAGGCCGCTGCGAAGGGGCGTGTCGATGGTGCGCTGGACGTGCTGAGACATTCTGGTTCCTTGAATTCGGGTTTTATTGGACAGCTCCGCTGTGCCCGTTGCGGTGGATGGTAGGGGCGGATGTAACAGCTGGCAACAGGGTATTTCCGGGTGTGACTGCGAGTTGCGGGGTAGGGATGACAGGGGGGATGTTGAGCCGCTGTAGTCCGCAGGTGTGTCCAACTGTGGTGAGGGGTTTTATCCCCGTTGGCCTGCGCAGCGGCCCCAAAGTCAGAAGCCCCGGTACTTCTGGATGAGTGAGCTGCAGGGTTTTTGGGCTGCTTCGCAGTCCAGTGGGGATAAATCCCCCCGCCACAGGGATCCTACAAAGTCATCGTTTTGTGGGCTATTTCCTACAGTCACTGGCGAACATTACGGCTGCCACTCACTCTTTTCCCCGCTCAAACGTCGATCCAGAAAACTCGCCGCGCTGATCAACGCCAGATGCGTCAAGGCCTGCGGGGTGTTGCCCAAGTGCCGGCCATGGGCGTCGAACTCTTCGGCGTAAAGGCCCAGCGGGTTGGCATAACGCAGCAATTGCTCAAACTCCAGATGGGCTTTTTCCACCTGCCCGGCGCGAGCCAGGCATTCGACGTACCAGAATGAACACGCAGCGAACGCGCCTTCGGTGCCGGCCAGGCCATCGATATTGCTGTCGTCATTGCGATAGCGATACACCATGCCGTCGCGCACCAAGGTCTTTTCGATGGCTTCGAGGGTCGACAGCCAGCGTGGATCCTTGGCGCTGACGAAGCGCACCAGTGGCATCAACAGCATCGATCCATCGAGCGCGGTGCCGCCCTTGTACTGGACGAAATGCCCGCGCTCCTCGTTCCAGAAGTTGTCCCAGATATCGGCGTAAATCGCCTGTCGGGTCTGGTCCCACTGGGCGAACGGTGCCGGCAGCGAGCGCTTCGACGCCAAACGAATCGCCCGGTCCAGCGCCACCCAGCACATCAGTCGAGAATGCAGAAAGTGGTGCTGTTCACCGCGCATTTCCCAAATGCCGACATCCTTGGTCTGCCAGGTCTCACAGACTTGATCGACCACTTCGCGCACGTGTTTCCAGCCTTCGTGGGAAATCGCGTCGCCATATTTGTTGACCAGATACACCGCGTCCATCAGCTCGCCAAAGATGTCGAGCTGGATCTGCTCGTACGCGCCGTTGCCGATGCGTACCGGTTTTGCGCCGCCGTGACCGGACAGATGATCCAGTTCGGTTTCCGGCAATTCCTGTTGTCCGTCGATGGCGTACAAAATATTCAGTTTCACCGGTTGCCCGTGGCAATCGCTTACCCGCCCGCGCAACCAGCCCATGTAGGCGTTGGCCTCGCCGACAAAGCCCAGGCGCATGAACGCGTACACCGTGAACGAGGCATCGCGGATCCACGTGTAGCGATAATCCCAGTTGCGCTCGCCGCCCGGCGTTTCCGGAAGACCGAAAGTGGCGGCGGCGAGAATGGCGCCGTGTTTGCGCGACGTCAGCAGTTTCAACGCGAGGGCCGAACGGTTGACCATTTCCCGCCAGCGGCCGCGGTAAATCGATTGACCGATCCAGTCGCGCCAGAACTTCAGGGTGCGCTCCATGCACAAGTGTCCGGCGCCTTCGGCGAATCGTGGATCATCGGACGCACCGAGCATGAACGCTGCCGTTTCATCTTGCTTGAGCGTGAATTGCGCCACCGCCGCTTGGGCGTCGATCTGCATCGGCTGGTCCGAAGCCAGGCGCAGTGACGGTTGGCCGGCAGCGCTGAACGTCACGTCTTGTTGATCCATCTGTGCTCGGGTGTCGGCTCGGGCGTAATCGTGGCGCACGGCGCAGCGCATCGTGAAAGTCGCCGAGCCGCTCACTACACGAACCCGCCGCATCAGCAGCGGCAGGGCATCGTCACTGTCACCGATAGGCAGCAGATCGGTGACTTCCACCACCGCGCGCTCACTCAGCCAGCGGGTTTGCAGAACGTTAGTGTCGGGCAGGTAAATCTGCTCGCGGCGCGCGTCGGGCAAGTCCGGCGCCAACTGGAAAATCCCCGCGTCCGGGGTATCCAGCAACGAACAGAAAATCGACGGGCTGTCGAACTCCGGCCAGCAGAAAAAATCCACACTGCCGCGATCATTGACCAGCGCTGCACTGCGCATGTCGCCGATGATGCCGTGGGCATCGATCGGGCTTTGTCGTTCCAGGTGATGCTCAGCCATTGCCGCGAAACTCCGGATAGAGGCTCATGCCGCCGTCGATGAACAGGGTGGTGCCGACGATGTAGTCGGCGGCATCCGAGGCGAGAAAGACCACCGCGTTGGCGACGTCCTCAGCATCGCCGATGCGTCCGTAGGGAATCAGTTCGAGCAGCTTCTCAGCGGCAGCGCCTTCGGTGGCGTCTTTATTGATCGCCGTGCGAATCGCTCCCGGGGCGATGCCGTTGATACGAATGCGTTGGTGGCTGACTTCCTGCGCGAGGGTCTGCATCAGTTGGTCGACGCCGCCCTTGGACGCGGCGTAATTGACGTGCCCGGCCCAGGGAATGCGCTGGTGCACTGAACTCATGTGGATGATCTTGCCGGCGGCGCGGGACACGCCTTCACGAACGCCTTGGCGATTGAAGATCCGCAGTGCGGCGCGGGCGCAGAGGAATTGGCCGGTGAGGTTGACGCCGATCACCGCGTTCCAGTCGTCCAGCGACATATCCACAGCGGGCGCGTCTTTTTGCATACCCGAGTTGGCCACCAGAATATCCAGTGAGCCGAAGGCATCGAGGGTTTCGGCGAACAGCCGTTCAACCTCGTCTTCCTTTGATACGTCGGCGCGGATGGCGATGGCTTGGCCACCGTCGGCGACGATCTGCCGGGCAAGTGCTTCGGCAGGTTCGGCCTGTCGGTTGTAGTTGATGACCACTGCAGCGCCGGCAGCCGCGAGGGCTTTGGCGGCGGCGTGACCGATGCCAGAACTGGCGCCGGTGATCAGGGCTGTTTGTCCGGTGAGCGAGATATGCATGCAATGGCGCGCCTTGAGTGAGGGCTTATTTAGCTGACCGGTTGCAAAGAGTGAGAGTTCATTCGGCAGAAAGGGCTGCGGTGATTTCGTAGACGCTTTCGCGAGCAGGCTCGCTCCCACAGGGGATTTGTGTACACCGCTGATTCACTGTGGGAGCGAGCCTGCTCGCGAAAGGGCCTTCACATTCCACCAACAATTCCCCGCTTCCACGCCACCCGACCCTATGGCAACTTGGCGGCCCTTGATGAGGCTGCAGTCCATGGCAAACCCCTACCGCGAATTATTCAACGCCCCCGGCGCACGAAATTTTGTGCTGGCCGGGATGATCGCGCGCATGCCGATCTCCATGACCGGTATCGGTGTGATCACCATGCTTTCGCAGTTGAAGGGTGGCTACGCTTTGGCTGGTGGCGTGGCGGCGACGTTTGCGCTCGCCACGGCGTTTTGTGCGCCGCAGGTTTCAAGGCTGGTGGACCGCTTCGGTCAGGGGCGGATTCTTCCGGTATCGGCGTTGATCGGCGGCGGCGCACTGCTGATGTTGCTGCTGTGCACGCGGTTACAGGCGCCGAACTGGACGCTGTTCATCTTCGCCGCACTGGCCGGTTGCATGCCGAGCATGTCGGCGATGGTGCGCGCACGCTGGACCGAGATCTATCGTGGCCAGCCGCAATTGCAGACCGCGTATGCGTTGGAATCGGTGCTCGATGAGGTCTGTTTTATTGTCGGTCCGCCGCTGTCGGTGGGGTTGTGCGTGGCGGTGTTTCCTGAGGCCGGGCCGCTGGCGGCTTTGCTGGCGCTGGCGATCGGCGTGACGGCGTTCGTCGCCCAGCGCAGCACCGAGCCGGCGGTGCACCCGCATGCGTGCGAACATCACGCCTCGATCATTGGTTCGACTGACGTTCAGTTACTGTTGGCGCTGATGATCGCCATGGGCGTTATCGTCGGCGTCATCGATGTGGTCAGCGTCGCGTTTGCCCAACAACAGGGGCAACCGGCGGCAGCGAGCATTGTGTTGTCCGTGTACGCCATCGGTTCGTGCCTGGCCGGCATCGCCTTCGGTGCGATGCGTTCGAAATTGCCATTGCCGCAGTTGTTCCTGTACGGCGGCGTGGCGACGGCAGTGACGACGTTACCGCTGTTGCTGGCGAGCAATATTTTTGGCTTGTCGCTGGCCGTGTTCATTGCCGGACTGTTCTTCTCGCCGACGCTGATTGTGGCGATGGCGTTGATCGAGCGCATCGTGCCACCAGCCAAACTGACTGAAGGCCTGACCTGGCTGGTCACCGGTTTGAGTATCGGCGTGGCCGTCGGGGCTGCCGGCTCCGGTTGGCTGGTGGACGCTTTCGGTGCGCGCAGCGGTTTCTGGCTGGCGATTGCGGCGGGTGCGGTGGTGCTGGGTTCGGCAATACAGAGTCACCGCCATCTGAAATGAAATTTCCATTGTGGGAGCGAGCCTGCTCGCGAAAGCGGTGTGTCAGACAACATTCAGATTGAATGTGAAATGGCTTTCGCGAGCAGGCTCGCTCCCACAGGATTTGCAGTGTTACCAGCCCCGTCCCGAGTTGACCCAGAAATTCACCGACAGTGAAGTCGACACCGACTCCACCTGATGGAACCAGCCCTCCGGCAGGAACAGCAGATCCCCAGCCCCCAGCGTTACGCGCAGGAACGTCACGTCCCGAGCGGCGGGGAAGCGCTCGTAGTCCGGCGCATCCGGGTTGAAATCGCAGCCATCCAGACCGCCCTTGGGCGCCGTCGACCAGGTGCCCAAGGCTTCACGATGATGCGGCGCGGCGAGGGTGAATTTCTTCTGCCCCCAGACCTGCGCGAAGAGGTTGTCGGTGTCGTCACGATGCAACGGCGTCAACGTGCCCTTCGGCCCGATCCAGATACGCGGCGGGATGAATAACGAGGCGTCGAAGTAGGCCGGGTATTTGATCTGTTGCATCAGCTGCGCCGGCAGGATGTTGTTGCCCATGTAGGCGGGTGGTTCGCCATTCGCACCTTTGGCCGCCGGTTTGTCCAGCGAGGCGATGAAGTCGGCCATCGACGTGGAGCGAAAATCACGCTCGGTGGAGAAGGTCTTCTTCACGTAGTCGCCATGGCGGGTGATGCCTTGCAGCTCGGCGAAATGCACCAGCGATTGTTCACGGCTGAGCTTGAACAGTGGCCAGTCCTGCAACGCATTGCTGATCACCACGGGAATGCCATTGGGCAGATAGCGGCTTTTGAACTCGGTGACCGACAGTTCGCTGCGCGCAAGACGTTCGATGCTGCTTTGGGTTGGCAGGCCGGCAGTGAGTTTTTCACTGAAGCGCGGCGGGGTCGGGTAGCGCTTGTTCATGTCGACTTTTTCCGCCACGGCGCGGCCGTGCATCGCATGCTCGATGATCTGCGGCAGCATCGTTGCCAGACCCATGTTGCCGCCGATCTTCAGGCGCCCGCTGGCGAACAGCTCTTCGACGTTGGCCATGCCGCTCATGATCCCGAGGAAATCGCGCTCGGCGACTTCAATGGTCACGTCCGGGCTGGCGTGGCGTCCGGGCACGGTGCGGCTGCTGGCCTTGACCTCGGACCAGTAGGCCTGCTGCGGACCAAACACGAATTGAAAAACGCCTTCGATGCCGACGGCGCCGGCATTGGCGAACAGTTTGCCCAGGATGCTCTGCAGGTCCACGGTGATCCCTCATTATTGGTTTTGGCCTGAACAGTTAACGAGCGCCTGTTGGGGGAATTTACTGGTCGATGACTAATTTGCCCGGCGTGGGATCCGTCTCTCTCTACAGATGAATTTTTCGAGGAAAGCGTGGTGACCAAGCTGACCCTGCTGTGCCTGCCGTATTCCGGCGCCAGTGCCATGGTCTACAGCCGCTGGCGGCCGAAACTGCCGCAATGGCTACACTTGCAACCGGTTGAGCTGCCGGGACGTGGCGCACGTTTTGGTGAGCCGCTGCATACCGACATGCGTGCATTGGCGATGCAACTGGCCAAGGAGCTGCGTCCGACACTCAAAGTCCCTTATGCACTGTTCGGCCATAGCCTTGGCGCATTGCTGGCCTGCGAAATGGCGCACGCCCTGCGTGCGCTGGGCTGTCCTGAGCCAGTAGCGATGTTCGCTTCCGGCACCGCGGCGCCGACGATGCGGGCCGATTACGATCGCGGCTTTGCCGACCCCAAGACCGACGCCGAGTTGATCGAACAACTGCGCACGCTCAATGGCACCAGCGAAGAAGTGCTGGCCAACGAAGAGCTGATGAGCCTGACCCTGCCGATCCTGCGCGCGGATTTTCAGCTGTGTGGCAAGTTCGAGCCGCTGGCGCGCCCGCTGCTCAACTGCCCGGTGCATGTGCTCGGCGGCAAGGCTGATCGTGCCACCACCGAGCAATTGATCGGCTGGAGCAAGGAAACCCGCGGCAGTTTCTCGGTGGACATGCTTGCGGGCGGGCACTTCTTTATTCATGAGCATGAGGCGAAGGTGCTCAAGGTGATCAAGGATCAGCTCGATGTGCATCATCGCCGACATGCCATGGCCGCAACCGCCTGAACACCGCAGAACCTGTGGGAGCGAGCCTGCTCGCGAAGGGGCATGTCAGTCAATATCTGCACTGACAGACACACCGTTTTCGCGAGCAGGCTCGCTCCCACAGTGTTTTCTGCCAGTCTGAAATTCCCCGCTTTGCCTCCCACCTGACAGTTGTTCTCATTCGCTAATTTTTCCGGTCTGCATTCGTTTTATAGGGATGACGTGCCTTTGTGCTTCCTGCCTACTGATCCGGATGCTGAGAAATGAATGCTGAAGACTCCTTGAAACTTGCTCGCCGGTTTATCGGGTTGCCCCTGGAAAAGCGCCAGATGTTCCTCGCGGCCCTGCAAAAGGAGGGCGTGGATTTCGCCCGGTTTCCGATTCCGGCCGGGATCGAGGCGGAGGATCGCCAAGCGCTGTCCTACGCGCAGCAACGCATGTGGTTTCTCTGGCAACTCGATCCGCACAGCGGCGCCTATAACCTGCCGGGCGCGGTGCGCCTGAGCGGTCGCCTGAACCTCGGCGCGCTGGAGCAAGCCTTCGCCAGCCTGGTCGAGCGTCACGAAACCCTGCGCACGGTGTTCCAGCGCCAGGCTGACGACAGCCTGTTGCAGGTGCCGGCCACGGCGCCGCTGATGATCAGCCATGAAGATTTCAGCGCGCTGCCAGCCAGTGAGCGTGAACAGGCCGTGGTGCAGGCCGCCGAACAGCAATCGGTATTGCCGTTCGATCTGGCCGTCGGCCCGTTGCTGCGGGTGACCTTGCTCAAGCTCGCCGAGCAGGAACATGTTCTGCTGCTGACCCTGCACCACATCGTCTCCGATGGCTGGTCGATGAACGTGCTGATCGACGAATTCATTCGTTGCTACGACGCGTTCGATGCCGGCCAGCAGCCGCAACTGGCCGCGTTGCCGATCCAGTACAGCGACTACGCCTTGTGGCAGCGCCGCTGGCTGGAGGCGGGCGAGCAGGCGCGGCAACTCGATTACTGGCAAGCACAACTGGGCGACGAACACCCGGTACTGGAACTGCCGCTGGATCATTCGCGTCCGGCGATGCCGAGCTATCGCGGTACCCGTTACGAATTCGCCATTGATGAGCAACTGGCCGAGCAGCTGCGCAACACCGCGCAACAGCATCAGGTCACTTTATTCATGTTGTTGCTCGGTGCCTTCAACGCATTGCTGCATCGCTATACCGGTCAGACCGACATGCGTGTCGGCGTGCCGATTGCCAACCGTAACCGTGGCGAAATCGAAGGGCTGATCGGCTTCTTCGTCAACACTCAGGTGCTGCGCACCCAGCTGGACGGTCAGACGCGGGTCGACGATCTGCTGCGCGCGATCAAGGAAACCGCGCTCGGCGCTCAGGCGCATCAGGATCTGCCGTTCGAGCAACTGGTTGAAGCACTGAAACTGGAGCGCAGCCTCAGTCACACGCCACTGTTTCAGGTGATGTACAACCACCAGCCGCAAGTGGCCGATATTGCCAGCCTCAGCACGGCGTCCGGCCTGGTGCTCGACAGCCTCGACTGGCAGAGCCGCACCACCCAGTTCGACCTGACCCTCGATACCTATGAGAAGGGCGGCAAGTTGCACGCGGCGCTGACGTACGCCAGCGACTTGTTCGAGGCTTCGACCATCGAGCGTATGGCGCGCCACTGGTTGCGTCTGCTCACCGCCATGGTCGTCGATCCGTCGCAACGCGTCGGCGAATTGCCGCTGCTGGAAGCCGAGGAACAGCACACGCTGGTGCACGACTGGAACAACGCTCACGCGGTTTATCCGACCGAAACACCAATCCACCAACTGATCGAAGCGCAGGTCGCGCGCACGCCGAATGCGCCTGCGCTGCTGTTTGGTGAGCAGACCCTGAGCTACGCCGAACTGGATGCCCGCGCCAACCGCCTCGCGCATTTGCTGCGTGAGCAAGGCGTGCGGGCCGACAGTCTGGTCGGTGTGTGCGCCCTGCGTTCGGTGGAAATGGTTGTCGCGCTGCTGGCGATTCTCAAGGCTGGCGGCGCTTATGTGCCACTGGATCCGGAGTACCCGCAGGAACGTCTGGCCTACATGATCGAGGACAGCGGCATCACCTTGCTGCTGACTCAGGATGCTTTGCGGGCATCGCTGCCGACTGACGGCGTGCAGGTCATCACGCTGGATCAGCCGGGCCTGCTCGACGGCTACAGCGACAGCCGCCCGGACGTCAGCGTCGATCCGCTGAACCTGGCCTATGTGATTTACACCTCGGGCTCTACCGGTAAACCGAAAGGCGCCGGCAACAGCCACGCCGCGCTGGTCAACCGTTTGTACTGGATGCAAGAAGCCTACGGCCTCGACGCCAGTGATTCGGTGTTGCAGAAAACCCCGTTCAGTTTCGACGTGTCGGTCTGGGAGTTCTTCTGGCCGCTGCTGACCGGCGCGCGTCTGGTGGTTGCTGCGCCAGGTGCGCACCGCGATCCGCTGCAACTGATCGACATCATCAATCGCCACGGCATCAGCACGCTGCACTTTGTGCCGTCGATGTTGCAGGCGTTCATTCACGAGGCGGGCGTTGAAAGCTGCGTGGGCCTCAAGCGCATCGTCTGCAGCGGTGAAGCGCTGCCGCTGGACGCGCAACTGCAAGTCTTCGCCAAACTGCCGAACGCCGGCCTCTACAACCTCTACGGCCCGACCGAAGCGGCCATCGACGTGACCCACTGGACGTGTGTTGACGAAGGCGCCGACAGCGTGCCGATCGGCCGGCCGATCGCCAACCTGCGCACCCACGTCCTCGATGCCGAGTTGTTGCCGGTGCCGAGTGGCGTGGCCGGCGAACTGTACCTCGGCGGCGCCGGGCTGGCGCGCAGTTATCACCAGCGTCCGGCGCTGACCGCCGAGCGTTTTGTGCCGTGCCCGTTCCACGACGGCGCGCGCCTGTACCGCACCGGTGACCGTGTGCGCCAGCGTGCCGACGGCGTGATCGAATACCTCGGTCGTCTCGACCATCAAGTGAAACTGCGCGGTCTGCGCATCGAGCTGGGTGAAATCGAAACGCGTCTGATGCAGCATCCGCTGGTGCGTGAAGCAGTGGTGCTGGTGCAGGGCGGCAAGCATCTGGTCGGCTATCTGGTGCTGGAAAACGCTCACCCTGACGAACAATGGCAGCAGGACGTCAAGGCGTGGCTGCTCGGCAGCCTGCCGGAATTCATGGTGCCGACCTACCTGATGACGCTGGACAAACTGCCGGTCACCGCCAACGGCAAACTTGATCGCAAAGCCTTGCCGCAACCCGACGCCGCGCCGCAACAGGCGTTCGTCGCGCCGCAGGATGCGCTGCAAAAAGCCCTGGCGGCGATTTGGCAAGACGTGCTGGGACTTGAGCGCGTGGGTCTGGAGGACAACTTTTTCGAACTGGGCGGTGACTCGATCATTTCGATTCAAGTGGTCAGCCGTGCGCGACAGGCCGGGATTCGTCTTAGCCCGCGCGACCTGTTCCAGTACCAGACCGTGCGCAGCCTTGCGCTGGTTGCCACGCTGGATAATCAGACCTCGGTAGATCAAGGACCGGTGACTGGCGCTGCCGTACTCGGGCCGATCCAGCAGCATTTCTTCAGTCGCGCGATGCCGCTGCGTGAACACTGGAATCAGTCGCTGCTGCTGACGCCGCGCGACACCTTGAATGCGCAGTGGCTTGATGCCGCGCTGACGCAGGTGATCAATCATCACGACGCCTTGCGCCTGCGCTTTGTCGAAAGCGTCGACGGCTGGCAGCAAAGCCACGGCCCGCTGGTCGACAGTGCTGAGCTGTGGCTGCGTGACGCCGAGTCCGCTGAACAATTGCAGGCGCTGTGCAACGATGCCCAGCGCAGCCTCGACCTGCGGAACGGTCCGCTGCTGCGTGCACTGCTGGTGACGCTGGCCGATGGCACGCAGCGCCTGGCGTTGATCATTCACCACTTGGCGGTGGACGGTGTTTCCTGGCGGGTGCTGCTGGAAGATCTGCAGCAGGCTTACGAGCAACTGGCGGCGGGCGGCGGCATTCAGTTGCCGGCCAAGACCAATGCCTTCCAGAGCTGGACGGCGCGTCTCGAAAGCGCCGCTTTACGCTTCGATGAACAACTGGGTTACTGGAAAGCCCAGCATCAGGGCGCGACGGACCTGCCGTGCGAACGTCCCGATGGCAGCCTGCAAAACCTGCACGGCGAGAAAATCGAATGGCGCCTCGACGCCGAGCGCACCCGACAGTTGCTGCAACAGGCACCGGCCGCGTATCGCACGCAGGTCAATGATCTGCTGCTCACTGCATTGGCGCGCACCATCAGCCGCTGGAGCCAGCAGCCGGGCACGTTGATCGAACTGGAAGGGCATGGCCGCGAAGACCTGTTCGACGACATCGACCTGACCCGCACTGTGGGCTGGTTCACCAGTCTGTTCGCGGTCAAGCTGACGGCTAGCGACGATCTCGACGGGTCGATCAAGGCGATCAAGGAGCAGTTGCGCGCCGTGCCGGACAAAGGTCTGGGCTACGGCGTGCTGCGTTATCTGGCGGCACCGGCGGTGCGCGCCGAACTGGCGGAGTTGGCGCCGCCACGGATTACCTTCAACTACCTCGGTCAGTTTGATCGTCAGTTCGACGAAGCCGCGCTGTTCGTACCGTCCGCCGAAACCAGCGGTGTCGCGCAGGATCCGGCGGCACCTCTGGCCAACTGGCTGACCGTGGAAGGTCAGGTGTATGGCGGTGAACTGGCGATGAGCTGGGGTTTCAGCCGCGAGATGTTCGACAGCGCGACCGTGCAGAAACTGGTGGATCAGTACGCCATCGAACTGCACGCGCTGATCGAGCATTGCTGCACGTTGCAAGCCGCACAAGCGACGCCATCGGACTTCCCGCTGGCGCGCGTGACCCAGGCACAACTGGATGCGTTGCCGGTGCCAGCGGGTCAACTCGACGATGTCTATCCTCTGTCGCCGATGCAGCAAGGCTTGCTGTTCCATACCCTCTACGAACAAGCGGCGGGTGAGTACATCAACCAGTTGCGCGTTGATGTACAAGGTCTCGATCCCGAGCGGTTCCGCGCTGCGTGGCAGGCCACCGTCGATGCGCAGGACATTCTGCGCAGCGGTTTCGTCTGGCAGGGTGAACTGGCGCAGCCCCTGCAGATCGTCCACAAGCAAGTGCAACTGCCGTTCAGCACGCTGGACTGGCGCGATCGCGACGATCAGCCCGCAGCGCTCGCGGCGTTGGCCGATGCCGAGCGTCAGCAAGGTTTCGATCTGAGCAGTGCACCATTGCTGCGACTGCTGCTGGTGCAAACCGGAGCCGAGCAGTGGCACCTGATTTACACCCATCACCACATCCTCATGGACGGCTGGAGCAATTCGCAGTTGCTCGGCGAAGTCTTGCAGCGCTATAGCGGGCGCACGCCGGCGAATGGCGGCGGGCGTTATCGCGACTACATCGCGTGGCTGCAACGCCAGGATGGTCAACTGAGTCAGGCATTCTGGAGCGGTCAATTGGCCGCGTTGCAAGAGCCGACGCGACTGGCGCGCGCAGCCACCGGCGGCGAAAACCTCAGCGGCCATGGCGATCACTACCTGACCCTGGACGTGCAGCGCACTCACGCACTGGAAACCTTTGCCCGCCAGCAAAAAGTCACCGTCAATACCTTGGTGCAAGCGGCGTGGCTGCTGTTGCTGCAACGCTACACGGGTCACGAAGCTGTGGCGTTCGGTGCGACCGTGGCCGGGCGTCCAGCGGATCTGCCGGGCATCGAGCAACAGGTCGGTCTGTTCATCAACACCTTGCCGGTGATCGGCGCGCCGCGTCCGGATCAAAGCGTTGGCAGCTGGCTGCAAGCGGTACAGGCGCAAAACCTCAGCCTGCGCGACTTCGAACACACGCCATTGGCGGACATCCAGCGTTGGGCCGGGCAGGGCGGTGAAGCGCTGTTCGACAACATTCTGGTGTTCGAAAACTACCCGATTGCCCAGGCGCTGAGTCAGGCAGGGCAAGGGCTGACATTCGGTGATGTTGGCAACCTCGAGCAGACGCACTATGCGCTGAGCGTGGCCGTTACGCTCGGCCAGCAACTGGCGTTGCACTACAGCTTTGATCGCGGCCAGTTCGCCAGCGATGTCATCGCCGGCATCAGTGCGCACCTGCTGCAATTGCTTGAGCAGTTCGCCGTGTCCGCCGAACGCAACCTCGGTGAAATCGCCTTGGCAGATGCTCAAGAGCAGGCGCGCCAGCAAGGCGAAAACCAGCCGCAGCCGTACCCGGTGGACATCGGCGTGCATCAGCGCATTGCCGCGCTGGCCGCGGAAAATCCGCAGCGCACGGCGGTGATCTTCAACGGTCAGCGTTTCAGCTACGGTGAGATCGATCAGCGCGCCAACCAACTGGCACACGCGCTGATCGCCCGTGGCGTCGGCGCGGAAACCCGCGTCGGCGTAGCCCTGCCGCGCAGTGAGTCGGTGATCGTCGCGCTGTTGGCGGTGCTCAAGGCCGGCGGCGCTTATGTGCCGCTGGACACCAGTTATCCGCGCGAACGCCTGGCCTATCTGATCGAAGATTCCGGGCTGGCACTTCTGATCAGCGACTCGTCGGTGTCGGCGCAATTACCGGTCGATGAATCGGTGCCGCTGCTGGAGCTGGATCGTCTCGATTTGCGCGAGTTGCCGGTCAAGGCACCACAGGTGCAACTCGATCCGCACAACCTCGCCTATGTGATTTATACCTCCGGTTCCACCGGCAATCCGAAAGGCGTCAGCGTCGCCCACGGTCCGTTGGCCATGCATTGCCAGGCCATCGGTCAACGCTATGAAATGCGCGACAGTGACTGTGAATTCCATTTCATGTCGTTCGCCTTTGACGGTGCCCACGAACGCTGGCTGACCAGCCTGACTCACGGTGCGTCGCTGCTGATTCGCGACGACAGCTTGTGGACGCCGGAGCAGACCTACAACGCCATGATCGAACACGGCGTGACCGTGGTCGCGTTCCCGCCGGTGTACCTGCAACAACTGGCCGAACACGCCGAGCGCGTCGGCAATCCACCGAAAGTGCGCATCTATTGCTTCGGCGGTGATGCGGTGCCGAGCGCCAGTTTCGAGCGGGTCAAACGCGCGCTCGATCCGGACTACATCATCAACGGTTACGGCCCGACCGAAACCGTAGTCACGCCGCTGATCTGGAAGGCCGGGCGCGAAGTGCCGTGTGGCGCTGCGTATGCGCCAATCGGCAGCCGTATCGGTGACCGCAGCGCCTACGTGCTCGACGCCGATCTGAACCTGCTGCCGCAAGGCATGGCCGGTGAGTTGTATCTCGGTGGCACGGGCTTGGCGCGGGGTTATCTGAATCGTCCGGGGCTGACCGCCGAGCGCTTTGTCGCTGACCCGTTCAGCACCGCGGGCGGCTTGCTCTATCGCACTGGCGACCTGGTGCGTCAGCGCGCCGATGGTACCTTCGACTACCTGGATCGCATCGATAATCAGGTGAAGATTCGCGGTTTCCGCATTGAGCTGGGCGAAGTCGAAGCAGCCCTGCAAGCGCTCGACGGCGTGCGCGAAGCGGTGGTCGTGGCGCAGGAAGGCAGCGCTGGCAGTGGCAAGCGTCTGGTGGCGTATGTGGTGGGCGATTCCAGCCGTGCCGACTTCACCGACGATCTGCGTGCGCAACTCAAGGCCACGCTGCCGGCACACATGGTGCCGGCGTATGTCTTGCGCCTGGAGCGCATGCCGCTGACGCCGAACGGCAAACTGGATCGCAAGAACCTGCCGAAACCGGACGTCAGCCAACTGCAGCAAACTTACGTTGCACCGCAAACCGCGCTGGAACAGCAACTGGCTACGATCTGGCAAGACGTGCTCAAGCTTGAGCAAGTGGGCGTCAGCGACAACTTCTTCGAACTGGGCGGCGACTCGATCATCTCGATTCAAGTGGTCAGCCGCGCGCGGCAGGCCGGGATTCGCTTTACACCGAAAGACTTGTTTCAGCACCAGACCATCGCGGCGTTGGCCGTTGTGGCACAGACCGGCGAAGCGCTGCAATTGATCGATCAGCAACCGGTGACGGGCAGCACAGCGTTGCTGCCGATTCATCAGGAATTCTTCGCGCAGGCGATTCCCGATCGTCATCACTGGAACCAGTCAGTGATGCTCAAGCCAACGCAGGCGCTGGACCCGCAGCTGCTGGAACAAGCGCTGGATGCGCTGGTGCTGCATCACGACAGCTTGCGCCTGGACTTTGTCGAGCAGGCTGGCGGCTGGGTCGCGCAATACCGCGACGTTGCAACGCAAGCCGGCGAGACCATTCTCTGGCAAGTCGAAGTGGCTGACCTTGCGGCGCTGGAGGCCTTGGGTGAAAAGGCTCAGCGCAGCCTGCAACTGAGCGGTGGCTCGCTGATTCGCGCGGTGTTGGCGAACCTGGCTGACGGTACGCAACGCCTGTTGCTGATCGTCCATCACCTGGTGGTCGATGGCGTGTCGTGGCGGATCCTCTTCGAAGACCTGCAAAACGCTTATCGCCAGCTCAGCGCGGGTGCGTCCGTGCAATTGCCAGCGAAAACCAGTGCAGTCAAAACTTGGGCGGCAGCCTTGCAGGACTACGCGGCTAGCCCTGCGTTGCAGACTGAGTTGAGCTTCTGGCAGCACCAGTTGCGAGGCGCTTCGGCTGACTTGCCTTACGACCATCCGCACGGTGGGCAGCAACACGATCAGGCGCTGACGATCCGCAGCAAACTGGACAAAGCCCTGACCCGTCAACTCTTGCAGGATGCGCCGCAGGCCTATCGCACGCAGGTCAACGATCTGCTACTGGCGGCGCTGGCGCGAGTGATGGTGCGCTGGACCGGTGCTGACAACGCGTTGGTCTTGCTTGAGGGCCACGGTCGCGAAGACCTCTTCGACAACATCGACCTGACCCGCACCGTCGGTTGGTTCACCAGTGTGTTCCCGGCGCGACTGTCGCCGGTGGCTGAGCTGGGCGCTTCGCTGAAACAGGTCAAGGAGCAACTGCGGGCGATTCCGCACAAAGGCATCGGCTTCGGTGCGCTGGCACATCTGGGTGATGAACAGGCTCGCGAAACCTTGCAGGCCTTGCCGGCACCGCGCCTGACCTTCAACTATCTGGGCCAGTTCGATGGCAGCTTCGATGCGGCCGATGAAGCCTTGTTCGCACCGACCAGCGAAGCTGGCGGCGCCGAAGTCAATATGCAAGGTCCGCTGGGCAACCCGCTGGCGCTGAACGGCAAAGTCTTCGGCGGAGAACTGGACCTGAGCTGGACCTACAGCGGCGCCATGTTCGACGCGGCGACCATTCAGCGTCTAGCCGATGACTACGTGCAGGAGCTGACCGCGCTGATCGGCCATTGCTGCGACACCGGCAACCGTGGCGTGACGCCGTCGGACTTCCCGCTGGCGCAACTGTCGCAGGCGCAACTGGATGCGCTGGTGCTGGAGCCGCAAGGCATCGATGACATCTATCCGCTGTCGCCGATGCAGCAGGGCATGCTGTTCCACACCTTGCTCGAACACGGTAATGGCGACTACATCAATCAGATGCGCCTCGACGTCGATGGCGTCGACCCGCAGCGTTTCCGCGCGGCCTGGCAAGCGGTGGTGGATGCGCACGATATTCTGCGCAGCGGGTTCTTCTGGCTGGGCGACTTGCCGCAACCGGTGCAAGTGGTGCAGCGCCAGGTCGAGGTGCCGTTCAGCGTGCTCGACTGGAACGGCAAGGCTAATCTGGATTCGGCGCTGCAAACCCTCGCTGACGAGGAGCGCGCACTGGGCCTGGACCTGACCTGTGCGCCGCTGCTGCGTCTGGTGCTGGTGCGCACCGCGACTGATCGTCATCACCTGATCTACACCAACCATCACATCCTGATGGATGGCTGGAGCAGCGCGCAGTTGCTCGGCGAAGTGCTGCAACATTATCGCGGCGAAGCGGTGCCCCGTCCGGCGGGTCGCTATCGCGACTACATCGGCTGGCTGCAGCGTCAGGATGCGGCGGCTGCCGAGAATTACTGGTTGGCAACGCTGGGCAATCTGCAAGAGCCGACGCGTCTGGCCAATGCCATTGCACGGCCAGTCGACGCTTTGCCGAGTGTCGGTTATGGCGACCATTACCAAGTGCTGGACGCCGAACTGAGCGTGCGTCTGGGTGAATTTGCCCGCGCTTCGAAAGTCACCGTCAACACGCTGGTGCAAGCCGCTTGGCTGTTGCTGTTGCAGCGTTACACCGGCAAGGACTGTGTGGCGTTCGGCGCGACCGTGGCCGGGCGTCCGGCGGATCTGCCGGGTGCCGAGGAGCAGATCGGGCTGTTCATCAACACCTTGCCAGTGGTGGCCGCGCCGCAAGCGCAGCAGAGTCTGGCCAGTTGGCTGCAAGCCGTGCAGGCGCAGAACCTCGCTTCACGCGAGTTCGAACACACACCGCTGGCGGACATTCAGCGCTGGGGCGGGCAGGGCGGTGACGCACTGTTCGACAGCCTGATGGTGTTCGAAAACTACCCGATTGGCGAAGCGCTGGAGCGCGGCGCGCCGCAGGGTTTGCGTTTCGGTGCAGTGGTCAATCAGGAACAGACCAACTATCCGCTGACTTTGCTGGTGAGCATGGGCGCGCAACTGTCGGTGCATTTCAGCTATCAGCGCGACAGCTTCGCCCCGGCCAGCGTGGCGCAGTTGGGCGCGAGTCTGCAGCGTTTGCTGACGCAGATGGCTGCAGCAGGTGAGCACTCGTTGAGCGAGTTGAACCTGATCGACCACATTACGAGCGTCGACACCAATTTCGTCGCCGAGCAGTGCATTCATCAAGCCATCGCTCGCCAAGTGGCAGCAACCCCGGATGCGCTGGCGGTGACCTTCGCCGATACGCGACTGAACTACGCCGAACTGGACGCGCAGGCCAACCGTCTCGCGCACAAGTTGATCGAGTTGGGTGTCGGTCCTGAAGTGCGTGTAGGCGTGGCGATGCCGCGTTCCGAGCAGTTGCTGATTGCGCTGTTGGCGGTGCTCAAGTCGGGTGGCGCGTATGTGCCGCTGGACCCGGATTATCCGGCCGATCGCGTTGCCTACATGCTCGAAGACAGCCGTGCGCGGGTGTTGCTCACCGAGCTAGCGGTCGCTGCGACGCTGAGCGTGCCGGGCGATACGCAAGTGCTGCTGATGGATCAGGTTTCATTGAGCGGATATTCAACGGTTGCACCTCAAACCACGGTGCAGCCGGACAACCTCGCCTACGTCATCTACACCTCCGGTTCCACCGGCAAACCGAAAGGCGTGGCGATTGCTCACCGCAACGTCATGGCCCTGATCGACTGGTCGGCCAAGGTCTACAGCCGCGACGACATCCAGGGCGTGCTGGCCTCGACTTCGGTGTGCTTCGACCTGTCGGTGTGGGAGCTGTTTGTCACGTTGGCCAACGGCGGTTCGCTGATCATCGCGCGCAATGCTTTGGAGCTGGCAAACCTGCCGGCTCGCGATCAGGTGCGTCTGATCAACACCGTGCCATCGGCGATCGCTGCGCTGCAACGCGCCGGGCAGATTCCGGCGAGCGTGCGCATCATCAACCTGGCGGGTGAGCCGCTCAAACAAGGGCTTGTCAACGCGTTGTATCAGCAGTCGACAGTCGAGCATGTCTACGACCTGTACGGCCCGTCGGAAGACACCACCTATTCGACCTGGACTCGCCGCACCGCCGGTGGCCAGCCGCGTATCGGTCGTGCTCTTGATCACAGCGCCAGCCATTTGCTCGACGCCGATCTGCAAGCGGTGCCGCAAGGAATTTCCGCCGAGCTGTGCCTGTCCGGCGCCGGTATCACTCGTGGTTATCTGGGCCGTGCGGCGATGACTGCCGAGCGCTTCGTGCCGAACCCGTTCGTCGGCAATGGCGAGCGCATGTACCGCACCGGCGACCTGATTCGCGAGCGCGAAGAGGGCGAGCTGGAGTACATGGGCCGGATCGACCATCAGGTGAAAATTCGTGGATTCCGCATCGAACTTGGAGAGATCGAGGCGCGATTGCTCGCTCAACCCGCCGTCACCGAAGCGGCGGTGCTTGCCGTTGAAGGCGAGGGCGGTGCGCAGCTGGTGGCCTATGTGGTCGCCGCGCAGCTGGATCTGTACGACGGCGAAGCGCAGCGGCAACTGCGCGACGGACTAAAGACTGGCCTCAAGTCTTCGTTACCTGACTACATGATTCCCGCGCACCTGCTGTTCCTTGAGCAGTTGCCACTGACCCCCAACGGCAAACTCGACCGCAAGGCCCTGCCTGCGGTGGATGCCAGCCAGATGCAGGCCGCGTACGTCGCGCCGCAGAGTGAGCTTGAGCAGCAGGTCGCGGCGATCTGGCAGCAAGTGCTCGAGGTTGAACGCATCGGTCTGAACGATCACTTCTTCGAACTGGGCGGGCACTCGCTGCTGGCGGTCAACGTGGTGTCGCGCATGGCCCTTGAACTGGGCCTGACGCTGACCCCGCAACTGTTATTCCAGCACCCCGTCCTGAGCGACTTTGTCGCTCGACTCGATACAGGAGGCGGGGCAATCAACGAACAGAAACTGAGCAAGCTGGAAGCCCTGCTTGACGATATGGAGGAAGTCTGATGGACAAGAGTGTTGCTTTGAGGGTAGCCAAGCGCTTTATCACTCTGCCGCTGGACAAACGTAAGCTGTACCTGGAAAAGATGCTCGAAGAGGGCGTCTCTCCGGCCAACCTGCCGATCCCGGAAACACGTTCCGGGTTTGCAGCGATTCCTCTGTCGTACGCTCAGGAACGTCAGCTGTTCCTCTGGCAAATGGACCCGCACAGCACCGCGTATCACATTCCCAGCGCCTTGCGCCTCAAGGGGCAGCTGGACGTGGCGGCGCTGGAGCGCAGCTTCAATGCCGTGGCCGCGCGCCACGAAAGTCTGCGCACCACGTTTGCCGAGCACGGCGAAACCTTCTGTCAGGTGATTCACCCGCAGTTGCCGCTGAGCATCACCCTTGCGCCGCTGCCGGCAGGCCTCGATAGCGCTGGCGAAGAGGCGGCGATCAAGGCGTTCGTCGAAAGCGAAACCGCGCGCCCGTTCAATCTGCAACAGGGCCCGTTGTTGCGCGTGGCATTGCTCAAAGTCGCTGATGACGACCATGTGCTGGTGTTGATCCAGCACCACATCATCTCTGATGGCTGGTCGATCAAAGTGCTGGTCAACGAGCTGATCCAGCATTACGCCGCCGACACCGCCGGGCAGCCACTGGCATTGCCGGAACTGGAGGTGCAATACGCCGACTACGCGATCTGGCAGCGTCACTGGCTGGAAGCGGGTGAGCGCGAGCGGCAACTGGCTTACTGGATCAAGACGCTGGACGGCGAGCAGCCAGTACTGGAGTTGCCGATCGATTTTCCGCGTCCGGCGGTGCAAAGCCTGCGCGGTGCACGTCTGCAACTGGACCTGCCAGTCGCCCTCGGCGACGCGCTCAAGCAATTGGCCCAGCGCGAAGGCGCGAGCCTGTTCATGGTGTTGCTGGCGTCGTTCCAGGCCTTGCTGCATCGCTACAGCGGTCAGGCGCAGATTCGCGTCGGCGTGCCGACCGCCAACCGCAACCGGGTCGAAACTGAAGGCCTGATCGGCTTCTTCGTCAACACCCAGGTACTCAATGCCGAAGTGCATGGTCAACTGCCGTTCAACCAACTGCTGGCGCAGGTCAAGCAAGCGGCGATGGCCGCGCAGGCGCATCAGGATCTGCCGTTCGAGCAGTTGATCGAAGCGCTGCAACCGGAGCGCAGCCTGAGCCACAGCCCGGTGTTCCAGGTGATGTTCAACCACCAGACCAGTCGTGATCAGAGCCGTGGTGCGGTGCAACTGCCGCAGCTGAGCGTCGAGGATGTGCAGTGGGAAGGGCGCACCGCGCAGTTCGACCTGACCCTCAATACCTATGAATCGAATGACGGTTTTGCCGCCGAGCTGACCTACGCCACCGATCTGTTCAAGCCGCAAACGGTCGAGCGTCTGGCGCGTCACTGGCAGAACCTGTTGCAGGGCATCATTGCCGCGCCAACCCAGCGTGTCGGCGAACTGCCGCTGCTGGACAGCGCTGAACACGGCGTGTTGTTGCAGGACTGGTTGCGCGTGGCGGATCACAGCGCGCAGGCCGAGTGCGTGCAGCAGGACTTTGCCTTGCAGGCGCAGCAAAACCCGCAGGCCACGGCGCTGATCATCGGCGACGATGTACTGACGTATGGCGAGCTGGATGCCCGGGCCAATCAACTGGCGCATCACCTGATCGAGGCCGGCGTTGGCCCGGATCAACTGGTCGGCATCGCCGTGGAGCGCAGCGTTGAGATGATCGTCGGCCTGTTGGCGATCCTCAAGGCCGGCGGCGCTTATGTGCCGCTGGACCCGGCGTATCCCGAGGATCGTCTGGCCTACATGATCGAGGACAGTGGCCTGCAATTGCTGCTGACCCAAACGCATTTGCAAGCGCAGTTGTCGATCCCGGCGGGTGTGCAAACCCTGTTGCTCGATCAGCCAGGTGCCTGGCTGGCGGCTTATCCACAGACCGCGCCGAGCGTCGCCGTCAATGGCGAGCACTTGGCCTACACGATCTACACCTCCGGCTCTACCGGCAAACCGAAAGGCGTGATGGTGCGCCATGCGGCGCTGCGCAACTTTGTCGCGAGCATGATCAAGCAGCCGGGGATTGCCGCTGCGGATCGCATGCTGTCGCTGACCACGTTCTCCTTCGATATTTTTGGCCTGGAAATCTATGGCCCGCTGCTGGCTGGCGCCTGCGTAGTGCTGACTGGAAAGGACGTGCATCAGGATCCGCAAGCGGTGCTGGCGTTGATCGAACGTCACGCCGTCAGCGTGCTGCAAGCCACGCCATCGACCTGGCGCATGCTGCTCGACAACGAGCACTCGGCGATTCTCAAGGGCCGCACGTTCCTCTGTGGCGGTGAAGCGCTGCCGCAGGAGCTGGCCAATCGCATGCTGGCGCTGACGCCGAGCGTGTGGAACCTGTATGGCCCGACCGAAACCACGATCTGGTCGGCGCAACACGCACTGAGCGCGGACCACAGCCGTCCATTCCTCGGCACGCCGATAGACAACACCGCGCTGTACATTCTCGGCAGCGACCTTGAGCTCAATCCGCTCGGTGCACCGGGTGAATTGCTAATTGGCGGTGACGGTCTGGCGCGTGGTTACTTCCAGCGCCCGAGCCTGACCGCTGAACGTTTTGTACCGGATCCGTTCTCGGCAAACGGTGCGCGTCTGTACCGCACCGGCGACCTGACCCGTTATCGCGCAGAAGGCGTGATCGAGTACATCGGGCGCATCGACCATCAAGTGAAAATCCGTGGTTTCCGAATCGAGCTTGGTGAGATCGAGGCCCGTTTGCTCGCGCTGGACAGCGTGCGCGAAACCGTGGTGGTCGCGCAGGACGGCCCGACCGGACCTCAACTGGTCGGCTATGTGGTGCCATCCGCCAGCACGATTGATGAAGTCGAACTGCGCGCTGAATTGAAAGCCAGCCTCAAGGCCGAACTGCCGGAATACATGCTGCCGGCGCACCTGTTGTTCCTCGCGCAATTGCCGCTGACCCCGAATGGCAAAGTCGACCGCAAGGCCTTGCCGGCACCTGACGCCAGCCAGTTGCAATCAACCTATATCGCGCCGCAAACCGCGACTCAACACGCCGTCGCCGAGATCTGGCAAGCGGTGCTCAAGCTTGAGCGTGTCGGCCTCAGTGACAACTTCTTCGAACTGGGCGGCCATTCCTTGCTGGTGACGCAAGTGGTCTCCCGTGTGCGTCAGGCGCTGAACGTTCAAGTGCCGCTGCGCACGCTGTTCGAGCACAGCACGCTGGAAGATTTCGTTGCCGCGCTGGGTGTCGAACAGGCTCCTCAGGAACCGCCTATTGTCGCGCTGCCGCGTCTGCAACCGTTGGCGCTTTCCTATGCGCAGGAACGCCAATGGTTCCTCTGGCAGTTGGAACCGACCAGCACGGCCTATCACGTCCCGGCTGCGCTGCGTCTGCGTGGCGAACTGGATCTGCCGGCGTTGCAGCAAAGCTTCAATGCGCTGATCGAGCGCCACGAATCCCTGCGCACCTGCTTCGTCGAACAGCAGGGCCAGACCCTGCAAGTGATTCAGGCCCACGGCACGCTGGACCTGCAAGTGCAGGACGTGGCGGGGCTCGACGATACGGCGCTGCAAGCGCTGGTCGCCGCAGAAACCCTGCACCTGTTCAACCTGCAGCAAGGCCCGCTGCTGCGGGTGAAGCTGCTGCGCTTGGCCGCCGATGATCATGCGTTGGTGATCACCTTGCACCACATCGTCTCTGACGGTTGGTCGATGAACATCATGGTCGATGAACTGGTGGCGCTCTATGCCGCGTATAGCCAGGGCCAGACCGCGACATTGCCGGCGTTGCCGGTGCAATACGCCGACTACGCCGTGTGGCAAAAGCAGTGGATGGACGCTGGTGAACGCGAGCGTCAGTTGAGCTACTGGACCGCGCAACTCGGCGATGGCGATCAACCGTTGCTGGAGCTGCCGAGCGACCGTCCGCGCCCAGCCGAGCAAAGCTATCGCGGCGCGCGTCGCGACATCCCGCTGAACCTCGAACTGGCCGCTGCCCTCAAGCAAGTCGCGCAGCGTGAAAACGTCACCCTGTTCGCGCTGCTGCTGGCCTCGTTCCAGACCTTGCTGCACCGCTACAGCGGTCAGGCCGACATCCGTGTCGGCGTGCCGGTGGCTAACCGTAACCGGGTCGAGACCGAGGGCCTGATCGGCTTCTTCGTCAACACGCAAGTGCTCAAGGCCGAGTTCGACAGCCAACAGACCTTCCGCAGCCTGTTGCAGCAAGTGAAAAACACCGTGCTCGGCGCTCAGGCGCATCAGGATCTGCCGTTCGAGCAACTGGTCGATGCGCTGCAACCGGAACGCAGCCTCAGCCACAGTCCGCTGTTCCAGGTGATGCACAACCACCAGAGCCAGGCGCGTCAGACGCAGGGCGCGACACGCCTGCCGCAATTGCATATCGAAGGCTTGCCTTGGGCGTCGAATACCGCGCAGTTCGACCTGACCCTGAACACCTTTGAATCGACCGACAACGTCTGGGCCGAGCTGACCTACGCCACCGACCTGTTCGACGTCGAAACTATTGCGCGTCTGTCGCAACACTGGACGAATCTGCTGCACGGTATCGTCGCCGACAGCGGCCAGCGCATTGCCGAACTGCCGCTGCACGACGCCGCCGAACGCGCGGCGACGCTGTTGCAATGGAACCCGGCCGTGGCCGATTTCCCCAGCGAGCAGTGCCTGCATCACTTGATCGAAGCCCAGGCCGCCCGCGCACCGCAAGCGGTGGCCGTGACGTATGCAGAGCAATGCCTGAGCTACGGCGAACTCAACAGCCGCGCCAACCAGTTGGCGCACAAGCTGATCGCCAGCGGCGTCGGCCCGGACGTGCGCGTCGGCCTCGCGGTCGAGCGCAGCCTCGACATGCTGGTCGGTCTGTTGGCGATTCTCAAGGCTGGCGGCGCGTATGTGCCGCTGGACCCGAGCTACCCGGAAGAGCGCCTGGCCTACATGATCGGCGACAGCGGCATTGGCCTGCTGTTGAGCCAAAGCCACCTGCTCGGTCGTCTGCCCGTGCCGGATTCGGTGCGCAGCCTGATGCTCGATCAGGATCGTGAAGACCTCGAAGGCTACAACGACTGCAACCCGCAAGTGCGCATGAGCGCCGACAACCTCGCGTACGTGATCTACACCTCGGGCTCGACCGGTCAGCCCAAGGGCACCTTGCTCGCCCATCGCAATGTGCTGCGCCTGTTTGAAGCCACTGCAGCGTGGTTCGATTTCGGCGCGCAGGATGTCTGGAGCCTGTTCCACTCCTATGCGTTCGACTTCTCCGTGTGGGAGATTTTCGGTGCGCTGCTGTACGGCGGCAAACTGGTGGTGGTGCCTTACGAGGTCAGCCGTGCGCCGGAAGATTTCTTCGCTTTGCTTGGTCGCGAAGGCGTCACCGTGCTCAACCAGACGCCCTCGGCGTTCAAGCAACTGATGCAAGTGGCCTGCGCCCCGGAACACGCCGCGCAACAACTGGCGCTGCGCTACGTGGTGTTCGGTGGCGAAGCGCTGGAAGTGAAGAGCCTGCGCCCGTGGTTCGAGCGATTCGGCGATCAGGCACCGCAACTGATCAACATGTACGGCATCACTGAAACCACCGTGCACGTCACCTACCGGCCGTTGTCGATGGCCGATTTGCAGCGTGACGCCAGCAGCCCGATCGGCGAGCCGATTCCTGACCTGTCGTGGTACTTGCTCGACGGCGATCTGAACCCGGTGGCCAAAGGCTGCATCGGTGAGCTGTACGTCGGTCGCGCCGGGCTGGCCCGTGGTTATCTGAACCGTGCCGATCTGACCACGTTGCGTTTCATTCCTGATCCGTTTGCCGCTGACGGTGGTCGTCTGTACCGCACCGGCGACCTGGCGCGCTATCGCGCTGACGGCGTGATCGAATACATCGGGCGGATCGACCATCAGGTGAAGATTCGCGGTTTCCGTATCGAACTCGGTGAGATCGAAGCGCAACTGCTCGAACAGACTGCCGTACGCCAAGCCGTGGTGCTGGCGCAACCGGGTCTCAGCGGTCAACAACTGGTCGCCTGGCTGGTGCCGAGCGATGCCACGCTGCACGACGCTAGTCCAGCGGATCAGGCGCAATGGCGCGACCGCGTGCGTGCCCAACTCAAGGAAAATCTGCCGGATCACATGATCCCGGCGCACCTGTTGCTGCTCGCGCAATTGCCGCTGACCGCCAACGGCAAACTCAACCGCAGTGCGTTGCCGTCGCCGGATGCCAGTCAGGCGCAGCAGGCCTATCAAGCGCCGCAAAGCGAGCTGGAGCAGCGTTTGGCGGCAATCTGGCAAGACGTGCTGAAGCTGCCGCAAGTCGGCCTCAACGATAACTTCTTCGAACTGGGTGGCGACTCGATCATTTCGATTCAAGTGGTCAGCCGTGCACGGCAGGCCGGCATTCGCCTGAATCCGAAAGACTTGTTCCAGCACCAGACCATTCAGCGTCTGGCCCTGGTCGCGCAGTTGGGCGACGACGAAACGAGCATCGACCAGCAAGCGGTCACCGGCGCGGCTTTGCTGCTGCCGATCCAGCAGCAGTTCTTCGAAGATGATATTCCTGAGCGTCAGCACTGGAACCAGTCGGTGCTGCTCAAGCCGCGTCAGCCGCTGGACGCGGAGAAAGTCGAGCAAGTATTGCGCGCGCTGGTCGCGCATCACGATGCCTTGCGCCTGAGCTTCACCCAACACAACGGCGTGTGGCAGGCCGAGCACCGTGCGGTTGAAGATCAGCCGCACAACCTGCTGTGGCAGGAAGACGTCGCCGATGCGGCTGCGCTGGAAGCCTTGGGCAACCGCGCGCAGCGCAGCCTCGATTTGCGGAACGGGCCGCTGTTGCGCGCCGTGTTGGCGAATCTGGCCGATGGCACGCAGCGCTTGCAGTTGGTGATTCATCACCTGGCCGTCGACGGTGTGTCGTGGCGGATTCTGCTGGAAGACCTGCAAAACGCTTATCAGCAATTGCTCGACGGTCAGCCACTGAAGGTGCCGGCGAAGACCAGTGCCTTCAAGGACTGGAGTGAACACTTGCAGCGCTACGCCAACAGCGCAGCGTTGCAACAGGAACTGGCTTACTGGCAAGCGTGCCTGAGTGATGTCGGCAGCGATCTGCCGTGCAAGCGCATCGACGCCGGTCAGCAGAACAGACTGGCGCAGACGGTACAGACCAAACTCGGCGCCGATCTGACCCGGCAACTGCTGCAAGAAGCCCCAGCGGCGTATCGCACTCAGGTCAACGACCTGTTGCTGACCGCACTGGCGCGGGTGATCGGGCGCTGGAGCGGGCAGCCATCGACGCTGATTCAGCTCGAAGGTCATGGCCGTGAAGAGCTGTTCGACGGTGTCGATCTGACCCGCACCGTGGGCTGGTTCACCAGTCTGTTCCCGGTGCGTCTGACCCCGGCGGCTACACCGGGCGAGTCGATCAAGCAGATCAAGGAACAACTGCGCTCGATCCCCAACAAAGGCATCGGTTTCGGTGCACTGCGTCACCTTGGCGATGTTCAGGCACAACAGAGCCTGCGCGCCTTGCCGACGCCGCGCATCACCTTCAACTACCTCGGCCAGTTCGACGGCAGTTTCGAGGGTGATGACGGCGCGCTGTTCGCTCCGGCGCCGGACAATGCCGGTCTCGACCAGAGCCCGGACGCGCCGCTGGGAAACTGGCTGACCCTCAACGGTCAGGTGTATGGCGGCGAATTGCGCGTGGGCTGGACCTTCAGCAGCGAGCGTTTCGACAACACCGTGATCGAGGCACTGGCGGCGGATTACGCCGAAGAACTGGCGGCGTTGATCGACCATTGCCTGACCCCGGGCGTCGCTGGGCTGACGCCTTCGGACTTCCCGCTGGCCGGCCTGACCCAGGCGCAGCTCGACGGCTTGCCAACCCGCCCACAGCAGATTGCAGACATTTATCCGTTGTCGCCGATGCAGCAGGGCATGTTGTTCCACACCCTCTACGCGCAACAGTCCGGTGATTACATCAACCAGATGTGTGTGGCCGTCGATGGCTTGCAGGTCGAGCGTTTCCGCGATGCCTGGCAAGCGGCGATGGACAGCCACGAAGTGCTGCGCAGCGGTTTTGTCTGGGAAGGCGATCTGCCCAACGCCCTGCAAGTGGTGCACAAAGGCTTGCAAGTACCGTTCAGCGTGCTCGACTGGCGTGATCGCGGCGACCTGGCGCCAGCCCTGAAAGCTCTGGAACTTGAGCAACGCCTGCAAGGTTTTGATTTGCACGCGGCGCCGTTGCTGCGTCTGGTCGTGGTGCAGGTGGCGGCTGAGCGCTTCCATCTGATTTACACCTCGCACCACATTCTGATGGACGGCTGGAGCAACTCGCAGTTGCTCGGCGATGTATTGCAGCGCTATCACGGCCACGCGCCGGCGATGGGGGCGGGGCGTTATCGCGATTACATCGAGTGGTTGGCGCAGCAGGATGCGCAAGTCACGGAAAACTTCTGGAAGGGCCAACTGGCCGACTTCGAGACACCGACGTATCTGGCCGATGCCGTGCCGCACCTCGTTGATGCAACCGTCACTGGTCAGGGTGAATACCTGCTGACCCTCGACACTCACGCGACCGCCGAACTCAACAGTTTTGCCCGGGCGCAAAAGGTCACGGTCAACACGCTGGTGCAAGCCGCGTGGCTGTTGCTGTTGCAACGCTACACCGGGCAGGACACTGTCACGTTCGGCGCCACGGTATCGGGGCGACCAGCGCAGTTGAATGGCGTCGAAGGCCAGATCGGGCTGTTCATCAACACCTTGCCGATCATTGCCAGCCCACGTGCCGAACAGTCGTTGCCGCAATGGCTGCAGCAAGTGCAAGCGCAGAACCTGTTGCTGCGCGAACAAGAGCACACGCCGCTGTTCGACATCCAGCGTTGGGCAGGGCAGAGCGGTGAGGCGTTGTTCGATAACATTCTGGTGTTCGAGAACTACCCGATTGCCGAAGCCTTGCAGCAAGCCGAGTCGGCGGACTTGCGCTTTGGCGAAGTTGACCGGTATGAGCAGACCAACTATCCGCTGACGTTGATGGTCAACCTCGATCAGCAACTGACCGTGCATTTCAGCTATCAGCACACAAGCTTTGCCGCCAGTACCGTGATCAAACTGGCGACACAGTTGCAGCAACTGTTGCGCGGCATGCACGCCAGCGTCGATGCCTGCCTGGGCGAGTGGAACTTGCTGGAGGAAGGTGACGAGCAACGTATTCTGCGTGACTGGAATCCGCAGACAACCGCTGACCTTGAGCCGATTTGCATCCACCAGGCCATCGAGCGTCAGGTCGCTGCCCAGCCGGACGCGCGCGCCGTGACGTTCGGCCAGCAGTCCTTCACTTATGGCGATATCGATGCCCGGGCCAATCGCCTGGCGCACCGTTTGATCAGCACGGGCGTCGCCGCCGAAGTGCGCGTCGGTGTGGCGATGCAGCGCTCCGACAATCTGCTGGTGGCATTGCTCGCGGTACTCAAGGCCGGTGGCACCTACGTGCCGCTGGACCCGGATTACCCGGCGGATCGGGTCGCCTACATGCTTGAAGACAGCCGCGCTCGCGTGCTGCTGACCGAAACCGATGTAGCCGCCACCCTGTCGCTCGCCGGCGACATGCAAGTGTTGCTCCTGGATCAGCTGGATCTCTCGGCCTACAGCTCGGTCGCGCCGGTCACTGGCGTGAGTGTGAACAATCTTGCCTACGTGATTTACACCTCTGGTTCCACCGGCAAGCCCAAAGGCGTCTCCATCAGCCATGCCAACATCATGGCGCTGAGCGACTGGTCGAAGCACCTCTACAGCCGCGAGGACATTCAAGGTGTGCTCGCTTCGACGTCGGTGTGTTTCGACCTGTCGGTGTGGGAGCTGTTTGTCACCCTGGCCAATGGCGGTTCGTTGATCATCGCGCGCAACGCGCTGGAGTTGCCGCACTTGCCGGCGCGCGATCAGGTGCGCCTGATCAACACCGTGCCGTCGGCAATCAATGCCTTGCAGGACTCTGGCGATATTCCTGCCAGCGTACGCATCATCAACCTGTGCGGCGAAGCGCTGAAACAGAACCTGGTGGACACCCTGTATCAACAGGCGACCATCGCCGATATCTTCGACTTGTACGGCCCGTCGGAAGATACCGTTTACTCGACCTGGACCCGTCGAGAGGCTGGCGGCACGGCGAACATCGGTCGACCGATGATCCGCACCGCCAGTTATGTGCTGGGCGGCGATCTGCAACCGGCGCCGCAGGGTGTGTCGGCGGAGTTGTACCTGGCCGGTGCCGGTCTGAGCCGTGGCTATCTGGGCCGGGCGGCGATGACCGCAGAGAAATTCGTGCCCAATCCGTTCGCCGGCAATGGCGAGCGTATGTACCGCACCGGCGACCTGACCCGTTATCTGGGCGACGGCACGTTGCAATATGTCGGGCGTATCGATCACCAAGTGAAGGTGCGCGGTTTCCGTATCGAGCTGGGCGAAATCGAAGCGCGTCTGTTGCAGATCGATAACGTCAGCCAGGCACTGGTGGTGGCGCAACCGATCGCCTCCAGCCATCAACTGGTGGCGTATGTGGTGGTCGATGATGCGACCGTGGCCAGCGCCGATGCGGCCGCGCAAGCGCTGCTGCGCGAAGCGCTGAAGACGCAACTCAAGGTGCACCTGCCGGACTACATGATTCCGGCGCACGTGCTGTTCCTCGCCAGCCTGCCGCTGACGCCGAATGGCAAGGTCGACCGCAAGGCCTTGCCGAGCGTCGACGCGTTTGTCGCGGCGGGTGACTTCGTTGCCCCGGTCGGTGAACTGGAACAGCAGATCGCAGCCATCTGGCAGAACGTCCTGGAGCTCGATCAGGTCAGCCGCGAGGATCATTTCTTCGAACTGGGCGGGCACTCGCTGCTGGCCACTCAGGCTGTCTCGCGTTTGCGCCATTTGACCGGCGGCGCGTTGAGCCTGCGCGACCTGTTCAACTATCCGCGCCTCAAGGATCTGGCCACCTGGATGGCCGAGGAGCAGACACCGACCCTCGGCGGGGCGGCCAGTCAGGCCGTTCCACTGAAGGCCTGGGGCGTCAAGTCGACGGCGCCGCTGTCGTTGGTGCAACGGCGTTTGTGGGTCGCCGAACAATTGTCCGGCGGCAGCTCGGCCTACGGCATGCCGCTGGCCCTGCGCTTGCGCGGTGAGCTGTCGGTCGAGCGCTTCATGAGCAGTTTTGCCGAAGTGGTGCGCCGTCATGAAGTGTTGCGCACCGCGTACTCGCAGGATGACGAAGGCGATCCGATTGCGCTGATTGCCGAGCAGGTCGACGTCGACTTCCCGTTGCTCGATTTGTCCGGTCTGTCGCGCAGTGCCCAGGAAGAACAGGTCGCGCAGGCCGCGCTGGATAACGCGCGAACGCCGATCGATCTGGAACAGGCGCCATTGTGGCGCGGGCGCATCCTGCATCTGTCACCGACCGAGCATGTGCTGCTGTTCTCCATGCATCACATCATTTCTGACGGTTGGTCGATGGGCGTATTGATCAATGAGCTGGTGCAGATCCATGAGTTGAGCAAGGCCGGTGCTGCCGCGTCGTTGCCGGCGCTGGAGGTGCAATATTCCGACTTTGCCCTGTGGCAACAGGAGCTGGAACGCCAAGGGATTCTCGGCCAGCAGGCGGATTACTGGAGAGAGATGCTCAGTGGCTACAGCGGGCAGCTCAACCTGCCACTGGACACCCCGCGCGGGCCGGTGGCGTCGTACGACGGTGATGCCGTGCAGTTCCATCTGCCGAAGGATTTGAGTCAGGCTTTGCGCAAGGTTGCCAATGACGCCGGGGTGACGCTGTACAGCACGCTGCTGGCGTCGTTCCAGGTGCTGTTGCATCAATTCAGCGGCGGCGACGACGTACTGGTCGGCGCCGACGTTGCCGGGCGCGAGCAGGCGCAGTTGGAGCGGCTGATCGGCTTCTTCGTCAACGTCTTGCCGTTGCGTTCACGCTTCTCGGCCGACACGGCGTTCTCGACTTTCCTGGCGGGCACTCAGGACACCTTGCTCGGCGCACTGGAGCATCAGGACCTGCCGCTGGACATGATCGTCGAATCCTGTGGCGTGCCGCGCCACAAGGGCATGAACCCGTTGGTGCAAGTGTTGTTCGTGATGAACAACCTGCCGGGCCGTACCCAATCCATGGGCGATTTGAGCGTCGAGCCGCTGGCGGCGCTGCAGAGCCATTCTAAATTCGACATGGCATTGTTCGTTGACGAAGAAGAAGGGCAATTGCTGGGTAATTGGCAATTCGCCACAACCTTGTTCGGACACGAGCGCATTCAGTACCTGGTGCAGGCCTGGATAGCCCTGTTGGAACAGATCGTCGCTGATCAGGACATTCAATTGGGAGCTATCAGCATGCCAGTCGAAAATTTAGCAGTGGCCGCCAAACCCGCTGCCCCCGGACCCAAGGCCGACAAACTGGGCAAGTTCCTCAAGCGTGGCGCCGCCCCGGTGGCCAAGGTTCGCCCGGCGCCGATCCGCGAATCGCTGATCGCTGCGCCGCAGCCGTTCCCGCTGTTGATGGAACCGAACGAGCCGCAGCTGGATTTGATCGAGTGGATCAAGCACAACCGGCCGCTGATCGAAGAAAAACTGGCGACTCACGCCGGCATTCTCTTTCGCGGTTTCGAGCTCGACGGCATTCAGGGTTTTGAAGCGTTCGCCGAAGCGATCCAGCCAGGCCTGTACGGCCAGTACGGCGACCTGCCGAAGAAAGAGGGCGGCAAGAATACCTACCGCTCCACGCCGTACCCGGAACGCAAGATGATCCTGTTCCACAACGAGAGCTCGCACCAGGATCGCTGGCCGCGCAAGCAGATGTTCTATTGCGAGCAAGCGGCGCCGGTCGGCGGTGCAACGCCGGTGGTGGACTGCCGCTTGATGTACGAAAAACTGCCGGCAGAGCTGCGTGACAAGTTCGAGTCCAAAGGCTTGCTGTATGTGCGCACCTTCACCGACAACCTCGACGTGTCGTGGCAGCACTTCTTCAAGACCGAAGACCGTGCCGAAGTCGAAGCCCGCTGCCGCGCGGGCGGTATCGAGTGGCGCTGGCTCGACAACAACGAACTGCAAACCCGCACACCGGGGCCGGCGATCATTCGTCACCCGATCACCGGCGCCAAGTCATTTTTCAATCAGGTGCAGTTGCACCACATCTACTGGCTGGAGCCGGATGTGCGTGAAGACCTGTTGTCGATGTTCGGCGCCGAGCGCATGCCGCGTCATGTGTATTACGGCGACGGCACACCGATCGAAGACGACGTGATGCAGCGCATTGGCGAGCTGTACGAAGAGTGCGCCGTGCGATTCGACTGGCAGAAAGGCGATGCCATTCTGCTCGACAACATGCTGGTGGCGCATGCCCGTGATCCGTTCGAGGGCCCGCGCAAGATTGTCGTCGCCATGGGTGACATGTACGACCACAGCAGCCTGGAGCGCCCGGCCAGCAACGCCCGGGCGGCATTGAATACCGAGGAAAGCGGCGCATGAGCGAAGTCATGAAGGACGTGCAGGATCCGGGTTTCGCCCTGGCGCCTGAGCAACAGGCGCTGCTTGAGCGCCTGTCGAACACCGCCACCTGTGGCGAGGCCATGCGCTGGCTCAGCGTTGGCATTGACGGTGATCTGGATCCGCAACGTTTGCAGGCCGCGTTCGATACCGTACTGACACAGCAGCCGATGCTGTTGGCGCGGCTGGATAAGGTCAGCGGTTTTCACGGTTTGCGTCAGGCTGCGGCCGACGCCGGACGCTTCCCGCTGACGATCCATGCCGGCGAGCAACGCGGCGGGGACGTTCAGGCGCAAATCAGCGAATCGCTGGAACGCGCCTTTGTCGTCGGCGAATCGGCCAGTGTCCAGGCCGTGCTTTATCGCCTGGCACCCCAGCAATGGCAGCTGCTGCTGGGCATTGCTCGCTACAGTGCCGACGCGCCATCGTTGAACCTTGTGCTGCAACAAGTGCAGCAAGCGTACGCCGGGGCTCAGCCAACCGAAGACGAAGAGTCGGGGGAATTCGCGCAGTATCTGGAATGGCGCAGTGAGGTGGTGCTCGATGAAGACGCTGCCAGCGCGCGTAGCTACTGGCAGCAGCACCTGCAAGGTGTGCAGACGGACATCGCAACGCCATGGCTGGCCGCTCGCAGCCCCGGCCTCGAAGCGAGTGCCGCCGATACGTGCGTATCGCTGAATCTGCAGTCGGCGCAGCGTGATGCTCTGCATGCCTTGGCCGAGCAGCTCGGTCAGCCGGTCGCCACGTTGCTGCAAGGCGCGTGGTGGGTGTTGCTGGGGCGTTTGAGCGGGCTTGATCACGCACTGGTCGGTCTGCGGCATGACAGCCGTGCCGACTATGAGTATTTCGCCAACGCCGTTGGCGTGTTCGAGAAAAGCTTGCCGCTCTCGCTGGATCTGCCTGGCAGCGCGCGCTTCAGTGACTGGCTGGGGCAACTGGCGGCGCGTGTCGAAGAGCATCGCACCTGGCAGGAATACTGGACGCCGGAACTGGCGCTTGACGCCGCGCGCCCGGCTTACGGCTTCAGCCTTGGCCAGATCGGCATTGCCGCGAGCAGCGGCGGTCTGCGTTGGAGCGTGGCTGACGCCGTGCAGGTGCAGGCCGACGCTTTCGAGTTGTTGTTGCAAGTGCAACTGGACGACAACCAGCGTCTTGCCGGTGTTGGTCTGCAGTACGCCGCTTCGCGCTATTCGCCAGCGGCAGCCAACGCCGTACTGGAACAGTTCGATGTGCTGTTGAGCGCGATTGTCGATGCGCCGCACACCGCACTGGCGCAACTCAACCTGCTCAGTCGCGCCGCCGAACAGCGCTTGCTGGCAATCAATCCGGCGATACAGGCGCTGGCTGATCAGCGTTATCTGCCTCAGCGCATCGCTGATCTGGCGCTGCGTACGCCGCACGCTATCGCCTTGACCGACGCTGAGCAGTCATTGAGCTACGGTCAGTTGCAGGCCCGCGTCGAAAGCGCCGCTCAGGGTTTGAACCATCAAGGTGTCAGCGCAGGCTCGATCATTGCGCTGGCGTTGCCACGCTCGGCGGATCTGGTGATCGCGATGTTGGCGAGCTGGCGCCTCGGGTGCGCGTATCTGCCGCTGGATGTGCAGTGGCCACAGGCGCGTCAGGCGTTGATGCTGGAACAGGCCGGCGCCGCGCTGTTGTTGACCGATGCGGCGCACGTCACGGCTTGGCAGGATCAGCCGTACAAAGCTCGCACGCTGGCAGAACTCGGCGTATCGGGCGCGCCGTTGCCGGCGCTTGCGACGCAAGGCACCGACATCGCTTATGTGCTGTTCACCTCCGGCTCTACCGGCATGCCTAAAGGTGTGGTGATCGAGCATCGGCAATTGCTCAATTACGTCGCTCAGGCCAGTCAGGCGCTGGGTCTGGAGTCATGCAAAAACTTCGGTTTCAGTTCTACGGTCGCGGCAGATCTGGGCAACACGGCGTTGTTCGGTGCGCTGTTCAATGGGGCGACCCTGCACGTTGCCAGTGATGCGCAAATGCAGGACGGCGCATTGTTCGCCGAGTACCTGCAGCAGCATCAGATCGACTGCCTGAAAATCGTCCCGTCGCACCTTGCGGCGTTGCTCGATCATCAGCAGGCAACCTTGCCGCACACGCTGGTGCTGGGCGGCGAGCCGGTTGCGCCGACGCTGATCGAACGCATTGCGCGGCTGCGCAGTGATTGCCGGGTGTTCAACCACTATGGCCCGACCGAAGCCACCGTCGGCGTGATGATTCATCCACTGCCACTGGACGGCACGGCCAGCGATTGCTCGGCGCTGAGCTGTGTGCTGGGCAACAATCAGGTGTATGTGCTGGACGCTGATTTGCGTCTGGCCCCCGTCGGTGTGCTGGGCGAGTTGTACCTGGGCGGTGCGCAATTGTGCCGTGGTTATTTGAATGCCGAGGCCGATGCGCAGACGTTCATCCAGAGTCCGTTCGATGCGGCGCAGCATTTGTATCGCACGGGTGATCTGGCGCGTTACCGCACGGACGGAGCGATCCAGTTGCACGGTCGACGCGATCAGCAGGTCAAGGTGCGCGGGTTCCGTATCGAACTCGCGGAAATCGAAGCCGAGTTGCTGCGCCTGCCGGCGGTTGCCGAAGCGCTGGTGCTGCCTGCCGCGTCGACCGAGCAAGGTCTGCTGGCGTTTATCGTGCCGCAGCAGGGCGCCACAGCGAGTCTGCTCGACACCGCACGTGCCGAACTGAGTGCACGTCTGCCCGCCGTGATGGTGCCGCAGCATCTGCAACTGCTCGAGCGTTTTCCACGGCTGGCCAACGGCAAGATCGATCGCAAGGCGCTGCAACAATTGGCCGCTACGGCAGCGGATGACGAAGGCGTTGCGCCGCGTGATGCACTGGAGCAATTGCTCGCCGTGCGCATGGCGCAACTGCTGGGGCTTGAACGCTTGAGCATCGAGCGCGACTTTTTCGCGGCCGGAGGCCACTCGCTGTTGGTGATCAAACTGGTCGCCGGTATTCGCAAGTTGCTGCAATGCGAAATTCATCCGGGACTGGTTTTCGATCATCCGACCGTGGCGTCGCTGGCGCTGGCGTTACGTGCGGTGGAAAGCAGCCCGGGGCAGTTGGAGAAAATGGCTCAAGTGCGCCTGCGCATGGAGGCGATGAGTCCTGAGGAAAAGGCCCGTCTGGCCGAGCAGGCGCGACAGTTGCAGGCCGCCAAGGCTGCGCAAACAAGCTGACACAGAAAGAAACAAAAGGCCGTCGCCCAACAGCGTCGGCCTTTTTTTTAACTTTTTGAGTTAATGATAAATAAACTCATTCCGGTTTTTTGGAGGTGCTGCGTCTTAATAGGGTATGTGGGCAAATCGTGTCAGGCAGGGCCGCCAATGCACCGGTTTGTTCAGCAGAAAATATTTCGCCGATGTCCAGCCAGATGATCGAGCCCGGGGAGGGGCAGATCGCCACGCACTGCCAGGTCGCCCGCAGGGCCCGCGACAGTGTGCGGTTCACGTGTGCAGACAGCGGCGGGCCCGTCGGCCCAATGGACTTTCACTTCTACCAATAATAGAGAGCACGATGTCAGCAATTCATGAGTTGAAACCTTTGTTCAAGGCACTCGTCATGTCCCGCGGCCTGCGTTCACGCCGAGTGTTGACGGGGCTGGGGCTGGTCTGTGTATTGCCTTTGAGCGCTCAGGTGATGGCTGAAAGCGTCAGCATCAATATCCCGGCGCAATCGTTGCCACAGGCGCTGCAGGCGTTTGGTCAGCAGACCAACCAGCAAGTGATCTACAACGCTGACGACATGGCCGGGCTCAAGAGCCACGCGGTCAGCGGCAAGATGAGCCCGCAGGCGGCCATCGCCGAATTGCTCAGGGGCACCGACGTGCGCTACAGCGTCGAGGGCAACACCCTGATGCTGGTGCGGGGCAGCAACACCCAGGGTCTGGAGCTGGGTGCGACCAACATCAGCGCACAACAGATCGGCGCGACGACCGAAGGCAGCAACTCCTACACCTCCAACGCAGTGACGATTGGCAAGGGCACCCACACCCTCAAGGAAATCCCCCAGTCGGTCACGGTGATGACCCGCAAGCAGATGGACGACCAGGACCTGGTCGACCTCAAGGATGCGCTGAACCAGACCACCGGTGTCGTGGGTCTGCAGGGCGTCGGCAAGGGTTTGATCATCTCCTCGCGCGGTTTCCAGATCGATGACTGGCAGTACGACGGCGTACCGATTCCACGCAACACCTATTCGCTGGGTAACTGGGCGACTCAGGATCTGGTGTTTTTCGATCGCCTGGAAATCCTGCGCGGTGCCTCCGGGTTGCTGCAAGGCACTGGCAGCCCGGGTGGCGCCATCAACCTGGTGCGCAAGCGCGGCCAGGCTGCACCGACTGTGTCCGTGACCGCCAAGGCGGGCTCCTGGGACCATTACGGTCTGCAAGTAGACGCGGGCGGCCCGCTGAACCAGGCCGGCACCATCCGTGGTCGCCTGGTGGCCGATCAGGACCAAAGCAACTCGTTCATTGATCACGACTGGAGCCGGACGTTGTCGTTGTACGGCTCGCTGGACTTCGACCTGAGTGAAGACACCACCCTGGGCCTGGCCGTCAGCCGTTCCGACGGTGATTCGCGTCCGATGATTCGTGGCCTGCCACGTTACGCTGACGGCAAGATGCCGGATGTCTCGCGCTCCACCTACACCGGTGCACGCTGGAACAGTTCCGACATCGACGTCACCACGCTTTACGCCGACCTCGAACATCGCTTCAACGAAGACTGGGCACTCAAGGTCGGTGCGGTGCGCATGACCGAGAGCAACAAGGCGAAAAACCAGCGCGTGCAAAGTGCCGGCGACGGTCTGGAACCGGATGGCAGCGGCGTGCAGTACGCCAACTTCGTGACGGATTTCGACTCGACAAAAGTCGGTATCGACATGAACCTGAATGGCAAGTTCGAAGCCTTGTCGATGCAGCAGGAAGTGATGTTGGGCGGTAACTTTTCCCAGCTCGAAACGGACGATCAGCTCGCCCGTACCTTCAGCAACAGTAGCGACACGATTTTCGGCGTCAACAATGACCGTCCCGATATCAACTACGACAGCCTGATCGCTTCCGGTGGTCGCGGCACGCTGAGTAAATACGACGTACGCCAGAAAGGCCTGTATGGCACCTGGCGCGTCAAGCCGATCGACGATCTGACCCTGGTGCTCGGCTCCCGTGTCAGCTGGTATGACTTCAGCTACAAATCCAAGGCGCAATCCTCGTTCGGCGGCATCACCAAGAACGACCCAAGCACCGCGACCGAAACCGGGGAAGTCACGCCTTACGCCGGTATCGTCTATGACCTGAGCCGCGAGTGGGCGGTTTACGCCAGTTACACCGACGTGTTCCAGCCGCAGACCAACCGCGATGCCGGTGGCACCGTGCTCAAACCGGTGGTCGGCAGCAACTACGAAATCGGTCTCAAGGGCGAGCTGATGGACGGCCGGGTCAACACCTCGTTGGCACTCTTCCGCTACGACCAGGAAAACCGTGCGGTCAACGACATTGCCGGTGGCTTCGAGTGCGACGGTTCGTATTGCTCGACGGCCTCGGGCAAAGTGCGCAGCCAGGGTATCGACGCCGAGATCAGCGGCGAAGTGGTGGAAAACCTGCAACTGTTTGCCGGTTACACCTACAACACCACCAAGTACCTCAAAGACCCGGACAGGGAAGGCCGCGTGTTCAGCACCTGGACGCCAAAACACATGCTGCGCATGTGGGCCAACTACCAGTTGCCGGGTGAGTGGGATCGTGTCAGCACCGGTCTGGGCTTCACCACTCAGAGCCATACGCTGGGTTACGAAGGGACTTACGATGTCGCGGGTTACACCGTATGGAACGCCCGTGTCGGCTACCAGCTGACACCGGAAGTCGGTCTGGCCGTGAATGCCAACAACCTGTTCGACAAGAAGTACATTGCGGCCGGTTACAACCAGCTCGACGGCAACAACAACTTCGGTGATCCACGCAACCTGATGTTCTCCGTGAAGTGGACCCCAAAGTTCTGATGCACTGAAGGGCCTTCACCGAAGCGGCCCACGCTCCTCGAAGAGGGCGTGGGCCGTTTTTTTTGCATGCCGTCGGCAGGTGAATCGCGGTGGGCGCAGCGCGCGCAGGTGATGTGGCAAATCATGCAAAAAAAAACGCAGAAGCCAGCGCTTCTGCGTTTTTGTTTGCCCGCATGAAAGTCAGTTGTTCAGTGCCGCCTCACACGTCAGGAACACCGCTTCAAAGGACTCGAGCAACGACTCACCGTAAATCATACTGCGGTGGGGCAGGGTGGAATGCACCGAGCCTTGCAGTCGTCCGCTGACGGTGTGTTCACGCAGCACCTGTTCCGAGTGCAACACCTGCTCCAGGGTCTTGTGCGACAGCGACCACCAGCAACTCGCCTCGACCTTGAGAGTCGGCAGCGTGAAGGCGTCGTAGGATTTCACCAGTCGGTCATGAATCTCGAACGCCTGGGCGTTCATGATTTCCTGTTTGATGGCGTCCAGCGTCGCCATCATTTCCTGTTCGCTGGTGGCGGCCTGTTGGCTGGCCCACTGGTAGAAAGCCTTGAGATCGGTTTGCGGGTTTTCGGCGAGGAAGCGTGCCGCCGGCTCGTGCAGATGCGCGAACATCAGGCTGAACATTTCCACGGCCGTCGCCAGTTCATTTTGTGCACTGAAGTACTCGGGATTTTCTTCTTCCAGCGGTTTGCGCGGCAGGTCGGCCGGCAACAGGCTGTCCGGCAGTGTGGTATCGACCAGACCGAGGAAGCTCACTTCACGTCCCTGACGCTCCAGTTCGGCGGCGATGTCCATGGCGATGGAGCCGCCGAGCGACCAGCCCATCAAGCGATACGGGCCGTCAGCCTGTTTATCGATGATCTGTCGGGTGTAATCGGCGATCATCTGCGCCCAGGTCTGGGCGTGGGCGTGTTTGTCGGCGAAGCCCGTGTGCATCACGCCGAAGGTGCGCGCGTGTTTGCTCAGGCGTTTGGCCAACGGTTGGTAGCAGAACACGATGCCGCCGCTGGGATGCAGGCAGAACAGCGGCGGGGCGCTGGCGGCTGAGGCGGAAAGTTCGACCACACATTTGGCTTGCTGCTGGTGTTGCGTAGCAATGAATTGCGCCAGGGCTTCGACGGTGGCGTGGGCGAGCATTTGCTGCAAGGCGAGTTTGATCCCCAGGCGCGCATTGAGTGCGGCAATAAACTGGATGGCCAGAATCGAATGCCCGCCCAGTTCGAAGAAGTTGTCGTCGAGGCCAACCCGGTCAACGTGCAGGGTTTCCTGCCAGAGTTCGGCCAGCGCTTGCTCCAATGCAGTTTCCGGGGCCTTGAAGCGGGTCTCCGATTGACTGATGTCAGGCAGCGGCAACGCCTTGCGATCAAGTTTGCCTGTCGGGCTGACGGGCATGGCTTCCAGCACCAGCAGATGGCTCGGCACCATGTAGGCGGGCAGACGGCTTTTCAGTTCAGCCTTGAGGGCTGCACGCAGTTGATCGTGCTGTTCACTCGACAGATCACCGTCGCTCGGCACGATATAACCGATCAACTGCATCCCGGCCAATCCTTCGCGGGCAAGGACCAGGGCTTCGCGAACGGCCGGGATTTGCAGCAGGCAGGATTCGATTTCACCGAGTTCGATACGGAAGCCGCGAATCTTCACTTGATGATCGAGTCGGCCGACGTATTCGATGACGCCATCGGCGCGATAGCGTGCCAGATCACCGGTACGGTACAGACGCCCGCCCTGCGTGCTGAACGGGTCAGGCATGAAGCGTTCGGCGGTCAGCTCCGGGCGCTGGAAATAGCCCCGGGCCAATAGATCGCCGGCAATCACCAATTCGCCGACGACGCCCACCGGGACCGGTTGGCCACCGCTGTCCAGCAGGTAAATGGCGCGTCCAGCCAAGGGGCGGCCGATCGGCATGGTTTTCGGCAGCGGCGCATGCCCGGTGACGTAGTCCGTGCAATCGAGCACCGTGGCACTGACCGTGGTTTCCGTCGGGCCATAGGTGTTGAGCAGGCGCACATGGCCAAGTCCCGCCTTGCCCCACGCCGCCACGCCTTCTGGTGGCATGGCTTCGCCGCCCACGATCACCTGGCGCAACGGGCCATAGTCACGGACACCGGCAGCGGCAAAATCCCTCGCCAGCATGTTCCAGTACGTGGTGGTCAGGTCGCTCACCGTGAATTGCTTGTCGAGCAACTGCTGATACCAGGTTTCGCTGTCCCAGATGTCCGGCCCGCGCAGTACCACCGACGCGCCGCAGATCAGCGCCGGGTAGAGCTGTTCGACAAAGGCATCGAAGTTGAACGTGGCAAATTGCAGCGAACGATCAGCGGCTGTCAGGCCGAGGAATTCCAGGGCGACTTGCGCGTGTCGGGTCAAAGCCGCCTGGGTAATTCCCACACCTTTTGGTCGACCGGTGGAACCTGAGGTGAACATCACATACGCCAGGTTATGGCCATGGGTACGGCAGGTCGGATTGTCGCTGTGCGCGCTGTCGGCTAGGTCGAGTTCGTCGACGCACAGCACGCTTACCGCGGCTACCGAGGGCAGGCGCTGGCGCAAAGAGCGCTGGCTGAGCAGCACGCTCAAGCCGCTGTCTTCGATCATCCAGGTCAGGCGTTCCTGCGGGTATTCGGGATCGAGGGGTACGTACACACCGCCGGCCTTGAGCACCGCCAGCAGGCTGACGATCATCCGCGCCGAGCGCTCGACCGCGATGCCTACCCGCACTTCCGGGCCCACGCCGTAGCCGAGCAGGGTCTGTGCCAGGCCATTGGCTGCCGAGTTGAGTTGGGCATAGCTCATGCGCACGTCATCGCAAATCAGCGCGAGGGCCTGCGGCGTGGCCAGTGCCTGGCGTTCGAAGAGTTGATGCACGCCTTCGCTCGGCAATGGCGCAACGGCTGGGTTCCATTGTTCGCGTTGCTGGCGGCACTCGGTGTCGCTCAGCAGCGACAATTCGCTCAGGGCGACCTCGGGATTTGCGGTGATGGCGTGCAACAGGTTCTGCCAATGCCCGGCCAACCGCTCGATGGTGGCGGGGCGGTACAGGTCGCGGCTGAATTCGATGTTGGCGTCGATGCGGTTCAGGGAATAACTGACGTCCAGCGACAGGTCGAATTTCGCCTGCCCGCTGCCGGCATCGACAAAGTCCAGGGTCAATTCGCCCAGGTTCAGCGGCACCGAGGTGCCGGCGTCCGTGCGCCAGTTGAACAGCACCTGGAACAACGGATTGATCTGCTGACTGCTTTGCAGTTGCAGGTCGTCGAAGCTCAATTCCAGCGGATAGTCGGCATGGTCGAGCGCGGCCAGCGATTCGCGGCGCAGACGCAGCAGGAAGTCCTTGCAAGGCAGCTGCGGGTCAATCCGCACGCGATAGACCTGGGTGCTGACAAAGAACCCGACCAGGTCCTGAATTTCACTGCGATTGCGTGTGGCGTTGGGCACGCCGACGGTGAAATCGTCCTGGCCGCTGTAGCGGCTCAGGAGCAATTGCCAGGCACCCAACGCGACCACAAAGGGAGTCAAACCGTGCTGCTGGCAGAAGCGATTGAGTGCTTGCGCCAAGGTGGCGGGCAGGCTGAAGTCGTGTTTGCCGGCCGCATGGCTATGCTGGTCATTGCGCGCAAAGTCCACCGGCAGATCCAGCGGCGGCAACGTCTGGCCCAGATAATTCTGCCAGTATTCGGCGCTGGTCTTGCAGGCCGGGCTGTGCAGATAGTCGCCACGCTGCCAGTCGGCATAGTCGGCGTACTGGATGGCCGGGCGCGGCAGTGGCGCGCTCATGCCCATTGCCGCTTGCGCATAGGCGCGGGTCAGGTCCTGCATCAGGATCGCGTTGGACCAGGCGTCCGAGGCGATATGGTGCATGTTGAGCAACAGCAAGTGCTCCGTGTCGGCGACTTGTAGCAGTGTCGCGCGCATCAGTGGTGCTTGCTTCAGGTCGAAGGGTTTGGCGGCCTCTTCGGCAGTGCGCCGGGCAATCTGCTGTTCGCGTGCTTCAGCGCTCAGGCCGCGCAGATCATCGAACCCCAACGGCAGCGTTGCGTGTGCATCGACCACCTGCATGGCTACCCCGTCGATCTCGACGATCGCACTGCGCAGGACATCGTGGCGTTCGATGACTTTATTCAGCGCCATTTCCAGATGCTGTGCTTGCAGGGCACCGCTGAGGCGCACGGCGCGTGGCAGGTTATAGGCGGCACTGTCAGGTGTCAGCTGTTGCACGAACCACAGTCGCTGTTGCGCGAAGGAGAGGGGGGCCGGAGCCGGGTGGGGACGGGCAATGATGCCTTGGGATTGCTCGCCGGCATCTGCCATCAGCAGCGCCAGTACCTCATCATCGAGTAAGTCGTTCATCGGGCTCTCGTGGTTGGCAGCACCGTGAGCGCTGACGGCGTTGCCGACAGTCGGGTCCACGGCGATAAACATTCGGATTGAAGGCCGGCAGGACGGGTGTCCGGCCGGCTGCAAAGGTGCAATCGATCAAGCAGTCTCGAGGGGCTTCTTGTGGGTGACCACTCGGCCTCCCTCCATCCTCACCAACTGATCGGCGACGTCGAAGTAGCGGTCATCGTGGGAGATCACGATGATGGTCTTGCCCATCTGTTTCAGCTCCGGCAGCAGCTCGGTGTAGAAGATGCGCCGGAAGGCCGGGTCCTGATCGGCAGCCCATTCGTCGAACACCAGCACCGGACGCTCTTCCAGCCAGGCGTTGATCAGCGCCAGGCGTTTGCGCTGGCCGGTGGACAGATCGGTGGTACTGAAAACACCGTCGTTAATGCTCACCTTGTGCGCAATCTCCAGGCGTTCCAGATAGCGGCTGGTGTCGGCCGGCACTTGTTTATCGCCCTGTACCAGTTCATCGAACAGGTAGTAGTCGGCGAAAATCGTGGTGAACAGTTGGCGATAGTCATCGCGCGCCTGGGCATCGACCACCTGGCCATTGAGCAGGACTTCCCCGCGTTGTGGCGCATACAGGCCCAGCAACAATTTGATCAGGGTGGTTTTACCGCCGCCGTTCTCGCCGACGATAAACACGATGTCACCCTGCGCGATGTCCAGATTGACCGGCCCCAGTTCAAACGCTGCACTGCCCTGAACCGGCGGGAAGGCGTAGTGCACGTTGTGCATTTGCAACTGTTGCACCGCCGTTTTGCTCGCCGCAGCGGAGTCGCGCAGGAGCAAGTGCGGTTCCGGCGAGGAAAACTGTTCGGCCAGTTCGGCAATGCGTTTGAAGGCAATGTTCGCGCGACTGACCACCGGCAACGTGGTGACCAGATATTCCAGTGGGCCTTTCATGTACAGCAGCACCAGCACGAAGCCGCTGAGCACCGCTTTGTCGGTACCGAGCCAGAACGATTGCAGGGCCAGGGCCAGACCGATCACCACGAAAAACAGCATCGAGCCAAAGGTTTTTGCCACCACGAACGTGTTGATCGAACGGATGTGCGTGTTGCAGATGTAATCCGCCGTGCCCTCGATGCGCTGGCTGAACATGCGTTGGCGGCGCGGGCGATGAATACGCAGTTCCTTGGCGCCCGCGGCGATCGCGCTGTAGTGCTTTTGCAGCTCGTCCTCGGCTTCGCGCGCCGCTTCGAAACCTTTGATGCCTTTGGACCGGGCAATGTATTGCACGACGGTGCCGATCACGATCGCGATCAACAGCAGGGCAAACATCGGCAGGGACAGGTAGGCCAGGTAACCCAGGCAACCGAGGGTGACGGTGAAAGCGATCGCCAGTGGCGCAAAGGAAAACGCGAAATCACTGACAGTGTCGACGTCATGGGTCAGCACCGGAATCAGGCGATGACTGCGAAACCGTTCGATCTGCTCGATGGGCGCCAGCAGGACTTTTTCGCCGAGTGATTTACGCAGGCCGGCGATGATGTGCTGGCCGACATGGTTGGTGCCGATGTCCGACAGAATCGAGTTCAACAGGGCGAACGCGCAGAGGCCGGCAAACGTCAGGAGTACGGTGGCTGACGGAACGCCGCTGCCGTTCAGGGCTTTGTTGATGGTCGCGAGCAGGGCAGTGACGCTGACGCCACCGAGCATGCCGAGCAGGATCGACAGCGCCACAACGACCCGGTAAGGCTTGAGCAGGCCGAGGACTTCACTGATGGCTCCGCGCGATTTTGTGGTCATGGAGGTTTCCGCTTCTAGTGCCGCTAACGGCATCGTTTCAAGGATTGGGCTGGTTAAAAGACGAAACCCGTGGGCGGCGATTTAGCCGACCACGGGTTTATCGAGGCTGAGGCGACGAGCGAGCGCCCAGAGCCGCCATGGCGGCTGCCGTTACCGCGTCCTTACAGATCGCGCGCGACGCGAAAACCAATCCAGTCGCCGCGGGTGTCGCTGTAGGTGGCGTTGCGGTTGCCCGAGCGCGAGAACACCGGTGCTTCACCCCAGTCGTTGCCGCGAATGCGGCGAATCTTGCAATCACCGGTCAGCCAGGCGCTGCCATCACTCGGCGCGCCGACATAGTTTTCGTTGTAGCAGTCGGCGGTCCATTCGTAGATGTTGCCGTGCATGTCGTAGACGCCGAAGGCATTGGCCGGAAACTTGCCTGCCGGAGCGGTGAAGTTGTAGCCGTCGGCGGCGCCATAGGTGTTGGCGTGTTTAGCGATGCTGTATTCCTTGCCTTCATCGAAGGGGAACGGGAAAGGCCCGGTGCTACCGGCACGGGCGGCGTATTCACGCAGCGATTCGCTGACCAGTCGATACGATTTACCGGTTTTCTTCGACAGCCAGGCTACATAGGCCTCGGCCTCGGGAAAATCCATGCACACCGCCGGATGTTTGTCGGTGTACTGCTTTTTCGGATCGCTGCCCGCGTAGTCGGGAATACCGGCCTTGCACGCGCGGCCCGGGCGTTTGTCGCCGTCGGGCAGCTGATAGCCGGTGTCGGCGAGGTAGGCGTCCCATTGCCCTTTGAGCACCTGGAAACGACTGATGGCCAGCGGTTTGGCAAAGGTCACCGGGTGCATCGGACCTTCGTCCGGCTCACGGCCGACTTCGTCATCCGGGGTGCCCATGGTGAAGGTGCCGGTGGGCAGCACGACCATTTCCGGGCAGTCCTTGCAGTCCTTGAAGACTTTGCCCGGTTTGAGCGGTTCGGCCGCTTGCGCCAGCCCTGGCAAGGCACAACCGAGCAATGCAGCGAGACCTAGCGCGGGCAACGCTTTCAAGGAAAAATTACGCAGTTCACTACTGTTCATCATGATTCTCGATAACAGGTTGAAAGGAAACGTGAGAGCGGGGCGGCTACAGCTGTTTGGCCAATAGCGCCATCAAGCGATCGATTTGCGCCTCGTCGTTGAGCAGGCCCGGTGCGGTACGAATCACCGGACCCACATCGCGGTTCACGGCGTCGGTAACCACGCGGTTCTGCATCAGGTACGCGGCGACTTTGTCGCTGTCCTGGCCCTTGACCCGAAAGAAGGTAAAACCGGCCGACAGTTGCGGACTCAGCGGGGTGACGAGTTCGATTTGCGGGTGTTCCAGCAGACGCTTCTTCAGGTAGCTGTTGAGCGCGTGGATGCGCGCTTCGACCTCGGCCTTGCCCAGTTGCAGATGCAGCTTGAAGGCTTCGTCCAGCGCCCAGCGATACTCGAAGGAGTGATAGCCACCGGGCGTCATGGTGGTGGAAAACGCTGTGGCTTCGGAGAAGGTCGGGGTGATCGGCGTCACGTATCTGACCTCCTCGAAACGGCTGCAGACGATGCCGGTGCCGCGCGGGCCAAACATCCACTTGTGGGTGCCGGCGATGAAGAAGTCACAGTTCATCTGCGCGAAGCTCAGGTTGTCGACGCCGAAACCGTGCACGCCGTCGACCACATAAATGATCCGGTCAGCATCGCTGCGGCCACGGTTGTGCTTGTCGACGATGGCGCCGATGTCACCGATCGGCAGTTTCACGCCGCTGCCCGAATGCACCCAGCACATGCCCAGTACGCGGGTTTCCGGGCGGATGGCAGTGTCGATGGCGGCGAGGATTTCGGCTTTGGTCGCGGTCTGCGGATCCTTGAACAGACGGATCTTGCGCACCTGCGTGCCTTCACGTTCCTTGCGCAAGGCGAGGATGGTGTGGGTGGCGTAGTGTTCGTGGGCGGTGGTGAGGATTTCCTGATCGGGGCGCACATGCACACCGCCGTAAATCATCGTCAGACCTTCAGTGGTGCTGCCGGTCAGGGCGATCTGTTTGGCGTTGGCTTGCAGGTATTGGCCGGCCCAGACGCGCACGTTTTCCTCGCGCTGCTCGATCACGCCGAGGTCCCAATCCATGGCCAGGCCGGGATTTTTGTCGAGGGCGGCGCGATGCCGTTCAATCGCTTCGCGCACCGGTTTCGGGTGCGAGGTGATCAGGAAGTTGGAAAAGTGCAGGTAGTCCGGATCCTGGTCGAACAGTTGCTGCAACTGCGTCCACTTGCTGCGCGGCATTGGCGCAGCCGTGGCGGCAGCGCTGGCGATGTTCGGCAGGCTTGCGCCCAGTGGCAGCGCAGCGGCGAGCAGTCCGGCCTGTTTCAGAAAATCACGACGATTCCTCATGGCTGCGTCGTTCCCTGCGCGCTGGCCAGCGCCGGTTTCGCGGCTTTTTCGACCTGATCCCAGACGCGCAGGAAGTTGCCGCCCCAGAGTTTGCCGATGTCGGCTTCGGAGTAACCGCGCGACAGCAGTTCAGCGGTGACATTGCGGATCTCGCCGACGTTCTGGAAACCTTTGACGCCGCCGCCCTCATTGAAGTCGGAGCTGATGCCGACATGGTCGATGCCGATCTTGCGCACGGCGTATTCGATGGCGTCGCCGAAATCCTTGAGGCTGGCCTTCGGTTCGTCTTCGAGGATCGCGTAGAGGCGGCTGGCGTACAGGCCGAATTTGGTTTCGGACCAGGCCGCAATGATTGGGTCGCCCGGCATCAGCGCCATCGCCAGGTTCGGCAGGGGCGGCAGGTCGAATTCCTTGCGCAGCTCGTTGAGGCGATCCTGGGTCTTCTGGGTCAGCGGCCGCAGGTACTGCGAGAACGCGACGATTTGCACCACGCCGCCGCTGTTCTTGATCAACTGCATCTCTTTGTCGCTGAGGTTGCGTGGGATGTCGACCATCGCGCGCGGCGCCGAGTGCGAGGCAACCAGCGGCGTACGGCTCAGCTGTGCGACTTGTTCGAGGGCCTTGGTCGACATCTGTGACACGTCGATGATCACGCCCAGATCATTGAGGCGCTTGACCGCCTGCTTGCCCAGATCGGAGAGGCCGTCGAGGGCGTCCGGTGAGTCATTGAGAAATGGCAGTGGGCGAGACGAATCCGCCCAGTCGTTGTTGCCGATGTAGCTGAAGCCGAACATGCGCATGCCGCGCGCCGTCCACAGGTCCAGCCGATTCAGATCATGGCCCAGCGGATAGGCGTTGAGCATGCTGATGAAAATCGCGAACTTGCCTTCGCCGTGCAGGCGGCGCATGTCGTCCGGGGTATAGGCGATCGCGACTTGATTGGGGTAGTCGCGAACCATCCCGGAGATGATCCGGTAGCGGATTTCCTGCTGGTTGCGGGCTTCGTCGATGAAGCCGGCAGTCGGTTTGTGGGGGGCATCGGGGCCGTTCCACATTTCCGGCCAGCCGAAAATGGTCAGCGCCGCGCCAGACAAGCGACCGCGACTGGTTTTGGCCAGATCGAACTGGCCGGAGCCATCCTTGTCGGCTTCGTGACCGTCGGTGCCGAAGTTCTGCATCAGGCTGACATGGCTGTCGAAAGAGAGCATGCGTTCGTGCAGTTCATCTGCCTGTTTCACAATCCTGGCGTCATAGCCAAGGTCGTCCTTGAACCAGTGATGCCAAGCGGCAAAGCCTGCACCGGCGCTGATCGCCAGGGCTAAGGGCAGGCCGATGAATAGAGCCTTTTTCGAACGTGGTTTTGTCATTGCCATCTCAGTCGGGTTCGCCATCGAGGTGCAGGCGCAAAGCCTTTGCTATCTGGGAGGAACGAGTGGATGGCCGTGGAATTTAGGTTGCCAGGTTAAAAGATCGCAGCCTTCGGCAGCTCCTACAGGGATATACATTCGATGTAGGAGCTGCCGAAGGCTGCGATCTTTTCAAACCCACATAAATTTACCCGGGCAGCAAACGTTCTAGCTTGGATAAAGCCTGCTTCATGGCTGACACAGGTAGGGCAATGAAGATTTCTCGACGATGGTTCATGGCGGGCCTGGCGCTGACCGGCGCTGCCGTGCCGGCGGCTTATTTTGGGCATCGTGAATGGACGAAGCCGGATCCGACGATCACTCCGGGTGAAGCGTCTTTCGACGTCGCCGACCTCGCCGGACAACGTTTGGCCAGTGCCTTGCGGGGCGTCTGGGATATTCGCTTCGAAGGCCGTGACGCGGGCCTTGAAGGCCTGCCGGTCAGGGGGCTGCAAGTGTTCCTCGACATCGGTCAGAAAGGTCGTGGCGTCTGTGGTTTCCTGGATACGCCGGAGCGTTTGCGTTCCGGCGAAACACCTCGTTACCGAATTCTTGGCGATCTGGCCAGTGCCGATGCGGCGAAACTGAGTTGGCGGCTGATCGGTGCGCAAGGCCAGATCAGCTATGAGCTGGAGATGATCCTTGATGAGGTCTGGGCCGATTTCGGCAACGCCGGCAAAGGCACCCTCAGCGGTAAAGTCTTGCGCCTGGATCGCCCCTTGGCCTTGCCGGTACAGGACAATGGTTTCGTCGCAGTCAAGCGCCTGTTTCCCGAGGCGCGTGAACGTACGCCGTTGAATCCGACGTTGCTGGCCTGGTTGATTTCCCCCGAGCACCGACTGTTCCACCAGTTGTGGCATGCCACGCGGGACAAGTGGCACACCTTGCCCGAAGACAAGCGCGAAGCCCTGCGCGGCATCGGCTGGCAGCCCGGACCGCGTGACAAGGAGCGCGATGCCCGTGGGCCGCGCAAGGATCGCAACGGCTCCGGGGTGGATTTCTTCTTCATGCACCGGCACATGCTCGGCACGGCGCGTTCTATGCAGGACCTGCCATCGTGGCAATACTTTCCGCTGCCACAACCGGAATTGATCCGTGATCGCCCGGGCTTCGCCCGTTACTTCGACAACCATGACGGCACGGCGCTGCCGCCCGCGTGGCTGGCTGACGGTGATGACGAGTACAGCAAGTGGGTCAGCGACATCAAGACGGCCGAGACCTACGAAAGCAACTTCCAGGTCTGGGAGTCGCAATACCGTGATCCGGTGTACCTGGCCAGACTCACGCTCGGACAGTTCGGTTCCGAGGTTGAATTGGGCCTGCACGACTGGCTGCACATGCGCTGGGCGTCTGTACCGCGCGACCCGTCGAACGGTCAGCCGGTGCCTTTCGCGCGTGATCCTGCCGACTTCGCTGCGCGTTGGTACGGCCCGGAAAACGACTTCCTTGGCGACCCGTTTTCATCCCACGTCAATCCGTCGTTCTGGCATTTTCATGGCTGGATCGACGACCGTATCGAAGACTGGTTTCGCGCGCACGAGCGCTTCCATCCGGGTGAAGTCACTCGCAAGGTGGTCAATGGTGTGCAGTGGTTTGCACCAGGGCGCTGGAACGAAGTCGATGATCCGTGGCTGGGGCCGGTCACGCATGGCTGCAGCACTACGCCGGGGTTGCAGGCGGGCAAGACGGTGGAGATGGACCCGGAAACCATGAAGCTGGCACTGCGCATCACCTTCCTCAATGACGAGAAAAAACTCGCCGGGCTGTTCCGCCGCGTGCCGCAACGGCCGTGGTATGCGCGCAATCTGAAACCTAAAACCAGCCCGGCTTGAGGGCTGGGTCATCGTTCATTCGCGAGCAGGCTCGCTCCCACATTTGATCTCCGATGTTAAGAAGATCTTATGTGGGAGCGAGCCTGCTCGCGAAAGCGGTCTGCCAGGCAACGCAATTATTGCGTCTGCCATCCACCACCCAGCGCCTTGTACAAGGCAATACTCGCCTGCATTCGCGACAGCCGCAGTTGCACGGTCTGATCCTGCGCCGCATACAGCGTGCGCTGGGTTTCCAGTACGGTCAGCAAGTCCTCGGCGCCGGCCTGATAACGGCTCTGGGCGATGTTGAAGGCGGTTTGCGCCTGGTTCAGTTCTTCGCTCTGCCACTGCCGTTGTTGATCAAGACCGCGGATGCTGTTGAGGGCTTTTTCGACGTCGGCGAAACCGTTGATGATGGCGCCGCGATAAGTTTCCAGCAGCTCTTCCTGACGGGCCGTGGCCTTGTCGCGTTCAGCGCTCAGACGGCCATTGTTGAAGATCGGTGCGATCAGCCCGGCGGTGAGGTTGTAGAACGGACTGCGCAACAGGTCATCGGCCTGGTTGGCACCGGAGCCAATGCTCGCGCCCAGCGTGATTTTCGGCAGCATCGCCGCTCGTGCCACTTTGACGTTCGCCTGAGCTGCCGCCAATTGCGCCTCGGCACGGGCGATGTCCGGACGCCGGGTCAGCAGTTCGCTGGGCAGGCCGGCGGATATCGGCGGCCATTGCAACTGGTCGAAGGACTCGTGGCTGGCCGGCAGGTCTTGCACCGGGCGGCCGAGCAGGGCCGCCAGGGCGATCTGCGCGTCTCGAGCCTGTTGCTGGACGGTCGGCAATTGGCGTTGCTGCGCGGCGACCAGGCTTTTTTGTTGCGCCAGTTCAAGCGCCGTGGCGGAGCCTGCGTTGTAGCGCGTCTGCACCAGTTGCAGGACGTTTTGCGCGTTGGCCAGATTAAGCTCGGCAATGCGGCTCTGTTCCTGTAGCGACAGGACCTGCGTGTAGCTGTTGGCGACGCCGCTGAGCAGGGTCAACTCGACGGTGGCGCGATCAAACTCGCTGGCTTGCAGGCTGAACTGTGCGCTGTCGCGCGATGCGCGCTTGCCGCCCCAGAAGTCGATTTCGTAACTGGCGCTGAGGCCGACGTCGAAGTAGTCCACCGCCCTGTTACTGCTGTCGGCATCCAGTTGACGATAGCCATCGCCACGCAACAGCTTTTGCCGATTGGCGTTGCCGGTACCTTGTATTTCCGGCAGCAACGAGCCGCCGGCAATCACGGTGTCGGCACGCGCCTGGCGCACGCGAGCGATGGCTGCGGCCAGGTCATAACTGCCGACCTGGGCCTGCTCGATCAATTGATCGAGTTGCGGGCTGGCGAAGCGCGTCCACCAGCGCAGGGCGTCGCGTTCGGCGCTGGTGTTGTGCGGTGATTGCCAGGCGGCAGGCGGCACGATGCCGCTGTCCGGGGGTTGTGGGGTACTGCCGCAAGCGCTGAGTATCAGGCAGACGGTCAACAGACTGAGGCGCGGTTTCATAGAGCGATCATTCACTGGTAAGGGCCGTGACCGGGTCGAGTCGGGCAGCTTTGCGGGCCGGCATGAAGCCGAAGACAACACCGGTGACCAAGGCGCAACCAAAAGCGCCGAGTACCGCCATCAATGAGAACGCCACCGCGACTTCACTGAGAATCAGCACGCCGCCAATGATCAGCGCCAGAGCGATGCCGGCGATGCCGCCGACCACCGATAGCATCACCGCTTCAGTGAGAAACTGGCGCAGGATGTCGCGCTGGCGGGCGCCGGTGGCCATGCGGATGCCGATCTCGCGAGTGCGTTCGCGAACGGTCATGAGCATGATGTTCATCACGCCGATGCCGCCGACCAGCAGCGAGATCGCCGCAATCGAGCCGAGCATCAGCGACAGGGTGTTTTGCGTGCGCGCTTCGGCCTGGATCATCGCCGCGTTGTTGGTCAGTTCGAAATCCTTCTTGCCGTTGTGCAGGTTCAGCATCAGTTGTTCGATGGCGTGTTCGGTGTCCTTGACCTTGCGCGCGTCGGCGGCAGCGATGGCCACGTACTCCGGATTACGCGTGCCGAACAACCTCACGCTGGCGGCGGAGTAGGGCACGGCGATGCGGTTGTCACTGTCGGAATCGCCGGAGCTGGCACCTTTTTCCGCCAGTACCCCGACCACCTGAAACGGCACGTTCTCGATCAGAATGTACTGGCCGATCGGGTTGGCAACGTCTTTGAGGAGTTTGCTCCGCACCTTGTGGCCGATCACCGCAACGGCTGCTGCGTTCTGTTCGTCGGCCTCTGTGAAGTAACTGCCCTGAACCACCGGCCAGTTGAAGATTGCCGGGAAGTTGGTGTCATTGCCGCCAACGTAACTGAGGTGGTCGGCATTGCCGAAGCGCACACCGGCCTCGGCGCCGTTGACCGGCATGATCCGCTGTACTTGTGGCAGGCTCGCCAGGGCATGCACATCGTCGAGGGTGATGATGCCCGGTGGCGTTCGCGGGTTGGGCGCCGAGCCGCTGAGATAAATGATGTTCGAGCCGAACGCGCCCATTTGTGCCATGACCTGGCGCTTGCTGCCTTCGCCGACGGCGAGCATCACCACCACCGAGGCTACGCCGATGATGATGCCGAGCAGGGTCAGCGCGGTGCGGAAGCGGTTGATCCACATCACTCGCCAGGCGGCGTGCAGGGCGTCCACCAGTTCGCCTTTCCAGGCCCCGGTGGCTTCGGCACCTTCGCTCAAGCGCTTGCGCAGATCCACCGCTTGCAGGGCGCCGGGATTGGCACTGTGCTGGGCGTCAGGGTTGTTTCTGGCGCTATCGCTGATGATCAAGCCATCGCTGATTTCGATAATGCGTTTGGCCCGCGCCGCCACTTCGCGGTCGTGGGTGATGAGAATGACCACATGGCCCTGGCTCGCCAGTTCATCGAGCAGCGCCATGACTTCCTTGCCGCTGTGGCTGTCGAGGGCGCCGGTCGGTTCGTCGGCCAGGATGATATGGCCTCCATTCATCAGTGCGCGAGCAATCGACACGCGTTGTTGCTGGCCTCCGGAAAGCTGATGGGGGCGGTTGCCGGTGCGCGAGGCGAGGCCGAGACGGTCGAGCAGGGCGGCGGCGCGCGCGTGACGCTCGGCGGCAGGGGTGCCGGCGTAGATCGCCGGCATCTCGACGTTTTCCTGGGCCGAGCCGGACGGAATCAGGTGATAGCCCTGAAACACGAAACCGAAGGCTTCTCGGCGCAGCCAGGCGAGTTCATCGCTGTCGAGGCCGGCGACGTTTTCCCCGGCGAAGCGGTATTCGCCGGACGTCGGCCGGTCGAGGCAGCCGAGAATGTTCATCAGCGTCGATTTGCCGGAACCGGACGCGCCGACAATCGCCACGAACTCGCCGGCGTGAATCGACAGGTCGATGCCGCGCAACACGTGAACTTCGGGAGCGTCACCGCCGCCGTAGGATTTGCGGATGTCCTGCAGGTCGATCAGAGGCGTTTGCATTCAACCTCCGCTGCCGTCGGCCGGGCCGATCAGCAAATGATCGCCTTCGTTCAAGCCCTCGATAATCTGCACTTTGAGACGGTCGCTGATGCCGGTGCGTACTTCGCGGGACTGAATCTCGCCATTGGTGGCGATGACCTGCGCGGTCTGCCGATTGGCCGCCGCGCTGCCTTGCAGGGCGGCGACCGGTGCGGTGAGCACGTTTTTCGCCTGGTCAGCGACGAAGAACACTTGCGTGGTCATCTCTGCCATCAAGGCGTTGTCGGCGTTATCGACGTCCAGCAGCACGGTGTACAGCACCACGCGCGCGCTGCCGCTTTTACTCGAACTGGCCGGGCTGCCACCGCCCTGGCTGGTCTGGTCCAGCGGTTTGGGTGGCACCGGCAGAATTTGCCGAACGGTGCTGCTCCAGCGCCGATTGCCACCGCTGAGTGTGGTGAAGTAAGCAGTCATGCCCGGTTTGACATGGCCGATATCGGCCTCGGAGACCTCGGCCCAGACCGTCATCGGCGACAGTTTGGCGATGCGCAGAATCAGTGGCGTCTGTTGCTGGGCATTGAGTGTCTGGCCTTCGCGGGCATCGAGTGCGACCACGGTGCCTTCCATCGGCGCATAAATGCGCGTGTAACCGAGTTCGGCCTGATCACTGCGCAGACTGGCCTCGGCCTGACGGATCTGGGCGCGGAACATGTCGATACGTGCCTGGGTGGCCTTGAGTTCGGCGCGGGCGGTCTGCACGTCTTCTTCACGGGTGGCGCCGCCGGCCGCGAGGTTCTGCTGGCGCTGGTACTTCTGCCGCGCCAGTTCGTGCTGCGCCTGTTGCTCTTGCAACTGCGCCTTGAGGTTTTCGATGGAGAACTGGCTGGCGTCGAGCTTGGCCTTTTGCGTCGACGGGTCGATTTCCACGAGCAATTGGCCTTGCTTGACCACGTCGCCGACTTCCACATGGATTTTGCGGATTTGCCCGGAAGCCTGGGCGCCGACATCCACGTAGCGCCGTGGCTGCAATGTGCCAAGGGCAGTGACGCTGCTTTCGATGTCGCCGCGACTGACTTGCACGGTGGCGAACTTGTCCCGGCCGGGCGGCAATATCTGCCAGGCGGCTACGGCGACAACGGGAATCAGACAAAGGGCTACGAGCAGGGCGCGTCGGGCGGGGCGGGGACGTTTCATGCAGGGTTCCGGCCAGTGGAAATCGACCCGTCATCCAGCCGGCACCGCACAGGGGCCAAGACCGAACGCTGGCGCAGGAGGCGACAGATACGGGGAACTGTTTTTTAAACGAGGGACGCGTTGGGTAATTTAAGCGCTGAAAAACGCGGTAACAGGTATAGAAGCTAACAATTTGTCGGGCAAATCGAAACAGCGCTTTAAATCTATATGAGAATTACTATAAATTACGCATCTGAAATTGCCAGCATCGTGCCACTGTCGTTTTGACGGTGGCGGGTGTGGCTCAAGGATCGAAACCGCACTGCTGCGGCCGGGAGTCATGTTGGAAAACTACTATCGCGAGCTGGTGTGTTTCCTGAACGCCAAGCTGGGCAACCGCCAGGTTGCCGAGGATGTGGTGCATGACGCCTATTTACGCGTACTCGAGCGCTCCAGCGACACGCCGATCGAGCAGCCCCGGGCGTTTCTTTATCGAACGGCATTGAATCTGGTCATCGACGACCATCGTCGCAATGCCTCGCGCCAGGTCGAATCGCTGGAAGTGCTCGACAACGAAGAGCGCTATTTCACCCCGTCGCCCCATGGCACCCTCGATCACGGTCAACGCCTGGAGATGCTCCAGCGCGCGCTGGCCGAATTATCGCCGCTGTGCCGCGAAAGCTTTCTGCTGCGCAAGATCGAAGGCCTGTCCCACAACGAAATCGCCGCAAGCCTGGGCATTTCCAAAGCGCTGGTGGAAAAACACATCGTCAATGCCATGAAGCATTGCCGGTTACGCATCAAACAATGGGACGCCCATTGATCCTTCCTCAGTAAATTTTTTTTCACCGTCCTCGTTCCTACTCAACAGACGATCTGCTGTCCTGCTTCGGGCCGGTCAGGTCACCCAGGCTTTATCCCCACGGTTGAGGGGTTCATCCAGAGGACACTGGAAATGACACAGGCAATTGCATCGCCCATCGTTCACGACCTGATCGGCGTCGGTTTCGGCCCTTCGAACCTGGCGCTGGCCATCGCTCTGCAAGAGCGCGGCCCGATCCAGGGTGAGCTGGATGTGCTGTTCCTCGACAAGCAGGCCAACTACAGCTGGCACGGCAATACCCTGTCGACGCAAAGCGAGTTGCAGATTTCCTTCCTCAAGGATCTGGTGACCCTGCGTAATCCGACCAGTCCGTATTCCTTCGTCAATTACCTGAAGTACCACGGTCGCCTGGTCGACTTCATCAACCTCGGCACCTTCTATCCGTGCCGCATGGAATACAACGACTACCTGCGTTGGGTCGCCGGGCAGTTCACCGAGCAGAGCCGTTATGGCGAAGAAGTGCTGACCATTGAACCGGTGCTGCACAACCATCAGGTTGAAGCATTGCGGGTTATTTCCCGTGGCAGCGATGGCCTGCAACATGTGCGCACGACCCGCTCGGTGGTGGTCAGCGCCGGCGGCACGCCGCGTATTCCCGAGGCGTTCAAGGCGCTGAAGGGCGACACTCGCGTGTTCCACCACTCGCAGTATCTGTCGCAGATGGCCAAGCAGCCGTGCGTGAACAATCAGCCGATGAGCATTGCGATCATCGGCGGCGGGCAGAGCGCGGCGGAAGCCTTTATCGATCTGAACGATTCGTTCCCGTCGGTGCAGGTCGACATGATCCTGCGCGGTTCGGCCTTGAAGCCTGCGGACGACAGCCCGTTCGTCAACGAAGTGTTCTCGCCGGAGTTCACCGATCTGGTGTTCCAGCAGAACAGTGCCGAGCGCGAACGTCTGGTCAACGAGTACCACAACACCAACTACTCGGTGGTCGACATCGACCTGATCGAGCGCATCTACGGCATCTTCTATCGTCAGAAGGTCTCGGGGATTGCCCGTCACGCGTTCCGCACCCTGACCACCGTCGAGAAAGCCACCGCCACCGAAAACGGTATCGAACTGGCCGTGCGCAACAACGCCACCGGCGAAGTCACCGTGCGCAACTACAACGCCGTGGTACTGGCCACCGGTTACGAGCGGCAGATGCACCGCAAACTGCTGGCGCCGCTGGAAGAATACCTCGGCGATTTCGAGGTTGATCGCAACTACAAACTGATTACCGACGAACGCTGCAAGGCCGGCATCTACATGCAGGGCTTCTGCCAGGCCAGTCATGGTCTGAGCGATACGCTGCTGTCGGTGCTGCCGATTCGTGCGGACGAGATTGCCGGCTCTTTGTATGAGCATGGCAAGAACCGTGGGCATCGTTCGATGGCGGATCTGTTGTTGGCGACTGCCAGCTAAACCTGTTTTGCCTGATACACCGCTTTCGCGAGCAGGCTCGCTCCCACAATGGTTCTGTGTACGCAGGACAAAATGTGGGAGCGAGCCTGCTCGCGAAGGGGCCATCAAAATCACCGCAAAATCCCAATCCTGAACCCTTCCTGAACATCCCCCACATTCCCCGACTCACCTCCTTTTGCGGGTTTACTCTCCCATCATCGGGGCGTAAGCTTCGCGCGTTTTCATCAATAGCGGAGACCCACAGTGGGTACTTGTTCGAGTGACAGTTGTCGGCCGGTCTCGGTAACCGGCAGATTCTCGGCAAGATAACGCGCAGATTTTCTCTGTCGTTGTCTCGCCGTAAAAGCGAGCAGCGGCATCCCGTGCATGATCCGTCCGTGGTCATGTCTAGACGTCCTTCTCATCGACGCTGAACAGAGCGTGGTTTCGACTTCACTGTCGTAATCGCAGCCCTATCGACACGCCTGTCTTTTCTGACCGGCGCGCCAGGCCTTGCCGTGCCGGTTTTTCCGGCGGACGAGGCGCGGCCGTACCTGCTTGACGGTTTCCCGGCTGACCATAGGGGCAACAGCCATGAAACTTACGCTCAAGGAATTTTTCGCAGGCTTCCTGCGCACCCGCCACATCGCCCGGCACTTCCGTCGCCTGGCGCTACTGGAATCGATCAACGACACCACGGTCAGCCGTGAAGTCCCGCCCACGCTGGCCAACACGTTGGTCGATGCCGCGCAGTGCGACACCGCTGGTTTACTGTCGTCACTCGGCACGCATTCCGATGGCCTGACCGATTTCGAAGTCGATGCGCTGCGTGCGCAATACGGCCTCAACGAAGTCGAACACGAGCAGCCGCTGCCATGGTGGATTCACCTGTGGCACTGCTACAAAAACCCGTTCAACCTGCTGCTGACCCTGTTGGCGGTGATCTCGTGGCTGACCGAAGACCTCAAGGCTGCCGTGGTGATTTTCTCCATGGTGGTGCTGTCGACGCTGCTGCGTTTCTGGCAGGAAAGCAAATCCAACCAGGCCGCCGATGCGCTGAAAGCCATGGTCAGCAACACCGCCACGGTGATGCGCCGTGACGCGCCGCGCAGCGAATTGCCGATCAAACAATTGGTGCCGGGCGATCTGATCGTGCTATCGGCTGGCGACATGATTCCTGCCGATTGCCGCGTGCTCAGCGCCAAGGATCTGTTCGTCAGCCAGGCAGCGATGACTGGTGAATCGATGCCGGTGGAGAAGTTTCCACACCAGCAGGATCGCGATACGCGCAATCCACTGGAGCTGGACAACATCCTGTTCATGGGCACTAACGTGGTGTCGGGAACTGCGGTGGCAGTGATCCTCACCACCGGCAACAGCACATATTTCGGTGCGTTGGCCCAGCGTGTCGGCGCAACCGACCGTGCGGTCACTTCGTTCCAGCAAGGCGTCAACAAAGTCAGCTGGTTGTTGATCCGTTTCATGTTCGTCATGGCGCCGCTGGTGCTGTTCATCAACGGTTTCACCAAGGGTGACTGGACTGAGGCGCTGCTGTTCGCGCTGTCGATTGCCGTCGGCCTGACCCCGGAAATGCTGCCGATGATCGTCACCTCGACGCTGGCCAAAGGCGCGGTGTTTCTGTCACGCAAAAAAGTCATCGTCAAACGCCTCGACGCGATCCAGAACTTCGGCGCCATGGACGTACTGTGCACCGACAAGACCGGGACGCTGACTCAGGACAAGATTTTCCTCGCGCGCAATGTCGACGTCTGGGGTGAAGACTCCGATGACGTGCTGGAAATGGCTTACCTCAACAGCTACTACCAGACCGGCCTGAAAAACCTGCTGGATGTCGCGGTGCTGGAACACGTGGAAGTCCACCGTGAACTGAAAGTCGGCACGGCGTTTCGCAAGGTCGATGAGATCCCGTTCGACTTCAATCGTCGGCGCATGTCGGTGGTGGTCGAAGGGCGTGGTCAGCCACATCAACTGATCTGCAAAGGCGCCGTGGAAGAAGTGTTGGCGGTGTGCAGCCGCGTGCGTCACGGCGACGTCGATGAAGCCTTGAGCGATGAATTGCTGACCCGGATTCGTCAGGTCACCGCAGCATTCAACGCTGAAGGCTTGCGCGTGGTGGCCGTGGCCGCACGCTCGATGCCGGAAGGTCGGGAGATTTACAGCCTGGCCGATGAACAGGAACTGACGCTGATCGGTTACGTGGCGTTCCTCGATCCACCGAAGGAAAGCACCGCGCCGGCGCTCAAAGCCTTGGCTGAACACGGCGTGGCGGTAAAAGTGCTGACCGGCGATAACGAACTGGTAACCGCGAAAATCTGCCGCGAAGTCGGGTTGGCGCAACAGGGCCTGTTGCTGGGCAATGACGTTGAGCGCATGAGCGATGCCGAACTGGCGGTGGCCGTGGAAACCACCAACGTCTTCGCCAAACTGACGCCGTCGCACAAGGAGCGCATCGTGCGCATCCTAAAGGGCAACGGTCATGTGGTCGGCTTCATGGGCGACGGCATCAACGACGCGCCCGCGCTGCGTACCGCCGACATCGGCATTTCCGTGGACAGCGCGGTGGACATCGCCAAGGAAGCGGCTGACATCATCCTGCTGGAAAAGAGCCTGATGGTGCTGGAGGAGGGCGTGCTCGAAGGGCGGCGCACCTTCGCCAACATGCTCAAGTACATCAAGATGACCGCCAGTTCCAACTTCGGCAACGTCTTCTCGGTGCTGGTCGCCAGTGCGTTCATTCCGTTCCTGCCAATGCTGCCGATGCATCTGCTGGTGCAGAACCTGCTCTACGACATTTCGCAGATTGCCATTCCATTCGATAACGTCGATGAGGAAATGCTGAAGAAACCACAACGCTGGCAGCCGGGTGATGTCGGGCGCTTCATGCTGTTCTTCGGCCCGATCAGTTCGATCTTTGACATCACCACGTTCGCCTTGATGTGGTACGTGTTTGACGCCAACACCCCGGATCACCAGACGCTGTTCCAGTCCGGCTGGTTCGTGGTCGGCTTGCTGACCCAGACGCTGATCGTGCACATGATTCGCACGCCGAAGATTCCGTTCCTGCAAAGCCGTGCAGCCATGCCGCTGCTGGTCATGACCGGGATCATCATGGCGGTCGGCATCTTCCTGCCGATGGGGCCGCTGGCGCACTACTTCAAATTGCAGGCGCTGCCGTCGCTGTACTTCGTGTTCCTGCCGGTGATTCTGCTGGCGTACATGGCGCTGACCCAGGCAGTGAAAGGCTTCTACATCCGCCGGTTCGGCTGGCAATAACAGTAAGGCCAACACTGTTCCCCTGTGGGAGCGAGCCTGCTCGCGAAGGTTTTTTTTCAGCCACAGCTGTAGTGGCTGACACTCCGCTTTCGCGAGCAGGCTCGCTCCCACAGGGGGAAGTTGTGTTCTCAAGGATTTCATCATGCAAGCCATCAACAACCTCAACCTCGATTCGCTGCTCGACACCCTCGTCAGCCTCAGCGCTGCATTCATCCTCGGTGGCCTGATCGGCTTCGAGCGCCAGTACCGGCAACGCACTGCCGGCCTGCGCACCAACGTACTGGTCGCCGTCGGCGCGGCGATATTTGTCGACATGGCCAACCGTCTCGCCGGTGCCGAAGGCGCGGTGCGTGTGGTCGCTTACGTGGTGTCCGGCATCGGTTTTCTCGGCGCCGGGGTGATCATGCGCGAAGAGGGCAACGTGCGCGGCCTCAACACCGCCGCGACCCTGTGGACGTCTGCAGCGGTCGGCGCCTGTGCCGGCGCCGATCTGCTTGCCGAAGCGGTACTCGGCACGCTGTTCATTCTGGCCGCCAACACCTTGCTGCGGCCGATCGTCAACAACATCAACCGTCAGCCTTTGGACGTGGTCTCGGCGGAAGTTACCAACATCGTCTACGTCATCGCCCGCCGCTCCCAGCAAACCGCCGTGTTCGCCTTGCTCGAAGCCGAGCTTGAGCGCAGCAATTACCCGGCCAGTGATGTCGACGTCCATGCCTTCGGTGCCGATGAAATCGAGATCGAAGCCACCCTGGCGACCACTTCGGTGGATGGTGATGAACTGGATGCTCTGGTGGCACGGATCTCGACATCGGCCCTGGTGGTGCAGGCGTTCTGGAGTCCGAGTACCACCGAGTGAGTGGCAACCGTGCTGGCTCTCAGGCGAACGGCCAGTTTTTTCGGAAAAGTCCTACAGAAGCTGCCGATCAGGTTGCGTAGTCTTGCCGCACCCGAAAACCTGACTGCCAGGAGATTGAGCATGATCAATAAAGCCCTGCGTATCCTCATCGCCGACACGCAACATTTTTACCGGATGAAAATCGAGCGGTTGTTCAACGAACTCGATTACTACCGTGTTGCACCGGTGCAGAGCCTCGCCGAGCTGTTGACACTGGTGGACTACGGTTGCGAACCGTTCGATGTGGTAGTCATCAACGCCGAACTGGCGGGCGGTGCGCTGGATCTGCCGGGATTCTTGCTTGATAACCCGCAGGTGCGTCATGCGTTGGTCTACAAAGTGCCGTCGACAACGATGCAGATGGCCGAGGGCTTTGCCCTGGGCAACCTGCAGATCAGTCATGCGGCATTGCCCAATGCACAGGCGATCACGCAGTTGATGACGTGGGTCGACAGACCTCGGTTGGAGCAGGATGAGGCGTTGCGGCGTTTGGCTTATGCATAGAAAGACACTGGGCGCAACTGTCAGGTCTGACAGGTGATTCACTTGCCGTTACGTGTAACAGTCCCAGCGCAGCCACTGAGTCCGCGTGAGCCTGTGCCAGCGGTCCGTCGTCAGATTTTGCACCGGGAGTGGACATGAGGTCAGCGCTGATCGTCGACGATCATCCGGTGGTGCGCGCCGCCGTTAAAATCGTATTGCAGGCCGAAAGCTTTAAACAGATTCATGAGGTTGCCAATGGCGAGCAAGTGATGGAGATGATTCGTGAGCATTCGCCACAGTTGGTGGTGCTGGATCTCAATTTACCGGGGCTCAGTGGCCTGGACGTGATCGTGCGCATCAAGGCCAACTACCCGGCCTGCCGAATATTGGTGTTCTCCCTGCATGCGCCGGAGATCTATCAGGAACGCTGCCTGCGCGCCGGAGCCATGGCTTATGTGACCAAAAGCAATCAATTGCAGCAGTTGCACAAGGCGATCCAGGCGCTGATGGCGGGCTACAGCTATTTCAGCGCGCTGACTGACAGCACCAGTACCTTGAACGCTATCCAACTATCGGAAAAGCAGATGATCGATCAGCTTTCCGATCGAGAGCTGGCCATTTTGCTGCAACTGGCACAAGGCAAAGCCAACAAGACCATTGCCCAGGACATGCATCTGAGCCACAAAACCGTCAGCACCTACAAGACCCGCCTGATGATCAAGCTGGGAATATTGTCACTGGTGATGCTACGCGAATTTGCCCAACGTAACGGTTTGATTTGAGGATCGGCCATGGAGCTGCGTCGGGTCGTTTTCGCGTTGTTGATGACCCTCGGCGCATCGGCAGGAGCAAACGACGCGCCAGTGATGCTGGAAGTGCTGAGCCGGACCCGCCCGGAAAATATCCAGATACGACTGGATGGACAGGATCGTCAATGGCTGCAGGAGCATCCACTCTTGCGCGTCGGTATTTCAGGGCCCGACTATCCGCCGTTCGAGGTGACGCGCAATCGGCATGAGCTGGAAGGGCTGACGGCTGACTACGCGGATCTGATCGCGCAATTGCTCAACGTGCGGATACAGATACAGCGCTACGCCAACCGGGATGCGGCCATGGCCGCGCTTAAACACGGTGAAGTGGAGCTGCTGGGCACTTCGAACAGTTTCGAGCTTGCTGATCCTGCGTTCATTTTGTCTCGGGCCTACGCCGAAGATCAGCCGATGCTGGTGACCCGGCTCGAAGAAACCTTGCCGGTGGATCTTGCGGGCAAGCGCGTGGCCATGGTCGAGGATTATCTGCCGTTGGCGAGTGTGCAGGCGTTCTATCCCGAAGCGAGCGTGCAGCGCTACCCGTCGGCGATGGATGCACTCGGCGCCGTGGCGTTTGGCACCGATGACGTTTACCTGGGCGACTTCATCAGTGCCAACTACTTGATCAACACCAATTACCGTAACGATCTGCAGTTGACCGGGCCCGCCGGGCTCGACGCCAATCCGTTCGGCTTTGCGCTGCTGCGTAGCCAGGTGCGCCTCAAGCGTATCGTCGACCAGGCGTTGGCAGCCATCCCCATGGAACATCGGCAGCGCATCGAGCAGCGCTGGAGTGCCGGCCTTGCCGAGATGGCGGAACAATCACAGGTGCAACTCAGTGCCGTCGAGCGGCAATGGCGAGATCTGCACCCAGTGGTACGGGTCGGCGGCATTGAAGACTTCGCACCCCTGACGTTCTTTGACGCGGATGGCCGTTTCAGCGGGCTTTCAGCGCAACTGCTGGCCTTGATCAGCCAGCGCAGCGGATTGAATTTCGAGATTGTCCGAGGGAGTTCGCTGGATCGTCAGATCGAGCAATTGAAAACCGGGGAACTGGATCTGTTGCCCGTGGTAACGCCCAGCAGTGAGCGCGAAAACGAACTGCAATTTACCCGTGCCTATCTGAATAATCCGTTTGTGCTGGTCAGTGCGGCAATGACGCAGGGTGTGCGCAGTCTCGACGATCTGCAGGGCAAGCGCTTGGCGATTTATCGCGGCCATCCATTGCGTGGTTATCTGCAGGAGCGCGTCGCGCGCTTACGCATTGTCGACGTCAGAAGCCCCGCCGAGGGCATGGAAATGATTGCCAAGGGGCAGGTCGACGCCACGGTCAGCTCATTGCTGGTCGCGCGCTTTCTGATCTCGCGTCATTACCGCGATCGTCTGCGCATCGCCAGTACCATCGGCGACCAACCGGCCCGTATCGCGCTGGCCACTGCGCCGCAAGCGTCGGCGTTGCATTCGATCCTGAACAAGGCGCTGCTGAGCATCGCCCCGCAACAGATGGACGAACTGGTTGAACGCTGGAGTCATGACGTGGTGGTGGATGACAGCTATTGGTTGCGGCATCGCCGTGAGATTGTCTTTGGTTTTGCCGGTGCGGCAGGCTTGCTGATACTGGCGCTGGCGTGGATCGGTTTTCAGCGCTGGCAAATCCGCCAGCGTCAGCAGTGGTTACGGCAATTGCAGCAAGCCAAGGACGCAGCGGACGATGCCAACCGGGCCAAGACCACGTTTCTGGCAACCATGAGCCATGAAATTCGTACACCGATGAACGCCCTGATCGGCATGCTCGAGCTGGCTTTGAAACGGGCGGAGGAAGGCGTGACCGATCGATTGGCGATTCAGGTGGCCTCCAACGCCGGTCAACAGTTGTTGGCACTGATCGGTGACATTCTCGACATCGCGCGTATCGAGACTGGGCATTTGTCCCTGGCTCCCGAACGGGCCAATCTGCGTGAACTGGTGGTGTCGGTGTGTCGGGTCTTCGAGGGGCTGGCACGGCAGAAACGCTTGCTGTGGCACATCGAACTGGATGCCCATAGCGACGTCGATGTATTGATTGATCCGACGCGCTTCAAGCAGGTGCTGTCAAACCTGCTGAGCAACGCGATCAAGTTCACCGAAGATGGCGAAGTGAGTCTGTGGCTGGTTGTGACGCCAACGTCAGCCGAGCGACTGGCGGTGAAGGTGCTCATCGAAGACAGCGGGATCGGGATCAGCAATGAGGACCGGCAACGGCTGTTCAGTCCGTTCGTGCAGGCGAGCAATAACGTTCAATCGGCGCGCAGCGGTTCCGGTCTGGGCCTGGTGATCAGTCGCAGCCTGTGCGAAATGATGGGCGGCGAATTGCGGCTCGACAGTGAACCGGGTCTCGGGACTCGGGTTGAAATCAGACTCCAGATGCCACTGCTGCAGGCGTTGTCACACGTTCCGGCCCACGCGCAAGTATTGGAGGCGGTTGGGCATTCACTCAGCGTTCTGGTGGTGGACGATCATCCGGTCAATCGTTTGTTGTTGTGCTGGCAGTTGAGTGAACTGGGGCATCGCACGGTTGACACCGAGGACGGTCATGCCGGGCTGGAGCGTTGGCGGGCACAGGCGTTCGATGTGGTGATCACCGACTGCAACATGCCGCGGCGTAACGGCTACGCGCTCGCGCGGGCCATTCGTGATGAGGAAACGCAGAGCGCTCGGACACCTTGCCTGATCCTCGGGTTTACCGCCAACGCGCAGGTGGAGGAGAAGCTTCGCTGCCTCGATGCCGGTATGGATGAGTGCCTGTTCAAACCGATTCGCTTGCACGATCTGCAGCAGGCCTTGAAGGGGGCCAGCCATTGTGAAAGTGAAGTTCAGTCGGTCGAGGAGGTCGCTCTGAAGGAACTCGATCTGAGTACGCTGGAGCAGATGGCCGGCAATGACCATTCGATGATCCGACGCCTGCGTGAAGAAGTATTGAGCAGCCTGCACAACGATCTGCAACAGCTCGACCAGATGAACCATGAACATGACCGCGGCGGACTGCGCGAGTTGGCCCATCACATCAAGGGGGGCGCGCAAATGGTCGGCGCGGCGCGGCTGGTGTCAGCGTGCACTGATCTGGAAGAGGCCTGCCGTGCGGCCGAAGCCGAGGCGGTCGTCATGGCGATCAAGACGCTGCGTGATGCCTTGCACGGCCTCGCGCAGCGTCTTGAGGCTTAACGGTTCAATCCCACTGTGGCGCAATGCCTGTTGGACTGGTCAGGCGATAACCACGATCAAGCGTGGCGATGTGCATCATGTCGGCATCGCTCAACGTGAGTGCGGTGGCGCCGAGGTTACTGAGCAGATTTGCGCGCTTGGTCGATGACGGAATCACCGCATAACCCGATTGCATCGCCCAGGCAAGAGTGACTTGCGCCGGGGTGGCCTGCAGGCGCTCGGAGATCTGCTGGATCAGCGGATCCTTGAGTACTTCGCCGTAAGCGAGGGTCATGTACGAGGTGATGTGAATGCCCTGGCTGCGGGCGAACTCGACCACTTGGCGGTTTTGCAGGTACGGATGCAACTCGATCTGGTGGGTCGCGATGTTTTCGGCACCGACGGCCGCAATGGCCTGTTTCATCAGGTCGATGGTGAAGTTCGAAATGCCGATCTGCCGGGTCAGGCCCAGACGCTTGGCTTCCAGCAATGCGCCCATGAATTCTTCGACCGGCACTTGGTTGTCCGGCGATGGCCAGTGGATGAGCGTCAGGTCGAGGTAGTCGGTCTGCAGCTTCTCCAGGCTCTCTTTGAGACTGGCGATCAGACGCTCCCTGGCGAAGTTGGCAATCCAGATCTTGCTGGTGATGAACAGCTCTTCGCGGGGGATACCGCTGGCCGCGATGGCCACACCGACATCGGCTTCGTTTTCGTAGATCTGCGCGGTGTCGATGACCCGGTAGCCGAGTTCCAGGGCGGTACTGACCGAATCGATGACCACCTGGCCTTGCAGGCGAAATGTACCAAGGCCGAAAGCGGGAACAGACATGAAGAACTCCAGGGTTTGCAGTGGGAATGGCCAGGAGTATCCGCATCCGGATGGTTGAGAAAAACCGCTGACGGGGCAAAGCACTGTTGATCAGAAGTCATGAATCATTTCCAGGATTTGTGTTGTCCGGGCTGGCCTCTTCGCGAGCAAGCTCGCTCCCACATTGGAATGCGTGCTCTTGTGGGAGCGAGCTTGCTCGCGAAGGGCGCACCACCAATTCAGGCAATATCGCTGTGCGCAAACTCCTCCCCGAGAAAATCAATCAACGTACGCACCGACGGCAACAACCCGCGCCGCGATGGGAAAATCGCATGCACCACCCCGCACTTGGGCGCCCAACCCGGAATCAGCTCGACGACGCGTCCGGCGGCAATATCCTCACGCACCACCACACTCGGCAAGTGCGCCACGCCAACGCCGGCAATCACCGCTTGGCGCAAGGCAATCAAATCATCGGTAACCATTCGCGGCGTATGCCGAATCAGCGCCGTGTTGTCATTCGGCCCGAGCAGCTCCCACTGATACTCGCGCTGCGCGGCGCCCCAATGCAGGCTCGGCAAACCATTGAGGTCGGCGGGCGAGGGCGGTGACGACAGACGTTCGACAAATACTGGGCTGCCGACCACTGATTGCGTACTGTTGCCGAGCACTTTCATGACCATGTCGGTGTTTTCCAGCGGCGGAAAACGCACTCGCAGCGCGATGTCGAACCCTTCGTGCAGCAGATCAACACGGCGGTTGGTGCTCTCGATAAACAACTCCACTAACGGATATTTGAGCATGTAGCGCGTAAGCATCGGCCCGACCCACGAATTGAGCAGCGCCGTCGGGCAACTCAGACGCACCAGACCTTGAGGTTCGGAGCGGTTGCGTTCGATCAGCTCGGCGGCGCTTTCGGCCTCGACGCGCATCGCAAGGCAGCGCTGGTAATAGGCCTGGCCGATTTCGGTCAATGAACAATGACGGCTGGTGCGATGCAGCAAGCGCACGCCGAGGCGTTCTTCCAGTTCGGAAATCCGCCGGCTGAGTTTCGATTTGGGCATGTCCAGTGCGCGCCCGGCGGCAGCGAAACCATGATGTTCGACCACTTGGGTGAAGTAGTAGAGGGTGTTGAGGTCTTCCATCATCGTTCTCCATATAGAACGCTAAGGCTGATTTTTGCAGTCTAGTGCATTAATGGTCATGGATTTAAGCTTGATCCATCGCATCACTTACCCAAATTGGAGACAACCATGAAAAACATCATCGGTATTTACACCAGCCCGCGCGGCCATTGGGTCGGCGATGGTTTCCCGGTTCGCACGCTGTTTTCCTACGACAACCTGGGCAAACACATCAGCCCGTTCCTGCTGCTCGATCACGCTGGTCCCGCCGATTTCACCCCGACCACCGAGCGACGTGGCGTTGGTCAGCATCCGCACCGTGGTTTCGAAACCGTGACTATCGTTTATGAAGGCGAGGTTCAGCACCGCGACTCGACCGGTAGTGGCGGCGTGATCGGCCCGGGCGATGTGCAATGGATGACCGCCGCTTCCGGGATCCTTCACGAGGAGTTTCACTCGGAAAACTTCGCCAAAACCGGCGGCAAACTGGAAATGGTCCAGTTGTGGGTCAACCTGCCGGCCAAGGACAAAATGGCCGCGCCGGGCTACCAGACCATTCTCGACAGCGACATCCCGAGCATCGTGCTCAAGGACAACGCCGGTAGCCTGCGGCTGATCGCCGGTGAGTTCGATGGCCACACCGGCCCGTCGCGTACCTTCACGCCGATCGACGTGTGGGATCTGCGCCTCAACGCCGGCAAGTTGCTGACGCTCGATCTGCACGAAGGCCGCAACACCGCGCTGGTGGTGTTGAAAGGCTCGGTGCAGGTCAACGGTGTGGAAGCGGTGCGCGAAGGGCAGTTGGCGCTGTTCGAACGTGACGGCCAGCAACTGACTCTCGAAGCCAGCCAGGACGCGGTCGTCTTGCTGCTCAGCGGCGAGCCGATCGACGAACCGATCGTCGGCCACGGCCCGTTCGTGATGAACACCGAGCAGGAAATCCACCAGGCCTTCGCCGACTTCCAGTCCGGCCGCTTCGGCCAGATGCACGCTTAACGCACCACCACTCCGCTCTACACAGGACGCGTAGGCCGGTTCGCAGGCCAGGGATGGCTGTTGCCTATAGAAAAGAGGAAACACCCATGAACACTGTCAATGCAGCGAACTTCGACGGCCAGAAACCGACCATCGATGCCAGCGACGCAGCGATGCTGCTGATCGACCACCAGAGCGGTCTGTTCCAGATCGTCAAGGACATGGACGTGCCGCAACTGCGCGCCAATGCCATCGCACTGGCCAAAGCCGCGACCCTGTTGAAGATGCCGGTAATCACCACCGCCTCCGTGCCGCAAGGGCCGAACGGGCCGTTGATCCCGGAGATTCACGAAGCGGCGCCGCATGCGCAATACGTGGCGCGCAAAGGCGAGATCAATGCCTGGGACAATCCGGAATTTCACGCAGCGGTCAAAGCCACCGGCAAGAAAACCCTGGTGATCGCCGGGACCCTGACCAGCGTCTGCCTGGCGTTCCCGTCCATCGCCGCCGTGTACGAAGGCTACAGGGTGTTTGCCGTGGTCGACGCGTCCGGCAATCACTCAAAACTCGCCACTGATCTGACCGTTGCCCGTTTGGCCCAGGCCGGGGTGGTGCCGATCGACATCATGGCTACGCTTTCCGAGCTGCAAGGCTCGTGGAACCGTCCCGATGCCGAGCAGTGGGCGGCCGTCTACGCCCAGGCCATGCCGCATTATCAATTGCTGATCGAAAGCTACCTCAAGGCTCAGCAAGTCGCGAACGAACACGAAGTGCTGGATTCCCAGCGCTGATCGAGTCTCCTGAGGCCGACCATCGGTTGGCCTCTACCACCCGCGAGGATTACTGCAATGACCACTCAATACAAACGTCTGGACAAGAACAACGCTGCGGTGCTGCTGGTCGACCATCAGGCCGGGCTGCTGTCGCTGGTGCGTGACATTGAGCCGGACAAATTCAAGAACAACGTGCTGGCGCTGGCCGATCTGGCCAAGTACTTCAAACTGCCGACGATCCTCACCACCAGTTTTGAAACCGGCCCCAATGGTCCGCTGGTGCCGGAACTCAAGGCACTGTTTCCCGATGCGCCGTACATCGCTCGTCCGGGGCAGATCAACGCCTGGGACAACGAAGACTTCGTCAAGGCGATCAAGGCCACCGGCAAGAAGCAGTTGATCATCGCCGGTGTGGTGACGGAAGTCTGCGTGGCGTTCCCGGCGCTGTCGGCGCTGGAAGAAGGCTTCGACGTATTCGTGGTGACGGATGCATCCGGTACGTTCAACGAACTGACCCGGGAATCGGCGTGGAACCGCATGTCCAGTGCCGGTGCGCAATTGATGACCTGGTTCGGTCTGGCCTGCGAGCTGCATCGCGATTGGCGCAACGACATTGAAGGGCTGGGCACGCTGTTCTCCAACCACATCCCGGATTACCGCAACCTGATGACCAGCTACAGCACCCTGACTAACGGCAAATAACCCAGGCCTTACGCAATACCTGTAGGAGTGAGCCTGCTCGCGATAGCGGTGGGTCAGTCAAAGAGATTTCGACTGATACCCCTCCATCGCGAGCAGGCTCACTCCTACATGGGGTTTGTGGTGTTTTGGCGCGGGTGTTCATGCTGTGAAATCAATTGCTCCTACACTTGCTCAATCTGTGCGATCTTCTCGCGATTGGCCCCCGTCGGAGTTGTTTGATGCTGTCTCTGCTCACCGAACACCCGTTGTTCTGCGCGTTGATCCTGATCCTCCTCGATCTGGGCTTGTGGCGTCTGATCAGTTCCCATGGCAGCGAGTGGAAACTGCTGGTGCGGGTGCTGATTTTCACTTTGTTCAGCGTGCTGCTGTTCAACGAAGGCCTCAACCCGATGGAGCCGGCGCCGTGGGCCGACAACGTGCCGCTGCACCTGGCAGCGACCGGGTTGCAGATTGGCTGGTGGTTGTTCGGTGCGCGCACCCTGACGGTGTTGATCGGCGCGGTGATGATGCAGCGGGTCGGCCACACCGGGCGGCTGTTGCAGGATCTGCTCGGCGCGGTGATTTTCCTCATCGCGATCATTGCTGCGCTGGCCTATGTGCTGGATCTGCCGGTCAAAGGCGTGCTGGCGACGTCCGGTGCGCTGGCGATCATCGTCGGTCTGGCTTTGCAGAGTACGTTGAGCGATGTGTTCTCCGGGATCGTCCTCAACACCACCAAGCCGTATCAACTGGATGACTGGATTTCCATCGACGGCACCGAAGGCCGGGTCACCGATATCGACTGGCGCGCCACGCGCCTGCAAACCAGTCAGGGCAGCATGGCGGTGATTCCCAACTCGCTGGCGGCCAAGGCCAAGATCATCAACTTCAGTCGGCCGAGCAATATGTTTGGCGTCGCGGTCAGCGTGCAGGTCAGCCCGCATGCGCGGCCCAGTTCGGTGATTGATGCACTGGAGCGGGCGATGCAGGGCTGTCGCCAGTTGCTCGACACACCTGCACCGAGCGTCGCACTGAAAAGCTCCGGCAGCAGTGGTGCGGAATACGAGATCAGTGGCTTCGTTGCATCGATGGGCGAGAAGCGCGTGGTGCGCAATCAGCTGTTCGATCTGGCCTATCGGCACTTGCAGGCGTCTGGGGTCAATCTGCTGTCGAGCGATGAAAGCACTGCGCCGACCAACCTGTCGCGGCCTCGGGCGCTGCTCGACAGTTCGCCAATCTTCTCCACCCTGCGTCAGGAAGAGAAAGACACCTTCAGTCAGAACATGAGCCAGCAAACTTTCCGCGCCGGTGAAGTCATTCTTGCGGGCGGCGAGGTCAGCGATCACCTGTTCATTATTGAGTCCGGCGTGGTTTCGGTGACGTTGAAACGCCACGGTACGCCGTTCGAATCCGGGCGCATGGGACCCGGCGAGGTGATTGGCGAGGCTGGGATTCTTGCCGACACCTCGCTGCCGGCGGACTTTTCGGCGAAAACCTTCTGCGTGCTGTACCGCATTGAAAAGTCCTATCTCAAGCCGTGCCTCGACGCCCGTCACGACATCAACGACGCGATGCAAGCCTTGCTTGATTATCGCCTGCACAAGGCGCAATCGCTGACCGAGGAAACGCCGGTGGTCGCACCGAAAAAAGGCTTTCTGCAATGGCTGCGCAATCGCGCCTGAGCATTACCGGTCGCGGGCGAGTTTCTGTTCCAGTTGTTGGCGTACCTGCGGCCACTCGTCGTCGATGATGCTGAAGCGCACCGAGTTGCGCTTGCGTCCGTCCGGCATGATCCGCTCATGACGGACGATGCCTTCCTGCTGCGCGCCAAGGCGCAGAATCGCGTTGCGTGACTTCTGGTTGTTCTCGTCGGTGGTGAACTGCACACGCACGCAATCAAGCACGTCGAAGGCGTGACACAGCATCAGGTACTTGGCTTCGGTGTTGACGAAGGATTTCTGCCAACTCGCGGAGATCCAACTGCTGCCGATTTCCAGCTTGCGATTGAGCGGGTCTATTTTCCAGAAGCGGGTTGAACCGATCACTTCCCCGGTGTCTTTCAAGACAATGACAAACGGCATCACGGTACCGGCGTCACGGCCATCGAGGGCTTTTGTCAGGTAGCTGTCGACGGTGCTTGCTGAAGGCACGACCGTGACGGTGAGATTCCACAGCTCGCCGTCGGCGGCCGCGTGGAGCAGGGCGGCGGCATCGGCATACTCAAGCGGGCGCAGAAGAATGCGCTGACCTTGCAGCGTGGTTTTCATAGCGATCAGGTCTCGGCAGTGCGGGCGAAAGGCGAGCGCCTATTACGCCGTACCGGGCGGATCCGATGCAACCGCCACGATGTTCACGAGGTCACAATTTTCACAGCCCACGGGCAGGAGCCTGCGCCGATGAAAAACCTGCGGATAGCCACCTACAACGTCAACGGTTTACGGGCGCGTCTGCCAAATCTGCTGGATTGGCTCAAGCGCGAACAACCGGACATCGCCTGCCTGCAAGAACTCAAATCCGTCGACACGGCGTTCCCCGCCGCCGAACTGGAAGCCGCCGGTTATGGTGCGATATGGCAGGGGCAGGCGGCATGGAACGGCGTGGCGATTCTCGCCCGCGACGCGCAACCGTTGGAGAGCCGGCGCGGTCTGCCGGGTGATCCCGATGACCAGCACAGCCGTTATCTGGAAGCAGCGGTGCACGGCGTTCTGGTCGGGTGCCTGTACCTGCCCAACGGCAATCCGCAGCCGGGGCCGAAATTCGATTACAAACTGGCCTGGTTCGAACGGCTGATCAGCTACGCGAAGGACCTGCAAAGCAGCGATCACCCGGTGGTGCTGGCCGGTGACTACAACGTTGTGCCCACTGATATGGATATCTACAACACCCGTTCCTGGCTCAAGGATGCGCTGCTGCAACCTGAGAGTCGCGAGTGTTATCAGCGCTTGCTGGATCAAGGCTGGACCGACTCTCTACGGCATCTGTATCCCGAGGATCGCCTCTACACGTTTTGGGATTACTTTCGCCAACACTGGCAAACCAATTCCGGCCTGCGCATCGATCATCTGCTGCTCAACCCGGCGCTGAGTCCTTATCTGCATGAGGCCGGCGTAGACGCCTGGGTGCGCAACGAACCGCACGCCAGTGACCATGCGCCGACGTGGATTCGTATCGGTTCACGCAAGAAACGCTAGCGGGCGATTGGCGAAATCAATTGTCGAAAACAGTGCCCGATCCCGTATACATGGCGACCATCAACGCAGTGACCTGCGGCCCCATGCATAAGGATCGAGCAATGAGTGAGCCACGCCTGACGAATCTGAAGCTGTACCTGCAACGCCTCGGGTTTGATGCCCCGCCGGCGCCCACGCTGGAGAGCTTGCGATTATTGCAACTGCGCCACACCGGCGTGTTTGCTTTCGAGAACCTGGCGACGATCACCGGGGCGCCGGTACTGATCGACCTGCCGTCCATTGAAGAGAAAGTCCTGCTCGGTGGTCGCGGTGGCTACTGCTATGAGCTGAACAATCTGTTTTTTGCCTTGTTGCTTGAACTGGGCTTCGACGCACGCGCTATCAGCGGGCGTGTAGTGATGAATCAGCCGGAAGGCAGTTGGACGGCGCGCACGCACCGCTTGAGTCTGGTGACCATCGACGATGTGCGCTACATCACCGATGTCGGCTTCGGTGGCATGGTGCCGACTGCACCGCTGCTCCTCGACACCGAAGCGGAGCAACCAACGCCACACGAACCTTATCGCATTGAAAAACAGCCCGACGGCTACATGCTGCGTGCCAAGGTGGCGGGGGAATGGCGATCGATGTACCTGTTCGATCTGCAACGCCAGGAAGACATCGATTACACCATTGGCAACTGGTACGTCTCGACACATCCTGAGTCACCGTTTACCCAGCGTCTAATGGTTGCGCGTACTGGTGAGGGCTGGCGCAAGACGCTGAACAACGGCAGTTTCGCTGTTCATCGCATGGGCGCCGAGAGCGAGCGGCGTGAGGTCGCGGATGTAGAAGATCTACTCGGCCTGCTTGAGGTTGAGTTCGGGATACGCGTCGCGCGCCCAGAGTTGTTAAGGCCGGTGCTCGGACACCTTGTCCAGCCTGGTCAGGGATCCTCAGCGTAAGCATCGACCTGGATCGTGAAGCGATTGATCTTCGCCCACGACTCCCGTTGCCTGACCTCTGTTTCCTCTGAGCCAATGCTGATCAGGTAGTTGATGCCTGTTGCTGGATCTCTGAATCCATTTTGGGTCGAGTCCCAGACACAACAGGCGCGCGTGATCGGCGAAATCCCGAAGTGCTGTTCAAGGTACTGTTCGGCTTTCGAAGCATTGGCCCCGGATACTTCGTAGCTGGCTGAAAATGGCTGGCCCATGCGATCAAGCGCCTGTTTGCAGCCTTTGAATTCAACAAACGGCGGCTTGTCTGCGAGCTTCGACAGAAAGTCATCACAGCCAAAGTCGGCACTGGCATTGGCACTGCTGGCAATGACCAACAGCAGCGCGGGTATCAATCGGATAAGTAGCAACCGTTTCAATTATTTCTCCACCAGCAATTCACCGACATATTTCCCGCCTTCACCTTTGACTCGCCGGCAGATCAGGTAGTCGTAAACATCGTTCCATTTGATCAGCTCATAAAAGGTTACACAGCCGTCGGACAAATGGCCGACGTGGATGTAACGACTGCTGTTGCCTTTTGTGCCTTGCAGTTCGATTGGAAACCAGACGTCGGTGCAATGCAGATTACCTTGTGCCTTGTAGCCACCTGTGGAGATATTTCCGTGGGAGCGGTCGGGTGCCATGATCCGGTGGCGTCCGGGAGGAATCGGGGTAAATTCGCCGCCCCACTGGCTGTTCAGCGTCACCTTCGCCGTTTTGCCATTGAAGCTGACCTGTGCCCATTGCTGCAGGAGTTTGCCTTTGAACTCCGATATCGCATGGGCCGGTGCTCCGGTGTACTTGACCTTGACGGTGGCCGGCGCTGTGGGCGGGGTGTCCATCAGGTACTTCAAGGCATTTTCGGTTTTCAGGCTGGCCGTCTGCCCGACAAACTCAGAATTGCCGTCGGCGATGCGGAAGTAGGTCCGACCACCGGATTCCTTGGTGAAGGTCACTTTGGTGTATTCGCAGAGGGCGACAAGTGTGCCCTTAGGCTCGAGTTTGACACTCAGCCAACCGTTTTCGTCAGCCCGTTTGGTGTATTTGGTGACAACGACCGCCGGATGCGTACTGCCACCCTGTCGGTTCGAGGGAGCCTGGTTATTGTTGAGGATTGCCTGCGCCATGCTGGTTACAGCTCCTTTCAGGTGAATTCAGCCGCTGGTTTTTTTCTGCTCAGGCTAGGTCGTCAGGCTCCAGATGCAGCATTTCGCTCGCGCGGGTCGACACTCTTTGAGTCAGTCCGCGCTCATTGGTGACACCGCGGATTACCTTGCCCGACGCGGTGGTGATCTTGTAAGCGAAGTCGGGTACGGGCTCGCCATCGGCGTCCAGCAACGTGAACTGTTCGTCGAAACCCAAATTGATCGGCGGAACGGGGCTGATCGCTGCGCCACCGCCGCTCTGGCCAATGATGACGGTGCCGGAACCGCCGACGATAACGTCGCCGTGGCTGCCCAGACTGCCTTGCGTGGCGGCGTTTTTACCATTGATGAAAACGGTCGCGGAAATGTTGCCGCTGATGGAGCTGCCGCAAGAGGCGGGGTCGCCGAGGCGCGCGGCTGGCAAACCATCGAAGAATACGTCGGGGGAGCCGGCAACTATTTTCTGCGCCGCATGGGCAGGGCATGTTGTGGCGTCTGTGGCGCGTGCAGCGGGTTTTCCACTCATGGTGACTTCCTTTTCTTGCCCGGCAGGGGCATCCGTTGATCCGTACGGCATCGCTTCTGATCGTGCCACGTGATGAGGGGGGTACTCAAGTCATCAGGGCGTTTGAGTGACGAGTAACCCGTCTCTGATATTTTGTATACAAAACCATAGACACTTGTCGCGAGTTTTGAATACAGTGTGCGCATAACAAAAACCAGGGAACCTCCCACCATGAAAACGCCCCATGTTTCACACCAACGGCCCGAGGACGAAAATCTCGGGGTCGGCGCGAATATGGCTTACGGCCTGCAACATGTTCTGACCATGTACGGCGGTATCGTTGCGGTGCCACTGATCATCGGCCAGGCGGCCGGCCTGTCGCCGGCGGACATTGGTTTGCTGATTGCTGCTTCATTGTTTGCGGGGGGGCTGGCGACGCTGCTGCAAACCCTGGGTCTACCGTTTTTTGGCTGTCAGTTGCCGCTGGTGCAGGGCGTGTCGTTCTCCGGCGTGGCGACCATGGTCGCGATCGTCAGCAGTGGCGGGGAGGGCGGCTTTCAATCCGTGCTCGGCGCGGTGATAGCGGCGTCGTTGATTGGCTTACTGATAACGCCGGTGTTCTCACGCATCACCAAGTTCTTCCCGCCGCTGGTCACTGGCATCGTGATCACCACCATCGGCCTGACGCTGATGCCGGTGGCCGCACGCTGGGCGATGGGCGGCAACAGCCACGCGCCTGACTTCGGCAGCATGCAGAACATCGGTCTGGCGGCGGTGACGCTGGTGCTGGTGTTGCTGCTGAGCAAGGTCGGCAGCTCGACCATCTCGCGTCTGTCGATCCTGTTGGCCATGGTGATCGGCACGATACTGGCGGTATTCCTCGGTATGGCGGACTTCTCCAACGTCACCACCGGGCCGATGTTCGGCTTCCCGACGCCGTTCCATTTCGGCATGCCAACCTTCCACTTCGCCGCGATTCTGTCGATGTGCATCGTGGTCATGGTGACGCTGGTGGAAACTTCGGCGGACATTCTGGCGGTCGGTGAAATCATCGGCACCAAGGTCGATTCCAAGCGTCTGGGCAACGGCCTGCGGGCGGACATGCTGTCGAGCATGTTTGCGCCGATCTTCGGTTCGTTCACCCAGAGCGCCTTCGCCCAGAACGTCGGGCTGGTGGCAGTAACCGGGATCAAGAGCCGTTACGTGGTGGCCACTGGCGGCATCTTTCTGGTGATCCTTGGCCTGCTGCCGTTCATGGGCCGGGTCATTGCGGCGGTACCGACTTCGGTGCTCGGTGGTGCCGGTATCGTGCTGTTCGGTACCGTGGCGGCCAGCGGCATCCGTACGCTGTCGAAAGTTGATTACCGCAACAACGTCAACCTGATCATCGTTGCCACCTCTATAGGCTTCGGCATGATCCCGATTGCTGCGCCGAACTTCTACGATCACTTCCCGAGCTGGTTTGCGACCATTTTCCACTCGGGCATCAGCTCGTCGGCGATCATGGCGATCCTGCTCAACCTGGCCTTCAACCACTTCACCGCCGGTAACTCGGATCAGCAATCGGTGTTTGCGGCGGCGGAAGAGCGGACTTTGCGTTACCGCGACCTGGCGGCGCTGCGTGAAGGTGACTACTTCAGCGATGGCAAGCTGCATGACTGCGATGGCAAGGAAGTGCCGGTGATCGAGCCGGATGATCACGACCATGGGCAGGGTGCGCCGAAGGTGCAGGTGAAAAGCAGCGAGCATGTCTGACCGCTGTAGCTGAATAGAAAAGGGTCGATCTGTTAACCGCAGATCGGCCCTTTTTCATTTCAAGATCAAAAGATCGCAGCCTTCGGCAGCTCCTACACAGATCTCATACTCCGCCGATTCTGCGGATGAACGCTGAATCTGTAGGAGCTGCCGAAGGCTGCGATTTTCTGAGCTTTTCGAGCGCCCACAAAAAAGCCCCTGAATCTTTCGATTCAGGGGCTTTGCTATTTGGCTCCACAACCTGGACTCGAACCAGGGACCCAATGATTAACAGTCATTTGCTCTACCAACTGAGCTATTGCGGAATTGGTGCGTATGTTACTGATTCAAAAAGAGAAGTCAAGCATCGGTTGCGAAAATGAGTGAATCTTCGGGACGGACGGTGGTTTGTCAGCGATTGACGGTTACCAGAACCGTAGCAGAGGTCTACCATGGCCGCCCGGAAGTGGTCACACGCGCTGCCGGCCATTCGCCGAAAAGGTACGTGACATGAAGCAGTCAATCCGCAACAACGAGGTGTTCGCATGAGCATCGCGCAAATCAGCTTGCCCAAAGGCGTCGGCCCCCACGCCGAAAAACTCTTTGATGCAATCACCCAGGCCAGCACCCCTGAAGAGCTGAACCGCGCTGGCGGCAAGGCCGAAGGGTTCGTCCTCGGTCTGGAAAGCACCAAGGCGATCAAAAGCCAGATCGCCGAATCGCTGTATGTCGTTTATGACGATGCCGCGACTCAGCGCGCGAGCGAACTGGCTTAACTGCCGAAGGTGATAGTGCCCAGCATCAGTTTGGCGTAGGCCGCAGTGGCTGCCAGTTGCACCAGCCACAGCGCCAGGCCACCGAGAAACACCCCGGCCGCTACTTGCAGCACCAGGCTTTTTTCGCGTTTGGCCGAGGCACGGGGGATGAAATCATCCAGGTCGTCACGGTCGGCGCGCAGGTTGTCGTTTTTCATGTGGTTTCTCTCAAAAAACTCGGGTGTACACAAAACCTGTAGGAGTGAGCCTGCTCGCGAATGCGGTGGGTCAGTTGCCATCGTTGTTGGCTAACAGACCGTATTCGCGAGCAGGCTCGCTCCCACAATTTTGATTTGTGTGCAGTCTAGAGGGTATAGGGCGTTATTCGGGACAAATAAAAACGGGAAGCCCCCAAGGCTTCCCGTTTTTCATCACGCAGCGAAATCAGATGACCTGAACAATCGCATCCGTCACTGCCTTGATGTTGCTCTGGTTCAGCGCAGCCACGCAGATACGGCCGGTGTCGAGGGCGTAGATGCCGAACTCGTTACGCAGGCGATGCACTTGCTCAGTGGTCAGGCCGGAGTAGGAGAACATGCCGCGCTGACGACCAACGAAGCTGAAGTCGCGGCCCGGTGCTTTCTCGGCCAGCAGGGCAACCATCTGCTCGCGCATGCCGCGAATGCGCAGACGCATTTCAGCCAGTTCCGCTTCCCACTGCGCACGCAGTTCCGGGCTGTTCAACACCGCAGCAACGATGCTCGCACCGTGGGTCGGCGGGTTGGAGTAGTTGGTGCGGATCACGCGTTTGACTTGCGACAGCACACGCGCGCTTTCTTCTTTCGATTCGCTGATGATCGACAGGGCGCCAACGCGCTCGCCGTACAGCGAGAACGATTTGGAGAACGAGCTCGAGACGAAGAAGGTCAGGCCGGACTCAGCGAACAGGCGCACGGCAGCGGCGTCTTCATCGATGCCGTCGCCAAAACCCTGGTAAGCCATGTCGAGGAACGGCACGTGACCTTTGGCTTTAACCACGTCCAGCACTTTGTTCCAGTCCGCCGGGGTCAGGTCGACGCCGGTCGGGTTGTGGCAGCAAGCGTGGAGGATAACGATCGAGCCGTTTGGCAAGGCGTTGAGGTCTTCGAGCATGCCAGCACGGTTTACGTCGTGGGTGGCGGCGTCGTAGTAACGGTAGTTCTGCACCGGAAAACCGGCGGTTTCGAACAGCGCGCGGTGGTTTTCCCAGCTCGGGTCGCTGATCGCCACGACGGCGTTCGGCAGCAGTTGCTTGAGGAAGTCGGCACCGATTTTCAGTGCGCCGGTCCCGCCGACAGCCTGAGTGGTGATGACGCGACCGGCGCTGATCAGCGGCGAGTCGTTGCCGAACAGCAGCTTTTGCACGGCCTGGTCGTAGGCAGCGATGCCATCGATCGGCAGGTAACCGCGCGAAGCGTGTTGAGCGACGCGAATCGTCTCGGCTTCGATCACGGCGCGCAGAAGTGGAATTCGCCCCTCTTCGTTGCAGTACACGCCAACGCCCAGGTTGACCTTGGTGGTCCGGGTATCGGCGTTGAATGCTTCGTTGAGGCCCAGGATTGGATCGCGGGGTGCCATTTCGACAGCGGAGAACAGGCTCATTATTGCGGCGGCTCTGAATGGAGAATGGAGGGACGTGTCGCGCTCCAGCCGGATGCACTAGAGCGGTGCACAAACGGGGAGCTAGTATAGAGGCCATTACTGAACAATGGCGACAGGCGATTCGGCTTTTCGGGTAAGTTTTTCCGATTATTTCTTGACCGTTAGTCGACTGCGCGTGTCAGAGTCTTTACCGGATGTAGGACGTTTGCCTTGAAAGGTGAGGCAATCGCCACCACATTGAGCACAATCCAGGTTTTTTCTTGCGCGACACCGGTCGTTTGCGGTCGTCCCCGTGGTGCTCCGCTTTGCTCGGAATGCCGCGATTCCAGAGGTGTTTATGTCCGAATTCCAGCTCGTCACCCGCTTCGAGCCCGCCGGCGATCAGCCGGAAGCCATTCGCCAATTGGTCGAGGGCATCGAGGCCGGCCTGGCGCACCAGACGCTGCTCGGTGTGACCGGCTCGGGCAAGACCTTCAGCATCGCCAATGTCATCTCGCAGATACAGCGCCCGACGCTGGTATTGGCGCCGAACAAGACCTTGGCTGCGCAGTTGTACGGCGAGTTCAAGGCGTTTTTCCCGAACAACGCCGTCGAATACTTCGTTTCCTACTACGACTACTACCAGCCCGAAGCCTATGTGCCGTCGTCCGACACTTTCATCGAGAAGGATGCGTCGATCAACGACCACATCGAGCAGATGCGCCTGTCCGCGACCAAAGCGTTGCTGGAGCGCAAGGACGCGATCATCGTCACTACGGTGTCGTGCATCTATGGTCTCGGTAGCCCGGAAACCTATCTGAAGATGGTTTTGCACGTCGATCGCGGCGACAAGCTCGATCAGCGTGCGCTGCTGCGGCGTCTGGCCGATCTGCAATACACCCGCAACGACATGGATTTTGCCCGTGCGACCTTCCGTGTGCGCGGCGATGTGATCGACATCTACCCGGCGGAATCCGATCTGGAAGCGATCCGCATCGAGCTGTTCGATGACGAGGTCGAAAGCATTTCCGCATTCGACCCGCTGACCGGCGAAGTCATCCGCAAGATGCCGCGCTTCACCTTTTACCCGAAGAGCCACTATGTGACGCCACGGGAAACCCTGCTCGACGCCATCGAACACATCAAAGTCGAATTGCAGGAGCGCCTCGAATACCTGCGCAGCAACAACAAACTGGTCGAGGCTCAACGTCTGGAACAGCGCACCCGTTTCGACCTGGAAATGATCCTCGAGCTGGGTTACTGCAACGGCATCGAAAACTACTCGCGCTACCTGTCCGGGCGTCCGGCCGGTGCCGCGCCGCCGACCCTTTACGATTACCTGCCAGCCGATGCCTTGCTGGTGATCGACGAGTCCCATGTCAGCGTGCCGCAGGTCGGCGCGATGTATAAGGGCGACCGTTCGCGTAAGGAAACCTTGGTCGAATACGGCTTCCGTCTGCCTTCCGCGCTGGATAACCGGCCAATGCGTTTTGACGAGTGGGAAGGGGTCAGCCCGCAGACCATTTTTGTTTCGGCAACCCCGGGCAACTACGAAGCCGAGCACGCCGGGCGGGTGGTCGAGCAAGTGGTACGGCCGACCGGTCTGGTCGATCCGCAGGTTGAAGTGCGCCCGGCGTTGACTCAGGTCGACGATCTGCTCTCGGAAATCAGCAAACGCGTGGCGGTCGAGGAGCGGGTGCTGGTCACCACGCTGACCAAGCGCATGGCCGAAGACCTCACCGATTACCTCGCCGACCACGGTGTGCGCGTGCGTTATCTGCACTCGGACATCGACACCGTCGAGCGCGTGGAAATCATTCGTGATCTGCGCCTCGGCACCTTTGACGTGCTGGTGGGGATCAACCTGCTGCGAGAAGGTCTGGACATGCCGGAAGTGTCGCTGGTGGCGATTCTTGATGCCGACAAGGAAGGCTTCCTGCGCTCCGAGCGTTCGCTGATCCAGACCATCGGCCGCGCCGCGCGTAACCTCAATGGTCGGGCGATTCTCTACGCTGACCGCATGACCGGTTCGATGGAGCGGGCGATCGGCGAAACCGAGCGTCGTCGTGACAAGCAGATAGCGTTCAACTTGGAAAACGGCATCACCCCGCGCGGTGTGATCAAGGACGTCGCCGACATCATGGAAGGCGCCACTGTGCCGGGCTCGCGCAGCAAGAAGCGCAAAGGCATGGCCAAGGCTGCGGAAGAGAACGCCAAGTACGAAGCCGAACTGCGCTCGCCGAGCGAGATCACCAAACGCATCCGTGCGCTGGAAGAGAAGATGTATCAGCTGGCGCGGGATCTGGAGTTTGAAGCGGCGGCGCAGATGCGCGATGAGATTGCCAAACTGCGCGAGCGGCTTTTGGCTGTTTGATCTTCATTGCCTGAGCGGGCCTCTTCGCGAGCAGGCTCGCTCCCACCTTGGATCTGTGTCGTTCACAAAACCCCTGTGGGAGCGAGCCTGCTCGCGAATGGCGGCAACGCGGTCTTAATGAGACTCCCCAGCCTTCAACCCTTGTGGCAATTTCTTGGTCAACAAAATCGCCAACATACTGATCCCCAGCGCAATCCCGACAAAGTGAAACGCATCGTTGTAAGCCATGATCGCCGCCTGCTGATGGACGATCTCACTCAGCTTGCCCAGCGCCGCCGTGTCATTGCCAAACCGATCGGTCATCGACGCCAGTCGTTCAGCGACTTGCGGATTGGTTGGCACCACCGCCTCACGCAAATAATCGAAGTAAGTCTTGGTGCGCGCATCCAGAAGTGTCGCCAACAGGGCAATGCCAATCGCACCGCCGAGGTTACGCAGGATATTGAACAGACTCGACGCCGACCCCGCGTCCTGCGGCAGGATGTACGCCGTGGCGATCAGCGAAATGGTCACCATGATCAACGGCTGGCCCAGTGCGCGGATGATCTGGATCTGATTGAACTGCGGCCCGGCAAAATCCGGGTTGAGCACGCCGGACGAAAAACTCGCCAGTCCGAACAACCCGAAGCCGATCGTGCACAGCCATTTCGGCGAAACGAACTTCATCAGCTTCGGCACCAGCGGAATCAGGAACAGCTGCGGCACGCCCATCCACATGATCACTTCGCCGATCTGCAGGGCGTTGTAGTTCTGGATCTGCGCCAGGTACAGCGGCAACAGATAGATCGAGCCGTACAGCCCGACACCCATGCCCAGACTGGAAATACTCGACAAGCCAAAGTTGCGATTGCGCAGAATGCCAAGGTTGATCAGCGGATTCGGTTTGGAGATTTGCACGATCACAAAGGTGATCAGGCTCACTAGTGCAATGCTGCCCAACGTCACGATCAGGCTCGATTCGAGCCAGTCCTTGCGATGGCCTTCCTCAAGAAAAACCTGCAGGCAACCGAGGCCAATCCCCAGCGTGAGGATGCCGGTGTAGTCGGTGCTTTTCAGCAGTTCCCAGTGCGCTTCTTTCTTCTCCAGCCCATACATCAGGCCGGCAATCATGATCAGGCCCGGCGGAATGTTGATGTAGAAAATGTATTCCCAACCCCAGTTTTCCGTGAGCCAGCCGCCTAGCGTCGGGCCGATCGACGGCGCGAACGTCGCGGTCATGGCAAACATTGCCATGCCTTTGGCGCGGTGGTGTTCGGGGAGTTTGATCAGGGTCAGGGTGAATGCCAGCGGGATCAGCGCGCCGCCGGTAAAACCCTGCATCGCGCGGAAGACGATCATGCTCTCCAGGCTCCAGGCCATCGAGCACAGCAGCGAGGAAACCAGAAATCCCAGTGACACCCACACCGCCAGGCGTCGCGCCGACAGCAATTGCACCAGCCACGCGGTCAGCGGAATCATGATGATTTCCGCGACCAGATACGACGTGGATATCCACGAGCCTTCTTCCAGCGTCGCCGACAAGGCGCCCTGAATGTCTTTCAGCGACGAGTTGGTGATCTGGATGTCGAGTACCGCCATAAAAGCGCCGAGCATAACGCTCATCACCGCGATCCAATCGCGCCGGGTCGGTTCGCCGACCGGGCGGATCAGTGAATCACCGGCCATTGTCCGGAGCGTCTTTGATGTTCACAGTGGCGGTGACGGACATGCCCGGACGGATCTTGCCGTGCAGCGGGTTGTCGGCCTTGAAAGTCAGTTTCACCGGAATCCGTTGCACGACTTTGGTGAAGTTGCCGGTGGCGTTGTCCGGTGGCAACAGGCTGAACTGCGCGCCGGAGGCGGCGAACAGACTATCGACCCGCGCTTCGATCGGCGTGTCGCCATAGGCATCGAAGGTCAGTTCGGCTTTTTGGCCGGGTTGCATATGGCCGATCTGGGTTTCCTTGAAGTTGGCCTGCACCCAGATGTCTTCGTCCGGGACGATCGACAGCAAGTAAGCGCCGGCTTGCACCACTTGGCCGTTACGGGCGGCTCGTTGGCCAACGAGGCCGCTGATCGGCGCGTGGATTTCGCTGCGGGTCAGGTTGAGTTCGGCTTGCGCGAGGTCGGCGCGGGCGTTGGCGATCTGTGCGTCGAGGCGTTTGATTTCCGCGTTCAGGGCGTTGACCTGTTGGCGCTGGCCCTGTGCGTCGGCTTGCGCCTTGGCCACTTGCGAACGGGCGATATGAGCGTCAGCGGAGAGGGTAGTCACGCGTTCTTCGGAAACATAGCCGGGTTTGCGCAGGGTTTCGGCACGCGACAAATCCATCTGCGAACGGCCGAGTGTCGCTTGGGTGGTCGCCACTTGCGCATCGCTGGCGGCGATCAGGCTCGATTGTTGGGTCAGTTTGCTTTGTGCTTGCAGGCGTTCCGCCTCGCGCGTCGCGAGGGCGGCATTGGCGCGGTCGATGGCCAGGCGGAAATCATTGGGTTCGAGGCGCACCAGCAACTGGCCTTTTTCCACGTGTTGGTTGTCCTGCACCAGCACTTCATCGATGCGCGCGCCCAACTGGCTCGAAACACGGGTGATTTCGCCCTGGACATAAGCGTTGTCAGTGCTTTCATAGAAGCGTCCCTTGAAAAACCAATGGGCAAAAAAGCCCCCGGCGATCAGCAGGACGAGCAGCAGGAAAATCAACAGGCGACGCTTGAGTTGGGCAGGCATGGGCAAACTGTAGTCGAGGAATTGTAAGGAAAGTTATCAGCAGGTGAATCTGGCATACAGCCGATAAACGGTAAATGCCATCCGCTGATATTTGCCCATTCACCACGGCTTACGGGCGTTCCAGAGGCAAACTTGGCTTAAATGCCCTGCCCGCTGGAGCGGGGCGGGTGTCGCCTGTTACCATTCGCCGCTTGATTGTTTTGCTTTTCATTCTTTTCGAGACATGCCATGACCACCGTCCGCACTCGCATCGCGCCATCGCCTACCGGGGATCCCCACGTAGGTACCGCTTACATCGCATTGTTCAACTACTGCTTTGCCAAGCAGCATGGCGGTGAGTTCATCCTGCGGATCGAAGACACCGACCAGTTGCGTTCGACCCGCGAGTCCGAACAGCAGATCTTCGACGCCCTGCGCTGGCTGGGTATCGACTGGAGCGAAGGCCCGGACGTCGGCGGCCCGCACGGCCCGTACCGGCAGAGCGAGCGCGGTGACATCTACCAGAAGTACTGCCAGCAACTGGTCGACATGGGCCACGCGTTCCCATGCTTCTGCACTGCTGAAGAGCTGGATCAGATGCGCGCCGAGCAAATGGCTCGCGGCGAAACTCCGCGCTACGACGGTCGCGCATTGCTGCTGTCGAAGGAAGAAGTCGCGGCCCGTCTGGCTGCTGGCGAACCGCACGTGATCCGCATGAAAGTGCCGAGCGAAGGCGTTTGCGTGGTGCCGGACATGCTGCGTGGCGATGTCGAGATCCCGTGGGATCGCATGGACATGCAAGTGCTGATGAAGACCGACGGCCTGCCGACGTACTTCCTCGCCAACGTCGTCGACGACCATTTGATGGGCATCACCCACGTGCTGCGCGGCGAAGAATGGCTGCCATCGGCGCCAAAACTGATTCTGCTGTACGAATACTTCGGCTGGGAGCAACCCGAGCTGTGCTACATGCCGCTGCTGCGTAACCCCGACAAGAGCAAGCTGTCCAAGCGCAAGAACCCGACTTCGGTGACGTTCTACGAGCGCATGGGCTTCATGCCTGAGGCGATGCTCAACTACCTCGGTCGCATGGGCTGGTCGATGCCGGACGAGCGCGAGAAGTTCTCGCTGCAGGAAATGGTCGACAATTTCGACCTCAAGCGTGTTTCCCTCGGCGGGCCGATCTTCGACATCGAGAAGCTGTCGTGGCTCAACGGCCAGTGGCTGCGTGATCTGCCGGTGGAAGAGTTCGCCGCACGCGTGCAGAAGTGGGCGTTCAATTCCGAATACATGATGAAGATCGCGCCGCACGTTCAGGGTCGCGTCGAAACCTTCAGCCAGGTTGCACCGCTGGGCGGGTTCTTCTTCGCTGGTGGCGTCAATCCGGATGCCAAGCTGTTCGAATCGAAGAAACTCTCCGGCGATCAGGTTCGCCAGTTGATGCAGTTGATCCTGTGGAAGCTGGAAAGCCTGCGTCAGTGGGAGAAGGACAACATCACCGCGACGATTCAGGCAGTGGTCGAATCCCTCGAGCTGAAACTGCGTGATGCGATGCCGCTGATGTTTGCTGCGATCACCGGTCAGGCGAGTTCGGTCTCGGTGCTCGATGCCATGGAAATCCTCGGCCCGGATCTGACCCGTTATCGTCTGCGCCAGGCAATCGACCTGCTGGGCGGCGTGTCGAAGAAAGAAAACAAAGAGTGGGAAAAGCTGCTGGGCGCTATCGCTTAAGCACGCCTGACTCTGCAGGAACCACCGAAGGCCGGGATCTTTTGATTCCGGCCTTCGGCGTTTTTCCCCCCGAATTTACGGGGGAGGGCGGTAAGTGATTGTTATGCCGACGAAAAACTTTGAAATTTTTCAAAAATAAGTTTGACAGGCTTTCGATACGCCCTTAAGATTCGCCCCGTCCTCAGCGATGACATCAACGATGAGGGGCTATAGCTCAGCTGGGAGAGCGCCTGCATGGCATGCAGGAGGTCAACGGTTCGATCCCGTTTAGCTCCACCAATTTACACTTCGAAGCCTGGCCACACCGGCTCCGAAGCGATCAACACTCAGCGTTGATCAGTTGTATAGAAGGGTTTGCGTCCCCTTCGTCTAGTGGCCTAGGACACCGCCCTTTCACGGCGGTAACAGGGGTTCGAGTCCCCTAGGGGACGCCAGTTTTACAGAAGCGATGTTGAAAGATGTCGCTCCGCCGCGAGGCGAAAAATCCGGGGCTTTAGCTCAGCTGGGAGAGCGCCTGCATGGCATGCAGGAGGTCAGCGGTTCGATCCCGCTAAGCTCCACCAATTTTACACGTTCAAGGTCTGGCCACACGGGCCTTGAATCGATCAGATCTCAGCACTGATCAGTTGTATAGAAGGTTTGTGTCCCCTTCGTCTAGTGGCCTAGGACACCGCCCTTTCACGGCGGTAACAGGGGTTCGAGTCCCCTAGGGGACGCCACGATTACCCGCTCTGCGGGATTTTATAAGGGTCATTCAATTATTGAATGGCCCTTTTGTTTGTCTGGCGTTTGGCCAAATCTCCTTTTTCCTTACACTGTGCTTCAGACCAGCGGTCATATCCTTGACTTGCAGAATATTATTATGCGAATAATATTCTAGTCGTAATATTCGGAGGCAACGATGAACGATAAAAAAGCTCAAACCCGCGAACGCATCCTCAAGGCTGCCAGCGCCGCACTGATTCAGCGTGGCCCGGCTGACCCGAGCGTGGGCGAAGTGATGGGCGCAGCCGGCCTCACCGTCGGTGGCTTCTATGCGCATTTCGAAAGCAAGGACGCGATGATGCTCGAAGCGTTCAAGCAATTGCTCGGTCGCCGCCGCGACCTGATTGCCGACATGGATGCCGAATTGACCGGCGAAGAGCGCCGCGCCTTGGTCGCCGCGTTCTACCTGTCGCGCAAGCATCGTGATTCCAGCGACGCCGCATGCCCGATTCCAGCTTCGATTGGCGAATTGGGTCGTCTGCCGGAATCGTTCCGCATCGCGCTGAACGAACACCTGGAGTTGATGATTGCGCAGTTGGCGTCCAGCCCTGAGGACACCGACAAAGCCCTGGCCGACGTGGCCTTGATGGTGGGTGGTCTGGCGCTCGCAAGGGCGCTGGGCCCGGGAGATTTATCCGATCGATTGCTGCGCGCTGCCAAGTCGGCGGTGCGTTGACCTGAAGGCAGCACGCCTGAGGAGAGAGCGATGAGCACGTTGAAGTGGGTTCGTGGCGTTAATGGCACCTTGGGCTGGATTGCACCGCAACGGGTTGCGAGCAAAATGCGTCTGGCGTTCATGACGCCGCGCACGCTGCCACTGCGCGATTGGGAGTTGCCGCTGCTGGCCAGTTCCGAACGCATCACCTTGCGCTTCGGGCTTTCGGCGCTGCGCTGGGGCCAAGGCCCGACGGTGCTGCTGATGCACGGCTGGGAAGGGCGGCCAACCCAGTTCGCCGCGCTGATCACCGCGTTGGTCGATGCCGGGTATACCGTCGTCGCGCTTGATGGTCCTGCCCACGGACGTTCGCCGGGGCGTGAAGCCAATGTCGTGTTGTTCGCTCGGGCAATGCTCGAAGCGGCTGCCGAGCTGCCACCCTTGCAAGCGGTGATCGGCCACTCCATGGGTGGCGCCAGCGCCATGCTCGCCGTGCAATTGGGCTTGCGCACCGAAACCCTCGTCAGCATCGCCGCGCCTGCTCGCATTCTTGGCGTACTGCGCGGTTTTGCCCGCTACGTCGGCATGCCGCCGCGAGCGCGATCCGCCTTCATTCGCCAGGTCGAGCAAGATGTCGGTATGCGCGCCGCGACGCTCGACGTTGCCCACTATCAACTGGATATGCCCGGCCTGATCGTGCATGCCGAGGACGACAATTTCGTCTCGGTCAAGGAATCGCAACTGATCCACGAATCCTGGTTCGACAGTCGCCTGTTGCGCCTTGAAGGCGGCGGGCACCAGCGCGTGCTAGCCGACCCTCGGGTGATTGATGGCGTGTTATCACTGCTGGCCGGCCGCAGCCTTCAGGCGCGCCAATCGGCCTGAGCTCCGTTACACTGCTCCGGTTGAATACTTTGACCGGGAGTGGGGCATGGGTTGGGATCGGGCAACGCCGTTTACCATTGATCTGCAAGTAGGCGCTGAAGATATCGACGGGCTGGGCCACGCGAATAACGCCGTGTACGTGACCTGGCTCGAGCGCTGCGCCTGGCGCCACTCGCAGCGTCTGGGTCTGGATCTGGTCGAATATCGGCGCCTGGATCGGGCGATGGCCGTGGTTCGTCACGAAATCGATTATCTGGCCGCCGCCTATGAGGGCGACGAGTTGCAATTGGCGACCTGGATCGTCGATTGGGATCAGCGCCTGAAAATGACCCGGCATTTCCAGCTCAAGCGTCCGAGTGACAACACCACGCTGCTGCGTGCGCAGACTACGTTTGTCTGCATTGAGCTGTCCACGGGCAAGCCGAAGCGCATGCCGGTCGAGTTCATTGAGGGCTATGGCCCGGCTATCCAGATCCCGGATACCGCCCAAATCTAAATGTGGGAGCGAGCCTGCTCGCGAATGCAGTCTTTCAGTTGATATATGCATGGCTGACCCGCCGCTTTCGCGAGCAGGCTCGCTCCCACAAGGTTTCTGCGATTTCTTGCGATATCCAGTAAACTGCCGCACGTTTTTCTTCAAGTAGTGTTTTCCCATGCAAATTGCTCTGGCGCCCATGGAGGGGTTGGTCGACGACATTCTCCGCGACGTGCTGACCCGCGTTGGCGGCATCGATTGGTGCGTGACCGAATTCATTCGCGTCAACGACCAGTTGCTCACGCCGGCCTATTTTCACAAGTTCGGCCCGGAGCTGCTCAACGGTGCCCGCACTGCGTCCGGTGTGCCATTGCGCGTGCAATTGCTTGGTTCCGACCCGGTTTGTCTGGCGGAAAACGCTGCACTGGCCTGCGAACTCGGCTCCGAGGTCATTGACTTGAACTTCGGCTGCCCGGCCAAGACCGTTAACAAATCCCGTGGCGGCGCCGTGCTGCTGAAAGAGCCGGAACTGCTCAACCAGATCGTCGAACACGTGCGCCGCGCCGTACCCGCGCACATTCCCGTCACCGCAAAAATGCGCCTGGGCTTCGATAGCCCCGACGGTTCGCTGGTCTGCGCCACGGCATTGGCTGAGGGCGGCGCCGAGCACATCGTGGTTCACGCCCGTACGAAAATGGACGGCTACAAACCACCAGCACACTGGGAGTGGATTCCGCGAGTGCAGGACGTGGTCAAAGTCCCGGTGTTCGCCAACGGCGATATCTGGAGCGTCGAAGACTGGCGGCGTTGCCGCGAAATCAGTGGCGTGGAAGACATCATGCTCGGTCGCGGTCTGGTGTCGCGCCCGGATCTGGCCAAACAGATCGCTGCCGCCCGCGCCGGTGAAGAAGTCGTCGAGATGAGCTGGGCCGAGCTGATGCCGCTGATCCAGGACTTCTGGCTGCAAGCCAAAGCGCAGATGACCTCACGCCAATCGCCGGGCCGTTTGAAGCAATGGCTGGCGATGCTCACGCGCAATTATCCCGAGGCTGCCGAGCTGTTTACCGTGCTGCGCCGTGAAACTGAGCCGGATCACGTCTCGCGTTTGCTCGGTCTGCCGGTCGCCGAAGCGGCCTGAAAAAAATCTGCAAATAGTCTCTTGAAATCATTTCAGCGGTCCTTATCTAAGGGTTACGCGATGCCGAATTCGGGTCGCGGAATCAAAAAACCTTGCTGATTGTTTTCAGGAGATTTGAACCATGAGTACTGCATTTTCCCTCGCGCCACTGTTCCGTTCCTCGGTAGGTTTCGACCGTTTCAACGACCTGTTCGAAACCGCCCTGCGCAATGAGCCAGGCAGCAGCTACCCACCTTACAACGTCGAAAAACACGGTGATGATCAATACCGCATCGTCGTAGCGGCAGCCGGTTTCCAGGAAGAAGACCTGGAACTGCAAGTCGAAAAAGGTGTGCTGACCATCAGTGGCGGCAAGCGTGATGCCAACGAAGGCGTGACCTTCCTGCACCAGGGCATCGCCCAGCGTGCGTTCAAGCTGTCCTTCCGTCTGGCCGATCACATCGAGATCAAGGCTGCCGATCTGAGCAACGGTCTGCTGAGCATCGACCTGTTGCGCGTGATCCCGGAAGAGGCGAAAGCCAAACGCATCCCGATCAACGGGACGCAGAAGCCGGCGCTGCAGCACTGAGTCATGCGCCGCAACACAATCGTCTGAACAGGCGATGAGCCGCTGAATGAAGGCCCCGATACGTCGGGGCCTTTTTTGTGCGCGCAAGAAAAGCGCTGTACGACTTTGCCGCTGGCGGCGGTTTCTCTACAATCCGCGGCAGTTTTGCCGACCCCCATTCCTCACCGGTCGGCCTGGAGCCTTTTTTCATGGACGAGATTCAACAGCGCTGGCTGTGCGCCCTGTCTGCACCCATGGCGGCGATCAATACCGGCGCCAGCTACGACGACCCGGCGTTCTGCAATGATCGCTACATTGATCTGCAGGACAGTTGGGGGATCGATGACCGTGGCCAGCTGTTCGACATGCTCGTACGGATGACCGACGACGGCCATGCCAAGCACCTCAGCGCGGCGTACTTGGCGTGGCAGCGTTGTCTGCCGAGTGAATGGCAGGCCTTGCTGGACGATCTCTCCCCCCGCGAACGCATCCTGCATGAGTTTGCCAGTCGCACGTTCGGCAGTTGCGGGCCGGGCGGGATACTGTCCTGGGACTATGGCCGCATGGGTTTTCTCTTGCGTTGCGCGGTGCGCAATCAGTGGATCGACCTAGACGAAAGCAACTGGCTGCACAGTCGTTTGGCCCTCAGAGCGCAATTTCACTACGGTAGCTGGATGGCTTACTTCGACGGTTTTGTGGTGGGCCGGACCTTTTGGTCCTGCCTGAGCGCCAGCGACGATGAGCTGGCGCGCGAACTCGATCGACAAGGCGCCAGCGCCCTTAACGTGCGGATTGCCCGTGGCCTTGCGGCGAACATCTCTCAGTTTCTGGCTGATTTGCCGTGGCATATGGAAATCGATTTGCCGCCACGCCCGGCATCGCTCAAGGAGTTCGACTGGTCATGAGTTGCTGGATCCGCCTGGGCATCGAGCCTACTAACGACGAAACCCTGATTCGCAACGCCTACCGCGCACGCTTGCCGGCACATCACCCGGAGACCGACCCGCAAGGCTTCCAGGCGCTGCGCATGGCCTACGAAAACGCCATGCGTCTGGCGCGTGAAGATGAGGAAGAAGAGCCCCAGGACGAGTACGAGTCCCAGGCCTCAGAACAGACTGTCGTTGAGGTCCCTCCAGTGTTCGGGGAGTTCTGCGAGCTGCTGGATGATCCCGCGCGCCGGTTCAATTTCGCCGCGTGGCAGGCCTTTGTCCGAGGGCTGGATGAGCTGTCGCTGGACGTGCTCGATGAGCTCAGCTGGCCGCTGTACCACCGGATGGCCGACGCCGGTCCGTTGTCGTACCGCTGCGCGAATCTGTTGGCCAAGCGTATGGCCTGGAATCAACAGTTGCTGGATCTGGGCTTCGACGACGCGCATCAGGTGGGGTTCTTTCTCCAGCGAATCGAAACGCCGGACCCGTTTGATACGGATCTGATGAGCACATGGTCAGAGGCAGCCCAGACTGAATCGCTGTGGTACGCCCGTAGCCTCGACTTCATCTTCAACCAGCGCCCACTGCAGGAGTTCGCCGACTTCGCCAGTCAGCACACCTGTCTGCCGTTGCCGGATGATGCCGCGTTTCTCAAGCGTCTGTTGGTGCAGTTCACTCAGGCAGGTATTGGCGCGCCGACGTTTTTGCAGTGCTGTATCGAACAGCAGCTTGCTGCACCGGATGATGTCGATTGGCTTTACCTGTTGGCGTGTCAGAACAGTCTGCTGGGCCAGGACGATCAGGCATTGCCGTGCTGGATCCGACTGTGGAACGAGCATCGCCATCCGATGGCGGAAAGTCGTCTGCTGGAGCTGTGTGCCAAGCGCCAGCCGACTTTTCTGCCGCTGTTGATTCAGGCATTCGATCGCCTGCAGGGTATTTCTGCCTGGCCAGAGGATCTTGGCGATGACGCCCAGGTGTATGGCTGTCCGTCACAACATCCCGAGACGCTGAACCGTTGGCTGGGTGTCGGGCGGTTAAAGCTTGAGAGCCTTGCGCACAGTTTTGTCGATTGGCGCATGAGCGGTGATGAACTGCCCTTGCTCGCGCAATTGCTGGGCGAAAATGCCGACAGCCGATTACTGCATCTGTACCGCCACGCCTGGGCGCTGCATCGCGGTGATACAGCATTGTTGCAGCAGATTGTGGATGCACCGTTGCCGATCGATGCCCTCGAAAGCCTGGTGATGAGCGGATTCAAATATCAGGCCGAGCAACACTTGCGCTGGTTGCGCAGGGCACCGATTGCACTGGCCATGGGCGCTTTCGGTGACGCGGATTCAAGTGCGCGGCCATTGCCGCAGGTGCTGACCGACGGCGAGCCGCACAAGGTCTGTCGTCTGTGGTTGCGTCGCTTGCGGCCTTACAGCGACGCTGCGCTGGAACGACTGGCAGACGCGTTCACGCTGGCCGCGGTCAAAGATGATTGCGACTTGTCCGAACTCGATTTGATTCTGCAGTTGAGCCGGCGCGGGATTCAGTTGCCACCGGTGGGGCTGGGTGAGGCCACTTGGGAGTGGCATGCGCAGACTTTGTTTTTGCTGGCGTTGCTGGAACAACCCGAACGCTGGTTGCAGTTGATTGACGCGCAGTGCCTTGAGCGCCTGTCATTCAATCAGGCTCATCCTTTGAGTCGACTGCAGCCACTGCTGCGGCGCTTGCTGCGCGAGCAAGGCAATTGCAACGGTTTGCTCGGATGGCTGCAAGGCAATGATCCGGTGCACGGTTTGTTGGTGCAGCAATTGTTCAGCGTAGAGCAGGCACTCGACAGTGTCCGGTTGCCTGCCAATACCCTGCTTTACACCTGCCTCGAAAGTGATCGTGCGGCATGCGGCGACGATTTGCTGGGTTTGATGATGTTCTGGGGCGTGCTCTATCACGACCCGAGCCTGAGTGCCGAGCAGCATCGCGCATTGTTGCAATCGATTGCGGCAATCAGTTGTGAGGATGAATGGTTCGAAGGCTTCCGCGACGGTTTGATCAAGGGCGAACCGGTGTGGCCGCCGCGCAAAGTGCTGACGTATTTTGCTGTCGACAAACTGCTGGCGTACGAGGCGCTGGATGCGCTCAAGGGCTTGATTCGTTATGGCGCCGCCGGGGTGCCGAAAACGCGCGTCCTGCGCCAACTGCAACAGGGCAAGGACGATGTGCAGAACAGTGTTGGGTTGCGCCTGGCCCTTTGCGCGATATTGTCCTGGTCGGAACGATTACTGCTGGCGAAAAGCGATGTGCAGCCGGTACCGGCGACAGCGATCTGGCGTCTCGGCTCGCGGTTGGGGCGCAAGGCTTTTATCGCTCAGGTCTTGGGGTGTTTGGTGATTGCGCCGGTGGCAGGGCTGATCAGTGGCACCACGGGCGCTGGCATCCTTATCCTGTTATTGGGCGTGCTGCTGGTGTTCGGCGCCATTCTGCGTCGCTTGCACGACATGGGGCGGGGCATTCCGACGTTGCTGATCTTCATGGCGCTGACGCCGGTTCTGCCATTTTTGCCGTTGGTGTTGTTCGGACTTGCCGGTGACAAGTTGCCCAACCGCTATGGTGTGCCGCCGGACAGCGGCGATAGCGAGACGCTGTCCGGCGGCCTGCAGGCTGCCTTGCGGCGGCTCAACGGCTAGAGACGCAGTTGATCCAGCGCCTTGTTCAGCTCTGAGCGCTGGCTGGCAATCTCCGCGGGTTGCTGGCCGCTGAGCACGCTGGTGAAGTTGTGCAGCCATTCGGCAATGTGCTCGCGTTGCTCGCCCAGACTCTGCATCCATGCCCGCTCCAGACGAGCCAGCAATGTGCGGTTGGGCAGTGCATCGCGTGGATGGACCTTCAGCGTCGACAGCCGGTTATGGCTGTCGCGGCGCGCTTGCTCATCCAGACCTGTGGGGCTGCGGTCGATGCTGTGACTGTGACGCTCGCCGGTTTCGAGCAGGGTGACGTCGACTTCGAGCAAACCGTTGATGTCATAGCTGAAGCGCACGTCCAGTTCCTGGATGTGTTGAGTAGGCGTCAACGTGACATCGAAAGCATCAATCAGAATGTTGTCGCACACCCACGGCCGCTCACCCTGATAGACAGCGATGCGCAGCACTGTTTGCTTAGGTTGGGTGGTGTAATAGCGCTCCACCCTTGACGTCGGAATGATGGTGTTACGTTCGATGATGGGCGAGAAGGCACCTTTGATGTCTTCGCCACGCATGGTCGCAATCCCCAGCGTATACGGGCAGACATCCGTCAGAATCAACTCTTCGACCGCCCCGTCGCGCGCCTTGCACGCTGCTTGCGTCGCCGCCCCCAACGCAACAATGGTATCCGGATCAAGATGCCGGTAAGGCAGGCGCCCGAACAGCGTGGCGACCATTTGCTGCACCGCTGGCATGCGCGTGGCGCCACCGACCAGCACCAGGCTGTCGAGGTCGCGGGGCTTGAGTCGAGCATCGCGCAGCGCTTGTTCGATTGGCGCGCGCAAACGCGCTAGCAACGGTTCCCAGATTTTTACCGCAGCGGCTTCGTCCAGTGACCATTCGAAGGTCTTGTCGGCGTAGCGCCAGCTCAGGTGTTGAGTGCCTTCGCCGAGTTTGCATTTGAGCTGCTCAAGGGCATCACCGAGGCTGGCCATGCTTTGCGCATCGACCATGGCCGGGGTCAGTTGCCAGTGTTTCAGGCAGGCCTGCAACAGGGCGGCGGTGAAGTCTTCACCGCCGAGAAAGTTGTCGCCGGTGGAGGCGTGCACTTCGATCAGTGGCAAGGCGTATTCCAGCACCGTGACGTCGAAGGTGCCGCCGCCGAGATCGAAGATCAGCGTGCGTTCGAATTTCTGCTCATGCAGTCCGTAAGCCATGGCGGCGGCCGTCGGTTCGTTGATCAGGCGCGTCACCGAGAGCCCGGCCAGTTCGGCGGAGAACAGCGTGCGTTTGCGTTGTTCATCGCTGAAATACGCCGGGACGGAAATCACCGCTTCCGACACCGGGTGGCCGAGAAAGGCTTCGGCGTCCTGCTTGAGTGAGCCGAGCACCAGCGCCGACAACTCTTCCGGACTGAACTGACGTGCGCCGAGCTGGACTTGTTTATCGCTGCCCATGAAACGCTTGAACGCTGCAGCGCTGCGCTCGGGGTGCGTAGTCAGGCGGGCGCGGGCGGCTTTGCCGACCAGAATGGTGTCGTCTTCATCGAGGCTGATCACCGAGGGCGTCAGCACATCGCCCAGAGCGTTGGGAATCAGTCGGGCCTGACCGTCCTGCCAGACGGCGATCAGGCTGTTGGTAGTGCCAAGGTCGATGCCCAGCAAAGCCGGGCGGGGAAGGGTTGCATCCTGCATGTCAGATCTCGAAACGGCGCAAAAAACGCGACCCTACAGGTTGCCGCAAACCGTGGCAATTGCGCGTCTGTTGCAACGTGCACCGGTTATGGCAGGAGCTTTTTCAGATTCTCCAGCGCAACCGGTCGACTGTGCAGATAACCCTGATACAAATGGCAGCCCAAACCTTGCAGGAACGCCAGTTGTTCGGGGGTTTCCACGCCTTCGGCAATCACCTCCAGCTCGAGGCTGCGCGCCATGGCGACAATCGCGCGAATGATCTCGGCATCATTGGGGTCAGTGGTCGCATCGCGGATAAACGACTGATCGATTTTCAGCGTATCCACCGGTAGCCGCTTGAGGTAAGTCAGCGACGAATAACCGGTGCCGAAGTCATCCATGGCGAAGCTCACGCCGAGCTTTTTCAGGCGGCGCATTTTGCTGATGGTGTCTTCCAGATTCTGGATGACGATGCCTTCGGTGATTTCCAGTTTCAGCAGCGAGCAGGGCAGGCCATGGCTGCTCATGCTGTGTTCGATGCGCTCGACAAAATCGTTCTGGCGGAACTGGCGCGGGCTGATGTTCACGCACAGGCTGAAATTCAGCGGGTCGACCAGTTTCAGCGCAATCAGTTGTTTGAACGCATTGCAGGCTTCATCAAGGATCCACGTGCCGACTTCGAGAATCAGGCCGCTGTCCTCCAGCACCTTGATGAACTCGGTGGGTGACTGCGCGCCCAGCTCCGGGTGATTCCAGCGCACCAGGGCTTCGGCGCCGATGATGCGGTTGTCGCGGGCATCGATTTGCGGTTGAAAGTGCACGTTGAATTCACCGCGCGACAGCGCCAGACGCAGGTCGGTCTCCATGCGCAGCCGTTCGCTGGCGGCCTTCTGCATGGTGTTGTGATACATCTGCGTGGTGTTGCGCCCGGAATCCTTGGCCCGGTACAGAGCAATGTCGGCGCGTTTGAGCAGGTCGGTCGGCGTTGAGCCATGATCGGGAATCAGCGCCACACCTATGCTCGGCGTCACTTGCAGGCGCTGGCCGTCGAGGAACATCGGTTCCGAGAGCAATTCGCGCAGGGTGTCGGCCAGATTGCGCACTTGCGTGCTGACTTCATTGCGCGAGCCTTCGAGACCGCTGAGCAGCACGACAAATTCGTCGCCGCCGAGGCGTGCGACCGTATCTTCCATGCGCACACTGGCTTCGAGCCGCGCGGTGATGATCTTCAGCACCGTATCCCCGACCGGATGGCCGAGGGAGTCGTTGATGTGCTTGAAGTGATCGAGATCGAGAAATAACAAGGCGCCGCGCAGGTTGTGGCGCTTGAGCAGGGCGATCTGCTGGCTCAGGCGATCCATCAGCAGGGCGCGGTTGGGCAAGTTGGTCAGCGGATCGTGATAGGCCAGATGGCGAATCTGCGCTTCGGCGTTTTTCAACAGGCTGACGTCCCGCGCGGTCAGCAGCAGGCACGCGGTTTCATTTAGCGTGATCGGTTCGACCGAGACCTCCACCGTCAGCATTTCCCCGCGTTTGTTGCGCCCGAGCATTTCCTGATGGTGCACGCGACCTTTGATTTGTAACTCGGCGAGTAAGGCCGAGCGCTGTTTTTCCTCGGCCCAGATACCCACCTGATACACGGTTTTGCCCACGACCTCTTCAGCACGATAGCCAGTGAGACGGCAGAAGCCGTCGTTGACCTCCAGATAACGTCCGGTGTCGCGTTCGGTGATGGTGATCGCGTCGGGGCTGGAGTGGAACGCCTTGGCGAATTTCTCCTCACTGGCTTTCAGCGCTGCTTCCGAGCGCTGCTGCTGGGTAATGTCGCGCAGGGTGGTGACGATGCAGGGCTGATCGCCGACGCTGATCTGTCGGCTGGAGATCACACAGGTCAGCGACTGGCCGTCCTTGTGCTGGACGATGATCGCGACATTGCTCAGGCCTTGTTCGCGGATAACCCTTTCGATGCGTTGCAGACTTTTTGCCGATGCGTCCCACAGGCCGATTTCTTCGGCGGTGTGGCCGATCACGTCGGCGGCGCTCCAGCCGAAGGTCTGGGTAAAGCTGTTATTGATTTCGATGAACTCGCCACTGTCCTGGCGGGTGACGCAGATCGGGTCCGGGCTGACCTGGAACAGCGTGGCGAATTTCTCTTCCGAGGCCACCAGCCGTTGCTCGCGCTCGACCTGATCGGTGATGTCGAGCAAGGTGCCGGCCATGCGCAGCGGCGCGCCGTTGTCGTCACGGTAGAGGCGGGCGCGGCTTTCCAGATAGCGCGAACTGCCGTCCGGCAGTTGCACGCGATAGGTCAGCTGATAATTGCCCGCCGGGCCTTCGCGCAGGCTGCGGTAGGCGTCGCGCATGCTGTCGCGCTCCTCGCCGGGGACGCCTTCAAAAAACTCTTCAAACGATTCATGAAACGGTATCGGTTCGAGCCCGTGCAGTTGCGCGGCGCGGGCCGAGCCGTAGAGCATGCCGCTGGGAATGTGCCAGTCCCAGGTACCTAGCTGCGCGGAGTCCAGCGCCAGGTCGAGGCGTTCCTGGCTGTCCTTCAAGGCGTGTTCGGCGGCTTTGCGTTCGGTGGTGTCGAGGAAGGTGCTGAGCAGATACGGCTGGCCTTCGAGCTCGACTTTCTGCGCACTGAGAATGCCGTCGTGAATCTGCCCGTTGCTGGCGCGAAACTGCACCTCCATGCTGATCAGTTCGCCCTTGGTGTTGGTCTTCTTCACCAGTTCGCCGCGTTGCTCCGGATGCACCCACAAACCCAGCTCAAGGGTGGTACGGCCGATGGCGCTCTGCACCGGCCAGCCGAACAGGCTTTCGAAATACTGATTGGCTTCGCTGATCAGGCCGTCTTCCTGGCGGGTCAGCAAGACCATGTTCGGGCACAGGTGAAAAAGTGTCGCGAAACGTTTCTCCGAGCTGCTCAGGGCCTGTTCGCGTTGGCGCTGGTGGGTGATTTCACGAATCACCCCGATCATTCGGGGGCGGCCGTTTTTGTCCGGCAGCAAACTGCCGTTGATCTCCAGCCAGTGCAGGCTGCCGTCTGGCCAGCGGATGCGGTGGTGCATCGCTTGTTCCAGCGGCGCGCCGGCAATCACGGCGTGGAAGGCGCGAACGGTTTTGGCGCGGTCTTCCGGTGGCAGCAAATCAAGGTATTCGAGATCCGCTGGCAGCGGTTGCCGCGGATCGAAGCCGAACAATGCCTGGGTGCCACGCGACCAACTAATCTGCCCGCGCTCGATGTCCCAATACCAGGCGCCGAGTCGCGCACCGTTGAGCGCCGCCAGCAATTGCGGCGCACTCTCCCAGCTCTGCTCGGAATGACGCGGGTCAATCGCCTGAATACGCGGCATCGGCGGAGTTCGGTCAACAGATTTCGGCATTGTGGACAGGCCTTGAGCTGATGGTGGCATTAGGCACAGGGGCAGCGGCTCTATAGGAGTAGCACAAGTTGGCCTCAAGTCCCTGGCAGATCGATTTGTGCATCCAGCAACGCCATAAAGGCTCTTGCCGCGTTCGAGAGCGTCCGTTCAGTGTGCAGGATATAGCCTAGCTGGCGACTGAGCTGTATGCCCGGCAATACGATGCTTGCCACCTGCTCGTCGAGCATGGTGCGCGGCAAAACGCTCCAGGCCAGACCGATCGAGACCATCATCTTGATGGTTTCCAGGTAGTTGGTGCTCATGGCGATGTTCGGCGTCAGCCCTTGGGCCTCGAACAAGCGTTGGACAATATGGTGGGTGAAGGTGTTGCCACCGGGGAAAACCGCCGGATGACCGGCGATGTCCGCCAGATTGACCGGGCCATTGCTGATCAGCGAATGCTCCGGGGCGACCACGAAATCCAGCGGGTCATCCCACACCGGTGTGGCTTTGACCAGTGTGTGTGGCTCAGGCGCCAGGGTGATGACCGCCAGTTCGGCACGGCCGTGGAGAATTTCTTCGTAGGCCACTTCCGAATCAAGGAACTGAATATCCAGCGCCACTTGTGGGTAACGGCGTGTGAATTCCCGTAAAAGCGGTGGCAAACGGTGCAAGCCGATGTGGTGACTGGTGGCCAGTGTCAGGCGGCCGCTGACTTCACCGGTCAGATTGGTCAGCGCGCGGCGGGTGTCGTCGAGCACGTTGAGAATCTGATAAGCCCGGGGCAGCAGGGCGCGGCCGGCCTCGGTCAGACCGACTTCACGGCCCAGTCGATCGAACAGGCGCACCTTCAATTGCTGCTCCAGCCCGGCGATGCGTTTGCTGATCGCCGGCTGCGTCAGGTGCAGGCGTTCGCCGGCGCCGGAGAAGCTGCCGGTCTCGGCAATCGCGATAAAAGCGTTGAGGTTGGCCAGATCCATGTTCGTATTCCAGTTGGTTATCCAAAGCATAAAAAATATGAATTTGAGTTATTTAATCTAACCCCATAGGATCGGCCTCACAAGCCAAAGGGTTATTGATAAGCCCAGGGCATAGAAACAAGCTGATGAGGAACCGTCTGATGGCCGGCAAAACGCTCTACGACAAGCTCTGGGATTCGCATTTGGTCAAGCAGCGCGACGATGGCTCGGCGCTGATCTATATCGATCGTCACATCATTCACGAAGTGACCTCGCCGCAAGCCTTTGAAGGCCTGCGTCTGGCCGGGCGCAAGCCTTGGCGCATCGATGCCAACATCGCGACCCCGGATCACAACGTACCGACCACCCCGGAACGCAAGGGCGGCATCGAAGCCATTGCCGACCAGGTCTCGCGTTTGCAGGTTCAGACCCTCGATGACAACTGCGATGAATACGGCATCGTCGAGTTCAAAATGAACGACGTGCGCCAAGGCATCGTCCATGTGATCAGCCCGGAGCAGGGCGCGACCTTGCCGGGCATGACCGTGGTCTGCGGCGACTCGCACACCTCGACCCACGGCGCGTTCGGCGCCTTGGCTCACGGTATCGGCACCTCCGAGGTCGAGCATGTGCTCGCCACGCAGTGCTTGGTTGCGAAGAAAATGAAGAACATGCTGGTGCGCGTTGAAGGGCAATTGCCGTTCGGCGTGACCGCCAAGGACATCGTCCTCGCAGTGATCGGCAAGATCGGCACCGCCGGCGGTAACGGCCATGCCATCGAATTCGCTGGCAGCGCGATCCGCGACTTGTCCGTCGAAGGCCGCATGACCATCTGCAACATGTCCATCGAAGCCGGCGCCCGCGTTGGCCTGGTGGCAGCGGATCAGAAAACCGTCGACTACGTGAAGGGCCGTCCATTCGCCCCGAAAGGCGCCGAATGGGACATGGCTGTCGAAGCCTGGAAAGATCTGGTTTCCGACGCCGACGCCAAGTTCGACACTGTGGTTGAACTCGACGCCGCGCAGATCAAGCCGCAAGTCAGCTGGGGCACTTCGCCGGAAATGGTATTGGCCGTTGATCAGAACGTGCCGGATCCGGCCAAAGAGATGGATCTGGTCAAACGCGACTCGATCGTCCGTGCCTTGAAATACATGGGTTTGACCGCCAATCAGGCGATCACCGACATTCAGCTGGATCGCGTGTTCATCGGTTCCTGCACCAACTCGCGGATCGAAGATTTGCGCGCTGCGGCAGTGATTGCCAAGGGCCGCAAAGTCGCGTCGACCATCAAGCAAGCGATCGTGGTGCCGGGCTCGGGTCTGGTGAAGGCTCAGGCTGAGGCCGAAGGTCTCGACAAGATTTTCCTCGAAGCCGGTTTCGAATGGCGTGAGCCGGGTTGCTCGATGTGTCTGGCGATGAACCCGGACCGTTTGGAGTCCGGCGAGCATTGCGCCTCGACCTCCAACCGTAACTTCGAGGGCCGTCAGGGTGCCGGTGGCCGTACCCACCTCGTCAGCCCGGCCATGGCGGCGGCGGCAGCGGTGAACGGTCGTTTCATCGACGTTCGTGAATTGATTTAAAGGAGCGCAGCATGAAAGCTTTTACCCAGCACACTGGTCTTGTCGCGCCTTTGGATCGTGCCAACGTCGACACTGACCAAATCATTCCGAAACAGTTTTTGAAGTCGATCAAGCGCACCGGTTTCGGCCCGAACCTGTTCGATGAATGGCGTTACCTCGATGTCGGCCAGCCGTATCAGGACAACTCCAAGCGCCCGCTGAACAAGGACTTCGTCCTCAACGCCGAGCGTTATCAAGGCGCCAGCGTATTGCTGGCTCGCGAGAACTTCGGTTGCGGTTCCAGCCGTGAACACGCGCCGTGGGCCCTGGAAGAATACGGTTTCCGCAGCATCATCGCGCCGAGCTATGCCGACATCTTCTTTAACAACAGCTTCAAGAACGGCTTGTTGCCGATCATCTTGAGCGACGCTGAAGTTGATGAGTTGTTCAAGCAGGTTGAGGCCGAGCCGGGTTATCAATTGCAGGTCGATCTGCAGGCGCAGACCGTGACCCGTCCGGATGGCAAGGTGTACAGCTTTGAGATCGACGCGTTCCGCAAGCACTGCCTGTTGAATGGTCTGGACGATATTGGCCTGACCTTGCAGGACGGTGATGCGATTGCCACGTTTGAGGCCAAGCATCGGGTTAGCCAGCCGTGGTTGTTTCGCGACGCGTGATTGATTCGAGATTGATGTAGTCAGGGCCGGCCCCTTCGCGAGCAGGCTCGCTCCCACACTTGAAATGCATTCCCCTGTGGGAGCGAGCCTGCTCGCGAAGGGGCCAGCCCAAACAACACAAATACAGGATGTGGCCATGACCAGCACCGCCCAGCACACCCAGGTCGTACAAAAGCAATTCGGTGAACAGGCCGCCGCCTACCTGAGCAGCGCCGTTCACGCTCAAGGCACCGAATTCGCACTGCTACAAGCTGAGCTGGCCGGGCAGGGCGAGGCGCGGGTACTGGACTTGGGTTGCGGCGCCGGTCACGTCAGTTTCCACGTCGCACCGCTGGTCAAGGAAGTGGTCGCCTACGACCTGTCGCAGCAGATGCTTGATGTGGTCGCCGCCGCGGCCGTTGATCGCGGTTTCACCAACATTGCCACGGTCAACGGCGCCGCCGAGCGCCTGCCATTCGCCGATGGAGAATTCGACTTCGTGTTCAGCCGTTATTCGGCGCATCACTGGAGCGATCTCGGCGTGGCCCTGCGCGAAGTGCGGCGGGTGCTGAAGCCGGGCGGTGTGGCGGCGTTCGTGGATGTGTTGTCACCGGGCAGTCCGTTGTTCGACACTTACCTGCAAAGCGTCGAAGTGCTGCGCGACACCAGCCATGTGCGCGATTATTCCGCCGCCGAGTGGCTGCGGCAGGTCAGCGAGGCCGGGTTGCATGTGCGCAGTACCACGCGTCAGCGTCTGCGTCTGGAGTACACAAGCTGGGTTGAACGCATGCGCACGCCTGAAGTGATGCGCGCGGCGATCCGCCAATTGCAGCAGTCGATGGGCAATGAAGTGCGCGAATATTTTGAGATTGATGCCGATGGCTCGTTCAGTACCGATGTAATTGTATTGATGGCCGGGCGATAAAAATTTTTCCGGGCGTGCCGGTAAAGGCGCACCGACTGAAGACACGAGGAAAGCATGAGCAAGCAGATTCTGATTCTCCCAGGTGACGGTATTGGTCCGGAAATCATGGCCGAAGCGGTCAAGGTGCTGGAGCTGGCTAACGACAAGTACAGCCTGGGTTTCGAGCTGAGCCATGATGTGATCGGTGGCGCCGCCATCGACAAGCACGGCGTGCCGCTGGCCGACGAAACCCTCGATCGTGCCCGCGCTGCCGACGCCGTGCTGCTGGGCGCGGTGGGCGGCCCGAAATGGGACACCATCGAGCGTGACATCCGCCCTGAGCGCGGCCTGCTGAAAATCCGTGCGCAGCTGGGTCTGTTCGGCAACCTGCGTCCGGCGATTCTGTACCCGCAACTGGCCGACGCTTCGAGCCTGAAGCCGGAAATCGTCGCTGGCCTGGACATCCTCATCGTCCGTGAGCTGACCGGCGGCATCTACTTCGGCGCGCCACGCGGCACCCGTACTCTGGAAAATGGCGAGCGTCAGTCCTATGACACGCTGCCGTACAGCGAAAGCGAAATCCGCCGCATCGCCCGCGTCGGTTTCGACATGGCCATGGTTCGCGGCAAGAAGCTCTGCTCGGTGGACAAAGCCAACGTACTGGCGTCCAGCCAACTGTGGCGTGAAGTGGTCGAGCAAGTGGCCAAGGATTACCCGGAAGTCGAACTGAGCCACATGTACGTCGACAACGCCGCCATGCAACTGGTGCGCGCACCTAAGCAGTTCGACGTGATCGTCACCGACAATATGTTCGGCGACATCCTGTCCGACGAAGCGTCGATGCTTACCGGTTCCATTGGCATGCTGCCTTCGGCCTCGCTGGATTCCAACAACAAGGGCATGTACGAGCCTTGCCACGGTTCCGCGCCGGATATCGCCGGTAAAGGCATTGCCAACCCGTTGGCGACCATTTTGTCGGTGTCGATGATGCTGCGTTACAGCTTCAATCTGCATGACGCGGCCGATGCCATCGAGAAAGCCGTCAGCGTCGTGCTGGATCAAGGGCTGCGCACTGGCGACATCTATTCGGCCGGTTGCAGCAAAGTCGGTACGCAGGAAATGGGCGACGCAGTAGTCGCCGCGCTGCGGAATCTGTAATCTCTCGGGCCCGCTGCGAAATTCAATACAAAGCAGCGGCCCACTTTTCAAGAAGGTGTAGTTGCGATGAAACGTGTAGGTCTGATCGGTTGGCGCGGGATGGTCGGTTCCGTGCTCATGCAGCGGATGCTGGAAGAGCAGGATTTCGATCTAATCGAGCCGGTGTTTTTCACCACTTCCAACGTCGGTGGCCAAGGCCCGTCCGTGGGCAAGGACATTGCTCCGCTCAAGGATGCTTACAGCATTGATGAGCTGAAGACCCTCGACGTGATTCTGACCTGCCAGGGCGGCGACTATACCAGCGAAGTGTTCCCGAAGCTGCGCGAAGCCGGCTGGCAGGGTTACTGGATCGACGCGGCCTCGAGCCTGCGCATGAACGATGACGCGGTGATCATTCTTGATCCGGTCAACCGCAAGGTCATCGACCAGCAACTCGACGCGGGCACCAAGAACTACATCGGCGGCAACTGCACCGTCAGCTTGATGCTGATGGGCCTGGGCGGTCTGTTCGAGGCCGGTCTGGTCGAGTGGATGAGCGCCATGACCTATCAGGCGGCCTCCGGTGCCGGCGCGCAGAACATGCGTGAACTGATCAAGCAAATGGGCGCGACCCACGCCGCGGTCGCCGATCAACTGGCCGATCCGGCCAGCGCGATCCTCGACATCGACCGTCGCGTGGCCGACGCCATGCGCAGCGAAGCGTATCCGACGGAAAACTTCGGCGTACCTTTGGCCGGCAGCCTGATCCCGTGGATCGACAAGGAACTGCCGAACGGCCAAAGCCGTGAAGAGTGGAAAGCTCAGGCCGAGACCAACAAGATCCTCGGCCGCTTCAAGAGCCCGATCCCGGTCGACGGCATCTGCGTGCGCATCGGTGCCATGCGCTGCCACAGCCAGGCGTTGACCATCAAGCTGAACAAAGACGTGCCGATCGCCGATATCGAAGGGCTGATCAGTCAGCACAACCCTTGGGTCAAGCTGGTGCCGAACAACCGCGATATCAGCATGCAGGAGCTGAGCCCGACCAAGGTCACCGGCACCCTGAATGTGCCGGTTGGCCGTCTGCGCAAGCTGAACATGGGCTCGCAGTTCCTCGGCGCGTTCACCGTTGGCGACCAACTGCTGTGGGGCGCGGCCGAACCGCTGCGTCGCATGCTGCGGATTTTGCTCGAGCGTTGATTGCTTGAAGCAATGAAAGAGCCCGTGCCTTGTGAGAGGTGCGGGTTTTTTTATGCCTTGGATTTCTCGGTTGCCCGATCTGGCCCCTTCGCGAGCAGGCTCGCTCCCACAGGGGGGGTGCATTTCAAATGTGGGAGCGAGCCTGCTCGCGAAGAGGCCGGTACTGCCGCCGCAAATCCCGGACAGAAATTGCCTGTGCGCCAGTCACCCGGTAAAGTGCCGCTCCCCCCGTTTCGCCAGAGGCTCGCACCATGACCCAGACCCTAGATATTGCCGTGATCGGCGCCACCGGTACTGTCGGCGAAACCCTCGTACAGATTCTCGAAGAGCGCAGCTTCCCGGTCGGCAACCTGCACCTGCTGGCGAGCAGCGAATCGGCCGGCAGCTCGGTGTTGTTCCGCAACAAGAACGTACGCGTTCGCGAAGTCGACGAGTTCGATTTCAGCAAGGTCAAACTGGTGTTCTTCGCTGCCGGCCCGGCGATTACCCTGAGCTACGCTGTCCGTGCCCACGCCGCCGGTTGCTCGCTGATCGACTTGTCCGGCGCCTTGCCGGCCGATCAGGCGCCGCAAATCGTGCCGGAAGCCAACGCCGAAGTGCTCGCCGGTTTGAAGGCGCCGTTCCAGGTCAGCAGTCCAAGCCCGTCGACCACTTCGCTGGCCGTGGTGCTGGCGCCGCTGCTCGATCTGATCGATCTGCAATATTTGAATGTCAACGCCAATCTGGCCGTTTCCGCCCAAGGTCGTGAAGCCGTGACTGAGCTGGCGCGACAGACCGCCGAGCTGCTGAACATGCGCCCATTGGAACCGACTTTCTTCGATCGGCAGATGGCCTTCAACCTGCTGGCTCAGGTCGGCACACCTGACGCGCAGGGCCATACGCTGCTGGAAAAACGTCTGGTGCGCGAGCTGCGTCAGGTGCTGGCTTTGCCTTTATTAAAGATTTCCGCAACTTGCGTTCAAGCCCCGGTGTTTTTTGGCGATAGCTTTAGCGTGACCTTGCAGTCAACGTCGGCTGTCGACCTGGCAAAAGTCAACGCTGCACTCGAAGATGCGCCGGGTATCGAGCTGGTCGAGGCCGGCGATTATCCGACCGCAGTCGGTGACGCGGTGGGGCAGGATGTTGTTTATGTCGGTCGCGTGCGCAGTGGTGTCGACGACCCGGCGGAACTAAATCTGTGGCTGACGTCAGATAACGTACGCAAAGGCGCGGCCCTTAACGCTGTGCAGGTAGCTGAGTTGTTGATAAAAGACCTGCTGTAAAAGATACTTGGCAACAATTTGTCGACTGATTCTAGGTGAGCGCTATGCTTGCCCAGATCGTTTGATAACGTGTCACCCTCCGGGACATTCCGGGGCATCAAAGAAATGATCGCGCGCGACATCTGTCGTCGTCGCGCGCAATGCCTTACGGCAGCGGTATTCAATATCTTCTCGCTGGCCGAGGAACGTTCAAACAAAGGATGAGGCTATGGTTCAAGTTCGCAAACTGGTGTTAGCAATAGCGGCCGCCTCGGCGCTGTCCTCCGGTATGGCGCATGCCCTCGGGCTCGGGGAGCTGACCCTGAAGTCGACCCTGAACCAGCCGCTGGTGGCCGAAATCGAGCTGCTCGACGTCAAGGATCTCACCGCTGCCGAAGTGGTGCCGAGCTTGGCTTCACCCGAAGATTTTGCCAAGGCCGGCGTCGATCGCCAGGCCTTCCTCAACGATCTGACCTTTACCCCGGTGCTCAACGCCAGCGGCAAAAGCGTGCTGCGCGTCACCTCGAGCAAGCCGTTGTCGGAACCAATGGTCAAATTCCTCGTGCAGGTGATGTGGCCGAATGGCCGTCTGCTGCGCGACTACAGCGTGCTGCTCGATCCTTCGAAGTTCTCGCCACAGACCGCTGATGCCGCCGCGCAACCGGTGCCGTCGCAGACCATTGCTGCGCCCACCACTGGCGCTACGCACTCGACGCAATACACCACCACGCCGCGCGACACCTTGTGGGAAATCGCCGCGAAGGCGCGCAATGGTGGCTCGGTGCAGCAGACCATGCTGGCCATTCAGGCGCTGAATCCGGATGCATTCATCGGCGGCAACATCAACCGCCTGAAGACCGGTCAGGTGCTGCGTCTGCCGGATTCGGTGCAAAGCACTGCATTGCCGCAGTCAAAAGCGATTGCCGAGGTCGCGGCGCAGAACGAAGCGTGGCGCACGGGCCGTCGCTATGTGGCCAAGCCCGGCACCGGTCAGCAACAACTTGATGCGACCAACCGTGGTCGCGGCAATACCGCTGGTGCACAGAACGCTCAGGACAATCTGAGCCTGGTCTCCGCCGAAAATGCCAAGGCGCGCGGCAAAGGCCCGGCAGGTGACGCCCAGGCCTTGAGCAACAAGCTTGCGGTCACTCAGGAAAACCTCGACACGACCCGTCGTGACAACGAGGAACTGAAAAGCCGCATGTCCGATCTGCAAAGTCAGATGGACAAGCTGCAAAAGCTCATCGAGCTGAAGAACAATCAACTGGCGAAACTGCAGGCCGAAGGGGCGGGCGCTGCGCCGGCCGCGAATGGCGCAGTCGCGCCAGTTCCGGCGATCACTGCTGAACTGGCTGCCACACCGCCGGCTACTCCTGCAGAAGCAGCGCCGACGCCAGAATCCGCCATTGCGCCACCTGCCGAGACGCCGGTTGAGCCAGTGGTTGAACCGGTTGTCGAAACCAAGCCTGCCGCCGATGATGAAAAGACCTTCAACGAACTGCTGACCAATCCGATCCTGCTGGGTCTGGTCGGTGGTGGTGCCGTCGTTCTGCTGCTTCTGCTGTTGCTGCTGGCGCGTCGCCGCAAAGCCCAGCAGGAAGCCGAAAAACACATGCGCATGGCCCGTGCTCTGTCGGAAGAGCAAGAGTTCTCCGCCGAACAGGATCTGCCGGAAAGCAGCTTCGAAGGCCTGGAAACTCCAGCGGCAAGCGTCAAACTCAACACCCCGGCGCCTGCTCCTGCTCCAGTCGTGGCTCCGGTAGTGGCGCCAATCGTGATGGCTGAGCCGATTGCCGCGCCGCTGGTGGCACCGGCCGCCGAGCGTTCCGATGACGTGCTCGACAAGGTGCAATCGCACATCAACGCCGGTCGCCTGAATCAGGCCGCCGCGCTGCTTGAAGAGGGCGTCAGCCTGGAGCCGCAGCGCAGTGATCTGCGTCTGAAGCTGATGGAAGTCTACGGTCAGCAGGGTGATCGCGATGCGTTCGTCGGTCAGGAGCGTCAACTGGTGGCCAATGGCGACAACTTCGCCAAGGTCGAAGAGCTGAAAAGCCGCTTCCCGGCCATGGCCGTCGTGGCTGCTACGGGTCTGGCCGCTGCTGCCGTGGCTGCTGAACTGGACGCGCAATACGTCAAGGAACTGCTGCTGGATGAGCCAGAAGCACCTGCGCCGACGCCAGTGGAAGATGATCTGGACAGCGCGTTTGATCTGAGTCTGGACGATCTCGACAACATCACCCCGGTCGAGCCTGCGCCAGTGGTTGAGCCTGAAGCCCCGGTCGAGCTGGACGAATTCCCGTCTGACGACGACCTGAGCTTTGAATCGGTGCTGCAACAGCAGACCGAGATCAAGGAGAACCTGGACGACCTGTCGGACTTCGACCTGGATATGGACCTGGGGGCCGAGCCGGCGCCTGCGGTTGATCTGGCGGACGATGACTTCCTGCTGGATCTGGACGAAGGCGTGAAGGATCTGCCTCCGGTCGAGGCGCCGGTGGTGGCTGACGTGCCACAGGATGATCTGGAGCTGCCGGCCGATTTCGACCTGTCGCTGGCCGACGAAATGGACAGCAATCCTGCGGCCGAACCCGATGCGTTCGCGGCCGAGCTGGATGACGTCAACGCCGAGCTGGATCGCCTGTCGCAGAGCATTGCCGAGCCGACCTTCACCGAAGCCGATGCGGCAATCGGTGGTGATCTGGGCGAAGACGATTTCGACTTCCTCGCCGGCACCGATGAAGCCGCGACCAAGCTTGATCTGGCCCAGGCCTACATCGATATGGGCGACAGCGACGGTGCGCGCGACATCCTCAACGAAGTGTTGACCGAGGGTGACGAGAAACAGCGTGGCGAAGCCAAGGACATGCTGTCGAGCTTGTAGTAAGTCCAGCGGTAAACGAAAGCGGCAGCCCATTGAGGCTGCCGTTTTCGTTTGTGCCGGATCCATTGGTGTCTGATCCATCGCTTTCGCGAGCAGGCTCGCTCCCACCTTTGAAATGCATTCCCCTGTGGGAGCGAGCCTGCTCGCGAAGAGGCCTGCACTGCTGATAGAGAACTCTGGCATCCCTGAACCACAGCCTTATAATGCCCGCCTTTGCACAAACAGCAGGCTGTCCCACCTTGGCAAACATAGATAACCCGGTCGCCGAAATGGCCCCCGACGGCTTTTACCGCGTCGCGCTGGGCGTTGAGTACAAAGGCTCGCGCTACAGCGGTTGGCAGCGTCAGTTGACGGGTGTGGCGACGGTGCAGGAAGAGCTGGAAAAAGCCCTGTCGAAAGTCGCCAACTCACCGGTTTCGCTACAGTGCGCCGGGCGCACCGACGCCGGCGTGCATGCCTGCGGACAAGTGGTGCATTTCGATACGACTGTCGATCGTTCGCTGAAAGCCTGGGTCATGGGCGCCAACATCAATCTGCCCCACGACATCAGTGTCAGTTGGGCGCGGGTGATGCCGGCGCATTTCCATGCGCGGTTCAAAGCCATCGCCCGGCGTTACCGCTACGTGATCTACAACGATCAGATCCGTCCGGCGCATCTCAACGAAGAAATCACTTGGAATCACCGTCCGCTGGACGTCGAGCGCATGGCCGAGGCCGCGCAGTACCTGATCGGTACCCACGACTTCAGTGCGTTCCGCGCCGGCCAGTGCCAGGCCAAGTCGCCGATCAAGAAGATGCATCACCTGCGCGTGACCCGTCACGGCAAGATGATCGTGCTCGACATCCGCGCCAATGCGTTCCTGCATCACATGGTGCGCAATATCGCTGGTGTGCTGATGACCATTGGTGCCGGTGAGCGTCCGGTGGAGTGGATGAAGGAAGTGCTGGAAAGCCGCGAGCGCCGTTCCGGCGGCGTTACAGCTCATCCGTACGGCCTGTATCTGGTGCAGGTCGAGTACCACGACGAATTCCCGTTGCCCGAGCGTTTTATCGGGCCACATTTCCTTACGGGTTTCTCCGAACTTGACGGCTGACGCCCTCGAACGCTTTTGTTACCATCCGGGACTTTCTCGGTTTCTGCCTCGGAGTTTTTCTCGATATGTCAGCCGTTCGCAGCAAGATCTGCGGGATTACCCGCATAGAAGATGCGCTGGCCGCCGTTGAGGCCGGGGCGGATGCGATCGGGTTCGTGTTCTACGCCAAGAGCCCGCGTGCTGTCACCGTGCAGCAGGCGCGGGCGATTATTCAGGCATTGCCGCCGTTCGTGACCACCGTGGGCCTGTTCGTCAACGCCAGTCGCTGCGAGTTGGGGGAAATCCTCGATGCCGTGCCGCTGGATCTGTTGCAGTTCCATGGCGATGAAGCCGTTGAAGATTGTGAAGGCTGGCATCGTCCGTATATCAAGGCGCTGCGGGTCAAGGCTGGCGACGATATTGCGGCAGCGGTTGATGCCTATCCAAGCGCCAGTGGCGTGCTGCTCGACACCTACGTCGAGGGCGTGCCCGGCGGAACCGGTGAGGCCTTCGACTGGTCATTGATTCCGCAGGGTTTGAGCAAGCCGTTGATTCTGGCTGGCGGCCTGACCCCTGAGAACGTCGCCGACGCCGTGGCTCGGGTAAAACCCTACGCGGTAGACGTCAGCGGTGGGGTAGAGGCGAGCAAGGGCATCAAGGATCACGCAAAGATTCACGCGTTCATCAAAGCGGTACGCAAAGCGCCATATTGATGTGACGGCTGGCAGTCTGCCGCCGTCCATCAATGCACTTGCACAAAGCAGGCGCGGCTGAGGGTTTCTGGATCGCACGCAGGTCATGTTTCGCGCTGACCGTGGCGTTCCACCAATCATCGCCACACACATGAATTTAGCTCAAGGGCATACGCGGGGCTGCGAACCAGAGCGTTCGGGCCGCCGGTACTGGAGAAAGAAAGCATGAGCAACTGGTTAGTAGACAAACTGATCCCTTCGATCATGCGTTCCGAGGTCAAGAAGAGCTCGGTGCCTGAAGGTCTGTGGCACAAATGCCCGTCTTGCGAGGCGGTGCTGTATCGTCCAGAGCTGGAAAAGACCCTGGACGTTTGCCCCAAGTGCAACCATCACATGCGCATCGGCGCACGTGCGCGCATCGACATCTTCCTCGATGCCGAAGGTCGCAACGAACTGGGCGCCGATCTGGAGCCGGTTGACCGTCTGAAATTCCGCGACGGCAAGAAATACAAGGATCGCCTGACCGCTGCCCAGAAGCAGACTGGCGAAAAAGACGCGCTGATCTCCGTCAGCGGCACTTTGCTGGGCATGCCGGTAGTGGTTTCGGCGTTCGAATTCAGCTTCATGGGCGGTTCGATGGGCGCCATCGTTGGTGAACGCTTCGTGCGCGCCGCCAACTATGCTCTGGAAAACCGCTGCCCGATGATCTGCTTCGCCGCCTCCGGTGGTGCGCGCATGCAGGAAGCGCTGATCTCGCTGATGCAGATGGCCAAGACCTCGGCTGTGCTGGCGCGTCTGCGTGAAGAGGGCATTCCATTCATCTCCGTACTGACCGACCCGGTCTACGGTGGTGTTTCCGCGAGTCTGGCGATGCTTGGCGACGTCATTGTCGGTGAGCCGAAAGCCCTGATCGGCTTCGCCGGTCCGCGCGTTATCGAGCAAACCGTGCGTGAAAAACTGCCGGAAGGTTTCCAGCGCAGCGAATTCCTGCTGGAGCACGGTGCGATCGACATGATCATCCACCGTCAGGAACTGCGCCCGCGTCTGGGTAACCTGCTGGCACAAATGACTGGCAAGCCGACGCCGAAATTCGTCGCCGCGCCAATCGAGCCGATCGTGGTTCCACCGGTTCCTGCTGGGCTATGACCGAGCGCACCCTTGGCGAATGGCTCGCCTACCTTGAGCAGTTGCATCCTTCGGCCATCGACATGGGTCTGGAGCGTTCGCAACAGGTAGCGTCCCGCATGGGGCTGGGCCAGCCGGCGCCTCGGGTGATCACGGTCACCGGCACCAACGGCAAGGGTTCGACCTGCGCTTTCGTGGCTTCGTTGCTGCGGGCGCAGGGTCTGAGCGTTGGTGTCTACAATTCTCCGCACCTGCTGCGTTACAACGAGCGGGTGCAGCTCAATGGCGTCGAAGCCACTGACGCGCAGCTTTGTGAAGCCTTCGCTGCGGTCGAGGCCGGGCGCGGCGACACTTCCCTGACCTATTTCGAAATGGGCACCCTCGCAGCGTTCTGGCTGTTTCAACAGGCCGGGCTCGATGCGGTGGTGCTGGAAGTCGGGCTGGGCGGGCGTCTGGACACGGTCAATGTGGTTGATGCCGATATCGCGCTGATCACCAGCATTGGCGTCGATCATGCCGATTATCTCGGTGATACCCGTGAATCCGTGGCTTTCGAGAAGGCCGGAATTTTCCGCCAGGGCAAGCCTGCCTTGTGCGGCGATCTGAATCCTCCGCAACCGCTGCTCGACAAGGCGCGTGAACTGGCCTGTCCGTTCTTCCTGCGTGGGCGTGACTTCGACCTCGGCATCACCGATCAGCACTGGCAATGGCGCGGCACCGATGCGCAAGGCAAGGTCGTCGAGTTGCGTGACTTGCCGTTGCTCGATCTGCCAATGGAAAACGCCGCGCTGGCGTTGCAGGCGTATCTGCTGGTCGGTTTGCCGTGGAATGCGCAGCAGATCGTCGCAGCGTTGCAGGCCACCCGCGTGGTCGGGCGGCTGGATCGCCGCTCGTTCGAGTGGAACGGCAAGCGTCTGAATCTGTTGCTGGATGTGGGTCACAACCCGCATGCCGCCGAGTATCTGGCCCGTCGTCTGGCGTCGCGGCCACCGGTCGGCAAGCGACTGGCGGTGTTTGGTCTGCTGGCGGACAAGGATCTGGATGGTGTTATCAGCGAATTGAATGCTAGTGTCGAGCATTGGGCCGTTGCGCCGCTGGATTCGCCGCGCGCACGTCCAGTGGCTGAATTAAACGCTGCATTGCAGAACCTTGGCGCTGCGGTCACGTCTTACGACAGTGTCGCCGCCGCTCTGGAAGGGCAGTGCGCAGTGGCTACAAGCGACGACGAGATTCTGTTGTTCGGATCATTTTATTGTGTCGCCGAGGCCCTTGAATGGCTGGCCCGGCGCTCCACGGAGGAAGCGGCAAATGGCTTTGCTGGATAAAGCGTACAAGCAGCGCATGGTTGGCGCTCTGGTGCTGGTTGCGCTGGCGGTGATCTTCCTGCCGATGCTGTTTTCCCGTCAGGATGAACAGCGTCAGGTGACCGTTGAGGCGCCGGCGTCTCCGCAGGCGCCTGCCATGCCGCAGATTCAGATGGAAACGGTTGCAGTGCCTGAACCGCAAGCCTTGCCGCAAGAACCTGTGCCAACGGATGAAGAAGTCGCCGAAGACACGGCGCCTGCTGCGCCCGTTGCACCGGCACCGGCACCGGCACCGGCAGCTACAGCGCCCATTATGATCACCAAGCCTGCTGCGCCGCCCGCGGTGGCCAAGCCGATTCCTGCGCCTGCCCAGCCGATTACCTCGGCATCGAGCAAGCCTGACACCACGCAAAGCCGTGTCGATGCCAACGGTCTGTCGGTGAGCTGGTCGGTGCAACTGGCCAGTCTGTCGAGCCGCGCCAGTGCCGAAAGCCTGCAAAAAAACCTGCGCAGCCAAGGCTACAACGCCTACATCCGTTCGGCCGATGGCAAGAATCGAGTGTTCGTCGGGCCGCTGATCGAGCGCGCCGAAGCCGATCGGCTGCGTGATCTGTTGGGCCGTCAGCAGAACCTCAAGGGGTTTGTCGTGCGCTTCCAGCCTGAGCGCGGTTAAAAACTATCGCCTCGATTGAAATGCACTGACAATCGCAGCTTACCGAGAGGCATGCGCTCTGCTAAAATGCGCCGCCTTATCCGTCTGTAGGCTGCACTGTGCCATTTACCTGGGTTGACTGGGCGATCGTTGCAATCATCGCCATCTCCGCTTTGATCAGTTTGAGCCGCGGCTTCGTCAAGGAAGCATTATCGCTGGTCACCTGGATCATCGCAGGAGTCGTCGCCTGGATGTTCGGTGGTTCACTGTCCGAGTACCTCGCCGGATACATCGAAACCCCATCGGCTCGCGTGATCGCGGGCTGTGCCATCATGTTTGTCGCCACACTGATCGTGGGCGCAATGATCAATTATCTTATCGGCGAGTTGGTTCGCGTCACCGGGTTGTCCGGGACCGATCGATTCCTCGGCATGGCCTTTGGCGCTGCGCGTGGCGTGTTGCTGGTGGTCGTGGCGGTCGGGCTGTTGAGCCTGGGGCCGGTACAGCAGGACGGGTGGTGGAAAGAATCACAGCTCGTACCAAAATTTCTATTGGTCGCTGATTGGTCCAAAAACCTGATTCTCGGGTGGAGCAGTCAGTGGCTTGCCAGCGGAATCAGCGTACCCGCTGATATTCCGTTCAAGGAGCAACTCTTGCCGTCGGCGAAAACGCCTCAGTGAGTGTTGTTCAGTTCAGATCCATTAAGTAGGGGTTGCGTCGCATGTGTGGCATCGTCGGTATCGTCGGTAAGTCGAACGTCAATCAGGCGCTGTATGACGCGCTAACCGTGCTCCAGCACCGCGGCCAGGACGCTGCCGGTATCGTGACCAGCCATGATGGCCGGTTGTTCTTGCGCAAGGACAATGGCCTGGTGCGTGACGTGTTTCAACAGCGTCACATGCAGCGTCTGGTCGGTCACATGGGTATCGGCCACGTCCGTTACCCGACCGCGGGCAGCTCGACGTCGGCCGAAGCTCAGCCGTTCTACGTCAACTCGCCTTACGGCATCACCCTGGCGCATAACGGTAACCTGACCAACGTTGAGCAGTTGGCCAAAGAGATCTACGAATCCGATCTGCGTCACGTCAACACCAGTTCCGACTCGGAAGTGCTGCTCAACGTGTTCGCGCATGAGCTGGCCCAGCGCGGCAAGCTGCAACCGACCGAAGAAGACGTGTTTGCCGCCGTGACCGACGTGCACAACCGTTGCGTCGGCGGTTACGCGGTCGTGGCGATGGTGACCGGTTACGGCATCGTCGGTTTCCGTGACCCGCACGGCATCCGTCCAATCGTGTTCGGCCAGCGTCACACCGACGAAGGTGTCGAGTACATGATCGCCTCGGAAAGCGTTTCGCTGGACGTGCTCGGTTTCACCCTGATTCGCGACCTGGCACCGGGCGAAGCGGTCTACATCACTGAAGACGGCAAGCTGCACACCCGTCAGTGCGCGACCAACCCGTCCTTGACTCCATGCATTTTCGAGCACGTCTACCTGGCGCGTCCGGATTCGATCATCGACGGCGTGTCGGTCTACAAGGCCCGTCTGCGCATGGGCGAGAAGCTCGCCGAGAAGATCCTGCGCGAGCGTCCAGAGCACGACATCGACGTGGTGATCCCTATTCCGGACACCAGCCGTACCGCGGCGCTGGAACTGGCCAACCATCTGGGCGTGAAATTCCGCGAAGGTTTCGTCAAGAACCGTTACATCGGCCGTACGTTCATCATGCCGGGCCAAGCGGCCCGCAAGAAGTCGGTACGCCAGAAGCTCAACGCCATCGAGCTGGAATTCCGCGGCAAGAACGTGATGCTGGTCGACGACTCGATCGTGCGCGGCACCACCTGCAAGCAGATCATCCAGATGGCCCGCGAAGCCGGCGCGAAAAACGTCTACTTCTGCTCGGCAGCCCCAGCGGTACGCTTCCCGAACGTGTATGGCATCGACATGCCAAGCGCCCACGAGCTGATCGCACACAACCGTTCGACTCAGGACGTGGCGGATCTGATCGGTGCCGACTGGCTGATCTATCAGGACCTGCCTGACTTGATCGAAGCGGTCGGTGGCGGCAAGATCAAGATCGAGAATTTCGATTGCGCGGTGTTCGACGGCAAGTACGTCACCGGCGACGTCGATGAGGCTTACCTGGACAAGATCGAACAGGCCCGCAACGATGCCTCGAAGGTCAAGACCCAGGCGGTCAGTGCGATCATCGATCTGTACAACAACTGAGTTTCTACCGGCCCTGAGGGGCCGGTTTTGTATCTGACTTTCAATTTTCGAGAACAGGGCAAGGAGTGACAGCATGAGTCAGGAATGGGATGCCGGTCGGCTGGACAGCGACCTCGAAGGCGTAGCGTTCGATACCCTGGCCGTACGTGCCGGTCAGCACCGTACGCCGGAAGGCGAGCACGGTGATCCGATGTTCTTCACCTCCAGCTACGTGTTCCGCACGGCTGCCGACGCGGCCGCGCGGTTTGCCGGGGAAGTGCCGGGCAACGTTTACTCGCGTTACACCAACCCGACCGTGCGTGCGTTCGAAGAGCGCATCGCCGCGCTGGAAGGCGCCGAGCAAGCCGTTGCGACCGCAACCGGCATGGCGGCGATCATGGCGGTGGTGATGAGCCTGTGCAGCGCCGGCGATCATGTGCTGGTTTCGCGCAGTGTGTTCGGTTCGACCATCAGCCTGTTCGAGAAGTACTTCAAGCGTTTCGGCGTGGAAGTCGATTACGTTCCGTTGGCCGATCTGTCGGCCTGGGATGCGGCGATCAAGCCCAACACCAAGCTGCTCTTTGTCGAGTCGCCTTCCAATCCATTGGCTGAGCTGGTCGATATCACCGCACTGGCGGAAATCGCGCACGCCAAAGGCGCGATGCTGGTGGTCGACAACTGCTTCTGCACACCGGCGTTGCAGCAGCCGCTGAAAATGGGCGCAGACATCGTCGTGCACTCGGCGACCAAGTTCATCGACGGCCAGGGTCGTTGCATGGGCGGCGTGGTAGCTGGTCGCAGTGAGCAGATGAAAGAAATCGTCGGCTTCCTGCGCACGGCCGGCCCAACCTTGAGCCCGTTCAACGCGTGGATCTTCCTCAAAGGTCTGGAAACCCTGAACCTGCGAATGAAGGCGCACTGCGCGAACGCTCAGGAACTGGCCGAATGGCTGGAGCAGCAGGACGGCATCGAGAAGGTGCATTACGCCGGTCTGAAGAGCCATCCGCAGCACGAACTGGCCCAGCGTCAGCAGAAGGGCTTCGGTGCGGTTGTAAGCTTTGAGGTCAAAGGCGGCAAAGAGGGCGCCTGGCGCTTCATTGATGCGACGCGGCTGATTTCGATCACCGCCAACCTCGGCGACAGCAAAACCACGATCACGCACCCGAGCACCACTTCCCACGGCCGTCTGGCGCCGCAGGAGCGTGAAGCAGCAGGCATTCGCGACAGTCTGATCCGCATCGCCGTCGGTCTAGAAGACGTAGCTGACCTGCAAGCCGACCTGGCGCGCGGTCTGGCAGCGCTGTGATCGAGTTGTCCACTCCGAAAGCCGGTACCCATGGCCGCGTTGCGCTGGTCACGGGGGCCGCGCGCGGTATCGGTCTGGGGATTGCGGCATGGCTGATCAGCGAAGGCTGGCAAGTGGTGCTGACGGATCTGGATCGTGCGCGTGGTTCGAAAGTGGCGAAGGTACTGGGCGAAAACGCCTGGTTCATCGCCATGGATGTTGCCGATGAGGGCCAGGTTGCGCTCGGCGTTGCTGAGGTGTTGGGGCAGTTTGGTCGTCTCGATGCGCTGGTGTGCAACGCGGCGGTCGCTGATCCGCACAACATCACGCTCGAAAGTCTCGACCTGGCTTACTGGAATCGCGTGCTGGCGGTGAATCTCAGTGGGCCGATGTTGTTGGCCAAACACTGTGCGCCGTACCTGCGTGCGCACAACGGTTCGATCGTCAATCTGGCCTCGACCCGAGCGCGGCAGTCGGAGGCGGACTCCGAGGCGTACGCGGCGAGCAAGGGTGGCTTGCTGGCGTTGACGCATGCGCTGGCGATCAGTCTGGGTCCGGAGATTCGTGTCAACGCGGTCAGTCCGGGCTGGATTGATGCGCGGGATCCTTCTGCGCGTCGCGCCGAGCCGTTGGCTGATGCCGATCATGCTCAGCATCCGGCGGGCAGGGTCGGGACGGTCGAGGATGTCGCGGCCATGGTTGCGTGGTTGCTGTCGAGGAATGCCGGGTTTGTCACCGGGCAGGAATTCGTGGTCGATGGCGGTATGACGAAAAAGATGATTTACGAGCAGTGAGAGGCAGCTGCAAGCGTCGAGCTGCAAGTTGAAGCGAGATCACGGTGTGTCTGCTTTAGATGTTTATGCTTTTGCTTGCAGCTTGAGACTTGCCGCTAAAAACTGTTTTTGAAAAAAACTTCAATCCTGCTATTGACTTAGGTTCGCTACCTGCGTAAATTTCGCGGCCTCGGAGATGCAAACGGGTGATTAGCTCAGCTGGGAGAGCGTCTGCCTTACAAGCAGAATGTCGGCGGTTCGATCCCGTCATCACCCACCACTCCCCGAGAGACTTGTGTAAGCAAGAACGTAGGCTGAAAGTGCCTGCACCGACGCGCAGCGGTAGTTCAGTCGGTTAGAATACCGGCCTGTCACGCCGGGGGTCGCGGGTTCGAGTCCCGTCCGCTGCGCCATATTTTACGAATCAGGCTTGTTTGGTTCGCGATTGCAAGGCACCGAAGCCAGCAATCAAAACGAGTTACTTGAGCGCAAGCTCAAAGCGATACGCAGCGGTAGTTCAGTCGGTTAGAATACCGGCCTGTCACGCCGGGGGTCGCGGGTTCGAGTCCCGTCCGCTGCGCCATATCTGCTCCAAGGACCACTGAACGCCTTGAAGCACCGAAAGCAGTCATCGGCTGGTTCGGAATCGATAGCAAAGACCCTGGTCGAAAGACCGGGGTTTTTTGTGTCTGAAATTTGGCTACGCTTCTTTTTCCTCCCCCTATCCCCGAATCCAAAGCAAATCTCCATGTGGGAGCGAGCCTGCTCGCGAAAGCGGTGTGTCAGCTAATAATGTGCTGGCTGACAGTACGCCTTCGCGAGCAGGCTCGCTCCCACAAGGGGGATATCTATTGGTTCGGTAATCTGCTGCGGTCTCACGTCGCATTGATTTTTTGATTCTTTAGTCAAATTTTTGTAACTGGTTGTTTGCTGCGAGCGCAGAAACCTTTAAAGTTAACCTTTCGGTCAGCTTTGCACTGTCAACACGCCCTTTGTTTCGCCAAAGAGGGCTTCTGCAAGACTCGAGATTCCCCAGTAGATAACCAGAAGGGCGGACACATAACCGCCCAGAGGATGATCCATGTCCAACCGTGAAATATCCCGGCGCTCGTTCCTCCAGGGCGGCCTGGTGGCGGGTGTGAGCGTCACGCTCACGCCGCTCAGCAGTCAGGCGCTGGCTGCCTTGATGGAAAACAGCGTCACCGTGCCGTCCGAGAAATGGCTCGGCAATAACGGCAAGGCGCGTCAGCGTAACGACGCACTGTCCAAGGTCTGCGGCAGCAAAGTCTTTGCCCGCGACATCCGCTCCAAGGACATGCCGGGCTGGCCTGAACAGCAAGGCCACGCCATGCTGCTGAAAACCATCAAGGCTGATCGCATCTACGCCGGTTACGACCTGTCGTGGCTCGGCGCCGATTTGCAGCCGGACCGCATCGTCACCGCCGCGGATCTGGACAAGGACGGCATCGTCTTCCCGGAAGAACACGCGCCGGATCCACTGCTGCCAGAAGGCAAAGTGCCGATGTTCATCGGTCACCCGGTGGCGATCCTGATCTGGAATGACTTCGAGCGTTTCCGTCAGGCCAAGAACAAACTCAAATTCAATGACAAAGCGATTCGTTACGGTGCCCAAGTGCCGTTCTACGAAGGCGACCCCTACGGCAGCTTCCGTTATGTGCGCGTTGGCGGCGCGACCTCGGCTGATGAAGATGAGTTCGCCAGCCTGAAGGACTCGATCCTGTTCCCGATGCTGAAGAACCGTCGTCCGGTGTGGAATTCCCAGCCGAACCTGCACGGCAACCTGACCGAGCGCGGCCTGTTCTACGCCGACCGCATGAAGAACGAGATCGACACGCCGCCGGACAACTGGCTGGTGTTCGACGAGCGCTACAAGACCCCGTCGATCGAGCCGGCTGCCATGGAGCCGGACAACGGCAACGGCTGGTACGACCCGAAAACCAAAACCCTGCACTTCGTGGTAGCGACCCAGTGCCCGTTGGAAGCGGCGACCGAGACCGCAAAGATGATCGCGCCCTCGCGCTTCGGCCTCGACAACCTGAACATGCACCCGGGCTACACCGTCGGTTACGGTTCCAAAGACCACAACATCTTCGTCTACTACGCAGCCCTGGCCGCGCTATACGGCGCCGGTGTGCCTGTGCGCTTGGCCAACGACCGCTACGAGCAGTTCCAGAGCGGCATCAAGCGTCACCCGTTTGACATCCGCTACCAGTTGGCGGTGGACAAGAACGACTACACCTTCAAGATTTTCCGCGCGGAAATGAGCGTCGACGGTGGTGGCCGAATCAACTACAGCCCATCCGTAGCGGCAGTGGGCGCCACGGCGGCGCAGTCGATCTACTACATGCCGCAGAACGACCTGCAAGTCACCGCTTACCACTCGCGTGGCGTTGAGGCCGGTTCGATGCGCGGTTACGGCACTCTGCAAAGCATGGCGGCGACCGAAATGATGGTCGACGAAATCGCCAATCGCCTTGGTGTCGATGCCATCGACCTCCGTCGCAAGAACGCCCTGCGCTCGGGCATGAAAAACACCCAAGGCGCGATCCCGGCCGGTGCCTTGCGCCTGCACGAGATCCTCGACAAGGCCTCGGTGCACGAAGTCTGGAAAAACCGCGACGCGATCAAGAAACAGCGCGAAGCCGCAGACCCGGATAACTGGTACGGCGTCGGTTTCGCCATCTGCCAGAAAGACTTCGGCACCGGTTCCGAAGCGCCGATGGCAAGCATTGAATTCACTGCCGACGGTCGCATTACCCTGCGCCATATCGGCATTGAAATCGGCACCGGCATGTCCACCTCGCAAGCCCTGGTCGTGGCCGATTTCCTCGGCAGCCCGGCGCACGAAGTGAAAACCGGCGAAACCGAGTGGAAGGAAATGCAACTGATCACCGGTGGCAACCCTTACATCATGAGCCAGGCCGAGCAGGACAACCTGCTGCGCAATCCGCGTTGGGTCGGCAAACTGGCCTCGGCCTCGTCGGCGACCAACTCGGCGTACTACTTCAGTCACGCTACCCGTGAAGCAGCGCGCGTGCTGTTCAACAACGGTTTGTGGCCGGCGGCCATGGAAATCTGGCGTCAGGGTCCTTACGGCGGTCAAGCCAACCCTTACGTCGTGCGTCGCGAAGATGCGCACTGGGTCGACGGCAAACTCACGGCCAACGGCATGCAGCCGTTGACCTTCGAAGAGCTGGCCAAACACGCTCACGAGCGTGGTCTGGTGACTGGCGCCACCGTTCACGCGTTCAACCGCTGGAGCTGGGCCGAAGCCGAATACAGCATCGACGGCGTGCGCGAGCGCCTGCCGCTCGATGGTCTCGCCGTGAAATACGGTGACGGCGCGCCGAAAGCCAAGAAAGCGTTGATGGCCACGTCTGGTTTCCATCTCTTGGATCGCCAGAACATCAATTACCCGGTTGTGCAGTTGAACAACGCTGCCGTGACTTACTACAGCCCGGTCGCGACGCTGGTCGAACTGAAGGTCAACAAGGGTTCTGCTGAAGTCGAAGTGCTCAACCACCATTCGTGGGTCGAGTGCGGTCGTGTGTTGGTCGAAGAACTGGTCAAGGGCCAGCTCGAAGGCGGTATCGCCATGGGCATCGGCCACGCCTTGATGGAAGAGATGCCACTGTACGAAGGCGGGCCGGGGGAGGGTGACTGGAACTTCAACCGTTACCGTCTGCCGATGGCGCGTCACGTTGCCGTGTGGAAGCAGACGTCGGAGATTCTGCCGGCGCTGTCGCCAAGTGATCCGTCGAAAGGCATCGCCGAAGTGGTGATGATCCCGGTTGTCGGGGCCATCGGTAACGCCGTGGCCCACGCCATCGGTAAACGTGTTCGCGATCTGCCAATCACTGCTGCGCGCATCAAGGAGGCCCTCAATGGCTAACCGTCCGCTTCAACTGACCCTCAATGGTCAATCCGTCGGCCCGGTGGACATCCCTGATGACCTGCCGATGATCGACTACCTGCACGAATACAAAAACCTCACCGGCTCGCGTCTGGGCTGCGGTCAGGGTATCTGCCACGCCTGTGTGGTGATCGTCGACAACCCGGACGGCACCAGCGAAGAAGTGCGCACCTGCATCACCGGCGCGCATTACTTCGAAGGCAAGAAAGTCCGCACCATCGAAGCTCACGCCAAGCGTGATGAGGCGGGCCAGGTCACCGAACTGAACCCGATCCAGCAGCGCTTCGTCGATGAGTTCGCGTTCCAGTGCAGCTACTGCGCGCCGGGCTTCGTCAACGCCGCGACCGTGCTGGTCGAGAAGCTGCAGCGCCAGCCGATCGTGCAGAGCAAGCTCGAACAAGTCATCGAGGACAGCCTCGGCCACCACGTCTGCCGTTGCACCGGGTACGTGCGTTATTACAACGCCACCCGCAACGTCCTGACCGATCTCGGCCTGGTCAAGGAGGGTTAAGCATGAAGCTTTTTCTGACCCGCCTGACCCTGGCGGTCGGCCTCGCTGCGCCGGTGTTGTTTGCCCACGCCGATGATCAGGTCAAGCGCGGCGAATACCTCGCCCGCGCCGCTGACTGCATGGCTTGCCACACCGCAGCGGGCGGCGCGCCGTTTGCCGGTGGTCTGCCGATCGTCTCGCCGTTCGGCACGATCTATGGCACCAATATCACCCCGAGCAAGGATCACGGCATCGGTTTGTACAACGATGACGAGTTCTTTGTTGCGCTGACCGAAGGCAAGCGTCGCGATGGCGCGAACCTGTATCCGGCGATGCCGTACACCTCGTATCACCTGATGCCGCGTGCAGATTCGGATGCGATCCATGCCTACCTGAAAACCATCGAACCGATCGAGCGTGCAGCCCCGGTCACCAGTCTGAGCTTTCCGTTCAACGTGCGTCCGGGCCTGATCGGCTGGAACATGATGTACGGCAAAGCGCTGAAGCTGGAGTCGGCCGAAGGCAAAAGTGAAGCCTGGAAGCGCGGCCAGTACATGGTCGAAGTCCTTGGTCACTGCGGCGAATGCCACACCCCGCGCGGTCTGCCGGGTGCGATGCAGTTGGATAAGCGCCTGACCGGCGGCATCCTCAATGGCTACCTAGCGCCGAGCCTGCTGGCCACTGATCTGGCCGCGCGCGGCTGGAACGAGCAGGATCTGGCCACGTTCCTCAAGCACGGCATGAGCGCGCAGGGGACGATGTTCAACGAGATGTTCCCGGTGTTCCACAACAGCACTCAGGGTCTGAGCGATGCGGATCTGGCGGCGATGGCGACATTCCTGCTCGGCGACAAACCGCCGGCTGCCAAAGCACTTGTTGAAGTGCCGGTAGAACAGCTCCGCGCCAGTGCCCAGCGCGGCCGTCAGGAATATCTGAACGTCTGCGCCGGCTGTCACGCGGTCGGTGGCGAAGGCAAACCGCATATCGCGGTGGCCATGCGCGGCAACACCACGCTGCGCCTGGAAGATCCGCGCAATCTTTTGCGGGTGATCGAGGACGGTATCGGCGAGCAGAAGTTCTCCGGCTTCGAGCACATGCAACCGATGCCGGGTTTCGCCGACAAGCTCAGTCCTGAACAGCTGACCGATCTGCTCAACTACCTGCGTCAAGGTTGGGGTGGTCAATCCGCCGAGCTGGCAGTGAGCGAAGTGCAAAAGCTGAAAGACGACGCACCGTCCATCGAGCACAAGGCGCACTGACATGCAGCATCTCGATCTACAAGTGCTGCGCCGCGCGCTGGAGTGGTCGGTGGCGGGGCAGCGCATCTGGCTCTGCACCGTGCTGACCACCTACGGTTCGGCACCGCGTGCGCCGGGTTCGCTGCTGGCGGTGAATGACGGCGGACAGTGGATCGGCTCGCTGTCGGGTGGCTGCGTCGAGGAAGATTTCCTTGAGCGCGTCGCCGAAGGTGCGTTTCTCGATGCGGTCAATGTCGTGCGTTACGGCGAAGGCGACGATCCGCGCTCGCGGGTCAGTCTGCCTTGTGGCGGCATTCTCGATGTGCTGGTAGAGAAATTTGACGCTGACTGCGAGGTGCAGGCGCATCTGCGTGAATTGGAGTCGGCGCTGCTCGGTCAGTGCCGCTTGATTCGCGAGGTCGATCTGGCCAGCGGCGCGCGCAGTCTGTTCGCTGATCGCGAGCAGGGTGCGCGGATCGAGCGCGAGATTGATCGGGTGCGGATTCGCGTTGGTGCGGCGCAGCGTTTATTGCTCGCTGGGTATTCCAGTGTGGCGCTGGCGTGTGCCGAGTTTGCTGTCGGCCTCGGGTTTGAGGTGATTCTCTGTGATCCGCGCGATGAGGTGCTTGAAGGCGTGGTGCTGGATGGTGTGGAGATTCGCCGGCAATTGCCGTCGGTGTTTATTGCTGACGGTGGCTGTCATCGTGATACGGCGGTCGTAGCGCTCACTCACGATCCGCGCATCGACGACCTGGCGATGATGGAAGCGGTGCGCACTGAGGCGTTCTACATCGGCGTGATGGGCTCGCAGCAGACTTCGCAGAAGCGCTTTGAGCGGTTACGTCGGATTGGCGGGCTGGGGGAGAACGAGTTGGCGCGGATTCATGCGCCGATCGGGCTTAACCTCGGCAGCAAGACGCCAGCGGAAATTGCCTTGGCGGTGCTGGCTGATATCCTGCGGATCCGTAGCGGGATTGCTCGGGATCAACTGTGAGACCGTTCAGTGTTGAAATCAAAAGGGCCGCTGTTCAGCGGCCCTTTTTTACATCCCGAATTTGTCGCGCAAGCCGTAATACCAGGCACCTAACGCAGCAAATGGCGTACGCAGCAGCTGTCCGCCGGGGAACGGGTAGTGCGGCAAGTCGGCAAACGCATCGAAGCGCTCAGCCTGACCGCGCAGCGCCTCAGCCAGCACCTTGCCTGCCAGATGCGTGTAAGTCACACCATGGCCGCTGCAACCCTGCGAGTAATAAATGTTGTCGCCCAAACGGCCGACTTGCGGCAAACGCGACAGGGTCAGCAGGAAATTTCCGGTCCAGGCGTAGTCGATCTTCACATCCTTGAGCTGCGGGAACGCCTTGAGCATTTTCGGACGAATGATCGCTTCGATGTTCGCCGGATCGCGCGCGCCATACACCACTCCACCGCCGAAGATCAGGCGCTTGTCACCCGTGAGACGGTAGTAGTCGAGCAGGTAATTGCAGTCTTCAACGCAGTAATCCTGTGGCAGCAAGGCTTTCGCCTGCTCGTCTCCCAGCGGTTCGGTGGTGATCACTTGCGTGCCGCATGGCATCGATTTGGCCGCCAGTTCCGGTACCAGGTTGCCGAGATAGGCATTGCCGGCGACGATGATGAACTTGGCCCTGACCTTGCCTTGCGGCGTATGCACCACCGGGTTGGCGCCGCGCTCGATGCGCACGGCAGGCGATTGCTCATAGATGGTGCCGCCGAGGGACTCGACCGCCGCCGCTTCACCCAGCGCAAGGTTCAGCGGGTGGATGTGCCCACCGCTCATGTCGAGCATGCCGCCGACGTACTGATCGCACGCAACCACTTCGCGAATGCGGCGCTGATCGAGCAGTTCCAGTTGCGTATGACCGAAGCGCTCCCAAAGCCGCTTCTGCGATTCCAGGTGGACCATCTGCTTGGCCGTCAGCGCGGCGAACACGCCGCCGTCCTTCAGGTCGCACTGAATATTGTACTTGGCCACGCGCTCGCGAATGATCCGGCCGCCTTCGAACGCCATCTGCCCGAGCAGTTGCGCTTGCTTGGGGCCGACGCTGCGCTCGATCACGTCGATGTCGCGGCTATAGCTGTTAACGATCTGCCCGCCATTACGCCCGGAAGCGCCGAAACCGACCTTGGCCGCTTCCAGTACGGTGACGCGAAAACCGTTTTCCAGCAGAAACAGGGCGGAGGACAATCCGGTATACCCGGCGCCGATCACACAGACGTCCGTCTCCACATCATCCTGCAAGGCAGGGCGAGGCGGTACGGCATTGGCCGACGCAGCGTAATAGGACTCTGGGTAAAGGGTGTTCGCCATCCTGCAGCCTCTGTTTAATATATTTTACGAGTGCGTCGATCCTACCCGAGTTGAAAAACCTCCGCCAGCCACCGGAAAATCTTCGTCGGAGCCGCGAAATTAAATATTTTGCATATTCATAGGGTTAGGTGAAAAAAAGGTGTTGACACCCCTCCGGAATTCCGTAGAATGCCGCCTCACAGCAGGCACGTAGCTCAGTTGGTTAGAGCACCACCTTGACATGGTGGGGGTCGTTGGTTCGAGTCCAATCGCGCCTACCAAACAAAATCCGCTCTGCTGGGCGGTCTAGAAGGGCTCACCGAAAGGTGGGCCCTTTTTTGTTGTCTGCGATTTGCAATACTTTTGCAAACCCTCCTCAGGGCGCCAGCTGGACTTCGCGTTTAGTCGATCTCAGGGCATTCGAAATTCCATGCGAGGCCTGTTGATCCACTGCGAGTCGTGCTTCACCGTTTAGCAGTCCTTGCTGAATGGCGTGCGCAAGTCTTCGTCGTGCGCCCGCCTGCGATCGAATTTCTGCATCGTCGGGTCAGGCAGTGGGCTGGCGATTCACCGCTCGTCGCCAGCGTCCTTTGAAAAAGTGTGGATATTGAACAGGTTACGAGTGTTACTAACCAGCCGGTTATCAAAAAAACGTTGTTACTGTTCGTGGAATTAAGTAACATTCGCCCCGCGTTCACCACCACGGTTTATGCATTTTTAAATCCCAAGCTTCCATCAGCTGCTTGGGATTTTTTTTGCCTGCGATTTGGTTTTGCCGCTTCATTTTCCTCTCGAGGCTTAGTAATTGCCGGGCGATATCTCGCAGGCAAATCGCTACTTTTTCGACTACTACTGACTGGCCGATTTTCAACTCTTTCTGATGGGGTGTATCGATGCTGGTTCACTGGTTTCTAGCAGCTATTCATCTACTGGCTTTTGCCCTGGGCTTTTGGGCGGTTCTGACGCGAGGAACGGCATTCAGTCGCCTCGCTGCTGGTGCAGGTGAGACCAAGCGCGTTTTGCTGGCTGATAACCTATGGGGTATCTCTGCGTTGATTCTGCTGGTGACAGGCGCGATGCGGGCTTTTGCCGGCTTTGAAAAAGGCACTGACTATTATCTTCATCAGCCGCTGTTTCATCTGAAGATGACGCTGTTTGTGCTGATCCTGATTGTAGAGCTCGCCCCGATGATCACGTTGATCAAGTGGCGGATCGCGTCCGCACGCGGTGCAGCAATCGATACCGGGCGCGCCAAGCTGTACGCGCGAATCAGTCATGTCGAGGCGTTGTTGCTGGTACTGATGATGGTGGCGGCCACGGGCATGGCGCGTGGCGTGACATTCAGTTAGAGGGCGAATTCTCTGCGCTCTATCGGAAACGTCCGACAGCCAGCCAGGGGGATGGCAGGTAGTATCCGGCAGCAAGAGGGGATGCGTGAAAGGGGGGGAGTGTGTCAGGCGCCGTGCCCAGCGGAGTGGGGAGCGGATGGCAAAACGGCGCGTGAATCTCTAGCCAGTCATTCCACAAGGTAAACGGACTGGCTACTGACTGCGATTTGGCTCAGGGAGTTTGTGGCTTGTCCGGGGCGGTCAGGCCAGCCTGAATGCGCTGGTAAATCTCTTCACGGTGCACTGCAACGTTTTTCGGAGCGTTGATGCCAATGCGGACCTGTTGGCCGCTTACGCCCAGAATGGTGATAGTGATGTCATCACCGATGTTTATGCTTTCACCGACTTTGCGGGTGAGTATCAGCATGGTCTTCTCCTTGATTGCTTTGTAGGGCACCTGATTCAGACAGTGCAGAGGTCGGTGGTACGTATAGATTAGTGCGAAGTCTCACGGTTTGGGTGCCTCTTTCTGACGCGCAGAAGCGGCATTAATTCCCAGGGCGTAACTATACAGAGGCTGCAACCATCAATCTCGTTGTTTTGTGCCCATTTTGCGGGCCTCGCGAAGTATTTATGAATGATAAGATCGCGGCTTTGAGAATTTCGAGGAAAGCGTTGTGCGCAAATTGGTTTGGTTGGTCGCGGCACTGGTATTGACTGGGTGTGGTGAAGGCAAGAATGCAGACGCAGCAAAACCACAATCGGCTGTAGTGACGGCGCCGGCTGCGGCTGCAGCACCACAATGGGATCTCGAAGTGCGCGGCGAAACCCCGCAGGCTGTCAGCGACCTGAGCGGCTGGTTGATCGAGCACGCTTTCGTACCTACGGTGATCAAGGACAGCAGTGGCAAAACACGAATTCTGATTGGTCCTTTCAACTCGCAAGCCGAAGCTGAAGCCCGAAAAGTACAAGTGGATGCTGCTCTGGTGAAAGCCAAGAAGCAGAATATTGAATCGGTGGTGATCGAGCACCCGCTCACGCCGTAAGCGCTGCGTTTCAGCGGAGCAACCTAAAGGACCTCGGATGTGGCTCGTCTTATACGAGTCAGTCACGATTTTCCGAAGGAGCTCCGCATGGCCTCCGCCAATCCTTACAAGCTGTTCGACGTCATCCTGCATCGCAAAACCTTACTCAGCCCGCACATGATGCGGATCACGCTGGCCAGTCCTGCTGTTAAAGAAATGGCCACCTGGGCGCCGGATCAAAGGGTGAAACTGTTTTTTCCTGCGGCTGATGGTTCGCCTGCCAGGCTTGCTCAGGGCGAGGGTTGGTACGCCCGCTTCAAGGCAATGATTGCCGATCGGCGTCCGGCGATGCGCACCTACACCATTCGCCATTTGCGGGCCGAACAAGGCGAAGTGGATATTGATTTTGTTCTGCACGGTGAAACCGGACCGGCTTCGCGGTGGGCGCTTCGGGCGCAGCCCGGTGATTCGATGCAGATTCTCGCTCCGGATCGCCGCTTTTCAGCACAGGACGCCGGCGGATTCGAATGGAAGCCGCCGCAGTCTCTCAAGCAGGTTCTGTTGGTCGCCGACGGCACGGCGCTACCGGCGGCCATGGGCATTCTCGATGAGTTGGCCGCTATGGCCGAGCCACCCCTGACGCAGGCGTTTTTCGAAGTCGACAGTGTCGAGGATATGCTGGCAGTTCCCGATTGGGCCGGGCTGACGGTGCAGTGGTTGATCCGGGACCAGGCCAGCGCCGGTACGTTGATGGTGGCGGCGGTGCAGAAAGCGGTTCCCCCCATTCATGCCTCATCCATCGGCCAGGCTGTCGAGTTGGCCGAGGTCGATATCGACAAAGAGATTCTTTGGGAAATAGCCGAGACAGCCAGTGAAGGTTTCTATGGCTGGATCGCTGGAGAAAGCGCCGCAGTGATGAGCCTGCGCAGGTACCTGGTCAAAGAATGCGGAATCGCGCGGGAGTCGCTCAACCTGATGGGCTATTGGCGTTACAACAAGGCGGGCAGCTAGCCACAAAAAAGGCCTCGGACATGACGTTCGAGGCCTTTTTTCCAGTGGTTGATCAGCCGCAGGCTTTCATGTTCACCGGGCCGACAAATTCATTGCCGCGTCCCATCACGCACGCCACGCTTTGATTACGCTGACGCTCCCAGTCCTGCACCGGGTAAGTCTTGTCCCAGGCCTCGTACAATTGTCGATCCTGCTTCGACAGGCGCAAGCCGTATTGCTTGCTCATGTAGAAGTAAGTGCGGGCGATCATGCCGCGAATCGACGGGCGAGGCATGACCTTCTTCGCCTTGAAGTCGACCTGGGTCAGGCACGAGCCATACTGCCCGGATTGCACCGGCAGCCAGCCGTAGCTGAAGTTGCTGCGGTCTCCGTTGACCTCGCCAATACTTGGCACCAGGTTATGCAGATCGGCTTCAGCTTTCTGATAGCTTGGGTCGTAACGCGTGCAGTTCTTGCGTCCACCTTCCTGCCAGCACTGACGCTGATGGCCGAACTGCCAGGCCGGCACGATGTGTTCCCATTCAATGCGTGATGCACGCTTGGCATTCTTGCGCGGTACGTAACCGCAAGCCTTCAGGTCAACCTTGTTGCCGGTGTACTTGCACCCGCAATAAAACTCTGTGGACTGTGGTGCATACAGCTTCCAGGCGACCTTCTTGGCTTCGGTAAAGGTGCGGGGCGCGCCAGCCTGAGCACCCACGGCGATGAACAAAAGCAGCAAAGCAAAACAGCGGACACTCATTGAATCAATCTTCCTTCGGTACAACCCAAAAAATCTGCACGCCACCGTCGTCGCGATAGGCGAGGGTAACGTTGTCGTTCTCGTCGATTTCCTCGAGCAGGCGTTCCCATTCGTCCATCGGCTCGTCCGGCAGACGGAAGATCAGTGCGGCTTTGGCTTTTTGGGCAGTGGGGGAGTTGATGATTTTCTGAACGCGCATGCCCATGCGTTCGTAAGCGTCAGGAGCATCTGGGGAGGTGGCCACGAGGTTATCCTTATTAAGCTGTACGTGCATACAGTATTTAACTGTAAGCATTTTCGCAACTGCTTAAAATTCAAGAAAATCCTCTGACAGCGGTTTTCCGATTTTGGTGTAGGTCGTGTCGAATTTTTTGTGGGAAAAGTGCGAGAGCGTTGTGAGCGATGCACCACCCGCCCGACAGGCGAATGGCGCAGGGTGCCCAATCAAGAATTGATTGGGCGAAGGTCCATCAATATTCCCAGAACATCCGTTGCAGCTCTTTGCTGTCATTGGTTTTGGTCAAAGCGACCATTGCCAGGATGCGGGCTTTCTGCGGGTTCAGGTCGTGAGCGACAACCCAGTCGTATTTGTCGTCAGGCTGCTCGGCGTTACGCAGAACGAAGCCGCCAGCGTTGACGTGGGACGAACGAATGATTTGCACGCCATCCTTGCGCAGTGCTTGCAGAGCTGGCACCACGCGGGAGGATACCGAGCCGTTGCCAGTACCGGCATGGATGATGGCCTTGGCGCCGGATTGGGCGAGAGCCTTGTAGGCAGTATCGCTGACGTTGCCGTAGGAATAAGCGATTTCTACGTCAGGAAGACTCTTGATGTTTTTGATGTCGAATTCCGAATCCATGGTGTGACGCTTGGCTGGCAAGCGGAACCAGTAGGATTTGCCTTCAACCACCATGCCCAGTGGGCCCCAGGCACTTTTGAACGCCTCGGTCTTGATGTTGATCATTTTGCTGACGTCGCGACCGGACTGGATTTCATCGTTCATGGTCACCAGTACGCCTTTGCCGTGTGCTTCTTTGCTGCTGGCCACGGCCACGGCGTTGTACAGGTTGAGCATGCCATCGGCGGACATGGCGGTGCCCGGACGCATCGAGCCGACCACGATGATCGGTTTGTCAGTTTTTTCCACCAGATTGAGGAAGTAAGCGGTTTCCTCCAGGGTGTCGGTGCCGTGGGTGATGACGATGCCGTCGACGTCTTTGCTATCAGCCAGTTCGGCCACGCGACGACCCAGTTGCAGCAGGTTTTCGTTGGTGATGCTTTCCGAGGCAATCTGCATGACTTGTTCGCCACGCACGTTCGCCAGTTTGCTCAGTTCGGGAATGCCGGCGATCAATTGTTCGACGCCGACCTTGGCCGCCTGATAGGTGGCGCTGTTGGCGGCGCTCGCGCCAGCACCGGCAATGGTGCCGCCCGTAGCAAGTACCACGACGTTAGCGAGCTTGGTCTGGGTCTCGACTTCTTTCGCCTGAAGGGCGGTGGGCAGGAGCAGGAGAAGGGCCAAAGCGCCCGGAACCAAAGTGTTGAAAGCAGATTTCATTATTTTTCTCTCTAGTAGTGAGACGGTGCTGATGCAGGTTCATCTAGATGCACCCCAAGCCGATCTGGATGCCCGGAGTACGGTGAAGGGAGCAGGATCTGTACCAGCCGTACTTTGCGTCAGAGAAATGTTTAACTTGATGATTTAAATCAAGATTTTATGAGTCGGCAAATCTTGGATTGAATCGTTCATCCGGGTTTCCGAACAGTCGGCGCTTTCGTGTTCGGCTCTCCGAAAAGGACTACTGCTTTTGTCGGGTGTTTCGAGTTGCCGGTTTCGGTTTTTCTGCTAAAGAAACCCTCGCGCGGGCCGATGGGTGTTCAAGGAAACTAAAATGTAGGGAGTTCACATGTCACTGACGGTCGGTTTTTCAAATCCCGGGGCAGTCACCATCGGCGGCAAAACGGCGGCGACGATCAATGCCTTGAGCGAGGCGGAAGCGGATGCTTCAACCGAGGCGCTGGGCACTGAGAAAGATGAGAGCAATCAGGTCAGAACCGGTGGTGCTGCGCCAGAAGACAGCAAGGCTGAAAGCGGCAGTAACCTGAGCGTTACCGTCAAGATGCTGCTCAAGCGCATGCAGGAATTGCAGAAGCAACTTCAGGAGCAGCAACAGCAACTGGCTGCGGCACAAGCTGAAACCTATCCGACGCCCGAGGCGAAATCACAGGCGGTCATGTCCATTCAGGGGCAGATCGCGCAAACCAGCGCCGCGATGGCAGAAGTGGCGGGTGCATTGGTCAAGGAAATGTCCAAGAGTTCCACCAGCGGGAATTTGGTCAGTACCACTGCATAAGCAGCGAAGGGGCGAGTCGGACGATTCGCCCTACAACAAATGACGATTTCTGATTGTTGACAAATGTCGGCGGGATTCGCATAGTTCGGTCTACGCAAACGTTTGCGCGGCTCTCCCCGCATTGTATGGCCCGGAAGAGAGCGATGTAGCTTACGCCAGCGCAAACGTTGCTCACAATAATCATAAGATCGGAGTGAACCCATGAAGCTGCCATTCGCTGGACGTCTTCTTGCTGTCGCTATGCTGGCTGCCACAGCCGCCGCACTACCTGTCTCCTCGGCATTCGCCGAATCCGCCGAAAAACCCAAAGTCGCGCTGGTCATGAAGTCTCTGGCCAACGAATTCTTCCTGACCATGGAAGATGGCGCCAAGGCCTACCAGAAAGAACACTCCGCCGATTTCGACCTGATCTCCAACGGCATCAAGGATGAAACCGATACGGCCGGCCAGACCCGCATCGTCGAGCAAATGATCCTCGCCAAGGTCAATGCACTGGTGATCGCGCCTTCCGATTCCAAGGCCATGGTGCCGGTGATCAAGAAAGCTGTCGATGCCGGCATCACCGTGATCAACATCGACAACCAGCTCGATCCGGCCATCGTCAAAAGCAAAAACATCAGCGTGCCCTTCGTAGGCCCGGACAACCGCAAGGGTGCGCGTCTGGTCGGTGAATATCTGGCCAAGCAGCTCAAGGCCGGTGACGAAGTCGGCATCATTGAAGGCGTGTCCACGACCACTAATGCCCAGCAGCGCACCGCTGGCTTCAAGGATGCGATGGACGCTGCGCAGATCAAGATCGTTTCCCTGCAATCCGGTGATTGGGAAATCGACAAGGGCAACAAGGTTGCTGCGTCGATCCTCAGCGAATACCCGGATGTCAAAGCGCTGCTGGCCGGCAACGACAGCATGGCTGTAGGTGCTGTCTCCGCCGTGCGCGCCGCGGGCAAGGCCGGTCAGGTCCAAGTGGTTGGTTATGACAACATCAATGCCATTAAGCCCATGTTGAAGGACGGTCGCGTGTTGGCCACGGCTGACCAGTTCGCTGCCAAGCAAGCTGTGTTCGGCATCGAAACCGCGCTGAAAATCATCAAGGGCGAGAAAGTCGACAGCGGCGCCAACGGCGTGATCGAAACACCGGTCGAGCTGGTCACCAAGTAAGTCTTCTGGCGACACAACGGCGCTCGTCCGTCCGGGCGAGCGCATGGAGAGTTTTTTATGTCAGTTTCCGCCCCGAACGCTGTCCTCTCGGTCAGCGGTATCGGTAAGACCTATGCGCAACCGGTGCTCACCGGCATCGATCTGACGCTGATGCGCGGTGAAGTACTGGCGCTGACCGGCGAGAATGGTGCCGGCAAAAGTACCCTGTCGAAGATCATTGGCGGACTGGTCACCCCGACCACCGGCCAGATGCAATTCCACGGCAAGGACTATCGACCGGGCAGTCGCACCCAGGCTGAAGAACTGGGCGTGCGCATGGTCATGCAAGAACTCAATCTGTTGCCGACATTGTCGGTCGCGGAAAACCTGTTTCTCGACAATCTGCCAAGCAACGGCGGCTGGATCAGTCGCAAGCAACTGCGCAAAGCCGCGATCGAAGCCATGGCGCAGGTCGGTCTCGACGCGATCGATCCGGATACGCTGGTCGGCGAGTTGGGTATCGGGCATCAGCAGATGGTCGAAATCGCCCGTAACCTGATCGGCGATTGCCATGTGCTGATCCTCGACGAACCGACCGCGATGCTCACCGCGCGAGAAGTCGAAATGCTCTTTGAGCAGATCACCCGATTGCAGGCGCGCGGCGTCTCGATCATCTACATTTCCCACCGTCTCGAAGAGCTCGCCCGTGTGGCACAGCGGATTGCCGTGCTGCGTGACGGCAATCTGGTCTGCGTCGAGCCGATGGCCAATTACAACAGCGAGCAACTGGTTACGCTGATGGTTGGTCGTGAACTGGGCGAACATATCGACATGGGCCCGCGCAAGATCGGTGCCCCGGCGCTGACTGTCACGGGTCTGACTCGCTCCGACAAAGTGCGCGATGTCTCCTTCGAAGTGCGTGCCGGCGAGATCTTCGGGATTTCCGGGCTGATCGGGGCAGGGCGCACAGAGCTGCTGCGACTGATCTTCGGTGCAGACGTTGCCGACAGCGGCAGCATTGCTCTCGGCTCGCCAGCGAAAGTCGTCAGTGTGCGCTCGCCAGTCGATGCCGTGCGCAACGGTATCGCGTTGATCACCGAGGACCGCAAGGGGGAAGGCCTGCTGCTCAGTCAGTCGATCAGCGCCAACATCGCCCTCGGCAACATGCCGGAGATTTCCAGTGGCGGTGTCGTCAACAACGGCGACGAGATCGCTCTGGCGCAGCGTCAGATCGACGCCATGCGCATCCGCAGTTCGAGTCCGACACAATTGGTTTCGGAATTGTCCGGCGGCAACCAGCAGAAAGTCGTGATCGGCCGCTGGCTGGAGCGCGACTGTTCGGTGCTGCTGTTCGACGAGCCGACCCGTGGCATCGACGTCGGCGCCAAGTTCGATATTTATGCCTTGCTCGGCGAACTGACGCGCCAGGGCAAAGCGCTGGTGGTGGTATCCAGTGACCTGCGTGAACTGATGCTGATCTGCGACCGCATCGGCGTGCTGTCGGCAGGGCGCTTGATCGACACCTTCGAGCGCGATAGCTGGACCCAGGATGATTTGCTTGCCGCCGCGTTCGCCGGCTACCAAAAACGTGATGCGTTGCTCAACGAAGCGGCGCCTAGGGATCTCCCATGAAAACTGCATCTCCTGCCGGCAAACGTAGTGGCAACTTCTATGGTCTGGGCACTTATCTGGGTCTGGCCGGTGCCTTGCTGGCGATGATTGCGCTGTTCTCGGTCTTGAGCAGCCACTTTCTGTCCTATAACACCTTCAGTACGCTGGCCAACCAGATTCCTGACCTGATGGTGCTTGCCGTCGGCATGACCTTCGTGTTGATCATCGGCGGCATCGACCTGTCGGTGGGCTCGGTACTGGCACTGGCCGCTTCGACGGTCAGCGTCGCCATTCTCGGTTGGGGTTGGGGCGTGTTGCCGTCAGCGTTGCTCGGCATGGCCGTGGCGGCACTTGCCGGTACCGTCACCGGTTCGATCACTGTTGCGTGGCGTATTCCATCGTTCATCGTCTCCCTGGGCGTGCTGGAAATGGCTCGGGGTCTGGCGTATCAGATGACCGGATCGCGCACGGCGTACATCGGTGATTCGTTTGCCTGGCTGTCGAACCCGATCGCGTTCGGCATCTCGCCGTCGTTCATCATTGCCTTGCTGGTGATCATCATTGCTCAAGCGGTTCTGACCCGTACCGTGTTTGGTCGCTACCTGATCGGCATCGGCACCAACGAAGAGGCGGTGCGTCTGGCGGGGATCAATCCGAAACCCTACAAGATTCTGGTGTTCAGCCTGATGGGCCTGCTGGCCGGTATCGCCGCGCTGTTTCAGATTTCCCGTCTGGAAGCCGCTGATCCGAATGCCGGTTCCGGTCTGGAGCTGCAAGTGATCGCCGCGGTGGTGATTGGCGGTACCAGCCTGATGGGCGGACGCGGTTCGGTGATCAGTACATTCTTTGGCGTATTGATTATCTCGGTACTGGCGGCGGGTCTGGCGCAGATCGGTGCAACCGAGCCGACCAAACGTATCATCACGGGCGCGGTCATCGTGATCGCGGTGGTGCTCGACACTTATCGCAGTCAGCGCGCCAGTCGCCGGGGCTAAGAGATGGCAACGATCAAGGATGTGGCAGCCCTCGCGGGAATTTCCTACACGACGGTGTCGCATGTGGTGAACAACACCCGGCCGGTCAGTCAGGAGGTGCGGTTGAAAGTCGAGGCGGCGATCAAGAGCCTCGACTATGTGCCGAGCGCGGTGGCGCGCTCGCTGAAGGCCAAGACCACTGCAACCATCGGCCTGCTGGTGCCGAACAGTCTCAACCCGTACTTCGCGGAACTGGCGCGGGGCATCGAGGATTACTGCGAGCGTAACGGCTACTGCGTGATCCTCTGTAACTCGGACGATAATCCCGACAAGCAGCGCAGCTATTTGCGCGTATTGCTGGAGAAACGCATCGACGGTCTGATCGTTGCTTCCGCAGGTGGTGACAGCGGTCTGGCGCAAGGGCTGGCTGGCGTAAAAACGCCGATGGTCATCGTCGACCGTGGTCTGGACGGTGTCGATGCCGATCTGGTGCGCATCGATCACGAATATGGCGCCTACCTCGCCACCCGGCACTTGCTGGAATTGGGTCACCGCGACATTGCCACTATTGGCGGTCCGGCCAGTACCAGCGTGGCGCAGATGCGTCTGGCCGGATATTGCCGTGCGCTGAAAGAGGCGGGCGTTGAGGTCCGCCAGGAGCGCATGCTGGAAAGTGATTTCACCAGTACCGGCGGCTACAACGCGGCGGCGACGCTGCTTGAAAGCAATCCGCCGAGCGCGATTTTTGCCGGTAACGACATGATCGGCATCGGCGTGCTGCGCGCTGCAGCGGAGCGCAATGTTCGCGTGCCGAGCGAGCTGTCGGTGATCGGCTTCGACGATATCCAGATGAGTCGTTACGTGTATCCGGCACTCACCACGGTAGGGCAATCGATCCTGCAACTGGGTGAGATGGCCGCCGAAGTGCTGTTGCGAAGGATTGCTACGCCGACTCTGGGCACTGATCAGCGGATCGTGACTCCGAGTATTGTCTTGCGCGAATCGACCGCACCGTTGTCCGGCGTGTTCACCGAATACCGCTGAAACCGAATTGACGAGTAATGATGTATGCCAGCAAATGTAGTGGTAATAGGCAGCCTGAACATGGATCTGGTGACCCGGGCGCCGCGGCTGCCGGTAGGCGGTGAAACGCTGATCGGTCATTCCTTTGCCACGGTTTCCGGTGGCAAGGGCGCCAATCAGGCGGTGGCCGCCGCGCGTTTGGGCGCACAGGTGGCGATGGTCGGCTGCGTTGGCAATGACGACTATGGCGTGCAATTGCGTGACGCCTTGTTGGCCGAGCAGATCGATTGTCAGGCAGTGAGCACAGTCAATGACTCCAGCGGCGTGGCGCTGATCGTGGTCGATGACAACAGTCAGAACGCCATTGTCATCGTCGCCGGCGCCAACGGCGCCATGACGCCCGCGGTGATCGACCGGTTTGACGCAGTGTTGCAAGCCGCCGACGTGATTATCTGCCAGCTCGAAATTCCGGATGCCACGGTGGGACATGCGCTCAAGCGTGCGCGTGCACTGGGCAAAATCGTCATCCTCAATCCGGCACCGGCCAGTCGTGCACTGCCGGCAGACTGGTTTGCCGCGATCGATTACCTGATCCCCAACGAGAGCGAAGCGACCGTGTTGAGCGGATTGCCGGTGGATTCTCTGGAAACCGCAGAGCGTGCTGCCAGCAAGCTGATCGCCATGGGGGCAGGCAAAGTCATCATTACCCTCGGTGCTCAAGGTTCGCTGTTCGCTAACGGCCAGAGCTTTGAGCATTTCCCGGCGCCGAAAGTGAAGGCTGTCGACACCACCGCCGCCGGAGACACCTTTGTCGGTGGCTTTGCGGCGGCGCTGGCCAATGGCAAATCCGAGGCCGAGGCGATTCGCTACGGGCAGATTGCCGCCGCGCTTTCGGTAACCCGCGCCGGTGCACAACCGTCCATTCCAATCCAATCCGACGTACAGGCCTTTAAACCCGCATGAAAAAAACTCCTCTGCTGAACGTCGCCTTGTCGCGGCTGATTGCATCTCTGGGCCATGGCGACATGGTGGTTATCGGTGATGCCGGGCTGCCGGTGCCGCCGGGGGTCGAGCTGATTGATCTGGCGCTGACCCATGGCGTCCCGGATTTCGTCAGCACCCTGAAGGTCGTGCTCAGCGAGATGCAGGTGGAAAGCCATGCGTTGGCCAAAGAAATCTTCGACAAGCAACCGACCGCACTGACTGCGCTGGACGCGTTGAATGAAGAGGGCGCTCTGGGGCGTCGCGATCTGCTCAGTCATGAGCAATTCAAGGTGCTCAGCCGACAGGCTCGGGCGATTGTTCGTACAGGCGAATGTCAGCCGTACTGCAACATCGTGCTGGTCGCTGGAGTCACCTTTTAACTTTTGATTCACAAGCACAAGGAATGCGCCATGCAACGCTATGCTCAGAAACTGCACCAACTGCTCCGGAGCCTGCTGCTTTTGTCCGTTATCTCTGCCACCGGCGCTCACGCGGCGGAAAAAATCGACCTGATCATTGACACTGACCCGGGTGCCGACGATGTGGTCGCCTTGCTGTTCGCACTGGCCTCGCCGGACGAACTGAACATTCGCGCGCTGACCACCGTGGCCGGCAACGTGCGCCTCGACAAGACCTCGCGTAATGCACGACTGGCTCGCGAGTGGGCAGGGCGCGAAGACGTACCGGTTTACGCCGGCGCGCCGAAGCCGCTGATGCGCACGCCGATCTATGCCGAGAACATCCATGGCAAGGAAGGCCTGTCGGGTGTCACCGTGCACGAACCGAAAAAGGGCCTGGCTGAAGGCAATGCGGTCAACTATCTGATCGATACCTTGAAAAAAGCCAAGCCGCACAGCATCACCATCGCCATGCTCGGTCCACAGACCAATCTGGCGCTGGCGCTGATCCAGGAGCCTGAAATTGTTCAGGGCATCAAGGAAGTGGTGATCATGGGCGGTGCGCACTTCAACGGTGGCAACATCACTCCGGTGGCCGAATTCAACCTGTTTGCTGACCCGCAAGCGGCTGAAGTCGTGCTGAAAAGCGGCGTGAAACTGACTTACCTGCCGCTGGACGTGACGCACAAGATCCTCACCAGTGACGCGCGCCTGAAACAGATCGCTGCGCTGAACAACAACGCCAGCAAGATAGTCGGCGATATCCTCAACGAGTACATCAAAGGCGACATGGAGCACTACGGTATTCCGGGTGGCCCGGTGCATGACGCTACCGTCGTGGCTTACTTGCTCAAGCCGGAGCTGTTCACCGGCCGTTCGGTGAATGTGGTTGTTGATAGCCGCGAAGGGCCGACTTTCGGCCAGACCATTGTTGATTGGTACGACGGCCTGAAGGCACCCAAGAACGCCTTCTGGGTTGAAAATGGCGATGCTCAGGGTTTCTTTGACTTGCTGACCGAGCGTCTGAAACGTCTGAAGTAAATCATTCGCCCGCAGGTGCCAGCCTGCGGGTTTTATCCCTTCTCTGCGTGTTTATGCGCGACCTGTTCGGTCGCGTAGCGCTCGAAAATCTGCTTGATGAATTGCTTGGCCGCATCAGTGCCCAGCTCCTTGACCAATAGATCGATACCAATCAGCGCAAGCTCCTCGGTGGTTCCCGGGCTGTAAGAGCTGTGTCCGTCTGCCCATTTGGCATTAATGGCGGCGTCGATGCTGATGGTGGTCATGGGAGCGCTCGAGTAGTCGGAAGATCTTGGGTTTGAGTTAACCATTTTGTCGGGCCTTTGGCACTGCGACTTAGGCATGAGCGGAGCGCTATGCGACACTTGGTATTTCAAGGCTTTCCAAGGACCGCTCTGTGCAGATCGATTTGAACACCCCTGACGGCCTCACGCTCGACGCTGTGCGCCAGTTGCTTGCTTCGGCCAGTGATGACGAACACACGCAGCTGCGCGTGACCAAGGGCGGTATCGCTTACATTTCTTCCGGCGTTACCGGTGGGCAGGATATCGATGGTTTGCTGTTTCGCCTGGAAACCTGGGCTAAAGGCTCGGGCTACGTGGGCAATGTCGCGGCCAGTGACGAGGTGTGGGTGATGCAGATTTTCAATGCGCTGAAGGACAACTGGCCGAATCCACCGTATGACTACATCGACGTCTACTGAGCGCCGTTAATATTCAGTCACGATTGATTGATGAAGTGACGCATGCCGCTCAGGCACACTCGGCGTTTTTCCAATCGTGGGGCAGGGTGATGGCCTTGGCTGTGAAACCAAAAGCCGGAATGGCGGTCGCACGATCTCAGCTTAACCATTTTGAAAACAAGGAGGCTTCATGCCTTTGAAGTTCGCGACACTGGGTGCACTTATGGCCGCTGCCATGTTGGCCGGTTGCAGCACGACCTCCAGCGAGTCGGCAAAGGATCCTGTGGCACCCGAAGCCGGTAGCCGCTGTGAAGCCACGGCGGCGGAATTCGCCATTGGCAAGAAAGCTTCGCCCGCATTGCTGGAGCAGGCGCGTGCCAAAGCCGGCGCGCAAAATGCCCGTTTCCTCAAGCCCGATGACATGATCACTCTGGAATACCGCTCTGATCGCCTGAATCTGAACACCGACAACAATCTGGTGATCACTCGCGTCAACTGCGGCTGATCACACAGCGCTTTTGTTGCAGGCATAAAAAACCCCGTCACATGGACGGGGTTTTTTTAGTGCGCCGAGAAATTACTCTGGGCGAACCTGTGCAGCTTGCATACCCTTTTGGCCTTTCTCAGCCACGAAAGAGACGGTCTGGCCTTCTTTCAGGCTTTTGAAACCGTCGGATTCGATAGCTTTGAAGTGTACGAACAGGTCGTCACCGCCACCTTGAGGAGTGATGAAGCCGAAGCCTTTTTCATCGTTGAACCACTTAACGGTGCCGGTTTGGCGATTAGACATGGTGTATCTCCAAGAAACATATATTTTTCAGTACTGTGCTGCTCAGGCCAACTGGGCACACCCGGGTATCATAGTCGAAATGTTCGCTTTGGTAGCCCCCCGGACGTGCTGTTTGCCAATCAGTCGTGTTTTCTTTACTGCCTGTTTCTGCTGAAAGCCCCGGTTTACAAGGCTTTGCGCGGAACGTAAAGACAATAAAAAAACCTGTAAAACCTGCATAAATCGTCCAAAAAGGCTCAAATTCAGCCCTTTTTAGCGGCGCTGAGCCAACTCGGAAGACTTTTTTGATCACTTTTTCGCCGGGGTATTTGCTTTGCATTTGGCGATTTGGCCCAGTGCTTTCTGCTGCAGCTCAGGGCTAGCCTTATTGTCCATCAGGGACTGAATGTCGGCTGCAGGATAAGACTTGATGGCATCAGCGCCACAAGCGCAGTGCGATTTGGCCGCGGCGGCACCGATTTGCGGAGTGGCCGCCTGGGTGCACTGCGCCATGTACTTCTCGCGCTCGCCCTTAGGCCAGTCGGCGTGGGCACTCAGCGGCAGCAACATAACGATAGGGGCGACGACGGCGGACAGGGTATTCAGACGCATGCGAGGATGCTCCTTGTGGGTCAATGTCTTGTTATCTGAGGGCTGAAGGGGCCATCAAGTTCAGCACTCTGGCATAAAAACAGACGATTTACCTTGTGATCAAACAGAGGCATAAGTGACCGCTCATCTGTGCTAGCATGCCGGGCTCAAGCGTTCTCAGGCTCCGGAAGACCTTCAGTCCCGGTAGCGGTCGACGTGCGAATATTTCGATTTGAATCCCAGTCACTCTGGTTCGGTTTTCCGGTTGGCCGCAAGGCTCCTGCCGCTGTAAGGCAGGCGTTCGTCATTGAATGGCCTGGATCGGATCTTGTACTGGCTCATCCCAACCCACGTGACCTTTGGTAGGGGTCACCACTAGGAGAGGAGGCGCCATGCCAACTATTACTCTTCCCGACGGCAGTCAACGTTCATTCGATCATCCGGTTTCCGTAGCCGAGGTCGCCGCATCCATTGGTGCCGGTCTGGCCAAAGCCACCTTGGCCGGCAAGGTCAATGGTCAACTGGTCGACGCCAGCGACATCATCAGCAGCGACGCGACCCTGCAAATCATCACGCCTAAGGACGAAGAGGGGCTGGAGATCATTCGCCACTCTTGCGCTCACCTGGTTGGCCACGCGGTCAAGCAGCTGTACCCGACTGCGAAAATGGTCATCGGGCCGGTCATCGACGAAGGCTTCTATTACGACATCGCCTTCGAGCGTCCTTTTACTCCGGACGACATGGCTGCTATCGAACAGCGCATGCAGCAGCTGATCGAGAAAGATTACGACGTCATCAAGAAAGTCACTCCGCGTGCTGAAGTGATCGAAGTGTTCAAGGCCCGTGGCGAAGACTACAAGTTGCGCCTGGTCGAGGACATGCCGAACGAACAGGCCATGGGTCTGTACTATCACGAAGAATACGTCGACATGTGCCGCGGTCCGCACGTGCCGAACACGCGTTTCCTGAAATCCTTCAAGCTGACCAAGCTGTCCGGTGCCTACTGGCGCGGCGACGCCAAGAACGAGCAATTGCAGCGCGTTTATGGCACCGCTTGGGCAGACAAGAAGCAGCTGGCGGCTTACATCCAGCGCATCGAAGAAGCTGAAAAGCGCGATCACCGCAAGATCGGCAAGCGTCTGGGCCTGTTCCACACCCAGGAAGAATCCCCGGGCATGGTGTTCTGGCACCCGAACGGCTGGACTCTGTACCAAGTGCTCGAGCAGTACATGCGCAAGATCCAGCGCGACAACGGCTACCTTGAGATCAAAACCCCTCAAGTCGTTGACCGCAGCCTGTGGGAGAAATCCGGGCACTGGGCCAACTACGCTGACAACATGTTCACCACGCAGTCGGAAAACCGCGACTACGCCATCAAGCCAATGAACTGCCCATGCCACGTGCAGGTGTTCAACCAGGGCCTGAAAAGCTACCGCGAGCTGCCGATGCGTCTGGCCGAGTTCGGTGCCTGCCACCGTAACGAGCCGTCGGGTGCGCTGCACGGCATCATGCGCGTACGTGCGTTCACTCAGGACGACGCCCACATCTTCTGCACCGAAGAGCAGATGCAGGCCGAATCCGCAGCGTTCATCAAGCTGACCATGGACGTTTATCGTGACTTCGGCTTCACCGATGTCGAGATGAAACTGTCCACTCGTCCGGAAAAACGCGTCGGTTCCGATGAACTGTGGGATCGCGCTGAAGCTGCATTGGCTGCAGCCCTTGATTCTGCGGGCCTGCCGTACGATCTGCAGCCGGGTGAGGGTGCGTTCTACGGTCCGAAGATCGAGTTCTCACTGAAAGACTGCCTTGGTCGGGTCTGGCAATGTGGTACTCTGCAGCTCGATTTTAACCTGCCTGTCCGTTTGGGCGCTGAATACGTCTCCGAAGACAACAGCCGCAAACACCCAGTGATGTTGCACCGTGCGATCCTCGGTTCCTTCGAGCGTTTCGTCGGGATTCTGATCGAGCACTACGAAGGTGCGTTCCCTGCGTGGCTTGCGCCGACCCAGGCGGTGATCATGAATATCACTGATAAACAGGCAGATTTTGTTGCAGAAGTTGAAAAAACTCTCAACGAAAGCGGATTTCGTGCCAAGTCCGACTTGAGAAATGAAAAGATCGGCTTTAAAATCCGCGAGCATACTTTGCTCAAGGTTCCCTATCTTTTGGTTATCGGAGATAAGGAAGTCGAGATGCAGACTGTCGCTGTGCGTACTCGTGAAGGTGCTGACCTGGGCTCGATGCCCGTCGCCCAGTTCGCTGAGTTTCTCGCGCAAGCGGTTTCCCGGCGTGGTCGCCCAGATTCGGAGTAATTATTATTAAGCGTGAAATGAGACAAGATAAACGAGCTGCACCGAAAGCCCCGATCAACGAGAATATCTCGGCACGCGAGGTTCGGTTAATTGGCGCTGATGGCGAGCAGATTGGCATCGTCTCGATTGATGAAGCGCTTCGTATTGCTGAAGAAGCAAAGCTTGATCTGGTAGAAATCTCCGCAGACGCAATCCCACCGGTTTGCCGGGTGATGGATTACGGCAAATCGATCTTCGAAAAGAAGAAACAGGTTGCTGCGGCGAAGAAGAACCAGAAGCAGATTCAGGTAAAAGAAATCAAGTTTCGTCCAGGGACGGAGGAAGGGGATTACCAGGTAAAACTGCGCAACCTGGTACGTTTCCTGAGTGATGGGGACAGGGCCAAGGTATCCTTGCGATTCCGCGGCCGTGAGATGGCCCACCAGGAGCTGGGGATGGAACTCCTCAAGCGGGTTGAAGCTGACCTGCTCGAGTACGGTTCGGTCGAACAGCATCCTAAGATGGAAGGACGCCAGCTGATCATGGTCATCGCCCCGAAAAAGAAGAAGTAATCAACAGGGCACGGCAGGCCTTCTGATTATGTTTATCAACTGAATGCGGAGTATCCGAACATGCCAAAAATGAAAACCAAAAGTGGTGCTGCTAAGCGGTTTCTGAAAACTGCTAACGGTATCAAGCACAAGCACGCTTTCAAGAGCCACATCCTGACTAAAATGTCGACCAAGCGTAAGCGTCAACTGCGCGGTAGCAGCTTGCTGCATCCGTCTGACGTGGCAAAAGTCGAGCGCATGCTGCGCCTTCGTTAATTTTAGTCAAGAATAGAGGAAGTAACTCATGGCTCGTGTAAAGCGTGGCGTCATTGCCCGTAAGCGTCACAAAAAAATTCTGAAACTTGCTAAAGGCTACTACGGCGCACGCTCCCGCGTATTCCGTGTTGCCAAGCAAGCGGTAATCAAGGCAGGCCAATACGCCTACCGTGACCGTCGTCAGAAAAAACGTCAGTTCCGCGCTCTGTGGATCGCTCGTATCAACGCTGGTGCTCGTGTTAACGGTCTGTCCTACAGCCGTTTCATCGCTGGCCTGAAAAAAGCGTCCATCGAGATCGACCGTAAGGTTCTGGCTGATCTGGCAGTGAACGAAAAAGCGGTGTTTGCTGCGATTGTCGAGAAAGCTAAAGCCACCTTGGCTTAAGTACCCCCGACAATCACCCGGCCTCACTTCCGTGGGGCTAGGTGGTAAACGTCTTAAATAGGGGAAGAGCCTTCAAGCTCTTCCCCTATTTTGTATCTGGAGTCTGTACATGGAAAACCTGGATGCGCTGGTCTCTCAAGCACTAGAGGCTGTGCAAAGCGCTGAAGATATCAATGCCCTGGAGCAAATCCGGGTTCAATACCTTGGCAAAAAGGGTGAATTGACTCAGGTGATGAAGACCCTGGGGAATTTGCCGGCAGAAGAGCGTCCGCAAGTCGGCGCGCTGATCAACGTTGCCAAGGAACGTGTCACAGGCGTACTCAATGCGCGCATGGCCCTGTTTGAAGAAGCCGAACTGGCTGCCAAACTGTCCGCCGAATCCATTGACGTGACGTTGCCGGGCCGTGGTCAGACCTCCGGTGGTCTGCATCCGGTGACCCGGACTCTGGAACGTGTAGAGCAGTTCTTCACCCGCATCGGCTACGGCATTGCCGAAGGCCCTGAGGTCGAAGACGACTATCACAACTTTGAAGCGCTCAACATCCCAGGCCATCACCCGGCCCGGTCGATGCATGACACCTTCTATTTCAACGCCAACATGCTGCTGCGCACCCATACCTCGCCGGTACAGGTCCGCACCATGGAATCGAAGCAACCGCCGATCCGCATCGTCTGCCCAGGCCGCGTGTATCGCAGCGACTCCGATATCACCCACTCGCCGATGTTCCATCAGGTCGAAGGCCTGCTGGTTGATCGCGACATCAATTTTGCCGACCTGAAAGGCACCATCGAAGAATTCCTGCGGGTGTTCTTCGAAAAAGAGCTGGCCGTACGTTTCCGTCCTTCGTACTTCCCGTTCACCGAGCCATCCGCTGAAGTCGATATGGAATGCGTGATGTGCAGCGGTAAAGGCTGCCGCGTCTGCAAGCAAACCGGCTGGCTGGAAGTGATGGGCTGCGGCATGGTTCACCCGAACGTGCTGCGCATGTCCGGCATCGATCCGGAAGAGTTCTCCGGTTTTGCTTTCGGCATGGGCGTCGAGCGTCTGGCCATGCTCCGTTACGGCGTGAACGACTTGCGTCTGTTCTTCGACAACGACTTGCGGTTCCTCGCGCAATTTCGCTAGTCGTAACGAATTCTTAGGAGAGCAGGATGAAATTCAGTGAACAATGGCTGCGTGGCTGGGTTAGCCCGCAGGTAAATCGCGACGAGCTGGTTGCTCGTCTGTCGATGGCCGGTCTTGAGGTCGATAGCGTGACCCCGGCCGCTGGTGTATTCAGCGGCGTGGTAGTGGGCGAGGTGCTGAGCACCGAGCAACACCCTGATGCCGACAAGTTGCGCGTGTGCCAGGTCAGCAATGGCGCGGAAACCTTCCAGGTCGTGTGCGGAGCGCCAAACGTGCGTCCGGGCCTGAAGATTCCGTTCGCCATGATCGGTGCTGAACTGCCGGGCGATTTCAAGATCAAGAAAGCCAAACTGCGCGGCGTTGAGTCCAACGGCATGCTCTGCTCGCATTCTGAGCTGCAGGTCGGTGAAGGCAATGACGGTCTGATGGAACTGCCGGCCGATGCGCCAGTGGGCGAAGATTTCCGTGTGTATCTGGATCTGGAAGACGCCAGCATCGAGGTCGACCTGACCCCGAACCGCGGCGACTGCCTGTCCTTGGCCGGTCTGGCCCGTGAAGTCGGCGCGCTGTACGACGCGCCGGTCACCCGTCCGGTGGTCATGACCATTCCTGCCGTGCACGATGAAGTGCGTTCGGTAGAAGTGCTGGCGCCAGCGGCATGCCCGCGCTATCTGGGCCGCGTTATCCGTAACGTTGATCTGTCCAAGCCGACGCCGCTGTGGATGGTTGAACGTCTGCGCCGCGCCGACGTGCGCAGCATCGACGCTGCCGTCGACATCACCAACTACGTGATGCTCGAACTGGGCCAGCCGCTGCACGCCTTCGATCTCGCCGAAATCAATGGCGGCATCCGTGTGCGCATGGCGGAAGAGGGCGAGAAGCTGGTACTGCTCGACGGTCAGGAAGTCAGCCTGCGTAGCGATACGCTGGTGATTGCCGACCACACCCGCGCGCTGGCGATTGCCGGTGTCATGGGTGGTGAGCACAGCGGTGTGTCCGCGACCACTCGCGACGTATTCCTGGAATCCGCATTCTTCGACCAGATCGCTGTCGCTGGCAAGGCTCGTTCCTACGGCCTGCACACCGACGCTTCGCACCGTTACGAGCGTGGCGTCGACTGGCAACTGGCCCGTGAAGCCATGGAGCGCGCCACTGGCCTGCTGCTGGAAATCACTGGCGGTGAAGCTGGCCCGATCATCGAGACCGTCAGCGAGCAGCACCTGCCGTCGATCGCACCGATCACCCTGCGTTCCCAGCGCATCACCCAGATGCTCGGTATGGAAATGGATTCCGCTCAGGTTGAGCGTTTGCTCGGCGGCCTGGGTCTCGGTATTTCCGCCGACGGTGAAGGCCAGTGGCGCGTAGAAGTGCCAAGCCATCGCTTCGACATCAGCCTGGAAGTCGATCTGATCGAAGAACTGGCCCGTCTGTACGGCTACAACCGTCTGCCGGTTCGTTACCCGCAAGCGCGTCTGGCGCCGCAAGCCAAAGCCGAAGCGCGTAGCGACTTGCCGGAGCTGCGCCGTCTGCTGGTGGCTCGCGGTTACCAGGAAGCGATCACTTACAGCTTCATCGATCCGCGTCAGTTCGAACTGTTCAACCCGGGCGTCGAGCCACTGTTGCTGGCCAATCCGATTTCCAACGACATGGCGGCAATGCGCTCTTCGTTGTGGCCGGGTCTGGTCAAAGCGCTGCAGCACAACCTCAACCGTCAGCAGGATCGCGTGCGTCTGTTCGAAAGCGGTCTGCGCTTCGTTGGTCAGCTGGAAGGCCTGAAGCAAGAGCCGATGCTGTCCGGTGTGGTCTGCGGTAGCCGTCTGCCGGAAGGCTGGGCGCAAGGTCGCGACACGGTCGATTTCTTCGACGTCAAAGCTGACGTGGAAGCGGTGCTGGGCTTTGCCGGTGCACTGGATTCGTTCACTTTCGCTCCGGGCAAACACCCGGCGCTGCACCCGGGTCAAACCGCGCGCATCGAGCGCGAAGGGCGTGAAGTCGGTTACATCGGCGCCATCCACCCGGAATTGTCGAAAGCGCTGGGTCTGGATCGTCCGGTCTTCGTTTTCGAGCTGGTTCTGGCTGAAGTGGCACTCGGTAAAATGCCGAAATTCCACGAGTTGTCGCGCTTTCCTGAAGTGCGTCGTGACCTTGCACTGATTGCGCACAAAGACGTCGCGTCCGCAGCCGTACTGGACGTAATCCGTGAAAATGCAGGCGAATGGCTCACAGATCTCAGGCTGTTTGACGTGTATCAGGGTAAAGGTATTGATCCTGATAGAAAAAGCCTTGCAGTTGGCTTGACCTGGCAGCATCCATCGCGCACTCTTAATGACGATGAGGTGAATTCGACGACGCAAAATATCCTCACCTCGCTCGAACAAAGGTTGAACGCCACGTTAAGGAAGTGACGTATGGGGGCTTTGACGAAAGCTGAGATGGCGGAACGTCTGTATGAAGAGCTGGGCCTGAACAAGCGGGAAGCCAAGGAATTGGTCGAACTGTTTTTCGAGGAGATCAGGCACGCTCTTGAAGACAACGAGCAGGTCAAATTGTCCGGTTTCGGCAATTTCGACCTTCGGGACAAACGCCAGCGGCCTGGCCGCAACCCGAAAACGGGGGAAGAAATCCCGATCACGGCTCGCCGTGTGGTCACCTTTCGTCCAGGGCAGAAGTTGAAGGCCCGAGTTGAGGCTTATGCTGGAACCAAGTCATAACGACGAACTACCCGTCATCCCGGGCAAACGCTACTTCACCATCGGTGAAGTCAGCGAGCTGTGTGCCGTAAAGCCACACGTGCTGCGCTACTGGGAGCAGGAGTTTCCTCAACTCAACCCCGTCAAACGCCGCGGAAACCGCCGGTATTATCAGCGCCAGGACGTGCTGATGATCCGGCAAATCCGCGCGCTCCTTTACGATCAAGGTTTCACCATCGGCGGCGCACGCCTGCGCTTGTCCGGCGATGAAGCCAAAGACGACACGACCCAATACAAGCAGATGATTCGGCAGATGATTGCCGAACTGGAAGATGTACTGGTGGTTCTCAAGAAATAAAAAGCAGCGTTTGAATACTTCCAGTTTTCAAACGCTTGCGCTATATTCTTGAGCGTTCTTCGAGGTGAAGAACCAGTCGGGGCGTAGCGCAGTCCGGTAGCGCACTAGCATGGGGTGCTAGGGGTCGAGTGTTCGAATCACTCCGTCCCGACCATATAATTCAATGAAAAGCCCAACTTTAACGAGTTGGGCTTTTTCATGTCTGGGAGATTTTCGAGCCTTGTCGATGGCTCATCCTTCCGCCTCTTCAAAATTGTCAGCTACGTGTAAGGAGGCGGCAGATTTGGCACTACCTTGCACGATGATTGGCACCCCGCTTTAGGTATTTAGGTCGGCGAATATCTACCTATTTGAGGGCCAGTAACTCACCCCTTGCCACTTCCTACCTTTTCGACTGGGTTGAATAGGGTTTTAAGGTCTCGTTCGACAAACTGGTGAGGTTTCCATCCCCCGACAAGCTTATCTGCGAGAAACGAGTCGATTGCGCTAACAGCGACACCTGTGGCAGTACCTAGGCCGCCAGCGCCTAGTGCGTCAATTCCTAGTCCAATGCCGGTGAAAATTCCCCACCGCATGCTTTTCCCCGGAAGTTTTGCAATCCAGGAATCTTTGATTGTTTCCTGATAATAGGCTCTGACCAAATTCGCATCTGCTGGTTGCTGGTGTAACCAATGACGAAATTTGTCTGCGGAGTCTAGAAGCTTCACTACTGATGCGAAAGGAACTGCGCCCGAATTGACGGCCTCCCGAATCGCATGGCCCCCAGAGAGTGTTAGATCTGCGAAGCGCTCAATCTGAAGCTGGCTTTGGGTGTATTTCCTGACGACTGAGTCTATAGCGCTTGCTTGCACCGCCTTTTCAATAGGATGCACTGCGATCTCTGTATTCAGCGACGCAGCCAGAAAGCTTGCGAGATATGCTCCCTGCACCAATGCCAAAATGTATGCTTCCGTAATGGTTGAGTGTTCGGGAGGCACTACTCGGTGGTAAATCTTGTTGAGGCTAGAGAAGTCGATGTTTGTATCAACCGAGAACTGCCCATTCCGCTCTCGTTCAACCTTAAACCGAAAATCATTCGGGCTTTCGAAGGTCGGTGCCACTTCACGAATGAGGGCTTTAACAGCGTCTTGAATCGTGTCCCCTTCCGAAAAGGTTTGAAGCAAAGACTCTTGATCAAAACCAGAATGGCTAAGGGGGTTGAGGAGTCGTGTGAACTGGCTTGCACCGATTTTTGCCTGGCTGGTGTTACCTGCTGCGGCGCGGAACTTCTGTGGCCCCACTTTTTCGATTATATGAGCAGGAGACGAAAATCTGATCAGGCCGTGAACCGATCTTCCGTTGCTAAGCGTATCGCTTGACACCCCTGTGTGGTCCTCCATGTAATGGATTTCCAGTCTTCCATCTCGTAGTAAGGATAAGAGTATGAAAGGGGGGATACGAGTGAGTAGCTCTTCAATGGTCGCGCTATTAGCCGCAATCACTACCCGTCCATAGAAAATCAGCCCTTCTGCGAGTGCGCCAATGTCAATCAGAGGCCCTGGTCCTATCGCATTTCTATAAGTGATCGCTTCGAACATATTTGACCCACTGCTATGGAGGAATAGCGCTCGCAATTACGCTTAGGAGGTTGCAGCTCTAGGCAGTGTAGAGATTGACTACAAAATCTGGCCTAATCGTCGGAGTTTTTGCTGTGTGTGGCACTTTGACATTGAAATTCGTGGGCTTTTTGAGGAGACTCAGACTCTCATGAAAGGAGTCTCAAAGTGGCAAAAATATCGATCGCAGCGTTTGAACAAAAAGTATTCGAAATTGAAGAAATGCGGGTTGTGGTTCGCGGTAATCCTAACGATCTGGTCGAAGACTACGACTATGATCGAGCTACCAGCTCTCGGACTAGCATCACGAAATGGCTTGAGAATCGTGTACGACCTTGCGTGGGAGATAATGTCGTTGTCGTAATCGCCGGAGAGGGTACGATTCCTAATGGCCGAACGCATGTGAGCAATCTCCGCAAAAGCTACGTTGAGTAACTGTCTGATTGAAGGCCCAGCCTAGCCGCTGGGCTTTTTTATGCCTGCTGCTCCCCGGCCCCTCGGAACTCTAAGCGGCACGTTAAGCGAGGGCTTCTTTCGTCCCCGCGAAAAATCATCTTCAACCGAAGCTTTTGTTTCCGAATGCTCAGGTGATCTATGCAATGCTATGGGTTATGTTAATGTGCCACCATTTGGACGATATGGAGAGTCGTGATGGGTTGGAAAGGGACCGTACGTTCTCTGCAGGCATCTGCACGGAGATCAGAGCGCAACTCTCATCGCCGTCAGCGTGAGCTTGAAAAGCGACAGAAAGAGTACGCAAAGATGGAAGCGCTGGAACAAGCAGCGTATGAAGTTGAGGTGTACGAAAATCACATAGATATCCTCCTTTCGATGCACAAGGAGTGTGCCGAGCCTGTGAGATGGAAGCGGCTTCTCTCCAATCCTGAACCTAGACAGCCACTCAAGAGCAATACTCTTGAGCAAGAAGCTACGCATGCTGCCGCTACATATCACCCCAATTTCTGGGCTCGGCTCTTCAAGCTAGAGGCTCGTCAGCGAGTAGCCCTTGTAGGCAAGATTGGCACCGCGCAGACGGAAGACGAAAGGCAATATCAGACTCAGCTTGTTGAATGGAAAACCGCCCATACCGAGTGGGCAGAGGAGAGGGGCATTGCGATCCGTATCCTTGATGGTAATCGTCAGGCCAAGCTAGATGCCATCGAAGCTTTCGAGTCATTTACAGAAATCTCACACCTCGGCTCAGCCATTCAGGTGCTTGTTCATGAAGGTGGTGTCCTTGAAGCCCGGGTCGCTATCCATGGCTCAGACGTGATTCCGACCGAAATCAAATCTCTTCTCAAAAGCGGCAAACTGTCGATCAAGGCCATGCCTGCTGGGCGGTTCAACGAGCTCCATCAGGACTACGTGTGCAGTTGCACCCTGCGAGTAGGTCGAGAGTTGTTGGCAATCCTGCCGGATGACCTAGTCATCGTCAGCGCTTTGGACAATGTGCTCAACAGCTCGACAGGTCATATGGAGGAGGAGCCAATTTTGAGTGTTGCGTTCTCTCGGTCAACCGTTGAAGGACTTAACCTAGAAACGATAGATCCGTCTGATGCGATGAAGAATTTCGTTCATAACATGAACTTCAAAAAGGGCGCCGGATTCTCTGCCGTTGCCGCCCTTGATGCTCAGCGCTTCGCCGCAACCGTATAACTGAATCATCTCAGAGTCCAGAGAGTGAAATGGCAAACATGAAGCAAATTGGTTTGTACGCAGGCATATTGGGAGCCTTGGCATCAGTGGCAGCGCTCGTCCTGCCGACGCAGGCGGTTTCGCACAACTCCAGTGGTACTAACAGTCCGGTCATTTCTGGCAACGGCAACAACGTCAGCTATCAATCCGGTTTTCCCGATCTTGAAACGCTAAGAGCCCAGCGCCCTAATATCAGTGATCAACAATACGCTGCAATTAAGCCCGGCATGACATATGAACAGGTGCTGGATATCGTCAAGATTCCCGGTAAGGAGGCCGCCAGCGGCAGCAACATGCAGATCTATACATGGGGGACGGAACTGTACGTATACATGGTGGTGACCTTGGTGGATGGCAAAGTTCAATCCAAGTCACATTGACGCGGTTTCAAGGTATTGCATTGCCCACCGGTGGGATGCGCGTTAGAGAAAACTCAAGGTTGATTGTCAACGCTTAAACCTTATTTTCTCACTGGCTCCCGACCGTCATCACAAAGCCAATTTTGGCGCTCTAGAATGAGCGCTTGCTTAAACCGGGAGAAGAGTCATGACTGTTAAGCTCAAGAAAGAACACCTGCAAACTGCTAAATATACCTACACTTGGAAACGCGATAACGGTGATGGTAGATACACAGGCCCTAAGGACAGGTCGCGTGTCGACAAAGACGAGGGCTACGAGGTTCTGGAATTCATCGAGAACCTGATGAACAAGCACAGCAAGAAAACACTGGGGGACGTTCATAATGCCGAGAACGCGCTCCATGCAAAAGAGCTGAGTGCCGTAGTAATGCGTGACGACCTGAACGCAAAGGTTAAAAAAGCATTGGGCTGGTAACCTAATCGGCAACTCCTCAATACCCGCCGGCTTGCCGGCGGGTATTTTGTTGGTTGGAAGAACGGATTGCATGACAAGGCGCAACGCATTTTTGAGAAGGCAGCAGGAGCGAGTGGAGACGAGCATCAGCCCACAAGATTTTAATCGCTGCGGCGGAGAAGGTCATTCTGCAGCATATCAACGAGCGTGCTGCAAAAAACCTGAAAGCCCGAAGTTGAGCCCATGGATATTTCGCTGAACATCGTGGAAAGCTTGAAGGTTTCAAACGTCGGAAGGCTGAGAAAGTGGCGAAAGCTGAGAAGGTTTATGGCGGTTGGGAGAATGTATGGGGAGATGCTCAGCGCGCTATAGCCAAACACAGCTACGAAATAGCGACGAAAAGCGCTGAGGCCAAAGCCTGGAGTGACGGCTTTGGTGCTAACTATGCAGCAGAAGCCAAGGCAAGTGATTTTGCTCAGTCACCCAACAAGGCCTCTGCTGATTTAGTTCATGCCAGTATTTCAAACCGATAGCCACGGGCTTGGCAGTCTCAAGCCGCCTTAGGTGCCATAGGCAGATCGAGAGTTCTCACTGCGCCGATAAAGTCCCTCGAAGAAAGCTCTGTAGCTTTGAAGATTTCAGTCGACCTTTTCTTTTGCATCGTCAAAATCACGCGAGCCAAATCGACATAATGATCGAAATTTTCTTTTGCTCGTTGGGATTGATCTGCTCATCGATGAGCGCGCGGGTCTGGTTAGCGCCTTGCGGATGTCGGTCAGGGATTTGCGTGGCCAGGTTCCGCAGGCGTACTCTTTGTTCTGCTCGCCTCAGCGATAACGATAGAAAAAAATTGACCGACACACCGTCTTTGCGGGCTGAGATTCGCCGGGCCAAACTGCCATCCTCTCGGAGGATTCGGCCGGCATCGTTGGGAGTCAGCGACTCGAGTTCTTTGATGGTAATTTTGGCCATGAAATGGTCTCCCCCTACTTCTACCCCCCCCCAAAAAAAAAACGTCGACTCTTGATGTACGTTCCTGGAACTCTCGTAGAGCAGAACACCGCTGGAGCTCAAGTAAATACTGGCTTAGTAAAATCCAGAGTAAAATTTTGAAAGCTTTCAAGAAGTATGAAAAAGGAGATGGGGTGCTAGGGGTCGAGTGTTCGAATCACTCCGTCCCGACCATAATTCCTGAGTGAAATCAGACACATAAGCCGATCAGATAGATCGGCTTTTTTGTACCTGCGCGAAACTACACGGTAGTTTCTTAATAAGATCCGGATTCGCTCCGGCCAAGCGATCTTTGCTGAGTCCTTCAAATTCAATCCCGACTATGCGTAGTAAAGGTTCAGCGCAATCAGCTCAAACACAGCCACAAATACGCAGAACGCAACGAATCTTCGGGTAAACACCCGGCGAGGCTTTTCATAGCCTTGATAGTTACTGAATGCGCTGCAAAGGTTTCCCAGAAAATCAATAAAGTCCATCAGATCTGCATTCTCACCTGCGTGCTTCATGCATCTTGCCAATTTCAATTTGGTTGAGACTTCTCATTGTCCTTACGATCGGCCTCGGTAGTCGGCGTAGGGCTCTACTCCACCCACGTGGGTGGCCCTTTGTAGAGGGAAAGCCATCTGCAACCCCGTTTACGCAGCTCAATATCAATAAGTAATAAGGACGTTAAGTGTTTCACAAACTGATGTTACTGGTGTTGATCACCTGCTCAAGCGGCTGTGCAGCAATGGCCATGCGGATGGATTATGACAAGCACCGATGTCCCTACATCGGTGTTCGGCTCGACTGGTGGTTGGTCGGTACATCCAAAGGCAAGTTGATTCCCTTTTTACTGATCGACGCGCCATTTTCATTGGTGGTCGATACCGTATTCTTCCCTTTCGAATATCAATACACCTGCAATTTCTGACTGGCGGGTAGTGCAACCCAAAGCAATGTAAAACTCCCGTAGAAAAGCCTTGGCATGTGCCAAGGCTTTTTCGTTGCTGACGCCACCGCCGATAAAACTCAGGACGATCCGACCCTGCCGTCCCGCACCTGCATCAGTGCAAACCCCAAAAGATTCAGGCCTTTCCACAGGTTCGGATCGTTCACATCCGCGTGATCTTGCGCGAGCCCAATTCCCCAAATGGCATCAACCGGGCTCGCTTCGACAATGATCCGAGATCCAGTGCGCATCAGGTATTCGTTCAGTTCGGGATTCTGGGAAAACTTGGCTTGGTTTGCCCGGACGACGATGTCGTATCGGTGTTGCAGCCAGAGCTGGTCGTTGAACCCACGCACCTTGCGGCCGAGGGCTTTGGCGGCGTTCGGGGTCGGGGCCAGCAGCACTTGTGCACGAATTTCCTGATCGTCGAACAAGGCTGCCTTCTCGGCCATCATGAAGTGTTCGGCTGTCGGGTAGCGTTGCCCCTCGACAACGAATTCGGCTTCGTACCACTGGCTGAAGCACGAAGCCGTGACGGCGTTTTTGCTCCGCTGGTGTCCCCAGAAAAAAGTGAAATCCAGAGGCTCTCCAGCGTTGAAGCGAGCGCGTAGATCTTCGAGAAGTTTAGAGTCGTGCAATGAGATTTCCTCGGTAACTGACTTTCGACGTTACAGTTGCTGTGCGTGTCAGGGCAATACGCAATGTCGCCCAGAGACTAATCCAGTGGGCCCAATACCTGGCGGTAGTGTTCTTCGCCTTGAGGCGTCTGCCGGGTCAGGCGGATTTCCAGGCCTTGGGGGTTTTCTTTGCGGTTGCCGCTGAGATGGCGCCACCCCATCTGCGGTTCCCAGACGCGCACTTGCAGATCGCTGATGCTGTCGAGCACCGCCACTGCCTGTTTCGGCGCGGGCAGCGGGTAGCGATCACGCGGCGTGGCGGCGGCGCGGTACAGGGTTTGATCTTTCAACCACCAGCACACGCGCTGCAAGCCGTTCTGCGAGGTGGCTGCACTGCGGATCACGTCAAGACGAAAGCGCTGGTCGTCGGCGCTGCGCACGCTGATTGCCGCTGGCTGCCCGGATCGTTCGTCATCGTTGTCGTTCAACAGTGGCTCGCGCAGTTCGATGCTGGCGCGCAAGGCGATATCTCGTTCCAGTTGATGCAGCGTGCGCAGCAGTGCTTCGGTGTGTTCGGTGCTCGCCTGCAGGTGCGTGTCGGCGCGGCTCACGCTGTCCAGACCGCGCCAGGCAATCAGGCTGACGATTGCCATGAGCATGATCGCGACCATCACTTCGATCAGGGTAAAACCCTCTTGCCGGCTATTCATGGCTGGTTGGCCAAGGTCAATTTGCCCGTGGCTGTGCGTTGCACGGTGAGCGTGTTCTGGCCATCCGAGAGTTGCAGTTGCACGGATGAATCGAACCACTCGGCGTTCAGTATCAGCGGCTGCCTGGGTGTCACTCGCACCTTCAGCGATGGCGTTTCCCAGTGACGAGGGCGCAGTTGCGGATCAGCGAGGAAGTGATCGAAGCCGGGGCCTTGTTCATTGCGACGGCTGAAACGAAAGCCGTTTTTGTCCGCCTGCCAAGTGATCGGGCGTCCATCGGCCAGGGCTTCGGCATGGGCGATTTGCAGCAACTGGATCAAGCGATTGGCGTCCTTGCGCAGCAGTTGCGCCGGGTCAGGCTTGATACTCAGGCTGACGGCGGCGCTGGCAATGCCGATGATGATCAGCACCACCATCAATTCGATGAGGGTGAAGCCTGTTTGTCTGTCCTTGGTCATACCGCAACGTTCCTTCGTTGTGAATCCATCCTGGCGGATTCGAACCTTCAATCCGGATAGAAAAGCGAATGTTGTCCTGTAGACTGCGACGCAGGACAACAAGGAGGTGTGGTCTTGGCATTTACTTTTCGCTTATCCGCAACGCAGCTTGTGCAATCGGCGGCACTGATCGCGACGCTGGCAGGGGGGCTGTTCTGGTCTGCGCTGTTGCTGACGCCGGCACAATCCCACGTTCCGGCGCTGGAGCCCCAAGTGTTGCCGACGCGCGCCGACACAGCGGCTTTGCAGTGGTTTTCCAACCAGCCGGCACCGTTGGATATCAAGGTTTCCGGAGTGCTGGCAGGGGCGCACGCCGCGGTGGCAATTCTAAGTCTCAACGACGGTCCGCCGCGCAGTTTTCTGGTGGGTGATCGCTTGGCCCTGGGTGTGCACGTGATAGCCATTGAACAGGATGCGGTGGTCATTGAGCGTGGCGCAGAACAGAGCCGATTAAAAGTCAGCACGCTGCCAGACTCCCCGTCGCTGCCTCGGCTGACTCGACCCTAAGCGGTGTCATTGGCGCTTTTCCTGCGGCCGGCCGAGTAAGGTTTCCAGTCGCGCCAGGGGCGGTGCCTGACGTTCGCGATCCGAAACCAGCAGCGTCACGCGCATCAGTCGTCCATCGGTGCTCGGGGTCATGCGTTGATCACAGCGCAGTTGCAGGCGACCTTGATCACACTCGAAGGTTTTCAGTCCTGGGGCAAAGTCTTCTTCCAGACGCAGTTCGGCGAGCCGGGTCTGCGCCGCCAGCAAAGCGATCGAGCGATCGCGCAACAGGCCATTGCTCTGGGTCATCAGACCCGCAACGCGAACGGCCGCAGACATGGCCACGGCGATGATTGCCAAGGCCACCAGAACCTCGATGAGGGTGAAACCTCGCTCCTTGCGCAACGCTTCCATGCTTGTCTCTGCGGTTGAAACCGGCCCGCAGAATAACACCCGTCCTTTGGCGAATGTGCAGAAAAACAGTGCGTTAATGATTGTTGTACGATGACTGGCTTTTGTTACACTGCGCGCCGAATGTAATCATGCCAAGGAAGGTTGAAATGGATTTCGCGCGCGTCAAATCTCAGTCCGCAGGCCGTCGAGGTCAGCAGGGTTTCACCCTGATCGAAATCATGGTGGTGGTGGTCATCCTCGGCATTCTGGCGGCGATGGTCGTGCCCAAGGTGCTCGACCGACCTGATCAGGCCCGAGCCACTGCGGCAAAACAAGACATCGCCGGCCTGATGCAGGCACTCAAACTCTACCGCCTCGACCACGGCACTTACCCGACGCTGAATCAGGGGCTCAAGGTGTTGGTGGAGCGTCCGGCGGATGCGAAAAACAGCAACTGGCGCTCTTATCTGGAGCGCTTGCCCAACGACCCGTGGGGTCGTCCTTACAACTATCTGAATCCCGGCGCGAACGGTGAGATCGACATCTTCTCCCTCGGCGCAGACGGCCAACCCGACGGCGACGGCGTCAATGCCGATATTGGTTCCTGGCAGCTCTGAGAGCGGCCATGAAATCATCCTCGCCACAGGCGCAGAAACAGCGCGGCATGGCCATTATCAGCGCCTTGCTGATTGCCGCCGTGGTTGCGGTGATCGCCGCTGGCATGCTCACCCGGCAGAGCGTGTTTACCCGTTCTCTTGAAGCGGAACAGTCCCGAGTGCAGGGCGCTGCGGCACTGTTGGCGGGGCTGGAGCTGAGTCGGCAATTGCTCAGGGACACGCGTCAGCAGGACGTGCTGACCCGGCTCGATCAACCTTGGGCGCAGCCTGTCAAAAGCCATTTGTTGAATTCGCCGGGGAGCGGTTTCGAGGGGCGCATCGAGGATCAGCAGGGCAAGTTCAATTTACGCAATTTACTCAGCAATGAGCGCGTCGATGGCGGACAGTTGCGCAGCTTCGAACGCCTCTGCGAAATGATCGGAATCGATGCTGCCCTCAGTCAGCGCATCAGCCAGCGCGTCATTGCCTCCTACCCGAGAATGCCCGACCTGCAAGCCGCTGGGCAGAGTATGGCGCAGACGGGTTTCGACGGCGTCCGTGCGACGTCGCCAAGTGCGCGCCAAAGACCCTTGCCGGCCACTCAGCCGATGTTGCGCAGCCTTGATGATTTACGTGGCCTCGAAGGCATGAACGAGGAGCTGCTTGGTCGCTTGGATCAGTATGTCAGCCTGATTCCGGCAAAGACCTGGGTCAACGGTAATACTGCCAGCGCCGAGGTATTGGTGGCGGTGGTACCGGGTTTATCGCTGGCGCAGGCCAGGGCCGTGGTGGGAGAGCGCGATCGTGGCCAGTGGTTCCTCAATCGCGGGGACTTCGTCAACCGTCTGCACTTGCCGCACCTGACCGTCGACGGACTGAACGTCGGCATCAGCAGCGATTGGTTTCTGCTGCGCGGACACGCGCGTCGTGACCAGCGCCGCGTCAGCCTGGATGCGCTGCTGCATCGACCCGCCGACGAGATGCCGAAAGTGGTCTGGTCGAGGCTCGGCGTATGACTCGCCTGCGAGTCGCCTTGCCGCCGCTGGCGGGCTTGACCTCAGACTCTGAGGTTGAATTTGCGCGCCTGGATCGGCACGACAAGGTCAGTCAGACCGGTGTCAGTACGCTGTTGCTGATTGAACAGGAGTGGCCGTTACAGCCCGTCGAGTTTTTTCTGCATCCGGCGGACAGTGTACTGACCAGTTTGCAGTTGCCACCGCTGGTGCCGGTGAAGATCGAGGCGGCGGTGAAGTGTGCCGCGCAGGCGCTGATTCTGGGTGGCACTGAACAAATGTACGTTGCGCACAGTGCTCGTGAGGTCTCAGGGCAAGTGTCGCTGGCCTGGCTCGCGCAGGCATCTCTGGATCGTTTCGGGCTGTTATTGGCTCAGCACCGATTGAAGCTGCGAGGCCTTTACCCGGCGCCTTATGCTTTGCCGGTGCCCGCGCAGGGGCAGGTCAGCGCGAGTGTATTGGACGGGCAATTGCTGCTGCGCTTCAGCCGTGCGCAGGCTTCGGTAGAACCCTTGGCGCAGGAGCGTCTGGATGAACTCGTCACCAGTGGTCGCGGCTTGCAGTGGATCGGCGCAGATGCTCCTGCAACAGTCGTCGAACCACGACCTGCGGAGCAGCGCTGGTGTGGCGTTGCGCCGGGATGGGGGTTGCATGCAGGCATTGGCAAGGCTGCCGGCCCCGCTCGCGGTTGGGGCAAGGCCGCCTTCTGTTGCGCCTTGGCGATCGCGATCTGGGTGTCGGGGCTGAACCTTTACGCGGCCCGTGAAGTAACCCAGGGCGAGCAGCTCAAGGCGCAAATGAGCCAGCGGGTAAAGCAGGCTTTTCCAGAGTTACCGGTGATCCTCAATCCGTTGCAGCAGGCTCGCCAGCAATTGGCAGCCCGGCACAGCGGTGTGATGGCCGACGCGAATCATGGGTTTGCCTACCTGGTGCAACATGCCGCGAGCGCGCTGCCGTTTATGGCAGGCAGCGTCCAGCGCATGACCTATGAGCAGGGACGTTTGCAGTTGGAGTTGGCTGCCGACACTGCGCAGGCACCCGCCGACGGCGCATTGCCGGGAGCGCTGACGCAGGCAGGGTTGGTCGCCAGACGCGAAGACAACGTGTGGATTTTCAGCCCGCAGGTTGAGCCGGCAGCGGTTGAGGACGATGCCGTCATGGACAGCGACGATGAATAATCTACTGGCGATCTATCGGGCTCGCTGGCTGCTGCTGCGAGCACAGATTCATCGGCATTGGGCGCCGCTGACCTTGCGCGAAAAACGCCTGGTCGCGGGCACCGCATTGATGTTGGGGGGCGTGCTGATCTGGCTGCTGCTCGTCCAGCCACCGCTGAAAAAGATTGAACATTGGCAGACCGAAACGCCGAAGTTGCGTGGCCAGGCCGAAGCGCTGGATCTGTTGTTGCGCGAGGTGGCGACAGCGCCCATTGGGCAAAACGTCGAGCGGTCATTGCAGCAATCTCTCGATGGCAACGGGCTGCTTGGTCACTACCAGTTGCAGGCAATTGGCACCGCTTGGCAGTTGACGTTCGAGGATGCGCCCGCTGATGCCGTCATCAGTTGGCTGTTAATCCACCCCGTGCAGTTTTCACTTGAAGTGGTCGAGGCTCGTTTGCAGCGTGCAGACGCAGCCAAGGTCGACGATACGGCCGGCACTTTGTCAGGCACCGTTCGCATGGATCAGGCGCAGGGCGCTAAGGAAGCTTCATGAAGTGGTCAGGTTCCAATTATGTACGTACGGCCGCGCCGTTTCTGTTGTTGGCACTGAGCGCATGCAGCAACACCACCACACCGCAAAACCAGCCGCCATTGCTGGTCGACAGTGAACTCGGTCGGCCGCTGGCCAACACCCAGCGTAACGGCGACGCGGTGCTCGACCGCGAGCGCGCACAGGCCCAAGCGCGACCTGTGCCGAAGCAATTGCACAACATCAGCAAGAGTGCGCGCAGCGGCGCGGCGTCGTCGGGCATTGCCTTGCCGAGTAATCCGTTGGGTGATCAACCGGTGACGCTGAATTTTGTCGATGCGGATATTCAAGCGGTGGTGCGGGCGTTGTCGCGTTCGACCGGGCAGCAGTTTTTGGTTGATCCTCGGGTGAAGGGCTCGTTGACGCTGGTCTCGGAAGGTCAGGTGCCGGCGCGGCAGGCTTACGACATGTTGCTGGCGGCGTTGCGCATGCAGGGTTTCAGTGTGGTTGATGTGGGCGGTGTGGCGCAGGTGGTGCCGGAGGCGGATGCGAAACTGCTGGGTGGGCCGATTTACAGCGCTGACAAACCGGCGGGTAACGGCATGCTCACGCGGACGTTTCGCCTGCAATACGAAAACGCGGTGAACCTGATTCCGGTGCTGCGGCCGATTGTTTCGCCGAACAACCCGATCAACGCCTATCCGGGCAATAACACCATCGTCATCACTGATTACGCGGAGAACCTGACCCGTGTTGCGCAGTTGATTGCGAGCATTGATTCGCCGAGTGCGATCGACACGGATGTGGTGCAGATTCAGAACGGTATCGCCGCTGACATCGCGCCGATGGTGGCGGATCTGCTGGATGCGCCGGGTAATGATCCGACGCAGAAAATCGCGGTGATTGGTGATCCGCGTTCCAACACCATCATCATTCGCGCCGGCAGTCCCGAGCGCACGGAGCTGGCGCGTAATCTGATCTACAAACTGGATAACGCGCAGAGCAATCCGAGCAATCTGCATGTGGTTTATCTGCGTAACGCCCAAGCGGCGAAACTGGCGCAGGCCTTGCGCGGTTTGCTCACGGGTGAGGGTGATAGCGGCACCAGTGACAGTGCGCGCTCGGTGCTTAGTGCGATGGGTGCAAGTACTGGCGGCAGCGCTGGGCAGAACGGCCAGAGCGGCACGCAAACCAGCGGCACGACATCGACCAGCAATAGCAGCGGCAGTGCCGGTGGCAGTTACGCACAAGGCAGTGGCGGCACCAGTAGCAGCGGTAATCAGGCGAGCGAACAGAACGTCGCCTTCAGTGCCGGCGGCGTAACGATTCAGGCCGACGCCACCACCAACACTTTGCTGATTTCCGCGCCGGAGCCGTTGTATCGCAACCTGCGCGAGGTGATCGATCTGCTCGACCAGCGCCGCGCGCAAGTGGTAATCGAAAGCCTGATCGTCGAAGTCGGCGAGGACGATGCCAGTGAGTTTGGTGTGCAATGGCAGACCGGCAATCTCGGCGGCAATGGCGTGATCGGCGGGGCGAATCTCGGTGGTTCGGGGATCAACGTCAACGGCAAGACCAGCATCGACGTGTTGCCGCAAGGTTTGAACCTGGGCTACGTCAACGGCACCGTCGATATCCCCGGCATCGGCAAGATTCTTGACCTGAAAGTGCTGGCACGGGCCTTGAAGAGCAAGGGCGGCACCAACGTGCTGTCGACGCCGAACCTGCTGACCCTCGATAACGAAGCGGCGAGTATTTTCGTTGGCCAGACCATTCCGTTTGTCAGCGGCAGTTATGTGACTGGCGGTGGCGGCACCAGCAATAACCCGTTCCAGACCGTGACCCGAGAAGAGGTGGGTTTGAAGCTCAATGTGCGCCCGCAGATTTCCGAGGGCGGCACGGTGAAGCTCGATATCTATCAGGAAGTCAGCAGCATTGATGAGCGGGCGTCGGCCAGTTCGACCTCGGCCGGCATTGTCACCAACAAACGCGCGATCGATACCAGCATCCTGCTCGATGACGGCCAGATCATGGTCCTCGGCGGATTGCTGCAGGACGGCTACAGCCAGAGTAACGACGCGGTGCCTTGGCTGGGCAGCCTGCCGGGCATCGGCGCGCTGTTTCGCAACGAACGCCGGGCGATCACCAAGACCAACCTGATGGTGTTTCTGCGCCCGTACATCATCCGCGACAGCGAAGCGGGGCGCAGCATCACCCTCAACCGTTACGACTTCATGCGCCGCGCTCAGGGTGGTTTGCAACCGGAACGCAGCTGGGCAATGCCGGACATGCAGGCGCCGCAGTTGCCGACGGCGGCACAAGGTGTGCCGGCGGTGTTACCAAGTTCTGGCCCACGCGCAACCATCAAAGCGGTGCCCATCCAATGACGCCGACATCGCCCCTTGATCTGGAAAACGGACCTGTAGGAGCTGCCGAAGGCTGCGATCTTTTGATCTTGCTCTTCGACGGACCCAAACGACCAAAGATCAAAAGATCGCAGCCTTCGGCAGCTCCTACAGGGATTGGGGAGGGCTTGAGATGAGTGCGCTGCCTTACGCCTGGGCCAAGGCGCAGCGCATTCTGTTGTGTGATGGCGTGTTGACGGTGTGCCCGTCGACGCCGGGCTGGTCGATCAGCGAGGCGCGGCGGCAGTTCGGCGCGACCACGATTCAGCGCGTGCGCGATGATGAGCTCGATGGTTTGCTCGCCAGCGCGTACGCCGACACTGGCAGCGCGGCGGCGGTGGTCGGTGCTGCAGAAAACGAAGTCGACCTCGACCGCCTGATGCAGGACATGCCGGAAATCACCGACCTGCTCGACACCCAGGACGGCGCCCCGGTGATCCGCATGATCAACGCGCTGCTGACCCAGGCCGCGCGCGACGAGGCCAGCGACATTCACATCGAACCGTTCGAAACCCACTCAGTGGTGCGCTACCGCGTCGACGGCACGCTACGTGACGTGGTCTCGCCGCGCAAGGCGTTACACGGTGCGTTGGTGTCGCGGATCAAGATCATGGCCCAGCTCGACATCGCCGAAAAACGCCTGCCACAGGACGGTCGCATTGCCTTGCGGGTGGCCGGGCGGCCGATCGATATTCGTGTTTCAACGGTGCCGACCGGCCATGGCGAAAGGGTGGTGATGCGTCTGCTCGACAAACAAGCCGGGCGTCTGCACCTGGAAACCCTCGGCATGGACGCGCAGGTGCTGGCCAAACTCGATCACCTGATCCGCCAGCCCCACGGCATTGTGCTGGTCACCGGCCCCACCGGCAGCGGCAAGACCACCAGCCTTTACGCGGCACTGGCACGGCTGGATGCGAGTACCAGCAACATCCTCACCGTGGAAGATCCGGTGGAATACGACTTGCCGGGGATCAGCCAGATTCAGGTCAACGCCAAGATCGACATGACCTTCGCCCTGGCGCTGCGGGCGATTCTGCGCCAAGACCCGGACATCATCATGATCGGCGAGATCCGCGATCTCGAAACTGCGCAAATTGCCGTGCAGGCGTCGCTGACCGGGCATTTGGTGTTGGCGACCTTGCACACCAACGACGCAGTGTCGGCGGTCAACCGCTTGATCGACATGGGCGTCGAACCGTTTCTGCTGGCCTCGTCGATGCTCGGGGTGCTCGCGCAAAGATTAGTGCGGCGCCTGTGCAATCACTGCAAGCAGGAAGACCCAACGGCACCGGGCACTTGGCGTCCGGTTGGCTGCCCGGCGTGCAATCAAACCGGCTACAGCGGCCGCACCGGCATCCATGAATTGTTCTGCATCGACGACGATATCCGCACACTGATCCACCAAGGGGCAGGGGAGCAGGCTCTGCGCGCATCAGCCGCCAAGGCCGGGATGTTCAGCCTGCGTGAGGACGGCGAGCGCTGGATCCGCAGCGGCGCCACCGCGCCCGAAGAAATCCTCCGTGTGACACGGGACGCCTGATGAATCGCTATCGTTTTGAAGCCGCCGACGCGACCGGCAAGATTGAATCCGGGCACCTTGAGGCGGACAGCCAGGCTGCCGCGTTCTCAACGTTACGCGGGCGCGGATTGACCGCGTTGTCGGTGCATAAGGAGAGCAATGTCGCCAGCCATGGTGGCGGCGGATTGTTCAGCGCCAAGCTCTCGGACAACGACCTTGCTTGGGCCACGCGGCAATTGGCGAGCTTGTTGGGCGCGAGTCTGCCGCTTGAAGCTGCGCTGAGTGCCACGGTCGAGCAGGCCGAGAAAAAACACATCGCCCACACCCTTAGCGCCGTACGTGCGGATGTGCGCAGCGGCATGCGTCTGGCGGAATCGCTGGCGGCGCGGCCACGGGATTTTCCCGAGATCTATCGTGCGCTGATTGCGGCGGGGGAAGAGTCCGGTGATCTCGCGCAGGTGATGGAACGGCTGGCGGATTACATCGAAGAGCGCAACAACCTGCGCGGCAAGATTCTCACCGCGTTCATCTATCCGGGTGTGGTTGGGCTGGTGTCGATCGGCATCGTGATTTTCCTGCTCAGTTACGTGGTGCCGCAGGTGGTCAGTGCGTTTTCTCAGGCGCGGCAGGACTTGCCGGGGTTGACGTTGGCGATGCTCAACGCCAGTGATTTCATAAGGGCGTGGGGCTGGTTGTGTGCGGCGATTATCGCAGGGGCGTTCTGGAGCTGGCGCCTGTACCTGCGCAATCCGGCGGCACGTTTGAGTTGGCATCATCGCGTGCTGAAGTTGCCGCTGCTCGGGCGTTTCATTCTGGGCCTGAACACTGCGCGTTTCGCCTCGACGCTGGCGATTCTCGGCGGCGCCGGGGTGCCGTTGTTGCGTGCGCTGGAGGCGGCGCGGCAGACGTTGTCCAACGACCGCTTGAGTTTGAGTGTCACTGAAGCCACGGCCAAGGTGCGTGAAGGGGTCAACCTGGCAGCAGCGTTGCGGGTGGAAAATGTGTTTCCGCCGGTGCTGATTCACCTGATCGCCAGTGGCGAAAAAACCGGATCGCTGCCACCGATGCTCGAGCGCGCAGCGCAAACTCTGTCGCGGGATATCGAACGGCGGGCGATGGGCATGACGGCGTTGCTGGAGCCGCTGATGATCGTGGTCATGGGCGGGGTGGTGCTGGTGATTGTGATGGCGGTGTTGTTGCCGATCATTGAGATCAATCAGCTGGTCCAGTAGTGGTGTTGTTGCACAGGGCCTCATCGCGAGCAGGCTCACTCCTACAGGGGTACGCATTTCAAATGTAGGCCTTCGCCTGCTCGCGATGGGGCCCGTCAGGGCAATAAATAATTTGGATTTTGTTTCAGAACTCCACCCCCGCACCATCTTCAAGCAGACATGAAAAAGCCCTCGTCACCGAGGGCTTTTCATTAACACGGTTACATCGACCAATCAGATCTTGCCAGCGCCAGCCTTGGCCTTAACGTCGGCCGTGACTTTGTCCGCGTTCAGCGGGGTGTAGCTGTATGGCGGGGTCCAGCCGATGTTGGTGCCCCACTTGCAGGTCAGCAAGGTGCCATTGAGCGTAGAACCCTGATCAAGGTAGGTGCTGCCACCGTAGTCACCGGCGATTTTGTCGCAACCGCTGATGCCGGAGATTTCGAAGGCGTTTTTCTCGGAGAAAATCTTCGAACTCTTGCCCACACCATGCGCGTAACTGAACGGGTAGACCTTATGGCTGGTGCTGCCCACGTGATAGTTGTTGTACAGATGCACCTGGCCGAAGCGAACGCGTGGCGCGCGTGCGGAGATGTTTTCGAACAGGGTATTGTGGATCGTGACCTTGAGCTTGCCATCATCGGTGGTGCGGCTGTCGCTGGAACCGATCAGGTTGTTCTTCTCGTGCGATTTGAACGCCGAGTAGGAAATGGTCACGTAGTTGGCACCGTTTTTCACGTCCAGTGCGCCGTCGTGGTGTTGCTTTGGACGACCGTTGGCAGTGCCGTTCTGGTCATCGGTGCGGCGGCCATCGGTGAAGGTGACATGGTCGACCCACACATTGTTGGCGCCTTCGATGGTCAGCCCGTCGTACTCGGAGTTCCAGTTGCCGGCGCTGCCGTCATTGGCGTCCCAGATCGGCTCGGGATCCCACGGGTTTTCGAGGGTGATGTTGCGGATGATCACATCGTTTTCCTTGGCATAGAAGAAACCCTCGCGGATCTCCGCCGTGCTGCTCGTACCGACGATGGTCGTCTTGCCCGGGATATCCAGACGACCGCGCTTTTTCATATCGGCGGTCGTCGTATAAGCTTTGCCTTCGCTGATGTCGATAGGCCCGGTAATCTTGATGATGCGCCCGTTGGTGCCGACCGAAGCGCTGAGTGCGGCTTTCAGTTCGGCAGCGTTCTTCACGGTGTAGATGTTGTTGGCTGCCGCTCTGGAGCCACCCTTGGTGCCACCGTTTTGCGTGGCCCAGCCAGTCGTTGCAACATCCAGCCAGATATCGGCCGCTTGTGCAGGCAGGCTGGAAAACAGCAGGCTGCCGACGATGGCGCTGGCCAGTTTGCAGGCCGTGAAGGTTGTTGGTTTTGTCATGAGTAATCAGATCCTTGATTAACTTGAGTGTTTTACACGCGAAATTTCGACGTGTTTCTCGAGCGGACGTCCTTATCGCCATTGCAGCGAATCGAACGTCCGCTGCATGAGAAATCCTATCATTGAACTGGTGCGTTGTCGTACAACTGAATGGGCTATGATGCGTAATTATTCGAAAATTCGAGATTTTTGTTGCTGATGGACAGATCCAACGCCACACCCAATGTTCGTCGCCGGCATCGCAGCCTGGCGGAGGACCTTGTCACCGAGCTGTCCCGACGCATTTGCAGCGGCGAACTCGCACGCGCGACGAAGCTGCCGACTGAATCTCAGGTCATGGCCGAGCACGGCGTCAGTCGCACGGTCGTGCGTGAGGCGATATCGCGTCTGCAGGCAGCGGGCCTGGTGGAGACCCGTCACGGTATCGGCACCTTTGTTCAGGACATTCCCAGCCCGAGCGGTTTTCGCATTGATCCGGACAGCATCGTCACGCTTCAGGATGTCTTGGCGGTGCTTGAGTTGCGCATCACCTTGGAGGTCGAGGCCGCCGGCCTGGCGTGTGCGCGGCGTACCGATGAGCAGCTGCAACTGATGCGTGATTCGCTGGACGCCATCAATTCCCGCGCCGTCAGTGTCGACTACGCCGTGTCGGCGGATTTCCAGTTCCACCAGCAAATTGCTCTGGCCACCGGCAACCGCTATTTCACCGACATCATGCTGCACCTGGGCGCGAACATTCTGCCGCGCACACGTCTGCATTCCAAACGCCTGGAGAATGACCGCAAGGAGCCCTATCTGGAGCGCCTCAGTCGCGAGCATGAAGACATTTACATTGCGATTGTCCGGCGTGATTCCGACGCCGCGCGCGCAGCCATGCGTTTGCATCTGTCCAACAGCCGCGAGCGTCTGCGCCGTGCCTACGAAGCTGCGGACGCGGCGGCGTTGAACGTCTGAAGCCTCAGGCGCGGGCCTTGGCTTCGAGCAGGCCTTGAACGCCCGGATTGAGGGCGAACACCCCGCCCGCCAATGGCTGGTCAGCGAGATCGATGCCCTGCGGGCGAATCGAGGTGACAAACAGAGTGTCGAGCCGAGGGCCGCCAAAGGCACACATCGTCGGTTTCTTCACCGGCACCGGCAGTGCGCGATCCAGTTTCCCCTGTGGGGTAAAGCGCAGTACCAAGCCGGCATCAATTGCGCAGATCCAGTAACAGCCGTGTGAATCGACGGCGGCACCGTCCGGTCGACCGGGGTGGTCGTTCATGTCGACGAACAGCCGGCGGTTGTGCGGTGTGCCGCTGTCGATGTCGTAATCGAAGGCCCAGATCAGCTGACGGCTCGGGTGCGAATCGGACAGATACAGGGTGCGTCCGTCGGGGCTGAACGCCAGGCCGTTGGGCACCACGAGGTCCTCCAGTTGCGGCGCCAGCACAGATAAATCGTTCGGGTTTTGCCCGTCGTAGCGATACAGCGCGCCGACCGCCTCGGCACCCATAGCGGTTGGCATCGAGCTGGCCCAGAAGCGTCCCTGACGATCGCAGCGACCATCATTGAAACGCATGCTCGGGCGGGCGTGCTCGACGCCGATGAGCTTTTCCGCAGCCAGACGTCCGTCAGCCTGCGGGCGCAGTTTGAACAGGCCACTTTCTTGTGCGCCCAGCCAATGTCCCGCTTCGCTGCGGGCGATACAGGCGAGCATTTCGTCCGCCTGCCAGCAGTCGGTCTGGCCGTCGAGCTGCCAGCGATGCAAACGGCCGGCCGGAATATCCACCCAATACAAGGCATTCTCCTCGGCTTGCCAGACCGGGCTTTCACCGGTGGCGTTGCGCGCATCGACAATCAGTTCGGCACTCATGAGCGCGTCTGCGTCGGCGTTTCAAACGGACCTGCTGCGGTAAAAGCGCCGCCCTGATACAAGCGGTCCGGGTGGTCGGCAGCGAGTGCCGGTTGTTGTTCGACCTTTGCGCGAAAGGCTTCGGAGCTGTCCTGCGGCGCAAAGCCCAAGTGCGCGGCGTGCCGGTTGTTCCACCACTGATCACGATTGGCGGACACCCCGTACACCACGCTGTGCCCGACATCGCTGGCCAGCAGCGCGCGGGCGATCAGGTGCTCGAGATCGGTATAGCTCAGCCAGGTCGCCAGCATGCGCAGGTTGCGCGGCTCGGGGAATGAGGAACCGATGCGCAGGCTTACTGTTTCGATGCCATAGCGGTGGAAATAGAACGTTGCCAGGTCCTCGCCGTAAGCCTTCGACAAGCCGTAATAACCGTCCGGGCGACGCGGCGAATGGGCGTCGATCTGTTCGTCCTGCGAGTAGAAACCGGTGACGTGGTTGGAGCTGGCGAACACGATGCGCTTGACCCCGTGCAGACGCGCGGCCTCATAAACATGAAACGTGCCGCGAATATTCGCCTCGAGGATTTCTTCGAAGGATCGCTCCACCGAGATCCCGCCCAAATGCACGATGGCATCGACGCCCTCGACCAGCGCGGCGACAGCGGCCTTGTCGCTCAGATTGCAGTTGATCACTTCGTCATGCGCGCCGCGGCTCGGCGCCATCGCACTGATGTCCGAGGAGCGGACGGTGTCGGCGTGAACCTGCAGGGTTTCGCGCAGAATCTGGCCGAGCCCACCGGCGGCGCCGGTCAGCAGAATACGGTTGAAGGGTTTGGCCTGCGTGGTTTGTGTGGTCATGGTCGGGTCTTCCATTACGCGGTGGTGAAGAGGGTGGGCGGCGGGGTGCCTGCCTGACAAGCGATGCGCGCTCGCCAGGCAAAAGCGGCGCGCTGCTTACATGAAGTTGTATTGCACGCCCAGACGCCAGCGAGCCTGGCGGTCGGGGGAGGTGGACTCGACTTTGATGTCGCCGATTTCCATGAAGGGCGCCCATTGTTTGGTGAGCTTGTATTTGACGATCAGGTTCTGTTCGTAGTCGCTCTTCTTGTTGTCGTAGCGGATGTAGTCGGTCTTGAAATAGATGAACTGATATTCGTAGGCCCACTTGTTGGCTGGCGTGTAGCCGAGCCAGCCTTCGAAGCGGTGGGTGGTCTGGTCATCCTTGTAGTGATCGGGCATGTCTTTGTTGACCTGATCGCGATCGAGTTTGCGCAGGTCCAGGCGATAGCGCGTCGCTACGTAGAAGGCGTCGTCGATTTTGTAGTTGTACTTGAGGCCGAACTTGTAGGCGGTCGCATCCTTGGAGCTGTCCATCTGAAACGCCGGGGTCAGCGTCGACTGCGCGCTGAGCTTGTAGTTGTAGCTCACCGTGAACTCATGGCCGTTGTTGACCATGTTGTCGTAGGCGACATCTTTGCGGTCCCCGGCCGTGCGGTATTTCATCTCCGCCTCAAACCCCAGTCCACTGTCCAGGCGGTAATTGAGCTTGATTCGGTCGGCGTGGGCGCTGTCCTCCTCGGTGTACTGATGGCGGTAGTTGAGGCTGGCAGAGTCAGCGTGGACAGCGAAGGGCAGGCCGAGGGCCGCGACAGTGACGAGCGTGCGTAGGGTGGTGTTCATACGGTCTTCTTTTTTTGTTTTTGTTAGGGTCGTTTGACGAGTACTACAGGCACCGCGATGTTGCGTATGGCTCTCATTTGAGGCGCAGATATAAGTTATCGTACGACAAGATGACTCGTCTACGTGATTTTGCTGGTTTGGAAACATATTGATACATATATACCCTGTGAATAGGGGTCTAAAGCAACTCCTGTTATTCCGTAGTCATCTTTAAATATGGCACTTTGCTGGACGTTTAGCCGGAAAGGCTTCGATTAGGAGAGGTGTTATTGGGTCTTTTCAAGTGTTGTACGATGACCTATGATCGGTCGCAACCGACGACACTCCTGTCACAAATCCAATAAGAAGGCTCAAGACGTCCATGAGAATCACAGCAGTCAACGTCCAGGTTTTTTCCTATCCCACCCGCCGCGCAGTCGACAGCGCCGGTCATGCTCATCCCGGTGATGTCAGTCAGGCGCAAATGGCGTTGCTGCGCATCCAGACTGAAGACGGCAAGGAGGGTTACGCCCTCGGCGCGCCGGAGCTGATTCGTCCTTATGTGCTGGATGGTTTTGTGCGCAAGGTGCTGGTCGGGCAGAACGCCTTTGATCGCGAAAAGATCTGGCATGACCTGGCGCACTGGCAGCGTGGCAGCGCCAGCCAGTTGACTGATCGCGCGCTGGCATTGGTCGAGCAAGCGTTGTGGGATTGGGCGGGGCGCAAGCTCGGCGTGCCGGTGCACAAGTTGATTGGCGGTTTTCGCGACAAGGTGCCGGCGTACGGCTCAACCATGTGCGGCGATGAATTGCCTGAGGGCCTGGCGACGCCGGAAGACTACGGACGCTTTGCCGAAACGCTGGTCAAGCGCGGCTACAAGGCGATCAAGTTGCACACCTGGATGCCGCCGGTCTCGTTCGCGCCGAGCCCGCGCATTGATGTCAAAGCCTGCGCGGCGGTGCGCGAAGCGGTGGGCCCGGACATCGCCTTGATGCTCGACGGTTATCACTGGTACAGCCGCACCGAAGCGCTGTACATCGGACGCGAACTGGAAAAACTCGACTTCGCCTGGTTTGAAGAACCGATGATGGAAGAGTCCGCCGAATCCTATGCCTGGCTGGCGGGGCAACTGGACATTCCGGTGCTCGGGCCGGAAACCCTGTCCGGCAAACACCTGAGCCGGGCCAGTTGGGTCAAGCACGACGTTTGCGACATCCTGCGTGCCGGCGTCGCCGGGGTCGGCGGGATCGGGCCTTGCCTGAAAGTCGCGCACATGGCCGAGTCGTTTGGCATGGATTGCGAAATCCACGGCAACGGCGCAGCCAACCTGACAGTGGTCGGCGCGATCAAGAACTGCACGTGGTACGAGCGCGGTTTGCTGCACCCGTACCTGGATTACGACGAGGTGCCGGCGTACCTCAAGCGCCTGGTCGACCCGATGGACAGCGACGGTTTTGTGCATTTGTCCGACCTGCCGGGTCTGGGCGAAGACATCGACTTCAACTTCATCGAGATGAACACGCTTAAAAGCTTCTGACGTGTACGCGGGCTGCCCGGTGCATGCCGGGCTGTCCGAGAGCCCTATAAATATAAGAAAGGCACTCTCGCTATGAACATTCTTCCTTCGCTGTGGGCGCGGGTTCTGGCGGCTACCCTGACGGTGACCGCGCTACCTGTCGTCCATGCCAAAACCCCGGCCGATCAATTGATCGTCGGCATGAGCATGATCAATCTGCTGTCCCTCGACCCGGCAGCCGCCACCGGCCTGGACGTGTCCGAGATCAATGCCAATCTCTATGACATGTTGCTGGTGCAAGATGTCGCTGCGCCGGATCAGCTGTTGCCGGCACTCGCCGAGCGCTGGCAAGTCAGCGACGACCGCAAGACCCTGACCTTCAATCTGCGCCAGGGCGTGCAATTTCAATCGGGCAATCCGTTGAGCGCCGAAGACGTCGCCTGGTCGTTGCAGCGTGTGCTTAAACTCAACCTCGCGCTGGCGTCGACCTGGAAGGCTTACGGTTTTACCGCCGACAATGTCGAGCGTTCGATGCGCGCGACCGATGCCAATACCTTCGTCATTGAATTGCCGCGTCCCACCGATCCGCAGTTGGTGCTCAACACGCTGGCGACGTCGCCAAGCGCCTTCATTCTCGACCGCAAAAAAGTCCTCGAACATCAGAAGAACAATGACCTGGGCGCCGCCTGGCTGGTGACGCACGCCGCCGGCAGTGGTGCCTTCGTGCTCAATGACTGGCGGGCCAACGACGTGATCCTGATGAGCCGTTTCGACGGCTACTGGGGCGGCCCGGCCAAGCTCAAACGCATCGTCATGCGCAACATGACCGAGTCGCAGTCGTTGCGTCTGATGATTGAGCGGGGCGACCTCGACATCGCCAAAGGCATGTCGGCGCCGGACATCCAGGCCTTGCAGAAAAGCGACAAGGTCCGCACGCAAACCCTGCAACGCGGCACGCTGTATTACGTCGCACTGAGTGTGAAGCAGCCGATGTTCGCCGACGCGCGCGTGCGCAAGGCTGTGCGCTCGTTGATCGACTACCAAGGCATCAACCAGACCGTCATGCCGCACTACGGCGTGATCAATCAGCGGCCGATGCCGTTGGGACTGGCCGCGCGTCTGCCGGATCCCGGTTATCGACTGAATGTCGATGAGGCAAAAAAACTTCTCGCTGACGCCGGTTACCCCAACGGGTTCAAGACCAGCATCCGCGTGCTGGCCGAACCGCCGTTCATCAACATTGCCTCCAACCTGCAATCGACCCTGGCGCAGGCCGGGATCGAAGCCAGCATCATCACCGGCACCGGTAACCAGATCTACGGCGCCATGCGTGAGCGCAGTTTCGACATCATCGTCGGCCGTGGCGGTGGCGGCGCCGAACGTCATCCCCATTCGAGCCTGCGCACGCTGGTGTACAACCCGGATAACCGTGACGAAGCCAAGCTGAGCAACTTTCAGGGCTGGCGCACTTCGTTTTACAGTCCCGAGTTGAATCAGTTGATCGAGAGTGCCGAAGTCGAACCCGATGCGCAGAAACAGCAGGCGCAGTATCAGGACATCCAGCAGCAACTCGATCAGCAAGTGGGCGCGATTCTGCCGGTCTCGCAGATGACCGATACGGTGCTGGTCTACGCCGATGTTGCCGATTTTCAAGGGCACACGGCCGCGACCACGCGCTACAAAGACGTCTACAAAAAACGCTGAAATGCACGGATGAACTTCGCGTGCCGGGTGCACCGGTGACCGTTTTATCAGGAGCTGACTATGTTTGTTATGACTGCCTCTGCCATGGGAGCCCGCGCCTCCAATACTGCGCGGCGTGCCAGCACGGTACTGGTGACATTGCTGGGCCTGCTGGCGCTGACGTTTATCATCGGTCGGGTGATGCCGCTCGATCCGGTGCTGGCGGTGGTCGGGCCGGACGCCGACAGTTCGACCTACGATCAGGTGTACCGGGCGATGGGGCTGGACAAGCCGATCTGGACCCAGTTCGGCCTGTACCTCAATGACTTGCTGCACGGCAATTTCGGCAACGCGCTGTTGACCGGGCACCCGGTGCTCGATGACATCCGCCGGGTGTTCCCGGCCACCATCGAACTGGCGACCCTGGCCATCCTCTTCGGCGTGCTGATCGGTTTGCCGCTGGGCGTCTGCGCGGCGAGCAATCAGGGGCGACTGGGCGATCATGTCGCGCGAGTGATTACCCTGTTCGGCTATTCCACGCCGATTTTCTGGCTGGGCATGATGGGCTTGCTGGTGTTTTACGCCTGGCTCGGCTGGGCCGGTGGCGCCGGTCGCATCGACCTGGCGTACGACGGCATGGTGCCCGAGGTCACCGGGCTGTTGCTGATCGATTCGAGCCTGGCGGGTGACTGGGAAGCCTTCGCCAGCGCCTTGCGCCACATCGTTTTGCCGGCGCTGATCCTCGGGCTGAACTCGGTGGCTTACATCAGTCGGATGACCCGCAGCTTCATGCTCGAGCAACTGTCCCAGGAATACATCATCACCGCTCGGGTCAAGGGTTTGTCGCGCCGCCAGGTGGTCTGGGGCCACGCCTTTCGCAACATCCTCGTGCAATTGCTGACGGTGGTGGCGCTGGCTTACGGCTCGCTGCTCGAAGGCGCGGTGCTGATCGAAACGGTCTTTGCCTGGCCGGGTTTCGGCCAGTACCTGACCAGCAGCCTGATGCTCGGCGACATGAACGCGGTGATGGGCTGTGTGCTGGTGATCGGTTTGATTTTTGTCGCGCTCAACCTGATCAGCGATGCCTTGTACAAGGTCTTCGACCCGCGCACGCGTTAACACGCCTGGCAGCAGCACTAAAAATTATAAAAAGAAGGATTTTTCAATGACGACTGCATTTACCAAACTGCACGCTGGCCTGTTGGCGGCGATCCTGGCGCTGGTGCCGATGACCCAGGCCAGCGCCAAGACGCCGGCCGACCAACTGATCGTCGGCATGAGCATGGTCAACCTGTTTTCCATCGATCCGGCCAATGCGCCGGGCCTCGACGCTTCCGGCGTCAATGCCAATCTTTACGACACTCTGGTCAAGCGAGATCAGGGCAATCCGGAACAGCATCTGCCGCAACTGGCCGAGCGCTGGACGATCAGCGACGACGGCAAGCAGATAACCTTTCACTTGCGCCAGGACGTGAAGTTTCACTCCGGCAATCCGCTGACGGCTGAAGACGTGGCCTGGTCGTTGTACCGGGTGATGAAACTCAATTTCGGCCTGGCCACGACGTGGAAAGCCTACGGTTATAACGTCGACAACATTCAGTCACTGATCCGTGCCAGCGATGCCCACACGCTGGTCATCGACTTGCCGCAAACCATGGATCCGCTGTTGTTGATCGACTCGCTGGCGATCTCGCCGAGCGCGGTGGTGATCGATCGCAAAACGGCTTTGGCGCATGAGAAAAACGCTGACCTCGGTGCTAACTGGCTGGTGACCAACGAGGCCGGCAGCGGCCCCTTTGTGCTGAGCAAATGGACGGCGAACGACTCGCTGTTGCTGACCCGCTTCGACGGTTACTGGGGCGGTGCTGCCAAGCTCAAACGCGTGGTGGTGCGGCACATGACCGAATCGCAGTCGCTGCGCCTGATGCTGGAGCGCGGTGACCTCGATCTGGCGTATGGCATGGCCGCACCGGACATCCGCGCCATCGACGGTTCGGAAAAAATCCACGTACAGTCACTGCCGCGCGGCACCATGTATTACGTTGCGCTGAGCATGAAGCAACCCGAATTTGCCAATCCCAAAGTGCGCGAAGCGGTGCGCAACCTGATCGACTACAAGGGCCTCGACGAACAGGTGATGCCGTATTACGGCCAGCTGAATCAGCAGCCGATGCAACTCGGTCTGGCGGCGCGCCTGCCGGATCCGGGTTATCACATGGACGTCGCCAAGGCGAAAAAACTCCTCGCCGAAGCGGGTTATCCGGACGGCTTCAGCACGACCATTCGCACATTGTCAGAGCCGCCCTTCATCGACATCGCCGCGCGCCTGCAAGCGACGCTGGCCGAGGGCGGGATCAAGGCCAGCATTGTCAACGGCACTGGCAACCAGGTGTATGGCGCGATGCGCGCGCGCAACTTCGACATCATCGTTGCGCGCGGGGCCGAGCGCTATCCGCATCCGTATTTCAGCCTGCGCACGTTTGCCTACAACCCCAACAACAGCGATGACGCCGGCCTGCCGAATTTCCAGGGCTGGCGTGCGTCGTTTTTCAGCCCGCAGCTCAATAGCCTGATTGATCAGGCCGGGGTCGAACGCGATGCCGGCCAGCGCCTGAACCTGTATCACCAGGCGCAGAAAATCTACGACGAGCAGGTCGGCCCGATCATGATGATTTCGCAGATGACCGACACCGTGGTCAGCGCCGCCGACGTCAAGGGTTTCGCCGGTGATGATGCCGAGGCGACGCGGTATCTGGGTGTCTACAAACAACGCTGAACGCTGCCCGGTGCGTCGGCGTACGCGCTGGGTGATCCTGAATTCAATCCGAGAACATGCCCATGATTGCCAACATGTCTTCTACTGATTCGAGCGCCAAGCGGCGGTTGGATCGTACCCCCGGATCCAGCTTCGACGCCTTCTGCAAAAGTGCCCTGAAAGTCTTGCGGCACTTGTTGCGCAACCCGATGACCCTGGCCGGATTGCTGGTCGCGCTGGTGCTGGTAGTGGTGGCGCTGTTTGCGCCGTGGATCGCCACCCATGATCCGGTGGCGCAAAACCTCGCCAATGCCCTGCAGGCACCGGGCGCCGCGCACTGGTTCGGCACCGATGAATACGGCCGGGATATCTTCAGTCGGCTGGTCTACGGCTCGCGCATCACGCTGTACATCATCACCCTGGTGACCGTGATCGTCGGCCCGATCGGCCTGTTTATCGGCACCGTCTCCGGCTACTACGGCGGTGTTGTCGACACGGTGTTCATGCGCCTGACCGACATCTTCATTTCCTTCCCCAGCCTGGTGCTGGCGCTGGCATTTATCGCTGCGCTCGGTCCGGGCCTGGAACACGCGGTGGTAGCGATTGCGCTGACGTCGTGGCCGCCGATTGCGCGACTGGCGCGGGCGGAAACCTTGTCGTTGCGCAAGGCTGACTTCGTCGTGGCGGTCGAGCTGCAAGGGGCTTCGTCCACGCGAATCATCCTGCGGCACATCGTGCCGATGTGCATGTCGTCGGTGATCATCCGCCTGACCATGAACATGGCCGGGATCATCCTCACCGCAGCGGCACTGGGCTTTCTCGGCCTCGGTGCGCAGGCGCCGTCGCCGGAGTGGGGCGCGATGATTTCCACCGGGCGCCGCTACATGCTCGAGTGCTGGTGGCTGGTGGCTGTTCCGGGGGCCGCAATCATGTTGGTCAGCCTGGCTTTCAACCTGTTGGGCGACGGCCTGCGGGACATTCTTGATCCGCGCAGCGAGTAATCGGAGGCTGTATGTCTGCAATCAAATTGAACGTCGAAGGGCTCAATGTGCGCTTCGTCAATGCTCAGAAAGAAACTCACGCGGTGCGCGATGTGTCCTTCACCTTGGGGCGGGAAAAACTCGCCATCGTCGGTGAGTCGGGCTCGGGCAAATCGACGGTCGGTCGCAGCCTGCTGAAGCTGCACCCGGCCAGTGCGCGGATCACCGCCAAGGCCATGCAGTTCGGTGAAGTCGATCTGCTGTCAGCCGGCGAAAAGGTCATGCAGAAGATTCGTGGTCAGCGCATTTCGATGATCATGCAGGACCCGAAATACTCGCTGAACCCGGTGGTCAAGGTTGGCGATCAGATTGCCGAGGCGTATCTGGCGCACCACAAGGCCAGCCGCAGCGAGGCCCGCGAGCGGGTGCTGGAAATGCTCGAGAAGGTCCATATCCGTGATCCGCAACGGGTCTACAACCTGTACCCGCATGAGGTCTCCGGTGGTATGGGCCAGCGCATCATGATCGCGATGATGGTTATCACCCGACCACAGGTGATCATCGCCGACGAGCCGACCTCGGCCCTTGATGTCTCGGTGCGCCAGCAAGTGCTCAACGTGCTGGAAGAACTGGTCGAACAGCAGGAAATGGGTCTGATATTTGTCAGCCACGACCTCAACCTCGTGCGCAATTACTGCGACCGCGTGTTGGTGATGTACGCCGGCAGGGTGGTCGAATCGCTCGCCGCCGGCGACCTGCAACATGCACAACATCCCTATACCCGAGGCCTGATGGCGGCATTGCCGAGCATGGACAACCGTCGCGAACGGTTGCCGGTGTTGCAACGCGATCCACTGTGGCTGACTTGCTGAGGAATCGACCATGTCCATGATCCAAGCACACGCGCTGAACCTCAGTTTCGGCGCCGGCCCGGCCCTCAATCAGGTGCTGCACGACGTCAGCCTCAGTGTCGCCGACGGCGAATCCTTCGGCCTGGTGGGGGAGTCCGGCTCCGGCAAGACCACCGTATTGCGCTGCTTGGCCGGGCAGTACCGGCACTGGACCGGCGAGCTGAGCATTGCCGGCGCGCCGCTGCAGCACAAGATTCCCAAGGAGCATTTTCGTCAGGTGCAGATGGTGTTCCAGGACCCTTACGGCTCGCTGCATCCGCGCCACACCGTCGACACGGCGCTGCGTGAGCCGCTGATTATTCACGGCGTGCGCGACAAGGACGACCGGATCAACGAGATCCTGCTCAAGGTCGGTCTGAACGACAGTTACCGTTTTCGCTATCCGCACCAGTTGTCCGGTGGCCAGCGCCAGCGCGTGGCGATTGCCCGTGCGCTGATTCTCGAACCGCGCGTGTTGCTGCTCGATGAGCCGACTTCGGCGCTGGATGTCTCGGTGCAGGCGGAGATTCTCAATCTGCTGGCGGATTTGCGCCGGCGCGAGAAACTCACCTACCTGATGGTCACTCACGATCTCGGTGTGGTCACGCACCTGTGTGATCGGGTGGCGGTGATGCAGCAGGGCAAGATCGTCGAGCTGCTCGACAGTCAGGCGCTCAGCCAGGATCTGGCAAGCCACGCCTACACGCGGATGCTGGTGCAGGCCAGTCGTGATTTCAGCCAGGAATCGGTGCGCCAGCTCGCTGGTTAAACCGATCCATCAAGGAGCGCGACATGCCGCATTGCCTTATCGATTGCCCGCAAACCCTGGCCCAGCGTGTCGGCGAGCAAACCCTGCTCGCTACCGTGCATGACGCCCTCGATGCCTTCGGCCTGTTCAAGGCCGGCGACATCAAGGTGCGCCTCAACACGTTCGAGCATTACCGCTGCGGCGCGGGCGCGGACGATTTTGTCCACGTCGTCCTGTCGGTGTTGTCCGGGCGCAGTGCTGAACAGCGCCGGCGTCTGGCCTCGGCGACCGTGGCGGCGCTGGTCGCTTTACTGCCGGACGTCGAGTCGCTGTCGATGGAGGTTGTGGAAATGCCCCGCGAGACGTTCGTCAACCGCAGCCAATATCTGCAAGAAGCCGGATTGTCGGCCTGAACAAGGAGTGCTCATGCCTTATCGATATGTTGTTCCGACGCCGCGCAAACAGCCTTTGGCCTTGTGGCTGGCAGCCACGTTGACGCTGGTTTGCAGTGTGCCGTCGTGGGCGCTGGAGGCGCCGGCAAAATTGCAGGTGCCGACCCTGGCCTACGATGATCAGCAGATCATCCTGGTCTGGGAGAAGCCCGCCGATCACGCCGATATCAGCGACTACCGGGTCTACGCCAACGGTGTGTTGCTGGGCGGCAGCAACGCCAACAATGACCGCGTCTCGCCGGCCAAACCTTACATTGACCGCTTCTACGAACAGGATGTTGCCGGTTTTCACCATCGCATCGGCATTCACAGTTACACCGCGCAAGGCTTGAGACCGGATACGGCCTATCGGTTCACCGTGCGTTCGGTGGGCACCGATGGCAAGGAGTCGGCAGACAGCCAGGCCGTTGTGCAACGGACGAGCAAGGTTGCCGCCGTGTTCGATGTCAGGAAGTACGGCGCCAAGGGTGATGGCAAAAGTCTCGATACCCTGGCGATCCAGAACGCCATCGACGCCTGCACCCCCGGCTGCAAAGTGTTGTTGCCCAGGGGCACCTACAAAAGCGGGGCGCTCTACCTGAAGAGCAACATCACCGTGGAAATCGCCGAGGGTGCAACGCTGTTGGGTTCCGAGCGGGCTGAAGACTATCCGCTGGCCGGCTACATCCAGTATCCGTATTCGAGCACCGTGCGCCCGGCGTCGCTGATCAACGCCTTGCCGCGTGATCCGCGTCAGCATCAGTCCTTCGAAAACATCCGAATCGTCGGCAAAGGCACGATTGACGGCAACGGCTGGAAGCGCCGCGCCGATGTCGTCGACGAGCGCGGTCAGCCATTGCCGTTCTACCTGCCCAGCGACAACACCCGCTACCAGCAGGACGGCATTCTGGCCAAGGCGCAAGTCGAGCAAGCGGTCGCGCGCGGCATGAACGTCAAGGATGCCTACGGGCAGATGCGCTCGTCGCTGATCACCCTGCGCAACGTAAAAAATGTGTTCTACGGCGGCTTCACCGTGGTGAATCCGGCCTTCCACGGAATCATGAACCTGGAAACCGAAAACGTAGTGCTGGCCAACACCACGCATAAAACCTACGACGCCAATAACGGCGATGGCATCGAATTCGCCAACAGCAAGGGCGCGATGGTCTTCAACAACTTCTTTGATACCGGCGATGACTGCGTCAATTTTGCTGCGGGTACCGGCGCGGAGGCCGTGCAGCAAAAGCCGCAGGAAGATGCCTGGATCTTCAATAACTACTTTCGCAAGGGTCACGGTATGGTGGTTGCCGGCAGCCATACCGGCGCGTGGATTCAAAACATTCTGGCCGAAGACAACGTTTCCGATGGCACCGATGCCGGCCTGCGCATGAAGAGCACCAACTTCATGGGCGGCGGCGCGCGTAACGTCATTTTCCGCGACTCGGCGATCCGCAATACGCTCAAGCAGGCGTTCATTTTCACCCTCGACTACAACGATCCGAACGCCAAGCTGGATTACCAGCGCTCAACCATTCCCGGGCAGTTCCGCGATATCCGCGTCGCCGACGTGAGCGTCGAAAATGCTCAAGGCAAGGCAATCGAGGTCAAGGGCGATAGCCAGCACAATGCCTGGCATCAAGGGTTGGTATTCGAGCGCGTGCGCTTCAGTGGTCCGGCCAAAGCGCAGATCGACGGGTTGAAGGATTCGCTGTTCGACCATGTGTCGTTCAGCGGGCACGGCGCTGCCAATCCGTGGCAAATCACCGGGAGTGTCGGGCTGACGTTCAAGGATGTGCAGCCACCACCTCCGTAGAACCCTGATCAAGGTTTCGGCGCTTTACCGAGGTCTTCCGAGTCGCTTGAAGTGGCTGCATCTTTCGCTGTTTCATGCGACTCGGCGCCGGAGTTTGAACCCGACGCCTCTTCACCTTTCTTGTCGGCCTTGTCTGCGTTGGATTGCGCTTTGCCGGCCTGATTCACGCCGGGAAGCGCGGTCGGTGGCGCGGCAGACTCGTCAGCGGTCTGCCCGACTGCCGAGGCGAAAAGCGGGCAGGCCGCGAGAAGGCCAGTCAGGGTGATCGCTGCAATTTTTCTGTTCATGATGAGCGTCTTCCGGTCGAAGCGGATGGTGATCATTGGAAGTGCCCTGCGAGCAAAGGTGCCCGCTGCTGGACGGGCGGTCAGTCGCTGACGTTCTCATCACGTGAGGTCGACGATCTGGCTCCACTCAAGCCCGAACCGGCCGAGGTATTTCCTCAGTCGATCGGCATCGTTGGCTTGTGCCTTGGCCTGGCGCGATATTCCGAACAGGCGGCGGCCGGCATCGGACAAGCTGTCCGCCTGCCGGCACACCTCGATCACTGCCTTCAATTGCAAGCGGTCGAACAGATCCATGCTTTCGGCGTCCCCCGGCAACTCTCCTGAAATCGCCTGCGGTTGCGCCAAGCCCCAGGCATAACGCAGCCGGTCGATCTCCTCCTGCACCTGCGCCTCATCAATCCGTCCGCTGTCGGCGAGGGTCGCCATGCGCGTAATCGACGCCGACAATTCGCGGAAGTTGCCCAACCACGCCGCCTCGCGAGCGCTGGCGAACGCCAGATAACTGCGCCGGGCTTCCAGATTGAAGCGCACCAGTTGCCCGTGTTCGCGGGCGTGGCGTTCCAGCTCGAAATCAATGTTCGGTTCGATGTCCTCGCGGCGGCCGGCGAGGCCGGGCAGGTCGAACGTCCACAGGTTGATGCGTGCGTACAAATCTTCGCGGAACAAGCCATCAGCGACCCGGCTGCGCAGGTCGCGGTGGGTGCCGGCGATGATCAGGAAATCACTTTCGACCTCCTTGTCCGAGCCGAGCGGAAAGAAGCGTTTTTCTTCAATCGCCTTGAGCAGCATCGCCTGTTCGTCTGCGCCCAGCTCGCCGATCTCATCGAGAAACAGCATGCCGCCATTGGCAGCGCGCAACAGGCCGTCACGGGCGTTCTGTGCACCGGTGAAGGCACCTTTGACATGGCCGAACAGCGCCGACATCGCGCCATCGCCACGCAAGGTGGCGCAGTTGACCTCGACAAAACGCCCCTGCATCTGGTGGCGACTGCGTTTGAGTTCGTAGATGCGTCGGGCGAGGAACGATTTGCCGGCGCCGGTCGGGCCGATCAGCAGCATCGGCGCCTTCGAGCGCACGGCCACGCGCTCGATCTGTTCGATCGAGCGGTTGAACGCGGCGTTGCGTGTGGCGATGCCGGACTTCAAGAACTCTAGGCCTTCGAGGCGCTTGTTGGCGAAGCGCGAGGCGATGCGATCGTAGCGCGACAGGTCGAGATCGATCAGGGCATGCGTGCCGATGGCGTGATCGCTTTCGCTGTTGCGCTTGGCCGGAGAGGTCTGGATCAGCCGCGCCGGCAGATAGCGTGCCTCGGTCAGCAGGAACCAGCAAATCTGCGCGACGTGGGTGCCGGTGGTGATATGGACGAGGTAGTCCTCGCGCTCGGTGTCGAAATCGTAGGCGGTGGTGAAGTCGTGCAACGCACCGTAGACCTCTTCGAAATCCCATGGGTTGCGCAGTGCCATCGGGTGCAAGCGCACCTCGGTCTCTGGCGAAACCTGCTGGATGTCGGCGCGCACCCGCTCGGCGAGGCTGACGTCGCGGGCGTCGATGCCGTGAATCAGCTCGAGCCGGTTGATCAGCACGTCCTGCTGTTGGCAAAGGCCAACGCTGGGACGCCAATGGCTCCAGCGGTTGGCGCCTTTGCCGACGCGATCAAGGGTGGCGCCGATAAAGCCGATGGCGACGGTTTGCTTGTTTGGCATGTTTATCTCAAAAGATAAAAAACGATATCCAATGATAAATATTCGGTGAGGGTCTTGTCGTCAATTCATTCGATGAAAAATAGATGATTAAATAAAATCTTTATAAATCAATAAGATATAAATATTTTTCGAAGAAAATCAAAAGCTGGCACAGCCGCTGCAGTACCTATCGCAACGAACAGGACAACACAGCGAGACGCCAAGATGGCCAACTCAACTCTCTTCAACACGCAATCGAATCACTTGCCGGCCTGCGACACCTTGAATGCTTCCAGTGCCAGCGCTTATGCCTACAGCCCGAAGCACCAACTGGCGCAATTGGCAGTCACCGGTTGCCTGAATCAGACCTTTTACGCCTCCGCAGAAAGTCAGCTGGATCAAGTGCTGAAGCTGGTGGCCGAACTGGACAGTCGCTTCGTGGCGAAAGCCGCGATCTACGCTCGCAAGAAAGGTCACATGAAAGACATGCCGGCATTGTTGCTGGCGGCATTGACCGCGCAGCGTTCAAGTCTGGTGCCAGAGGTTTTCGAGCAAGTCATCGACAGCGGCAAGATGCTGCGCAATTTTGTACAGATCCTCCGTAGTGGTGCCACTGGGCGTAAATCCCTTGGCTCGCAACCCAAGCGTCTGGTGCAGAACTGGCTGAACAGCGCGACCGAGCGGCAACTGCTGCAAGCGTCAATCGGCAATCAACCGTCGTTGGCGGACGTGGTGAAGATGGTTCACCCGAAACCTGCCGAAGCATGGCGCGAAGCGTTTTTCGCCTGGTTGATCGGTAAGCCGGTGGAGGCAAAGGCCTTGCCGGAGTTGACCCGCGATTTGCTGGCGTTTCGCAGCGGCGCGAGTGATGAAGTGCCGGCGGTGCCGTTTCAGTTGCTCGGCAACGAAACACTGAGCAAGGAGCAATGGGCCAATCAAGCCCGCAACATGGGCTGGCAGGGACTGCGCATCAACCTCAACAGCCTGGCGCGCCACGGTGCGTTTGAAGTACCGGGTTGCATCGAATATGTTGCGGCGCGGTTGGCTGATCCACAGGAAGTGGCGAAGGCGCGGGTGTATCCGTACCAGTTGTTGGCGGCTTATCGGATGATGGGCGAAAACACCCCGGCAGCGATCCGCGACGCCTTGCAGGAGGCGCTGGAGTTGTCGCTGGCCAACGTGCCCACGCTTGAGGGCGCGGTGGTGGTTTGCCCGGATGTGTCGGGTTCGATGGGCAGCCCGGTGACCGGTTATCGCCCTGGTGCGACCTCGCAGGTGCGCTGCATCGACGTGGCGGCGCTGGTCGCCGCAGCGGTATTGCGCAAACAGCCGGCTGCGCGGGTGATGCCGTTCGAGGTCAACGTGGTGGATATCCAGCTCAACCCGCGTGACAGTGTGATCAGCAACGCCGAGAAGCTCGCCGGGATTTTTGGCGGCGGCACCAACTGCTCGGCACCGCTGAAGAGATTGGCGAACAGCAAGGCCAAGGTCGATACGTTGATCATGGTCTCGGACAACGAATCGTGGATCGATGCGCAGCGTCGCGGCGCCAGCGAGACGATGCGCCAATGGGAGCGGATCAAGAAGCTCAATCCACAGGCACGGCTGGTGTGCATCGACATCCAGCCAGGCCATGCAACACAGGCGGCGGATCGTGATGACATCTTGAATGTCGGCGGTTTCAGCGATGCGGTGTTCGACGTGATCGAGCAGTTCACCAGCGGCCAATACAGTGCGCAGCACTGGGTCGAGGCGATCGAAAGCGCGTCATGAATTGATTGATCACCGGCGCTGAATGCCGATGGGACTACATCCAAGACGTCTCATCAAGCCCTTGTCAGCGCCAGTGACGGCACGAATGCCTGATGGCTGTACATCTTAGGCCGGTTAAGTCCGGAGCGCGGCAACGCGCAACAGTCATCAACTTTTGTCGTGCCACCTTTTTTGCAGTTATTGGCAGCGAATGCGACAGGCACTACATCGGAACGCGGGTTCGACTCCCGCCCCGGCAACGGGGGCTCAACTGGCAGAGCCACAGTGCCTGTGTTTTTGTCGCTGCGACTTACAGAACAACGCCGAATCATCGGCCAATGAATAAAGAATGAAGACATGAAAGAACACACTTACCAACTGCTCGAAGTCGCCAACGGCAAACCGATCAAACTCTGGACCGAAGGCGTCCCGGTGGAAAACGAGGCCCGCGAGCAGTTGATGAACACCGCGAAAATGCCGTTCATCTTCAAACATCTGGCGGTCATGCCGGACGTGCACCTGGGCAAGGGCTCGACCATCGGCAGCGTGATCCCGACCGTCGGCGCGATCATTCCGGCAGCGGTTGGCGTCGACATCGGCTGCGGCATGATCGCCGCGCGCACGTCGCTGACCGCCGCTGATTTGCCGGACAACCTGCTCGGTCTGCGCAGCGCCATCGAGCAAGCCGTGCCGCATGGCCGCAGTTCAAACCGTTCGCGACGCGACAAGGGCGCCTGGGATGAAGTCCCGCAGCAAGCCGATCAGGCCTGGGCGGGGTTGCAGCCACGGTTCAAGTTGATCACCGACAAGTACCCGAAACTGGCCAACACCAACAACCGTGGGCACCTCGGTACGCTCGGCAGCGGCAACCACTTCATCGAAGTGTGCCTGGATGAAGCCAACCGGGTCTGGTTCATGTTGCACAGTGGCTCGCGCGGTGTCGGCAACGCCATCGGCAACCTGTTCATCCAGATGGCTCAGGCGGATATGCGTCAGCACATCGCCAACCTGCCGGATCGTGACCTGGCCTACTTCGAAGAGGGCAGCCAGCACTTTGATGATTACGTGGAAGCGGTGGGTTGGGCGCAGGACTTCGCCAAACAAAACCGTGAGCTGATGATGCGCGCAGTGATTCAGGCGACACGGCAGATTATTCGCAAGCCGTTCGAAGTGGCGCTGGAAGCGGTCAACTGCCACCACAATTACGTGCAGAAAGAGCGGCATTTTGGTGAGGACGTTTTGGTTACCCGCAAAGGCGCGGTGTCGGCGAAGAAGGGCGAGTTGGGGATTATTCCGGGCTCGATGGGCGCCAAGAGTTTCATCGTTCGCGGTCTGGGCAACGAAGAGTCGTTCAGCTCCTGCAGCCACGGCGCCGGCCGCACCATGAGCCGCACCAAGGCGAAGAACACCTTCACCGTCGAAGATCAGATTCGCGCCACGGCCCACGTGGAGTGCCGCAAGGACGAAGCGGTGATCGACGAAATTCCGATGGCCTACAAGGACATCGACAAAGTCATGCACGCCCAGCGTGAGCTGGTGGAAGTGCTGCACACCTTGCGTCAGGTGGTGTGCGTCAAAGGATAAAAGGAAAGCAGGTCATGGAATTGCAAGAGCGCCATCCGCTGTGCGCCACGATGCGTGCGCGGGTACTGGAAGAGCTGGCGCGCATAGAGCGTGAACGCAATGTCACGGTGTTGTATGCCTGTGAGTCCGGCAGCCGGGCCTGGGGTTTTGCCTCGACCGACAGCGATTACGACGTGCGGTTTGTTTATGTGGAGAAGCCCGAGTGGTTCGTTCAGGTCGATGCGCCACGTGATGTGATCGAACGTCCGCTGGACGATGAGCTCGACGTCAGTGGCTGGGAACTGCGCAAGACCCTTGGGTTGTTGCGCAAGTCCAATCCGACCTTGCTCGAGTGGCTCGACTCGCCGCTGGTTTATCGCAGTGAAACCGCTCAGGTGGCACAGCTGCGCGAACTCGCTGAAGCGTTCTACAGCCCGCCAGCGGCGCGCAATCACTATCTGTCGATGGCGAAGAAGAACTTCCGCGGTTACCTGCAAGGTGAAACCGTACGTTTCAAGAAGTACTTCTACGTGCTGCGGCCGCTGTTGGCGGTGCGCTGGATCGACCAGGGGCGAGGGCGGCCACCGATGACGTTCGCCGACCTGCTGACCACCGTCGACGACCGCGCGCTGCTCGCTGAAGTCGACGAACTGCTGGCCCTCAAACGCAATGCTGACGAAAGCGCTTACGGGCCGCGTCGTCCGGCGCTGCACGGGTTCATCGCCGCCGAGCTTGAGCGCGAAGTGCCCACATTACTCAGAACTCAGGAAGACTCGCGACGTCTGGATCGGTACCTCAGGGATACCGTTGGGCGATACGCGTAAGGAATGCAATGAAACAGGAAGTGATAGAACTGGACGGTGCCATCGGTGGCGGCCAGGTGTTGCGCAGTGCCTTGAGCCTGTCGATGGTGACAGGCCGGGCGTTTCGCATTAAACAGATCCGCGCCAAACGCAGCCGTCCGGGACTGCTGAGGCAACATTTGACGGCCGTCATGGCGGCGGCCGAGGTCTGCGGCGCGACGGTTTCCGGTGCGCAATTGGGCTCGCAAGCGTTGAGCTTTGAACCCGGCGCGATTCGCTCCGGCGATTACCAGTTCGCCATCGGCACGGCCGGCAGTTGCACGCTGGTGTTGCAGACCTTGTTGCCGGCCCTGTTGCGGGCAGCGCAGGCGAGTCGGGTGCGCATCTCGGGTGGCACGCATAACCCGCTGGCGCCGCCGACCGATTTCCTCTCGCGCAGTTGGCTGCCGCTGCTGCGGCGCATGGGCGCCAACGTCGAGCTGGACTTGTTGCGACATGGATTTGTCCCGGCAGGCGGTGGCGAGATTGAAGTGAACGTGCAACCGTCGAGCCTGACGCGGATGGACCTGTGTGAACGCGGCGAGGCGGTTTCGCAACAGGCATCGGCGCTGACCGCCGGGCTGGCACCGACGGTGGCCGAACGTGAGTTGAGCCAAGTGGCCAAGCGCTTGAGTCTGCCGCCTGCGGCGCTGCAACATGTCACGCTTGATCCGGCGCGGGGCCCGGGCAATGTGTTGTTGCTGGAGTACGCATTCGAGCACGTCACCGAGGTGTTCAGCGCGTTTGGCCAAGTGTCGCTACGGGCTGAAAAAGTCGCCGACGCCGCGATCAATCAGGCTGCCGACTGGTTGCGCAGTGGTGCTGCGGTGGCCGAGCACCTTGCCGATCAGTTGCTGTTGCCAATGGCGCTGGCCGGTGGCGGCTCGTTCACCACGCCGCGTATGACCGAGCATCTGCACAGCAATATCGCGGTGATCGAGTTGTTTTTGCCGGTTCGCATCGATTGTCGTGAGGAGGGCGCTGATCGATTGCGCGTTGAGGTCAGCGCCAATTGATAGTCCGCCTAGGGGCGGTGGGATTTCATCAGGAAATCCCACCGCCCTTTTTTACGTCCGCAAAAAACTCGCGAAAGGCGGCAAATTGCTGGCCCCCGGATTTTTGCTTCCCCGGCAAAATCGCCTTTTTTCAAAAGGTTAGGTTGGCTCTATGCGGACGATTGTCATCACCGTTGCAACGCTTTCCCTGGCTGTTTTCGCGGTGGGAGTGCAGGCAAAAGAACTGAGCAAAAGCCATCGCTTTGCCTGCACCTGGGGCTCGGACATTGCTGCCGGTGCCCAGCAATCGAAGTTGTCGGGCGTCTCGCTGTACGGCGCACGCAAACAATTGCAGGTGCGCCGCTTCCAGCAACCGTGGATGCGCATGACCGCGATGGGGATTACCGAGCAAACCTACAACAGCACGTCGAAGCTCAAGCCGGCGGCGGTCAAGCAGACGTATTACGAACAATGCGTACGCCACGAATTGGCCCAGCGATAACGCAAAAAGCCCAATCTTTTCAGGTTGGGCTTTTTCATGCCTGAGGAAATGTCAGGGTTGCTTTTCGCTCTCGCAATTGACCATCCACGACACGCCGAAGCGATCCACCAGCATGCCAAAACGTACCGCCCAGAAAGTCACCTCCAGCGGCATATCGACGCGACCATCCTTGGCCAGTGCGTTGAACACTCGCTCGGCCTCGGCAATGCTGTCGACGTTCAGCGAGATCGAGCAGCCGCTCATGCCTTGGGTCGGACGGTCGGGTGTGGTGTCCGAGGCCATGATCATCTGATCACCCACTTTCAGGCAGGTATGGATGATCAGAGAGTGATGCTCTTTGGGCACATGCTCGGCGGCGGGCGTCTCGCCGAACGTCATCATCGCCTCAAGCTTCCCTTGCAAGGCTTGCTCGTAAAAGGTGAACGCCTCGCGGCAGTCACCGTTGAAGATCAGGTACGGGTCGATTCTCATGTCTCTGCTCCCGGCAGTCAGGCGCGGAGCGTGGCGGGGGGTCGCCGGGTTCCGCGTAGGGCGGTTAAAACATAGCAGAGCGTTGGACGCCGGAAAGGCCTGAGTCTTCCAGATGTTTTTGTTCTGAAAAGCGCGTCGACGATAACGTGGTCGTCGTGTGAAATTCAGTCGTAGCGCTGGAGTACCATAACGCACCGCCATCGCCTGCCGAGTCCAATGCCCCATGCCTGATCTATCGCGTTTCACTTCTTTGTTCGATCAGGCGCAGCGAGCCTTGCGGTTGGTTTGGGGGACATCGCGTGGCTTGTTTCTGGGGCTGGTGCTGGCAACGCTGGTGGCCGGTTTGCTGCCGGCACTGGCGGCATGGTTGGGGCAGCGGATTGTCGATGCCGTGGTCGCGGCGATGCAGTTGCACGCGCAACACGGCAGTGCGCCGCTGTGGCCCGTGTTGCGTTATGTGTTGTTGGAGGCCGGCGTATTGGCGCTGTTGTCCGGCACACAACGGGCACTCTCGGTGCAGCAGTCGCTGTTGCGGGTGCAACTGGGGCAGAAGGTCAATACGCTGATCCTGGAAAAAGCACAGACCCTGTCACTGGTGCAGTTCGAGAACTCCGAGTTCTACGACAAACTGGTGCGCGTGCGTCGCGAGGCTTCGACGCGGCCACTGGCGCTGGTCATGAAGTCGTTGGGCTTGATTCAGAACCTGATCATGCTGATCAGTTTTGGTGTGCTGCTGGTGCATTTCTCCCCTTGGGCGCTGGTGCTGCTGGTGGTCGGTGCGTTGCCGGTGTTCTTTGCCGAGGCGCACTTTTCCGGTGATGCCTTTCGGCTGTTCACCCGCCGCGCGCCGGAGAGTCGCCAGCAGAATTACATCGAAACCTTACTATCCCACGAGACCTATATCAAAGAGGTCAAGCTGTTTGGCTTTGCACCGCTGTTGCTGCAACGCTACCGCGACACGTTCGCCAAGTTGTATGCCGAAGACCGCCGTTTGACGTTGCGGCGCGACGGTTGGGGTTTCGGCCTCGGCCTGCTCGGTACTGCGGCATTTTACGTGGCCTATGCCTGGGTGGTGATCGATGCCGTACATGGCCAGATCAGCCTCGGCCAGATGACTATGTATCTGGTGCTGTTCAAGCAAGGTCAAAGTGCGGTGAGCAGCAGTTTGAGTGCGATCAGCGGCCTGTACGAAGACGGCCTCTATCTGACCAGTCTTTATGAATACCTGGCCGAACCGGTGCAGTTGGATACCGGCCACCTGACCGCTGGAGTGAGCCCGGGCGATGGTTTGCGATTCGAAAACGTCGGCTTCCGTTACCCCGGTGCCAGTCGGCCAGCACTGGAAAACATTGACCTGCAACTGGTGCCAGGCAAGAGCGTGGCGCTGGTCGGCGAGAACGGTTCAGGCAAGACCACGCTGATCAAGTTACTGACTCGGCTCTATCGCCCCGATCAAGGGCGCATCCTGCTCGATGGCAGTGATTTGCAGGATTGGCAGGAGACCGCGTTACGTCGACGTATTGGCGTGATTTTTCAGGACTACATCCGCTACCAGTTCAGCGTCGGCGAAAACATCGGTGTCGGCGATACCTTGGCGTTCAACGACTCGCAACGATGGAAAGAGGCGGCTGCCCAAGGGATGGCGGCACCCTTTATCGAAGGACTGGACAAGGGCTATGCCACGCAATTGGGACGCTGGTTTGCCGGTGGCCAGGAATTGTCTGGCGGGCAGTGGCAGAAAATTGCCTTGTCCCGCGCGTACATGCGCCGTGATGCCGACATTCTGATCCTCGATGAGCCGACCTCGGCGCTCGACCCAGCGGCCGAAGCGGCGGTGTTCGAGCATTTCAGCCAGCACAGCGAAGGGCGCATGACCTTGCTGATCTCCCATCGTTTTTCCAGCGTGCGCAATGCCGACCACATCATCGTGCTGCAACAAGGCCGGATTCTCGAGCAGGGTGGCCACGATCAACTGATCGCAGCGGCCGGGCATTACGCGCAATTGTTCGATTTACAGGCTCGCGGCTATCGCTAGGTGTCCCGCCCGCTGCGCACGGTTGCCGGCCCGGCCATCCGCGGGGCGGGCTTGCTTTGCATAAGGCTGTCGAGCGCCTTGCGGTAATTCTGCCCGCCGAGCGCCATGCTGTTGTTGTGCGTTGCGCCCGGCACCAGCAACAGGCGTTTGGGTTGTTGCGCGGCATTGAACAGTTGCTCGCTGAAGCGTGGCGGCACGAAAGCGTCGGCCAGACCGTGCACCACCAGCAGCGGCATGTGAATGTCGGCGATCTTGTCGATCGAATCGAATTTCTGCGACAGCAGCCAGCGTACCGGCAGTGAAGTGTTGGCCACGGAGGCGGCGACATCGGCCAGCGTGGTGAAAGTGGACTCGATCACCAGCCCGCGCACTGGCAGCGCGGAATGATCGCGGGCGGCGGTTTGCCCGAGTTCTGCGGCCAGATCAATGGCCACAGCGCCACCGAGGGAGTGCCCATAGATCAGACGTTTGGCCGGATCCGGTTGCAGCAGCTTAAAGCGCTCCCACGCCACCCGCGCGTCCTCGTAAACACTGCTTTCCGACGGCAGATCACCGTGGCTCTTGCCGAAACCGCGATAGTCGATGGCCAACACTGAATAACCCGCTGCGCGCAGTTGTTCGATGCGGAACAACTGCCCGGTGAGGTTCCAGCGCACGCCATGCAGATAGAGAATGGCCGGCGCATTGGCTTTTTCCGCCGGCCACCACCAGGCATGAATGTTTTCCCCGGCCTTGAAGCTCTTCGGTTGCAGGTCGAGTTCCTGCACGCTGCCGGGCAAGCCGCGATACCAGCCGGCGGTGCCCGGTTCGATGCGAAACAGCAACTTGCGCTCGGTGTGTTCCAGCACGGCACAACTGGTCGGCACGCCGATAATCAGCGCGGCCATGCAGGCGAACGCCAAACGGCGGCGGCGCAGACGCGTCATGAAGGACAGGAACATTAAACGTTTCACCAAAGCGCAGACAAAGAAGGCTTTTTACCAGATGCCTCGGTCTGCGCGTGAGTTTTTCGACCACCGCCCCGGCGCAACGATTACCAAATGCTGCAAAGACTCACACGACCTGCAGAACGATCTTGCCGATATGGTCGCCAGCCTCCATGTGCGCGTGAGCCTGAGCGGCGTCGGCGAGTGGGTAGACTTTGTCGATCATCGGCAGGCAGCGCCCGGCAGCCAGCGCCGGCCACACGTGCTCGCGCAGTTGATCGGCAATCGCGGCTTTTTCTGCTGCGCTGCGGGCGCGCAAGAGGGAGCCGGTGATCACCGCGCGTTTGGCCATCATTGCCAGCAGGTCAAAGTCGTTGGCTCGCGCGCCGCCCAGGAAGCCGAGCATGACCAAGCGGCCATCCATCGCCAAAGCGCTGACGTTAGCGTTGAGGTACGAACCGCCCATGATGTCGAGGATCACATTGACGCCCTGGCCTGCGGTTTTATCGGCGATGACTTGGGAAAACTCTTCCTCTCGATAGTTGATCGGCAAGCCACCAAGCTTGCTGATCGCTGCGCATTTGTCCGGGCTGCCAGCGGTGGCAAACGCTTCTATGCCGAATTCTCGGCACAGCATCAGTGCGGTTGTGCCGATGCCGCTGGTGCCACCATGAATCAATGCGCGTTGACCACGGCTGGCGCCGCCGAGGCCGAACAGGTTGGCCCACACGGTGAAAAACGTTTCCGGGATCGCGGCCGCCTGGACCCAGTCCACGCCATCAGGAATCGGCAGGGTCTGGCCGGCCGGGACTGCGCAGTATTCGGCATAACCACCGCCGTTGGTCAGCGCGCAGACTTTGTCGCCCACGGCGAACTGACGAACACTGGCACCAAGCGCCACCACTTCACCGGCGACCTCCAGCCCGGGAATCGGGTTCATGCCGGGTTTCATCGGGTATTTGCCGGCACGCTGCAAAGCGTCCGGCCGGTTGATTCCGGCGGCGTGTACGCGGATCAATACCTCGCCTTCTGCGACGGCTGGAAGCGGCACGCGTTTGGGTTGCAAGACGTCGGGGCCACCGGGTTCGCTGATTTCGATTCGGGTCATTTCGTTGGGCAGGGACATATCGATTCCTGTTGGCATAAGTTCTGTAGATGGGAGCGTACTGCGCGCGCAATGATTCCCTTCAATTTGCACAGCAGCGCTGCTCAATAGGGGCAGGCAGCCATTTCATGGCTTGCTCCAGCAGCAACGCCACGACGATCGCGCCAGCGGCAATAATGAACAGCAACGCGTGATGACCGCCGCTGGCATTGAACAGCGCCGAATAGGCAAACCCGGCCAGCGCCTGAAACGTAGCGAATGACACCGTCGCACGGCTCCAGGCGATTTGCTGGCGATGGTGCTCCGGCACCAATTCATGCACCCGAGCCAGCGCCAGCGGCACAATGCCCGGCGGAAATGAACCGAGAATCACCGCCAGCAACGCCAACGCCAGAAAAGACTGAGTCAGCGCTAGCAGCCCAAGGGCAATCGCTTGCACCACCAGCACCAGACGAATGCCGGATCGCGCGCCAAGCTGATCGGCGAGAAAGCCATAACTCACCGGACCGACAATCGCGCCCAAGCCATACATCACCCACACCAACGCGCCGACATGCGCTCCGGCACCGAGTCCACGCGCCACGTAATCCACCAGAAACACCATGGCCGGCACCAGGCCTGCGGCCATAAAGGCGTATTGAGCGAACAGCAGATACACACCACGCGGTGTCGGTTCTGCGGGCATTGTTTCTTGCGCAACGACCGGGTGCAGGAAATCAGACGGCCAGGCAAACCAGCTAAGCGCCGTCAGCAACAAGGCCAAAGCTCCCAGGCCCAGCCACGTTGCCTGCAAACCGAGGCTTAACAGCGGCGGCACCAGGGTCCCGGAACCGGCAATGCCGAGACCGATGCCCAGAAAAATCGCGCCACTGGCCAGCCCTTTACGTGCCGCCGGGACATGCGGCAATACAGTTGCGGCCACCAACACCATGATCGCGCCACCGGCAATCCCTGACAGCAGTCGCCAGCCGAAGAACCAGCTCATCGACAACGGAAACGCGCAGGCAAAAAATGCCGCCGTGACCACCAGCATCATCAGCCGCAAGGCATTTTTATTGCCGAGCTGGCGCGCGACCGGGCGGCCGAGCAGGGCGCCGATCAGATAGCCGACCAGATTGGCCGCACCGAGGTAGACCACATCATTGGCGCTGAACCACTGCGCTTCAATCAGCGAAGGAATCAACGGCGTGTAAGCGAAACGCGCCAGTCCGATGCTGACCAGGCTGGCGCAGAGGCCGGCGAAGATCGGCAGCCAGATACCGGTGGAGGTTGAAGTGCGCATGGAAGCGATCTCAAGGAAGGTTTATGGCGTTCAGCATATCGGCTATCGTTGCTGCGTTAATGCAGCGAATTGGCGGCACGATGATGCGAATTTGCATCGCTGGGAGACAGCATGAATTGGGATGATGCACGGGTATTTCTGGCCGTTTGCCGCGAGTCGACGCTGCGCGGCGCAGCACGGGTTTTGGGGGTGGATCAGGCGACCGTCGGGCGGCGCATCACCGCACTGGAAAAGTCCCTGAGCGCGACGTTGTTCCTGCGTACCTCTGACGGGTATGCGTTGACGGCGGTCGGCGAAGCAGCGCTTAAAAGCGTTGAGAAAATGGAGCATTCGGCGCTGGAGCTGGAGCGGCAGATTCAAGGCCTGGACGATCGCCTGACCGGCACGGTACGCGTCAGTACCACCGATTCGCTGGCGATCGACTTTCTGATCCCGGCCATTGCCCGCTTGCACGAGCAGCACCCGGACGTGCGCGTGCAACTGGACGCGTCCACACAGATTCTCAGCCTGGCCAAGCGTGAGGCGGATATCGCCGTGCGCAACACCCGGCCGGACAACCCTGACCTGATCGCCCGGCGCATTGCCCGATGGCCGGTGGGGCTGTTTGCTTCCCAAGCGTATATAGACGCCAATGGAGTGCCGCAGCCGGGCACGGCATTTGAAGGGCATGATCTGGTGGTTTATCAACCGTATCTGCAAGGCAAAAAGGACCTGACCCTGGTATCGGAACCGCTCAGCCGCGGCCGGATCGTCGCCAGCCTCAGTTCCAGTTTGCTCGTGCGCCGGTCAATTGCTGCCGGTTTGGGTGTAGGAGAAATCCCGGTTTACATGGGCGAGCGCGATGGCTTGATCAGGCTCTGGCCGGAGCGCACTACGCCGCTCCCGTATGAGGTATGGCTGGTAACCCATGCGGACCTGCGCCATACCGCGCGGGTGAGGGCGGTGATTGAGCAGATTGTCGACGTGTTCGCGTCGGAGAATGAGTAGGTAGATGCTGTTTTGGCAGGGCTACAACCTCTGACGAAACGGCCTACACCAGAGGCAGAATCTCCCGGCTTGTGAGCCTGTTGAATGGGGCCTATTGTTTCGGCATGTCGGTGAGGGGCGCAGGGCTCGCACTGATGTTGATACCAGGGAAGGTATTGGTAAACCCAGGAAGGTGCCGAATTGAGAACCACGGAATTCAGTCAAAATCCAATCAGTGACCTATCGAGCAAAGGTCGGAATACTCAAACCATGAACGCTATAAGTCGTGAAGAGTTCAATGCCAGGATCGAGACCATTGAGACGAGGATGGATGCTCGGTTCGAGGGTGTGTCGGCAAAAATCGATGCTTATCTTTTGACTCAGGCGGAGAGGGACAAACGATACGATTTGATGTGGGACGGCGTACAACAAATCGCCGAAGACTCAAAAGAAGCCATCAAACAAGCCTCGACAGTGAAGGCGCATTACTGGGCGACGACAGCCGTCCATTTCCTCGGAATGATCACCGTCGTCGTGGGGGCGCACTTTGCCAATCAGGCAGCGGTGTTAACCACCTTGCAGACGACGCTCGCGGCGATCCGGGTAGGTAAAGATATAGGCTCACCAAGACCTGCTTCGCAACAAGCACCCGAATCAGCACAATAGAAAACGGCCTTCAAAGAAGGCCGTTTTTCGTGAGCATTGAAACACCGCGTCATGGCATCTCTGGCAATTCCTGCGGCCGCAGGTCGAACACCAGCACTTCGGCATCGACACCGTTGCTCAAGGTCAGCAACTGTTCCTCGCGAACCCGCACGCCGTCACCTTCGCGCAATGCCTGGCCATTGAGTTCAACGCTGCCCCGTGCGACATGTACATAGGCATAGCGGTTGGCCGCCAGCTCCAGCGTGGCGCTTTCCTTGCCGTCGAACAGCCCGGCGAAGACCCGTGCATCCTGACGCACCTTGAGCGAACCGTGCTTGCCGTCCGGCGAAATGATCAACTGCAGGCGACCGCGTTTTTTCTCGGCGCTGAAATGCTCTTGTTGATAGCGCGGTTTGGCACCGGCAACCTCCGGCACAATCCAGATCTGCAGGAAGTGCACCGGTTTGCTCGCCGAGTGGTTGAACTCGCTGTGCGCCACGCCGCTGCCGGCGCTCATCAATTGCACGTCACCCGGGCGGATAACCGAACCGGTGCCCAGTGTGTCCTTGTGCTCCAGCGCACCTTCCAGCACGTAGGAAAAAATCTCCATGTCGCGATGCGGGTGCTGGCCGAAACCTTTACCGGCGGCAACGCGGTCATCGTTGATCACCAGCAGGTCGGAAAAACCCTGTTCGCGAGGGTCGCGATAGCTGGCGAAGGAAAAGGTGTGAAAGGACTTCAACCAGCCATGATTGGCGAGGCCACGATCGGAGGCTTTGCGAAGAGTCAGCATGATGAAATCTCCTTGCAGGACGTGAATTCGTCCGAGTGAGGAGAAGGTTACTGTTTACTGGATTGCGCAATAAGTAGATGAAAATTGAAAGACTGTCCCTTTCAGGTTGACAGTTTTGCGATAGCCGTCACACAAAACTTTTGCGCTCAAACGGCTACAGTTGGCCATAATGTCTGGCCTGTCTCATGTTTCTTTGATTGAAGTGATGTCTGCCCATGAAAACCGTGGCAATGGTGCTGTTCCCCGACTTTCTCCTGCTCGACATGGCTGGGCCATTGGAGGTTTTTTCGGTTGCCAATCGCTACCTGAAACCCGATGCGCACTATCAATTGATCACGCTTGGCATCGAGCGTGGCCCACTTCGGGCGTCCAATGGTGTGTTGGTGCATGCCGACCAAACTATCGACGACAACACCGAACATTATGACCTGCTGTTGGTACCGGGCGGCCCGGGTGCCTACAACCAACAATTTCCGTCGTTGTTCGCCTGGCTCAAAGGTGCTGTTCAGCGCGTCGACTATTACGGTTCGATCTGCACTGGCGCGTTTGTATTGGGTCATGCCGGCTTGCTTGACGGTTACCGTGTAACCACGCACTGGAACTACACCGAACGCCTGATCAAGGGGTTCCCGAAAGCCCATGTCGCGACCGATCAGATCTTTGTCGAAGATCGCAATCTGATTACCTCGGGTGGCGTCACTGCCGGTATCGATATGGCGCTGGCCGTGGTCGCCCGTGATCACGGCAAGAAACTCGCCCAGGATGTAGCCAAAGTCCTGCTGGTGGTGATGAAGCGGCAGGGCGGGCAGGCGCAGTTCAGTCCACTGATGGCTGCCGTGGCACCACAGGACACGCCGATCACTCGCGCGCAGAGTTACGTGCTGGAACACCTCGACGAAGCGTTCACTGTCGAGCGCATGGCCGCTATTGCCAATATGAGCGCGCGGCATTTCGCGCGGGTGTTCACCCGTGACATCAATATGACGCCGATGGAATTTCTGCAGAATGCGCGCATTGATTGCGCGCGGAATCTGCTGGAAACCAGTGATCTGCCGCTTAAAACCGTGGCTTATAAAAGTGGTTTCGGCAGTGTGCGGCACATGCGTTCGCTGTTCGCTGAAAAGCTCGGCCTGACCCCCGTGCAATACCGCGAACAGTTCAGTTAGAGCGCTTGTGTCCGTCTGGCGCACCCGGATGTCCGTGCGGCGCCCCGTGTAGCGGTTGTCGCGTCAGCTGAGGCTGCCAAGATAGTTGGCATGGATAGCCTCAACGATTTGAACATGGCATCGGTGCTGTATTTCGGCCCCTACGCCTTCCACTTGCGCCAACGGCTGATACTCGATGGAGATCGGCCGTTGCGCATGGGCGGTCGTGCGCTGGACATTCTGCAAGTGCTGGTCGAACGTGCAGGTCGAGTGGTGCGAAAGGAGCAATTAATCGCCCTGGTGTGGCCGACGTCGGTGGTCGAAGAGATCAACCTGCGGGTGCACATCGCGGCGCTCCGTCGGGCCTTGGGGGATGGCGAAAACGGTCAGCGTTACATCGTTAACGTGCCGCAATGCGGTTACAGCTTTGTTGCCCCGGTCCGTTGTGACAGTGCCGCGCAAGTACTCTTCGAGGGCCTGCAAACGCCCAGGCATAATTTGTCTGCGCGACTGACCCCAGTCGCCGGGCGTGACTCGCTGGTCGGCGGGCTGGTTCGACGAATGCCGCTGTGTCGACTGATGACCGTCACGGGCGCGGCTGGTGTGGGTAAATCCACTGTCGCGTTGCGGGTCGCGGAACTGCTGTTGCAGTACTACAGAGACGGCGTATGGCAGATCGATCTGAGCTTGATCGACGACAACACACCGCTGCTCGATCATGTGCTGCGCACCTTGGAAAGCGACTTGACCGGACTGTCGACTCGCCATGCATTGCTGATACTGGATAACGCTGACCATCGGCGCGATGCCTGCAGAGCAGCGGTAGAAACGTTGCTTGACGCGGCGCCTCGACTGTCGATTCTCGCCACCAGCCGCGAAGCCTTGCAGGTCAGTCTGGAAACCGTTCAGTGCGTACCACCGCTGGCGATCCCGAAACGCTCGGCAGGCGATTGCATCACTGAAGCCATGGGGCATTCGTCGGTGCAGTTGTTCGTCAGCCGTGCCCGGGCTCGACAGCATGATTTCCGCTTGCGCGAGCAGGATGTCAAAGCCGTGCTTGAGATCTGTCGCCAGCTCGACGGTTTGCCCTTGGCGATCGAACTGGCCGCGGCGCAGATCGATGCATTGGCGTTGGTGGGCTTGCAGGCGCAAATGGCCAATGGTCTGCAAGTGCTCAGCCACGGTCGGCGCACCGCTGTGCTACGCCACCAATCGATGCAGGCGGCCCTCGACTGGAGCTATCAACGCCTGAGCGAGCAAGAGCAACGCGCGCTGCAGCGTTTATCGGTGTTCAAAATGGCGTTTACCCTGGAGGCGGCGCTGGCGGTGATCAGTTGTCCGCAACTGGCGTCATCGCCGCTTGCCGCGCTCATTGACGGCCTGGCGCGCAAGTCATTGCTGGTGGTGGAGCGGGGTGGCAGTGCAGGCCGGTACCGAATGCTCAATACCACCCGCTGTTATGCCCGCGAACAGCTTGATCGCAGCGGGGAAGGGATTGAGCTTGAACGCCGACATGCGCGTTACATCAACCGAATTCGCCAGGCCTCATGCGTGCACGTGCTCGCTTAATTCGTCGATCAGCAAGCGCACCTTGCGCAAGTCCGGGGTCGCATAGCCCTCGGTGAAGCGTTGGTAGATCGGCGTGAGCAAATCCAACGCCTCGCGGCAGCGCGATTGGCGTTGCCAGAGTTGCGCGAGTGACGTGGCACTGCGCAGTTCCCAGGCGAGCGCGCCTTGGGTGCGGGCGATGGCCAGGGATTGTTGCAGGAGTGCTTCGGCTTCCTGAATGGCCCCTTCGCGAGCAGGCTCGCTCCCACAGAGATTTTGGGTGTACTCAGACCCCATGTGGGAGCGAGCCTGCTCGCGAAGGGGCCCGTCCAGACAACCCAGATAGTCATTCAATAACGCATCAGCCCGAGCCCGCAGGATTTCCGCCGTGCTCCACCCCGCATCCCCACTCAACGCCCGCACAAGCAGCGCGTCATCCACAAAGCGGCCATCCAGCGTGACCATGATTTCCCGAATCAGTCCTCCGCTGCTGTCCGTCGGCATCGGCGCCTTGGCTTGCGCGTCAATCACCTGCGCGTAGTGCCGCGCCCACGTATTGAACAGCAGCACCGAATGTTTCTGCGATTGCTCCAGCAACAGTTGCAACAATGCCCGGGCGTTCTGCTCATCGCCGTTGTAATGGGCGATCAGGCAACTGGCCAGCGCCAGGGTGTAGCAAATCGAAGTGCCATGGTCGATCTGCACCGCAATATCCAGGGCCAGCCGTGCCGTATGCCACGCTTGCTCCGGCAAACCCTGCAGCCATAGCACCCGCGCCAACACCGTCAGCGACGCGACACTCTGGTCGTACTGCACGCCAAAACCGTGAGTGAAGCGGTTGACATGGCCGCTGTGCGCCATGCGCTGCAGCACCTGCTCGGCATGAATGCGCGCCTGCGGTTGGTCGCCGGCATAGTGCAGGGCCAAAACCCGCAAGCGGTGGGTGCTCAGCGACAACAGCGGGTCGCCGTGCAGACCGAGGCGGTCGAAGTGCTCACTCTGTGCCAGCGCCATGCGATAGTGGCCGCAGCTGAGGTTGACCGCCATGTGTCCGGACACCGCGCGCAATTGCCCGGCGACATCGTCATGTTCGTGGGCCAACTGGCGGGCCTCGGCGAACGCTTCGATGGTTTCCGGGGTGCCGCCCCACGTGTGATAGCAGGCACTGCCGAGGGCCAGTTTCAGGGAGATTTTCAGGCGCGGGCAGGGTTCGCCCAGTTCGTCAAACAGGCTCAGCGCCCGCCGTACATAGCTGCCGTATTCCTTGAGCAGCGACAACTCCTGCCACAAAGGCGCCGACGCCGCTGCCAGGCGAATTCCCAATCCGCCCGGGCCGACACCGTTGAGGCTCCAGTCCAGCGCCGCGCGCAAATCTTCCAGGCCTCGGGCATAGCGTTCGATCCACAACGCCGTTGGCGTGTTGTCCCAATCGTTTTGCGCCTGCTGCATCAACGCCAGACAGCGTTCAGCATGGCGTTCACGGGTTTCCTCGCATTCGGCGGCATGGTCGAGTTTTTCCAAGGCATAACGGCGGGTCGTGTCGAGCAGGCGATAGAACACCTCTTCATCACCGACCTCGACGCTGAGCAGGGATTTGGCCACCAGTTGGCTGATCGACACAAACACCATGCTGGGGTCGATTTGTTGGCCAACGATCACCGCCGCCGCTGACTCCAGGGTAAACCCTCCGCGAAACACGCCGAGACGGCGCAGACAGGTTTGCTCGCAACCGTCTAGCAGATTGAAACTCCAGTCCAGCGTAGCGCGCAGGGTGAGGTGGCGTTCAAGACTGCTTTGATTGCCCGCCGCCAACGGCGCCAGGCGCCCCTGCAACTGGCTCAGCAGACCGTCCAGGCCCAGTTCGGCGACCTGCGCAGCCGCCAGCTCCAGCGCCAGGGGAATGCCGTCGAGGCGGTGGCAGATCTCGATCACTTGCGGCAACTGCGCGTCGCTCAGTTCAAAGCTTTCCTGCGCGGCCGTGACCCGTTCGATGAACAGCTGCAGCGCCGAGAAGCTCAGCGCTTGCTCGCGATTCAATATCGCTGGCATCGACGGGTATTCGAGGGAATCCAGACGCTGCACGAATTCGCCTTCGGCTCGCAGACTCTCGCGGCTGGTAGCGAGGATATGCACCTGCGGTGCGCCGCGCAGAATGCTTTCGCTGAGCGCCGCGACGGCATCGATCAGGTGTTCGCAGTTGTCGAGCAGTAACAGCATTTGTCGCTGTTGCAGACCATTGACCAGCGCCGCCAGTGGATCGCCTTCGATTAACGCCAGATCGAGCAGGGTGGCCAGGTGCGAGCAAATCAGCCGAGGATCCTTGAGCGGTGCCAGGTCCAGCAGCCGAATACCGTCGCGGTAATGGCCGATCAACTGTTCGGCCACGCGCAAGGCCACCGTGGTTTTACCGATCCCGCCGGGGCCAACCAAGGTGATGCAGCGTTGGCGTGGCAACTGCGTCATCAAACTGTCGACCAGCGGCTGGCGGCCGATCATGCGCGTGCGCCGCAAGGGCAAATTGTGCCGACCGCCAGCATCGCCCACAGGACGCTCCTCCATGGATTGCGGTAAAACCGGGGCGACGAAACTGTAACCGCGTTGCGCCACGGTGATGATGTAACGCTGCCCGGCCTGACCATCACCGAGAGCCTTGCGTAACGCCGCCATGTGTACACGCAAGTTGATGTCTTCGACCACGCTGTCCGGCCAGACCCCGGCCATCAATTGCTGTTTGCTCACTACTTCGCCGGCGTGGGCCAGCAGAATCAGGAGGATGTCCATCGCCCGTCGACCGAGTCGCAACGGCTGTTCGCCTTCGAGCACCCGTCGTTGTCCGGGATGAATCCGATAGGGGCCAAACCCGAGGGCCTGATTCGGGGAAAGACTCAACAGCTCACTCCTGCGGTGCTGCGGCGGACAGAGCGGAGTAGTGCCAGGCGTTAGCGCAGGCCTTCTAATCCGGGGTGTTCCGGCATAATCCTCAGGTTTGAGCGTCAGTGCAACGGGTGTCGCGATCAAAACACGGCGGGTTGTGAACGGTGGACTTTGGGTTCGCGCATGACCTGGCAGCGCCAGGCAAACGGATTGATGCCTTCGCTACGAGTGAACATATGGCAGAAATGCGCCTGATCGCAGAACCCGCACTCCAGGCTGATTTGCGTCAGGCTCAAGTCAGTGTGGCGGATCAACAGCTTGGCTCGGGCCAGGCGCTGGGTGCGAATCCAGTCCTGCGGCGATAATCCGGTGCTGCATTTGAAGGCGCGGGAAAAATGGCTGCGTGACAGTGAACAGGCGCGGGCCAGTTCGGTGACCTCAAGGCTTTCGCCCAGACGTTCGAGGATCAGTTGTTTGACCTGTCGTTCACGTTGCGGACTGAGTCCGCCGACCCCGGTCTTGCGTGGTTCGTTGGCAGGGGCGAGGGCGACGCTGTGCTGTAAGTGAGCCATGGCCAAAGTCCGTGTCGATGGGGAATGCACGGTCGGCGCATCCCCTCAGGTCAAAAAAACAACGCTGCGCAGAGGGTTTCATTGTTGGCCGGGGGCGGGAGGCTGACGAGTTAATCGTTGTTAATTCCAGCGCATTGACCTGAACTCAGCACATCCCTGCAAGTCTGCGCCGCGCGGTTTGCGGCACGATGACTGCAAGCGTGGCGAACCGATGGGGCGTCGCAATCGGCAGGTCCAGGGGGAATCAAATGAAAGGCATCTTTATAGCAGCGGCGGCGCTGACGTTCGCGCTGGTAACGTCCAGCGCCATGGCGCAGGCACCACAGCAGGGCACTCAGGCGCCGGGCTATTTCCGCCTGGCCTTGGGGGATTACGAGGTCACCGCGTTGTTCGATGGTTACAACGACCTGTCACCGAAGCTGTTGCAGGGCATGAGTCAGGGCCAGATCCGCGCGCTGCTGGCACGTCGTTCGATTGAAACCCCGGGTGTCCAGACGGCGTTCAATGCTTTTCTGGTCAATACCGGCAAGCAACTGATTCTGGTCGACAGCGGCGCCGGACAATGCATTGGCGCCACCGCCGGGCAGCTCCTGGCGAATATGCGGGCGGCCGGCTACCAGCCAGAGCAGGTCGATACGATCTTGCTGACGCACCTGCACCTTGATCATGTCTGTGGTCTGGTCGATGCACAGAAACAAGCGTTGTTCACGAATGCCACGGTGTACGCCGCCAAGGCGGAAGCGGATTACTGGCTCGATCCGGCCGCGCTGGCCAAAGCGCCGGCCGGCGCCAAAGAGTTTTTCAGGATCGCCCAGGACTCCACGGCGGCCTACGTCGCCGCCGGGCGTTTCAAAACGTTCGTCGCTGGCCAGTCGCCGTTGCCGGGATTAGTCGAAGCGACACTCGAAGCCGGCCATACGCCGGGCAGCACCACCTACCGTTTCACCTCGCAGAACCAGAGCATCGTTTTCATGGGGGATCTGGTGCATAACCTGGCTGTGCAGTTTGAGCATCCGGAAGTGTCAATCGGCTTTGATGTCAACAGTGCGCAAGCGATCAACGCGCGTCAGGCAGTCTTCAGTGCGGCGGTGGCCAGCAAGACGTGGGTGACGGCGGCGCACCTGCCGTTCCCGGGCATCGGTCACATCACCGCGCAAGGCAAACACTTTCAGTGGGTGCCCGTGGAATACGGTCCGTACAAGCGCGCGGCCAAGGTGCCGTTAATCGAGTAAAGTGCGCAGCGCCCACCCGCAAAAACAGCTGACACCGAAAAGGAAAACATGCCCATGAACCGTAACGATCTGCGTCGCGTCGACATGAACCTGCTGGTGATTTTCGAAGCGCTGATGTTCGAAAAGAACCTGACCCGCGTCGCCGAAAAACTGTTCATGGGGCAACCGGCCGTCAGTGCTGCGTTGGGGCGTTTGCGCGATCTGTTCGACGATCCGCTACTGCTGCGCAACGGTCGCAGCATGGAGCCGACCGCGCGGGCGCTGGCGATTCTCAAAGAGCTGCAACCGGCGATGGACGTCATTTCTGGCGCGGTCAGCCGGGCCAAGGAGTTCGAACCGGCAAGCAGTTGCGATGTTTTTCGCATCGGTTTGTCAGACGACGCCGAGTTTGGTCTGTTCCCGCCGCTTTTACGCCAGCTTCAGCAGGAAGCACCGGGGATTGTCGTGGTCGTGCGCCGCGCCAATTACTTGTTGATGCCGGCACTGTTGGCCTCTGGAGAAATCTCCGTCGGCGTCAGTTACACCACTGAATTGCCGGCCAACGCCAAACGCAAAAAACTGCGCGACATTCCCTGCAAAGTCCTGCGCGGCGATGACCGCCCGGGGCCGCTGACCCTCGACGAATACTGCGAACGCCCGCACGCGATGGTGTCGTTCTCCGGCGACCTGAGCGGCAATATCGACATGGACCTGGCCAAGGTCGGCCGTTCGCGCCGCGTGGTGTTGGGCGTGCCGCAATTCAGCGGGTTGCGCGCCTTGCTCGCCGGCACCGAGATGATCGCCACCGTGCCGGATTACGCCGCGTGCGCGCTGGTTGAGGGCTGTGCCTTGCGCGCCGAAGATCCACCGTTTCCGATCGATGCGGCGCAATTGTCGATGGCGTGGAGCGGGGTGCATGACAACGATCCGGCGGAGAAATGGCTGCGCTCGCGGATCAGCCAGTTCATGGCGGCGCCGCTGGATATTCCAGTGATTTGAATCCCTGACAAAATTCCAGCAAGCACGCAAACCCCCTGTGGGAGCGAGCCTGCTCGCGAAAGCGGTGTGTCATTCAAAGCATTTATCAACTGACCCGACGCCTTCGCGAGCAGGCTCGCTCCCACATTGGCTCGGTGCGATCCATAGATTTTCGGTGGTTTAAACATCGCTGTTTAAGCAACACCCACAGACACTCTTTCAGGCTGCGCAACCTTGCGCCTTTGCCTACAGCTACGCCAGAATCCGCCGGCTTGTGCGCTTGTGGTCAGGTCTCTATCGTTTGGTGGTCGCTGAAAACTCAGCGATCGGGTTTAGCGACTCGGACCAAAAAAGTGCATCAGCGCTCCATGCTTCGTTGCAGGCTATCGTCTGCACTTCGCTATGGCGGCTGTATGCGGGAGACCTTCGGGTCTACCGGGTTGCCTTTTTACCGGTTCGCTAACCTGCATACGGTCGCCACCCATCCTGTTTAGCGACAGGACGTGGTGATCCCGGCTCTAAAAAGGAGATTCACCATGTTCAAAGTCACGCCCAACCCGCCAGACATCGACCCCACGTCCCCCTACGAATCCATCGATTCCCGAAAACTCCACGAAGCCGCCGACCGCGCCCTCGACCATTACCTCCTTCCACCCGGCTCCACGCCACCCCCACGCAGAACCCGTGGCATGTACGCCGTAACCGCTGACACCAAAAACGAAGAACTGCTGACCGATGCCAGCGAAACACTCGCCTCGGCCAAAACCATCGCCCAGGACGTCGCTCACCTGTTGCCCGCGCCGCAGCGCCGGGCGTTGTTGGGGATTGCGCAGTTGATCATGCTCGGTGAGCTGGCAGTGAATCGGGTGCTGGATAACCTCGAGCCACCGGCCTAAGCACACCCCCTGTGGGAGCGAGCCTGCTCGCGAAAGCGGTGTGTCATTCAAAACATTTGTTAACTGACCCGGCGCCTTCGCGAGCAGGCTCGCTCCCACATTGGCTCGCTGTGATCCATAGATTTTCGGTGCTTTAAACATCGCTGTTTAAGCAACACCCTCAGACACTCTTTCAGGCTACGCAACCTTGCGCCTTTGCCTACAGCTACGCCAGAATCCGCCGGCTTGTGCGCTTGTGGTCGGGTCTCTATCGTTTGGTGGTCGCTGAATAGTTCAGCGATCGGGTTTAGCGATCCGGCTCCGACTACAGACGCAACAAACGCTTCCTTCTCGATTGTGGGGTTCCCTTTCTGCAATCGCGTCATGGTGGCTGTGCGTGGGAGGCCGAAAGGTCTACCCGGGGTTCCTGTGACCCGGATCGCTAACCTGCGTACAGCCGCCACCCTCAACTTGTTTAGCGATAAGTCGTGGCGGCTCAGTCCTTCACGGAGATTCACCATGTTCAAAGTCACGCCCAACCCGCCAGACATCGACCCCACGTCCCCCTACGAATCCATCGATTCCCGAAAACTCCACGAAGCCGCCGACCGCGCCCTCGACCATTACCTCCTTCCACCCGGCTCCACGCCACCCCCACGCAGAACCCGTGGCATGTACGCCGTAACCGCTGACACCAAAAACGAAGAACTGCTGACCGATGCCAGCGAAACACTCGCCTCGGCCAAAACCATCGCCCAGGACGTCGCTCACCTGTTGCCCGCGCCGCAGCGCCGGGCGTTGTTGGGGATTGCGCAGTTGATCATGCTCGGTGAGCTGGCAGTGAATCGGGTGCTGGATAACCTCGAACCACCGGCCTAAGCACACCCCCTGTGGGAGCGAGCCTGCTCGCGAAAGCGGTGTGTCATTCAACTCATTCTTCACTGACCCGACGCCTTCGCGAGCAAGCTCGCTCCCACAGGGGGCTGCGGTGTTCCAAGAATTTTGGAATGCAGCAGAACTGAGCACATCTATCCAATTTCCTCCCGACCATCATTGGCATGATTTCAGCCAATGACATTTCAAGGGTCGGGTCATGAATGCCTCAACAGATGAACAGGCACGCGACATCGGTTTGCTGTTCCTGCGGGTCAGCGGCGGGTTGTTTTTGTTGTGGGTGCACGGCTTGCCCAAACTGCTCGACTTCACCGCGCAACTGCAACTGATCGAAGACCCGTTCCACCTCGGTTCTCACCTCACCTTGATTCTGGCGATCTTCGCCGAAGTCCTCTGTCCGCTACTGATCGTCGCCGGGTTACTGGCGCGATTGGCCTGCGTGCCTATTCTCTTTGTGCTGCTGGTGGCGTTGCTGGTCGTGCATCCGCAATGGAGTGTGGCCGAGGGGCAGTTCGGCTGGTTGCTGCTGATCCTGTTTACCACTGTGTTGATCGCCGGGCCGGGACGGCTGGCGATTTCTGTTCGTTTGCCCGGAGTGTTGCGTTATGCCTGAAGTCCTCAATCCACAGTCACCGGGGGCCGATGAGACGGTCACATTGATCATCAAGCACCGGGTCAAGGCCGGTTTCGAGTCGGCATATGAAGCCTGGCTGCGCAATATCGTCCGTGTAGCGGGGCAGCGCGAGGGCCATCTGGGCGTTGATGTGGTACGCGGCAAGCGCGGCCGACTCGACTTCTACACCTGCGTACTGCGCTTCAGCAGCACCGAAGCGATGCAAGGCTGGCTGGAGTCGCCTCAGCGTCAGGCGCTGGTCGCCGAAGCCGCGCCAATGCTGGCTGACGGCGATCAGACGGAAGTCGCGCCGATCAAGGAATTCTGGTTTACGCCGCTTTCCGATGCCGCTTCGCCGCCGCCGCGCTGGAAGCAAGCGGTGATCACGCTGCTGGTGATTCTGCCGCACACCTTGCTCGTGCCGCTGATCTGGGGGCCGCTGCTGGCGCTGCATCCGCTTCTTTCCAACTACGTAGTCGCCACGTTCCTGATCACCCTGACCATCGTTCTGTCGGTGGTGTACGTGGTGATGCCGCCCGTCACCCGTTTGTTTACGCCGTGGCTCGAAGCCAGCCAGGCCCATGAACACCTCGATTCCCAAGAGACCTCGCCACGCTGAGCGCGCGGGGTTTGCTCCTTTTCACTTTGCTTGAGGAACTGCGATGAGCGCCGATCTGATTTTATTCAATGGCCAGTTTCATACCGTAGACCGCACCAAACCACTGGCCAGCGCCGTGGCCATCACCGACGGCCGCTTCGTCGTCGTTGGCAACGACAACCAGGCCATGGCCCTGCGCGGGCCGAACACGCAAGTGGTCGATATGCACGGTCGCTGCGTTATTCCGGGTCTCAACGACTCGCACTTGCACTTGATCCGTGGCGGTTTGAACTACAACCTCGAACTGCGCTGGGAAGGCGTGCCGTCGCTGGCCGACGCGCTGCGCATGCTCAAGGATCAGGCCGACCGCACGCCGACCCCGCAATGGGTGCGCGTGGTCGGTGGCTGGAACGAATTCCAGTTCGCCGAAAAACGCATGCCGACCCTCGAAGAAATCAACCAGGCCGCGCCGGACACCCCGGTGTTCATCCTGCACCTGTATGACCGCGCGCTGCTCAACCGCGCCGCGCTGCGCGTCGCCGGTTACACCCGCGACACGCCGAACCCGCCGGGTGGCGAGATCGTCCGTGACAGCAACGGCAACCCGACCGGCATGCTGGTTGCGCGACCGAACGCGATGATTCTCTACTCAACGCTGGCCAAGGGGCCGAAGCTGCCGCTGGAATATCAGGTCAACTCGACCCGCCAGTTCATGCGCGAACTCAATCGCCTCGGCCTGACCAGCGCGATCGATGCCGGCGGTGGTTTCCAGAATTACCCGGACGATTATCAGGTGATCGAGCAACTGGCCAAAGACGACCAGTTGACCGTGCGCATCGCCTACAACCTGTTCACCCAGAAGCCGAAAGAAGAGCTGAGCGATTTCCAGAACTGGACCGGCAGCGTCAAGTTGCATCAGGGCGACGACTTCCTGCGTCACAACGGCGCCGGCGAAATGCTGGTGTTTTCGGCGGCGGACTTTGAAGACTTCCTCGAACCGCGCCCCGATCTGCCGCAAACCATGGAAGAAGAGCTGGAGCCGGTGGTGCGCCACTTGGTCGAGCAGCGCTGGCCGTTCCGTTTGCACGCGACTTACAACGAATCGATCAGCCGCATGCTCGACGTGTTCGAGAAGGTCAATCGTGACATTCCGTTCAACGGACTGCCGTGGTTCTTCGACCACGCCGAAACCATCACCCCGCAGAACATCGAACGTGTGAAGGCGTTGGGCGGCGGCATCGCGATTCAGGATCGCATGGCGTTCCAGGGTGAATACTTTGTCGACCGCTACGGCAAGCAAGCCGCCGAAGCGACGCCACCGATCAAACGCATGCTCGCCGAAGGCGTACCGGTCGGCGCCGGCACTGATGCCACGCGGGTTTCCAGCTACAACCCGTGGACCTCGCTGTACTGGATGGTCAGCGGTCGCACCGTCGGCGGTCTGGCCTTGTACGAAGAAGGTCTGCCGCGCACCACCGCACTGGAACTGTTCACTCATGGCAGCGCCTGGTTCTCCTCGGAGCAGGGCAAGAAGGGCCAGATCAAGGTCGGGCAACTGGCGGATCTGGCGGCGCTGAGCGCGGACTTCTTCCATGTCGAAGAAGAAGCGATCAAGTGGATCGAGTCGGTGCTGACCGTGGTCGGCGGCAAGATTGTTTATGCCGCTGGCGACTTCGAAGACCTCGGCCCGCGTTCGATTCCAGTACTGCCGGACTGGTCGCCGGTGGTCAAAGTCCCGGGCCACTGGCGACCGAATTCGCCGTTGCAGGCGCAGGTGCACCAGTGCAGCGGGCCGTGCGCGGTGCACACCCACAGCCATGAAAAGGCGCGGATGTCGAACGCGCCGGTCAGCGACTTTGCCGGTTTCTGGGGCGCGTTTGGCTGTTCCTGCTTCGCCTTCTGATTTCCCCTAAAGCGTCGGCCATCCGGTCGGCGCTCAACGCTTCATCCATCCGTCCATCAGGAGTTTTCCCATGAGCGTTCCTTACACACGTCTGAACAAAGATGATGCGGTCGTACTGCTGGTCGATCACCAGACCGGCCTGATCTCGCTGGTCCAGGATTTCACCCCGAACGAATTCAAGAACAACGTGCTGGCGCTGGGCGATATCGCCAAGTTCTTCAAGCTGCCGACCATCCTGACCACCAGTTTCGACGCAGGTCCAAACGGCCCGATCGTGCCTGAGCTGCGCGAGCAGTTCCCGGATGCGCCGTTTATTCAGCGCCCGGGGCAGATCAATGCCTGGGATAACGAAGACTTCGTCAAAGCGATCAAGGCCACCGGTCGCAAGCAACTGATCATCGCCGGTGTGGTGACTGACGTTTGCGTGGCGTTCCCGACCTTGTCGGCTATTGCTGAAGGTTATGAAGTGTTTGTGGTGACTGACTCGTCGGGCACCTTCAACACCACCGTGCAGCAGGCGGCGTGGGCGCGGATGTCAGCGGCGGGTGCTCACCTGCTGAACTGGTTCTCGGTGGCGTGTGAGCTGCAGGGCGACTGGCGCAATGACATGGAAGGGTTGGCGCATTTGCTGTCGGAGCGTCTGCCTAACTACCGCAACCTGATCAACAGCTATACCAAGTTCACTGCCAAGTAATTCGGTGTGAGTTGGAAAAGCCCCTCACCCTAACCCTCTCCCGGAGGGAGAGGGGACTGACCGAGGGGCTCTTTCGAGGTACGCCGACGTGCGATACCGAGCCGAACTTCAGTTTTGAACAGCTTGAAGATTGGCTCCCTTTCCCTTCGAGGTTTTGGGGAGAGGGGACTGACCGAGGGGTTCTTTCGGGATACACCGACGTGCGATACCGAGCCGAACTCAGGTCTTGAAAATCCCGGAGATCGGCTCCCTTTCCCCCTCGCCCCCTTGGGGGAGAGGGCTGGGGTGAGGGGGAGGCTTTTGATCTTGATCCTGCCGCTTCAACGCTTCTGCAACCACCCCAAAAACCCACCTTTCCTCACCGCCACCGGTTTGCCCATCAACGCGAGGCGACTGTTCTGCTGACGCACCGCCTGCAACTTGTTCAACGCCCGACCCACCTCCGTGCGCTGTTCCATGCACTGACGAGTCAGGCTCTTGTCGAGCCGATAAATGATGCTCGAGGTCAACGCCGTGAACGTCGCCTGCGACGGTGTATCGGCCAGAATGCTCTGCTCACCCATGACCTCACTCGGCCCCATGCGCCCGGCCTCGACCTTGCTGTCGCCGTCCGGCACAGTCGCACTGACCACCCCGGTGGCAATCACAAACAGACTGTCCGGCACTTCATCCAGATCCAGCACCACTTGGCCCGCCGCATATTGCTGCGCAACCATCGATTCGGCGAGGCGATCACGTTCTTCGCTGCTCAGCGAGCGGAAGATTTTCACCTCATCGAGCAACGCACGGGCGCGGGTCGACGGTTCGATCACGCCGTCGGGATGGCGCGAAATGCCTGCTGCTTCGAGATGCCGGTGGGCGAGGTCGAACAGTTGATTGCGTACTTCGCTTTTCTTGCCGAGCTCGGCGATGAACCCGCTGGCGACGTATTCCGACATGGTTTCGCCGGCCTCTTTCAGCACGGCTTTCGGCGCTGGCGTCAGCAACAGAGAGCTGCTGCCCTGCAGGGTGCGATCAAGTGCATCCAGTACCCGGCGCGGGCGGATGTGATTCGGCACCTGAATGCTGATCGACACGCCGTGCATGTTGTTCGGACGGCTGAGGTTGACGATCTTCGCCTTGGCCGCCACCGAGTTCGGCACCACGGCCATGGTTCCGGCGCTGGTCAGCAGGTGCGTGGCGCGCCAGTCGATGTCGAAGACCTTGCCTTCGACGCCGTCGATCACCACAAAATCATCCACCTGATACGGCTTGGTGGTGTTGAGCACGATCCCGGAAAACACATCGGCCAGGGTGCTTTGCAACGCCAGACCGACAACGATCGCCACCACGCCGGAGGTTGCCAGCAGACCTTTCACCGGCAATTCCAACACATAACCGGCTGCGGCGACGGTGGCGACCAGAAACACCAAGGCGCCGATCACGTCCTGCAGCAGGCGACCGCTGTGGCCGATGCGACGCATCAACGCCAGGCCGATGACTTCGGTCAGCACCCGCGCGGCGTACAGCCACCAGAGAATGCCCAACGCCGTCGCACCCAATTGCGCCACGCGGTCATCGGTAAATTGCGGTGCCTGCAACGGACTGACGCCGGCGTTGATCACCAGCGCCGTGAACGCCAGAAACAGCACCAGGCGCACACCGACTCTCGGAGCGCGATGGGTGAAGGGCGAGAAGTGCCAGAGCACGGCGTCGAGCAGCAGCAGGGCGGCGCTCCAGGACAGCAGGTGAGTGTAGAAAAGGGTCATGACCGAAGCTCCGCAGTGTCTGCCAATAAAAAGATCGCAGCCTGCGGCAGCTCCTACAGGAGAACGTATTCCAATGTAGGAGCTGCCGAAGGCTGCGATCTTTTGCCGTTATGGATTCAGATGAGTCTTCAGCTCTGCCGCCGCCTGACGCACGGCCGCTTTCACCTCAGGAATCTGACTCAGCGGATTGAGCAGGCCAAAGTCATGAATCATCCCGTTGTAACGTACCGAGGTCACCGCCACACCGGCCGCATCAAGGTGCCGCGCATAACCTTCGCCTTCGTCGCGCAGCACGTCGAATTCGGCGGTCTGCACCAGTGCGGCGGGCAGGCCTTTGAGCTGTTCTGCGCTGGCATTCAGCGGCGAGGCGTGGATCTGCGCACGTTCGGCCGGGTTGGTGGTGTAGTTGTCCCAGAACCACTGCATCATGCCTTTGGTGAGGAAGTGGCCCTCGGCGAATTGCTGATAAGAACCGTCGTCGAATTGCGCGTTGGTCACTGGCCACATCAACAGCTGGAAGCGCAGCGCCGGGGCTTTCTGTTCCTTGGCCATCAACGCCACGACTGCCGCCATGTTGCCGCCGACGCTGTTGCCCGCCACCGCCAGGCGCTTGCCGTCGACACCGATATCTTTGCCGTGCTCGGCCACCCATTTCGTCGCCGCGTAGGCCTGGTTGATTGCGGTCGGGTACTGCGCTTCCGGCGACGGCGTGTAATCGACGTACACCGCAACCGCGCCAGAGCCCACCACCAAGTCACGAATCAAGCGTTGGTGCGTCGGGAAATCACCGAGCACCCAGCCGCCACCGTGGAAGAACATGAACACCGGCAACTCGCCTTTGACCTTGGCCGGACGCACCACTTTCAAGTTGAGGGTCTGGCCGTCGACCTTGATCGCCTTATCGCTGACTTCAACGCCCGACAGATCCACTTTCACCGAAGCCTGCGCACCGGTCAGTACTGCACGGGCGTCTTTCGGGCTCAGTTGCTCAAGGGGTTTGCCACCGCCGGCGGCGAGGGCGTTGAGGAAGGCCTGGGTGTTGTGCTCGACGCCGCTGCTTTCAGCGGCGAAGGCGTTACCGATGGAAAGAGCGAGGAGGGAAGCGGTGAGGGTTTTCTTGATGTTCATGTTCAATTCCATTTTTGAGTGTTTATACGTTCGTGTAGGAGCTGCCGAAGGCTGCGATCTTTTGCTGTTTTTGCCTTTTTCCAGCATCACCGCAGATCAAGATCAAAAGATCGCAGCCTGCGGCAGCTCCTACCTGTTCAGGGTTGTTTTCAAACCGTGAGCACAGATTAATGAGCTGCCGAAAAGTGAAAAAGCGGCTATAAAGCGTTTAACTGTCCACCAGAGAGTGACAATGAACCCGTTCGAAGACATGCGTATTTTTTGCCAGGTCATGGACTCTGGCAGCTTCACCTCAGCGGCCGATCAATTGGGCCTGTCCAAGCAGTTCGTCAGCCGACGCTTGATGCAACTGGAAGAGCGTCTTGGCGTGCGGTTGTTGAATCGCTCCACCCGGCGTCTGGACGTGACACCGCTGGGGCAGAGTTATTACGAGTCGGCGTTGCGCCTGCTCGGTGAAGTCGAACAGGTGGAGCAGGGCATCGCCGGGCAGACCGCCGAGCCACGCGGGACGATTCGCCTTAGTGCGCCGTTGTCGTTTGCCGTGGCGCATTTGGGCTGTTTACTGCCGCTGTTCTTGCAGCGTTATCGCGAGGTCACGGTTGAGGTGGACTTGAGTGATCGGCCGGTGGATTTGCTCGGTGAGGGTTACGATCTGGCGCTGCGCATTGGCGTACTCGAAGACTCGACGCTGATTGCCCGGCGTATCGCGTCGATCGAGCGGGTGTATTGCGCCAGCCCGGCGTACCTCGCCGAGCGCGGCACGCCGCTGGAACCGGAAGATCTGCACAGCCATGACTGTTTGCCGTACGGGCATAGTCGTTCGGTGCAGTGGCGCTTCAACGCGGGGCAGGGCAAGCCTGTGTTGGTCAATGTCACCGGGCGCATGCGCGTGAACAACGGCGAGTTGCTCAGGGATGCGGCGGTGCAGGGGATGGGCATTACTTATCTGCCGACGTTCATCGTTGGCGCGGCGCTGAAGGATGGCCGGCTGGTGCCGGTGCTGGATGATTTGCGCCCGGAACCGCTGACGTTGTCGGCGGTGTATCCGCAGCATCGCCAGGCTTCAAGGCCGGTGCAGGCGCTGGTCGAATTTTTGCGCGAACGCCTGAACGAGAGCCACGTCGCCCTCTGAGCCTTACAGTAGATTTTCAATCCCTGCAAAACCCTTGTGGGAGCGAGCCTGCTCGCGAAAGCGGTGTGTCAGTCAAAACAATATTGGCTGACACACAGCCTTCGCGAGCAGGCTCGCTCCCACAGTTGATGGTAGTTTTCTGCTGATTGTTTGCACACCACAAAACCCTGTGGGAGCTGGCTTGCCAGCGATGGCGGTGTGTCAGGCAATACAGCGTTGCCTGATCGGGCCTCATCGCTGGCAAGCCAGCTCCCACAAGGGTTGCGGTGTTTCAGGATGGATCAGTTGGCGCGCTTGTCATCGCCCGGCTCGCCGCCGACATGTACGCCACGATCATCCCCCGGTTCGCCAGCTGCATGCAGGCCCCGGTCGTCACCGACTTCACCCGCGCGATGGACGCCATGGTCGTCGCCGACTTCGCCTGCCCGGTGCACGCCGCGATCATCGCCTGGTTCGGCGTGGGTGCCGCTGCGTCCTGAGGAGGCGGAGTTGCCGGCGTGTCCGGAGCCCTGCCCGCCGCCGCTGTGACCGCTGCCGCCGTCACCGTGGCCACTTCCGCCATTGCCACTGCCGCCGTGTCCACCACCATTGCCGCCACCGCCACCGCCACCGCCACCGCCACCGCCACCGCCTCCACTACCACCATGCCCGCCGCCATTGCCGCCACCGTTACCGCCACCCCCTCCGCCATGTCCACCGCCGCCACTCCCTCCACCACCACTGCCACCTTCCTTGGCCTGAACACTGGACACTCCCGACAAACTGTCCGGAATGAGTACCGTAGACGCCGACAGAACTGCGCCGATGGCCATTGCGAGCACGAGCTTTTTAATGTGCATATCGTTCTCCGTCTTTGTGGTTTTGTTTGGGAACGTAGAAGTGCGTTGTTGCCGGGATCGGACCCGTTCCCGGAGTCAGTGAATACTCGAAGCCAGTTCGAAAATCGGGATGTACATCAGGATCACGATGACCCCGATCAGCAGGCCGATAAACGTCATCAGCAGCGGTTCGAACAACTTCACGAACCACTCCAGCCAACGGCTGATTTCCTCGTCGTAGAAGTCGGCGCTGCGTTCCATCATCTGCCCGAGGTTGCCGGACTGTTCGCCCGCGCGCAGCAGGCGCAGGGACACCGGCGTCACCAGGTGATTGAGTTCCAGCGCGGTAGACAATGATTGCCCCTCGCGCACCCGCTCGCAGGCCTGGTCCAGCCGGACCCGTGAAGCCACGGTGAGCAAACCGCGCACCATGCCCATGGCGGTCACCAGCGGAATCCCGCCCTGCAGCAGAATCCCCAGCGACCGATAAAAGCGCGCCAGCTCATACATGAAAATCCGTTGATGCACCGCCGGCAGTTTCTCCACCAACCGATCCAGCCCTCGGCGAAACGCCGGTTGCTTTTGCAGCACGGCGAGGGCGATGACAATCGCGGCCAACCCAGCGAAGAATTCAGCCTGATGCGCATGCAGAAACATGCCGCTGCTCATCAACACCTGCGACAGCCACGGCAGGTTATTGCCCAACCCTTCAAACACCAGACTGAAGCGCGGCACCACATAACCCATCAGGAACAGCACCACGCCACCGCCGACGATCAGCAACAGCATCGGGTAGATCGACGCGCTGATGATCTTCTGCCGCACCTCGTCCATGCGCTGGCGATAACTGACGTAACGGCCCAGCGCATCGCCGACCGCGCCGGTCTTTTCGCTGGACTGCACCAACGCCACGTACAACGGTGGGAACACCGCCGACAACTGGCCCAATGCCTGCGAGAAGGATTTGCCCTCGTACAGCAGGCGTACCAGCTCACTCAAGGTTTTCCGGGCGGCGGGGGCGGTTTCTTTTTCGGCGAGGCTTTCCAGCGCATCGATCAACGGCAGACCGGCATTGAGCAGCGTGGTCAGTTCCTGGCTGAACAACACCAGATTGAAGGTCTCGCGCTGGCGCAGTTTCAGCGAGCGCCAATGCTTGTCGGCGTGCGAACTGAGCACACGCAAACCCTGATCCTCGGCGATCCGCCGCGCCTCGCTGTCGCCCGGCGCTTCCACGCTCAAGGACACCACACCAGCCTTGCCGACCGCTTTCACATGAAATCGCATGGGCCTCGCTCCGCTCACTGCCAATTGGTTACTTCAGCGTTTTCGCCTTCGCCGCCGGGCTGGCCGTCCTTGCCCATCGACAGCAGGTCGTACTCACTGTTTTCGCCGGGATAGCGGTAGGCGTAATTACGCCCCCACGGATCCTGCGGCAGTTTTTTCTGCAAGTACGGGCCGGTCCATTTCGCTTCGTCACTTGGCGCGATGACCAACGCTTGCAAGCCCTGTTCGGTGGAGGGGTAGTGGCCGACTTCCAGTCGATAGATATCCAGCGCTTTGCTCAGCCCTTCGATTTGCGCCTTGGCCACTTTCACCTCGGAGCGACCGAGTTGGGCGAAGTATTTCGGCGCGACGATCCCGGCCAGCAGGCCGAGCACCACCAGCACCACGAGCAATTCGAGCAGGGTAAAACCGCGTTGGCCACGCGGACGAAATTGCAGCTTCATGATGACCTCCCGTGAGTGGCAGCCGTGTCGCCAGAAGGGCTTATGCAATTGCCATGCTCAGCCCCACTGAAAATCACTGGATTGGCTGAAACCCTTGTAATCAGGGCATCTCCAGAGTCGGCACAGTGCTTGCGTATGGCTCAAACGTGATCGGCCATTGGGGCATTTCCCCCAATTTATCGGGGTCGATCCGGGGAGGCCCGACATGAAATTTCTCGCCAGCGGATTGCTCGGATGTGTGCTGCTCAGCGGCGCCGCGCAGGCCGATGTGTTCATCTCGGTGGACGCCAAGGGCAGCTATGTACTGTCCAACGTTCACCGGCCCGGACGCACCTACGAACGGGTGATCCACGAGGCTGAATTGCCTGTGGCCAGCCTCGATCAGCAGCCGCAAATGATCGCCAATCAGCCCTACGCGGAACTGGTTTCGGCGGCGGCCAAGGTCAATCAATTACCCGAGGCGCTGCTGCACGCAGTGATCAACGCCGAATCCCGTTACAACCCCGGCGCCACCTCGCCCAAAGGTGCGGGCGGGCTGATGCAGTTGATGCCCGACACCGCGCGGGAACTGGGTGTGACCGACGTCTACGACCCCAAGGCCAACATCCAGGGCGGGGCCAAATATCTCAAGCGCCTGATGACCCTGTTCGACAACGACATCGCCCTCGCCGTAGCGGCTTACAACGCAGGTCCCGACGCGGTGCTCAGCCGTGGTCGAGTGATTCCGCCGTTCGCCGAAACCCAGCGTTATGTACCGAATGTGTTGCGTCAGTACCGGCGTCTGCAGGGCCTGGCGATGGATGCGCCATTGTAATCCCCAACCGGTTTTCCCCACTTTCGGGGTAAACCGATGACACCCGAAAAGTGGGGAAAACGGGTGGGGTATATCCCCCGGATTCTCAAGTGGTCGCGGTAACTGATTGAACATTAATGAGATTTTTTGTGGCACGCGGATTGCTCCGAGGCATTTGTCGAGAAGTGTTCCCACGAGCACCCACTACGAGGTTCCTGATCATGGCTGGCTTTCCTCACGCTCCGTCCCTGATTAACTGGCTGCTGATTCTGGCCTCGATGCTCAGCGTCGAGCTGGCCGGCGCGGCCGTACGTTGCGAGCGCAATCTGGTGGCCAACGTCGTCGCCTTCGATCAACCGCTGATGTTCAACCGCCTCGGTGCACAGAATGCCAACGGCATGATGTACGCCCTGCGTCGCGACGTGGTCGATGAGCATGATGTGTCGCTGGCGTACGGCGGTTCAGCGGTGCCGGGCAAAGTATCGCTGCGCCCGGACAAGCGCCCACGGCCATTGGTGTTACGCGTGGCGGCCGGCGATTGCCTGACGATCAATCTGCAGAACCTGCTCGACTATCAGGCCAACCCGAACAAGCACTTTGAAAACGAGGGCGAAGAAGAGGGCGCGGAAAACGCCAACGGCGCCGAAGACTTCAAAGTCGATGAGCAGGTGGCGGATCGTCACGTCGGTTTCCAGGTCAATGGCCTGCAAGCGGTGAACAGCATCGATGACATTTCTTCGTTCACCGGGCGTAACGCCAACACCCTTGTGCCTCCCGGCGCGAGCCGTTCCTACACCTTGTTCGCCGAACGTGAAGGCGCGTTTGCCGTGAGCAGCCGTGGCGCAACGTTTGGCGGCGAGGGCGCGGCCGGCAACGTCGCCAATGGTTTGTTCGGCCAGGTCGTCGTCCTGCCCAAGGGTGGCCGCACTTATCGCAACACCCTCACCGAAGAAGAAATGCGCCTGGCCACGACTGGCCGCGCACCCACTGGCCAACCGATCGTTGATTACCAGGCGCGCTACCCACAGCGCGAACCGTGGTTGCGCGAAGGCAAGGCTGGCACGCCGATCATCGGCATGGTCGACGGCAATGAAATCATTTCCAGCGAAAGCGATGCGATTGTCATGGGCAGCAACGCCGACGGCAGCTTCCCGTCCAGCACCTACCCGCTGGAGTCGATGGGAAAACGCAACCCGGCGATCCCCAACCGCCTCGAAGCGTTCCGCGATTTTGCCTCGCAGTTCCAGGATGAAACCGCCGCCACCCAAGCATTCCCCGCCTATTGGGCCGACCCGGTGATGGCCCATGTGCTGGAGCCGACCCGCGACTCGTTCATGATCAACTACGGCTCCGGCGGCATGGGCGCCGAAGTGGTCGCCAACCGCTTGGGCGTGGGGCCGATGCACGACTGCCTGTCGTGTGCCTATGAAGAGTTTTTCCTCAGTTCCCACACCGTTGGCGATGTAGCGATGCTGGTGGATGTGCCGGCCAACACCGGGCTTGAGAACATCGCCCCCGGCCAGACACCGCGCGCCGATCAGATCGGTGTGAAAGCGACCATGGCCCTGTATCCGTCGGAGCCGTCGAACGTCAACCACAGCTACATCGGTGACTTCGTCAAATTCCGCAATACCCACAATGGCCACGAGCAACACATCTTCCACCTGCACGGCCATCAGTGGCTGTTCAACCCCAACGACGACAACTCCGATTACGTCGATGCCCAGGGCATCGGCCCGGGCGCCGGTTATACCTATGAAATCGCCAACGGTGGTTCGGGCAACCGCAACCGCGTGGCCGGCGATGCGATCTATCACTGCCATTTCTATCCGCACTTTGCCCAAGGCATGTGGGCCATGTGGCGGGTGCACGATGTCTTCGAAGAAGGCACTCGACTCGATGTTTCGCAGCAGGGCGCCGACGGTTACCACAGCGAACCGTTTGCCTTGCGCAGTGGCAAACCGGCGGCGGGTGCACGGGCCTTGCCCGATGGCGAAATCGTCGCCGGTACGCCAATTCCGGCCATCGTGCCGCTTCCGGGCAAAGCCATGGCGCCAATGCCGGGCAAAGTCGTGGTGGTGCCGAAAATCGGTGAAACCCTGATCGCCGGCAATGATGACGACGAGGATGAAGAAGAGGGCGATGACGACGGCGAGCACCATGGTGGCAACGCCGGCGGTCAAGCCATCGGCTCATTGGCGCTGGTCGATCGCAGCGAAGCCAACCGCAATGCCGACGGCAGCCTGAAAAACCCTGGCTATCCGTTCTGGATCGGCGGCATGGAAAGTTCGGTCGGCCAGCGTCCGCCAACCCCGCCGCTGGACATGCTCGACGCGGCCACCGCGCAATCGCTCAAGGCCAGCGGCAAAGCGCTGTGGGCCAACCTCGACCCGGCGCAGTCCGGTGGTTGGGATGGCGGCTTGCAACGGCACGCACTGGATGGCGTTGCGGCGGGTGGCGAAGCGCACACCGTGACCACCTCGCTGGATTTCTCCAAGGAAGTCACCCGCGCCAAACCGATTTACCTGCCGGAAGAAGGCACCGAAGTCGAACAGGCGGCGATGGCTTTCCACGCGAAAAAAGATCACCCAAGCTACGCCTTGCTGCCCGGCAATCAAGTGGTGGCCAAGGCGTTCCGCACCAACGGCGCCTTGCCGATGGCGGGTGCACCGTACTACGAACCGTGCATGGATGACCGGCAAAAACGCCTGACCGCCAGCGCCGGTAGCGGTGAATTCGCCAGCGGTGAACGCATCGACGGCATGTCCTTCGTCGGCGCCTCGACCTTCACTGCCGACCGCCCACGGATCTACAAAGCCGCCAACATCCAGTTCGACGCGGTGTACAACAAGGTCGGTTATCACTTTCCGCAGGCGCGCATTCTCGCGCTGTGGGAAGACGCCTGGCCGGTGATCACCAAGCAGCGTCCACCAGAACCGCTGGTGATGCGCATGAACACTTTCGATTGCGTGCAATACCAGCAAACCAACCTGGTGCCGGCCACCTATGAGATGGACGACTATCAGGTGCGCACGCCGACCGACGTGATCGGCCAGCACATTCACCTGCCGAAGTGGGATCTGACCTCGGCGGACGGCTCGTCCAACGGCTGGAACTACGAGGACGGCGTGCTCTCGCCCGGCGCCGTGCAGGAGCGCATTCACGCGATCCGCGAGTTCAACCAGTGCGCCGGCACCGATCCACGTGACGGCACTCAGGCCTGCCCGAAAGCCAAGAACCATCCGTTCTTCGGCCAATACGGGCGCGCCGATTGGCTCGGTGCGCGCACGGCGATGCAGCGCTGGTTCGTCGATCCGGTGGTCAATGCAAAAGGCGTCGATCGCGGCCTCGGCACGATCTTCACCCACGACCACTTAGGCCCATCGACGCACCAACAGATCGGTCTGTACGCGACTGTGCTCGCCGAGCCGGCCGGTTCCACCTGGTTCCACGCCGAAACCGGCGAGCCTCTCTATAGCGGCGCGCGTCAGGACGGTGGGCCGACGTCGTGGCAAGCGGTGATCAACACCGGTGACCTCGACGGCGATGGCAAGAACGACAGCTTCCGCGAGTTCTTCCTCGAGTACAGCGACTTCCAGCACGCCTATGAAGCTGGCGTCTATGTGGGGGCTGGTCCTAACGGCGTGCCGAATGCGCAAGCGTTCCCGGCCACCGCCGACAGCTTCCGCTACGCAATCAACCCGCCGGTGCGCAACAACGCCAGCAACCTGCTTGAGGGTGTGCTGGAAGTGCAGGGCGGTCAGGTCCCGGGCTGCCCGAGCCGGCCATGTCCGCAGGCGATTTCGGTGGATGACCCGGGCATGTTCGTCGTCAACTATCGCAACGAACCGCTGGCTCTGCGCGTGTACGACCCGAACAAGGTCGGCCCGGACGGCAAGCGCGGCATGCAGGCCGACGGCCTCGGTGGCGATCTGTCGTTCGCCATGCAAAGCCGTACCGACCGGGCGATCCCGGCGATGAACCTGGCGCCGAATCTGCTCACCTCCGCGACCGGCCCTACCGGCGGCACCACGTTGTTCCCGCCACACATCAACAAGGGCGGCGCCGAACCCGGTGACCCGTTCACGCCGATGCTGCGCACCTATACCGGCGACAACGTGCGGCTGCGGGTGCATGCCGGCGGCCATGAAGAAGAGCACAACGTCACCCTGCACGGTGTGAAATGGCTGCAGAGCGGTTCCGGTTTCGGCAACAGCTCCAACTCCGGCTGGCGCGCGTCGCAAATGATCGGCATCTCCGAGCAGATGGGCTTCATTGCGCCGGTGTCGATGCTGTCCAGTTCGGCGGCGACCACGGGCGACTATCTGTACTCGATGGACGCCTCGATCGAAGGCTACTGGAGCGGTATCTGGGGCGTGATGCGCAACTACACCGCCAAACGCAGCGACTTGTTCGCTATCCCGAACAACCCAAGCCCGGCGGGCATGCGCAACACTGTGGCGTTCGAGGGCAGTTGCCCGCGCTATGGCGCCAACCCTAATGGCATTGGCACTCGGCCGACTGTGCAGCGCAACTATGAAGTGGTCGCGGCGCTGGCCAACGACATTCTCGGCAATACGCTGGGCCTGACCATCGGCGATCCCGAAGGGCTTGGCCAGCATGTCGGCGGGCCGCTGAATCCAGCGGGCGGCACCCTGGTGCTGAACTCGCGCACGGTGAGCATTCCACAAGTCACCGTGACCGATCCGGAGGATGGCGAAACCATCACCATCGGCGGGCAGAGCGGGCCGCTGCATGACCCGACCGCGATTCTGTATGTGCGCAAATCCGATCTCGATCCGGTGAGTGGCAAGCTCAAACCCGGCATCCCGGTCGAACCGCTGGTGCTGCGCGCAGCGGCGGGAGATTGCATCAACATCACTCTGGAAAACCGCCTGCCGAGCGTCATGCCTGACCTGACCCAGACGGCTGTGATGCAGGGCATGGTCAAGCGTGATCGCAACAGCGGTCTGGGTTCGACCACCTTCAGCAACAACCTGATGCGGCCGTCCAGCCACGTCGGCCTGCACGCGCAGTTGCTGGCGTATGACATCACCAAATCCGACGGCGCCAACGTCGGCGCCAACCCGATCCAGACCGTGCCACCGCGTGTCGGCAGCAGCGGCGCGTACCCGACCCGTACTTATCAGTACTACGCCGGGCACCTGGAGCGTGAAGGCAAACCGGTGACTCAACTGGGGCGCAGCGTCGACAACATCAACGCCACGGCGGTGGAGTTCGGCGGCTTGAACATCACCCCGGCGGACGTGATCAAGCAGCCGCAAAAAGGCCTTGGCGGGGCGATGAGCATCCTGCCGATCGGCGCGACGTGGGTCGACGATGCGCGCAAGGTCAACGCCACGGTCACCGCGCCTGGACAAACCAGCTACCGCGACTTTGCGATGGTCTGGCACAAGGCGTTGAACACCCGTTGGGCCAATGGTCGGCCGGTGGAAGGGATTGCCGCTGAAGGCTTCGGCGTGCCGACCGATCCGCAGGACAACTCGAGCATGGCGATCAACTACAAGACCGAACCGCTGTGGTACCGCTTCGGCCTCGCCCCGGATGCACCGTTCGGTCATGCCGACGGCGCGGGTTACGGCGACATGAGCAATGCGCACATGGCCTACAGCAATGCGTTGGTGGGTGGCGATCCGCAGACACCGGTGCTTTACGCCAAACCGGGGCAGCCGTTGCGGACGCACATTCTGATGCCGAGCGGTGGCAGTCGTGGCACCACGTTCCAGCTCGACGGGCATGTCTGGTCGGTGAACCCGTTCCAGGCCGAGAAGAGCGACACCGGGGGTTATCCGATGGGCACGCCGGGCGTCGGTTCGGTGCGCTTCGGCTACAACCCGATGTCGATGTACATCGGCGCCCACGAAAGCATCCTGCCGGCCGCGCACTTCAGCTTCATGATCCCGAGTGCTGGCGGCAGCAATGCGATACCGGGGGATTACCTGTTCCGCGACTACGGCGCCTACGGCAATACCTCCGGGTTATGGGGACTGCTGCGGGTGACCAACGAACCGGAACCGGCACCGCAGGGGCAGTAGCAGAACGGCAATGTCCCGGTGGATGCAAATCCCTTGTGGGCAGTGGTGGCAGTGAGAGAGTGGGATGAATGCAAATCCCTTGTGGGAGCGAGCCTGCTCGCGAATGGGAGCAACCCGGTTTTCGAGGGTGTGGCGCAAGACGCCTTCGCGAGCAGGCTCGCTCCTACAGGGGCCGGTGGTGGGCAGTGAGGATGCGGTAGGAATGCAAATCCCTTGTGGGAGCGAGCCTGCTCGCGAATGGGGGCAACTCGGTTTCAAGGGTGCAGCTGAAGACGCCTTCGCGAGCAGGCTCGCTCCCACAGGGATCGCGTCGTTTGGTTTGAATGTGTAGGGGAGGATGATATGAACAGGATCATCAACATCATCGGTATTTGCACCCTGGCCGTGGCCGGGGCGTTGTTGACGCTGAGCGAGATTGCGCTGGCGCAAAACGGCAGTGGGCAGACGCTGAAGCGTGATGGCGTGGCGGTGGATTTCGATCTCAAGCCACTGGCCGCCGACGGCAAACTGCGTGAAGGCGAATTCGCCGATGTGCAGTTCCGCGTCACCGACAGCGCTTCCGGCCAGCCGTTGTCCGGGGTAGCGCCGGGCGCCTGGGTCGATCCGCAAACCCTCGCCGCCGATCAAGCCCAGGGCCGCGACCAGAGCTGCAAAGCGCGGGTCGGCGTGTTTCTCAAGTCCAACATCGGCGCGCGGCCGTTGCTCGACCTCAACAGCTATTTCCTGCTGGTGATGAACCGCGACGCGAGCATCGCCGTGGTCGATCCGTCGGTCTCGGTCGGCGGCATCACCAGCACCCTGGCGCGGATCGAACTCAAGCAACCACCGATGGATTGGGTCACCCCAAAAGACAACAAACGCGTGTTCGTCTCGATGCCAACGGCAGGCGAAGTGGCCGTCATCGACAGCGAACAATTCAAGGTTCTCGATTCGATCAAGGCCGGCAGCCAACCGGTGCGCGTGGCGCTGCAACCAGACGAATGCCTGCTGTGGATCGGCAACAACGCCAGCAAAGCCGAAGACTCCGGCGTGACGGTGATCGACAGCCAAAGCCTCAAACCTCTCAAACACTTGCAGACCGGGCGCGGCCACCACGAAATCAGCTTCAGCAAGGACAGCCGTTTTGCCTTCGTCAGCAACCGCGACGACGGCACCGTCAGCGTTATCGACATCGCCAGCCTGAACATCGTCCAGCAGATCAAAACCGGCTCGCATCCGCTGTCAGTCGCCTATTCAGCGCTGTCCGGCGCGGTGTACGTGGCCGATGGCAAGGACGGCACGGTGACCGTGATCGATGCCAGCAGCCACGCCGTCCGCCGGGTAATCAAACTGCAACAAGGCCTCGGCCCCATGGGCTTCAGCGCCGACGGCCGCTTCGGCGTGGTGCTCAACACAGTGGAAAACCGCGCCAGCGTCATCGACGCCGCGACCAACAGCGTCATCCATGATCTGGACGTCAGCGCCGAACCCTACCAAGTGGTGTTCACCCAGGCCTACGCCTACATCCGCGGACTCGCTTCACCGAAAGTCACCATGATCAACCTGTCCTCCCTCGGCGAAGGGCGTCAGCCGATCAGCCAGGGATTCGAAGCCGGCCCGCAACCACCGCGTATGGCCGGAGATTTACCGCTGGCTTCAAGCCTGGCGGTGTCACGCGATGACAACGCGGTGTTCGTGGTCAACCCGGTCGACAACACCACCTATTTCTACGCCGAAGGCATGAACGCGCCGATGTCCGGTTACCCCAACCGTGGCCAGATCGCCCGCGCCGCCATGGTTATCGATCGCAGCCTGCGCGAAGTCTCGCCGGGCCTCTACAGCGCGCGGGTGAAACTGCCGGCAGCAGGGCGTTTCGACGTGGCGTTCCTGCTCAACCAACCGAACATCATTCATTGCTTCACCGCGCAGATTGATCCTGACGGCAAACCGCAAAAACACCTCGGCCAGCCGAAAGTCGAGTTCCTCCTCGACAAGACTGCCGTGGCACTCAACGACCCTTACGTCGTGCGTTTCCGCATCGTCCAAGGCAAAGACAAAACCCAACGCAGCGGCGTCAAAGACGTGCAACTGCGCTACTACCTCGCGCCCACCTCGCACCCGCGTGAAGTGGCGGCGCGGGAAGTCGCCGACGGCGTGTACGAAGCGCCGATCACCCTCGACCGCAGCGGCGCCTGGTATCTGCATGTGCGTGCGGCCTCGTTGGGCGCCGGTTTCGATGACAAGACCTTTGCCAGTGTTCGGGTAGCCCCCGGCCAGGCCCGTTGAAGAGGAGTTTCGACATGAACCGATTTGCATCCACTGGCCTGCTGACCCTGTGCCTGTTGAGCCTCGGCATTCAACACGCCAACGCCCACTCGGCAGACGAACACGCCGGACACAAAGCCCCGGCCAGCAACACCCAGGAACATGCCCAGGTGAAATTCGCCAACGTGCCGCTGCTAGATCAAAACGGTAAAACCGTGCGCCTCGAACAAGACCTGGTGCAGGGCAAAATCGTCGTCATGAGTTTTATCTACACCAGTTGCACGACGGTGTGCCCGGTGGTCTCGTCGATCATGGGCAAGGTGCAGAAACAACTCGGTGCGCGGGTCGGCGAGGAAGTGCAACTGGTGTCGATCAGCATCGACCCACAGCGCGACGACCCGAAACGCCTGCAGGATTATGCGCGCACCTTCCAGCGCGGGCCGGGCTGGAGCTGGTTGACCGGTTCGCCGCAGTCGATCAATGAAACCCTCAAGGGCCTCGGCAGTTTTAGCGGCGACCTGAAGAGTCATCAACCGCTGATCCTCGTCGGCGACGGCGACAGCCGCCACTGGATGCGCTACTACGGCTTCACTGATCCGGCGCTGCTGGCCAAGGAAGTGGAAAAACTCAGCGGCCTGCGCACCCACGCCAAACACACCGCCATCGCCATGGAGCAACAGCCATGAGACTGCTCGACTGGATCTCCCTGACCGTGTGTTTCTGGATTCTCAGCAACGTCGCGTTCGCTCACGAAGGCCATGTCTCTGAGCCGCCAGCCGCCGTGGCTGCCGCGCCGGCCAAAGGCACCCACGACGCGAAAACCTGGTTCACCGACACGCCGTTGCAGGATCAGAACGGCGAGACCCTGCGCTTCTACAGCGATGCGCTGCAAAACCGCATCGTCCTGGTTAACGTGATCTTCACTAGCTGCAACGATGCCTGCCCGCTGATCACCCAAAAGCTCAAGGAAGTGCGCGAGCTGCTCGGTGACAAGGCACAGGACATCACCTTCATTTCCCTTACCAGTGACCCGCTGCGCGACACGCCAGCGGTGCTCAAGGCTTACACCTTGAAGCAGGGTTCCGATGACCCTCATTGGCTTTTTCTTACTGGCGACAAGGCGCAGATGGACCTGGTCTTGAGCCGCATCGGCCAGATCGTGCCGACCCCCGAGCAACACTCCACGCAGTTGATCGTCGGCGATGTCGCCAATAAACGCTGGAGCAAGATCCGCCCCGATGCCCCGGCCGCCGCCATTGCCCAGCGCTTGCAGTTGCTGACAATGCCCGTGGCTGGCCGCTGAGTTCGCGCCATGAACCTGAGCGGTGTACTCGCCCTGATCCTGCTCGCTGGCGTCAGCCTTGGCGCGAGCGCTGCGCCGCTGACTGCGGAGGAAGCGGCAGGCAAACGCCTGTACCGCCAAGGCCTGTCAGCTAGCGGCGAAGCGATCATGGCGCGGGTTGGTGCGGCGGATATGTTGCTGCCGGCAACCAGTCTGCCGTGCGCCAATTGCCACGGCGCCGATGGCCTCGGCCGACCCGAAGGCGGGGTGCGTCCGCCGCCGCTGAACTGGGCGCGGCTGACCAGCACGTATGGCCAGCAACAGGTCAACGGGCGCAGCTATCCGGCCTACAGCGAAAGCACTCTGGCCATTGCCATCGAGCAGGGTCGCGACCCCGGCCACAATCGTCTCGACCCGAGCATGCCGCGCTTTCTGCTGTCGATGAAGGATCAGCGCAACCTTACCGCCTATCTCAAACGCCTCGCCGATGAGCGTGACCCCGGCCTCGATGCCGAGACCTTGCACCTGGGCACCTTGCTGCCCAGCCAAGGCCCGTTGGCCGAGGAGGGCGCGACAGTGGCAGCGGTGCTCAATGGCAGCGTCGCGCGGATCAATCAGGCTGGCGGTATCCATGGCCGGCAACTGCGCCTGACGGTGATCGACCCCGGCCCGGATCGCGCCAGTGCCGGAAAGGCGTTGCAGCGTTTGATCGAGCAGGAGCAGGTGTTCGCCCTGATCGCGCCGCTGGCGCCGGCTCTCGACAGCGAACTGGCGAGTCGACTGGAGCAGTCTGGCGTACCGCTGATTGGCGCCTTGTCATTGCTCGGATCGGTGCAGGCCAGTCCGCAGATTTTCGAACCGTTGCCCGGCCTGCGCGAGCAACTGATCGCCCTGGCCGACTACGCCACGGCGAGTTTGCGCGTGCTGCAAGGGCCGACGCTGATTGCCTATCCCGATGACCCTGCACAAACGCTGGCCGCGCAAAACCTCGGCCAGTACTTGCAGGATCACGGCTGGCAAAAAGTCCATCTGCAAGCCTACGACCCGACGGCGGATGCGCTGCCGCTGGGTTCGCGCTCGGTGTTTTATCTGGGCACTGGCGGCGGCTTCAGTCGTCTGGCGACGCGGCTGCAAAGCGCCGGGCAAGTGCCGTATCTGTTCGCCGCTTCAAGCCAAGTGGCCGGCGATCTGCTGCAAGTGCCCGACGGCTTTACTCGACGGGTGTTTCTCGCCTATCCGTTCGTGCCCAGCGACTGGACCCAGACCGGGCGCATGGCCCTGACCCTGTTGCGCGAAGGCCAGGGCCTCGGCGCCCAGCATGCGGTGCTGCAAGTCGGCGCCTACGCCTCGATGCTGCTGCTCAGCGAAGGCATGAAACAGGCTGGCCGTGACGCCAGCCGGGAAAAACTGGTGGCGGCGCTGGAAGGCCTGCACGACTTCGACACCGGCCTGACCCCGCGCCTGAGTTTCGGCCCCGGCCGACGCCTGGGCTTGAGCGGCGCGCATGTGGTCACCGTGGACTTGCCGGATCAGCGCTTTTATCTGGTCGCACCCTATAAACCGATTGTTGCCAGCCCCTGAATGGAGGGCCCGATCATGAAGCTCACAACGCTGATAATGCTGCTGACCTGTTGGCTGCCGATGGCGTGGGCCAATAACGAACCGGCCGTGGCGCGGGTCAATGGCGAGGAGATTTCCGGATTTCGCTTCGAGCGCTTTTTCGCCGAATACCTCGAAGATCAGGGCCGCGCCGTGGCGAGCATTCGTAGCCCCAGGGCCTATAAAGAGCTGCGTCAGGCAGCGCTGCAAACGCTGATCGACAAAGAACTGCTGTGGCAGGAGTCGCAAAAGCGCGGTGTGCAGATTGACGATCAAGTGGTGCGCGAGCAAATCGAGCAAACCCGCATGGCCATCGGCGGCGCGGATAAATTCGTCCGGCGCTTGCAGGACGCCGGTTTCGATGAGGCATCCTTCACCGAGTACACCCGCCGCGAAATGGCGGCGCAGCAGATGTTCGCCGAACTGATCCGCGCCAACACCTTGCAACCCCGCCACCTGCTGATCCGTGTGCCCGCGCAAGCAGATACAGCCACTGTGGCTGAAGCGCGTCTACGCTTGTTGCAAATGCGCGCCTCGATTGTCAGCGGGGCGAGTTTTGCCAGCGATCCGGTGCGTTCACCGTTCGGCTGGCATGTGATTTATTTGCCGAACCACCTGGAGGCCGCCGATGTCCCAGATTTGCAGGGGCTGGATACAGTCAGGGCACAGCTCGCCCGACAGCAACAGACCCAGGCTCGTCGTCAGGTGCTCGCGCAATTACGAGTGCAGAACAGGATCGAACGAATTGACGACGACTGAAGGTTCCCCCCCAATAGTGGGGAATGGCTTCGATGCCCATTCAGGTGCTTCCCCGTTTCTGGGGAACGGGGTACCGGGACGAGCGGGCATTGTCATTAAATTCAAGGACATGAAGACGTAAAATCACCGGCACTCAGCCTGGCATGAAGTGTGCGTTACCCCTGGTAAGGCGCACTCTCAGGGCGGGGTCATCGGACCTGCTGTTTCAAGGAGTCGACCTTGGTTAACAAAGTACTGGTTGTCGAAGACGAACAGCTGCTTGCACAGAACCTTCAGGATTATCTGTCGGCGCAGGGGCTGGACGTCCGGATTGCACATGACGGAGCGACGGGTATCGGTTTGGCCGAAACGTTCGCCCCCGACGTGCTGGTGTTCGATTACCGCTTGCCCGATATGGAAGGCTTTGAGGTGCTCGACGCGGTCCGCCAGAACAGGACGTGTAATTTTGTGCTGATAACAGGTCACCCCACCGCTGAAGTCTGTGAGCGGGCGCGGCAACTGCAAGTCAGCCACATCCTGTTCAAACCGTTTCCATTGGCGGAACTGGCCCGAGCTGTCTGCGACCTTCTGGGCATCAAGCGCGAAGCGAAACCCGGTGCGAGCCCTTCCGAGGGCTTCGTCGAACGACGCCAGAGCAGGACCGAGAGCTTCCCGTTGCAGTTGTACGATGGCAGTTGGGTGTTGGCGGATCGGCGACGGCAGTCGCAATCCATGGCGCCGGACGACGATCAAATGCTCACCGGGGAGTAATGGCGCGATCAGACGTTCCGGCACTTGCCGCCAAGGTTTGCCGCGCCGACAGGGCACTAAGCCCCGGTTGGAGAGCAAGCCATGGAACGTCTGTCCGTTGTCGTCGAACCGCTGCTGGCCGAATGCGCCCCCGAGCGCTTTTCCAGTGAACAGCTTGCCCAGGCCCGGGCGCGGGCCGCCACCTCCGGCGAACGCGTGCTTGAAGCCCTTGGCGTACTCTGTGAACTGGCGCCGATGCCGTTCATTCACACCCTCGGCGCCACCCTGCATTACCCGGTGCTCGACACCGACAGCCTGTTTCAAGCGACGCCGGTGTTCGACCGGGTCACCCTCGCACAATGCCTCAAACGTGAATTCATCCTGCTGCGCCACAACGACGAAGTCATCGGCGTGTTTGCCGACCCCTTCGACCCGGCGCGGCTGGCCTGGATCGACGATTGTCTGCATGGCGCGCCGCTGCATCTGGTCCACGCCGATGACCTCAAGGCCTATCTGGCCCGCCACGAAGAAAGCTTCCACGCGGTCGAATCGCTGAACGCCCAGGGCGATACCCACCACGAAATCGACACCCTGCAAAGCCTGTCGCTGACCAGCATCAGCGAAGACGCCAGCAGCGTGGTGAAACTGGTCAACTCGACCCTCTACGACGCGCTGAAAATGCACGCCAGCGACATCCACCTCGGCACCACCGGCAACGGTCTGGTGATCAAGTACCGCATCGACGGTGTGCTCAACAACATCAGCAAAGTCCAGGGCAACGAGTTCGCCGAGCAGGTGATCTCGCGGGTCAAGGTCATGGCCGAGCTGGACATCGGCGAGAAACGCGTACCGCAGGACGGTCGTTTCAAGATCGGTATCAGCGGCCGCCAGATCGACTTTCGTGTATCGATCATGCCGAGCATCTTTGGCGAAGACGCGGTGCTGCGGGTGCTGGACAAACAGGATCTGGCCGACAAGGTCTGCGGCGTGCAATTGCAGGCGCTGGGCTTTGAAGATGAAACCCTGCGCCAGTTGCGCCGCCTCGCCGCCGAACCCTACGGCATGGTCCTGGTGACCGGCCCGACCGGCAGCGGCAAGACCACCACGCTGTACGCGATGATCACCGAGATCAACCACGGCGTGGACAAGATCATCACCATCGAAGACCCGGTCGAATATCAATTGCCGGGGGTACTGCAAATCCCGGTCAACGAGAAGAAAGGCCTGACCTTCGCCCGGGGCTTGCGCTCGATCCTGCGCCACGACCCGGACAAGATCATGGTTGGCGAAATCCGTGACCCGGACACCGCGCAGATCGCCGTGCAATCGGCGCTCACCGGCCACCTGGTGTTCACCACCATCCACGCCAACAACGTTTTCGACGTGATTGGCCGCTTCACCCAAATGGAAATCGACCCGTACAGCCTGGTCTCGGCGCTCAACGCAATTCTCGCCCAGCGCTTGATTCGTTTGGTGTGCGCCAGTTGCAGCGCGCCGGTCAACCCAAGCGATGAAGAACTGCGCGCCTCGGGCCTCGATCCACAGAAAGTCGACCATTACCACTTCGTCCACGGCAAGGGCTGCGGGCACTGCCGGGGCAGCGGTTATCGCGGGCGCACGGCGATTGCCGAGTTGCTGCACCTCGACGACGAGCTGCGCCAGATGATCGTCGAGCGCCAACCGATCAAACAAATCAAAGCCCTGGCCTGTGCCCGTGGTTTGCGCCTGCTGCGCGAATCGGCGCTGGAGCTGGTGGAACAAGGTCGCACCACGCTGGAGGAGATCAATCGTGTCACTTTTATCGCGTGAGCGTTTTGTCGCCGTGCTCGGCGCCAGCGGTGTTGGCCTCGGTCAGCGGCGCGGCAGCGACACCCTGTGGCTGGGCAGCGTCGGGTACATCGACGAAAGCTTCCAGAGCTACGCGGTGGCGCTGGATACCCTCGATCGCCTGCTCGGTGAACACGCCCGCGCCGGTGCCGAATTGAGCGTGGTCATCTCCGGGCACTTCAGCCGTTTCTGCCTGGTGCCATGGAGCGCGCAGATCAGCAGCCCTGAGGAACTGCGCGGCTTTGCCCAACTGTGTTTTGAAGACCTGTTTGGCGCGCCGACCCAGCCGTGGAGTCTGGTGCTGTCCGCCGAGCCTGCCGGTTACGACCGCATCGCCAGTGCCTTGCCTCAAGACTTGCTTGAACGCTTGCGCACGCTGGTCAGCGCTCGTGGGTTGCGTCTGCGCTCGGTGCAGCCGTACCTGATGGCGGCGTTCAACCGCTTCGATAAAAGCCTTGATGCCGGCGACTTCTTGTTCGTCGTCGCCGAGCCGCAACGCAGTGTGTTGTTGCTGGCGAGGGAAGGGCGCTGGGCCGGCGTGCGTTCGGTGGGCGGCAGCGACAGCGATGCCGCGTTGAATGCCCTGATCGGTCGCGAACGCCAGCTGCAAGCCTCGACCAGCGAACGCGCCTTCAACGTTTATCTGCATGCCCCGGCGCGCCTCGATGCGCATCCGGACGTGGCGGGTGTGCAACTGCGCACCCTTGAAGACGACTCGATGAACGTGCGTGACGGCTTGTACGTCATGTCCCGGGCGGTGGCCTGACATGCGTGCGCTCAATCTCGATTTTCAACCGCGCCCACGTTCCGGCCCGTTGGGTTGGAGCCTGCTCGGCGGCGGTGTGCTGCTGGCGCTACTGTGCTTCGGCGTGCAACAGCACCTCGACGCGCACACCGAACAGCAACAAGGCCACCTGCAAACCACCCAGCGTCAGCTCACCGGCGACAGCGCTGCCAAATCCACCCTGAGCCCGGCGGAAACCCGCGAGCAAGCGGCAAACCTCGCCGAGATGCGCAAGGTCTCACAGCAACTGCGCCGGCCGTGGGAACGCCTGTTCGCCATGCTCGAAGCGATGCCGCGCGATGACGTCGCGCTGCTGACCCTGACCCCGGATGCGCGCAAAGGCCAGGTCCGCATCAGCGCCGAAGCGCGGGATCTGCAAGCGATGCTCGATTTCCACAAACGTCTGGAAGCCAGCGACGAGCTGTCTGACGTCTCGCTGCTGAGCCACGAGATCGTCGTCAAATCGCCGGAGCAACCGGTGCAATTCAACCTGTCGGCGACTTGGGAGATTGGCGATGCGAATCCCTAGACTGATCGTCCACGAATACCTGCAAGGCCTCGGCGTTCCGGGCCTGGCCGGGCTGGCGCTGCTGCTGGTCACCGTGACCTGGGCACTCGGCGGTTTGCTGCCGGGTTGGCAATCATTGCAGCACCTGAGCCTGCAGACTCGGGAAGCGAGCGCGTATCTGGCCAAGGTTGAAGACGGCAGCATCGCGCCGCCCGTAGTGCCACAACGTCAGCTCGACGATTTCCGCAACAAACTGCCGGCGCAGCCGCAAGCCACCGTCGCCATCGACCGCATTTACGCCCTCGCAGCGCAAGAACACATCACTCTGGCACGCGGCGAATATGCACTCGGCGTCGATCCGAAAACCCATCTGGCGCGTTATCAGATCCTGTTGCCAGTGCGCGGCAGCTACCCGCAACTGCGCCGCTTTCTGCATGCCTTGCTTGGTCAGTTGCCGGCGGTGGTGGTGGAAGACCTCGAGTTGCAGCGCAAGAAGATTGGCGACACCGACCTCAATGGCCGGATCCGTATGACCCTTTACCTGTCGAGGTCGTGATGAATACCAAACGCGTGACAGGTTGGTTGGCGTTCTTCGGCGTAGCGGCCGCGCTGGCGTGGTTGCCGGAATATTTCTCGCCAAGCGAAGACGCCGATTCCAACGAAGTCGCCGTCGCCACGCCGGGGAAAACCCGGGGCGCGCTGCCGGCCAGCACCGCCAAGGTCAAGGATGCGTCGATCAAGGACTTGAGCCCGGCCGGCGACCTGTTCGCGGCCAAATCCTGGAAGGCCGCGCCAATTCTGGCCACGGTAACCGAAATGGCCATCAATCCAGCAACTGTGGTGCAAGCCCCGAGCCTGCCACCGGTGCCGTTTCAGTTCGTCGGCAGGCTGCATGACCGCAGCGACCTGCAAGTGTTTTTGCAGAACGGCGAAAAGATCTACGTCGTGCGCAACGGGGATGTGATCGACGACACCTGGAAGATCACCGGCATTTCCGATCTGGAACTGAGTCTGGTCTACCTGCCCTTGCATTTGTCGCAGACCCTGTCTGTGGGGAGTACGCAATGAACCGTTGCCGTTTGCTGATGAGCCTGGGCCTGTGTGCCGGGCTGGCCGCGTGCAGTTCTGCACAAGTGGCCAACAAGGAAGCCGCCGACCTGATTGAACAGGGTCAATACGAGGCGGGGCTGGCGCGGATTGAGGAAGGCCTGCGCGAAAATCCACGGGACACCGAGCTGCACTTGCTGCTCAACAGCGGTCGGGCCAAGGCCATCACCGCGTTGCTGACGACCGGCGACACTGACCGCTCGCGCCGCGACTTCGCTTCGGCGCGGGTGGCCTACAACCGCGTGCTGACCATCGAACCGAACAACCGCCGCGCTCAGGATGCCCTGAAGCAGATGGATTACCTGCGCAGCATGGACGAGAAACTGGAACTGGCCCGTGGCGACCTGCGTCGCGGCGACATCTACGGCGCTGATCGGCAGGTCAAACAGATCCTCGAACTCGACCCCAACAACGAGGGTGCGCTGGAGCTGCAAGGCAACATTCGTCTGGTGCAGAGCCGCAACGTGATTGCCTATCCGCAACTGCGCACCAAGCTTGACCGCCCGGTGACTCTGGAATTTCGCGACGCCAACCTCAAGACCATTTTCGAAGTGCTGTCGCAGGTCGCCGGGCTCAATTTCATCTTCGACAAAGACCTGCGCCCGGACATGAAAGCGACGATCTTCGTGCGTGACGTGCGCATTGAAGACGCCGTGACCCTGCTGCTGCAACAGAACCAGTTGCACCAGAAAGTGGTGAACGAAAACACCTTGCTGATCTACCCGGATTCGCCGCAGAAAGTGAAGGATTACCAGGAACTGGTGATGCGCACCTTCTACCTGACCAGCATCGACGCCAACACCGCGCTGAACATGGTGAAAACCATGCTCAAGACCCGCGATGTGTTCGTCGACGAACGCCTCAACACCCTGACCATGCGCGACACCGAAGACGCTGTGCGCATGGCCGAGAAACTGCTGCAGTCGCAAGACCAGTCCAACCCGGAAGTGGTGCTTGAAGTGGAAGTGATGGAAGTCGCCACTCAACGCATCCTCGACCTCGGCCTGCAATGGCCGAACACCTTCGGCGTGGTCAACAGCGACGGTTCGGCGGTGACCCTGCTTGATCAACTGAAAGGCATCAACTCCAGCCGGATTTCGATCTCGCCGTCGCCGCAAGCCAAAATCAACGCCCAGGACAACGACATCAACACCCTCGCCAGTCCGGTGATTCGTGTGAGCAACCGTGAGCAGGCGCGCATCCACATCGGTCAGCGTGTGCCGATCATCAGCGCCACCTCGGTGCCGTCGACGCAAGGCCCGGTGATCACTGAGAGCGTCACTTACCTGGATGTCGGTCTGAAACTCGAAGTGCAACCGACCGTGCACCTGAACAACGAAGTGGCGATCAAGATCGCCCTGGAAGTGAGTAATGCGACGCCGCTGGAGCCGACCCGGCAGGGCACGATCCCGGTGCAGGTCGACACCCGCAACGCGCAAACTTCGCTGCGTTTGCATGACGGCGAAACGCAGATCCTCGCCGGCCTGATGCGCAACGACCACGGCGCCACCGGCAACAAGATTCCGGGCCTCGGCGATATCCCAGGGATTGGCCGGCTGTTCGGCAGCAACAAGGACACCGTCGGCAAATCGGAACTGGTGCTGTCGATCACCCCACGGATCGTGCGCAACCTGCCGTATCAGAGCCCGTCGGACATGGAGTTCTCCACCGGCACCGAAACCAGCATGCACATCCAGGCCCCGGATCGTTCGCAGAGTTACGTGATGCCGTCGCCGGCCGCGCAGCCGCGTGCCGTCGGTGAGTCGGCCGTGGCCACCACCCGTGTCACCGTCGAGAAGCCTTGATCATGAACGCCTCCCAGCGCGGTTTCAGCCTGATCGAAGTCGTGGTGACGCTGGCCCTGATCGGCCTGTTGGCGAGCATGGCCGCGCCACTGACCGAGACTCTGGTGCGGCGTGGCAAGGAGCAGGAATTGCGCAACGCGCTGTACCAGATTCGCGATGGCATCGACGCCTACAAGCGTGCCTTCGATGCCGGCTACATCGAGAAGTCGCTGAACAGCAGCGGTTACCCGCCGAATCTGCAAGTACTGGTCGAAGGCGTGCGCGATGTGCGCAGTGCCAAAGGCGCCAAGTTCTACTTTTTACGCCGCATCCCGCGCGATCCGCTGGTGCCGGCCAAACGTGATGACGAAGGGGGTTGGGGCGTGCGCGCCTACAACAGTTCGGCTCAGAACCCGCGCGATGGTGAAGACGTGTTCGACGTCTACTCCACGGCGCGCGGCAAGGGCCTCAACGGCATCGCCTACCGCGAGTGGTGAACCTCATGCGCCGGGAAAAAGGTTTTACCTTGCTGGAGCTGATGGTGGTGATGGCGATCATCGCCACGCTGATGACCATTGCGCTGCCGCGCTACTTCAACAGTCTCGAGGCATCGAAGGAAACCACCTTGCGCCAGAGCCTGTCGGCGATGCGCGAAGCGCTGGATCACTACTACGGCGACACCGGGCGCTATCCCGACTCCATCGAGCAATTGATCGAACAGCGTTACCTGCGCAATGCGCCACTGGACCCGATCACCGAACGCAAAGACCAGTGGGTGCTGATCGCACCACCGGACGGCGTCGCGGGCGGTGTGGCCGACATCAAGAGCGGTGCTACCGGGAGGGCGCGTGATGGCAGCCAGTATTCCGAGTGGTAACCGTGCGCAGCAGGGTGGTTTCACCTATCTGGGCGTGCTGTTCCTGATTGTGGTGATGGGCATGGGCCTGGCCAGTGCTGGCGAGTTGTGGTCGACCGCTTCACGTCGCGACCGTGAACGCCAGTTGCTCTGGGTCGGCACTCAGTACGCACAGGCGCTGCGCAGCTACTACCGCAGTTCGCCGGGGCTGGCGCAGTACCCGAAAGAACTGGCGGATCTGCTTGAAGATCAGCGTTTTCCCGAGGCCAAGCATCACCTGCGTCAGCTCTATCCGGACCCGATCGGTCAGGGTGAATGGGCGCTGCAACGTGGTTTTGATGGGCGCATCACCGGCCTCAACAGTCCTTCGACCGAGCTGCCTTTGAAGCAATCGGGCTTCCCGACGCAGTGGTCGGATTTCGAAGGCATGCAGCGTTATTCGGACTGGCAGTTCGTCGCCGAAAAGGCCTTCCTCGACGGCACCAATGGCCCGGCGAAAGGCCAGTCGAATCTGCCACAGGCGTTGCAGCCATGACTCGTCAGTGGTGGTGCGCTCTGATTCTCACCGTGGCGGCGTGCTGCGCCCAGGCCGGTGAAGAAGACGAAATGATGGGCTTTATCGTCGACGACACGATCTCGCACATCGGCCACGACTTTTACTACTCGTTCAGTGAACGCCTGCGCGACACCAGCCCGATGGATTTCAACCTGGTGGTGCGCGAGCGGCCCGACGCGCGCTGGGGCAGCCTGGTGACCGTGGAATATCAGCAACGCTTGGTTTATCGGCGCTTCCTGCCGCCGAACACCGTGGAACTGAAGGACGAGGCCTACGCGGCCGCCGACTGGGTTCGACGCCAGGTTGTCCAGCGCAAGCTGGAGGCTCTGTTGCAGGACACCACCGACCTTGAGAAGGACGAACTATGAACAGCACAACGTTCTCACGGCGCAGCGGATTCTGGATCTCGGGGTTGTTGATCGGGCTCGCCAGCGCCGCTGCCGTCCAGGCCACCGAACTGGTCTACACACCGGTCAATCCGTCGTTCGGCGGCAACCCGCTCAACGGCACCTGGTTGCTCAACAACGCCCAGGCGCAAAACGATCACGACGATCCGGACCTGAAAAGCCGTTCGAGCGTGGCCGGCACCTCGGCGCTGGAGCGCTTCACCAGTCAATTGCAATCGCGGCTGCTAGGGCAGTTGCTGGACAACATCTCCACTGGCAACACGGGGAGCCTGTCCACCGACTCTTTTATCGTCAACGTCATCGACGACTCCGGGGCACTGAGCATTGAAGTGACCGATCGAGCGACCGGTGAGGTTTCGGAAATTCAGGTGAACGGCCTCAACCCATGACGGGCTGACGGTTCCGGGGAGTGACGGACATGAAAAAGATCATCGCGTTAGGGCTGCTGTTGGCGACATTACAAGGGTGCAGTCTGCGTGAGCCGATGTCGGCCGAGCAGGACACCGAAACCCCGACCCTGACCCCCAGGGCCTCGACTTATTACGACTTGCTGAAGATGCCGCGACCCAAGGGCCGGTTGATGGCGGTGGTGTACGGCTTCCGTGACCAGACCGGGCAGTACAAGCCGACGCCGGCGAGTTCGTTTTCCACCAGCGTGACCCAGGGTGCGGCGTCGATGTTGATGGACGCGATGCAGGCCAGTGGCTGGTTTGTCGTGCTGGAGCGGGAAGGGCTGCAGAATCTGTTGACTGAACGCAAGATTATTCGCGCGTCGCAGAAGAAGCCGAATACGCCGGTGAATATTCAGGGTGAGCTGCCACCGTTGCAGGCGGCGAACATGATGCTTGAAGGCGGGATCATCGCCTATGACACGAATGTGCGTAGCGGTGGGGAAGGGGCGCGGTATCTGGGGATTGATTTGCAGCGCGAATATCGGGTGGATCAGGTGACCGTGAATTTGCGTGCGGTGGATGTGCGCAGTGGGCAGGTGTTGGCGAATGTGATGACCAGCAAGACGATTTATTCGGTGGCGCGCAGTGCGGGGATTTTCAAGTTTATCGAGTTCAAGAAGTTGCTTGAGGCTGAGGTTGGGTATACGACGAATGAGCCGGCGCAGTTGTGTGTGTTGTCGGCGATTGAGGCGGCGGTGGGGCATATGGTGGCGCAGGGGATTGAGCGGCGGTTGTGGCAGGTGGCGGGGGACGCTTCTGTGCCTGGGCAGGATGATGTGTTGAATCGGTATTTGAGCCAGAACAAGGTGGATCCGGAGGCGGAGTGAACGTGGCGGCCTTCGGGCCGACCAGGTTTTTTTGGCTGAACCCGGTTTAAACCTGTAGGAGTGAGCCTGCTCGCGAAGGCTTTTTGTCAGGCGGCGGGGTTCTTTTTGACTGAGTACATATCCGTTTCTGCGGTAATGGCTGCTTAGGGTTCCGCCCTTACGGCGGGTCACCTTTTCCAAACGCCGAAAAAGTAACCAAAAAGGCTTGCTCCTACGTGCGGCCCGCTCGCTGGGGCTCGGGGTTCCTTCGCTACGGGACCGATCCGGGCGCAGCGCCTACGGTTTGCTTCGCTGCACCTCCTCTCGCTGTGTTTGGCTGCGCCAAACGGTCGCTGCGCTCCCACGCCCGGATCAATCCCTCCACTCAGCCTTCCGACGTCGCCCGTGGGTCAAGATCAAGAGCAGGCGAGCTGACACTCGGCCTATTGAGTGGTGAGGAGCACAGCGTGGTCGGCTTTGGATTTGTGGTGGATTCGCCCCTCATCGGAACGCCGCCCGCCCAGCCCTCTCCCGAGGGAGAGGGAGCCGATTTTTGGGCCTTTCAAAATCTGAGTTCAACGGGGTATCGCACGTCGGCGTACCTCTACCAAACCACTCGGTCAGTCCCCTCTCCCTCTGGGAGAGGGCTAGGGTGAGGGGCTCTTGCTTCAACGCTTCAAAACCTGAATTCAGCTTGGTATTTCACGTCGGCGTACCTCACCCAAACACCTCGGTCAGTCCCCTCTCCCTCTGGGAGAGGGCTAGGGTGAGGGGGCTCTTGCTTCAACGCTTAAAAATCTGAATTCAGCTCGGTATTTCACGTCGGCGTACATCTCCCAAACACCTCGGTCAGTTCCCTCTCCCTCCGGGAGAGGGCTAGGGTGAGGGGCTGCGATCTGAAGTGTGTTTAAAGAAGTGTCTGAATCGACGGAACCTTCCCACAAGGTTTTCAGGTTGTCCGTCGGACGTCCGGTCTCTAGCCTGTGTTCGTCGCTGCCAATTCAGCGACCGGGCATGGAAACCCGAAGACACGAGAGAGCAGATACGCCTTTCATAACGTATGCTTGCGCACTTTCATTGTGTGCACTCTGTTATGGCGGTTGTGCGCGGGAGACATTCGTGTCTGCCGGGTTGCTCTCTCCCGGATTTCCAGCCTGCGTACAGCTGCCACCCATTTTTCCTGGAAGTCGAATGGGCCAGCTGCAACTATCAATGAGAGAGAATCACCATGAAAAAACCAACACCCAACCCCCCAGAGTCAGACACCAACACCACATCCCCCTACGCCTCAGTCGACAGCAAAAAACTCCACGAAGCCGCCGACCGCGCCCTCGATTTCTACCTCAACCCAACCGCCCACATCATGTCCAGCGTCAACGAGCCGGAACCCATGTACTTCGCCAACCCCAGGTACAACACCGAATCCCTGCTCGCCAACGCCAGCGAAACCCTCGGCTCGGCCAGCGAAATGCTCATCAACTTCGCCGCCTCGCTGGAAACCTCACAGCGCAAAACCGCACTGGGCATCGCACAAGTCGTCATGCTGGGCGAACTGGCGGTGAATCAAGCGCTGGATCACGTCGAGCTGAAGGATGGCTGATTGATCATTCCCACGCTCTGCGTGGGAATGCAGCCCTTGGCGCTCTGCGTCAAATTCGCAATTTGGAACGCGGAGCGTCCCGAGAGGCATTCCCACGCAGAGCGTGGGAACGATCAAGAACAGAGACAGGGTTTTACCCTCGGTCCGGAGGCACCATGGATCCACTGTTTTCCACAACCGTTCAATATTTCGAAAGCGAAGAACAGGCCGCCAGCTACGACCGTTGGCTCTGTGCCAAAGTCCAGAAATCGCTCGAAGATCCGCGCCCCTGCATTCCGAATGAGCAGGTAATGGCAGATATGAAGGCATTGATGACGGAACGGCGAATCAAGCATGAAACTCAAGAGACGTTGCGCAAAGTAGACCCGGCGCTCCCACGTTGATCATTCCCACGCTCTGCGTGGGAATGCAGCCCCTGACGCTCTGCGTCAAATTCGTAATTTGGAACGCGGAGCGTCCCGAGAGGTATTCCCGCGCAGAGCGTGGGAACGATCAAGAACAGAGACCGCGTTTTCACCCTCAGTCCGGAGGCACCATGGATCCCCTGTTTTCCACAACCATTGCAGATTTCGAAAACGAAGAGCAGGCGGCCAGCTACGACCGCTGGTTCCGTGCCGAAGTCCAGAAGTCACTCGATGACCCGCGTCCGAACATTCCGCATGAGCAGGTAATGGCAGAGATCGAGGCATTGATGGAAAGGGTGCGGCGCAAGCAGGAGGCACTTGAGGCGTCTGACAACGATGAATCCTTGACCGTTCAGGAGTCATCAAAGATCAGGTAACATCGGTTGATTGTAATATTCAAAGGAGAGAAACGATGGCAGGAAAGCCAGTCGCAAGGCTCGGAGACCCAGGGAGTCACGGCGGAAACATTTCCACTGGATCAAGTCCTATTTTTGTTAATTCAATGCCCGTGGCATTGGTAGGAGATATCTATTCCTGTCCTCTTCACGGCAGCAACCCCATAACGACGGGCGCTCCCCATGTTTTCGGTTTGGGGAAAGACGTTGGCCATGTTGGCTCCCAAACAGCATGCGGAGCGACGATTACTGCCGGATCACCCGACACCTTCGTCGGTGAGTCTGGTGGTGGCGCTTCCACTAGCTTCTTCTCGCAGTTTCTGAAAGAAAAGACTTTTGTCGAGTTTCAGTTGCTTAACGAAAAAGATGAGCCCATCGCCAATGAGGCGTATGAACTGACGCTGCCGGATGGAACCTTGATGACTGGCGTCCTTGACGAAAATGGCTTTGTGCATGTTGCAAATATTCCTAGAGGGAGTTGCAGCATAAAGTTTCCGAAACTTGAAGATACGGAACATCTTTAATGGTTCAGCCTACTAAAACTAACAGCACCACACAGGCAGCAAAAAATACAGGCGCATCAGGAAAAACTACAAAGACTAATCAGGTAGTCGTGTCAGGTGCCTATATGGAAATACTGGTTGGTGGTCCCTATACCCGCGATAAAGAAGAGCATCCTTTCGGGCACGCAGCTTTACACGTGGTGGTTGGTAGCAAAGACATCACCTACGATTTTGGTCGTTATGGCAAAACATGGGGAACCTTCGATAGCGAGGGGGAGGGTGTGTTGAATGTTTGGACGTCCTTCAAAACGTATATCTCTGGTGAGAATAGTTTGGGGCGTACAACAACTGGTTTTGTTTATTTTTTGGATAATGCTAAGGCTGAGGCTGTTATCGCCCATTTCGACGGTATTGTCGCTCAACAAAAAGAACAGAGAAGAAAGACAGCGTCGTCAGCACGTTACGTCCTGCCTTCAAACTATCATCCAACTACGAATAACTGCACAACCGTAACAATTGCAGGAGCAAAAGTTTCGGGTAAGCCAATTGTGCATAATCCGGCGAAATATAATGAGATGCGCGGTCTTTCTTTCATTGAAAGACAGGCAGCGCGTACGCAAAGTAGTCCGCAGGACGGAATTTTTATGCCAGCGGATTTGCAAGCCATGCTCGAAGCGAATACCGAGGCACCTTATGATAAGAAAAATGTTTACAAATAGGCGACTTGGCCTTTGGCTGGTGGCAGTTTTATCCGTAAATGCGATTTTTTTGGCTTTTCTGATTTCTGATGATATTGCGAAGGGGCACGATATGAAAATGATCAAAACTAAAGAACCGTTGCTTATCGAAGGTCCAAATGGCGACGATAATTTCTATGTCCTGCCTCTGGGCACTACGCTCTACCACGATAAAAGCTTTCCTGAAGGTCACGATCGTTATGTGGTGTATCTGAATCATAAAGGCGCGATTGCTCACGAAGAAGTGCCCATGAAGCCTGAGTATGGTGGTTCTTTTATTGATCCGCTCTGGCTGGCAAATGTGGATGCAGATACTTTGAAAGAAATTTTCAAGCGTTTTCCGCTTTCCAAAAAAGATATCGCTGCCGCCATTAAGGCCAATGAATTAACCAAGGATGATCTGGCCGACATTATTCGTTCAATGCCAGATTGATCGACTATGAGCTGCCGAAGGCTGCGATCTTCTGATCTTCAATAGCAAAATCAAAAGATCGTAGCCTTTGACAGCTCCTGCATAGGCCAAAAAAAACCGCGACCCCCCTCACCAGAGAATCGCGGCCCATCAACACCCAACCCTACTGCTGCAACACCGTCGCCTGGTTAGCCGACCCGAACTGCTGAATATTCGCCGTCTGCGTAACCCCACTCTGATCGACATTGGCAATGTTCCCCGTGCCGCCCTGGGTCACATACGCCACGTTCATCGTATCCGCCTGTTTAACAGTGATCATGTTGTCGCTGCCATACAACTGCGCGGTATACGCCTGGTTGCCAGTCCCGGATTGATCGAACTCAGCACTGTTACCCGTGCCATTCGAAGAACCCTGAATCAGGTTGCCCGTCCCGCGCTGATCCGAGATCAGAATGTTGTCGCTACCATTCTGATCAAAGTACAGCTCGTTATACGACTCAGCCTGACTGACCGTGGTCTTGTTGCCCGTCCCGGTCTGATGCGTGGTCATGACTTGCCCAACGCCATCCTGAGTGAAGCTGGCGATGTTGCCATTGCCCGCCTGAGTAACGGTCGCACGCTGGCCGCTGCCGAACTGGCCGCCGGATTGCGGGCCTTTCCAGTTGCTGGCGTAGACCTTGTTGTCGTTGCCCACGGACGTGGCGTTGAGCACGTGGCTGTCGCCGTTCTGGTAGGTGAAGTGCACGTTGCCATTACCCACCTGATAGAGCGCCAGTGTCGAGTTGACCGCTTCGAACTGGTCGGCGTAGATCGCGTTGCTGTTGCCGACCTGGGTGACGGCGGCGGTGTTGTTTTCGCCGAAGCTTTGGTCGACCACGGTTTCGTTGCTGTCGCCGTACTGGTTGACGGTGGCTTGGCTGGCCAGTTGCGCGTCCTGCCAGATTTCCGTGCCGTTGAGGTTGCCGAACTGGTTGATGCTGATGTTGCCGCCGGTGCCGTTGCGCTGGTCACCGTAGGCGTAGTTGCCTTCGCCGGCCTGGTTGATGCCGATCTGGCCGCCGTTGTGCAGCACTTGTTCGGCGGTGCCGTAGTTGGCGGTACCGTATTGGGTAATCACTGAACTGTTGCCGCTGCCTTCATAAAGTTGCTCGATGTTGGCTTCGTTACTGTCGCCGAACTGGAAGGTTTTGCCTTCGCTGCCGTTCTGCGAGTCCTGATAGATGAACGAGAAGTTGCCGGTGCCTTGCTGCTGTTGCAGCGCGTTGTTCGGTGAGCCGAAGCCCAGCGACTGGCTGGCGTGGGCGGTGTTGAAGGCGCCGACTTGTTGCTGGGTGATGGTGGCGTTGTCTTCGTAAAGCTGTTCCGCGTAACCGGCGTTGTAGTCGCCGACCGCGTCCTGGGTGATCACGCTGGTGGCGTGGTCTTGCACGGCGGCGGCGTCGTTGCCCTGGCCCAGTTGAGTCTGGGTGGCGGTGCTGAACGGCGCCTGGGTCTGTTTCACGTCGGCGATGTTGGCGGTGCCGACCTGGCTTTGGTTGGACAGGCTGTCGTCGGCCATCGCCTGGGCACTGATCATGACCAGGATGGCGGCGGTGAGGGGCGTCAGTTTGAACATGATGAACTCTCCGATGATTGGCAGTGCTTAGCGATATTGCTTGACCGAAACGCTCATGCCGTTGCCCGACTGGGTCACGGCGCTTTGCAGCCCCGCGCCGGCCTGCTCGATGCTGGCGTCGTTGTTGTTGCCGTTTTGCGAAATCTGCGCGCGGTTATGGCTGCCGTTCTGGGTGATGGAGGCGGCGTTGCCGGAACCGTTCTGGTTGATCAGCGCCATCAGGTCGCTGCCCTGTTGCAGGATGTACGCTTCCTGATTGCTGCCCGACTGCACGATCTGCCCGAGCAGCGACTGACCGTTCTGTTGCAGCAGGGCGACGTTGGCCTGGCCGAGCTGGTCGATCAGGGCTTGCTGACCCACCGGTGGGGGCAGTTCGCCGAGGTCGCTGCTGGTTGGGGCCAGGTCGTCGTTGTCCATCAGGTCGTCGGCACGCACGCCTGCACTGCTGCACAGCAGGAGCAGGCAAAGCAGGGCGGCGGTCGGCGTGTTCATGGCGAAAATCCTGTGTGGCGTTATCCGGTTGAGAACCGTGCCCCAGCCACCCGAAAGTGGCTGGGGATCTGGCCTACAGCGTGGTCACCGAGACCGTGCGCACGGTGCCCTGAGACGAGCGGATCGTCGCGGTCGGGTTGGCCGATGGCACCACCAGCGTGTTGTTTAGCGTCAGCCGCCAGCGTCCGGTCAACGGCACCGTGGTGGTGCCAAGGGTGACCAGCCCGGAAGGGGTGGTGACCTGCACGGTGATGGTGTTGCCGGTGGTCACTGACGAGGTGCCGGTGAAGTCCCAGTTGAAGCGTCCGCCGGAGCGTGCCTGCACCGTCGACGCGGTGACGGCGAACGTTTCTGCTGCTGGCCGTGGCGAGACTTGCACCGTGACCGTGGCCGGCGTCGACAGGGCACCGAAGGCGTCCCGGGCGATGTAGGTGAAGGTCGTGGTGAACGCCGTGGTGACGGTGGCCGGTGGGGTGTAGGTGATCACCGTGCCGTCAGTGCTGACCGTGCCGCGTCCGGCGGCGGGTTGGGTCAGACTGTTGACGGCCAGCGGCACGTTGCCTTCCGGATCGGTGTCGTTGGCCAGCACGTTGATCGGGATCGCTACGCCCAGAGTGGCGACGCTGTCGGCGACGGCGGTCGGTGCCTGGTTGGGCGCGACGGTGATGGTTACGGTCGCCGGGTTGGCCGAGGCCAGGCCTTTGGCGTCCTGCGCTTTGTAGGTGAAGGTGGTGGTCAGTGGCGCGTTGACTACCGCTGGCGGCGTGTAGACCACCGATGTGGTGCCGTTGAGCGCGACGGTGCCTTGACCAGCGGCCGGTTGAGTCAACGCGGTGATGCCCAGTGGGTTGTTGCCATCGGGATCGCTGTCGTTGGTCAACAGACTGAGGGTGATCGGCACGCCGAAGCTGGTGCTGCCGCTGTCGGCGTTGGTCATCGGCGCCTGGTTTTCACCCGTGTCCGGCGCGCTGCCGACCACCACGACCGCTTCGGTGTCACCACCGCCAGCGGCAGATTTCACCGTCACGGTGGCCGGTGGCTGAGTCAGGTCGGCGACGGTGATGCGCTGCAGAGTGCCGGTTTTCGACAGACGCCCGTAGCCCTGGGCAACCATGTCGGGGATCGCCACTTCATCGCTCGATGTCGCTTCGATCAGCAGGCTGTGGTTGGCCCAGTTGTAGCGCGCGGTCTGCACTTTCACCACGTCGGTGAGCTTGGCCGATACGGCCGTCGGACGCGTGGTGCCGGCGGGGTTGGTGGCGGTCACGACGACTACCGGAGGTACCGCGCCAGTGCCCAAGCGGTGGCCGAAGAACAGACCATTGTTGTCACCCAGCAGACTGGTCTGGCACGGCGTTGGCGGTGGGCCGGGCAGCAGCGCCACGGTTTCGCGGAAGCACAGGGTCGAGCTGTTGCTTGCCTTGGCAAACACTTCGGCACGCACGCCAGCGGCGGTGCGGCGATAGGTGGCGCGGTCGATTTCCACCTGGGTCTGCTGACGGTTGTCGAGCACTTTGCCGGACAGGCTGAACACGCTTGACTGGATCGTCCCGGCAGGCCCGGTGATGCGCAGGAAGTTGGTGTTGAACGGGCTGCCGGTCACCGCTTCGTTGAGGTTGGGGTCACCAACGAAAGTTTCCGTGGCGCCGGTGTCCGGGTTTACTTCGGTGTACGGGCCGTTGACGCTGCGCAGGAACGGTCCGATGGCGCCATTGACGGCACCGGTGAAATTGCCCGGTGCGCCGATGCCGATGTCGCGGGTGATATTGATCGCGCGGCGTCCGGGTGCGGTGACATTGACCGTCTCGACGCCATACGGGTGAGTGATCGTATAGGTGCCGGCAACGGGTACGTTCACCCGGATGCGAATCCGCGCAAAGCTTTGCTGATCACCATCGGCCGGATTTTCCGAGGCGAATGCCGCTTCGATCCCGGCGACATAGGCGTCCACACCATAACCGGCAGCGTTGTCGGCAATCGTGGTTTCAGCCAGGAACCAGAAGGCTTCCGGCGGCCAGTTGTCTGGGAAAATCATCGGCTGGGCATCATCGTAGATACCCGGCTCGGCGAGCAGAATGCACATGTAGGCCGGTGGCACGCTGGCCGCCACTCGCGAGCTGGCGGCGCGCGACTGACAGAGCTCCATCGATAGCTGATTTTCGTCCTGATACCACATCGGGAATTTCCCGGTGGCGAAGGTGTAGGGGCCGGGGTCGACGGCGGCGAGTTGCGCATAGGCACTGCCGGTCAGCGAGAGAGCGAGCCCGAGCGCGTTGAGCGCAAAGCGTGGCCACTTGTTCATGATGCCTCCTGATGCGGATCTGGGCATGTGAGCGTTCATTGCACGATGACCACTTCTTCGGTATCGCTGCCGCCGTTGGACGACGTCACCCGAACCTTGGCCGGTGGGATCGGCGAGATCCCGGTGGCCAGGGTTTTCACCGCGCCGTCGCCGCCCAGCGCACCAATGGCGGCGCCGCTGCCGGAGGTGGCGGTGAGTACCGGCGGCGAGGTTTCGTCACTGGTCGAGGCGACCACGGTGAGTTGTCCGGAGCTGAGGCTGTATTGCGCGCTCTGGATCACCACCAGGTCGGTCAGGGTCATGGGCAGGGTGGTCGGCGTGCTGCTGGCGATGGCCAGGTGGTTGTCGGCAGTCACTTGCAGGGTGGTCGGCAAGGTCGGGTTGGCCGACGATTGCGCGTACCAACTGCCGGTGGAGTTGGCCTCGGTCATGTTCAGCACCGGGGTGCTGCTGGTCACGGCGACAGTGCCTGGCGCTGGCGGCGCGAGGACGAACACATCTTGTTGGGCGACCGGCGCACTGGTTCCCGCTTTACGCGAGTAAGTGCTGCGCTGGGTGATCATTGGCGTTGGCCGGACCACCGTCGACAACTTGCCGGAGACGGCGAACACGTTCGTCCGCAGATCGAGGCCGTTAGGGCCTTCGATGCGCACGTAGTTAGTGTTGAACGGGCTGCCGGTGACTGCTTCGTTGAGGTTCGGGTCGCCAACGAATTGTTCGGCGGCACCGGTCAGCGGGTTGGTCTCGGTGTACGGGCCGTTGACACTGCGCAGGAACGGTCCGATGTCACCCTTGAGCGCGCCGTCATAGGTTTTCGGCGTGCCGATACCAATGTCGCGAGTCATGTTGATCGCGCGCCGCCCGGGGGTATCGATGTTGAACACGTCGACGCCATACGGGTGGGTGATGACATAGGTGCCGGCGGTGGGCACGTCGACGCGAATACGGATTCGGGCGAAGCTGACTTGATCGCCCTCGACCGGTTCTTCAGCGGCGAATGCGGCTTCGATGGCGCTGACGTAGCCCAGATCAATCCCCCGTGCGGCGTCGACGAGGGCCGTTTCGCCGGTGAACCAGAACGCTTCATCGGGAAAGTTTGTCGGGAAGACAATCGGCTGAGCGTCATCGAACACGCCGGGGGTCGGCAGCAGCGAGCACATGTACGACGGCGCGCCGGGGGCGCTGGGTACTCGGGAGCTGAGCGCTTTGGACAGGCACAGATCCAGGGTGCGACCGTGGGAGTCCTGATACCAACTGGCGAAACCACCGTTGGCCGGCGTGTACGGACCCGGATCAACAGCAAACAAAGCAGCCTGGGCGATGCCCTGGGCCAATGCGCTCACGACCAGGACAGTCGCGGTTTTGGACAGTAAAGGGTGCATGAGTTAATCCCTCTATCAAAGTACCTGCCCCTTGGGGATGGGTCAGTTGCACAGGGCCTGTACACCTTCCATGCCAAGGTGTGGTGGATGGGCGGGAGAGGGCCGGAATAGAGGGCTTGACGCGCAGAAGGGTCAGGTTTTTGGCCAGCGGGGAAAGGGCGTCATTCCCCAGAATCGGGGACGGTGGGGATGACATTGAACGTCTGTCAGATGAAGAACCTGTGGGAGCGAGCCTGCTCGCGAAAGCGGACGTCCTGTGACGAAAATGTCGACTGACCTGCCGCCTTCGCGAGCAGGCTCGCTCCCACAAGTTTCTTCGGTGAACACAAAACAGGTGAGCGAAACAAGCCACTGTGGGAGCGAGCTTGCTCGCGAAAGCGGATTTTCTGTGACGAAAATGTCGACTGACCTGCCGCCTTCGCGAGCAGGCTCGCTCCCACAAGTTTCTTCGGTGAACACAAAACAGGTGAGCGAAACAAGCCACTGTGGGAGCGAGCCTGCTCGCGAAAGCGGACTTCCTGTGAAGAAATGTCGACTGACCTGCCGCCTTCGCGAGCAAGCTCGCTCCTACAGGGATTTGTGGTGGTTTGGGCGGTCTTATCGGGTCGATATCCCCGCAACCGGGCAAACCCCCACCCGTGGGCTATAACCCTATAGGGATGTATCGGGAAGTCGCCGCCATGAACATGCAGTCGAAATCGCTACCGGTCGAGGAGGGCAATCTGCGCTTGAGCTCGCGCAAGCAGTCGTTCAACCTGCTGCGCTGGTTTTCGCTGATCAGCATGGCGGTGATTGGTACCGTGGCCATCGCGCTTGGCGCGGTGTCGACGCGTTTTGTCATTGATGAAAGCGTGCAGCGCGATGCCTTGCTCACCGCGCAGTTCATTCAGGCGATCGCCTCGGCCGAGGTGCGCCATGTGTCGATTCCCAATGTGCGGACCATGGGCGAATTGCTCGATCCGCGTCAGGACATGCACTTTCCCGACGTCAGTCCGCAAGCCCGGGCCGATGCACGGGGCGAGTTTCTCGATCACATCGAACACTTGCCGGACGTGATCCTCGCCAACATTTATGCGCCCGACCGCCAAGTAATCTGGTCGACCAACCCGGTGCTGATCGGTACCAGCATTCATGCCGATGAAGACCTCGATCGCGCCTTCAACGAAAAGATTCCGGTATCCGCCAGCTACCACGACGTCGACAAGGCCCGTGAAGAGCAGAAGTTCATCACGCCGCCGGACTACATCTTCATCGAGAACTACATTCCGCTGTTCGACGCCGAGGGCAAGAACGTCACGGCGATGGTCGAGATCTACAAGGAACCCAAGGATCTGATCGCCCGCATGGAGCGCGGATTGGTTCTGATCTGGCTGGCCACCGCACTGGGCGGCGGGCTGATTTATCTGGGCCTGTACTGGATCGTCCGGCGCGCGGCGATTCTGCTCGCGGCCCAGCAAAAACAACTGATCGCCAATGAGACCTTTGTCGCGCTGGGTGAGATGTCCTCGGCAGTGGCGCATAGTTTGCGCAATCCGCTGGCGACCATTCGCTCCAGTGCCGAACTGGCGCTTGAGTTCGACGCCGGCCCGGCGCAGAAGAACATCAACGACATCATCGGTCAGGTCGACCGCATGTCGAAGTGGGTGCGCGAGCTGCTGCAATCGCTGCGACCACTCAACGATGACCCGGAACCGGTGAACCTGGTGGCGACGTTGCACGAAAGCCTGGTGGCGTTCGAACAACAGATCGCCAGGGCCGGGGTGAGGGTGGTGTTTCATCCGCAACATACGCCGATGGTGCTCAGCCAACCGGTGCAACTGACACAAATCCTCAACAGCCTTTTGGCCAATGCACTCGAAGCGATGGACAAGGGCGGCACGCTGACCGTCAGCCTGGAACCGAGCGACGACCGTGGCGTCTGCGTGGTGCTCAGCGATACCGGTAAAGGCATGAACGAAGAGCAACGGACCATGGCGTTCCGGCCGTTTTTCACCACCAAATCGGGTGGTTTGGGTGTCGGCCTGGTGCTGGTCAAACGCATCATGGAACGCTTCGGCGGCGGCGTGACCCTCGACAGCCGCGAAGGCGAGGGCACCTCGGTTCGATTGGCATTCCAATTAGTCCAATGACGGGTCTTTTCCATTTCGCGGACTGCCGAAGACTGCGATCTATCGACTGATCGTTCCCTCGCTCTGCGTGGGAATGCAGCCGGGGACGCTCTGCGTCCCATGGAACGCGGAGCGTCCCTTGAGGCATTCCCACGCAGAGCGTGGGAACGATCAACCACCGTTCGTCTGGCGTTTCAGCTAGTGCCGTAAACCGGCAAAATTTCTCTGAACTTCCCCCACCAGTGGGTGTCAAGCCCCGGTCACCGGGGGGTGGGGAAACCCACAGCACCCTCAACTCCCTGTAACAACTGGAAATAATTTCTTGGCGCACTAGTTGCAAAACACCATCACCCCTTCCTTGATGAGGCGGCTGGTGATGGACAGAACAACGCGTGACCCAAGCAACACCTTTTTGCTGACGCCGTTGAGCGTCTTTCTGATGTTGACCATCGGCACCATGACCGGCGTCCGCGCCAGTCCCATCGATGATGAGCGACAGCCAGAAGTCTCCGACCCGTCGGCGTACTACGATGAACCGGCCGACCGCGCCGGGGCGCTCAACAACATCCTGACCCTGCCCGAGGCCAACGAAGATTCCTTCGATTTGCCGGACGGGGTCAAAGGCGATCGCGCTGAAACGCGTATCGAAAACGTCCTGCCACCCTCCGTGCAAACCAGTTTCAACTACCCCACCAACGGCAAGCCGAGCCCGCTCTATGGCGCGCAGCCTTTCACCCAGCAGTTGACCCTGTTCGAAGAATTCGGCCCGGAAAAGCTCGACCCGACCACCCCGGCCGCGCCGCTGCCATTTCCGCCGGCCGCGATTGGCCCGGCACCGGCTCAGGACCCGACCAACATCGCCCGCAGCGCGCCACCCGGCACCGCCCTCGATGCGTTCCTGCGGCAACCCGGTCTGACGCCATTCCCCAGCCAGTTCGCCAACGTCGTCGACCGCAATCCGTGGCAGGCGCAGATCGAGGTGTACCTCAACCGCCATATCGGCTCATCCGCCGAAGGCCGGCCGCCAGGAAAGGGCTGGGCGCACCAGCGCTGGAACGAGTTCTACCCGCAAGTCGCCTATAAAACCGCGCAGACCGGTGCACGCCTCAATGGTGGCCTGCGTGACAGTGTGCAAATGCACCATTACGCCGTCGGCGAATTCGGCCCCGGCGGCCTGTATCACAACGTCGCTGGCGTACCGGCGACCGATGGCACCGCCAAAGGCGTCGACCCACGTTTCCACCCGGCCATGCCGGCGCAAAACCACAATTCGGTGTGGACCTTCGACGGCACATTGCCGCCGAAACTGTTGATGGTGCGCTACGGCCAACCGGTGATGATGCGCCACTACAACGGCTTGCCGATCGATCCGTCGGCCAACCACGGTTTCGGCCTGCACACCATCAGCACCCACGAACACAACGGTCACGCGCCGGCGGAAAGCGACGGCTACGCCAACGCGTTCTTCTTCCCGGGGCAGTTCTACGACTATCGCTGGCCGATACAGCTCGCCGGTTACGACAGCATCAACACCAAGGCCGAAGACCCGCGCGCCGCGTTCCCGTGCGCACCGGGAGAAACCCTGTGGGTCAACGACATGGCGCCCGCGAAGAAAACCTGCGACCACGGCACCATCAAGATTCGTGGCGACTGGCGCGAGACCATGAGCACCCACTGGTTCCACGATCACATGCTCGATTTCACCGCGCAGAACGTCTACAAGGGCAACGCGGCGATGATGAACTACTACAGCGCGCTGGATCGCGGCAACGAGTCGGTGAACGACGGCGTCAACCTGCGTCTGCCCAGCGGCAGTGCCTTGCCTTGGGGCAACCGCGACTATGACGTCAATCTGGTGTTCGCCGACAAGGCCTGGGATCAGGAAGGCCAATTGTGGTTCAACCCGTTCAACACCGACGGCTTCCTCGGTGACCAGTTGCTGGTCAACTGGCAGTGGAAACCGACCCTCGACGTGCGCGCACGCAGCTATCGCTTCCGCATCCTCAACGGCTCGGTGTCGCGCTACTTCAAACTGGCGCTGGTGCGGGAAATCAAAGGTAGCGGCGGTGAGTTCCAAGGGCCGAAAAATTCCGGCCTGACGTACAGCCGCGTGCCGTTCCACATGATCGCCAACGACGGCAACATCATGGAACACAGCGTACCGTTCGACGGCAGCATGGATCTGGACGCCGATGGCGATAAACAGAACCACAACGCGATCCTGCCGACTCAGGGCATCGCCGAGCGCTTCGACATCATCGTCAACTTCTCGAAAAACGGCATCAAACCGGGGGACAAGCTGTTCTTCGTCAACCTGCAGGCTCACGACGACGGCAAGGGACCCAAAGATGTCATCTCGCTGGGTGACATCCTCTCGGAGAAATACCTGGCGGTGATCAAGCAGACCAGCAAGGGCCCGCAGTGGGACAGAGGCGATCCGGCGGTGGGCAAGGTCTTGCAACTCAACGTCAAGGCCTACACCGGTCAGGATCTGGCGATGAACCCGGCAGCCTACGAACCGGCCAAACCCGGCAAGGCTGAAGGGCTGGTGATGATCCCGCTGAAGCTTCACCGCGACAATGCTGGCGACAAAGCCGTGCTGGCCAAGGCCCGCCACCGCACCTTCACCTTCGGCCGCTCCGACGGCACCGATGAAGCGCCGTGGACGGTCAAGACCGACGGCGGCTTCGGTTTCCACATGGACCCGCGTCGCCTGAACGCTTCGACGCAACTGTCGAGCGGCCCGACCGATGCCGGTATCACCGGGTTCGGCACCCTCGAAGTGTGGAACATCAAGGCCGGCGGCAAGGGCTGGAGCCATCCGGTGCATGTGCACTTCGAGGAGGGGATCATCCTCAGTCGCGGCGGCAAGACCCCACCGGAATGGGAAAAATGGGCACGCAAGGACGTCTACCGCATCGGTTCCGAAGCCGATGGTCTGGACAGCGTCGAGATGGCGATCAACTTCCGCGAGTTTGCCGGGACGTACATGGAGCACTGTCACAACACCCAGCATGAAGACAACTCGATGCTGCTGCGTTGGGACCTGGAGAAACCCGGGCAACTGCAACTGATGCCAACCCCACTGCCAAGCTGGGACGGTGTGCGCTACGTCAACTCGGCCGCGCTGCCTACCTTCCGCAACGGTGACGGTGTTGGCCCACAAGTGGTGGTCAAGCCATGAACCGCCGCCACGGCGACAGCCAACCGCTGCATACCCCGCGCTCCCGGGCGCTGGGCATGCACCTGGTGCTGATGCTGGTGGCCTGTGTGCTCGGCAGCCGCGTGCTGCTGGCGCACCAGGCCAGCGTTGGCGAACAGCCAGCGGCCAGTGAATCCGCCACCCCGTGGGGTGGCGACTATTTCCCCAATACCCTGCTGACCGATCAGGACGGTCGGCAGGTACATTTCTTCGATGACCTGATCAAAGACAAAGTGGTGGTGATCAACTTTATCTTCACTTCGTGCAGCGATTCCTGCCCACTGGAAACCGCGCGCTTGCGCCAGGTGCAGAAACTGCTCGGCGATCGGGTCGGCCAGGACATCTTTTTCTACTCGATCAGCATTGACCCGCTCAGCGACACCCCCGAAGTGCTCAAGGCTTACGCGCAACGTTTCAAGGTCGGCCCCGGCTGGAAGTTTCTCACCGGCGAATTCGAAGACGTCACCGACCTGCGCAAGAAACTCGGGCTGTTCATCGACGGCGTCGACAACGGACGCAGCAAGGATCACAACCTCAGCCTGATCGTCGGCAACCAGAGCACCGGGCGCTGGATGAAGGCCTCGCCGTTCGAGAACCCGTGGATCCTCGCCGATCAACTGGCCAACACCTTGCAGAACTGGAAACAGCCGAGCATCGAGGAAAGCTACGCCAACGCTCCGGACATTCGCCCGCCGAGCAATGGCGAAGAATTGTTCCGCACCCGTTGCGCCTCGTGCCACAGCCTTGGCCCTATGGATGGCCAGGGCATTGGCATGCGCAGCATCGGCCCCGATCTGATCGGCGTGACCCGCAACCGCGACGCCAAATGGCTGAACCGCTGGATTCGTGAGCCGGATCGCCTGCTCGCCGAAAAAGATCCAATTGCCGTGCAGCTGTACGAACAGTTCGAGCGAATCCCGATGCCCAACCTGCGCCTCGACGAGCAGTCCGTGCAGTCGATCATCGACTTCCTCAGCGATGAAACCGAGCGTCAGCACCCGTCCGCGAAAGCCCTGGCCGACAGCGCTTTGACGCCAGTAAAACCGGGCGATAGCGCCGCGACGTTGAGTCGTATGCAGTAGCGGCGAAATAGCATCATTGAACCGTGTGTCGCGGTCAGAGCCACCTACACTGATGGCTGTAAGCAGCGCGATATAAAACTCCAGGGCCACTCCCATGCAGCGACTGGAAGCACAAAAAACCTCTGCACCGAACCCATCGGTCGCATGCAAGGGCTGGCGCGAGCAGTTCAATCTGCTGCGCTGGTTCTCGCTCGCGAGTTTTTTCATCATCGCCGCCGTGGCGTTGGGGCTGGGTTATATCTCCACACGCTTCGTGGTCACCGAAAGTGTCGAGCGCGATGCGCTGCTGACCGCGCAATTCGTTGAGGCCATTGGCGCAGCGGAAATGCGCCACGCCAAAATCAATCCGAACCGGACGATGGGCGAAATGCTCGACCCGCGCCAGGACGGCAACTTCCCAGATGTCGACCCTGTGTTACAGGCTTCTGCACGTATCGAATTTCTCGACCATGTCGAACACCTGCCGGACATTCTCCTGGCCACGGTGTACGCCTTGGATCGCACGGTGATCTGGTCGACCAACGCTGAGCTTATCGGTGTGCACATCAAGGATGACGATGAACTCGACGAATCATTCGAGATGAAAGTGCCGGTGTCTTCCAGCTACCACAAGATCGACGATGAGAAACCCGAGCAGCAAATGTTGCGCGAACCGAAATACCTGTTCATCGAGAACTACATCCCGATGTTCAACGCCGACAAAAGCAAAGTTGTCGCCATGGTTGAGGTCTACAAGGAACCGGCGGATCTGGTCGATCGCATCGACCGTGGGTTCGCCTCAATCTGGGCAGCGACGTGTTTCGGCGGTGCGGCGATCTTTCTAGCCTTGTTCTGGATCGTCCGCCGTGCGGCGAAATTGCTGCAGAGCCAGCAGCAACAGCTGATCAGCAACGAAACCTTCGTCGCCCTCGGCGAGATGTCCTCGGCAGTGGCGCACAGCTTGCGCAATCCGCTGGCGACCATACGCTCCAGTGCCGAACTGGCCCAGGAAGTCGCCAGCCCCGGTGCGCAACGCAATATTGGCGACATCATCAGCCAGGTCGATCGCATGTCACGCTGGGTGCGCGAGTTGCTGGTGTCGCTGCGGCCGATGAATGACGACGGCGAGGCGGTGGATCTGGTGTTGGCGGTTGAAGATACCTTTGGCGCATTTGATGCATTGATCAAACGCAGTGGCGTCGAAGTGCGATTCAGTCCGCAAAACTGCGCGCCGGTCGTCAGTCAAAAGGTGCTGCTCACGCAAATACTCAATAGCCTGTTTGCCAATGCCCTGGAAGCCATGCCCAAGGGCGGTGTGCTCAGCGTCGAATTCGAATCGCCGCAGCCGGACAGCGTGCGTCTGACCGTGAGCGACACCGGCAAGGGCATGAGCGCGCAGCAGCAACTGTTGGTGTTCAAACCGTTTTTTACCACCAAACAGGGCGGCCTCGGGGTTGGCCTGGCGTTGGTCAAAAGAATCATGGAGCGTTTTCAGGGCTCGGTCGTTTTGACCAGCAAAGAGCAGGAGGGAACCCGCGTCAGTCTCAACTTCAAAGTGGCATCGGGAGGGGAATATGGAACACAGCATTCTGCTGGTCGAGGATGACGAACTGTTGGCCGAGAATATTCAGACCTACCTGGAGCGCAAAGACTTCGAGGTGACCGTCTGCCATTCGGCCGAAGACGCGTTAGGGCAACTGGAAACGTTCATGCCCGACATTGTGCTGACCGACAACTCGCTGCCGGGCATGAGCGGTCACGAGCTGATCCAGAAGCTGCGCATCAGCGCACCGGATCTGAAAGTGATCATGATGACCGGTTACGGCAACGTTGAAGATGCGGTGGTGGCGATGAAGGAGGGCGCCTTTCATTACGTCACCAAACCGGTCGCGCTGACGGAGCTCAAACTGCTGCTCGACAAGGCCCTGGCCACCGAACGGATGGAGCGCACGCTGTCGTTCTATCAGGAGCGTGAGGCGCAGAAATCCGGGGTGCAGGCGCTGATCGGCGACTCGGCGCCGATGCAGTATCTGAAGAACACCATCGGCCAGTTGCTCGATGCCGAGCGGCGCATGGCCAACACCGATCTGCCGCCGGTTCTGGTCGAAGGCGAGACCGGCACCGGCAAGGAATTGGTGGCGCGGGCGCTGCACTTCGACGGGCCGCGCAGCAAAGGTCCGTTTATTGAATTCAACTGTGCGTCGATCCCGTCGAATCTGGTGGAATCTGAGCTGTTCGGGCATGAGAAGGGTGCGTTCACTGACGCCAAGGATCGCCGCGTCGGGCTGGTGGAAGCGGCGGATGGCGGCACGCTGTTTCTTGATGAGATTGGCGAGATGGACCTGCTGTTGCAGGCGAAGATTTTGAAGTTGCTGGAGGACCGCACCATTCGCCGGGTTGGCTCGGTGAAGGAGCGCAAGGTCAATCTGCGGGTGATCAGCGCGACCAACTGCAACCTTGAGCAGATGGTTCAGCAGGGCAAATTCCGTCGTGATCTGTTTTTCCGTCTGCGGATCATTTCGATCAAAGTGCCGCGGCTTTATGCCCGGGGCGATGACATTCTGTTGCTGGCGCGGCACTTCCTCGCCAGCCACGGCAAGCGCTATGGCAAACCGAATCTGCATTTCAGCCAGCAGGCCGAGGAGTTGCTGCTCAGTTACACCTGGCCGGGCAATGTGCGCGAGCTGCGCAACATGCTCGAGCAGACCGTGTTGCTGGCGCCGAGCGACACGATTGCTGCGCATCAGTTAAACGTGTGCATGAGCCTGTGTGACGAGCTGCCGCCGCAGCATCAGCATCAACACCACGAACCTGTGTCGCCCTACGAACCGCGTCCGGCGAGCAATATGGAGTCGATGAACCTGCCGGAAGTCGAACGCGACATGGTGCGCAAGATGCTCGACAAGACCGACTGGAACGTCACCAAGTCCGCGCGCCTGCTGGGCCTGAGCCGCGACATGTTGCGCTACCGCATCGAAAAACTCGGCCTCGCCCGGCCGGATAAACGGCAGTGGTAGCCCCACCGCAAATCCCCTGTAGGAGTGAGCCTGCTCGCGAATGCGGTGTGTCAGCCAACATCAAAGTGACTGATCCACCGCATTCGCGAGCAGGCTCGCTCCCACAGGGTTTTGTGGTGTCTGGTTAATACTTGGTCGTCAGAATCAATGCTGCTGCCGACTCAAACACTCCAGCACACAACCCGGATCCAACACCTCGTCATTCACATAAATCCCACGCTCGGCATCGTACGTGCGGATAAACACCCGCACCGTCGCATCCGCCACGGTCGGCAACTGCGAATCGTAAAACACGTGGTCATCCGGGATCACCACAAAATCCTGCGGCGCCGTATCGTCGTAAGGCTTGGGCGGTGTGGAACTCAGTGAATACGGAGCAGGGTGAGCGAAGGGCTGGTTAGGCCCGTAATAATTGAAATTGCTGTCCAGCGCTTGCGCCTGAGTGGCAGCGAGCAGACAGCCGGTCAACAACAGCCGAGCGAGCATATGCATGGCGGCACCTGCGAGTGCGGTTTTCCCCAAGGCTATTAACTATAGCTGCCCGACATTCAAACAACCGGGTGATTGATCACGTGCCCCGGCTGTGCGCAGGCCTTGAGCACATAGCCGATTGCGCGAAGAAACTCTTCGTTATCCCCATCTACAAGAACCTGGGACAGGTATTCGTTGATGGCTTCGTCACTGTCCAGCAGTGCTATCACGTCGAAATTTGTCAACGTCTGGCTCATGGTTAAAGCTCCTTAGCCATTTTTTGTGCGCGTCGGATGTTTGCGCTTTGTGAGGATATCCATATGAGTCGAGTTGAATAGTCAGCCGTGTCCGTTATCTGTTTTGATAATTCGCCGACACTTGTAGGCATGAACACTCAGATATGTAGGAGCTGCCGCAGGCTGCGATCTTTTGATCTTGACCTTTAAAAACCAGATCAAAAGATCGCAGCCTGCGGCAGCTCCTACACGAATTGGCTTACAAGTTTGCAACAACCGCAATTGAAGAGCTGATCTAGACTCGGATCCGCTCAATCACGAGCATCGTCCGGAGTGCGCCATGGAAGTGCCCAACAATAAAACCGCCATCGACAGCAATCGAAAGGCGTGGAACGATTCCGCCCGCCATCACCAGGATTCGCCTGACTGGCAGGCTTTGCTCAGTGAGGTTGGACAGGTGGATTTCTCCTGCCTTGATGAGACCCTGAGCGGGTTGCTGGAGGTCGACGGCAAAGATGTGATTCAACTGGGTTGCAACAATGGCCGCGAGAGTCTGTCGTTGTTTGCCCTCGGTGCACGCAGCGTGGTCGGTGTCGATCAATCGGCGGCGTTTCTCGAACAGGCGCGTCAGCTGAACAAGCGTTCACCGCACAACGCCGAGTTCATCGAAACCGATATCCATCATTTGCCAGCGTCATTGCAGAACCGCTTCGATGTGGCGCTGATCACCATCGGTGTTCTCAACTGGATGCCGGACATCGGCGAGTTCTTCCGCCACGTCGCTTCAACGCTGAAGCCGGGTGGCAAACTGGTGATCTATGAAACCCATCCATTTCTGGAGATGGTCGATCCCGACGCAGAGGATCCTTACCGCCTCGCCAGTTCCTACTTCCGCGCCGAGCCGTTTGTGCAGGAAGAACCGATTGTCTACGTCGGCAAGGTTGAGCAGCAGTCGGCAAAGTCGTATTGGTTTGTGCACACGCTGGGGGCGATTTTCAGTGGTGCCATTGCGGCGGGGCTGAACATTGCGCACTTCAAGGAGTATGCGCATTCGAATCGGGAAGAGGTCTATGACCGGTATCTGAATCGAGAGGCGCAGATGCCGATGTGTTTTACCCTGATCGCTACCAAGACCTGAAGTTTTCCATTGTGACAAATGGCCTCTTCGCGAGCAGGCTCGCTCCCACATTGGTTTTGTGTACTGCACAGATCCAGTGTGGGAGCGAGCCTGCTCGCGAAGGCGGCCTCGCCACCGCTACAAATCCTGAGATTGAATCAAGCCTGCGCCGCCACCGTCACTGCCGGTCTTTCCGGCTTGCGCAGCGCCTCCAGTCTCGAGTTGCTGTAGTTCGATTCGCGGAAGAAACGCCAGTGCCCGAGCAGGTCGTAAACATGGGTGATATGCCCTTGTTCCTGATAGCCCAGGCGAATATGCATCTTCAGCGCCTGTACATTGGCGTTGTCGCAGATATCCACCACTTTTTTAAAGCCTCGGGCAGACATGACTTGCCAGAGTGCGGTCTGTGCATCGACGGTCAAGCTACTGCCGAAATACTGCCGGGTAATTTCGGCACCGAACTGAAAGTATTCACCGGGCTTGACCGGGAACGTGCAGCGGTAGAAGTGGCGGTCGTAATAGTCGCGAGTGCTGGCCCAGACAAACCCGACGGTGTGACCGTCCTGGTCCAAGTGCATATGCCCCGTATGCCCTTCAGCGGCCAATTCGGCCATGGTCTCCACGCGGTCACCAAAGTACTTGCCGAACGCCTTGGCGTTGTCCTCGGTGATGTCGACTCTGCGCAAGCCTTCACAGGGGCGCAGTTTGTTCGGGGCAATCGGTGTGACCAGGTCGCGCTCCATCCACAGCAGTTCACGGTGAGCGAACACGTAACGTTTCCACAGCGCGCCAAGGGTGCGGCGCAGGCCTTTTTGTTTGATGCGCAGAAGCAGATTTTCGATGACGCTCATGATGCCCTCCGAGGCGATAGCCCAGGTGTGTTGGATGGTGTTGCCGGTTGAATTTCGGATGTGTTCGCCGCCGTCGAGTGGCCGGCACGCGGTGCGCGCCATTTTTGCAGGGCCGGTTTGACGTGGTGCCAAAGGCGTAACCCCAGGCCCAGCAGCAGACCGCTCGGGCGCCATGAGTAGAAACTCCAGCGCCAGTGTTCCAGTTGCCCGGTCATGCGTTCGTGCAGTTGATGGCTGGAGTTTTCCAGGCTGACCCGAGACGCATCGATCCAGCGCCAGTGCTCATCCAGCCCCCAACGAATCCATTCCTCCAGCAACACCCGGCCGCTACCGAGGTCGGCGTATTGCGGCAAAAATGCCAGGTTGTAATCGTAGAGCCGGCCCTGTTCGAGCAGGCCGAGGCGATAGCTGATGCAGCGGCCGTTCAGCTCCAGCGTCACCACCCGCACCAGGCCTTGGTCGGCGAGGGCGGTGAAGGCGCTTTGCATCCACCGACAACTGCGTTCGGTGGCGAAAATCCCGACGCCTTCGTCACCTTTCCAACTGACCGCCTCGACTTCCTGCAGCGCTTCCAAAATCGTAGGCATCGACAGCGCATCGGGGGTGATTCGTCGCACTTGCGCATCGCATGCGGCAATCCGTTTGCGCGCCCGACGCAGCTTGTAGCGCGGGTCGCCGGAGATCTCCTGATGATCGGCGTCGCTGATCAGATGCACCGGCACTCGGCAACTCAGGCGCCGTTCAGCCGTGGAACTGCGCGCCATCCATTCGGTGAGCGCACTTTCTTCACCGGCAGGTTCCGACAGTTCATTGAGTTGCAGCAGCGCATGGGGCAGATGTTTGCGGATCAGCACCAGCGCCTTGTGCATGTCTTCGCTGCCGAGCAACGACAGCAGGGCCAGGCGATCGGCCATTGGATAACCCAAGTGATGCAGAACGCGAAACGGTACGCCAGCGAAGCGTTCACGGCTGGCCACCAGTGGCAGGCACAGCAGCAATTGCTCGGCTTCCCAGCCGAACAGAATGTGCAGGCGCTGATCCTCGTCCAAGGCCTGCTCTGCCGCGCACAACCAGCCAAGATTGTTGAACGGCGTGTGGTCGGCCACGCGCAGGCGCAGTGCTTCGTAGGCTGTCGCCGGGAAGTCGGCAGCGCACAGGGACGTGCGCCATTCGAATCGCATCACCATGGGGTCAGGCCGCCGTTGCTGTGACAGATGGACGGGAAGTTTTACCCAGCGCCGCCAGACGCGAGCCGCTGTAGCGGGTTTCGCGATAGAAGCGCCAGCGGCCGAACAGCGTGTAGATATTCATGATCCGCTGTTGTTCGGTATAGCCCATGCGCAGGTGCAGCTTGAGCGCCGGGACGTTGCTCGAGTCACAGACATCGACCACTTTGCGGCAGCCTTTCAAGGCCATGGCTTCCCACAGGCGCAGTTGCAGATCTACCGACAATTCGGTGCCCCAGTAGGCACGGGTCAGTTCGCCGCCGAACTCGAAAAACTCTCCGGGTTTAACCGGGAACCGGCAACGGTAGTAATGCCGATCGAAATAGTCGCGTGGTGTGCCCCAGATAAACGCCACGGCATCGCCGTTGTCGTCGATATGCATATGCCCGGTGTGACCGTCACTGGCCAGCTCGGCCATGACGCCGACGCGGTTGCCGAAGTAGCGAGTAAAGGCGCTGGCGTTGCTTTCGGTGATCTTCAGCATGCGCAGTGGCGGGTAGGGTTTGAGGCTGTGTGGCGGCACTGGGCTGACCAGATCGCGCTCCATCCACAGCAGTTCCTGATGGGCAAAAATGTACATTCTGCGGATCTTCGCCAAGGTCGCTCGCAGGCCTTTACGACGGATATGTCCGCACAGTCTTCGCAATACATCCATGGTCTCTTCTCCTGTTAAGGGTCCCACGCACAGCAAGAGGCTCGCGGGGCAGAACATCGAAGGGCGGTTCATGAAGCGCTCCAGGTCAGGGCAAACAGGGTTTGCCCCGGTAAATCGAAACGTACGCGGCCGTTTTCGCAGGCAAACGGTATGTCGCGGCTGCGATTGTCAGCGCCGAAGAAACGCAAGGCGCTTTGGTTCAGCGGGCATTTGGCACCGCTCAGATCAACGCGTTGCAGGCGCGTGCCCTTGTTCACCCCGAGCAGTGCGCGTTGCTCGTCGCCGGCCATCGCCAGGACATCCACCTCAAAAGCGTCGTTATCCAGTTGCAGCACTTGCGGCAGCCAATGCCGGGCGATGAATTGCTGGGCAAGGCCCACCGGTTTCAGCTCGAAGCGACCATCGTCATGTATGCGCACCATGCCTTTGCCGTAGGGCGGTTCGTCGGCGGCCTGAAACCAGTTGAGCATGCTCAGCAGTCCATCCTGAGAAGCGTTGATGACCACCGAGGCCCACCACAGCGCGGTGTAATGGGTTTCCTGATCGTAGGGGCTCAGGGCTGAGCCACTGGACAGATTGGTCTGATCCAGCAGCAACGCTTTGCGTGGCTGACCTTTAGCGTCCAGCCCCACCAGGTCTGCTGCGCGGCGCACGCTGTCGCGGTAGACCCGGGTCGCCAGCAAGTCGCGAATCATCCATTCATGCCAGGCCAATGCATCGACCTGATCGGCGGATTCACTGAGTAGACGCCGCGCCCAATCGATGCCGCGCTTGTCCGCTGCGTTTTCGGTGAACGGCCCGTTGACCAGCCGCGAGCTGGCCGGCATTGCGATGCGCACGCCGGCCTTGGCGTTGGCTGGGTCGCTGCGCACCTGCCGCGCCATGCTGCTGAAGATCGCCCGGTATTGTTCGTAGCTTGAATAGTTGAGATTAGGCTCGTCGGCGAAACCGATGTAATGCGTGCCTTTGCCACCCAGGGCGCGAGTGCCGGCGAGCCAGGCGTCGAGGCCGCTGTTGCTTTGTCCATCGGCGCGCAGATCGGCCTGACGCCCGGTGCCGGCGAGCAGGGTGATGTCCTGGCGAATGCCGAAGCGATTTTGATAAAGCTGACGGAACGCGTCTTCGAAATGTGGATTCTTCGCGGTGACGTCAACAAAGCTGTAGTAGCTCGCAGCGGTGGGTTTCAAGGCATCGAGTACGGCGTGACTGGCCGGCGGCGGTACGAGGTAAGGCAGTGCGATTCCCAGATCCGGCGTGCGTCCGAGAATTTTTTCGTGCAGGGTCAGACGCATCTGCCCCGGTTCTGACTGTAAGGGTTTGAGCTGCTGCGGATTCTGCGCAAACAGATTCGCCGTGCCATCGAGCCAGAATGCGGCTTTGCCCCTACCTTGCAGAAGCAGGCGCCAGACCTGCGGTTGTTCGCTGACGGGCAGCGCGACTTGATCGAACTGCCAATAGGCACGATAGGGTTTCAGTGCCAATGACAGTTGCTGTCCATCGCCAACCCGCTGTGCCTGCAAACCGCTGACGCCGCCATGGAACTTGCCGGCCAGCACCGCGTGTTCGCCGGGTGCGACTCTGAAATACAGCTCAGTGGCGTTACGTACTTCCGCGCTGAAATGCACCTTGGCCGGGGCAAACAGCGCCACGGTTTTTTCGTCATGTTCGATCCGGTACCCGCGGAAACTGTAGCCGGGAATCTCCAGTTGATAACTCGCAGCACCAGGTGCCAGCGGCCAGCTCTGGCTGCCACGGGTTTCATTGGCCTTGATCAACCGTTCGCCCTGCAACTTGCCCTGACCGTCGAGCAGGTAAAGATGCTCTTCGTTAGCCTCTGCCTGCCACGCGGGCACCCAGCTGACGGTCACGGTGTCCGCGCGATCGGCCTGCAGATACAAACTGCCGTCGCGGATATCGCCCCAGCGCATCGACGCCGCGTAGGCGTCCAGCGACAGGACGAGTCCGAACAGCAGGGCCAGGCGTTTCATGCTGTCTTCCGACGTTGCAGCATCAACCACATCGGGGTGATGTCGCTGGGCAGGATGATCAAGGTTTGCCAGAACGGCACGTTGCTCAAGCGGCAATAAAGCACCAGCATCGCCACCGTCACCGCCAGATAGGCGATTGATGAAGCCGCCGCTGCTCCGACAATGCCGTAGGCAGGAATCAACAGCAGATTCAGCGCCAGGTTGAGCAGCGCGCCGATGCCCATCAGCAACGACACCGTGCCGGGGCGATCCTTGCCAATCAGATCCAGGCGCAGAATGCTCGCATAGCACAGGCCCAGCAGGCCGGGCAGCAACGCGAGCAGCGCCGGATACGCCGGTTGATACGCCGCGCCGAACAGGGTGACGATCAGCCATTCGCCGATCACTGCCATGGTCAGGCAGGCGCCGAGCATCACCGTGGCGGTCAGGCGTAGGGCCAGCGGAGTGACCTTGTCCATGCCTTTGTCCTGTTGCAGCAGTCGCTTCATCAGCGGCGTGGTCACCGCTTCGGGAACGATCAACAGCAGTTCGGCGGCGGCGCTGGCCATGGCGTAGTGGCCGAGCGCGGTACTGCCCAGCAGGGCGCCGATAAACAAGTAGTCGGAGCGCAGAATGATCTGTTGAAACAGCAGATCCGGATGGCTGCGCGCACTGAAGCGCAGCAGCTCGTTCTGGCTCGCACGGTCCCATTGCAGTTGCAGCGGTTGTGCGCGTTTGAGCCACATCCAGCCGACCAGCACCACCAGGCTGATGCCGGCCAGCCAACTGATCAGCGCGGCTTCGAGTGCTGCCTCTTTCCACATCCAGAACAGCGCAACAAACAACAGCAGCGGCGCGAGGGATTCGATCAGCCGCAGAACATTGAAGGCAACCACGCCACCCGATGCGTTGTGCAAGGTCAGCAGACCGCTTTTGAGCACGGTCAACGGCACCGCCAGCAGCAACAGCCACGCCAGCAGACCCAGTTGCATCGTCACATCGAGTTCGCTGCCGAACTCACGGGCCAGCGCGACCACCAGCAAGGTCAGCAGCCCGGCCAGAAGACAGCCGAACACCAACACCTGAGCAAGCAACAAGCCCATCGGCCGCTGATTGGCCGCTTGATAACCGACTGCCGAATTCAAACCGCCGCTGGTCGCCGCGCTGATCAGATCCGGCAGAGTGCTGAGCAGGGCGAACAAACCGCGTTCACTCGGGCCGAGAATCCGCGCCAGCAACACATTGCGCAGCAGGCGCAAGGCAATCATCGCCAGTTTGGTGCCCATGCTCAGGGCCAGGTGCTTGAGGTAGCTGCCGCGACTCATGGCCGTGCCCCGCGATAAATGCGCCACGACAACAACGCCGGATTGCACGCGATGCGCTGACTGACGCCGAAGCGCGGCAGGTTCAGCGGGTCGCCTTCGCCGCGATAAATGCCGGTGCCGGTGCCGAGGGCAAACGGATAATCGTGATTGGCGATCTGCTCGCGCACGCGTTCATCGTTGTCGCCGTTGGGGTAGCAATATACCGGCAGTGGGCGGTTGCAGCCGTTGTACAAGGCATCACGGCTGCGGCTGATTTCTTCGTTCAGGCGCTGATCATCCAGGCCGGTGAGGATGGCGTGGCTGGCACCGTGCGGGCCAAAGCGCACCAGACCGGAAGCCTCCAGCGCGCGCACTTGATGCCAGTCCAGCGCTTGCGGCTGTGATTCGGCTGGGCACTCATCGGTGAGTTTTTCCAGTTCCTGCGGGTCAAGCGTCTTCAACCCTTGGAGGAAATGCAGCAGCGCCAGGCTGCGGCGGTCGACATCGATGTCATCGAGCAGTACCGGCAATGGGTGATGCATGAACTGCAGGCACTCGATCAAGTGCATCCGCGCTTTTTCCCCGTGGCTGCCCCACAGGGTTTCGCCAAGGCTTTCCCACCAGAAACGCTGACGGCTGCCGATGAAATCGGTGGAGAGGAAAATGCTCGCCGGTACCTGATGTTTCTGCAGCAGCGGGAAGGCGTTGACGGCGTTGTCGCGCCAGCCGTCATCAAAGGTCAGCGCCACCCGTGGGCGCTCGCTGCGCAGCGAATTGGGCTGGAGGATTTCCATCAGCGGCACGCAATCGAAATGCCGACGCAGCCACAGCAGTAAATGCTCGAAGGCCTTGGGCCCGACGCACAGTTCATTGCGGTGCGGCAGGTTGGCGGCACGGTCGTTGGCCAACACCCGATGCAGCATCAGAATGACCCCGGCACCGTGCAACTGGTTGCGCCCCACAGACGAGTTGAGATAGAGCCAGCCGCTGGTGCGTTTTAGCAGTTGTTTGATCGCCATGGCATGAGTCCTCTCAACGATTCTGGTCAGGATTCCACTGTGCGTAACGTTGCCCGCGCAGGAACTGCCACAGACCGACGCTCATGCCGGCCAGCGTCACCAGCAGGAACGCCGCGAGGCGGAACGGCTTCGGCAAACGGTGTTGCGAATCCAGCAGGCCGGCGATGGCCACTGCGTAACCGAGCAATTGCGCAACCAGACTCAGGCGATAAAAACCGTGTTCGTTCCACAGCCAGAAATTGCTCAGCAGCAGCGGCAGCAAGAGAATCGGCGCGAGGCGGCGGATCAGTTTGTGGCTGATCAAGGCGATGGAATACAGGCCGTACTTGAACGGATTCAGCAGGGCGCTGCGTTGCGCCAGGCTTTGCAAACCACCGACGGTGACCCGCTGGCGGCGGCGCCATTGCTTGCCCGCTTCGTCGACGCCCTGGTCGATCACTTGCGCCTGGGGGACGTAAACGATGCGTTTGTGCGCGACCGGCGCGCAGGTACTGATGAAGAAGTCGTCGTTGACCTCGGCCGGTACGTTCTGGAACAGCTCGCGGCGCAAGGCGAGCAGGGCGCCGTCGGCGGAGACCATGCAGCCGGTGCGATTCTCGACCCGGCGCAACCAGCCTTCGTAATGCCGATAGAGGCTGTCGCCAATACTCAGGCCGCCACCGGTGACTGGGATCACCATATGCCCGGCGCAGGCACCGACCTGCGGATCGCTCAACGGTGCGAGCAAATGGCCGAGGGTGTCGCGCGACCATTGGTTGTCGGCGTCGGTGAACACCAGAATGTCGCCGCTGCTCACGGCGACGCCGGCATTCAGTGTGGCGGCTTTGCCCTGGCGCGGCAGGTCGAGGACGGTGATGCGCGGATCGATCACTTTGTGCGCGCAGGCCACGGTGTCATCGCTCGAGCCGTCGCTGGCGAGAATGATCTGCAGCGTGGCGGGCTGATAATCCTGGGCCAGCAGGGTGCGCAACTTGTGCTCGATGTGTCGCGCCTCGTTGTGCGCGGCGATGACGATGCTGACGTTCAGCGGCGGTGCCGGCGCGTGCCGCCAGGCCGGGAACAGTGGCGCCAGCAAGGTCAGCAGCAGCGGATAGCCGATGTAGGCGTACGCCGGCAGCAGCAGGCACAGGCAAAAAATGAATTCAGCCACGGGCGGGCCTCCTGGCGTTCCAATGACACAGACTGAGAACAAGTGCCGCGCTGGGCAGGTGCAGGCGTAACCAGTGCAGACCCCAAAGCTGCAAGGTGAGGCGAGCATTGTGGTGCTTGATACTCTGCCGCACGCTGAGCGCCAGACTCGGCAGCAGGGTCAGCACCAGCAGGATCACCGCGAGCTGCGCGAGGCCGGCGAGCAAGGCAACGATCAGTAGAAAATCCGTCATCCAGACCAGCAACGACAGCAGCGGAAAACGCAGCAGGCGCAGGCTCATGCCATGGGTGCGCAACAACTGCAGGTGGCTGCCCTGGCGCCAAAGCTCTTTGCCCATCCACTCGCGCCAGTTCATTTCGTAGCCCCAATGCAGGGCGATGCTGTTACTGGTCGACAGCAGCCGAGCGCCCTGTGTGCTCAGACGCAAGGTGTATTCCTTGTCTTCGCCGGTGCGCAGGGTTTCGTTGAATCCGCCGACGACGTCAAACCACCGTTTGCGCATCAACAGGTTGGCGCTGGGCAGCCAGTCCACGGTGCGACTGGCGTGCGTTGATGGACGCAACATGCGCCGTTGCCAGGCGGTCGCGTACCACGGCGCGGCGGCGGGGGTGTGCAGATCCAGGCCAAAAATGTCGCCCTGATTCTGCGCTTCGAGAGCGAACAGTTCGCTCAGCCAGTCTTCGGGCATTTCGATATCGGCATCAATGAACGCCAGCCATTCACCGCTGGCAACGGTTGCGCCACGATTGCGCAAAGCGCCGATCAGCAGGCCGGGCAGCACCAGCACCTGTGCACCGAATGCGCGGGCGATCTGTGGCCCGTCATCAGTGGAACCGTTGTCGACGACGATCAGTTCACAGTCGATGTCGGCGGCGTTCGCGGCTTTGCGAGCGGCCAGGAGGGTGCGGCCGATGTGCCGTGCCTCGTTGTACATCGGAATGACGATGCTTATCCGGCTCATGCTCTGGCCTCCGTCAGCGGCGCTTGTTCAGCTTTCAGGCGCAACACCCAGGTCAGTGCAAGCATGATCCACAGGTACTTCAGGTTCGGCGCGCTGAGAAACATCAGAAACAACGTCAACGACAGGAAACTCATGCCCAGATGGGTCATCAGGTCGGCGTGCTGCCACTCGCGCCGTTGCAGCCATTCGCGTCGTGCGCGGATCAGGTTGTAGAAACCCTGCACGAGCATGCCGACAAACAGCAGGCCGGCGGGAATCCCCAATTCGCTGAAGATCTCCAGATAAGTGTTGTGCGCCCGGCGATACAGGTCGCCGATCTTGCGGTTGGCCGAGAATGCCTTGGCATAACCGGTGGTCGCATAGTGCAACGGGAAGGTCCCGGGGCCGGAGCCGAGCAGCGGATGCTCGCGGATGATCTGGCTGCCGACGACAATGTACGAGGCGCGACGGCCGAGGGATTCATCCTGAGCCTTGGCCCCGGCGCTCAAGATACTCAGCGACTGGATGCGCGCCAGGTAACCGGCAGGCATCGCATAAATCGCCAATGGCAGCACGATGGCGGCACCGAGCATGGCAAAGCCGAAATGCCGGGGACGGATGCGGTTGAGGTGCTGGCGGTAATGCCAGACCCCGATCGCCAGACTCAAGGCCAGTACCACCAGCCCTGAGCGCGACTCCGTTTTGGTCATGCCGCCGAGCAGCAAAAGGCAGCAGCCCGCCCAGAACAGACGGTGCAGCAGGTTCGGGCTGCGAATCACCAGCAGCAGGCCCAGCGGCACGGCGAAGGCGATCAGCAGAGCAAAGGCATTCGGGTCTTCGAGCAGGCCGGCGGCGCGGCCCTTGTCCTGGAATCGGCTGGAAAACATCGCCATTGCGCAGGTCGCGCTGACGCTGAGCGTGACCAGCCGGGCGAACAGATCGAGGTTCAGCTCGCGGCCGACCAACAAGGTGATCACGAAAAGAATCAGGCCCACGCTCAGTTCACGCAGATGACTCTGTGACATGCCCATGTTGTCGGTGGCGAGCAGGCTCAGCAGGTACAGCGCCATGAAACCGATCAGGTAGCGCCACAGATTGCTGCGCAGGCGCTGCGATGGAATCTGATGCAATGCCAGTTGCAACGCCAGGATCAGCGCCAGCGAAGCACCGATCAATTTGCTCCCGGATAACGCGCTGTCCTTGAAGAACCCTTCAAACGGTACCAGCGCGGCAATGCCCAGCAGGCCCCACGACGGTTTGCGGTACAGCACCGTGAAACCCAGCAGCCCCAACACCGCCCCCGGCGCCAGATACGGATAAGGACTGACCAGCAAAGCCATGCAGACCAGTGCCAGCAGGCTGACGATCGAGAGCGGGAAAATCATGCGCGTGCCTCCCGTGCCGTGTGGATGTACAGCTGCGACCAGCGTTCAGCCAAAGCCTTGAGGTCGTAGCGTTCCTGTTGTGTGCGTCTGGCGTTGTCGCGTAGTTGGGCGGCCAGCTGCGGTTCGGCCAGCAACGTGTCGAGCTGACGGGCGAGGGCGGCGGTGTCGGTCGGTGCGGCGAGCAGGCCGTTGTGACGGTCCTGCAAGACATCGGGAATGCCACCGACCGCGAACGCCACCACCGGCACACCGGCCTGCATCGCTTCGAGCAGAATCATCGGCGTACCCTCGGTGCGCGAGCTGATCACCAGCGCATCGAGTTGCTGCCACCAGCCTTGCATTGCCGTCTGATAGCCCGGCAAGCGAATCCGCTGTGGTAAACCGGCAGCGTCGATACGCGCCTGCAAGGCCTCACGTTCCGGACCGTCACCGAGCATCACGGCGTCCAGTTGCGGATGCTGGTGACACAACGCAATCAGCGCATCGAGAAACAGATCCGGGCCTTTCTCGCTGCTCAACCGGCCGACGTAACCGACCAGCCAGCGTTGTCGTTCCAGCGCCGGTGGCAGCGCTGGCGCCGCTGGCAAACCGTTGGCAATCACCTGCAACTTCTCGGCACGGACGCCAGCCTGACGGTGCAGCACAGCGATGCTTTGCGCGACGCAGACCACCCGCTTCACCGAGGCCGTGCGGCACAATTGCAGGCTTAGCCAGGTGTAGAACTTCTGCTTGCGACTGCGCGGGGTGAAACCGTGCTGAGTGACCACCAGCGGCAGGCTCGACATAGTGGCGCCGACCCAGCCGAACAGTAGCCCTTTGAAGTTGTGCGTGTTGAGCAACGGCTTGTCACCACGGCGCTGATGCAAGTGCCGCAGCAGTCCGCCGAGCCCGGCACAGCTGCGAGCGTCCACCCCGGCCTGGCGAAAGCGCTCGATCAGCTCTGGTGGCGCGTCAAGGAACAGCACTTGATGCTGTCCCGGCGTCGCCAGGCAATGATCGAGCAACATCCGCTCGGCGCCGTAGAAGCCGCCGCTGCTGAGCAAATGAATGATCGGCAGGGCGACGCACGGGGTGGACGCCGCGTTCAATTGCGCACCCAGTGAACCAGGCTCGGCACGGTCCAGTTCTTGTGCGGATTACCCGGCTGCGACGTTTCTTCGTTGAGCACCAACAGCACCGGCAGGCCCAGTTCATGGCTGATTTGCGCCGGATGCTTGAAGCGGTGATCGAAGAACTCACGTACGTAGACGAAGGCAATGGCCAGCAGCAGTCCGGTGAGCAGGCCGAACGGAATGATCAGCATCGGTTTCGGAAACGCTGCCTCGGTCGGTTCATACGGCGGGCTCAAGACACGGGCGTTGGACAAGTCGTTATCCAGCGCGCGCGTCGTGCTGCTTTCGGCAAAGCGTTGCGCATAGGTTGAGAACGCTGCGTGCAATGCGCCGATCTCGGTGTCCATCTGGCGCAGCTTGCTTTGGGTTTGCTGCAATTGATGGATGCGATTCTTGAACTCGGCAATGCGCGCGGTTTTCTGCTCGATGACCTGGCTGACCACCGACAGGTCGATCGTGCGTTCCTGGATGCGGTTGTTGACCACTTTGAGGAACTGCTGGCGTGTGCGGGCAATCTGCTCGCGGGCCAGCAACATCGGTTCGCTGCTGGGCTGAAAGATCGCCAGGTCGTTCATATAGCGGCTGACCTGAGTGGTCAGCGCCTCGCCCATCTGCCGGATCTCGCGATCCTCGAACGCGATGTTGTCCACCGTCGTCGTGAAGGTGAACGGGAAGGTGTAGTCATTGAGTTTGTTGGTGTTGGCGCTGGCCAGGCTGGTTTTCAGGTAATCGAGCCAGCGCTGGCTTTGCAGCAAGCGATCGCGATACAGGTTGAGTGCCTGCTCTTCGGTGTTGATCGCGTTGAGGCGGAAGGTGATTTCCTCTTTCGGATCGGACGAACCGACGCTTTCCAGCAGGCTCAGCCGCTCGCCTTCCAGACCGTCGAGGCGGACCTGATACTGATGCTTCTTGGTCTCGTAGAACGAGTGCGGCAGCTCGATCGATTGCAAGGCCTGACGATCGACCAGATAGTTGCGCAACAGCGTGGCAACGAACGTCGTGCCCTGGGCGGGATCAGGAAAGCTGTAGACGATCGAGATGACATTGGAACCCGGCAGGGTTTCAATCTTCAGATTGTCGATGGCCTCCTGGGTCAAGCCATCCAGTGCCGTGTCGCGCACCGGATCGGTTTCCATGCCCAGTGCATCACGCAGCGGATTGATCACGTATTCGCGCAGCGGCGTGCTGACATAACGCTTGAACGGTTCGGCCAGTTTGCTGAGCATCCCCGGCGGCGGGTTGTACTGACCCTGATCGCGCAGTTCGCTGATGGTCTGACGAATCAGCGCCGGCGAACGGAGGATATTGCTTTCGGTTTCCATGTCCGCCAGCGATGGCGGAATGAAAGTGGCGTTGTCCTGGGTCAGCGAGGTGGTCGCATCGCCCTGGGAGAGTTTTTTCGACTGCACGATCACCTGCGCGGTGATATCGAAGCTCTGTTTGAGCAACAGAGGCAGCAACAGCGCGATCACTGCAAAGATCAGGAAGATGCGCTTCACCGTTTGCTTGTTGGCGAAGAAAATCCTGAAGAACTCGTGCAGGTAATTTTCTTTTGGGTTCATGTCGTTCACCTGAGAGTCAGTTGTCACTGCCTTTGTTGTCGACGCGGTAGCCGAAGCTGAACCCCACGCCCTGGAACAGCACCACATCGGCCAGTTGGCGGGCGAGTTCGCCGGCGCTGGCCAGTTTGGTTTTCGGTACGTAGAGCATGTCGTCCGGTTGCAGGTAGGCGATCTGTGGCGCATCGCCCGACAGTGCTTTCTCGACGTCGTAGTTCATGGCCTGCACCTGATTGCCGTTGCGCCGCATGATCACTACCGAATCGAGACGCGCCTTGACATTGGTACCGCGCGCCAGAGTCAGCGCCTCAAGCACCGACACCGGCCGGCGGATCGGGTACGAGCCCGGTTGAGCGACTTCGCCGAGCACGTAGATCTCGTTGCCAGCGGTGGATTTCAGCAGCACATCCACAGTCATCCGCCCCGGCAATTGCGCGTACTTGCTGTTGAGGAAGGTTTCCAGTTGATTGACGGTCATGCCTTGCAGCGGCACAGCGCCGATTTCCGGAAAACTCGCATAGCCATCGGTGCCGACGGTGATTTCGCGGCTCATGCCGGTGGCCGGGTGGTTCAGCGCGCTTTTAAGGTTTTGCTCGTTGCTCAGCGGGCTCAGAATCTGCACCGAGAGCTGATTGCGGTTGGGCTGGAACAGCTGCTTGCGTTGATAGGCGCGCTGGATTTCCTGCCGCGCCTCGTCGCTGGTCAAACCGGCAATTTTCACCGAGGTGTTGGCGCCCGGCAGTTCGATGGTGCCGTCAGGCAGCACCAGTTGCGTGCCGTTGAGCTGACTGGCGGCGGTGAAGTTCAGGCCGATCTGGTCACCCGACTGCACGCGGTAAGCGTCCGAGCCGCTGGTGCTGATGTGGAAAATCACATCCAGCACGTCTTTCGGGCGCAGGGTCTGCTCGACCCTCGGCATGTCGGTGGCTTGCGCATTGGCCGGTGTGGCGGTGAGGATATTCACCGGCATGTTGCGGGTGTCGGAATTGCTGGAGCAGCCTGCAAGCGGCAGCAACAGCAGGACAAGCATTTTGGCGTTCATGGCGTCATCCTTTGCGTTCGCTTACAGGTTTTTGTAAAGCCATTTGGGCATGTAGTACTTGCGCCGGTTGAACACGCTACCGACCACTTTTGCACCGGCCTGAGTCAGGCGTTGCACGGCGGCCTGGGCGACTTCCCAGCGGGTGTCTTCGGCGCGTACGACAAGCACCACGCCATCGACTTGCGTGCTGATGACCAGCGTGTCGGCATCGGAGTACACCGCGTCGCCATCGATCACCACAAAGCGGTACTGGCTGCCCAATTGATCAAGCAACGGGCTCAGACGCTCGGCGGTCAGGTGCTCCAGGGTGCGGATCGGCCGGCCGTTGGGCAGCACGTGGAACGGCAGGCTTGAGACCTGTACCACGCAGTCCTGCAACAGCGGCGGTTTGTCGGGGTTGAACAGCAAGTCGCGCAGACCGCGCTCCTTGCTCAGGTTCAACTGCTGGGTGAGATTGCTCGCCGACTGACTGGCATCGACCAGCAGCACTTGGCCGCTGCTCATTTGCGCCAGTTGGCTGGCCAGCGCCAGCGCACTGGTGGTGGTGCCTGAGCCGGGGTTGGCGGCGGTCAGGAACAGGATCCGCAGATCGAGATCCAGCACGGTCGAGGTCAGGTTCGATTCGCTGGGGGTGGCGATGCTCAGGCTTTTGTTGGTTGAACCGTCCATTAGCTTGCTCCGTGGCCGCTGAATACTTTGAAGGGGGTTTTCAACAGAATCTTCAGATCAAGCAGAAGGCTCTGCTCGGCGATGTAGCTGAGGTCCAACTCAACGCGCTGGTCGAAGTCGATATTGCTGCGTCCGGAGATCTGCCACAGGCCGGTCATGCCGGGGTAGATCGCCAGACGCGCGAGGTGGTTGTCCTTGTAGCGGTAGGCGTTGAACGAGGTCGGACGCGGGCCGACCAGGCGCATGTCGCCGGTCACTACATTGATCAGATTGGGCAGTTCATCGAGGCTGGTGCGCCGCAGGAAACCGCCGATGCGGGTGATGCGCGGGTCGTGGTCGATCTTGAAATCGATCGCGTCGGCACCGTGCTTGTTGAGGTGACGCAGTGACTCTTTCAACTCTTCGGCGTTGGCCACCATGGTGCGGAATTTGTACATGCCGAATTTGCGCCCGCGATAACCGGTGCGTTTCTGCACGAACATCACCGGACCTGGGCTGCTGAACTTGATGACCAGCGCCAGACCCAGCAACAGCGGGGAAATCAGCACCAGGATCAGCAGCGCCCCAAGGCAGGCGACCACGCGATTGGTGCGTGACAGTTGCCATGGCCGACCGCCGTCGCGGCCCGTGAACCAGCCGCGACCCTGGCGATGAATCGCCGCGTCGAGACGCATTCGGTGCTCGGGATCCACGCGCTTGTCGCGGCGCATTTCTAGGATCGGTACACCTTTCTCATGTCCAGTCATGGAGTCCTCCACATGAATTCAGCCGCGAACGGCGCGTGGGCGATAGGCAGTGGGGTAGTAGTCGCGGAACCAGGCGATAAAGCGTCCGAGTCCCTCATCCAGCTCTATCCGGGGCTGAAATCCGGTGGCCTGGGCCAGATCGCTGGCCTCGGCGCAAGTGTTGAGCACGTCGCCCGGTTGCAGCGGCAGCAACTCGACAATGGCGGTCTGACCGAGGTGCTTTTCCAGCAGTGCCAGATAGGTTTTCAGCTCGACCGGGTGCTGCCCGCCGATATTGAACAGCCGCCACGGCGCCATGCTGCTGGCCGGGTCGGGCTGCTCGCGATCCCACTGCGGATTGACCTGCGGTGGCTGCTCGATGAGGCGGGCGATGCTTTCGATGATGTCGTCGATGTAGGTGAAGTCGCGCTGGTGCTCGCCGTAGTTGAACAGCTTCAGCGGCGTGCCTTCGCTGATCGCCCGGGCGAACTGGATCGGTGACATGTCTGGCCGGCCCCAAGGCCCGTACACGGTGAAAAAGCGCAGGCCGGTGCAGGGAATTCCGAACAGATGGCTGTAGCTGTGCGCCATCAGCTCGTTGGCTTTTTTAGTGGCGGCGTACAGCGACAGCGGGTGATTGACGCCGTCCTTCACCGAATAGGGCGTGTGCTGGTTGGCGCCGTAGACCGAACTCGACGAGGCGTAGATCAGGTGTTCGACCGGGTGATGCCGGCAGCTCTCCAGAATGTTCAGGAAACCGTCGAGGTTGCTGTCCAGATAGGCCCGTGGATTGTCCAGCGAGTAACGCACTCCAGCCTGCGCGGCGAGGTGGATTACCACTTGCGGACGTTCGCGGACAAACAGTGCTTCGATGGCCGAGGCATCGGCCAGGTCAACCGTAGCGAGCTGGAAATCGCCGGCCTGCTCGCGCACCCATTGCACGCGGTCGTGCTTGAGTTGCGGGTCGTAGTAGCTGTTGAAGTTATCCAGCCCGACCACCGAGTGCCCGTCGCGCATCAGCCGCAATACGCAATGAGCACCAATGAAACCGGCCGCACCGGTGACCAGCACCTTCATGGCCGTAGCCCTTCAGGGGCAATGTGGCGCAGACCGATGCCGCTGTAATGCAGGCCGGCGGCCGCCACTTGTTCCGGGTTGTACAGGTTGCGGCCGTCGATGATCACCTTTGAGCGCAGCTTTTCGGCGAGCAAATCGAAATCGACCACGCGGAAGTTTTTCCACTCGGTGCAGATCACCAGCGCATCGGCGTCTTCCAGAGTGTCGTCGCGGGTGGCGCACAGGTGCAGATCGTTGCGGTAGCCGTAGAGGCGCCGGCATTCGGACATGGCTTCCGGGTCGTAGGCCTGCACACTGGCGCCTTCAGCCCACAGCGCATCCATCAGATAACGGCTTGGTGCTTCGCGCATGTCATCGGTGTTCGGTTTGAACGCCAGGCCCCAGATCGCGATGGACTTACCGGCCAGCCCTTGCGGGAACTGTGCTTTGAGTTTGCTGAACAGGATGTGCCGCTGCAGGTCGTTGACGTCGGTGACGCTGCGCAGCAGTTTCAGCGGCATGCCGTTGTGTTCGGCGGTGTGCAGCAGGGCGCGCAGGTCCTTGGGAAAGCACGAGCCACCGAAGCCGCAGCCCGGATAGATGAAGTGGTAGCCGATGCGCGGATCAGAGCCGATGCCTTTGCGCACCGCTTCGATGTCGGCGCCAAGCAATTCGGTAAGGTTGGCCAACTCGTTCATGAAGCTGATGCGCGTCGCGAGCATGGCGTTGGCCGCGTACTTGGTCAGCTCGGCGCTGCGGTTGTCCATGAACATCAGTTTTTCGCGGTTGCGGCAAAAGGGTGCGTACAGCTCGCTCATCTGCTCGCGGGCCGCGTCGTCGTGGGTGCCGACGATGATCCGGTCCGGGCGCATGCAGTCGGCGAGGGCGCTGCCTTCCTTGAGGAATTCCGGGTTGGACACCACGCGCACCGTGAGACTGCTCTTGTCGCGGCGTTGCAGTTCGCTATTGGCGGCGGCGAGCACCTGATCGGCCGTGCCCACTGGCACCGTGGATTTGATGATCAGGGTGCGGTCAGCTTCCATGTACGAAGCGATTTGCCGAGCAACGTTGATCACGTGGCTGAGGTCGGCGGAGCCATCCTCATCGGCCGGGGTGCCGACGGCGATGAAAATCAACTCGGCATGCTCGACCGCGTCACTGGCCTGAGTACTGAACAACAGACGACCAGCCTTGATGTTCTCCTCAAGCGTGCTGGACAAACCTGGCTCGCTAATGGGCGGAACTGCTTGTTGCAGTTGTTTGATTTTATTTGGGTCAATGTCCACGCATAAAACGCGATGACCGACATCTGCAAGTGCGGCGGCTTGTATAAGTCCGACATAGCCAGTGCCAAATACGCTCACGTCCATCTGCGCACCTCAATAACACCAAAAGTTAACTACGGAATGAGATAGTTAAAGGGGTATAGCGCAGCGTTTGAAAAGCGTGTCAGCAAAATGACATGTTGCATCTGTATAACACTTGAGCATTTTTTGGCGATTGGCCATCAAGTCATTGCTGCGATTGAATTTGTTGCTTTTGTGCAGATTTGTTCAGATTTAAAATATGCGATAAACGGTCGTAAGCCGCTAATTTAAAGGCTTGTAGCGTTTTGGCTGTGTCAGATTTGAGTCACCGTTTTTTTGACGCTTTCTACAAAAAACAGTCAATTCTTGCGCTTTTATGGCCGGGTGCTAGTGTCAGGTTTTGACTGACAAACCTTTGACTCCCTGCCGTTTTGCCCGATCGGTATCGCCATGTTCAGATATGCCAAAGAAATGTTCTTAATTGTTTATTTGTTGATGTATTCCGAATATTACATTGATCGGTTAAATGCTATCGGCCTCGGTTTTGCTGTACTTCTTTTTGGCGCGATGTTTTTGGCGCTTACTTTTGCGTTATATCTAATGGCGTATATAAGGCAGGCTCTCATTCGCCACGTGTTCGCATTGGCAATGTTTGCCTCGGCAGTGTTTTTCGATGTTTATACCCGGGTCACGGCGGATTACCTGACCTACAGCGGTTTCGTCTCATTGGTTTACTCCGGCGGTTTCATCCAGGAAGCGGCGTACCAGTACCGGGACGCACTCCTGCGTGGCGTGCTCAGTGGTTTGCTGTTGCTGTTCGGCATCGGCCTGAAACCCCGCCATGGGTTGGCAATTCCCAACGCGTTGCGTGTGGCGGCGCCGGTGTGCGGCGTGTTGCTGCTCAGTGCCGTGCTGTTTTTGCGTGCGGGTGAGGGCGCCCGTGGCTTGCCGATCATGTACACGCCGCTGGCCTATCTGAATCTGTTTGCCTACGAAGCGCTGCATAACACGGTCGGCCCGCGCGAACCGGTGACACTGGCGCGCACCTCGCAAGCGGTCGGCCATGACATCGTGCTGATCATCGACGAAAGCATTTCCGGCAATTATCTGGACATCAACGCGCCGTTTGGTGTGCACAGCAACCTCAAACAAGCGCGTCCTGGCGTCGACATCTTCAATTACGGCTACGCCGCGTCCATTGCCAATTGCAGCGCCGACACCAACGTGACCCTGCGCTACGGCGGTACCCGCGCCGATTACATGCGCATCAACACAACGTTGCCATCGATCTGGCAGTACGCCAAAAAGGCCGGGCTGCGCACCGTCTACATCGACGCCCAGCGCACCGCCGGCAATCTGCAGAATCTGATGACCGATACCGAAAAGAAGGACATCGACCAGTTCGTGCAATTCGACCAGACCAGCGTGCGCGATCGCGACATGGCGGCAGCGGCGAAACTCATCGAATTGCTCAACGACGACAAGTCAGAGCTGGTGGTGATCAACAAGGTCGGCGCGCACTTCCCGGTGCATGACAAATACCCGGATGCGTTCATGGCCTACCGTCCGACCTTACCGCGCGGGCAGTTCACCGAGGTGGCCGATACCGGTGAACGCAACGGTTTCAATGGCCAGCCGGATGACTGGGTGCTGTATCGCAATGCCTACAAGAACACCGTGTTGTGGAACGTCGGCGAGTTCTTTGCGCGGGTGTTCGCCGAGGGCAATCTGAACAATGCGCTGCTGATCTATACCTCTGATCATGGCCAGGATTTGCACGAACGCGGTAATCCGGGTTTGAACACTCACTGCGGTGGCGACCCGGTGGAGGAGGAAGGATTGGTGCCGCTGGTGGTGATTCAAGGCAGCGAGCTGAAGACGCTGGACTGGTCGGCGCAATTGGCGGCGAACAAGGATCGTTCCAGCCACTACAACATTTTTCCGACCCTGCTGCAGTTGATGGGCTATGACCTGGCGGGGATCGAGGCGGTTTATGGCAAGCCACTGAGTGTCGCGACGGCGGATGAGTTCACCTTCAACTACCGCTTCAATGCGCGGTTGGGGGCCAAGCCTGAGTGGAAGCACATTGATCTGGGCAGCATTGTCACGCCGTCGCAGGCACCGGCGAGTGTCGCGGCGGGGCAGTAAGTTTTGAGTTGGCTGGGCCGACGCTTTCGCGAGCAGGCTCGCTCCCACATTTGGAACGCGCTCTACCTGTGGGAGCGAGCCTGCTCGCGAAGGGGCCATTTGCTTCAACGCAAGATTCAGGTCTGTCACCGGCATCCGCTATCCTTGCCCCACACTGACCGATCAGGTGGCGGCATGCTTCGTGTTGAAAACGTCTTCAAAAGCTATCTCACCCCGCAAGGCCCATTGCCGGTGCTGCAAGGTGTCGACCTGACGCTGGAATCCGGCAGCAGCCTGGCACTGATGGGCGAATCTGGCAGCGGCAAAAGCACATTGCTGCACCTAGTGGCCGGGCTCGACAAGGTCGACAGCGGCAGCATCCGCAGTGGCGAGCATCGACTTGAAGGCATGAATGAAGCGCAACTGGCCAACTGGCGGCGCACGGAAATCGGTCTGGTGTTCCAGCAGTTCAACCTGATCGGCAGTTTGCGTGTCGAGGACAATCTGGCCTTTCAGGCGCGTCTGGCCGGGCGCCATGAGCCGCGTTGGCAGGCGCATTTGGTGCAGCGTCTGGGCTTGGGTGATTTGCTCAAGCGTTATCCCGAGCAACTTTCCGGAGGCCAACAGCAGCGGGTCGCGTTGGGTCGGGCGCTGGCCTCGCAGCCGAAATTGCTGTTGGCCGATGAGCCCACCGGTAGCCTCGACGAAGCCACCAGCGACGAAGTCCTGCGGTTGTTGCTGGAATTGCTCGATGACACGCCAACCACTTTGTTGATGGTCACCCACAGCCCGCGAGTCGCGGCCCGATTGGCGCAGCGAGTGGTGTTGTCCAGTGGACGGCTGACGTGATCGTCTTTGCGCAAACGCTACGCGCGCTGCTCAGCCATTGGCGGCGCCATCCGGTGCAGTTTTTCAGTGTGCTGACCGGGCTGTGGCTGGCGACCAGTCTGCTCACCGGCGTCGAGGCGCTGAACAGTCAGGCGCGCGACAGTTACGCACGGGCCAGCCAATTGATCGGCGGCGAACCGCAGGCCAGTCTCAACACGCCAAACGGTGCGACTTTTGCGCAGCAATGGTTCGTTGATCTGCGTCGACAGGGCTGGCCGGTGTCGCCGCTGTTGCAGGGCCGGTTGCAGCTCAAGGGCATTGAGAATCAGCGGCTGCAATTGATGGGTATCGAACCGGTGTCGTTGCCGGCCGATTCGGCGGTGGCCGGGCAGGCGTTGCCGATTGAGCGTGTTGTCGAGTTTTTCACGCCACCGGGCAGTACGTGGATTTCACCGGAAACCTTGCAAGCGCTGGATCTGCGTGAAGGCGACACACCGCAAACGGCTAATGGTCTGCGATTGCCGCCGTTGCTCGCGCAAAAGGACATGGCGCCCGGTCTGTTGCTGGTGGACATCGGCGTCGCGCAAACCCTGCTGGAACAACCCGGACAATTGTCGCGGCTATTGCTGCCCAAGGATTTTCACGCCGAGCTGCCCGCCGTGTTCAAGGGACAGTTGCAGCTCAAAAGCAGCGTCGAGGAAAACAATCTGGCGCGACTGACCGAGAGCTTTCACCTGAATCTCGATGCGTTGGGTTTTTTGTCGTTCATGGTTGGCTTGTTCATCGTCCACGCCGCGATTGGCCTCGCTCTGGAGCAGCGGCGCGGCTTGTTGCGTACGCTGCGCGCCTGCGGGGTCAGCGCGCGGCTGTTGATCTTGTGCTTGATCGTTGAGCTGAGTGTGCTGGCGCTGATCGGCGGGCTGTTCGGCGTGATCAGCGGTTATTGGTTGGCCAGTGCGTTGCTGCCGGATGTCGCCGCCAGCCTGCGCGGATTGTATGGCGCGGAAGTGGCGGGGCAGTTGCGCCTCAGTCCTTGGTGGTGGTTCAGCGGCATCGGCTTGAGCCTGCTCGGCGCCCTGCTCGCCGGGGCTAACAGTCTGCTGCGCGCCGCCCGTTTGCCGTTGTTGGCCGTGGCGGATCCGCAAGCCTGGCATCAGCAATATGCGCGCTGGTTGCGCCGACAAGGTTGGCTGGCAGCGGTATTGGGCTTGATCGCGTTGGCGGCGTTGATCTGGGGCGACAGTCTGGCCAGCGGTTTTGTCCTGATGGCCGGATTGCTGATCGGCGCCGCATTAGCGCTGCCGGTGTTGCTCAGCGCGCTGTTGAATCAATTGCTCGGGCGCAGTCGCTCGGTGCTCGGCCAGTGGTTTCTCGCCGACTGCCGTCAGCAATTACCGGCGCTGAGCCTGGCATTGATGGCGTTGCTCCTGGCGCTCGCCGCCAACATCGGCGCCGGCAGCATGACCGCCGGTTTTCGCCAGACCTTCAACGATTGGCTCGAGCAACGCCTGAGCGCCGAGTTGTATATCAACCCGAGCAATCCGGCACAGTCGCGGGAAATGTACAGTTGGCTCAAACAGCAGCCGAATGTTGCAGCAGTGCTGCCCAACTGGCAGGTTGCGGTGACGTTGCAAGGCTGGCCGGCGGAGGTGTTCGGCATTATCGATCATGCGTATTACCGCCAGCACTGGCCGTTGCTCGATGTCAGTGGCAGCGACCCGTGGGCGCATCTGGCCACCGACGATGCGGTGATGCTCAGCGAACAACTGGCGCGTCGGCTGAAGGTGCGGGCGGGTGATCGACTGACGATTCCTGCGCCGAATGGCGCGTGGTCGCCACGCATCGTCGGCATCTACGCCGACTACGGCAATCCCAAGGGACACTTGCTGGTCAACATCAATCACTTGCTGCGCGGCTGGCCACAACTGACGCCGAACCGTTTCAATCTGCGCATCGAGCCGCAGAACATCCCGGGATTTTTAGCTGCATTGCAGGCGCGCTTTCAACTGGATGACAGCCGCATCGTCGATCAGGCGCGGCTCAAGGGCTGGTCGGTGCAGGTTTTCGAACGCACCTTTGCGGCGACGGCGGCTTTGAACAGTTTGACGCTGGCGGTGGCGGGTGTGGCGCTGTTCATCAGCCTGCTGACCCAGAGTCAAAGTCGCCTCGGCCAACTTGCACCGCTGTGGGCGTTGGGCGTAACGCGGCGGCAATTGATGCTGCTCAATCTCGGTCAGACCTGGCTACTGGCGGTGCTGACGCTGGTGCTGGCGTTGCCGCTGGGGATCGCGCTGGCGTGGTGTCTGGACGCGGTGATCAACGTGCAAGCGTTTGGCTGGCGGCTGCCGTTGCGGGTGTTTCCGTGGCAATTGCTGCAACTGATGGGGTTGGCGTTGCTGGCGACGTTGCTGGCGTCGGCATGGCCGCTGTACTCGCTGTACCGCACGCAACCGGCGGATCTGTTGAGGACGTTTGCCCATGAGGATTAACTTCGTTGTGCTCATGGTTTTGTTGCTGCTCGGTGGTTGCGATCAATCAGCGCCGGAGCAAAAAGGCTTTGCCGGCATGGGCGATCAGGCGTTGGCGTTTACGCCGGTGGTGCCGGGGCGGGTGTTCAGTTTTCCGGCGGATCATGGCGCGCATGACGGGTTTCGTATCGAGTGGTGGTACGTCACCGCCAATCTCAAGGATCAGCAGGGCAATGAGTTCGGTGTGCAGTGGACGCTGTTTCGCAGTGCGCTGAAACCGCTGGCGGAGCAGGCCGGGTGGGCTGATCAGACGATCTGGCTGGGGCATGCGGCAGTAACCTCCAGCACGGTGCATCACGCCGCCGAACGTTACGCCCGAGGTGGAGTAGGGCAGGCCGGTGTGCGGCTGGCGCCGTTCGAGGCGTGGATTGATGATTGGCGGTTCGCCAGTCAGGCGCAGGATCCCTTGAGTGACCTGCAACTCAGCGCTCGCGACAAGGACTTCGCCTATCAACTGCACCTGACTTCCAGCCGCCCGCTGGTGTTGCAGGGCGACAAGGGTTTCAGTCAGAAATCCGAAGAGGGGCAGGCGTCGTATTACTACAGTCAGCCGTTTTTCCAGGCCAGCGGCACATTGCAGATTGACGGCCAGAGCTACACCGTCAGCGGCCCGGCGTGGCTTGATCGCGAATGGAGCAGCCAGCCACTGACCGCCAATCAAACCGGTTGGGACTGGTTTTCCCTGCATCTGGACAGCGGCGAACACGTGATGCTTTACCGCATGCGCCAGAAGGACGGCGCGCCGTATCTCACCGGCACGTGGATAGCCGCCGATGGCCAGACGCAAACCCTGCGCCGTTCGCAGATCCAGCTCACTCCGCAGGACACCGCCAAAGTCGCCGGCCGCGCGATGCCGGTGAAATGGTCGATCAGCATCCCCGACAAAAAACTCGACATCAGCCTCGACGCGCTCAACCCGAATGCCTGGATGAACCTGCGCATCCCTTATTGGGAAGGCCCGGTGCACATCCGCGGCAGCCATCCCGGCCAGGGCTATCTGGAAATGACCGGGTACTGAAAGGTACCCACGAATCCCTGTAGGAGCTGCCGAAGGCTGCGATCTTTTGATCTTGTTTTTTAAAAGCAAAATCAAAAGATCGCAGCCTTCGGCAGCTCCTACAAAGGATCGGTTTGAACTTGGCTTGGTGTGTTGTCCTCTACAGAAAAATCTGCCGAGGATTAGCCATGAGCGACGACCTGCAACCCCCAGACATGACCACCTGGCAACGCCTGTTCGACGACGAAACCTACTGGCAACAATCCCCCGACGCGCATTATTTCGACCTGCAGCGCATCGCCGACGACATGCTCGGCCAGGGCGCCATCGACCTGGAGCAATGGCAGATCCTGCGCGCCAAAGCCGACGACCTGCACAAGGATTCCCCCGCCATCAACGTCACCCGTGAACTCGACGACCCCGAAGCCTGAGGACCACCCCATGAAACCCATCACCCAAGGCGAACACCCCGACGAACCCCGTCCACCGGGCGAAACCGAACGCGACAACGACGCCCTGCGCCCCACCGACCCGAAACAGCGTGAAAACTCCGGGAAAGGCACGCCCAGCGGCGAATCCACCGCGCAGGACACCGCAAAACAACAAACACCAGCCAAGCCCTGAACAGCGTCTATGCTCAGTGGCACGTTCGTCGCCGAAGCCAATTCGGCGCCGGGCGCTGCCATTCATCACAGGGAAAGTATTGCTTATGAAGCTCGACGCATTGGCCAAGGCCATCACCCTCGCAACCGTACTGTCCGCCACCAGCTTCGGCGCCATGGCTGCCGATATTCCGCTGTCTGCCACTGTTGAAGCAGATCAGGTCATCACCAAAGTGATCTCCGTCGATGCCGCCAACCATCAGGTTGTGCTCGAAGGTGCCGAAGGCAAGCCGGTTCACGTTCAGCTCACTGATAAGGCGAAAAACCTCGCCAATCTCAAGCCCGGCGATCAGGTCAACATTCAGGTACAGCGTTCTGTCGCCGCTTACCTCGACACCGATGTGGATAAAGGTCTGCCTGGCACCACCGAACGTACCGGTGAGTTGCGTAAGGCCCCGGGCAGCGATAACCCCGGTGGCGAGGCGTATCGTCAGGTTCAGGTGCAATTGAAAATCACCAAAATTGATTTGAAGACAAATCAGGTGACCCTGCAAAACCCGGCGGGCGTGTCGAAAGTTCTCGACGTGAAAAAGCCTGAAATCCAAGCCAAACTGAAAGATCTGAAAGAAGGGCAGAGCGTCATCGTCACTTACACCGATATCTTGAAAGTGACCAGCCAACACGAAAGTTGAGCATTAACTCTACAGAATGATTGTTCTTGTACAGCTTTAAGTATGAGAGCAATCATATAAAAGAACCTGTAGGAAGTTTCCCGGTAAATATCGGTGGGAAACACTTTTTAACTTTCCAGTACAAAAATTTCATGTTTAAGCATGAGGACATATCTGCCAACTTCAATTAAAATCCTCCCCGTTCGCCCAGTGTCAGGGCTCTTTACCGGTGCATGGATTGCCAGGCCATTACACTGGGCGAACACCTCTTCGGAGTAGTTGTATACAATTTCTGCAAGCAAAAAGGGCGACTTTAAAAGTCGCCCTTTTTGTTTGCGGTGGATTAAACCGAGATTTGCACGTCAGGCTTGCTGCTCTTGAAAGCGCTTCAGCGTGGCCTGATACATTTTTGTCCTGCGGTGATTTTTCCCGTAGGTGCCCGCCGCCGCGACGGTGCCTGCCTGGATGTGATCCAGATAGCTGAAAATCTTGCGCGGTGACAGGAACTTGATGCCATAGCCCAGGCTGCTCATTCGATCTTGCAACGTGTAGCCGGGCACGAGGTCATCCATGCAGAAGTGCAGGCCTTGGGACTTCATCAAGCGCGCATTCCACAATGTGCAGAAACTTTTCAGATGCGTTTCTTTGTACGGCCTTGGCATTTTCGAACGCATACCCAGACGCACTTTCGCTTTACGAACATAGTGCTTGCAGAAGCGCGAAGTTAGACGCCAAGTGTCACGAACAATCCCGCGATTGAGTTGTTCGACACAACCGACTGCAGCCATGTCCGGCGTTTTCGTGCACTCGCGCATCATCATGGCAAACACTTCCTTGTCATAGACAAAGGTGTCGGTGTGCAACAGAAACAGATAATCGGTGTCGACTTTTTCCAGTGCCAGATCCAGTGCTTTACCGTGCGCAATATGGCCAGCTTCCTTGCCCGGCGAAGGCCGTTCGATCAAGTTGATCCAGTCGAGCGTGCGCAAGTAATCGAGACTGGCATCCGCCGAATCGTTATCCACCACCCACACCGGAATGCGTTGCTCCTGGACGTGCTCGCGCAAAAGTTCGAGGCACATTCGGGTGATGTCCGGGGTTTTGTAATTTACCAAGACAAGGCTGAAATTCGACGATGGCTGGGTTGGTAAATCAAACGCTTTCATGTCGGAAGGACTCATCTGCGATTCAAGGGCGACTGGGTTTCGTGGCTGCGATCGTAGCGAGGCAACCTTAGGCGAACCTTAATTTGCGGATGTGACGGTAGATGTATGCCGAAGAGAGGCGGCTGGTCTCATGAAATGCATGGGGTGCTGCCGGTCATTACCGGATAAAATGCGCGTCCCTCTCACGGTTCAAGGAAGAAACGGCGCACGCCGTTGTGTCACGGATGAAACCACTTTCCCTCTACCACCCGGCCTTGTACTGGCTGCGCGTGTGGCAAAAAAGACTGTTCCGCCAAATTGCCTGGCGCTGTTCCAGCAAACGCTACGCACGCCCCGTCGCCACGGCCGAGCGCATGCCATATCGCTATCTCAAACACACCTCGAAACTCATCCGCAAACTCGGCGACTCCGACCTCGCCCTGCAACACAACAAAGTCATCAACCTCAAACTCGCCGTCGCCGCCATCGACGGCGTCATCATCGCCCCCGGCGAACACTTCTCCTTCTGCCGCTTGGTCGGCCGCCCGACCTCGAAGCGCGGCTACGTTGAAGGCATGGAACTGTCCTTTGGCGAGGCTCGACGCGGGGTAGGCGGTGGCATCTGCCAACTGAGCAACCTGATTCACTGGATGGCCATTCATTCACCGCTGGTAGTGGTCGAGCGCTCCAACCACAGCTTCGACCCGTTTCCGGATGAAGGGCGGGTGCTGCCGTTCGGATCCGGGGCGGCGATTTTCTATAACTACGTTGATCTGGTTCTGCATAACCCGACGGATCGGAGCTTTCAGTTGAAGTTGAACGTCGGCGAGACACAACTCGAAGGGGAGTTGTTGTGTGATCGGGTGAGGGGATATCGCTATCACGTGTTTCAAGAGGCGCATCGGTTTGTAAGGGAGGGTGCGCGGGTGTATCGGGAGAATGAGATTTGGCGAGAGGTGAGGGAGAAGGGGCAGGTTGGGGAGTTGGTGGAGCGGGTGAGGTTTGATCTGGTCAAACGATACTGGACACGGTTATAGGGTTTTACCCTTTTTCATGCCGCCAGGGCCTCCATGTCCACCGGAGTTCGGTAGCCATTGTGACTGTGCAGCCTGATCCGATTGTAATAATGGGTCAGGTAGCGCAACACATCGGTACTGGCCTCGTCTTCGTTTCGGTAGCCTGTCTTGGGTATCCATTCAGATTTCAAACTGCCAAAGAAACGCTCCATCGGCGCGTTATCCCAGCAGTTTCCTCGTCGACTCATGCTTTGTTTTATGCGCATGTCCGCCAGCGTTTCACGAAACACTTTACTACTGTAATGACAGCCCTGATCCGAATGGAACATTAGGTTTTCAGGGCGTCCTCGCGACTCGAAAGCCATCTTTAACGCTCGACAGGTCAGAGCTGAATCCGGACTTCTGGACATCGCCCAGCCGACGATGCGGCGGGCATGCAGATCAAGTACAGCAGCCAGATAAACCCAGTAAGTACCGGCCCAAATGTAAGTCACGTCGCCACACCACACTCGATTGGGGGCCTCGACATTGAATTTACGCTCCAAATGATTGGGGGCGTATTGCGCCTCCGCACCGCTGGGTTTGTACCGATGCCTGCGCCGTTGCTGGCTCTTCAAACCGAGCTCGCGCATCAGGCTACGAGCCATGTAACGACCTACCGACTCTTTTTCGTTACACAGCGCTTTTGACAGGCTGCGCGCGCCCATTGAGCCGCGACTTTGCTCATGTAATTCGGCAGCCTTGATCTTTAGGCGATCGCGCCCGACATGCACTTTCGCCCGCTGTTTCAGACGCTCGTAATAACTGCTGCGGTTGATACCAAACACGCCACACAACTCGGATCTTGGATATTGCTCGCTTAACTCCTCGACCAGCCTTACCGATCGAGGGAATCCGACATCAAGAGAGCTGTAGCCTTTTTTAAAATTTCCTTCTCGCGCTCAATCCGTCGAATTGTTGCTTCCAGTTCTTGGATGCGTTGTTGGTCAACGGTCATGGCCTTGGACTTCTCAGGCGTCTTGCCGCTGCGCTCCGCACGCAGTTGCTCAACCCAGCGGCGCAGAGCTGTAGGGCCCACGCCCATTGCTTCGCAGGCTTCACTAACCGAATAGTCTTTATCCAAAACCAGGCAAGCCGCATCCCGTTTGAAATCTGTCGAAAAATATCGTCTGGTCAAATCACACCTCGTCGTTGGGCGTAGATTAACGCCCTTTGGGGGTGTCCAGAATCATTAAGCCAGATCAGTTGTATCGGAATCGGGTGGTGGTTAAGTATGAGGTGGCAGAGAACCTCATTGAGGCGGAATGCTGAAGTGAAAATTTGACAGCGCCTTCTATTGTTCTATACGTGATGATCGTCTGACCATCATGAGTCAAACATGAAGGACTCGATTTTCTCAATAAATGCTATTTTGCTCTGGGTTCTAAATTCACCAAGATATTTTTCCGAACCTTTTATAGGAGCACCTTTTCTGTCGTATTTGATCAACAGAAAGTCGATAACAAACTCTCCGTCAGGGTCACCTTCGGGCTCAACTCTCGAATCGAAACAGTGACCAGTCGAACGGCGTGTGCCGCCTAACAAAACGGAGCTACAGAACCAAGCTGATGTCTCAGGGGTAAGGTCAACCTCGAACAGATTGTTGATTGTGATTGTCCAGCCACTTGGAACTCGGATGGATTGTAATTTGTACTCCAATTGTTTTCTCATTTTTGGATGTTGAAGAGCCATATTTTTTAGTGGGATTGAGGTCGAAAATGTAAAAAGGGTTCAGTTTGACCTTGATTCTAGGTCAGAAAAATTTAACTGGTGTCCATCTGTTTCTTAGAGTTTGCTTATAATTTCGGAAAGATTGTCTTTGTTAACCTTTATAGCCCTAATTTTATTAAGAGTGAACATGATTTTTTCCGATTGCTCCGCAGGGCCTATCAGTTGTGTGGATGAATGGGTGTCGCTCTCGATGAAGCGCACTATTATGGTTTCTAGATTTTTCGTTAAGAAATTATAAATGCCTTGTGATGTGACGCCCTTATCGATTTTTCTGAGGCCGGACCATAGTTCTAAAAGGTCAGCTTCTGTTTTTCTCAATAACAGGAAAGTATTTCGATGCTGAGTTAGCTCGTTTGGTGAAAAATCGAAACTCTTCGTTTTTTCAGATGAAATGTATGAATATATTTTTGATTGTTAATTTTTCCTTAAAAAGCCATTCGCTTTCAAGGTTTTTTCTATATCTTTTCGAAGAAAGATCTCTTGAATTTTTTGATCCTCTAAGGAATAGCCAACAGTTCGCCACTTGAGAATCACCGGCCAGTCTGTTGCCAGGTATTCACTCATCTCTTTCCAAACTGACCATAATTCTTGAGTTGACGCACAAAAAATAGTAAAACTCATAAAGTCCAGAGTCAGTGAGTTTGTTGGCTGTTCACACAGTTGAATGCCTGGTTCGTAAGTGTAAAGTTTGTTCATGTTTGTTGTTTTCAATTTTATTCGGTTTTAATAAGTTTTTCTATATCTGTTGAATATAGTAGGGCGGGAATTGTCATGGTTAACTGGGTTTTCGTAAAAAATTTCATCTTCAGCCCACTCATGAAAAAAAACTGAGTTTTATTTTTGTTGATGTGGGTTTTCCTGAGTTTTATTAATCAGGGGCAGATCACGTTAAATAACGAGAAAACGAATGCCTTCCAGGGGCAGATTGTAGATGCAAAAAAAAACTGTGGAACTGTCCTCGTTTTATTTCATTTTATCGCCCGATTACAATGATTTGAAGTGGAGCGTATTATTTGTATTTGTCTTGCAGCTTTTTCAATATGGGCTCGATATCCGTACTTTTTGTCAGTTTTTCCAACTGACACCACTCTGTTATGCACTCAATGGCCTCATTGAAAGGCAGAGAAATATGGCTCTCCATGAATTCGAATGCAATACCTTCTATTAGGTATTCGGGAATGTTATCTGGGTCAGTGTCAGTGCTGATATAAATCCCTGACATTTCAATTCCGAACCCTTGTGAGTCGAGAAGGCTTTCCAACACTTTTGGAAGAAAGCTGGAATTATGCAGCGACGAGGACTCCAAAAGATCTAATAAGCAATTATGGATTGTGTTTTTTTTGCTTGTAGTCAGCGTAGTCATATTCTTGTCATCAATTCATAGGGTGTTGTTCAGGCACAGATCACGTTAAATGGCAAGAAAGAGGAGAGTTTCCAAAGGGCAAGTTGTAGGCACAAAAAAGAAATCATATCTGCCTTCGTGTTATTTCAAGTAAATAGAATTTTCGTCAAGCATGGCGTAAGAAGTATGCATTCAAGCAGGAGAGTGGTCCTCACCAAAAATAAAGGTCCATATTTTGTTTGAGATTTAAGATGTCAATATTTTTAGTTCTACGTCAAAGACGTAAAAAACGTGGTCTGTCCTCGATCACACCCATTTTTGGCGAATTTTTATTTTAATCTAGTGGGTAGTCACAAGTCCATGGAGGGGTGAAAAGTTTGGGGTTTATATTGTGTTCATGAAGGAAGGAGTTTATCTCTTCTTCTGTCTCTAAGATTTTCCATGTTGTGATTGTTGTGTCGTTGGCGCCAACACTATCTCTTGTTTCAAGAATGTGAGTTGGAAGGGTAAACTCTACAATAACGTACTTAGAGTGCCTTGCATCTTCTAGGAATTTATAGTAAAGCTCTCCAGGGTGCCTATCTTCGAAATTTAAATGATAAACAGCGTAGATTGCGACCCACTTTCGAAGTGACTCATCCTGCGTCGGAAGCTCTTGAGCAATTTCTGTATATGATTTTGCCTCTAGGCCCCACCACACTTTTCTAGGGATTGTTTTGGGAGTGTTCATTTTTGTCCTTCAAATGGGTTTGGCCAATAGATTCGAATTACTTTTCCATCTTTCGGGTGCAGTTGCAAGTGTGGCATGGCCGCATCTGGGTCAGTAGGGCTATGATTTGCCATATGAACTTTTCGAGTCTCCAAATTTGATGCTGGCGTATCATCCCAATGTAATAGTTTTATTTAGGGGCGGACCACGTTAAATAGCGAGAAAGAAGAGAGTTTCCATGCGGCAGTTTATACATGTAAAAAACTGTGGTCTGCCTCGTTTTAAAATAAGGAATGGTGGTCTGCCCCCGTTTTACCTTCAGGGACATACCTCCTTCAGACAAAATAAAACGTGGTCTGCTCCCCGTTTACAGCGTTACTATTTCAGTTGGTAGCTAAATTTCTCATCCAGTCCAAAGCTTTCATCTTGGGTTTTGACTCGTTCAAGAATAATTAATACTTTTCTATATGAGTCGCCCATTAGTTCTTCTGAATGTTTTGAGTTTGTCCAAATTAATTCAATTGGGCGCTCTACATCGGTGCTGAGCAGATCCCAAAGCGCATTAAGATTATTTCCATAGTATTGAGTAACAGAAAAAGCAGACGCTATCCGCTTATGGAATTCTTGCTCAGATGAGATGGATAATCCGTCAAGCTCAACTATCATTTTGATTTACTTCCACTTTCCGATAGAGTTAACAGTTTCGTAATGATCACTAATTATGTAAAGAAGTCCGTCGTCTGAGTAGAGTAGCCTAGTCCCCGGCTGATTGCTCCGCGATATCGTGTTATTGAGATCGACGTCAGCTTCATACTAGGTTCGGCCGGGGGCTGAAGGAAGTACATTTGTATCGTTGTAACAAACCTCACCGCCTAGCTGCCCGCCAGGAACGCTATTGTTGACTGCTTTACCCTTTTTCCATCCGCTTTGTGTTACCTGATCCTTTGTAACGTGGTCTGGGGGAAGATCACCAGTGGCCCGCAAACTTTCGACTAAAGCATAAAAGGGGACAGATTTATTTTCAGTTAGTACAAAATAAACCTGTCCCCTTTTTGTCTTTTTATTCGTTTGGTTCGCTCCTTTTTTAAAGATTTTTAATGGTGTGAGGTTTAATATGTTGTTAAGGGGCAGACCACTATAAATAGCGAGAAAGAGGAGAGTTTCCAGAGGGCAGATTATAGATACAAAAAAGAAACCGTGATCTGTCCCCGTTTTCTCGTGGTCTGTCCCCGTCTTACGGAGGCAGCGAAGACTAGGAAAGATTGAAGAAAGCTTTGCGCGATGATGTGAATCATCAGCCGCAGAACCTGTAGTGGATTTGTGGGGAACCCACAGGTTTTTTCCCCGATTGCGACCGATTATGGCTTTAGGGTTTCCAGAATTTAATTTTTTCCAGGTGGCGCTCTATATCATCCATGTCATCATCTCCAAGTGTTGAGTCAAAGTTCTTGCTGATGATTTTTCTTACTTTGGCAAGGCGCTGAGTAACCTTTTCATTATCAATAAAGTCGGTGGTGGCCTTCCGGTAATCTTCGACGGGTTTATCCGCGTAGTAGCTTCCCATTTTGTGTAGTGAAATTAGGATGAACTCGATGTCTGCTAGAACTTCGAGTGCATCCTTTCCATTAAGAACTATCTGTTTGTTTTTTTCTAGCATCATTTCCGCCGGTTGAATGTTGGATTCTCTAGCTTCACATTTCCTTTAATCGTAAGCTCCATTGTGCCGTATCTAGGGTTTTTTACCCATTCAAGTTGAGAGTCCGGCACGTCTGTTTCAATGTAGTCTCTGCCGCGTCCTCTGCCAATTTGATACTTATCTTCAGCATCTAGTTGACTCAATGGCTTTTTGTTGGCAGGTTCCACGTAGACACGATTGTTATCCTGAGCTTGGATTGCTCCATCACGTTCGATGCCAGTGGATCCCTTTCTGTTGGTGTAATGCCGGACGCGAGTCGTACTTTCTCCGCGTGGTGCGGGAGCAGGTACTGCAGGTGCGCCTTCATTGACTCTCGCTTTTTCTGTAGGGTTTCCGACATTACCCGTAGATTTGGATTTTTTCTTTGGGCACTCACTATTCAACCCCAGCGGATCCACCCACCCCGTAGGGTTGGGCACGTACTGGTAGCTATTTAACCCACCCGCAAGCTTGATCGGATCCGGCGTCAAAAACCGTCCAGTCCCCGGATTGTAGTAGCGGTGCCGGTTGTAATGTAACCCTGTCTCGGCATCGAAATACTGACCCTGGAATCGCAACGGGTTATCGATCTCGCTGACGTCCAGCGCGGCGAGATTACCGTAGGCTCGGTACTTCGCCGACCACATGATTTCACCGCTGTAGTCGGTGAGCTCCTGCGGTGTGCCGAGGTGGTCGAGTTGGTAATAGAACGGCGTCGCTTTACGTGGGCCTTCGCCATCGAGCATCGCCAATGGGCGGAAGCTGCCCGGTTCGTAGATGTAGCTGCGGTAACGGTTTTCGGCGCTTTCGGCAATCAGGCGTTCGCCTTGCCACAGGAATTCGGTGATGTGGCCATCGACGGTTTTTTCTATACGTCGACCGAAGGCATCGTACTTGTAGGTTGCTGTGCTGCCACCCGGCAGGCTAACGCCGATCAAGCGGTGCTGGCAGTCGTAACGATACTCGGTGACGAGTTTCTGTCCTGTGCCACGGCGTTCGCGACTCAGGTTGCCGTACGCGTCGTACTCGTAGTGACGATCACCCTGCATCAGCAGGCGGTTGCCTTTGACGTTGGCGAGGTTTGCTGTGCCTTCATTGCTTTGGCCCAGCAGGTTGCCCGCCGGGTCATGGGCGAAGCTTTCCGGAGTAGCACCGCGCACGCTGATGAGTCGATCGAGCGGGTCGTAGTGGTAGCTGCGATTGCCTTTGCGGCTGTCATCAATGCCAGCGAGGTTGCCGTTGGCATCGTAATTATAACGACGCTGGAACAGGTTCTTGTCTCGCTGGCCAACAGTGTGGGCTTGCAGGCGGCCTTGTTCGTCGTACTGGTATTGGCTGAGCAGCAAACCTTGCTGACGTTTTTGTTCGCGCCCAGCACTGAACTGGTGAGAGGTCAGGCGCGAGCCATTGAGGTCGATGTTGCTCAGTTGCCCGCCCGGTTGGTGACGGTAATCGAGTTTGCTGCCGTCAGGGAGGCGGCAGTGTTTGAGCTGACCAACGCTATCGTACTCGTAGCGCAGGGTGCCCCAACCTTGATGTTCTTCGATGAGGCGGTCTTGCAGGTCGTATTTATAGGCGAGCGGCCAATGACCGTCGTCGACGTTTACGAGGCGACCGAGGGCGTCGTAGCTGTAGTGGATTTCTTCGCCATCGGCCAGGGTTTTCACCAGCAGCCGGCCAGCCGCATCGCGCTGGTACTCGGTGACCAGTTCGCTGCCATCGTCGCCGAACTCGGTTTTCTTCAGCAGTTGGCCGTTGAGGTCATACTCGTAAGCCGTACGACGACCGTCGAAACCGGTTTCCTGCTGGATCAGGCCGTTGGTGTAGTAATCGAGGTGGTATTGCTCGCCGCGCTCGTTTTCGATTTCAGTCAGCAGCAGACGTGAGTTGTCATAGCGATAGCGAAGTTGGCTGCCGTCGGGATTGATGCGGCGGCTGACCAGATGCAGGTTGTCGGCGTATTCGTACCGAGTGATGCGGCCGAGTTCATCGCGTTCAGCGGTGACATTACCGTAGGCGTTACAGGTAAACGCACGGGTTGCGCCGCCCGGCAGCGTGACCTGAGCGAGGCGATTAGCTGCGTCCCACTGGTATTGGGTAATGGCGCCGGACTCTTCTTGGCGGGTGATCTGCCGACCCAGCGCGTCGTAGCGATACTTGCGCTGGCCGCCATCGGGCAGGCGTTCTTCCAGCAACTGGCCGAGGTTGTTCCAACCGAGTTGATGGCGACTGCCGTCCGGGTGGCGAATCTCCAGCAGACGCCCCTGGCCGTCGTAGCTGTATAGCGTGGCATTGCCGTCCGGATCGATTTGCTGGGTGATATCGCCCTGTCGGTTGCGTTGGTACTTCCAACTGGCTTTGCCGCGATGAACATCACTCACGAAGCCGTTGATGTATTCGTACGTTGTGGCTTCGTGTTCCGGCGGGATAACGGCAGTCATCAAGCCGTTGTCGTCGTAGCGGTACTCGGTGACGGCACCCAGCGGATCCTTTTCCGCGATCAATTGGCCTTTGTCGTTGTAGGCCTTGAGATGCTCGGCACCGTCCGGGTCGATCTTGCTGATCAGTCGCGCCTGATCATCGTGGGTGTACACCTCTTCGCTGCCGTCGGCGTTGGTGACAGTCACGCTGCCTTTGTCATCCCAGGCGTAGTGCGCTTCCATCTGCGAGAAGTTGGCCCAGTGATGTGTGCAACGAGACAGTTTGCCTTCGTTCTCCCACTCCCAGTAAAAGGCCGCGCCGCCTGCGAGTTGCCGCTCGAGAATGACGTGCTGTTCGTTGTAGCGATAGCGCTCGGCTTCGCCAGCTGCGTTCTTCGCCTCGATCAAACGATGCTGGGTGTCATAGCTGTAGGTGACCAGCGTCTGCACCGTATTCCAGGCGTCTTCCAGATTGTCAGCAGGCAGAAACTGCTGATAGTCGACCGCGACGATGTGTTTTCGGTCGTAGCGCAGAAGCAAGGCGCGACCGGCGCCATTGTCGAGGCGTTTGATACGACCATGGATATCGCGAGTGACGTGCAGTCGATTGCCATAGCTGTCGCTGATGGCGATCAGGGTGGCGCCTTTGCTGTTAAAGCGGAAGTGGTAGAACGATGGACGCTTGCCGGCTTGGGCCAGAATCAGTTCCGATGGATCGTCACCGAGGAAAATCGCAGCTTTTGAAAGGCTGTTGGTGATCGCGGGACGTTGTTCACTCGGGAGCGGGAAGGGCGTTGCGCGATTTTCGTGGTCGGTCCAGATGACTTCATCGCCATTGATGTCAATGCGATGAGCCAATGCATGGCTCCAGCCATAACCCAGACCGCAATCAACTTCCACAGCACTGGTTCTGTAGAGACGCGTCCACTCAAACGGCAGTATCCCGTCGAGTTGACCGTCGGTCAGCGTCAACAGCTCTTCACCGGTCACCATCGAAACCGGGCACCCGTTAGTGCAAGTCTCGGCGGCAGGTTCTGCACTTTTGTCGGCAGGTGTCTTCGCTTGCTTGGAAGCATCGTCAGCTATTTTACCGTCCGCGAGTTTCGCGTTTTTCTTCCCATCAAAACGCAACTCGGAAATTCCGTTTCTCACCTTGGCCGTCACACCCCGCGCCGCAACAGCGGTGTATTTCGCGACGTATTCCATAAATCCATTGATGATCTTGAACAGCGACTTAACGAAACCGACCACGGCGTTGATGACAAGCTCACCGTATTTCTTCAGTCGGGCAGCGAGGTAGAGAACCCCGGTACCTTCAGCCGCAATGGTTAGAACCACGCCAATGACGATGTCGATGGCGATGCCGACGACCATGGCCGTGGTCATCTTCGCGATGTCGCCCGCCATCTTCATTGGCGGCAACCCTGCGAGCCAGATCACGGCGCTTCGAACCAGCAGGAACAATGCTGCTTCATCGCTGGCCAGTAACATGGCCTTTTTCATAACGTCCGGTGTGCTTTGGGCGATATCGATTAGCTTTTGTGCGCCAGCACCGAGATCATCTTTGAATTTTCCCGGGTCTTGCAGGATGTCGAGCACCTGATTGATGCCATCCCACACACCCTTGATGGCCTCCCAGCCACCTTCAAGAATGCCGGTACCAATCGCCATTGCAGTGCCCGAGGTGGAAAGGTTCGACCATTGCGGTTTGAAACCTGCCCACTCCTTACGCAGAAAACCTTCCAGGTCAGCTGTCACGCCGCTGTAGGAGCTGAACAGCGCATCGATCTGCGCCGGTGTCACTTCGTGATGAACGCGGATCTCGTAGAACTTGCCCGGGATGCCACCGGTCCAGGCGGCTTTGCCTTGTGCGTCGAGTTTGACCTTGCTGACTGCACCACCTTCCACGGCGACAATTTCGACTTCGATATCGCCTACCGGAATGTCATAAACCGACTCGAATTTACTTTCGATCAGCAACGGTCCCTTGAGCGGGCACTGAGCCACGTTCGAAGTGAAATTACCGTCGGTCATGCTCACCGCTTTGCTGGTGTTGCCAACCTTGATCACTCGCTCCATACCCAGCAAGGAGGGCAAGTCAGCGGCTCGACTGGCCTTGTCGGCAGCCCGCGCATACCAGGTTTTGGTTTGTTCCTGATACAGCTTCAGACTGTCCTTGAAGGTGTTCAGTTGGTTGTCAACAAAGGCAACGCGATCCATCAGCCTTGCTCCAGAATCAGGTGGTTTAACAGTGCTTCTTTAAGGTTTTTTGGTGCGTCCGGACGACGCACGAAACGGCTGACTTTCAGCTTCAGGTTGTTCTCGGGCCAAGCGGTATAAATGTCTGGTCGGTCTTCTTCCAGCCACTGCATCAAGTTGCTGATCAGCGTCGTCGGATTTTCCTTGGCCAAGCCGTCCAGTAACGGCTTCGGCACCTCCCACCACGGCCAATCTTTCACCTTCGGCACAACCCGCGTCCCAACCTCCAGCGACTGCCCATTAATCAGATACCGCTCAAACATCGGCAGCACTTCCCCAGCCTTCTCCCCCAGTCCATGCAGAATCGGGTAGATATGCCGTCCATCCCAAAACCGGAAAAACACCTCGGTCCCGTCCGGCATCTTCACCTGCGTCAGACTGCGCAGATGCTCGAACACTTCGTTCGGTTCCGAACGCGACACCGCCAGCCAGCCCCAATCAAGGGCATCGGTTTCAGCGATCCACGGCAGGAACGCGGAGTTGGCTTTGAGTTCGGTGACGTAGGGCATCACCGGTTGCCAGGTGGAGTAGGGCGTGCCGCCCCAGATTGGGATGAGCTGGGCGGTGGGTTCGGTGAGATACAGGTTTTTCAGCGCGTCGGAATCACTCGCCGCGCTGATGACCAAGTACAGGCGCTCGCCAGTCTGCAACGGCTGTTGCGCCAGCCAGTCCTTGGGCGTAATTCGATCAGATGGCACAGGCACCTGCCTTGCATTTTTCGCATTCTTCGCAGAATGGCGCGTTGCGTTTGAGGGTGTTGATCTGGGCCGGGGTCAGGACCTGGCCGGCCTTGTCGGCGTCGGCCTGTTTCAGGATTCCGGGGATCAGCGGGGCGGCGCCGGTGCCACTCCCCGGACTTCCGCCGGAGTTCATATTGATCACCGGCCCACTCATGGTCACGCCACCAGCATCAATCTTGATGAAGCTGCCGCCGCCGATCAGGGTCAACTCGGCGCCGGCTTCCATCACCACTTTCATGCCGCTGCTGAGGTGGATTTCCTGGCCGGCGTCGATGAACTGGCCAGTACCGATCTTGATGTGCTGATTGACGCCCACGGCGAGGTGGTCGTTGGCGCGGGTTTCGACTTTGCGGTCGGCGTAGACGGTGTGGTGTTCTTCGGCTTTGAATTCGCTGTAGCTGTTCTTTTCGACGGTGTCGTGGCGTTCGTTGCCGACGCGGATTTTCTGGTCGTGCTCGACGTTTTCATCCCAGTCGCGCTGGGCGTGCAGGTAGATCTGCTCCTGACCTTTTTTGTCTTCGATGCGCAGTTCGTTGTAGCCGCCACCGCCCATGGAACTGAGGGTCTTGAAGGTGCTGCGGGTCTTGTTTGCCGGCAGTGGATAGGGGACGGTGTTTTCCTTGTGGTACAGGCAGCCGCTGATCAGCGGTTGATCGGGGTCGCCTTCAAGGAAGGTGACCAGCACTTCCATGCCAATCCGCGGGATGGCGATGCCGCCGTACTGGGCGCCGGCCCAGGCGCTGGAGACGCGCAGCCAGCAGCTGGTTTTGTCGTCGGCCTGGCCTTCGCGGTCCCAGTGGAACTGGACTTTGACGCGGCCGTATTCGTCGCAATGGATCTCTTCGCCTTTCGGGCCGGTGACCACGGCGCTCTGGCTACCGAGGATGCGCGGTTTCGGGTGGCGCAGGGGCGGGCGATTCGGCACGTCCCACGGCGTGGCCTGAAAGCGGTTGCGGTAGCCCTGATGGAAATCGTCTTTCAGCGCAGTGGTGTCGCTGGTCACCGATTCTTCGAGGACTTGCGGCTGCTTGCCTTCGTGGAGGACTTCGGTCAGCAACCAGAGGTCATTCCATTTGGCTTTCGGGTGCGCGGTCAGGGCGAGGAAGTGGCCGCTGACCAGCAACGGTTGATCACTCTTGCCTTCAGCCAACTGGAAGTCGCTGCGATGACGTTCGAGGGCGCGTTTGGCCAGGTGTTTGCCGCGCTCGCGGTCGACGAAGCGGCCCGGGTAGTCGTAATCTTCAAGGTCGGGCAGGGCGTCGCCACGGTTCTCGCTTTCGAGGGTGAGGCGCGGTTTTTCGAAGTCGTAATCGCGGCGGGTGGTGCGGCTGGTGCGGGTTTCCAGGCGCAGGTCGAAACGCTTGATCACCGGGTCGCTGGCGACCATGCCGGAGTCTTGCTGATAGGCCACAGGCTTGAGTTTCGGGAATACCGTCTGGTCATCGCCGAACACCAGTTTGTGCGCCGTCGCCGTGTGCTGGAAGTGGTAGTGAATACCTTCTTCCTCGCACAGGCGCTGGATGAAATGCAGGTCCGATTCATCGTACTGCACGCAGTAGATGCGCTCGGGATAGATCGAACCAGTCTTGAATTCGTAGGCGTTGCTTTGGATACCGTGCTCTTCGAGAACCATGCCGATGATTTTCGGCACCGTGAGGTTCTGGAAGATGCGTTGATTGACGCGATGCGCCAGGTACGCCAGTTGCGGGCGCAGGGTCACTGAATAACGGGTCAGGCGTTTGCCCGAGTCACCTTGCGCGGCGCGATAGATCTGGCCGTGGATGCCGCTGCCGTCGGGCGACAGTTGCAGGAAGGCCGGTTTGTGCAGCAGGGTTTCGAGGTCCAGCGACGGCTGCTCACTGACCAGCTCCACCTCGAAGACAAAAGGCTGGCTGATGGCTTCCCGACCGGTGAGGGTAAACACCTGGAAATCGGCGGAAAGGCCTTCGATGGTCAGGGCAAAGTGGGTTTCATTGGCCGGCGCGAACATCCCTTGTTCCTCGTGCTGTACAGCGGCGTATGTCGACGACCGCAAAGCGGCTCAACTTACGCGAAATTCTGGAGGGCGAAAACAACATCGACCAGCAGAGCTGGCCGATGCTTGTAACGATCAGCCGTAATTAAACGACTGGAGCACGCCAGTCATCGGAACCCGAAGTACCGGATACTTCGTGGGTCCAGGTGATTTTGCGGTAGGTGAACTGCACTTCTTCCAGGTGGGTGAAGTGCGAGTTGCCTGGATCCTGGCAGTTGTGCATTTTGTTGTTGATGGCGACGATGATCGCGTCTTCCAGTTTGGTGGTGTAGTAGTGCTCTTGGGTGCCTTGAGCAGAAGTACGGAACCACTGGATAACGATTTCGCTCATGCGCTCGCCGGAGGTCAGAGCGGCTTGCAGCAGAGGCGAAGCTTTGTCGTAGACCTTGGTGATCACAACTGGCTTGTGAACGCGCTGACCGGTTGGCTGACCGGATTGCGGGTCACGCGGGATGATTACGTCGTGGCTGAAAGCCTGAACCATAACCTGGTCTTCGTGGCCTTCCTGGTAGGTGTTGCCTACGGAGTCAGCGGTGAAAGCGCCTGCAGTGATCAGGCCTTGTTTTTCGCCGGTAACCGACATGTACGCTGGTGTTGCCATGGGGTGCTCTCCTTGCGGAATAATTTAAGGTGCCCGGGAGGCGAAATCGCCCGGTGGGTGCCTGACTGTTATCAAGGAGCGTGCCAACAATTGTCGCAGCCATGCGGGCCGGGGTGTTTGCCCGGTTTTTCCGGTGAGCGTGCGAAATAGAGCGGCCATCCAAGGCAAAAGTGCGCAAGAAGTTGCGCAGTACTGCGCAACTTCTTGCGCACTTGGCTGCAGGCCTTGTACGACGTGGCTCTCAGCGGTTTTATTAGGCTTTTTTACAAAACAAGTGCGCAACTTCTTGCGCACAATGGCCACAAGCCATCATTTGGTCGAGGCGGCTGCTTAAAACTTTTAGATCAAAAGATCGCAGCCTTCGGCAGCTCCTACTTTTGGCATGCATTTCCCCTGTAGGAGCTGCCGAAGGCTGCGATCTTTTGATTTTTCAACGCGCAAATCGGGACAGACACTCATCAATCGAACGCTGCTGCGTCGCCGCATACAACCCCAACTCATCAATGGTCGCGCGCTCCAGCGCCAGCTCAAAAGCCTGCCGATTGGAATGCTCGCCGTAATGCGCCTGCGCCGCATCGCCAAGGTTCGACTGAAAAATCCCCGCCGCACTCACCGGCAGGAAATCTTCGTACACCAACGGTTCCGCTTTCACATAACCATCGCGCAACAAGTCCTCCAGAGACGACTGCCCAAGTCCTCCAGCAGCCAGACCTTTTTCCGTGGCGAAATAGCGAAAGTACGCCAACCCTTGTTCACGTATGCCTTCGACACTGTCAGGAAATTCGCCAAAGTGCTGAGCCATCAGCGCGTTGTAGCGTGCGGCGTTGGCTTCGTTGGGGAAGTCGCCGAGTTCATCGCGCGCGGCATTCAGCAAGCGGTCATACAGCGCCCGGCCTTTGGGGGTGAGTGCCGCGCCGCGCTGTTCGATTTCGCCGAAACGCGCGCTGTGACTGCCACGGGTCTGGTTCTGATCGGTGAAGGCGATCGGCTCGTCCAGCGCTTTGAAACTGGTTTGGCGCAAGAGGATCGGGCACTGCCGGCGCGGTGGGCCTTCGATCACGGCTTTCGGGGTGATGCCATGGGCTGGCATCTGTTCCTGGACGCGGTCGATGTCCAGCGTGCGCGGCGTCAGGTGATTGATGTGCGGGCCTTTGAACGCCACCACATCGGCGATCAAACGGTGTTGGGCGCTCAAAGTTTGATATTGCGCAGCGGTAACCGTGGCGCTGTGATGCCAGCGAAAGGTTTCCAGTGCTTGTAGGACGAATGCCTCGGCCTCGCTTTCATTCAGTCCGCCCGCGGTTTCAGCCTGCGCGATCAGGCGTAATGCTTCAGCGGTAAAGATCGAACGCTGGGCCAGCACGGATTCGGCAAAGTCGCGCAGTTCGGGATCTTCAATCAACTCCAGGCGCAACAGCGACGTAAACACCCGAAACGGGCTGACTTGCAGCGCCTCTTCATGCACCGCGCGAAACGCCGTGGAATGCACCGGTACGCCCGCCGGGGTCAGGTCGTAATAACCCACCGGCTGCATGCCCATCACCGCAAACAAGCGGGCGAGGGTGGCCAGTTCCGTCGCGGTGCCGACGCGAATGGCGCCATGGCGCTCCATGTCCAGCCGCTGGATTTCACCGGTGCTGTCGAGTTGCCGCGCGATATCCGGTTGACGTGCAAGCACTTCGCGGTTGGTCTGTTCCACCAACTCCATCAGCGCGCCGTACAGCGGCACTTCTTCGCGGTACATGTCGGACATCGCTTTGGAGAAGCGTTGGCGGATCAGGTCGGGGCTGACGAACGGCTGCACGGTCATGAAAAAAATTCCTGCCACGGTCACGGAATGGATGAGGGAAAAGATCGCAGCCTTCTCGCACGCGGGCAAACGAAGAATCCTACGAACTTCATTCTGCCAACGACTGATCCACCAGCTCGATCCAGTGCATCACCCGCGTGCGTCCGGCACTGCCCAGATGGCTCTGGCAGCCAACGTTGGAAGTGACGATCAGCTCAGGGCGGCCACTCTCCAGCGCATTGAGGCGATTGTCGCGCAGTTGCCGGGCCAGCACCGGTTGCGTCAGCGAATAGGTGCCCGCCGAGCCGCAGCACAAATGGCCGTCGGGCACGGCGGTGAGATTGAAACCCAGGCGCGCCAGCACAGCTTCCACCGCGCCGCCCAGTTTCAACGCGTGCTGCAAGGTGCACGGGCAATGCACGGCAATCCGCCGTTCAGTGGCGGCGCAGATCTGTTCCAGCGGCTCCTGCGCGAGTACCTGCATCAGATCCAGCGTGCGCTCGCTGATTTCCCTGGCCTTGGCCGCATACACCGGATCGTCTGCCAGCAAATGCCCGTAATCCTTGATGAATGCGCCGCAACCGCTGGCGGTCTGCACAATCGCTTCGGCGCCGTTTTGCAGTTGCGGCCACCAGGCATCGATGTTTTGTCGGGCGCGGCTGAGACCTTTGGCTTGCGCGTCGAGGTGATAGTCCAGCGCGCCGCAACACCCGGCCTCGGCCACCGGGGTGACACTGATGCCCAAGCGATCCAGCACCCGCGCCGTAGCGTCATTGGTGTTTGGCGACAACCCCGGTTGCACGCAGCCTTCAAGCAACAACACCCGCCGGGCGTGGCGAGGGGCGGGGCGCAAACCGGAAAACGGCAGATGCTGCGGCAGTTTGCTTTCGAGCACTCGCGGCAACAGCGGCCGAAACGTCGTGCCCATGCGCAGCAAGCCTTTGAACAATCCCGGATTCGGCGCTAATGCGCGCAACCCTTCGCGCAACAGGCGCTGGGACGCCGGACGCGGCACTGCTTGATCGACCACCGCGCGGCCAATGTCGAGCAGGTTGTGATAGTCGACGCCGGACGGGCAGGTGGTTTCGCAGTTACGGCACGACAGGCAGCGGTCCAGATGCAGTTGCGTCTGCGCCGTCGCGGGTGCGCCTTCGAGCACTTGCTTGATCAGGTAGATGCGCCCGCGCGGGCCATCGAGTTCATCGCCGAGCAATTGATAGGTCGGGCAGGTCGCGTTGCAAAAGCCGCAATGCACGCAGGTGCGCAGAATCTTTTCTGCCTCGGCGGCGCGGGGCAGTTGTCGCGATTGTTCGCTGAGGGTGGTTTGCATGGCTAGAACTCCGCGTACATGCGCCCGGGGTTGAAGAGCCCTTGCGGGTCGAGTTGCGCTTTGAGTTGCCGGTGATAGCGCAGCAGTGTCCAGGCCAGCGGCTGGAATGGCGAAGAGCAGGCGCCGTGGGTAAAGCAGGTGGCATGGCCGCCGAGTTCCTGAGCGAGGATATGAATGTGCGCCGCGTCGGATTTCAGCCAGCGTTGTGCACCGGCCCAGTCGATCAGTTGCTCGCCGGGCAGATCCAGTGGTCCGAGATTGTTCGGCAACGACAAGCGCCACAGCGGCAGACCTTCGTTGAAAAACCCTAGACGCTGCTCATTCAGATCGCGCCAGAACCCTGAATCCAGCGGTTCACCACCGAGGCGTTGATGCGCCGCCGCCACCGAACCTTCGCCGCCCTCGAGACGCAAATACAGGCTCTGGCCATCGTGGCAGGCGGCACTGATCGGCAGCGGCTGCTGGCCCCACTCGGCAAGCTTGGCCAGCGCCCGCGCGCATTCCATGTCGAGGCGAATGCTCAGGCACTGGCGCGGTTTCGGCAGGACTTTCAGCGAGACCTCGGTGAGCACGCCGAGGCAGCCATAACTGCCGGCCATCAGCCGCGACAGGTCATAACCGGCGACGTTCTTCATCACTTCGCCGCCGAAGCGCAGGTGCTGACCGAGGCCGGTGATCACCCGCGTGCCGAGGACGAAGTCGCGCACCGAGCCAGACCACGGTCGTCGTGGACCGGACAACCCCGTGGCGATCATGCCGCCGACGGTGGCGCCGTCGGCGAATGACGGCGGCTCGCACGGCAACATTTGTCCGGCAGCATCCAGCGCCGCCAGCAGTTCGGACAACGGTGTACCGGCGCGCGCCGTGACCACCAGTTCGGTCGGCTCGTAACGGACGATGCCGCAGTGGGCGCGGGTGTCGAGCACTTCGCCGGCCACCTCACGGCCGAGGAACGCTTTGCTGTTGCCACCCTGAATTTTCAGCGGCGTGGCGTTGGCCCGGGCCTCGTTGACCTGATCGAGCAGGGCGCTGGCGGCATCGACATCGGCCATCAGAAACGCTCCAGTTCGGGGAAGGGCAATTGCCCTGCGTGAATGTGCATCGCGCCGAATTCGGCGCAGCGGTGCAGGGTCGGAATGTTCTTGCCGGGGTTGAGCAGGCCTTGTGGGTCGAACGCGGCTTTTACTGCATGGAACAGGCTCAGTTCGTCACTGTTGAACTGCGCGCACATCTGGTTGATTTTCTCGCGGCCGACGCCGTGTTCGCCGGTGATGCTGCCGCCGACCTGCACGCACAGTTCAAGGATCTTGCCGCCCAAGGCTTCGGCGCGGTGCAATTCGCCGGGTTGATTGGCGTCGAACAGAATCAACGGGTGCATGTTGCCGTCGCCGGCATGGAACACGTTGGCCACGCGCAAACCGTATTCTTCGCTGAGTCGGGCGATGCTTTGCAGTACACCGGGCAATTCGCGGCGCGGGATGGTGCCGTCCATGCAGTAATAGTCAGGTGATAGACGGCCGATGGCCGGGAAAGCATTTTTGCGCCCGGCCCAGAAGCGCACGCGCTCGGCTTCGTCGCGGGCCTGACGCACTTCGGTGGCGCCGGCCGCGGTCATGACCTCGCGCACCCGTTGGCAGTCGTCGTGGACATCGGCCTCGACGCCATCGAGTTCGCACAACAGAATCGCCTCGGCATCGACCGGGTAACCGGCGTGAATGAAATCTTCGGCGGCGCGAATGGCGAGGTTGTCCATCATCTCCAGCCCGCCGGGAATGATCCCCGCCGCGATGATTTCGGCGACCGCGCTGCCAGCCTTTTCCACGGAATCGAAGCTGGCCAGCAGCACTTTCGCGACCTGCGGTTTGGGCAGCAGTTTGACCGTGACTTCGGTGATGATCCCCAGCAATCCTTCGGAGCCGGTGAACAAGGCGAGCAGATCGAAACCCGCTGAGTCGAGGGCATCCGAACCGAGGGTCAGGCGTTCGCCTTCGATGGTCAGCACTTCGATTTTCAGCAGGTTGTGCACGGTCAATCCGTATTTGAGGCAATGCACGCCGCCAGCGTTTTCGGCGACGTTGCCGCCGATCGAGCAGGCGATCTGCGACGATGGATCCGGCGCGTAATACAGTCCGAAGGGCGCCGCTGCCTGAGAGATCGCCAGATTGCGCACCCCCGGCTGAATCCGCGCGGTGCGGGCGGCGGGGTCGATGTGCAGAATATTATTGAAGCGCGCCATCACCAGCAGCAGGCCTTGCTCCAGCGGCAAGGCACCGCCGGACAACCCGGTGCCGGCGCCACGGGCAACCACCGGGACGTTCTTCTGATGGCAGAGTTTGAGCAGGCTTTGCACTTGCTCGAGTCGACGCGGCAGGGCAACCAGCATCGGCGTGGTGCGGTAGGCGGAGAGGCCATCGCATTCGTAGGGTTTGAGTTCGTCCTCGCGCCATAAAATGTCGAGGTCAGGCAGCGCTTGCTGCAATGCCTTGAGGAATTCGGCCTTGTTCACCTGCGGCAGCGGGCCGTCGAGGCGTTCGTCATAAAGAATGTTCATCTCAGGCTTACCCCTTGCTGATCGTTCCCACGTTCTGCGTGGGAATGCAGCCCGTGACGCTCCGCGTCACTGGACGCGGAGCGTCCCTTGAGGCATTACCACGCAGAGCGTGGGAACGATCAGGGGCTGGGTGCATTGTCATCTTTGGCTTCCCAGAAACTCGCGATAAAGCTCTGCAGTATTCCCCGGCTGTTCAACCATCGGCATGTGCCCGACATGATCCCAGACATCCACGCGCAAATTGGCGATGCCCTTGCTCCACACCGGCACGCTGCTGACGTCGATCAGCCGATCCTTGCGCCCCCAGAGCAACAGCGCCGGGCATTTGATATCGGGTAGTTTCGGCTCCATCGGCGGGCTGGCGCGAAAATCGCGGAAGATCTCTTCCAGTTCATCGCGTTGTTGTTCGTAGCGCTGGGCGATGGCGTCCAACACTAGATTCGGTACCCACGGCGGCGATTCCATGGTCATTGCATAAAACTGGCGAAACTCTTCCCGCGAGTTGATCAGAAACGGGTTATGCCCGCGCGCCAGATGCCGCTCCATGTCGCTGACCTCCGGTGCCGTGACGCCCGCCGGGTCGATCAGCGCCACCGAAGCAATGCGATCCGGGTAAGTTGCCGCCAGCCACGCCGCGATGTAGCCCCCCATCGAGTTGCCGATCACATGGACTTTTTCCACGCCGCAGACGTCGAGCAACTGGATCATGCGTTTGGCTTGCAGCGGAATGTCATAACCACCGCCCGCCTTGAACCCGGTTTCACCATGGCCGGCGAGGTCCGGGATGATCACCCGATACTCGCGCACGAAGTGCCGGGAAAAGCGCAACCACAGGTTCTTCTCGGCGCTGTAGCCATGCAGCATCAGAATCGCGCTGGCCGCTTCGTACGGCCCGCCCTGCCAGGTCGAGACGCTCATCTCGGCGATTGGCACTTCGATCTTGTGCAATTTGTACAACTTGGCCTCGATGGCCATGTTCAGGTCGTACAGCCAATGACCGACCGCCGGATAACTCAACCAGCTCCAGGCCACGAAAACCGCGAGGGCGACAAACAGCAAAAGCATCGACGTCTTCCTTTTACGTGTTCAGGACAGAATGTGGTCGGCCGGTTTCAGCGCTTGGGTCAAGCGGTGATAGCTGAAACTGAAGCCGGGAAACATCGCGATCACATGACCGCTCTTGCTTTGATACCAACTGTGGCAGCCGCCGGACTTCCAGACCGTGCGCTGCATTTCCCGATGAATCATCTCAGTGTAGGTACGTTCCGCTTCGGGGCGCACTTCGATGCTGCGCAGGCCTTTGGCCTGCACGGTGCGGATGCAGTCGAGGATGTAGTTCATCTGCGACTCGATGATGAACAGCGCCGAGGTGTGGCCAATGCCGGTGTTAGGGCCGGTGACGATAAACAGGTTGGGGAAGTCCGGCAGGCTGGTGCCCAGATAGGCGCGCGGGTATTGCGCCCAGACCTCTCTGAGTTGCACGGCGTTTTTTCCGCTGACCGGATAGGAAATCACCCCGTCGGTGGCGTCGTAACCGGTCGACCAGACGATCAGATCAACGTCGATGTGCTGACCGTCCTGAGTGTTGATGCCGGTTTCGTCGATGGACGCAATGCCTTGCTCGCGGGTATGCAAGGTGACGTTGGCGCGACTCAGCGCCGGGTAATAGGTACTGGAAACCAGTACCCGTTTGCAGCCGATGGTGAAGTCCGGGGTGAGTTTTTCTCGCAGCACCGGGTCCGGCACCTGGCGTTTGAGAAAACGCAGGGCGTGCTGCTGGACCATGTGAATCGCTGCTTTCGAATATTTGAACGCGATGACCCGGGTTTCGAATTGCCAGTAAATCAGCCAGCGCAACAGTTTGTAGGCGGGTTTGCGGCCAAGCAGCCAGCGTTGCAACGGCCCGAACTGACGATCGGCGCGGGGCAGCACCCAATGGGGCGCGCGTTGAAACACGTGCAATTGCTCGACCTGCGCCGCAATCGCTGGAATCACCTGCACCGCACTGGCGCCGCTGCCGACGATGGCCACGCGTTTACCGCGGTAGTCGTAGCTGTGATCCCAATTGTTTGTATGAAAAGTCTTGCCTTGAAAGCGATCCCGGCCGGGAAAGTGCGGAATGACCGGTTGGCTCAATGGCCCGGTGGCATTGATCAGGAACTGCGCATAAAAGGTGCCTTTGCTGGCGGTATACACGGCCCAGCGTTTTTCCGTGTCGTCCCATTCGACGCGCTCGACATTGGCCTCCAGCTCAACGCGTTCGCGCAAACCGAATTCCTCGATGACATGTTCGGTGTAGCGCTGCAGTTCGGCCTGCCCGGCGAACATCTGCGACCAGCGGTACGGTGCGAACGACAGCGAATACAGCGGCGACGGCACGTCCACTGCTGCGCCAGGGTAGGTGTTCTGGCACCAGGTGCCGCCAAAAAAGTCCCTTCGCTCCAGCAGGCGAAAATCGTCGATCCCGGCTTTGAGCAGGTTGACCGCAGCACATTGACCGCCAAAACCGCTACCGATGATCAACACGTGATAGGTGTGCATGGGCCTCCTTCTTATAGTTGTTTTTCCATTTTGCTCCTTTCATGTATAGCCAAATATTTGCACTGTGTGCGGCCCTGATGTCGCTCTATTCAGCCCGCTGGCCGGTGATGGCTATTTAACGTCGCCCTGTTAGACTTCCAGCACATCCGTCCTGCGGTGTGCGTGAGCGAGGTCCTTATGGGAAATACCGGAGGAAAGGGACTTTCATTGGCCAGGAGGCTTTATACATCGCGCATCCTCGGGTTGATTCTGGGGCTCGTGTGCGTGAGCGTGGCGATGTACTCGCTCGATCCGCCGCTGTGGGTCTGGGCACTGATGTTCTTCAACGGCCTGGTCTGGCCGCATCTGGCGTTTCAATGGGCGCGCCGCGCCCGGGTTCCTTACCACGCTGAACACCGCAATCTGTTGATCGACGCCTTTTTCGGCGGCTTTTGGCTTGCCGCCATGCATTTCAATCCGCTGCCCACGGCCACGACCATTTCGATGATGGCGATGAACAACGTCGCTATCGGTGGTTCACGCTTTCTATTGGCAGGCTCTGCGGCGCAGTTGCTCGGGGTCGGCGTCGGGCTGGTGGTCTTTGCCCCGGCATTCGTTCCGCAGACCTCGCCTGCGCAAATGTACGCCTGTTTCCCGTTACTGCTGCTGTACCCGTTGGCGCTGGGCTGGATCTGCTTTCGCCAGGCCTACACCCTCGGTCGGCATAAACGCGAATTGCTTGCCCTGAGCCGCACCGACAGCTTGACCGGGCTGCTTAACCACGGCGCCTGGAAGGATCAACTGGAGATCGCTTTTCAGCGCTGTAAACGGCAGAAACAGGGCGCGGCGATTGCGCTGATCGACATCGATCACTTCAAGGCAATCAACGACACTTACGGCCATGTTGCGGGCGACATCGTGTTGCGCCAGTTGAGCAAATTACTTAAACAAAACCTGCGGGCGACTGACGTTGCCGGGCGCTATGGCGGTGATGAGTTCTGTGTGATTTTGCCGGATCTGCCGCTGTTCAACGCCGCGCAGGCGATGGAAGCGTTGCGTGAGCGCTTCGCGATTCTGGGTTATGAGCAGAACCCGGCGTTGAAGGTCAGTTTGAGCATTGGCTTGGCGGCGTACGACCCGGCGCATGCTGACGCGACGCGCTGGCTCAATGATGCCGATCAGGCGTTGTATGAAGCCAAGGCAGGCGGGCGTAATCGGGTGATCTGCAATTGTGATGGCAAGCCCCGGCGGACGTTGCTGGATTCGGTTTGATCCGCATCACCACAAATCCCTTGTGGGAGCGAGCCTGCTCGCGAAAGCGCTGGGTCAGCCAAGACTGATATCGCCTGACACGACGCCTTCGCGAGCAGGCTCGCTCCCACAGGGTTTTGTGTTGTCGGTTAGATCAGTGTCGCATTCGGTGTAGAGCCTCGCGCCGATGTCGGGTACGGTTAAATCCCCCCGACGCGAAACAAGGATCGCTTCATGACGTTCTCATTTTCTCGCTCCCTGCTGGCCGCCAGCCTCGGCCTGTCTCTCGCTTTCTCGGCTGCCCACGCCTTCGCCGAACCGCACAAACAAGTGCTCGCCGATGCCGAGCAATACCAGCCAGAAGCGCTGAAATTGCTCGAGCGGCTGGTCAATATCGACTCCGGTTCCGGCTATGAACCGGGCCTCAAGCAAGTCAGCGACATCGCTATCGATGAGCTGAAAAAACTCGGCGCCACCATCGAATTGGTGCCGAACACGCCGGAAAAATCCAACCATGTACTGGCGACGCTGAAAGGCACCGGCAAGGCGAAAATCCTGCTGATGGCGCACATGGACACGGTATTCAAGGAAGGTTCGGCGGCCGAGCGGCCGTTCCATATCAAGGACGGCCGTGCTTACGGGCCGGGGGTGATGGATGACAAGGGCGGCATCGTCGCCGGGATCTATGCGCTGAAAATCCTGAAAAACCTCGACTTCAAGGACTACGCGCAAATCACCTTCCTGCTCGACGCCAGTGAAGAAACCGGCTCGGACGTCGCCACCGACCTGATCAAGAAAACCGCCAAACAGCACGACGTGACCCTCAACCTTGAGCCGGGCCGCCCGGCCGATGGCCTGGTGGTGTGGCGCAAGGGCAGCGCGACGGCGCTGGTCGAGGTTAAGGGCAAAGCCGCGCACGCCGGTGTCGCGCCGGAACTGGGGCGCAATGCCGCAATGGAAGCGGCGCACCAGATTCTTCAGTTGGGCAAACTTGGCGATGAGGCGAAGAAAACCACCATCAACTTCACCGTGCTCAAGGCCGGCGATCGCACCAACGTGATTCCCGATCAAGCCACGGCCAAGGCTGACGTGCGCGCAGCGGTGCCGGAGGAGTTCGACCGGATCGAGAAGGATCTGGCGCGGGTGTCGCAGGACAAATTGATTCCTGAAACCGAAGTGAAGACTTCATTGCAACGCGGCTTGCCACCGATGCCGCAGACTCCCGAGTCGGATCGTCTAATGGCCATGGCTCAGGGGATTTACGGCGAGATTGGCCGCAAGTTGACGGAGGAGGGCAGTGGCGGTGCGGCGGATGCGAGTTTGTCGGCCGGGGTTGGCACGCCGACGCTGGATGGTTTCGGGATTGTTGGCGGCAATATTCATACGCCGGAGGAATACGCCGAAGTGGCGAGTGTGGCGCCGCGGATTTATCTGTTGTCGCGGATGATTATGGAGTTGGCCAAGCCGCGGTGAGTGGGTTTGTGGTGTGACTGATACGGGTGGGGTGTCAGGTGCATTTGCCCTCACCCTAACCCTCTCCCGGAGGGAGAGGGGACTGACCGTGTTGTTTGTGATGAATACGGCGACCTGAAAGATTAGCTTTGAATTCAAAATCGGATTCAGCGCGGTGTCACAAGTCGGCGTAACTCCCAAGCATCCCCCAATCAGTTCCCTCTCCCGAGGGAGAGGACTGACCGTGTTGTTTGTGATTAACACGGCGACCTGAAAGATTAACTTTGAATTCAAAATCGGATTCAGCGCGGTATCACAAGTCGGCGTAGCTCCCGAGCATCCCCCAATCAGTTCCCTCTCCCTTTGGGAGAGGGCTAGGGTGAGGGGCTTTTGTGGGAAAAGTGGAAGTCGAGGACAGCGTACAAAAAATACCGAAAATTCTGACAGAAGCTCTTGTTGTGGCCGTTGAGCGCGGCTCTTATAGTCTCGGTTCGCAGAAAATCTGCGACGATCTTGGCCGGTCGAATACAGCACCTGACCCCTATTTGGAGTGAACTCTATGACCGACCAAGTAATGCCCCGCTTCCTCCCCATCGACACCTACGACGCCGAATCCCCGGTGCTCTTCCTCAATACCCACTTAGAACTCAGCGACATGGCCGCCTGTGCGATGCACCGGTTTGTGGTTGTGCGCGATCTGGCCGACACCTTTGCCAGTCTTAATCTCAAGGGCATTTCCGATTGTGATCTGACGCGGGTGACCAGTGCGGTGCATCTGTTGATGCGCGAGGGCTGTGCGATTCTGAATGTGATTCAGGCGCGGGCGGTGCAGCGGGAGGAGGCTTACAAGACGCCGGTGTAGCGGTGTAGCGGCGGACGCCTTCGCGAGCAGGCTCGCTCCCACATTTGATCGGTGTCGAACACGAATGTTGTGTTCAACCAAGATCCACTGTGGGAGCGAGCCTGCTCGCGAAAGGGCCGGTGAAGCGTGTGCATCACTCCTTGACGCTCATGTATTCCTTGGCCCAGAGAATGTATTCCTCCGGCTGGGTATAGGTGTGCGTCAACTCAGTAGCGCTCAGATCGGACGCCTGGGTAAAGATCTGCCGCTGTTCACGCAGGCTGTCGTACGTCGCTTTGATCGCCGCAAAGTAAGCGCCATGGCCATCGATGGTCACGCGCACACCGAGTTCGGCCAGACGCTTGTCGTCGCGCAGCGCCGGGTTGCCGTAGGTCACCAGCATCAGCGGTACGGTCAGGTGTTCGGCGATTTGCTCAAGCTGATCGAAATCCTGAATGCCGACCATGCAGATGCCGTCAGCCCCGGCCGCCTGATATTGGCGGGTACGGCTGATGATTTCCTGATTCGGCAGAATGCCGGCGTTGGTACGGGCGATGATCGCCATTTCCGTATCAACCCGGGCTTCCAGCGCCGCGCGGATCTTGCCGACGCCTTCGGCCACGGTGATCAGGTCGGTGGATTTGCGGCCGAATTGTGCCGGCAGCAAGGTGTCTTCGATGGTCAGGGCGGCGACGCCGGCGCGTTCCAGTTCGACGATGGTGCGCATCACGTTGAGGGCGTTGCCGTAGCCGTGGTCGGCGTCGGCGATCACCGGCAATTGGGCGACGCGGCCGATGCGGGTGGCCTGTTCGGCGAACTCGCTGAGGGTGATCAGGGCAAAGTCCGGGGCACCGAGTACCTGCAAAGAGGCCACGGAACCGCCGAGGATCCCCACTTCAAAACCCAGGTCAGCGGCAATCCGCGCGGACATCGGATCGAACACCGAAGCCGTGTGGTAGCAGGTGTCGGAAGCCAGCAGTTGACGGAAGTTACGGCGCAAATCTTGATGGGAAAGCCTGGTCATACGAGTTCCACCAATACAAAGGAATGGAAAGGCTTGAACAAAGGTGTCAACGCCGAAGAATGAAAAGGCTATCACGCGAATGGGTCAATGATCATGACGAATTTGCAAGGGACAGGTTGTCGCGGACGCTTTTGCTGAAAGGATTTACCTTTTTGCGGTGATGACCGTCAGGCCGCCACCGCCTGTTGCTGTTGATTGGGCAGCATTGCCGCGCGCACCGAATTGCCCGGTTGCAGTTGCAGGCGCTTGGCGGTGAGGCGGTCGATCACCAGGCTGCTGCCGACCCGACGGGCGCGGGCGACGGTGATGCGGCAGTTTTCCAGACGGCGGTTGTGAATCAGCCACAGCGGTGCCTGTTCATCCGGGCTGCCGAGGCTCAGGGTCAGCTCAACGCTCTCGCGCACGGTGCGGATCGAGCGCACCGGCGCTTCTATCACCGGGCCGCCGTCAAAGATGTCGATGTAGCCTTTGTGGGTAAAACCTTCGGCCTGAAGGATTTTCAGCGCCGGCTCGGTATTCGGGTGTGCCTGGCCGATCGCCGCTTGGGCCTGTTCGGTGAGCATGCAGGTGTACAACGGCTGGCGCGGCATCAGTTCGGCGATGAACGATTTGTTGCCAAGGCCTGACAAGTGATCGGCATGGCTGAAGTCCATTTGAAAGAAATGCCGGCCCAGACTGTCCCAGAACGGCGAACAACCGTGTTCATCGGCACTGCCGCGCAGTTCGGCAATCATCTTCTCACCGAACAGATGCGGGAACTCGGCAACGAACAGCAAACGCCCCAGTGACAGCAGGCGACCGTTGCTGCCGTGGCGCTGGTCATGGCCAAGAAACAGCGAGCACAGCTCCGATTGGCCGGTCAGTTCGTTGTTGAGAAACAGCGTCGGTATCTGCCGCTGAATACCCAGATCCGGCGCCGAACTCACCGTTAACCCGAGCCGATAGTTGTACCAGGGCTCGCGCAGGCCGACCGCCCCGGCCAGTGCGCTGACGCCGACCACGCGCATGTCGTCGTCTTCGAGCACAAACAGATAGTCCGCGTCGGCCCGCTCCACCTGCTCGGCAAACGCCCGTTGCGCCCAGCGGACCCGGTGGGACAGGCGATCTTCGTTGGCCGGCAGGGTGGTGAACCCCGGGCCGGCCTGTTGCACCAGCGCCATCAAGGCTGGCAGGTCGCTGACTTTGACCGGGCGGACAATCATGCTGTAACTCCTTTTGCGCGCCTGTTCGGGCACTGTCGTTGACTGCGCAACCGCGCGGGTTTCACAGGGCAATCAGCCGAATCGGGCTGCCATCGGTCACGTTCAGCGCCGCACACATTGCAGGGGTGAGGGACAGCGGTTGATCGGGTTGGAAATCGAGTTCGGCCATGATCGCCCGGAAGCCGTGCAGCGCGTCATTGCTCAGCAGGTAACGGCCACGGGCATCGATCTGTGGTCGTTGCTGCACCGATGCCGTCTGGCTGCGGGCAATCGAACGGATATTCGAGGTACGCGCATACAGGGTCGGGCCAGCGTCGAACAGGTCGATGTAGCTGTTGGTTTCGAAGCCTTCACGCTCAAGGATGTCGAACGCTTCCTGACCGTCCGGGTGGATGCGACCGATACAGTCTTGCGCCGCTTGCGGCAGCATCGGCACGTAAATCGGGTATTGCGGCATCAGTTCGGCGAGAAAGGTGCGGCTTTGCAACCCGCACAGGCGTTCGGCCTCCGCGTAGGGCAGGTCGAAGAAATGTTTGCCCAGCGCATCCCAGAACGGTGAATTGCCGGCCTCGTCGCTGTAGCCGACGATTTCGGTAATCACCGCCTCGGCAAAGCGCGGCGCATGGGCGGCGATGAACAACAGGCGCGCCCGTGACAGCAACTCGGAGAACGGCGTGCGCACCAGCGCGGCGTCGATATGAAAGCCGCGCAGCAGCGTGTGATCGTTGAGGTCGTGGCACAGCGACAGCGCCGGCACGCCGTGTTCAATGTTCAGCTCGCGGGACGCACTGGTGAAATGGCGATTACGCAGGCTGTAGAACGGCTCGTCGAAACCCGCTGTGGCGAGAATTTCCGAGCAGCCAACCAGACGCTGTTCGTCGAGGTCTTCCAGCACGAAGAAGTAGTTCTCCGGGCCGTTAGCCTCTGCCGCGCTGGCGAACGAAGCGCAGGAACCGGTGATTTTCGCGCGCAGGCGCTCTCTGTCGTCCGGCAGGGAGGTCACGCCCACCAGACTGTCGCGGGCCAATTGTTGGAGCTGGGGCAGGTCAGTCTGCTCGACTGGGCGTAAGACCAGCATGGATGTACTCCTGTATCAAAAGGTTCGGCAAAGTCGCCGAACCTGACTATCACTGTCGGTTTCCACGCGATAAATCGGCGGTCGCCTGATTTGTTGTCAGACGCCGCTCTTTTTCTTGTCAGCCGTTGCTCGGGTCAGGCAGTGCGGTGCTGGCGCCGAGTTTGTTGAGGAAGAACAGGTACACCAGACCCAGAGCAATCCAGATCAGACCGAGTTTCTGCGCATCGACGCCCATGTTGTACATGATGGCCGCGACGATGATGAAGCCGACCACCGGGCAGATCAGGTGACGCACGACCTGACCGGACTTTTGCCGACGCCAGTAGTAGTTGATCACTGTCAGGTGCAGCAGCATGAAACCGCTGAGTGCGCCGAAGTTGACCAGCGAGGTCAGGGTGTCGACCGAGTTGATGAACAGGTAGCAGATCACCAGCGACAGCACCGCCACCAGATAAATGCTCAGGTACGGCGTGTTGTGTTTCGGGTGAACCTTGGCCAGCACTTTTGGCAGTTTGCCGTCGCGCGCCATGCCGAACAGCAAGCGCGAAACCGCGGCTTGCGAGGTGATGGCCACGGCCACGCCCCAGGCCAGCGCCGTCGCGACAGCGGTCAGGGTCGCCAGCCAGCTGCCGGCGGCGATTTCGGCGATTTCATAGAACGCGGTGTCGGCGGATTTGAAGCCCATGCCTGCCGCCAGGTCGGTAGCAATCCAGGTTTGCGCAACGAAGATCACGCCCATCACTACCAGAGTGATCAACGCCGCTTTGCCGACGCTCTTGCCCGGATCACCCTTGATTTCTTCAGCGAGCGTCGAGATCGCATCGAAGCCGAGGAACGACAGCACCGCAATCGATACCGCTTGCATCAGCAGGGCGAAGTTGAAGGTTTCCGCGTGATACAGCGGCGCCAGGGTCAGCTCGCCGTTACCGCCACCGTTGTGCAGGGCATTCCAGGCGTAGAACAGGAAGATGCCGAGTACCACCAGTTGCGCCAGCAGGAAGATGATGTTCATCCGTGCGGTGAAGGTGATGCCGCGCAGGTTGACGAAGGTCGCGCTGACCAGAAACGCCAGAATGAAGCCGACTTTCGGAATGTCCGGGTACAAATGGTTGAGCGCCATCGCCGCGTAGACGTAGAGCAGCGGCGGGATCAGCAGGTAATCGAGGAGCATCAGCCAACCGGCGATGAAGCCGACGTGTTGATTGAGGCCGCGTTGCGCGTAGGAATACACCGAGCCGGCAATCGGAAACGCCTTGGCCATGCTGCCGTAACTCAGCGCGGTGAACAGCATCGCCACCATGCCGATGATGTACGCCAGCGGCACCATCCCCGGGGCCTCGGCGTTAACGTAGCCATACACACCGAACGGGGCGATGGGGATCATGAAGATCATCCCGTACACCACCAGGTCGGTCAGCGTCAGGCTACGTTTCAACTCTTGCTTGTAGCCGAATTCTTCAATTTCCATGAAGCGCAACTCCTTGTCAGCCAGTCGATCGTTTTAGTTGTTATCGGTCCATCGTTTACAGCGTCAGCAGTCTTTCATTCACTACAGCAATGGCGCGAGGTATCCGGCCCAGCGTGATACGGCTTCGGGGCTGCGCAGCAAGTCATTGCGTACCTCGATCAGCACCGAGTCGAGGCCACGGGCATCGCCGTGCACCGGCACGGTCATGTCGCCCAGCGGATCGATCCTGTACGGCTGATTGCCGGCCACTTTCAGCGGATGCTCGCCGAGACCGTCGAGCAGGCGTTGCGCGTAAGCCTTGGCCTGACCGAACAGCACGCCGGCTTCCAGCGGTCGCGGCTGGCCGTAATACACCGGAGTGAAACTGTGAATCCCCACCACACGAACGGCTTGGCCCTGAGCAACACGCTCGTCGATCAAGGTTTGCAAGCGCGCGTGAAACGGTTTGAACAAGGTCTGGCGGCGGTATTCGCGGGTGGCTTCGTCCAGTTCACGGTTGCCCGGCACCTGATAGATTTCGCTCTGCGCCGGAATGCTGTCCGGGGCGTGGCGGGGCCGGTTCAGGTCGATCAGCAGGCGCGAATAATTGGCGCTCAACAGGGTTGCGCCGAGCCTCTCCGATAGCTGTTCAGCCAGTTGCAACGCGCCAATGTCCCAGGCGATGTGTTCAGCGGCGGCGGCAGCGTCCAGGCCCAGATTGTTCAGGGCCTCGGGGATGTAGCGGCTGGCGTGTTCGCACACCAGAATCAACGGGTGCGTCGAGTCGGCGCGGCTCAGGTTGTAGGCCGGTCGGGTGTACAACCCCAACTCGGTGGATTCAGTACAGGCGTGCATAGTGCTCACACAAGTCAGCGGGCGAGAGCTGTTCCGTCAGCGCCAGTTCCTCGGTTTTCAGGGCGTAATAGGTGTCGAGCAACGGCTTGGGCAGCCATGCAGTGAAGGCGCCACTGTTGCGCAGGCAATCCAGCGCCTGGGCCAGCGAGGCGGGCAGGGCGACGATGCCCCGGGCCTGGCGTTGCTCGTCGTTGAGTGAATCGGGAATTTCGTCGGTGATCGCGTTCAGTGCCAAGCGTTGTTCAATGCCCAGACGCCCGGCGATCAGCAGCGCCGCCATGGCCAGATGCGGTGAGGCGGTGGCGTCCATGGCGCGGAATTCGAGGTTGAACTGGTTGGCCACGGGCTTGCCGCCAAGGGTTACGGTCGGGCAGATGCGCAGCGCCGCCTCGCGGTTCTGTTGACCCAGACAAGCGTAAGACGCGCTCCAGTGATGCGGCTGCAAACGCTCGTACGACACCGGCGTCGGCGCGGTGAAGGCACAGAGGGCCGGCAGGTAGTGCAGGATCCCCGCCGCCCAATGCTGGCCGAGGCTCGACAGTCCATTGCCGGTGCCAGCGTCGTAAAGCATCGGCTGGCCGGCCAGATCGAGCAGGCTGACGTGCAGATGCACGCCGTTGCACACCGCGTCGGCGGCGGTCTTCGGCGCGAAGCTCAGGTCGAGGCCCATTTGCCGGGCAATCTCGCGGCTGATCTCGCGCACATTGACGGCGCGATCCGCCGCCGCCACGCCGAGCGTCGGGCGGCAGGTGATTTCGTATTGGTGCTTGCCGTATTCGGGCAGAAACATTTCCGGCTCGACACCGCCGGCGCGCAAGGCGCTGAGCAGCCAGCCACCGAACTCGGCACCTTGGCGCTGGGCTTCGAGGGAGAACGCCAGATGCTCGGCAAAACCGGCGTGCAGGTTGAATTCGTGTTCGAACGCGGCGTTGACCTGCAAGCCCAACTCATCGCGATAACGCTCGATTTCGTCGCGCAACAGCGTGCGCGGGCAGGCGCCCCATGGGCGGCCATCGGTTTCGCGGATATCGCCGTGAATGAAATCCAGCGCCGGTGCGTCGGCGTCCGGGCCGTTGCCGACAGTGACGCGGCTGCTCAGATCGGGAATCAACCGCAGGTCGCCGTAAGCGCCCCACGGATTGGTCGAAGCAATGATGTCCTGCGGCGTCAACGCACTGTTGGCCGGCACCCAGCCGCAACCGGCGGCTTGATAATGCTCAAGCTCATCGGTGGGAAACGAGCGGCCACGGGTGATGCCGATCAAGTCAGTGGTGACCAGCGTGGTCATCGGCAGTGGTGTCAGACGGGCGCTCATGGCCGCATCTCCTGCAAGCGGGCGAGCACGGTGTCGGTGTCGGTGATCCAGCAGTAACCCTTGATCGCATTCAGGCAGGCGTGATGGCGTTCGGCGCTGTAGGTGGCGCAGGCATCTTCGACCAGCGTGACCAGATAGCCGCGATCGGCGGCGTCGCGCACGGCCATGTCCACGCATTGGTCAGTGACGATGCCGGCGATGATCAGGTGACGGGTTTGCAGGTTGCGCAGCACGTAGTCGATGTTGGTCGAGTTGAAGACGCCCGATGACGTCTTCGGCAGGACGATCTCGTTTTCCACCGGGCTCAGGTCTTCAATGATCCTGGCCTGCACGCTGCCTTTGGGCAGATGCATGTCCGAGAGCTTGTGATCGAGTGAGCGGTCGCGACCATCAGCCGTAAGGCTTTCGATAATGGTATGCAGCACGTTCTGCCGCGCCTCGCGAAAAGCGCTGAGCAGGCGACGTTGGTTGGGCACCACCTGCATGTGCGCGCGGGTCAGGAAGTACTCGGCGTCAGGCCCATTGAGGTGCGCGTCGAACTGCGGTTCGAGCCAGGCACGCTGCATGTCCACCAGCAACAGCGCGGTGTGATCGGTGACAAACGGCAAGTCCCGCGGCGAGCGGTGGGGAAGGCTGAACATCCTTATTTATCCTCCAGCAGGTGGGTGTTGAAGTCGTTGCGCAGGGCATCGATGCCTTCCAGGCGATCGGCGAGGTTTTCGGTGCGCAAGGTCAGGCAGGCGATCAGTGCTTCGACCTGCGCCAGCGCCGGCACCATGGTGTCGAACGGCGAGGCCGATTCCACCGGGGCGCTGATGATCAGGTCGGCAAGTTCGCGCAGCGGCGAGGCATAGATATCGGTGAACAACACCACACGGGCGTTGTTGTTCTTCGCCGCACTGGCGACCCGCAGGGCCTGAGTCTGGTAGCGGCGGTAGTCGAACACCAGCACGACGTCCTGGCGTTGCAGATCGAACAGGCGATCGGGCAGTTGCGCGTTGTCTTCCAAAGCGAAGCAACCGGGGCGCAGCAGACGCAGGTGGTTGAGTAGATAAGTCGCCATCAGACTGCTGAAGCGCCCGCCGAAGCAGTACACCTGATGCCGGGCATCAAGCAGCCAGTCGGTGAGAATGCGCACGTCTTCGGGTTGGGTCAGCGATTGGGTTTCGACCAGCAGGCGATGGCTGTCGCCCAGATAGTGGCTCCAGGCGTCGTCCTTGTGCTGATGGGCGCGCGGTTGTAACAGCGTGCGCGGCGAGCGCAGACGATGATCCATGTCGCTGAGCAGGGCATCCTGGAATTCGGCATAACCACCGAAACCAAGTTTTTTCACCAGCCGCACAATGGTCGGATCGCTGACGCCGGCATGTTCGGCCAGCCGCGCCATCGGCCCCAGACCGTTGCGTGGGTACTGATCAAGCAAGGCGCGAACGACTTTGCGCTCCGACGGCGTAAGATCCAGGCCGGGATCGGTGATCAGGTCTCTGAGAGGGGGCATCCGGGCTCCTGCTGGATGGAGGGTGTTGAATTCGCTTCATAATCCGTTAAAACAGTATTTATGTAACTGACGTTACATGTCTAGTGAATTTTTTAGCGTGTTGAAACAGCGCCAAAATGGAGCGAGGTGCCCGTGTAACAAGGGCTACACGGAATTCGACAGGGCTTGTAGTCCATTGCCCACAACGCTGTCAGATATTGCCGTATTCCTGCCGTCGTCAGTTTTTGCCGGTGGTTATCCTGCCGCCCCGCAACCCTCGGTTTACGGCACAATTGCCCACAGAACGGCTTCGCGTCGTTGATTTTCATGAAGGCCTACCGGAGCGATCCCTGTGCAGACCACTCGTTTGACATTGATTTGCCATGCGCGAACCGTCGCACAAAAATTGGCGTGTTTTCCTACGAATGAGCCTGTTGAAAATAGTGGGTTGGCGACGGGCGAATTGGCCGAGCGTTTCGACGCCGCGCGACGCTTGATTTGCGCGCCGGAATTGCGCACGCAACAGACGGCGGCATGCTTTGGTGCGGATGTGCAAGTGGATGACGCGCTGCGCGATTGTGACTGGGGCCGTTGGCACGGGATGTCGATCAAGGATCTGCAACGCTCGGAAGACGCCGCGCTGCAGGCCTGGCTGGAAGACCTCCACGCCACGCCCCATGGTGGTGAGTCGGTGGCGCAGTTGTGTGAACGCGTGGCGCAGTGGCTGACTGGCCTGCAAGCCACGTCGGGGCATGTGGTGGCGGTGACGCATCCGTTTGTTATCCGCGCCGCGCTGATCCACGTGATGCGCGGTTCGGCATTTCATGACATTGATGTCGAACCGCTGTCGATGCTCGAACTACGCTTCACCGGGCGCTGGCGCCTGTGTCTTAAAGGAGCTTTGTGATGAAACAACTGCTGGTGATCGGCATCGGTGCCGGCAATCCCGACTACATCACGATGCAGGCCGTAAAGGCGCTGAACCGGGTCGATGTGTTCTTTCTGATGGATAAAGGCCAGAGCAAGGACAAGCTGATCGACTTGCGCCGCGAGATCTGTGAACGCTACATCGACGAGCCCGACTATCGCTTCTTCGAAGCCCACAGCCCGGAGCGCGAACGCGGCGATGTCGACTACACGGCCAGTGTCTATGACCTGAACCGTGCCAAGCAGCAGACCTTCGAGCGGCTGATCAATGACCAATTGTCTGACGACCAGTGTGGCGGGTTCCTGGTGTGGGGCGACCCGGCGTTGTACGACAGCACCGTGCGCATCCTTCAGGCGATTCTGGCCTCGGGCACGTGTGCCTTCGAGTTTGAGGTGATTCCCGGAATTACCAGCGTTCAGGCGTTGGCGGCGCAGCATAAGGTGCCGTTGAATACGATCGGCCGTTCCATTGAAATCACCACCGGGCGGCGTTTGGCAGCGGGGCAGGTGAGTGATGCGGACAGTCTGGTGGTGATGCTTGATGCTGAAGATTCGTATCAGCGGGTCGCCGATCAGCAGACCGAGATTTATTGGGGCGCTTACTTGGGCACGCCGGACGAGATTCTGATCAGTGGCAGGCTGGCGGATGTCGCGGAGGAAATCGAGCGGGTGCGCAAGGCGGCGCGGGCGGAGCATGGGTGGATCATGGATACCTATTTGCTGCGCAAGCCTTAGATTTTCGCTGGCCGGGCTGGCCTCTTCGCGAGCAGGCTCGCTCCCACAGTGGAACGCATTTCAAAATGTGGGAGCGAGCCTGCTCGCGAAGGGGCCGCAACGCACATTTCGAACAGGCAAAAAAACACCCGGTGCAACGCAAGTCGCACCGGGTTTTTGTTGCCAGCAAGCGGCGGATGTCGTGGATCCGCCATTCACTGTTGAACTCTGGTTATGCGCGTTCCAGCGCCAGCGCCACACCCTGGCCGCCGCCAATGCACAGGGTCGCCAGACCCTTTTTCGCATCACGCTTGATCATTTCATGCAGCAGGGTCACCAACACGCGGCAACCCGAGGCTCCGATCGGGTGACCGAGGGCGATGGCGCCGCCGTTGACGTTGACCTTGTCCAGATCCCATTGCAGATCCTTGGCCACGGCCAGCGATTGCGCGGCGAAGGCTTCGTTGGCTTCGATCAGGTCGAGCTGGTCGATGTTCCAGCCAGCCTTGTCGAGGCAGCGGCGGGTGGCCGACACCGGTCCGATGCCCATGATTGCCGGATCAACGCCGGCGTTGGCGTAGGCGGCGATTTTTGCCAGAACCGGCAGGCCGAGGGATTTGGCTTTTTCCGCGCTCATCAGAATCACGGCGGCGGCGCCGTCGTTCAGCGACGAGGCGTTGCCCGCAGTAACGCTGCCGTCCTTTTTAAACGCCGGACGCAGTTTCGCCAGGGATTCGGCGGTGGTATCGCCGCGTGGTTGTTCGTCGACCTTGAAGGCTACCGGATCGCCTTTGCGCTGCGGGATCAGGATCGGGGTGATCTCATCGACAAAGCGACCGGCCTCAATCGCTGCAGCGGCTTTCTGCTGCGACGCGGCAGCGAAGGCGTCCTGCTGCTCACGGCTGATTTCGTACTTGTCGACCAGATTCTCGGCGGTGATGCCCATGTGGTAATCGTTGAACGCATCCCACAGACCATCGCTGATCATGGTGTCAACGATTTGCGCGTGGCCCATGCGCAGACCGGTGCGTGCGCCCGGCATCACGTAGTTGGACAGGCTCATGTTTTCCTGACCGCCGGCGATGATCACCTCAGCGTCGCCGCAACGGATCGCTTGCGCGCCCAAGTGCAGAGCTTTGAGGCCCGAACCACAGACCTTGTTCAGGGTCAGCGCTGGCACAGCGTGAGGCAAGCCAGCCTTGATCGCCGACTGCCGTGCCGGGTTCTGGCCGGCGCCGGCGGTCAACACCTGGCCCATGATCACTTCATCAACCTGTGCACCGTCCAGCCCGGTCTGCTCGAGCAACTGGCGGATCACCGCCGCGCCCAGATCCACCGCGGACACGCTGGCCAGCGAACCCTGAAAACTGCCGATCGCGGTACGCGTGGCGGCAACAATTACGACGTCTTGCATTTTCGAATTCCTCACTGGGCAGCGAACTGCATTTCCGGTACGTGATCCGGGACGATCAGTTTACCAGCGGTTTTGGCGACGATTTCCTCGACGCTGACGCCAGGTGCGCGTTCCTTGAGGACAAAAGCGCCATTTTCGATTTCCAGGTAGGCGAGGTCGGTCAGCACGCGCTTGATGCAACCGGCGCCAGTCAGCGGCAGGCTGCATTTGGCCAACAGTTTCGACTCACCATCCTTCGATGCGTGGGTCATGATCACGATGATGTTGTCGGCGCCGGCCACCAGATCCATCGCGCCGCCCATGCCCTTGACCAGTTTGCCGGGGATCATCCACGAGGCGATGTTGCCTTCGACGTCGACTTCGAACGCGCCGAGCACGGTCAGATCGACATGGCCGCCGCGAATCATCGCAAAGGACTCGGCGGAGTTGAAAATCGACGCGCCGATGCGTGCGGTCACGGTCTGTTTGCCGGCGTTGATCATGTCGGCATCAATGGTGTCTTCGGTCGGAAACGGGCCCATGCCGAGCAGGCCGTTTTCCGATTGCAGCATGACTTCCATGCCTTCGGGAATGTAGTTGGCGACCAGGGTCGGAATGCCGATGCCGAGGTTTACGTAAAAGCCATCCTGCATTTCGCGGGCGACGCGCTGAGCCATTTGTTCGCGGGTAAGTGCCATGTTTTTATTCTCCGTCAGCCTGAATTATTTGCGGATGGTGCGCTGTTCGATGCGTTTTTCGAACGTGCCGCAAATGACCCGATCGACGTAGATGCCCGGGGTGTGGATCTGCGAGGGGTCGAGTTCGCCGGGTTCGACGATTTCTTCGACTTCAACCACGGTGATCTTGCCGGCGGTGGCGGCGAGCGGGTTGAAGTTCTGCGCGGTGTGACGGTAGACGACGTTGCCGAAGTGGTCGGCTTTCCAGCCTTTGACGATGGCGAAGTCGCCGGTGATGGATTCTTCCATCAGGTACTTGCGACCCTTGAATTCACGCACTTCCTTGCCTTCGGCAACCGGAGTGCCGACGCCGGTGGCGGTGAAGAAAGCCGGAATGCCGGCGCCGCCTGCGCGCATCTTCTCGGCGAGGGTGCCTTGTGGGGTCAGGATGACTTCGATGTCGCCCTTGAGCAGTTGCTCTTCGAACAGCTTGTTCTCGCCGACATAAGAGGCGATGACTTTGCTGATCTGACGGTCGGTGAGCAGCACGCCGAGGCCGAAACCGTCGACGCCGCAGTTGTTGGAGACGACGGTGAGGTCGCGGGTGCCTTTGCGCTTGATCTCGGCGATCAGGTTTTCCGGAATGCCGCACAGACCGAAGCCGCCGGCGATGACGGTCATGCCGTCCTCAAGCCCGGCCAGGGCTTCCTCGTAGGAACTCACGCGCTTGTCGAAACCTGCCATATGCACCTCTTTTATTATTTGCGGGCGGCTGGCTAGCCGAATGGTTGGAGTGTCGCGCTGGTGGATATATTTGTTAAGTTGATTTTTAAGGTCGATTGATTGATAAAGCTCAATAGTCGCGTTATGGCGTGCTGCTTTGATCGTTCCCACGCTCCGCGTGGTAATGCCTCTAGGGACGCTCCGCGTCCAGTGACGCGGAGCGTCACGTGCTGCGTTCCCACGCAGGAGCGTGGGAACGATCATCATGGCTTGCCGCTTAACGCTTGTAGCTTACAACTGGAGCGAAGCGAGCATGACCATCAAACAGATCCGCGCCTTCCTCGCCGTGGCCCAGAGCCTCAGCTTCGCCGTGGCCTGCGAGCGCCTGCACCTGTCGCAATCAGCCTTGAGCCTGACCATCAAAGCGCTGGAAGAGGGCCTCGGCGGGCGCCTGTTCAGCCGCAATACACGCAACGTCGCGCTGACGGCCGAAGGCGAATCCTTGCTGCCACTGGCGCGACGGCTGATCGCCGACTGGGACAACGCCGAAGACGAAATGCGCCAGCGCTTCAGCTTGCAGCGCGGGCGGGTGACGCTGGCGGCGATGCCGTCGTTTGCCGGCAACCTGCTGCCGCCGATCCTCAAGACCTTTCGTGCGCGTTATCCGAACGTCAATGTCACGGTCAATGACGTGATCAACGAGCAAGTGCTGGAGATGGTTCGTGATCGCCAGGTTGAACTGGGCGTGGCGTTCGAGCCGATGCAGAACACTTCAATGACGTTTACGCCGTTATACATGGATCGCTTCGTCGCAGTGGTGTCGAAGGATTCGCCACTGGCGCAGCGCGGCGAGATCGACTGGCAGACGTTGTTGCAGGAGCCGTTCATCACGTTGCAGCGGCCCTCGACGGTGCGGGTGATGCTCGAAGAGCACTTGCAGGCGCGGGGCATGAAGTTGCCGGTGGAGTTTGAGAGCCATCAATTGGCGACCGTCGGGCGGATGGTCGCCAGTGGTCTGGGCGTCAGCGCCGTGCCAGCGTTGTGCGCCGAGCAGATGCAGGAGCTGGGCGCCCACTGTCTGACCCTGGATGACTCGGTGGAGCGGGCGATTGGTGTGCTGACCGAGCCGGGCAATGAACTGTCGGCAGCGGCGCAGGCGTTGTTCGATATTCTCAAGGCTGAAGATCTCGGGCGACTGTGAGATCTACCCCCTCACCCCAACCCTCTCCCCCAGGGGCGAGGGGGAAAGGGAGCCAATCGAGGATTTCTCAAATCCTGAGTTCGACTCGAAATTTTCAGGTTGATGTATCGCGTGAGAACAACTCGGTCAGTTCCCTCTCCCTTGGGAGAGGGCTAGGGTGAGGGGCTTGGCTCCTGAGTCGAGCACAGAGTGCAGCAACTCACCGGTCCAGCTCCCTGACCAACAGGGGCAACAGCTGTTCACACGACGCTTCAATTTTCAAATCCAGCAAATCATCCGCCCGGGTCTTGCCCAGATTGATCGCAATCAGCGGCTTGCCGCGATCGGCAATCACCCGGCACAAACGAAACGCCGAATACGCCATCAACGAAGAGCCCACCACCAACATCCCCGCCGCACTTTCTGCCGCCGCCATCGCCTGAGCCGCCGTCTGCTGCGCGACGTTCTCGCCGAAAAACACTACGTCCGGTTTCATCCGTTCACCGGCGCAATGCGGACACTGCGGCACCTGAAAACGCGCCTCGAACGCCGGGTCGAGCAGGGTGTCGCCATCCGGTGCCTGCACGGCATCGACCCCGGCCAGATACGGATTTTGCTGTTCCATCAATTTTTGAATCGAGTCGCGCTCGCTGCGCTGACCGCAATCCAGACACAGGACGCGATGCAGGCTGCCGTGCAGTTCGATTACATCGTGGCTGCCAGCCTGATCGTGCAGGGTGTCGACGTTCTGGGTGATCAAGTTGCTGATCAGGCCATGGCGCTGCAAACCGGCCAATGCCTCATGAGCCGCATTCGGCTGCGCCTGACGCACCCTCGGCCAACCGAGCATGGCCCGCGCCCAATAGCGGCGGCGCGATTCGGGGGCTGCGAGGAATTCCTGGTACATCATCGGCTGCCGGCCACGACGCACACCGTCGCTGTCGCGGTAATCCGGAATGCCCGACGGCGTGCTGATGCCGGCTCCGGTCAACACGATGAAATCGCCATCTGCCATCAACTTGTGCAGTGTGTCGAGGTGGTCGCGGGTCGGGCTGTCGAGCATGGTCAGCGCTCCGAAGTGGGCAGTGCCAGCAGGTTAGCACGCGACCCGCGCGGGTTACTTGCGCGCCTCCAGAATCAGGTTGAACGGTGTTTGCGTGGCGCGGCGGAAGTGCTTGAACCCGGCCTCGACAAACACTTTGCGCAAACGCATTTCCCCCGCCTGCGCGCCCAGGCCGAGGCCAACTTCCTGCGACAGCGAGTTCGGTGTGCAGATAAACGTCGAGGCCGCGTAGAACAGTCGTCCGACCGGGTTGATGTTGTCGTCCAGCGTGTCGTTGGCGAACGGCTCGACCAGCAACACCGTGCCGTCGTCCTTCAACGAGTCATAAGCGTGACGCGCGGCGCCGACCGGGTCGCCCATGTCGTGCAGGCAGTCGAAATAGCAGATCAGGTCGTAGTCGTTGCCGGGGTAGCTCTTCGCCGAACCCTGGAAGAACTTCGCCCGGCTGCTGACCCCGCCTTCTTCGGCGCGTTGGGTGGCGACAGTGATCGAAGGGGCGTGATAGTCGTAGCCGACGAAACGCGAGTTGGGGAACGCCTGGGCCATGATCACCGTCGAGGCGCCGTGACCGCAGCCGATGTCGGCGACTTTGGCGCCTCCCTCGAGTTTCGCCACCACACCGTCCAGCGCCGGCAGCCATTCGGCGATCAGATGGCCTTTGTAGCCGGGCCGGAAGAATCGCTCGGTGCCGGTGAACATGCACGGGTGGTGGTCGCCCCAAGGCAGGGCGCCGTTGCCGCGCATGGCTTTGACCAGTTTGTCCTTGTCATGGAAAAACGATGCCACCACGCCGAGACCGCCAGCGACGTACACCGGCGAGTCCTCGACGGCTAAGGCCAGCGCCTGTTCTTCCGGTAAACGAAACTGGCCGTCGTGATGCTCCATGTAACCCGATGCCGCGTGAGCGCTGAGCCATTCGCGCACCAGACGCGGGTTGCAGGTGGTTTTCGCCGCGAGGGCATCGGCACTGATCGGCTGACTGTCGGCCATGGCCCGGTACAAGCCGAGTTCTTCGCCGACGATGACATTGGCCAGCATCGCCGCGCCGCCCATGTCGTTGACCAGTTTGCCCATGAATTGGTTGAGCTTCGCCTCGTCCATCATGTGTGCTCCTGAAACAGGATCACGGTCCGGCGGCGTCGAGGGTCGAGGCGTGCGCCACCGGGCGGTGGTCACGGAGTTGGGCAGGGCACGGCTGACGTCCTGCGGCCCCCTCGACTGGGTAATGAATGAGTCTAGCCCCGGTCCGGGGCTGGCGCTGTATTTGTGAACAACGAAAACCTGTGGGAGCGAGCCTGCTCGCGAAGGTGGCATTTCAGGCAATTCTTATATTGGCAGTGCCGACGCTTTCGCGAGCAGGCTCGCTCCCACAATATTGATCGGCAGTGAGTCTGTATCACCGTGTATCGCCGTCATCGCGGGATACACAGTGCTGCAAATGCCCGGTCATTTGCACACAGCGGTGATACAGCCGGCGGTTCAACTCGGCAAAATCACTGCTGAGGTACATCCCATGCAAACGCTTCCCTTATTAGCGCAACCCAGCGTCGGCCTCGGCCTGCGCCGTGGCCTGCTGAAAGATCTGCAAGCGGCTAACACCGGCGATTTCGACTTTCTCGAAGTCGCTCCGGAAAACTGGATCGGCGTTGGCGGTGCCCATGGTGCGGCATTGCGTGAACTGGCCGAACGCTATCCGTTGTCCTGCCACGGTCTGTCGCTGTCACTTGGCGGGTCGGCACCGCTGGATCTCGGCTTCTTGCAGGAGGTCCGGGTGTTTCTCGACCATTACAACGTGCCGCTGTACAGCGAACACCTGAGTTATTGCAGCGATGACGGGCATCTTTATGACCTGTTGCCATTGCCGTTCACCGAAGAGGCAGTGCACCACGTCGCCGCGCGAATCCGTCAGGCTCAGGACATTCTTGGTCGGCGTCTGGCCGTGGAAAACGTCTCCTACTACGCCGCCCCCCGTCAGGACATGGACGAAGTGACCTTCACCAATGCCGTGCTGCGCGAGGCCGATTGCGACCTGCTACTGGACGTCAACAATGTCTACGTCAATGCGATCAACCACGGCTTCGATCCGCAATCGTTTCTCGCCGCTATCGAGCCGGGCCGGGTGGTCGGCATGCATGTGGCCGGGCATTTCGATGAGTCCGACACGTTGAAAATCGACACCCACGGTGCCTCGGTTAAACCGCAGGTCTGGTCACTGCTGGCCGAGGCTTACGCACGATTTGGCGCAAAGCCAACGCTGCTTGAGCGAGATTTCAATTTTCCGGCTTTCTCCGAACTGGTCACCGAGTTGCAAACCATTCGCCACTTGCAGTCGGGGGGCAACCATCGTGGATAACCTGATACTGCAACAACAGGCGCTGACCCGATATTTGCGCGACCCCGAGCATCAATCGCCGCCGGCCGACATGAATGCGGCGCGGGTCAACGTCTATCGCGATCTGGTGTTCAACAACGTATCGCAACTGTTGAGCGGCACGTTTCCGGTGCTGATCCAGATCATCGGTGAGCAACGCTGGGGTCTGCTGGTGCGCGGCTTTTTGCGCGACTGGCGGGCGCAGACCCCAAAGTTTGGCGAGATTGCCGAGACTTTTCTCGACTATCTGGCCACGCAACCGCAGGTAATGCGCGAAGGTGAGTGGCCGGCGTTTCTGCTGGAGCTGGCGCATTACGAATGGGTCGAGATGGTTTTGCAGCAGTCCGATGCTCAGGCGCTGCCGGCGACCGATCCGGCGTTATTGCTGGAACGCCCGTTGCTGATCTCGGCACTGGCCTGGCCGTTGGCGTATGTCTGGCCGGTGCATGAACTTGATCCCCACAATCAGCCCGTCACGCCACCGGCTCAACCGACGCTGTTGCTGGTGTGGCGTGTGGCGGACTGGAGTGTGAAGTTTTCCGAGCTCAGTCCACTGGCCTGGCGCTTGCTGCAGCGCGTCACTGTGTTTGCGTCGTTGACCGGGCGCGAGCAGTTGGAAGGTCTGGCGCAAGAGGCCGGACAGTCGGCGAGCGCTTCGTTTATGGACAATGGCCTGGCGTTGTTGCAGAAGATGCATGAGGACCAGGTGATCGGTCTGGCATCTTGAACACTTAAACCACGCCGCACACTGTGGGAGCGAGCCTGCTCGCGAAAGCGATCTGTCAGTCAACTTGAACATCCACTGACAGGACGCCTTCGCGAGCAGGCTCGCTCCCACAGGGATTTTCGCTGTTATCGGGAGTGCAGGGGGAGTTTCAGTTCCGCGCACAACCCGCCGCCCTCGCGGTTGCTCAAGGTCAACGAGCCGCCCAACGCCATGGCCAGTTGCTGGGCGATGGCCAAGCCCAGTCCGGTGCCGCCGGTATCGCGATTGCGCGAGTTTTCCACGCGATAGAACGGTTGCAGCACCTGCGCCAGTTCGGCATCGGCGATGCCCGGGCCGCGATCCATGACGGTAATCGCCAGACTGCCCTTGTTGGCTTCGACCCAGACTTCGGCAGCGCCGGCGAACTTCAGCGCGTTGTCGGTCAGATTCACCAGCACCCGGCGCAAGGCATGGGGGCGGGTGTCGATGACCGCCGCACTCTTGCCGACCAGTTGCACCTGCTTGCCCATGTCCTGATAGTCGAACACCAGGCTTTCGAGGAAGGAATCCATGTTGGTGCGGCGGCTTTCCTCGGTCGAGCCATGGATGCTGCGCGCATAGGCCACGCCTTCGCGCACCAGATGTTCCATCTCGCTGAGGTCATTCCACAGCTTGTCTTTCTCGACGCAATCGTCCATCAGTTCGGCGCGCAGTTTCATCCGCGTGATCGGCGTTTGCAGGTCATGAGAAATCGCCGCCAGCAATTGCATACGCTCTTTGAGGTAAGCGGCGATGCGCGCCTGCATCGCGTTGAATGCACGGGCGGCGTAGATCACTTCGGTCGGGCCGCTTTCGTCGAGGTTGATCGGGTGGGCGTTGGGGTCGAGGGTTTCCACGGCGTTGGCGAGGCGCGTCAATGGACGCACCGCGATGCGCACCGCCAGCCAGGTGCAGGCGATCATCAACGCCAGTTGGCCGAGCAAGACCGCCGGCAACCAGGGTGACAACGGCACCATGGCGGGGCGCACGTCGATGGTCACCGGGCTGCCGTCGCTCAGACGCAGATGGCCCTGAAAGTGTTTCTTCGGCCCTGGGATGTCGGTGAAAGTCAGCGGATAGCGTTCACCAATGGCTTCGGTGATCGAGGTGACGGCCACCGGCACATCACCGGCCTCGATTGGCATGCCCGGTTCGCCTTCGCTCAACAGGTAGCCATAATTTCTTCGCGCCAGACGCTCGAGCCAGTCAGGACGCTCTTCGGCAGGCAAGCGATCGAGGATCGCAATCGAGGTCGACACGTCGGTTTCCAGATTGCCGAGCATGGTGTTCTTGGCGCTTTGGTAACGTTCGTAATACTGCGCGCCGAACGAGAGCGCCTGGGCCAGCAGCAGGCCGATCAGAAAAATCAGCGACAGGCGCGAGGCGAGGGTGCGTGGCCAGTGCAGACCGACGCTCATGCCGGGGCACCGAGAAGCTCGACCGGCAGCGAGAACACATAACCCTCGCTGCGCACGGTCTTGATGTAGGCCGGTTCGCGCGCATCATCGAGCAGACGCTGACGCAAACGGCTGACCAGCAAATCGATCGAGCGGTCGAACAGATCAGCGTCACGGCCCTGGGTCAGATTGAGCAGTTGATCGCGGCTGAGCACCCGTTGCGGGTGATCGAGAAACACTCGCAGTAAACGGTATTCGGCGCCGCTGAGGGCGACCATGGTGCCGTCCTTGTCCAGCAAGTGACGGGCCGAGGTGTCCAGTTGCCAACGGCCGAAAGCCAGCAAGCGACCGGCCTCGGTGACCACCAGATTCGGCGGCAGCATCCGCGTGCGGCGCAGCACGGCGTTGATCCGCGCGAGCAATTCGCGGGCAGCGAACGGCTTGGTCAGGTAATCGTCGGCGCCCATTTCCAGGCCGATGATGCGGTCGGTTTCATCGTTGCGCGCGGTCAGCATCAGTACCGGCGTGGCCTTGTGTTTGCCCACGCGCAGTTCGCGGCACAGCTGCAGGCCATCGTCGCCGGGCATCATGATGTCGAGCACGATCAGGTCAACGGTGTTGGCTTCGAGAAAGCTGCGCATCTGCCGGCCATCGGCGACCACCGTGGTGCGCAGGCCGTTTTTCTTCAGGTAGTTGCCCACCAGTTCACGGATCTCGCGGTCGTCGTCGACGATGAGAATGTGATCGACATGTTCCATCGGGTTCGAACCTCTATCAAAGGGGAATGCCGTGCAGTCTATCGAGCCTCGCGCGGCTCGCCTGCCTGCCTTTGTATTGCAGTGTATCTGCCGTGACAACGGATACATGAACACGCAAAAACGCAGTTTTTTCAGGGTTTTGTATCGCTGTGTATCCCCCGCCGACCGGGATACACAGCGATTGAAAGGTGGCTTTTCCTGACACAGACGCGATACCTCGCGAGCCTCAAATAGGCTCCATCGAGGCCCACACAGATCGCCTCGGCTCAAACCCCCTGAAGCCTTGAGGAAAACGCCATGAACAACAAATCCGTAATCGCCGCCTGCCTGTTTGCCGCGCTGAACATCTGCACGCTGTCGGCCCGCGCCGAAGCAGCTGTCACCCCGCAAACCTACACCTACGGCACCCACCTGGATATCCAGAAAGTGCTCTCGCTGAAACAGGACAACTCGGTGAATTGCGGGATCGTCGAGGCGCGCATGACCTACCTCGATTCGGCCGGTCAGACCCGCGTGCTCGATTACAGCAAATTTGCCGACGGCTGCAACAACGACAACTAAGTCATCACTCTTTATAGAAGGAAACAGCCATGAACAACGTATCGCGCTTTTTGACTGCCATCGTTTTCTCTCTCGCCGGCGTTGCCGCCCATGCCAATGCTGCGGTTGAACAGCATAGCTGCCACAGCAGCACCTGCTTCCAACTGACGCCAGTGGCCAAGCAGGGCAGCGATGGCTTGATTGCTGCGGACGGCTCCAGTCGCACGCCACAGGGCCAGATGGTTGCCGAGAACGGCGCCAGCCGTACGCCGCAGAGTCATTGGCTGGAAAGCCAGAGCGCCTGAACGGCTCATCACGTTCATTGATCAAGGGTGAATCACTATGTACCTCATCGCATTCCTCGGCGGTCTGCTGACCGTGCTCAGCCCCTGCATCCTGCCGGTGGTGCCGTTTCTGTTTGCCGGCGCCCAACGCAGCCGCACTTCGATTCTGCTCACACTCGGTGGCATGGCCCTGACCTTCGCGCTGATCTCAAGCCTCGCTGTGGTCAGTAGCGAATGGGTCATTCAGGCCAGCAACAGCAGCCGTTACATTGCGCTGATCGTGATGAGTGTGTTCGCCCTGTCGCTGATATCGGCGCGCATCGGTGACTGGCTGACACGTCCCTTTGTGATGCTGGGCAACCGCCTTGACCCGGATACTCGGAAAAAGACCGGGCCGATGGGTTCGATCATGCTCGGCGTGGCCACGGGGCTGCTGTGGGCACCGTGCGCCGGGCCGATCCTCGGCGTGATTCTCACCGGTGCCATGCTGCAAGGCGCCAACGCGCAGACCAGTCTGTTGCTGCTGGCCTACGGCGCCGGCAGTGCGCTGTCGCTGGGTACGTTGATTTTCACCGGACGCGGCTTGGTCAATCACCTGAAACCGTCGATCCCGTTCACCGGTTGGTTGCGTCGTGGTGCCGGAGTTGCGGTACTGGCGACGGCAGCGGTGATTGCTACTGGCTTCGACAAAACCTTGCTGGCGAACACCTCCTCTGAGGGTGTGGCGAGTGTCGAAAAAAGCGTTCTGGAAAATGTGCCGAAAGTGGTCGACTACTTCATCAGCAAAGTCCGCGCGGACTCGCCGATGGAGCAGGGCAAAGGCGCGATGCCATCACTGGCCGGTGCAATGCAATGGCTGAACTCGCCCGAGCTGAGCGCCGAGTCCCTGCGCGGCAAAGTGGTGCTGGTGGACTTCTGGACCTACGACTGCATCAACTGCCAGCACACCCTGCCGTACGTCAAAGACTGGGCGAAGAAATACGAGAAGGACGGTCTCGTGGTGATCGGCGTACACACCCCGGAATACGGCTATGAGCGGATCATCGACAACGTCAAGGATCAGGTGAAAAAGCTTGGCATCACCTACCCGGTGGCCATCGACAACAACTATGCGATCTGGCGCAACTTCGACAATCAGTACTGGCCGGCGCATTACCTGATAGACGCCAAGGGGCAGGTGCGTTACAGCCACTTCGGCGAAGGTCGCTACGAAGCGCAGGAGCAGATGATCCAGCAGTTGCTGCAAGAGGCAAAGGCGCCTGCGGCCTGATCAGCAACAGCAATGGCTCAGAGGTCGCGGACCATGAGCCATTGTTCGTTATCCCAGGCGCGAAAACGCTCCAGGACTTGCCAGCCGCGCTTGGCGTAGTAGTCCTGCTTGTTCTGCGTGTGCAGATACAGGCGCGCAAAGCCGCAGTCTTTCGCCTCCTGACAAATCCCTGCAATCAAACGTTCCGCCAGCCCTTGCCCGCGTGCTTCAAGGCTGACGAACACACAGGCCAGCCATGGGCCGAGGTCGGGACGCAGGTCGAGGTCATCGCGTGCCAGCGCGGCGCCGCCGAGCAGATGTTCACCGTCCATGGCGATCAGGCAGGACCAGTCGCCATTGCTTTGCCCCTCGGCAAATTCACGCTGCCATGCGGCCAGCGGGTGATCGACGTATTCGTAGGGGAATTGTTCGTGGATCCATTGAGCATAACGGTCGCTGTGGTGCAGGTGATGAGCGAGCCAATCGATTTGCAGTGACATCAGTCGAATCCGTTCCAGAAGCGAGAACGCATCAGAAACCAATCCCCGAACATTGGCAATCCTCAAGGTGTTCCAGACCCTTTACAGATTTCCACCGCTCATCGGCAAACCCCCGGTTTTACGGGGTTGCCAGACGATTGGCAGGGACGCCGAGCGGTCTCGGCGCGATAGTGCGTGAGCAGGGTCACTGCCGGCCTTGCCCCATAACAAGAGCGCGAGGTTGCCATGCCTAAATTCGTGATTGAACGCGAGATTCCAGGGGCCGGGAAGCTGTCGGAAGCAGAACTCAAAGCTGTGTCGCACAAGTCCTGTGACGTGTTGCGTGAACTCGGCCCGCAGGTGCAATGGCTGCAGAGCTATGTCACCGCAGACAAAATCTATTGCGTGTACATCGCGCCGGATGAAGAGCAGGTGCGTGAACACGCCAAGCTTGGTGGCTTTCCTGCCAACAGTGTGGCGCGTGTGATGACGGTCATTGACCCTACTACGGCCGAATAATCACTGATCCAATTTGTAGCGGAGCTCACTGTCATGAGTACCCCGATTGATCTGACTGCCCTGAAGGAACGCCAGAAAGTCGCCTGGGCCAGTGGCGACTACGCCGTGATCGGCACCACCCTGCAAATTGTCGGCGAAAACCTCGCCGAAACCTGCGACCTGCGTTGCGACGAGGAGGTGCTGGATGTCGCTGCCGGCAACGGTAATGCAACGCTGGCGGCGGCGCGGCGCGGTTGCCTGGTCACCTCGACCGATTACGTCGCAGCACTGCTGGAACGCGGCCAGGACCGTGCCCGTGCGGAGCATCTCGATGTGACGTTTCAGGTCGCCGATGCTGAGGCACTGCCGTTCGCCGACGAGAGCTATGACGCCGTGCTGTCGACCTTTGGCGTAATGTTCGCGCCGGATCAGGACAAGGCCGCTGCCGAACTGGGCCGGGTTTGTCGTCGTGGCGGGCGGATCGGTCTGGCCAACTGGACCCCGGAAGGTTTCGTTGGCCAGATGTTCAAGATTCTCGGCCGGCATCTGCCGCCACCTGCCGGTGCACAACCGCCGTCGAATTGGGGCTCCGATGCGTGGCTGCACAAGCATTTCGATGACCGCGATTTTCTGCTGCGCGTGACGCGGCGCGAGTTCAATTTTCGCTATCGCTCGGCCGCGCATTTCATCGATATTTTTCGCCATTGGTACGGGCCGGTGCACAAGGCCTTCGCGGCACTGCCGCCGGAGAGCGGGCAGGCGCTGGAAAATGATCTGGCGGATTTGCTCAACCGTTTGAACCGGGCGGGGGAGGCTTCGCTGGTGGTGCCGAGTGAGTATCTGGAGGTGGTGATCACCAAACGCTGAATGAAGATCCCTGTAGGAGTGAGCCTGCTCGCGATAGCGGTCTTTCAGTCAAAAATATTCAGCTGACAGACCGCTATCGCGAGCAGGCTCACTCCTACATTGGATGTGTGTTGGATTCTGGAGCCTATTTCACCTGCGGCCGATCAAACCACTCCAGCGCCGTGCGCCAGATGCAGATCCCCAGAAAGTACGCCGACATCAGTAACCACAAGCCCATCACCAACGGGTTGATCACCGGATGGTTGAGTACCAGCGACAAGCTGCACAGCAGCCAGATCGCCGTCACCGCAATGTTGATCGGCATGAACCGGCGTACCCGGAACGGGTGCAGGAACTTCATCCGCGTCACGGTCAGCAGCGCCAGACCAATCACCGTCAGAAAAGTGATCCACGGCCCCGGCCCGATGATGTAAAGGCACAGCGCGACCACATTCCACGCCGCCGGAAACCCGACAAAGTAGTTGTCCTTGCTCTTCATATTGACGTTGCAGAAGCAGAACAGCGACGACACCAGAATCAGCGACACGGTCAGCAGCAGGGTGTAATCGGGCAACGGAATGTAGCGATAGATGAACAGTGCCGGAATGAATACATACGTCAGGTAATCGATCACCAGATCAAGGATCGAACCGTCGAAGCTCGGCAGCACCGATTGCACGTTGACCTTGCGCGCCAGCGCGCCGTCAAGTCCGTCGACAATCAGCGCCACGCCCAGCCACATCAGGCAGTGGGTCGGCTGGTTTTCCAACAGGGCGAGGGTGGCCAGAAAAGCGGTGACCACGCCAGTCGCGGTAAAACCATGGGCGCCCCATGCTTTGAGCCTGGCGATGTGTACGGTCGATATCACGGGGGCGTTCTCCAGAAAGTGAAGCAAGCCGGGTATCACCCTTGGGCAACAAGGGCGCCGGCAAACCGAGTCGGGGTTGCAGCTATCGACCGGTCTGGCCGGGATAAGGTTCACCATTGATCAATCTTAGCTGGCCGGCGAAAAAATACGCGGGCGAAATCCGCCAAGGCCTTGAGTGTCAGCCAAACGGTGCTGGCGCTATGGCTTAAGGGGTCTATCGTTGCCAGACGCAGTCACTGCCAATGCTTGAGGATGACGTCATGAACACCAGCGATTTGCTTGAACAACTGCTGCGAGGCCAGGCCCCGGCAGGTCAACAATCTCCTGCGTCTGCCGGTTCGGGTCTGGGCGGCCTCGGTGGCTTGCTGGGCGGCCTGCTCGGTGGCGCGGATTCGACCGGTACACGCGGCGGCGCGCCGGCGGGCGGGTTGGGTGGATTAGGCGGTTTGCTCGGTGGTTTACTCGGCGGCGGTGCTGGTGGTGGCCTGGGTGGCGCGTTGGGTGGGGCGCTGGGCGGCGGGGGCGGTACGCAAAGTCGTTCCGGCGGCACCAATTATGCGGCGCTGGCATCGCTGGGAATGATGGCCTTTCAGGCGTATCAGGCCTGGCAACGCAGCCAGGCCAGTTCGGCACCGCAACAAACGCCGCAAACGGCTAACCTCCTTGCCGGCCCGGAAATCGAAGAACACAGCCACGCGGTGCTGCGTGCTTTGATCGCGGCGGCCAAGGCTGACGGTCGTATCGATGAATCCGAGAAACACCTGATCAGCAGCGAAATCGGCAAACACACTGATGATCCGCAGTTGCAGCAATGGCTCGACGCCGAAGTCGCCAAGCCGCTGGACCCCGCCGAAGTGGCACAGTCAGCCAATGGTGACCCCGCCGTCGCCGCCGAAATGTACCTGGCCAGCGTGATGCTGGTGGATGACCAGCAGGACGCCGAGCGCAGTTATCTGGATGAGTTGGCAGCCGCGTTGAATATCGACCCGCAGTTGCAGGTGCATCTGGAACAGCAGGCCAAAGGCCAGGCCTGAAAGAAAAATCAAAAGATCGCAGCCTTCGGCAGCTCCTACAGGGTGTACATCATTCCATGTAGGAGCTGCCGAAGGCTGCGATCTTTTGATCTTCAAAACCAGATGGCATCCCATAACGGGTAGTCCCCCACACGCCGAGCCAATCCGGCGCGCAACGGGTTCATGACGATGTATCGGGCCGCCGCTTTAAGGTCTTCATCACGACGCAACGCCCGGTCGTAGTAACCGCGTTGCCATAACCGTCCCTGACTGCCGCGCTTGAGATTGATCGAACGACAACTGCGCGATTTCACGCGGCACATGAGCGCTGCCAATGAACCTTGTTTCAATTCAATCAGCCAATGCAGATGATCCGGCATCACCACCCACGCCAGCGACTGAACCATTCCCTCGTCATTGGCTGCACGCATTTGCTCTACCAGCAGTCTTCCCAAACGCCAATCCGAAAACACTGACTGACGTTCGTAAACGACGGCGGTGAGCAGATAAATACGTCCAGCCTCGCTATAACGTCCCTTGCGCAATCCACACGCCTTCGCAGCAACAGGCATTCCTTTGCCCTCCCAAAAACATCGTTCCTGAACGTTAGCCATCCCTCACCGTTACGCGAACTCAACCCATTGCACGATGTAACCCCGTAGGAGCTGCCGAAGGCTGCGATCTTTTGATCTTGTTTTTAAAATCAAAAGATCGCAGCCTTCGGCAGCTCCTACACGGTTATTCAGTGCATTTGACGGCCGTCCGTCCGGGCAATTTTCACGTCGATTGAATTTTTCGCAGGCACCGCCTCTCTGCTGCTTTAGAGGCGTGTGGAACAGCGTCCTGCCAACCGACCGAGAATTTTGCCATGACTGTCCTGACACATCTGCAGGCTGCGCCTGCCCAACCGCATCTTATGAATGCCGCCGGGAACATCCGCCAGGTTTATGAAGCGTTGTTGCGCGATGACGATTCCCTGGACCTTGCGCAGGCGTTTTTGCAGGAGCAACTGCAACACGCCGCGCAAATTAGCGATGCGTTGCCTGAAGACCCGACAACGTGGCACGCCTGGGTGGCCGAACATTGCGCCGATGTCGCCCGGCAATACGCCGACTATCTGCAACAACGCAAGGCTGGCGGGCCTCGGCAATTCTTCCGTGGCAAGGCGCAGGCGCTGTATTTCCTGCAAGCGGTGGCACCGACCAAACTGGTCGACGGTGCGTGGCTCTATGGTCTGTTGCCACGCTGGCAGGACCCGCGTTTCCAGGGCCTGCTGCGAACATTTCTGGAAGAACTGGGCGAAGGCAATCCAGCGCAAAACCACGTGGTCATCTACCGCAAACTCCTCGCCGAGCATGACTTGCAGGACAGCAGCGCAATCGCTGATGAGCGCTACCTGCAAGGCGCGATACAACTGGCGCTCGGTGTCTGTGGCACTGATTACTTGCCCGAAGTGATCGGCTACAACCTCGGCTATGAACAGCTGCCGTTGCACTTGTTGATCAGCAGCTACGAACTCAGCGAACTGGGCATCGATCCGTACTATTTCACCCTGCATGTGACCATCGACAATGCCAGCACCGGCCATGCGCAAAAAGCCGTGCAGGCCGCGCTCGATCTGCTGCCGCTTGAGGCCGATCGCACCGAGTTTCTGCGCCGGGTCGCGCTGGGCTATCGGCTCAACGATCTGGGGCAGGGCAGTCGCGCGATCATCGAAGGTTTCGACCTTGAGCACGAGTTGCTGGCGATGCTTGAGCGCAAGTGTCCGTTCGCCCAGCACATGCATTCCGATTACTGCCGCTTCGAAGGGCAGACCGTCAATCAGTGGCTGGCTGCACCGGAGCAATTGCCCGGTTTTCTTCAGGCGCTGCAGAACAAAGGCTGGATCAAACGCCACGAAGACCCGCAGGCCAGCCGCTTTTGGCAACTGATCGCGGGCGACGGTGCGGCGATGTTCGGTGTGTTCAATGCCTACGAAAAACAACTGGTGCACGACTGGATTGCCGGCGACTGGACGTCGTCGGATAAAACCAGACCCGCTCGGCGGCACACTCAGACTGCCGCGGCCATTGAGGGGCTTGAACAGGATCCCGACGTACAGGCGCTCAACGCCGCGCTGCAAGGTCAGGATGCCTTGGCGCAGATGGCGATTCTGATCCCCTGGCTCGCCCCGGCCCGCCATGCACACCCGGCCGGGTTGCTCGCCACCCGGCGTTTTATCGAACTCAAATCCCGTTTGCCTTAAGGACCTTGCCGATGAATCAGGAAGAACAACTCTGCCCCAACGACCTCGTTCTGCTGCACCTCGGCCGGCGCTTGTTGGCAGACGGATATCGGTTCACCACGCCGACGCCGTTGACCCATCAACGGGTCAACCAGCGTGACGAGGGCCAGATGGCCGACTCTTTGCGCGATGTGTTCGGCTGGTCGCGGCCATTCGCGCCGGGGTTGTTGTCGGCCGATGAACAGCGGCAATTGCAAGATGCGCAGGTCATTGATAGTTACGAAGGTCAGCTGAAGAGTCGCGTGCGCTGGTCAAGCCTGGATGATTTGCTGTTCGTGCATTCGGCATTCCCCACCGAGGCGGCGGATGCGGTGTTTTTCGGCCCCGACACCTACCGTTTCGCGCAACTGATCCACGCCCACCTGCAGCAGAACTTCGCGCCGATCCAGCGTGCGGTGGATATTGGTTGTGGTGCTGGCGTCGGTGCGATTGTGATCGGCCTTGCCCGTCGCGAGGCGCAGGTGCTGGCGCTGGACATCAACCCTGCGGCGCTGCGTCTGACCGCGATCAATGCGGCGCTGGCAGAGGTCGCCAACGTCGAAGTCCGCGCCAGTGATCTGTTGCAGGGCGTCGATGGCGAGTTCGATCTGATCGTCGCCAACCCTCCGTACATGGCCGATACGGCTGAGCGCGCCTACCGCCATGGTGGCGGGACGCTGGGGGCAGGGCTTTCATTGCGCATCGTCGAACAGGCCTTGAATCGACTGGCGCCGGGCGGCTCGCTGCTGCTCTACACCGGCGTGGCGATGGTTGATGGTCGCGATCCGTTTCTCGACACCGTGCTGCCACGACTCGATGAACAGCGTTTTGGCTGGACGTACCGCGAACTCGATCCGGATGTCTTCGGCGAGGAGCTGCTCAACCCTGGTTATCAACGGGTCGACCGGATCGCCGTGGTGGCGTTGACCGTGACCCGGATAGGCTGAAGCAAGGCAGGTGCGCGATGAGCAGAAACCTTGACGACTACAACCGCATGCGCGACTTCTCGTCGACGTCCGAGCCGGCCGCCGTCAAGCGCTCCGGGCGTAAAGCCGCCACGGATCACGCGTTGCAGTTCTGCATCCAGAAGCACGACGCTTCGCACCTGCATTACGATTTTCGTCTGGAACTTGATGGCGCCTTGAAGAGCTGGGCGGTGCCGAAAGGGCCGTCGCTCGACCCCAAGGTCAAGCGTCTGGCGGTGCATGTTGAAGATCATCCGCTGGATTACGCGACGTTCGAGGGCAGCATCCCCGAAGGGCATTACGGTGCTGGCGATGTGATCGTCTGGGATCGCGGTGTGTGGATTCCGCTGGAAGATCCGCACAAGGCCTACGCCAAGGGCAAGCTCAAGTTTGAGCTGCAAGGCGAAAAGCTCGGCGGCATCTGGAATCTGGTGCGCACGCACATGCCGGGCAAGAAGGAGAACTGGTTTCTGATCAAACATCAGGACAGCGCCGCTCGCCCGCAAGATGATTACGATGTGTTGGTCGCCGAGCCGGACAGCGTGCTGAGCGAGCGAACCCTTGTAACCAAGCCCAAGTTGGCCGCGGAGCAAAGCAAACCGCCGAAAAAGGCCCCGGCCAAGGCGCGCAAGCAAGCGACCGGCAAGCTAACCGGCGCGCACAAGGCGAAACTGCCGACGCAGCTCAAGCCGGAACTGGCCACGCTGGTCGACAGCGCGCCCGAAGGGCAGTGGAGCTACGAGATCAAATTCGATGGCTACCGGATCATGGCGCGGATTGATCATGATCAGGTGAAACTGTTCACTCGCAACGGTCACGACTGGACGCACAAGTTGCCGCAACAGGCCGCAGCCCTGGCGGCGCTGGGATTGGAATCGGCGTGGCTGGACGGGGAAATGGTTGTCGCCAACGAACAGGGCGTGCCGGATTTTCAGGCCCTGCAAAATGCTTTTGAAGCGGGGCGTAGCGGCAACATTCTCTACTACCTGTTCGATCTGCCGTATCTGAACGGCGTCGACTTGCGCGAAGTGCCGGTCGAGGAACGTCGCGCGGCGCTGGCCACGGTGCTCGGCAGCCATGAACAACCGTTGCTGCGCTTCTCCGAAGCCTTCGACGAAACCCCGGATGCACTGCTCAACAGCGCCTGCCAGATGCAGATGGAAGGCCTGATCGGCAAACGTCTTGGCTCTCCCTATGTGTCGCGGCGCAGCGGCGACTGGATCAAGCTCAAGTGCCAACATCGCCAGGAGTTTGTGATCGTCGGTTACACCGATCCGAAAGGTTCGCGCAGTGCCTTCGGCGCATTGCTGTTGGGGCTGCACGATCGCGACAGTGGCGAATTACGCTACGCCGGCAAGGTCGGCACCGGTTTCAACGAGTCGACGTTGAAAAGCATTCTGGCCCAACTCAAACCGTTGCAAGTGAAGAAGGCTGCGGTGGTCAATCCACCCAGCGGGTTCGACGTCAAAGGTGTGCATTGGCTCAAGCCGAAACTGCTGGCAGAAGTCGCATTTGCCGAAATGACCAAGGACGGTTCGGTGCGCCACGCCGTGTTCCATGGATTGCGCGACGACAAGCCAGCCAAGAACATCACTGAGGAGCGAGCGAAACCGGTGAAGACCACAGAGAAGAAAACGCCTACCAAAAAACCAGCGAAAAAGGCCCCGGCGAGCAATGCCGAAACCGCGCCGTCTCAGCTCGGGCTGGCTAACGGCAAGGTGCGCATCACGCACCCGGATCGGGTCATCGATGCAGTCAGCGGTACTACCAAGATGCAACTGGCCGAGTACTACGCCAGCGTCGCCGAGTGGATTTTGCCGCAACTCAAGGAGCGGCCGGTGGCGCTGGTACGCGCGCCGGACGGCATCGCCGGTGAGTTATTCTTCCAGAAAAACGCCGAACGCCTGGCGATCCCCGGCATCACCACACTGGACAAAGACGTCACCGGGCAACCGGTGATGCTGATCAACAACGCCGAAGCGTTGATTGGCGCGGTGCAGATGAGCACCGTCGAACTGCACACCTGGAACGCCACTACGGTCGATCTGGACAAGCCCGATCGCTTTGTCCTCGACCTTGACCCGGATCCGGCATTGCCGTGGAAAAGCATGGTCGAAGCGACGGCGCTGACGTTGACTGTGCTCGATGAGTTGGGCCTTAAGGCGTTTCTCAAAACCAGTGGCGGCAAGGGCATCCACGTGGTGGTGCCGTTGACCCGCAAACTCGGTTGGGATGAGGTCAAGGATTTCAGCCACGCCATCGTCAGTCATATGGCCAAGCTGTTGCCGGACCGCTTTTCGGCGGTGTCCGGGCCGAAAAATCGCGTTGGGCGGATCTTCATTGATTACCTGCGCAACGGTCTGGGCGCCACCACCATTTGCGCCTATGCGGCGCGCACCCGCGAAGGGTTGCCGGTGTCGGTGCCGCTGTTTCGTGAAGAGGTCGCCGAAATCAAGGGCGGCAATCAGTGGAATGTGCACAACGTGCATGAGCGGCTGGCGGAGGTTGGCGACGAACCGTGGGCCGATATGAAGAAAACCCGCCAAAGCATCACGGCCGAGATGCGCAAACGGCTCGGTCTGAAAAAATGATCAGGTGTCGCGTAGCAAGTCGTGGGCGTTGAGCAGTTCGAAGGCGATTTCCGGGTGGTTTTCCAGTCCGCGGCGAATGGCGGCCGGGATGGCTGCGCGGGTCTTGCGGCACAGGCCCGGTAACTCGTCGATCTGAATGGCGATGCCGCGCATGGTGCGCACTTCGTTGAACCCGGGGGCGACTTCCACACGAATGCCCAACTGTTCGTACATGCGCTTCTGCAAGTGTTCGAGGTCGGCGAGGTCTTTGAGTTTTTCCAGCCGCGCGAGCAGGATTTTTTCTTCTTCGCGAGTCAGACGGAGGATGCGCAAATCCGCGCCGGGCATCTCCAGCAACGGATCGCGCCCGCAAATGCAGGCGCCGGGCGGGCAGGGGGAGCGCAAGGGCGCAGAAGTCGTCATGGCCTCCATCATAGAGGCCGTCGGACAGTTTTGCCTATTCGCCTTCAGCGGCCATCCATCGGCTGCCTTGTCCGTGATGGCTACTGATTCAAGCCTTCGTAATGCACCAGAATCGCATTGGCGAGGTCTTCATCACTGGCGTTGAGGCCAGGGTTGTTCTGGCGCACCTGTTGCAGTACCGATTCAAGATAAACCCCACGAATGGCCCCGCCACTGGCGACAAATGCAGACAAGTCGTCACGGGCCGGAATCACCATTTTGTGATCCTTGAAGGTCGAGTACAGCGACGCGGAGACACCGGCCGAGGTGGCGACATCTCCGGCATCGACTTTGGCCAGAGCGGAACCCACGGGCAGGCATAAGAGTAAAGAAGAAATGAGCACTAACTTGCGCATGACGGTGTTCCTCCACAAGCGCGAAGCAAAAAGGGAAGGATTACATAATGTGAGAGGGGCGCGCGCGGCGGGAGTTCCGTGGAGCGGGAAAGTCTGCGTTATTGCGAGACAGACGCGGGCAACGCCATGGCGGGCTGCCCGGGTTTATGTCATGAGGGTTCAGATCACCCCGCACGCCATGCGATCACCGCCACCGCCCAGCGGTTTGGGCATGTCGGCGTGGTTGTCGCCGCCGGCGTGAATCATCAGCGCGTGGCCCTTCACTTCGGAGATCTTTTTCAGGCGCGGAGCCAGTACCGGGTAGTTGGCGATGCCATCGGCAGTCACGTAAACCGCCGGAAGGTCTCCCAAATGACCATCAGCGTAGGGGCCGAGGTGCTTGCCGGTTTTCTGCGGGTCGAAATGACCGCCAGCGGCCAGTGCGGCGCCTTTGACGCCATCCTTCATGCCCGCTTCGCAACTGCCATTTTCATGCACGTGGAAGCCATGCACACCGGCCGGCAGGGATTTCAGATCGGGCGTGAACAACAGGCCATAGGCGGTTTCACTGATAGTGACCGAGCCGATCGCCTGCGGCGCGCCGTCAGCGCTGACCAGATTGATGGCGACTTTTTCCGTCGCCGCGTGTGCGGTACCGATGGCGAAGGTGCCGAGCAAACCCAACCACAATGCGCGTTTCATAGCGTTTCCTTTTGCTGCATGAGAATTCAGAACGACGGACTCAATAGCCTGCCGGCATTAACCGGCGATGAAAGCGTTGGCCGTGCGCGTTGAAAAGTGAGACTTGCCGCGCAATCCGAAAGTTTTGCGGCAGTCTGCCTGCATGCCGACACCTGCTGACACGCTCTGGCGCGGCAGACCCGTGCAAATAGGCTTAACTGAAGGCTGACAAGCGCTTACGGGCGTAACGAGAGAGGAAAATCCGGTGTCGATCAAACTGCGTTTAGTGTTGCTGATTGTGACAAGTCTGCTGACGGCGTTGATCGTGAGTCTCGTCAGTTACGTCGGCAACCAGCGGATGGCCTCGGCGGTCAGCGATAACGCGGTCAGCATGAGCGCGCTGCGCAACCATATGGAAGCCGACATGATGCACGACGCCCTGCGTGCCGATGTCTACTCGGCGATGCTGGTCGGGCTAGGCAAAAGCACCAGTACTGCGGGCGAGGTGCGTGATTCGATCAACGAACATGCCGGGCATTTTCGCGAGGTGCTTGAAGACAACCTCAAGTTGCCGATCAACCCGACATTGCGCACCGCGCTGGAGCAGATCAAGCCGAGTCTCGATACCTACATCAATACCGGCGAGCGGATCGTCGGGTTGGCGCTGGACAATCCTGATGCCGCTCAACAGGAACTAGGCACCTTCAACACGGCGTTTGGTCAGCTTGAAGAGCAAATGGCCGCGTTGAGCGAGTTGATCGAGTCCAATACGCTGCAGACCAGCGCAGCAACCGAATCAGCGATCCGCAGCGCCAACGGTGCGCTCGGCGTCGTGTTGATCGCCAGTCTTGTGTTGCTCTTGATACAGGGGCGCTGGGTCATTTTGAGCATCATGGGGCCATTGAAAACCGCCAGTCGCATCGCCGAAAGCATCGCCCATGGCAATCTCAGCGAGCCGATCGCCGAGCCGTCCGGCAAGGATGAGGCCAGTGTCCTGATTCGCACGCTGGCAACCATGCAGCGCGACTTGCGCAACATGATCGACGTGGTGCGGCGCAACGCGCACGGCGTCAGTGGCATGAGCGAGCAACTCAGCCAAGGCTGCCATCAGGTCGCCGATAGCAGCCAGCAACAAAGCGTGGCTGCCGGCACCATGGCCGCAGCCGCCAGCCAGATGACCGCGAGCATCGAGGAAATCACTCGCCACGCCGAACGTGCCCTGAGCATGGCCAGTCAAGCCGAAACTCTGGCCAAGGAGGGCGGTGGTGTGATTCATCAAGTGGTCAGCGACATGGACGATATCGCGCGCTCGGCGCAACAGTCGGCCCAGGTGATCCGCACGCTGGATCAGGAATCCGAAGCCATTTTCAACATCATTCAGGTGATCAAGAGCATTGCCGACCAGACCAACCTGCTGGCGCTCAATGCTGCCATTGAAGCGGCTCGGGCCGGCGAGCAGGGCCGGGGCTTTGCCGTGGTGGCTGACGAAGTGCGCAGTCTCGCGGCGCGCACCAGCGCCTCGACCCAGGAAATCGCCGCGATGGTCGCGCGCATTCAGCACAGCACCCGCGAGGCGGTCAGCAGCATGGAGGCGGGCGTCGCGCAGGTCGACAAGGGCATGGCGGTGACGGCGGATGTCGAGCGCGCTATTCGCGAGATACTTGAGGCGACGTTGAGCACGACACAACTGGTCAACGACATCACCCGCACGATTGGCGAGCAGAGTCAGGCCAGTAACGAAATTGCCCATCAGGTGGAAATGATTGCCGGCATGTCCGAGGGCAATAGCCGGGTGATCGGGCAAACGGCGAATACCACCGATGAGTTGTCGAGCCTGGCGGGGCAGTTGGCGCAGTCGGTGGATCGGTTTCGGCTGTAGTCAGGAAGATTTGTATTGTCAGGGCTACCGCCTTCGCGAGCAGGCTCGCTCCCCCCTTTGGAATGCGTTCCCTTGTGGGAGCGAGCCTGCTCGCGAAGAGGCCCGCTCGGCCAACGTTCATTCAGGCTAGATCATTACCTTCAGAACTTGAACGCCTGCCGCCCCACCAGCAACCACTTGCCATCCTGCTTCTGCCAGATCTGAAAATTCTCGATCTCGGTCGGTATCACCTCGGTCCCCTTCAACGCCTGTGCGGAAAAGTGGTGGCGCACCAGCGCGGTATCGCCGGACAGGGTGATGGTCTGGTTTTGCATTTCCAGGGTCTTGAACGCGCTCTTGCCGGTTTCGATATCGGCGATGAATTCCTTCTTGTCCTGAATCTTGCCGCTGGAGTGGCCGTAAGTCAGGTTGGGCGCGGTGAGCGCGTTCAGTTCGGCGATGTCCTTGTGCAGCATCGCCTGGGTCAGATGATCCACCGCTTGGGCGACATCTTTTTCCGCCGGGGCCGAGGCGGCCATGGCGTAACCGTTGAAGGCACAGAGAAAACCGATCAGCAGTCGGGTCTTGGTCATTGCGGTTGTTTCCTTGTTGTTATGGGGTTGATGACTTGTTTGTCAGTCGTCGTACAACCTAGCAGAAAATTCGTCAGTAAGGCACTGCCGAAAAGCGCTTGATCGCTGGCCAACTACACTTGAATGCAGGATGGTTTGAGTCGGCGCACTGATCGGAGGGTCATGTTCAGCGTCTGGCGGCCGATAAGTCCCTGAGCGGAAAAAGACTCTCAAGTCGGGAACAGACGCGCGGGTTTGCCCTGACGTGATATTCTTCGCGCCAACTTGGTTTGACCTTATTCAGTTTGCTTGCCTTTGGGCGAGCCGACGGAATCCCTGTCGCTCAAGTAGCTGAGCCAATAATGATAAGAAGTCAGTTCAGAAGGGACATTAACTGAGGTCGATGCAGCATGTCGGCCTTGTGTGCCCACCCGTCAAAATTGAAGTGTGCCGGAATCTGCGACGCTAGCCTGAGCGTCATCAAAGCGGATCGCATACAGATAACAGCGGCGGGCGGAAGGCGTTTTATCATAGGTGCAACAGATGTTTAAAAAAGTGAACACAGCCCTGCTGGGTCTGGCTTTGGCGATGGGGATGACATCCGCCAATGCTGACGAAGCAAAGAAAGTCGACGTCCTGCTGATCGGCGGCGGCATCATGAGCACCACCCTCGGTGTGTGGATCAATGAGCTGGAGCCAAGCTGGTCGATGGAAATGGTCGAGCGCCTCGACGGCGTCGCCCTGGAAAGCTCCAACGGCTGGAACAACGCCGGTACCGGTCACTCGGCGCTCGCTGAGCTGAACTACACCCCGGAAGACGACAAAGGCAACGTAACGATCCCGAAAGCCGTCGAGATCAACGAAGCGTTCCAGGTCTCCCGTCAGTTCTGGGCCTGGCAGGTTCAGCAAGGCGTTCTGAAGAACCCTCGCTCGTTCATCAACACCACGCCGCACATGAGCTTCGTGTGGGGCGATGACAACATCAAGTTCCTGAAAAAGCGCTACGAAGCCCTGCAAGCGAGCCCGCTGTTCGCCGGCATGCAGTACTCCGAAGACCCGGCTGTGATCAAGAAGTGGGTCCCGCTGATGATGGAAGGGCGTGACCCGAACCAGAAAATCGCGGCCACCTGGAGCCCGCTGGGCACCGACATGAACTTCGGCGAAATCACCCGCCAGTTCGCCACGTACCTGCAGACCAAGCCTAACTTCGATCTGAAACTGTCGAGCGAAGTCCAGGACATCACCAAGAATGCCGACGGCACTTGGCGCGTCAGCTACAAAAACCTGAAAGACGGCACTAAAACCGAAACCGACGCCAAGTTTGTGTTCATCGGCGCGGGCGGCGGTGCACTGCACCTGCTGCAGAAGTCGGGCATTCCTGAAGCCAAGGAATACGCTGGCTTCCCGGTAGGCGGCTCGTTCCTGGTGACCGATAACCCGGCCATCGCTGAACAGCACCTGGCCAAGGCCTACGGTAAAGCGTCGGTTGGCGCACCACCGATGTCCGTTCCGCACCTGGACACCCGTGTTCTGGACGGCAAGCGCGTCATCCTCTTTGGCCCATTCGCGACCTTCAGCACCAAGTTCCTGAAGGAAGGCTCGTACCTGGACCTGCTGACCAGCACCACCACCCACAACATCTGGCCTATGACCAAGGTCGGCATCAAGGAATACCCGCTGGTCGAGTACCTTGCTGGCCAACTGATGCTGTCGGATGAAGACCGTCTGAACGCGCTGAAGGAATACTTCCCGAACGCCAAAGCCGAAGACTGGCGCCTGTGGCAAGCCGGCCAACGCGTGCAAATCATCAAGCGTGATGAAGCCGCTGGCGGCGTGCTGAAACTGGGCACCGAAATCGTTGCTGCACAAGACGGCTCCATCGCCGGCCTGCTGGGCGCATCGCCGGGCGCGTCGACCGCTGCTCCGATCATGCTGAGCGTGCTGCAAAAAGTCTTCAAAGACAAAGTAGCAACGCCTGAGTGGCAGTCCAAGCTGCACCAGATCGTGCCAAGCTACGGCACTCAGCTGAACAGCGATCCAGCCAAAGTGGCTGCAGAGTGGGCCTACACCGCCAAGATCCTCGAACTGCCGACACCTCCAGTGATCGGTCAGGTGGCTGCTCCGGCCGCACCTGCAGCTGAAAAAGCTGAAGCTCCGAAGGAAAACGCTGCACGTGACATGGCGCTGTAACTAGCCGCCAGTTGCACAAAGCCCACTGAACCGGCGACGGTCAGTGGGTTTTTTTGTGGTAGACGGATAATCAATTCGACGGTAACTCTGGATAGGATCCTCCGACTTGACTGCACAGCAGGAGTGGGCATGTCCGGAAAATGTAAATTGTAGAGTGAAAAAAGTTTTTTATATCCCCTGTTGAGGATTTGTGAAGTGCAGCGGAGTTATACGGTATTGAAGTGCAGTCTCATAAGCTTCATTAAAGTATCTTGTCAAAGGACGTCTTTCAAATGACTCATGCTCTTTAATAATGTCGGTGTGGTCTGTATCGTTGAGCTTTAAGTTGTAATGAAGCCATCCGTATAGTTTTGGCGTAGTTTCTACTCGTAGAGCTAAAGTGTCTTCGGAAAATTTTCGAGCCAATTTCTCATCTGTCATAACCGCAATAGTGGATAGATTGTATGACATCGCTATGCATGATAGCTCTCCGCTGCTCAATTTTTTGGGAGCTTTAAGGGCGATTGTAATCAGATCCCTAAGGTCGCAGTGTTGAATAGATATCTGGTTTTTTGATAATGCTAAATTTAAGCGTTCTTTCAGTTGGTCTTGTTCCTTGGTTGGTTGTTTTCTTGTTTTGTATAGGCATTCATAATTTACCATTGGAGTAATTATAAAGTGCACGCCAGATGAAAATGCAGCTAGACTCAGTTTTTTTGCGGATAGTATGTTCCATATGGAGCAAGTGTCGACAGCTACTAATTTAGAGAAGTTCCTCGGGTCAAAAGCCATGTTTGATAGTCCATCCAAATAATTTTCCAATTTCAGAAAGATCTTGAAGCTCTACTCCGAGTAGTTCACACAAGCGATGGGTGCTGATCAAATTATTTTCATGTGCTTCGCAACATAGAGATACATAGTAGTCTGATAGTCCTTTTTCTAATAAATTTGTTCTTCTCTCTCGTTGTAGTTTTGTTAAGTTTTGAGGCGCTTCAGGGTCGACTTTTTCTGAGTTCGCCACTCTGGCGATTTTTAGCGCGTCTGCTTGTTGTGGAGTGATAATGCCTTCGTCTTTTAATGCTTTTGAGAGCGCAGAAGTACTAACTCGGAACTGTTGAGCCCAATGTACTATGGTGTTTTGGTCCCAGTGAGAAATGGATCTTAGCATTGCTGGAGGCATTAAGTAGTTTGAGGCAAAGCTGTTGGCTCGAATCTCAATAAGGTCTTTTTTTGAATACTTTGTGCTGCCAATATCGTAAGTGACTCTGACCTTTTCTTTGGAGTCAAAAATAGAGTGGGCTACTTCGTGAGCTACCGAGAAGCGCTGGCGATAGATGTCTTCATTATAATTTATTAGGATGCAATGTCCCGCTATAGGGTCTTGTATATATAGTCCGGAAATTTCACTGTTGCTCAGTTTTCGGCGAAAAATATGTATCCCAATTTCTCTGAAGTCAGAGTAAATATCTCGTTGTACGCTGTTGGAGGGAATCCCTAAATACTTTCTTAGCCAACTGGCAGCATCTGCTCCGTGCTTTTTGAAGAAGTCTCCCGTCCAAATAAAGTCTGGTTTTGTTTTTTTTCTTTTTAGAATTGTCTCCAATTCATTTTCACATTGACAAAAATATAAAAATTCTTGTACGGAACGGCGATCTTGCTTGTTGAAAGTATTTCCGAAACGGCGAAATAGAACTTCCGTAAGGGAGGAAGGCGCGGGGCGCTTTTCATCAAGTAGTTGTAGAAAGTCGCATTTGTACAAAGATGCGAGTATCAAAATTTCATCACCCGTTGGTGCAGACGAACCGAGTTCTAATTCCGTCAATCGTTCGCTTACGATGCCGCACGCATTGCTAACTTCGGAGAGGCTATACTCAAGGTTTTCTCTGCTGTTTTTTAATCGTTCGCTAATTAGTGTTAAGTCAACATTCATTTGATTTGCCTCTTTTGTTTGGTGTGCTGGATGTAAGAGGTCTTCAGGCATATGTGATTAATTGTCGTTTCTAGACGGCCACTCGACAATATTTTCTATGCTTGCTTTTTCCTTTTGAGAACTGAAGCTTGTGCGATTTCTTTCTTGGAGGTATCGCTGATTTTTTAGTACGGTTTTTGAAGTGTTTTCGATGAGAACGCTTGGTTTGTATTTGACAAGGTGTTGTTGATTTTTAATTTTTTCAGGTTTCGGAATTGAACGGCTGGAAGGAGGTTTGCTATTTTTTATTGTACTAGAAACTGCTGAGTTGAATTGGTTGTTTGATGTGGGTTTTGCCTTGCTAACTGAGTATTCCGCTGTGCTAATATTTTGTCCAGGTTTGTTATTGAACAGGTAGGTAGCGAAGGCTGCAGCGGTTGTAACTAATAAATAAGGGAGCAAATGACGTCGTGCATGCTTGGCGGCGCGCAGAGAAATCATAATTAAAGCTGATGTTTTCTTAATATTATGAGGGTCAAGTTTCACATAGGAGGAACTGTAAAGAATCGAGGCCGAACGGGGCTCTCTGGTTTTCTCGGATGCGGATGCGGATGCGGGTGGTGGTGGTGGTGGTGGTGGTGGTGGTGGTGGTGGTGGTGGTTTAACAGACGCGCGAACCTGCGCTTGCATCTTGAGAAGCTGCTCTCTCAGAAGTTGTTTTTTTCGAGTTTCGAGTTCGGCATCATGGTTTTTTCGAAGGTCGGCGTTAGATAGCACATGATGTGCTTCATTTATTTTTTGCATAAATTCTGCGGCTTTTGAATCACCAGGGTTTTTATCCGGATGATGCTTTTGAGAAAGCGTTTTATAGGCCGCTTTTATCACTTCAGGTGGTGCACTTTCTGAAACTTTCAGAATATCGTAGTGATTGATTATGTCTTGCATTCGGCAACTGCATCCTTGATTTGTCGATAGAGGATGATGGCACATAGCCTTCGCTCAGTCATCACAAACTAGGCTCCGATGGGAGCCTCCAGGAAAGCGCATCAAGGATGCCTTTTCAAAAAAAACCTCTGCATAGGTGGGTTCAGCAGATGCATTCAATAATGCCTAAATGAGGTGGTCGAAAATTAAGTTTTGGCCTTGGCCAGATAAGCGCCGAGTCGCCGCCCCATCTCTTCCCCCAATGCTTGCAACCCGCTCAGCGGCCGCACCATTACCTCAAACTCGACAATCTTGCCGTGCTCGTCAAAGCGAATCATGTCGATGCCCTTCAGCTCCTTCGAACCCACCTTGGCGCTGAACTCCAGAATCACATTCAAGCCATCGGCAGTCGCCAGCTCACGGTGATAGGTGAACTCTTCAAACACCTCGAACACGGTATTGAGGATCATCGACACCACTGGCGCGCCCGGATAAGGCGTGTGGGCCATCGGCGAGCGGAACACGGCTTGCGGGTCGAGCAGGCCGTGCAGGGCGCTGAGGTTGCCGGTGTGGATCATTTCGTGCCATTTGCCTAGCGATGCGGCGACGTTGGGTTGCAGGTTCAGGTCGGTCATGTTCACTCCAGGATTTTTCTTGTTGTTGTCGCGACGGCAATGACTCTAGATCAACCACGCGGAAATTGAACCCTTGTGCCGCGATCTGAATGTCGACCCATGGCCCATGCGGATCAGATGTGTATCTGATCCGTATTTTTTCACTGGATCTGCCTCTGTTACCAACTCAGTCATCCGCTCAAAATAGCCCCACGGTTCGGCACTCGCGGCAGTCCTTCATCCCGAAGCGCCCAGTGCACCGCAAGCTCAGCATTGAGGAGAGCAACATGAACAAGATGGCGATTTTTCTGGGTGGCTTTCTGACACTGACCATTCTGATCGGCCTGCTCGCAACGATTTCTCCGGTCTGAGGCGACCCTTTTCCAGTGACGTCCACGGGTGTGTCGCGCAAAGCATGTTTAAATGCCGCGCCCCACACCTGTAAATGGACTTCAGTCATGGCCGAACACCGCATTCGCGCGCTCGCACTTTGCGTTTTTCATCACAACGGAAAAATTCTGTTTAACGAATTTCGCGACCCGGTCAGCCAGCAAACCTGCTTTCGGCCCGTCGGCGGCGGTATCGAATTCGGCGAGACGAGCGCCGAAACCATCGTGCGTGAAGTGCAGGAGGAATTGGGGCTGTCCATGACGGACATGCGCCTGCTCGGCACACTCGAAAGTCTTTTCGTTTACAACGGCAAACCGGGTCATGAAATCGTTCAGGTGTATGACGCGACGTTTGTCGACCGTAGCGTTTACGCGCACCCACAGATTGAGGGTCATGAAAGCAACGGCGCTCCCTTTACCGCGCGTTGGCATGCCAGCTCAAGCTTCAGCGAGCTGGCGCCTTTGGTGCCGAAAGGCTTGCACGCTTTGCTGAAGAGCGCCGGACTGCTGGCTTGAGGGCTGGCGCCGCGCTCGACTCCCTGCATTTCCCACCCCCCTCAGATGCGTTGTGCCGCCGCCCTTCATTCCAGGTATTAGACTCAGCTGACAATTCAGTCGTTGGGGAATGATGGGCCATGGATTCGCTGATCAACGCTGCCGGCAGAGCGCTGTCCGCCGGTGACCCGCTAGGCGCGTTGAACTACGTCGCCCTGCGTGAAGATCCACCCGCGCTGGCCCTGCGCGCTATTGCCATGGCTCAGCTCGGTGATCTGCCCCGCGCCAAGGCGTTGTTACGGCGCGCAGTGAAGGCGTTCGGCAGCAATGAACCGCTGTCGCGGGCGCGTTGTGTGGTCGCCGAGGCCGAGGTCGCGCTGGTTGCGCGGGATCTGGGCTGGCCGGTGAAGGCGCTGGAGGCGGCGCGGCGGGTCTTGCAGGAGCACGGTGACGGCGTGAACGCGGCGCACGCGCGCTATTTGCAGATTCGCCGGTTGCTGTTGATTGGCGAACTGCAAAAGGCCGAAACGTTGCTGGGTGAAACTGACCCGGCGCCGCTGCCGCCGGCGCTGCGTACCGCTCATGAGTTGATTGCCGCCGGGATCGCCGTGCGCCGAGTGCAGGCGCACACGGCCAGTGCGGCGCTGGCTCGGGCGCAAATTGCGGCGCGACAGGCCGGGATCGCCGCACTGAGCGCCGAGGTCGATCACGCCAGTCACATGGTCGCTGCGCCGGCAGCGCGGTTGATCGTTACCGGTCAGGCGAAACTGGTGAATCTGGCGCAGGTTGAAGCTTTGTTCAACTCGTCGACACTGATCGTCGATGCCTGTCGCTACAGCGTGCGCGCTGCCGGCATGACGGTGCCGTTGGCCACGCGGCCGGTGCTGTTCAATCTTGCTCGATTACTTGCGCAAGCCTGGCCGGGCGATGTGGCGCGCGAAACACTGTTTGTCACAGCCTTTGGTTTTCCCCTCACGGATGAATCGCACCGTGCTCGCCTGCGGGTCGAAATCGGCCGATTGCGTGCAGCGTTGGCACCGCTGGCAAACATCAGCGCGACGCCAAAGGGGTTTGCGCTGATGGCCGAGGACTTGGCACTGCTGACACTGCCGATCGAAGACAAATACGCGGCGTTACTGGCTTTGCTCGCCGACGGCGAGGCCTGGTCGAGTTCAGCGTTGGCACTGGCCTTGGGCAACAGTCAGCGCCAGGTACAACGCGCCTTGGAGGCACTGGCGCAGGCGGACAAGGTGCAGGCGTTCGGCCTCGGCCGGGCGCGGCGCTGGATGACGCCACCGCTACCGGGTTTCGCGACGATCTTGTTACTCCCGGTGTCGCTGGGCAATGGCTAGGCTGGACCCACACATCCACGAGGAAGCCGACATGAAACACGCAAACGCAGAAATCCTTCGCGAGTACGGCCCGTTTGACGACATCAAAGGCATTCACGGCGTGACGTTCGATGGCCAGCAGGTCTGGTTTGCCAGCGACGGCCAGCTCAATGCACTCGACCCGGCCAGCGGCGAAACAGTGCGCACGCTCAAGGTCGGCGCCGACGGCGGCACCGCCTTCGATGGCCAGCATCTGTACCAGATTGCCGATCGCCACATCCACAAGATCGATCCGGCTACAGGTCGCGTACTCCACACCATTCCAGCTCCGGGCAATGGCGGTGACTCAGGCATGGCCTGGGCGGAAGGCTCGTTATGGGTGGGGCAGTATCGCGAGCGCAAGATTCATCAGATTGATCCGCAGACCGGCGAGATCCTGCGCACGCTGGAGTCGAATCGTTTTGTCACCGGGGTGACCTGGGTGGATGGTGCCTTGTGGCATGGCACTTGGGAGGGAGATGAAAGTGAGCTGCGACATATCGATGCGCAGGACGGCAAGGTCCTTGAGTCGCTGAAGATGCCGGCGGGGCAGGGCGTTTCGGGGCTGGAGGCTGATGGTGCGGATCGCTTTTATTGCGGTGGTGGCGACAGTGGCCGGGTGAGGGCGGTGCGTCGGCCTCAATGATCAAGATGTCTGCACCGGCCTCTTCGCGAGCAGGCTCGCTCCCACAGTGATTGCGGGTGACTACAAATTTTGTGACCAGCCTCAATCCGGGTGGGAGCGAGCCTGCTCGCGAAAACGGAGTATCAGGCACCGCTGTTGCGACGACGTTCAATACCCTCCGGGCCGCCGCTGTCCAGCAACCTTCTCTCCAGCAGGACATTCTCAAGGGCCTGACGCTCGACCGGCGCCATTTGGTGCTCACGCTTTTTCAGCTCCAGCAGAATCGGGCTGGACCAGGTGCGGTAGGTCTGTTCGATATTGCGACGCGACGTCATCAGTCTCTCCTTGATCAAGAGCCCGATATTGCGGGCAGGGGCTCAATCCGATGAGGTATTAACGTTAGACGACAAAGCTTGAAATCGCGAATGCACCGCGATCCCTGTAGGAGTGAGCCTGCTCGCGATAGCGGTGTGTCATTCAACGGATCTGCTGACTGACCCACCGCTATCGCGAGCAGGCTCACTCCTACAAAGGGATTTGTGCAGTTGCGAACATTTATGCTCGGCACGATCAGAAGTGGCCGCGGTCGTACTCTTCACATGGGCGTATCACTTGTGGAGATCCAATGAGCCAGGAAGTCCTGACCACCGAAACCAACCGCCGCCAGTTGCAGCAGATCATCGCCGGGCTGTCCGACGGGGTGATTTTGCTGGAGCTGGATCAGAGCATTCTCTGGGCCAACGAAGCCGCGCTGGCCATGCACGGTGTTAAACGCATCACCGATCTGGGCCACAATGCCGACGAGTACGCCAAGAAGTTCCACCTGCGCTATCGCAACAATCACTCGATCACCGCCGAAAACTATCCGATCAGCCGGGTGGCGCGCTGTGAGAGTTTCAATGACGTGCTGATTGAAGTGTCACCGGCCGACGACCCGGAGCGCATTTGGGTGCACAGCGTGCGCAGCATGATTCTCACGGATCGCGAAGGGCAGCCCGAGTCGTTGGTGTTGATCATGAGTGACGTCACTGACTGGGCCAACGCCGAGCAGCGTTTCGAAAAGACTTTCAATGCCAACCCGGCGCCGGCGGTGATCTGCCGTCTCAGCGACCTGCGTTACATCAAGGTCAATCCGGGGTTTCTCGAAATGACTGGCTACACCCGTGAGCAGGTGATCGGCACTTCGGCTTATGAAATCGACATCTTCGAGCAGGCCGAGAAAAAGGATCTGGCGATCCAGCGTCTGCGCGACGTCGCGACCATTCCACAAATGCAGGCCGAACTGCGTCTGCCCGATGGCGGTAGCAAGCAAGTGATCGTTGCCGGCCAGCCGCTGACGCTCAACGATGAGGATTGCATGCTGTTTTCCTTCGTCGACATGGAGCTGCGGCACAAGGCCGAGGTGGCGTTGCGTCAGAGTGAGGAGCGTTTTGCCAAGGCGTTTCGACTGACGCCAGTGCCGATCCTGATTTGCAGTGCCGATGAACAGCAAGTGATCGACGTCAATCAGGCCTTCCTCGAAACCCTCGCCTATGACAGCGAGGACGTGCTCGGCCAAACCGTGACGCAGCTGGATTTCATCGATGACAGCGGCGCACGTACGCGGTTGCTGGCCGCGCTTGAGAAAAACGGTCGGGTCGATCGGGTGGATGTGCGGGTGCGCAAGAAGGATGCGGACCTGCTCGAATGTGCGCTCTCGGCTGACACCGTGAATATTCAAGACACGTCCTGTTATTTGTTGGTGCTGATGGATATTACCGAGCGTAAACGTACCGAGCTTGAGCTGGTGGCGGCGATTGAGGAGGTGATGAAAGATGCTTCGTGGTTCAGTCGGACGCTTATCGAGAAACTGGCCAATGTGAAGAAGGTCAATTCGCCGCAACTGCCCAGCGTGTCGTTCACCGATCTGACGGCGCGCGAGCGTGATGTGCTCGGGTTGATCTGCGAAGGGCTGGCGGACAAGGAGATCGCGGCGCGGCTGAAACTGGCGCCGAACACCGTGCGTAATCATGTGGCGACGGTGTATTCCAAGCTGGATGTGCACAGTCGCAGCGAGGCGATTGTCTGGGCGCGTGAGCGTGGGCTGTTTGCCGGGGATTCGAGCATCAAGGGTCAGCGATAGGGTGCAAATGCACTAGTGGGTCTGGTGCAATTTGAGGTGTTGGCGGGCGGCGGCTGTTCTTAGTCTTGTGGGGTGCGGTGCAAGCCTTTTGGGTTTGTGGTCGCGTCCCTTCGAAGTAGCTAAAGGAACAACCGCAATGATGAATCTTGCGCAGTTGCGCGCGCAGCTTGAGCGTAGTTTTTCGCCGCTGGCGTGTGAGTGTTTGGTGGACGGTGATCATTCGCTGACCGTGAAGCTGTATCACCCGGTTTCGGGGCAGGTGGATCTGGTGATCAGTGGGTTGAAGCTTGATGCGTTGCGTACGCCTGAGTCGGTCGAGGCTTTGATTGAAGAATTGCGGTATGAGTTGGAGAGCAATTTTTTGCGTTCGTTTCGGGATCCGGATTTGGCTTAGGGCTTTTGGGCTTGGCGGCCTTTGGGCCGACCATGCTCTTGGGGTTTGGGGTGTATATCCGTTTTTTCGGGTGCTGCGGCTGGCGGTTTCGCTCTTACAGCGAGTCACTTTTGCAGACGCCCAAAAGTAACCAAAACGCTTTGCCCTGACGTTCGGCCCACTCGCTGGGGCTCGGGGTTCCTTCGTTCCGGGATCGATCCGGGGGCAGCGCCTACGGTTTGCTTCGCTGCACCTCCTCTCGCTGTGTTTGGCTTCGCCAAACGGTCGCTGCGCTCCCACCCCCGGATCAATCCCTCCACTCAGCCTGCCGACGGGCTTCCAGATCAAGATCAAAAGCCGCAGCCGAGCTAACGCTCATCCTGTTGAGTGGTGAAAAGCGGATGTGGTTTGCTTTTGCTTTTCTGTAGGAGCGAGCCTGCTCGCGATGGCGGCCTTACAGCCGACCAATATCTTCCAGATGTACATGATCCCTGTGGGAGCGAGCCTGCTCGCGAAGAGGCCCTGTCCGGCAATGCACATTCCAGTCTGCCAACCTTCTCAACCCCCCCCCAACGCAAAACCGACAGCCATAACAACCCCACATGGCGGTTTTACTGGCGCTTGCAAGGCACTCGGCTATAAAGAATGAGTGGTCAGGTCTTCCGTGGTCGGTTGGGTCGCGGAAGTTGCTCTTCCATTCATCGCGGGTCGTCCTATGAACCATCCTGGGAAACGCGTGTTGCCGCTGGCTTTTTTTGCTGTGTTGTTGGCTGGTTGCGCCAGTCCTCCACCCCCTCCGCCAGTGACGCCACCGCCACCGCCGGAACGCACGTGTCAGGTTCTCGAAAACACTGAAGTCGCCGGTGACATGTACGTCGACGGGCAGGTCACTCGACACATCACCACCACCCGTTGCGTCACGCAATAGCGCCGGCGGGGCGCAAGTCCCGGGTTGAGCGGATTGTGCTGGTGGCCGACCTGGCCGGTACGGCGGTGTTTGCCGTGGAAGGCGCCATTGCGGCGATGCGCAGTCAGCTCGACTTGCTCGGGGTGATGGTGATTGCGTTTATCGTCGCCCTCGGCGGCGGGGTCACCCGTGATCTGCTGATCGGTGCAACGCCACCCAATGCTGTGGCCGATTGGCGCTACCCGGCGCTGGCGTTTTTCATGGGTGGGCTGGCGTTTGTCTTTCATGAGCAAGTGCTGGGTTGGTCCGGTTCGACGCTGATCGTGCTGGACGCAGCGGGGTTGGCGTTGTTTGCCGTGGCGGGTGCGCAGAAGGCGTTGAATTTCGGCATTACGCCGTTTGTGGCGATGCTGATGGGCACGATCACGGGGGTTGGCGGCGGGGTGATTCGCGACATTGTGCTGGCGCGGGTGCCGGTGGTGTTGCAGGCGGATTTGTATGCGAGTTCGGCGTTTGTTGGCGCGGCGGTGTTGATCGTTGCGCGCAGGCTGGGCGTTTCCCCGGTAGCGGCGGCGTTGCTGGCGGGGGCGGCGTGTTTGCTGTTGCGTTTGCTGTCGGTGCATTTCGGCTGGCAATTGCCGAAAGTCATCGCCTGATACACAACCCTTGTAGGAGTGAGCCTGCTCGCGATAGCGGTGTGTCAGTCAACATTTATGTATTTGACACACCGCTATCGCGAGCAGGCTCACTCCTACAGGGGGTTATTTGTTTGCAATGGGGATCAGGACAGGAACCCACCGTCGACATTCAGCGCAACCCCGGTGGTGTAGCTCGACGCATCACTCGCCAGGTACAACACCGCACCGGCCATTTCACTCGGATCGGCCACACGCTTGAGCGGAATCTGCGTCAGCGCCTGCTTGAGGATCGCATCGTTCTTCACCAGTGCCGAGGCGAATTTGGTGTCGGTCAGGCCCGGTAGCAAGGCGTTGCAGCGGATGCCGAATTGCGCGCATTCCTTGGCGAAGACTTTGGTCATGTTGATCACCGCCGCTTTGGTCACCGAGTAGATGCCCTGGAAGATCCCCGGCGAAATGCCGTTGATCGACGCGACGTTGATGATGCTGCCGCCACCGTTTTCACGCATCAGCTTGCCGGCTTCGACCGACATGAAGAAGTAACCGCGAATGTTGACGTCGACGGTCTTCTGGAACGCGCCGAGATCGGTGTCCAGCACGTTGCAGAATTGCGGGTTGGTCGCGGCGTTGTTGACCAGAATGTCGAGGCGGCCGAACTGTTCCTTGATCCCGGCGAAGACTTGGCTGATCTGCTCCATTTCACCGATGTGGCAGGCCACGGCTGTAGCTTTGCCGCCAGCAGCAATGATCGCGTCGGCAACGTGTTGGCAGCCGTCGAGTTTGCGGCTCGAGACGATCACGTGGGCGCCTTGCTGGGCGAGCAGTTTGGCGATGGCTTCACCGATGCCACGGCTGGCGCCGGAGACGAAAGCGATCTTGCCTTCGAGGTCGAACAACTGAGTCTTGGACATAAGGGTTCCTGGGTGTGGGCCGTCAGAGGCTCGATTTCGCAATGACCTGCAAGCTCATCTGCTCCAGCAGTTTGTTCATGTGAATGAACTGCGCGAAGCGTTTGTCCTGGGTCTGGCCATGGTAGAAGCGGTAGTAGATCTGCTGCACGATGCCGGCCAGACGGAACAGGCCGTAGGTGTAGTAGAAGTCGAAATTGTCGATCTGGATGCCCGAACGTTCGGCGTAGTAATCGACGAACTCGCGGCGCGTGAGCATGCCCGGCGCGTGGCTCGGCTGGCGGCGCATCAGTTGCACTGGCGCCGGGTCGTCGGCTTGAATCCAATAGGCGAGGGTGTTGCCCAAATCCATCAGCGGATCGCCGAGGGTGGTCAGTTCCCAGTCGAGCACGCCGATGATCTGCATCGGGTTGTGCGGGTCGAGGATGACGTTATCGAAGCGATAGTCGTTGTGGACGATGCTCGAGGTCGGGTGGTCGGCCGGCATCTTGTCGTTGAGCCAGGCTTTGACCTGTTCCCAATGTGGCGCGTCCGGGGTCAGGGCTTTTTCGTAGCGTTCGCTCCAGCCTTTGATCTGGCGGGCGACGTAGCCTTCCGGTTTGCCCAGGTCGCCGAGACCGCAGGCGGTGTAGTCGACGCGGTGCAGTTCGACGAAACGGTCGATGAAGCTTTTGCACAAGGCTTCGGTTTTTGCCGAATCGAGGCCCAGTTCCGGCGGCAATTCCGAGCGCAGGATGATCCCGTTGACCCGTTCCATCACGTAGAACTCGGCGCCGATCACCGATTCGTCGGTGCAGTGCACGTAGGCCTTCGGGCAATACGGGAAACCGTCACGCAATTGATTGAGGATGCGGAATTCGCGGCCCATGTCGTGGGCGGATTTGGCCTTGTGGCCGAACGGCGGACGGCGCAGGACGAACTCCTGTTCCGGGTATTCCAGCAGGTAGGTCAGGTTCGACGCGCCGCCGGGAAACTGGCTGATCACAGGTGTGCCACTCAGGCCCGGAATGTGCGCCTTGAGGTACGGATCGATCAGGCTGGCATCAAGTTCTTCGCCGGAGCGGATACGGGTGGACTGGTCAGTAAGCGCCATGCTTATCCCTTCTGCTTATTTTGGAGGCCAGACATCATTGGCTAATCTAATGGTGCGCTCAGGTCGCCACAAGCGCGGGTCGGTCTTATAGGTTAGCGTGTTGCCGGATAATCACCTTTGGGAATGTGCGCGAAGGGCCGTGGCAGACTAAGGTTTAGCGGGTATGCCATGGGCAAAAAGGAGCTTTGAAATGGGCTGTCCGCAAGTCTGTGCCACGGCCACGCTGCAATGCAGCTTCGGCGCTGCGCCGTCGATGCTCAATGTGTTGCCAGTGAACCGCACGCTGACCGGCGGGATGCCGGCGGCGAACATCATGGATCACATCCCGTTGGTGAATATCCTGCCGTTTGGCGTGTGCATGAGCCTGGCCAACCCGATGGTCGCCGCTGCAACTGCCGCCGCGCTGGGGGTGTTGACGCCGATGCCGTGTATACCCGCGACGGCCACACCGTGGATTCCCGGCGGGGCGCCGACGTTGTTGCTGGGCGGGATGCCGGCGATCGATGCCAACTCGACGTTGATGTGCAACTGGGCGGGGGTGATCAAGATTGTGGTGCCGGGACAGATGCAGATGCTTATTCCGTGAGCCGCTGAACCCTCACCCCAGCCCTCTCCCTGAGGGAGAGGGGGCCGACCGAGGTGTCTGCCGAGATACATCGACCTGAACGACCGAGTCGATTACGGATTCACAGCAGGTCTTTCACGTCGGCGTGACTCGCCAATCTCCCCCGATCAGTTCCCTCCCACCCGGGGAGGGATGGGGAGCCGACCGAGGTGTTCCGAAAAAACTGTCGACCTGAACGACCGAGTCGATTATTAGCCCTGCGCATCGAATCGAGTCGATTATGGATTCACGGCATATCCTTCACGTCGGTGAACCTCTTCAATCTCCCCCAATCGGTCCCCTCTCCCTCTGGGAGAGGGCTAGGGTGAGGGGCTCTTCTGGGCTTTCAGGCCTGCTGCGGATCCGTCCACTGCCGATACCACCAGCGCACCCGCGAAATCGGCTTGCCGTCCGCGCCCAGCGGCCGCCCATCTTCGGCAAAGCCTTGCTCCGGCTCCAGCAATTGTCCGTTCACATAGCGCGCCTCCAACGCCGGTTTGCCATTCGGATGAAAGCGCTGATAACGCCCCTCACGCACGCCATCGCGATAAACCTCGGCTTCCGCCACTTGCCCATCCGGGAAGTAATTGAACGCCTGGCCATGCAACAACCCGCGCCGATAGGTTGCCTTGCGCTGTAGAAATCCCTCCGGCGCGTAAAAACTGGCCACGCCCTGCAACTTGTCACGCACAAACGGCATCTGCGCCGAGACCTTGCCGTTGGGGTGATAGAGCAGCGACGTGCCCTGTAACTCGCCCTGGCTGTAATGCAGATCCGCCTGCCTACGCCCGTCATTCTTGATGTTCAGCGGCCCATCAAGCTGACCGTCCTGCAATCGCCCCTTGAGCTGTTTGTCATCCTGCTGCAGATCCAGCGGTGTGATCGCCATGACTTTTCCTTGTTCAGTTGACCTGCACCAGACCGCCCTTGATGGTCAGCATGCCGCCACCATCGACGGTCTGCGAGGCGGCTCCCTTGTTGGTCAGGCTGATCCCGGCATCGTTGGTCAATGTGGTGCCGGCCTTGTTGTCCAGAGAAGTGCCGGCCTGATTGGTCAGCGCGGTGCCGGCCTTGTGCGTGATCGAAGTGCTGGCCGAGGTTGCCAGATCGGCGCCGCTCTTGATCGTGAAGCTGCCGCCACTTTGCAGGGTGAGGGTGCCGCTGACCTTGATCGTCAGGTTGCCATCCACCGTCAGGTTGTAATCGCCGGTGACCTTGTCGGTGTAATTGCCGCCGGTGCTGTGATTCTGGTCGGCACCGACTTTCACCGTACGGCTGTCCTTGACATCGAGGCTGTCGCTGCCGGTCTGAATCGTCACGCTGCGTTTGCCTTTTTCCAGGGTCACAGTCTCGTCACCGTCCTTGACCGTGCGGGTGCGGGCGTTCTGCACGGTGAGGGTTTCATCGTGACCGACGGTGGCCGTGGTGTCGTTGAGCACGTTGATATTCAGATCCTTTTGCGCCTGCAAAAACACTTCTTCGGCGTCTTTCTTGTCTTCGAAGCGCAACTCGTTGAAGCCACCGCCACCCTTGGAAGACTGGGTCTTGATTCCGGACTGGGTCTGATTGGCCGGCAGTGCATAGGGCAGGGCGTTGTCGCCGTTGTAGACGCAACCGGTCACCAGCGGCCGATCCGGATCACCGTCGATAAACGTGACGATGACTTCCTGACCGATGCGCGGAATGAACTGCATGCCAAAGCCCTTGCCGCTCCAGGGCAACACCACGCGCACCCAGCAGGAGCTGGTTTCGTCATTCTTGCCGTCGCGATCCCAAGGGAACTGCAACTTGATCCGCCCGTACTCGTCGGTCCAGATTTCCTCGCCGGACTTGCCCACCACGATCGCGGTCTGCGGGTGCATGCGCGGTTTTGGCGTGACCCGTTGCGGGCGATACGGTGTGGCCTTCGGGATCGCTTCGAAACGGTTGCGATAGCGCTCGTGGCTGACGTCGTGGGTGACCCGCGTCACTACCCAATCGATATTCAGACTGGCATCGTCGTGGCCTTCGAGGGTGAACCAGTGCCCCGGCACCAGCCACCGACAGTCGCTTTCGCCGAGAAAGCGTTTTTCCTCACTGCGCAAGCCGTCAACGCGTTGCTTGGTCAGTGTATCGCCGCGTGCCTTGGCGGTATAACCGCCCGGATGCTCGTACATCGACAGCGGCCCGGCCACCGCTTCAGCCTGCCCGTACAGTGAGGTGGTCGGTGTGGTGAATTCATAATCCGTCGCCCGATAGACCCCGGCCACTGCTTGCAGACAGACCTGCCCGGAGCGGATGCCATGCAGTTCACGCTCGCCAAGGCCCTGGCCCAGGTATTTGACTGTCGGCCCGTTGGGAATCGGTACGAAAGCGTCGTTGCTATCGCCCAGCACCAAGGTGTGCTTGCCTGCATCGTGGGTGTAAAACCAGAAAATCCCTTCCTCCTCCAACAAGCGCGAGACGAAGGCAAAATCGGTTTCAGCGTATTGCACGCAATATTCGCGTGGCGTGTAGCTACCGGTCAGCGATAACTGAAAGTCGCTGAAACCGTGGGCCTTGAAAATCGTCGTGACAATGTCCGAGGTGGCGAGGTTCTGGAACACGCGGTTGTTGCTGGCCAGGGTCAGCCACCACAGCCACGGGCGCAGCACCAGTTGATAGCGCTCGGCGGTCGCATCGGCGGGGAGTTGACGAATTTCGGCGACGAGGGCATCGAACGGGCGCAGCTGCGCGTCATTGTGCAGGGTGGTGGTGACGTGGGTGGCGACGGCGCTGGTCAGGGTGAGTGAGGTGCCGTCATTCAGCCCGTTGAGCGTTTGCGCGCTCAGACTGTTCAGCGCTTCGTCGCCGGAAAATGACTCAGGATAGAGCGCCGACAGCGAAGTGGCGGTGAGGGAAAGGCTGGTGTTGCTGTCGGTGGCGCGGGGCATTAATCACCCTCTGTTCTGCAGACAGATTCACACGCGGGCGGCTGCGCCACCAGACGTGAATCCGTGGTTAGTTTTTGGGGAAAAGCTCTTCTTCAAATGTCGCGCAATGAGGCGCATGAAAGGTCGGCACATTGACGGCACCACCGGCGTCGAAAATCATTTTTTTCACTGCTTCACCATGGTTGAGAAGCTTTATCTCGCTGTGAAAACAAACGCTGCTGATCGCCGACAAAGGCAGAGTAAGCAACAGCAGTTCGCGGTTTTTCTGCGTGCTGCCATCGGTGTGTGCCTTGCTTTCCTCGGCGGTGGCCTTTGCTTTCGCACCTTTGCGCACGACACCCCCTCCTTTGGCCCTGAGGTTGTAAGTGATCAGGCCTAACGTCGGGTTTTCTGCCGTGACGCGCTGGGCATCGAAGCAGTACAGATTAAGCAGCAGGAAATCCTCATGCTCCGGTATTCTGGCCAGATCCACTTGCAATAACACGCCGTCGAATCTGCCGAAACGGTACCCCTCGTTGCCATGCAATGCCTTCGGCGTCGACCCGAGCGGAAGGCCTCGCTGTACGGTGCTGCCGTCCTCCTGATTGACGAACGCCAGTTCACGAATGGACATGCGCGCATGGTCATTCACTGACTCGGCGAAATCGTACTTCTGCGCAACGCTTGCACTTTTTCTTCGCGGGTCGCCTTCCAGATCTGGCACATGCTTGCCCTTGAGGACCTGGTTTGTCAGGAGTATGTCGAAAACGTCCCAAGGTTTTTCCACATAGGCATAGCGCCGGGTAAAACGCAGGAAGTGGTCTTTTACATAGTGTTTTTCTTTCTCGGAGAGAATGCCGTGCTTCTTTACATAAACGGGTCGGAGCAGGCCTTCCTCGCCGACGATTTTTTCAAACGCGTTGTCCCCGGTCAGGATATGGAACATCTTTTCCTTGCTGCCGCCGAGACTGACATAGATGCCGTTCTCCTCGACAATCGCGATGTTGTGCATGCGTGCGCGCAACGTGGTGATCGTCACCCCGATCGTTTTGAGCTCCTGGGGATAGATATCGCGCAGATAGGTCTGGCGGGCCTTCTTGTTGTCCTCCATCACCAGGTGCTGGTAGACAAGCAGATTTTTTCTGGCTTCCAGTGCTGCCTTACGTGCTTTTTCAGTCGCCCTGATACTTATGATCAGGCGGCCGATGCTGGCTTGCAGGGGCTCTAATGAGGGTTTGACTTCGCAAGGGTGTATGGACAGCTGTTCGCCGTATGGCATGGGCGTACTCCTTTACTTGGCTCAAACGTTTTCGGTTGCCAGTTTGGGTTGATGTCCGTGCGGCGAGGCTGGCGGCTGTTTATTCCAGGACCCACTCCGCCAACTTCCCCGTCACCTGGGTCATCAAGACGTTTTCAACATCCCGCGCACCCGCCGCGCTGCACTTGGCGAGCACCGCTTTGACAATCCCGGAATCAAACTCGAACTGTTTGCCGGTCGCAGCTTTGTAGCGACCACGCAACTTCTCGAGCTTGGCCAAGACAATCCCTTCCAGCGTCGCCTCATCCAGCGGCCGATACGCGACCACGGTCATGCGCGCCAGAAACGCCGGGCGGAAGGCTTGCAGCAAGACCTTATGCAACGCCTCGTTGAAAGCCTCGGAACCAAGTTGTGCAACCGGCGTATCAAGTAAAAGCTCGGCGCCGACGTTGCTGGTGGCGAGCATCACGGTGTTCTTGAAGTCCACCACCAACCCGGTGCCGTCCTCCATCAGGCCTTTATCGAACACGTTGTAAAACGCCTCGAGCACATCCGGATGGGCCTTTTCGATCTCATCGAGCAGCACCACCGAATACGGTTTGCGCCGCACCGCTTCGGTCAGTACGCCGCCGCTGCCATAACCGACATAACCCGGTGGTGCGCCTTTGAGTTGGCTGACGGTGTGAGCTTCCTGATATTCCGAAAGATTGATGCTGATCAGGTTGCGTTCACCGCCGTACAACGCATCGGCCAGGGCATAAGCGGTTTCGGTTTTGCCCACGCCCGTGGGGCCGACCAACAGGAACACACCCACTGGTTTTTGTGGGTCGGTGAGTCCGGCGCGGTAGGCTTGCAAGCGTTGGGCAATCGTGTTCAGCGCCGTACTCTGGCCCATCACCCGCTGGCCCATACGCTGACCAAGGGTGCGCACGGCGTGGGCTTCGTCGGCGAGCATTTTGCCGACCGGGATGCCGGTCCAGCCGGCAATCACGGCGGCGACGGTTTTCGCGTCGACCTGTTCGGGCACCAACGGATCGTCCTGGCGGATCGCATCCAGCCCGGCCTCAAGGCGCAACAACTCGGCGGCCAGATGATCGATGCGGCTGTCGGTGGCTTCATCGGGCTTGTCGCTGTCGGCGCGCTCGCTCAGATCGAGCAGTTCGCGGCGCGTGTCGAGCAGCTCGCGCACGGCCACACGCTCTTCGCCCCAGCGGGTTTCCAGTTCGCGGATAGCCTGCACGTTATCGGTCGATTCGCTTTCCAGCAGGGTGATGCGCTCGCGATGATCCAGGCCTGTCGCCTGTTCGCGGCGCAAGCGTTCGACTTCATCCTTGAGGCTGTTCTGTCGGTGGCGCAGGCTTTCCAGGGGCGGCGGGGTATCGTGCTGGCCGAGGGCGACCCGGGCGCATGCAGTGTCGAGCACGCTGATGGCTTTATCCGGCAACTGGCGACCAGAGATGTAGCGGTGCGAGAGCTTCACCGCTTCATGGATCGCCGCGTCGAGCACTTGCACGCCGTGGTGCTGTTCGAGTTTGGCGGCGACGCCACGGAGCATTTCCACGGCAGTGGTTTCGTCCGGTTCCTCAACCTGCACGAGCTGGAAGCGGCGGGCGAGGGCCGGGTCTTTCTCGAAGTATTTCTTGTATTCCATCCAGGTGGTCGCGGCGAGGGTGCGCAACTCACCACGGGCCAGTGCCGGTTTCAGCAGGTTGGCCGCATCGCTGCCACCCTCGGCACCACCCGCGCCGATCAACGTATGCGCTTCGTCGATAAACAGGATGATCGGTTTGTCGGCGCTGCGTACCGCATCGATCACGCCTTTCAAACGCTGTTCGAATTCACCTTTGATCCCCGCGCCCGCCTGCAACAGACCCAGATCCAGCACGCGCAAACTGACTTCCTGCAATGATGGCGGTACGTCCCCGGCGGCAATGCGCAGGGCCAGGCCTTCGACCACGGCGGTTTTGCCAACACCTGGCGCGCCGACCAGAATTGGGTTGTTCTGTCGGCGGCGCAGCAGAATGTCGATGCATTGGCGAATCTCGCCGTCGCGGCCAACGATCGGATCAATGCGCCCGGCATGCGCGTCGGCGGTCAGGTCCTGGGTGTATTGATCGAGCACTGAGTCCTGGCGTGGTGCCGGGTTTGCAGAAGACACCGCGCGCGGGCCGACATGCTCGCGAGAGTTTTCCGTCCATTCCAGCAGGTTCGCGCGCAGTGCTTCTTTGGGAATCCGCAGCAACGACGAGGCACTGTTGAGCAATAAACTGCGGCGCTCATCGCGATCAACCAGCGCCAACAACAGCAACCCGGAACGAATGCTGTCGAGCCCCAGCACACTGGCCTGCACTACCGCGTCTTCGAGCAAACCCAAGGTGTGTGACGACAGTGCTGGCGTGCGCGTGCTGCCGGCCTTGAACAGATCCAGCGCCTTGTTGATCTCCGCCGTCAGGGCGTCACGTTCGAGGCCGAAGCGTGGCAACAGAAAAGCCAGATCGCCGCCCTCGATGTCGAGCAGTTCCAGCAACAGATGTTCGATCTCGACAAAGTGATGGCCACGCTGCAAGCACCGTTGCGCGGCGCGTTCAAGGGCGCGGCGGTTGTCCGGGTTGAGGCGTCCGATCAGGCTGGCCAGTTCCATTTCAGGTGATCTCCAACTGGCGAAGACGGGTTTCGATGCGCTGTACAGCGAGGCTGGCCTGCCGCTGCAGACCGCCGTTCCAGGTGACCTGCGCCGGCGTCTGACGATTGAGTTTCAGCGGTCCGGCTCCGCGTATCAGCAGCACCAGCGTCACGTCCAGATCCGGGCCGAAGTACAGCGCGGCGAGGCTGGCCAGCGCCGGATGCGCTTCGCCGTCCGGCAGGAACCGCCCGGCCTGCGTCGAGGGCAACGGTCCGAGCGTCAGACGAATGCCTGCATGTTCATCCCAGACCCGCGTGCCGGCGACGGCGTTGCGCCCCAGTTGCAGATTGCGCCCTCCCGGTTTGATGACGCTGCGACTCGCCGGCGGAATCTCGCGCCACGCACCTTGGTAAGCGCTCAACTCGACCGGCACGGCAAACTGCTCGCGCACAATCGCGGCGAACCCGGCCAATGAGCGGCGGCCATCGGCAAACAACGCGGTGCAGGCCAGCACCGCACAATCAGGAACCGCTTGGCGTTCCTGCAAAGACTTTGGCAACAAGCCGGTCAGCGCGCGCAGTTGCGCCTGTACCGGTGACGCGCCGGGGGTGACAAAACCGATGGCGATGCGGTGCTTGCGCATGACCTTGTAGAGCAAACTGAGCAGGCGATGCTGGAACAGATCGAGAAATTCGGCAGGCGCATGATCCTTGGCTCGCGCCCGTTGTTGCAGCCATTCCTGCCAAGCATAGGGCAGGGGGCCGTCGGGGCCGCCAAGGCCGAAGATCGGCGTGTCGAGGGTCAGCGATTCACCCGGCACCTCGCGCAGGCTTTCGATCTGGCTGGCGGCGAACATCGGCGTCAGAGGCCCGCGCAGTTTCAATGCTTCCGCTTGCGGCGAGGTGCCGCTGCCGAGTGATTGCGCCTGCGGCTGCTCGCGCTCGAGCAACAACAATGCCTGCAACCACTCGAACGCCTGCGGATCACGGCGCAGGCGCTGGCTCAGGGTCAGAGTGACAGGGGCATGCCGGCTTGGGGTTGCCATGCCTTGACCTCCTTGTCTTCCTGCATCAACACCGTGCGCACAAAGCGATTGGCCGTGGCGTACACCGAAAAGAACTGCGCCAGCACCGCCGAAAACAGCACCGCGCTGCTGCCGACAAAATGCTGTGGATCAAGTTGCAACTGCACTTCGAGACCATTGCGCCAACCGCGCCATGCATCGCCGCCGACATGGCCGATCACCCGCTCGCAACTGAGGCTCAGCAGGCCTTCGATCTGCCGTACCGCACTGGTTTCATCGCGCAGGTTATGCAGATGCAGGATATCTTTAAGAGCATCGAGCGCCTGCGGACCTTCGACCAGTGACAAATGGTTGAGAGTCAATTGCGACACCAGCCGCCAGCGTGAATCGCCATCCAGGCGCGGCAGACTTTGCGGGCTCGGCGGGTTGCGCAGGCGAGCCCATGCCACCGGGCCAGGGCGTTCGAAACCCAGCGGTGTCCCGGCGGGCAGGCTTTGGGCCAAGTGGCGGTTGGTACACAGCAACTCGGCCGTCAGGCTGTAGTCGGGCAGATCGGTTTGCGGTTCGAACCGGGTGTCGACCACGCTCACCAACAGGTCGCTGCCGAGCCGGTTCGCGGTCATGCCGCTGACCCGGCGCGCATGCCAGTAGCGTTGTTGATCGCCGCCGCTGTGCTGACTCCCGTAATAGGCTGGCAGCCGTTGCACGCCGGTACTGGAGCTGGCGCGCATGCCTCGGATGCTGTGAATCTCGACGCTGTTTTCGCGGTGGCTGTCGGCAATCAAGCGGTACTCGCTGCGGGTGCCGTCCGGGCGTAGCGGCTCGGAGGTGCGCGGGAACAGGTTGATCACTGGCGCGCAGCCCAGAGCGATGTCGCTGGCCTGCAAGTGCAGGCGGCAGCCCGGCGCCCGGTCGAACACGATGTACAGATAAAGCGTCTGACAGTCACTGGCGACACCGCCCAGCGGCAGATCGAAAAAGTGAAATTTGTCCGGGAAGGCGAAGTACTCGGCCAGCAAACGCATGCCCGGATGCACACCGTCTTCATCCGGCAACATGACTTCGTCATCACTGAAACCGACGGTTTTCGGCAGGCCTTTGAGTACGATCGGCACGCTGCCCGGCGACCCGGCCAGCACTTGCACCGCATGGGCGCCGAGCAAGTCATACAGGGCGGCATTCACCACTGGCGACGCGGCCAGATGGATGCGCAATTGCTCGATGCCAAGTTCCGCCCATTGGCTTTCGCCAAGGCAGCGCAAGCTCAGGCGCAGTGCCGAGCGCGATTGCGCGACACCGGTCAGCGCTTGCGCTTCATCACCGCCAAGCAACAGCACTTCGCTGACTTCGAGCGGCCACAGACACACAGCGGCCGAGGTGCGAAAGTGAATGCTTTCACCTTTGCCGGTGGTCACGAACAGGGGGGTGTCGCGGGGTAGGGGATAGCCCTCGTCGAGGTTGCCTTTGCCTGGATCAGGTTCGAACTGAACGATGGCGCAGGACGGCAACGGGCGCATGGCCAACGGGTAAAGCTGTTCAAGCAACGCATCGCTGAATTCGGCGTAATCGTCATCGAGCCGTCGTTGCAGACGTGCGGCCAGCAGGGCAAAACCTTCGAGCAACCGCTCGACATGTGGATCGGGGCATTCGCCGGGGGACAATTGCAGGCGCCGGGCGACTTTCGGATAACGTTCGGCAAACTGGCCGCCGGCATGCCGCAGCCAGGTCAGCTCTCGCTGGTAGTAATCGAGCAGTTGCGGGTCAATCGAGTCGCTCATGGCGCACCTCCAGCCCTTGCCCGCCGGGCTCGATGACAAATGCCACCGGCCAGTGTTGCTCGCCGCTGCGCAATTCGCCGATCAAGCGAATGCTCATTCGCTGCGGTTGTTCGGGCACAGGATTGACCTGAACTTCGCCGAGTTTCAGGCGCGGTTCGAAATGAGTGATGGCTTCGCGGATGTCCCGTGCCAGCCGCCGACGGTCATCGCTGCGTTGTTGTTGCAGTGCACTCCAGTCGGCGATGCCGTAATCGATCACGCTGGGCGGCTGGGTCAGTGTGCGCGGACCACGGCGGGTGTTGAACAGGCGCCCGAGCTCGGCGTGCACCGAGTCGAGCAGATCCTGCCGATCGAACTCCCGCGTGCTGTCGGCCTCGCTGGAGGCGAGGCGTTCGAGCAGCGGAGGTAGGATGCCGGTGCCAGCCATGGCCGGGGCGTCCGGTTAGCTGACAAGCTTGTTGGCGGCCATGTCCCAGGTCGACGCGGCGGTGCCTTCCTTGGTGCCATCGTCTTTCTGTGCGGTGAGTTCCCATTTGATCTTGGTGAAGTTCAGCGACAGGGTTTCCACCGGTTTGCCGCCGGTGCCGCCGCTGACGCTGACGTTGGAAATCACCACGTTGGTCAGGGTGTAGACGATGAAAGGCATCAACTGTCCGCTGCCCTCGGCGGCGTTGCGACCGATAGTGATGATGGCTTCGGGGATCGGTTTGCCGGCGCAGCAGTATTCGTTGAGTGACGGCGTCGAGCTGTCGATGAACTTGGTCAAGGTGAATTCGCCGACATGGGGTTTACCGGAGGTTCGCTCCGAGTTGCTGACATCGTTGGTCACTTGCATCGCCACATTGTGGCTGTAGGACATGACTTCGATCTTGTCCGCAAAACCTTCGAGCAGGCTGTCGCCTTTGATATCGCCGCCGAGGTCGAGAATGATTGCATCCATCGCTTGAAACTCCTGAAGGGTGTCGCGCTAGATAGAGAAAGCCCCCACCGCAGCTGCGGCGAGGGCAAAGCAGGTCAGGCAGCAACCGGTGGCGGCAAAGTCGCCACCAGGCGGATCGACGCGGTGAGCTCTTCGAGCTGGAAGTGCGGCCGCAGGAACACCGTCGCGCGGTAGGCGCCGGGCTTGCCGGCGACTTCGGTGACGTCCACGCGCGCTTCACGCAACGGGTACTGCGCCTTGATTTCCTGTGACGCGTTGTCGTTGATCAGCACGTAGTCGGCGATCCAGTTGTTGAGGTAGCTCTGCACGTTGTCGCGGGTCATGAAGCTGCCGACCTTGTCGCGCATGATCACCTTCAGGTAATGGGCGAAACGCGAGGCGGCAAGCACGTACGGCAGCATCGCCGAGATCCGCGCGTTGGCGTTGGCCTCATTGGTGTTGTAGACCTTGGATTTGTTGGTGGTCTGGCCGCCGAAGAACACCGCGACGTCGCTGTTTTTCTTGTGGCACAGGGCGATGAAACCGAGGTCGTTAAGCTCTTTCTCGCGACGATCGGTGATCGCCACTTCGGTCGGGCATTTCAGCGACAAATCGCCGGAGCTGGTGCGGAACGTATGCGCTGGCAGACCTTCCACCGCGCCGCCGCCTTCAGCGCCACGTATCGCCGCGCACCAGCCGTACTTGGCGAAGGCTTCGGTGATGCGTTGCGACAGCGCCCACGCGGCATTGCCCCACAGGTATTTGCTGTGGTCGGTGCCGTTGACGTCTTCGACGTAGTTGATGCCTTCCACCGGCGAGGTGTCGGGGCCGTAGGGCAGACGCAGGAGGAAATGCGGCAGCACCAGAGACACGTAGCGCGAATCTTCGCTCTCGCGGAACGAGCGCCACTTGATCAGCTCCTGGCTCTCGAACACCTTCGACAGATCACGCGGCACGGCCAGTTCGGTGAAGCTGTTCATGTCGAACAGGCGCGGGCTGGCGGCGGCGATGAACGGCGCATGCGCAGCAGCGGCAACGTTCGACAGTTTCTCCAGCAGGCCGATGTCCTGCGGGTGGCGGCCGAAGGTGTAGTCACCGACCAGCAGGCTGAACGGATGGCCACCGAAGGTGCCGTATTCTTCTTCGTAGATTTTTTTGAACAGCGCGCTCTGGTCGAATTCGACGGCTTTTTCCAGGTCGTTCTGCAACTCTTTCTGCGTGACATTGAGCAGGCGCAGTTTCAGCCGCGTGCTGGTTTCGGTGTTCTGCACCAGCATGTGCAGACCGCGCCACGAGGCTTCGAGTTTCTGCAGATCGGGGTGGTGCAACACCTCGTTGAGCTGGGCGCTGATCAATTCGTCGATCTGGCTGATACGGTCGTTGATCATCGCCACGGTGTCCTTGTCGATGGCCATGCCTTCGTCGAGGACCTGAGTGGCGAACTCCGCGAGCATGTCGCGGGCGTAATCCTGCTGACTGTCATCGTGGGCCATGCGGCCTTCGGCGATGATTCGGTCAAGCAGCGACAAAGTCTCGGCTGCGGCGTTGTCGCTGGCTTGTTTCTGAGCTGAAGCGGGCATGGCGAATTCTCCCCTCGATTAAGTGGACGATCAGGCTTGCGGTTCGGCCGGGGCCTCGGCGTCAGCGGCCGGGGTAGCGGTGTCCGGGCGGGCCGATTTGATTTCCTGCAGGCCTTCGGTGTTGGCGATCACGTCGCGCAACAGCTTGTCCAGGTCATCATTGCCGTCGAGTTTGGTTAGCAGATCGCGCAGGCGCTGGCGGGCCTCGAACAGGCGGCGCAGCGGGGTGACTTGCTCCACCACCTTGACAGGGTCGAAGTCATCGATGTGTTTGAAATTGAGCTCGATGTTGAGCTTGCTGTCGTCGCCGCTCAGGGTGTTGTTGACCTGCAGCGTGGCGCGCGGGCCGATCGAGGCGAGCACTTCGTTGAAGTTGTCGCGGTCGATTTCGGTAAAACGCCGGTCAGTCAGTTTTGCCAATGGCTCAAGTGGCTTGCCCGACAGATCGGCAAGAATCCCGACCACCAGTGGCAGTTCCTTTTTCTCGATGGCGTTGCCGATTTCGACGTCGTAAGTGATTTGCACTCGGGGCGGGCGCACCCGGTCGAGCTTGTGCTGAGTACTTTCTGCCATGACGGCGGACTCCGATGCGATGAGCGGGCGCAATGCATCGGGGAGGCCCGTTCATCGCTTTCCCTTGCTGGACCGTAGGTTAGAAAGGGAGGCAGATGACCTGTCGTTCCTTTGACAAACCTTCTTGATTCGGCTGTAGGAACCGAACTACCCAAGACGCTAGAACAGGTCTATAAAAAAGCAAGCAAAAACATTTTTTGACAGGCTCGTGAAAAGGAAAATTCATTTTGCGTAGACGACTTTTTCTAACACTGCTGTTTGCGTCCCTGGCCGGTTGCTCCCTCTTCGGGCCGAGGGTGGACCTCGACAGCCTGACCCTCGACGTCGCGCCCAAAGCCAACGACGACACGCCGATTGCCGTGGATTTCATCGCGGTCGCCGACCCTGATCTGCTCAAGCAATTGTCCGGTATCAGCGCCAGTCAGTGGTTCGCCGGGCGCGAGCAGTACCAGCGCGACTATCGTCAGTTGATGAGCGTGTGGGGACTGGAGCTGGTGCCGGGGCAATTCATCGACCGCCAACCCTTCCCGTTGGGGGGCAAGAAGGCCGCTGGACTTTTGGTCTTCGCCAGCTATAACACACCCGGAGCGCACCGATTACGCCTCGATGATCAACGCGAGGCATGGCTGAAATTCGACAGTCGCGAGATGAATCTGGTCAGCCGGGAAAATTGAAAACACCGCTCGCCGCCGGCTTGCGGCAGGGTCGAAAGGAGTCGTATGAGTCTGCTACCTGACGCGGTTTGCTGGCACGAAGGCATGCAATTGCTGCCGCAGCATTTTCAGTTGCAAGGGCTGCGGGCCGAAGCGCTCGGTGCGCATCTGGCGCAAGCCTGCAACCCGTGGTTCTGGGGTGTCAGCCACATGGAATTCGACCCTTCGGCGCTGAGTGCCGGGGTGGTGCGGGTGGTGTCGCTGCAAGGGACGATGCCCGACGGCTTGCCCGTGGATTTGCAGGCCGGGATCGGGCCGACGCTGGAACTGGATGTCGGCGCGGCGATTGATGCCACCGACGATGCCACCGTTACCGTTTACCTGGCAATCAGCCCGATGTGGCGTGCCGGGCAATTGCTGCCGCTCAAGGGCCGGATGCAGTCGGTAGTGGGGGAGGCGTTGCCGGATCTCACCAGCGGTGAATTTCCCGAATCAATTACCGTGTGGCGACCCAATCCGCGTTTGTGCACGCAACTGAACAAAGCCGATTCAATCTGCCTGCCGCTGCTGAAAATCCGCAAGGAGGGTGGTGGATTTCTGCCGTTGTCCTACACGCCACCGACGCCGATCCTGTTACCGGAATCCGCACTTGGCCGACGCATCGCCGGGCTCTGCGCGCGGGCACGGGAGAAATGCCTGTTTCTCGGCGGTCGCTTGCGTCAGGCGCAGCAGGCCGGCAATCAGGACGACGCGCTGGAAATTCGCCGTCAGTTGACCGCGTTATGGGCGCGCCTGTCGGAAGTCGAAGGCGCACTGAACAGCCGCATCGCCCATCCGCAAACCCTTTATGTGCATCTGCTCGGACTGGCGGGCGCGTGGTCGGCGCTCGATCCGCTGGCCGGTGTGCCGGCGTTTGCCCCGCTGGATTTTGTCGAATTGCAGCGCGGTTACGACGCGGTGCTGCAATGGCTGGAAACCACCCTGGAAATGATTCGGGCCGGTTATCGCAGCCTGCCGTTCGAACGCAGTGAGCAGAGCTTCTCGATTCAGTTGCCGGAGGAGCAGCCGAGTCAGCGTCTGGTCATCGGTCTGCGCATGCCCAACGGTGCCAGCGAGCAAGCCGCGATCGACTGGTTGCGTGGCGCGATCATCGCATCGGCGCCGCACATTGCGCTGCTCAGCCGTCAGCGCATGAGCGGGTTATCCCATCAGGCCATGAGCCGCAGTGAGCAGGTTGCCTACAGCGTCGGCGAAGACACGCGCCTGTTTGTGATCACTGCCGCAGGCGCGTGGTTCGATGCGCAACTGCCGCTGATGATTGCTGCGCCGGCGGCGAAGCTGACCAGCAGTCCATGGCAAGTGGTGCTGTTTATCGCCCAGAACAATGAAAGTGCCTGATCACACAAGGAACGCCGTATGTCGCAGGGAAGTGCCGCAAGCCTTGGGTTGCAGGACGCACCGTTGAGCAGCGCGTTCCGCCAGACCTGGCAGCAATGGCAACAGGATTGGGTGCAATTGCCCAAGGACAGCGAGGACGAAGCGGCGCTGGTCGAGACCGTTGTCGAACTCTCGACGCAGGCTTCGCAGCGATTGTGGCGCACGGCCTATTCGCGGGTCGGCGATTCGGCGACCGAACAGGTCAAGGCATTGGTATATGCATTTGTCGCGCTGGTCGACGAAACCCTGCTGTTCACGCCATGGCCCGGCCAAGCGGCGTGGCAGGAAAAACCCTTGGAGTCGCGTCTGTATTCCAGCCGTCAGGCGGGCGAACGAGTACCCGCAGCGATTCAAACCTTGCTCGAAGAACAGCAGCCGACCACTCGCGATCTGGCCAACGTGTACCTGCAGTGTCTGATCCTCGGTTTCCATGGCCGTCTGCGCGGTGAACACAGTCAGGCGCAATTGGAGAAATGGCGGTTGGCGCTGTACAACCTGGCCTGGCAAGACGAAGCCAGTTACGCCGATGTCAGTCAGCGCCTGGTGCAGCCCTCACAAACACCGGTGCTGCAACTGCCGGTGCGCACGGCGCTGCCGGATGGCTTTCGTCTGGCACTGGGTATTCTGGCGATGGTGCTGTTGTTGACCGCGCTGGGGCATTGGTTGTGGCGGGACATCGGCCAGGAGTTGGCGCCGGCACTGCAAAGCGGCGATAGGGTGAGTGCGCCGGAGCAAGCCTCATGAGCCCGCTGACGATCGTTGCGTGGGGTATCGCGTTGCTGTTGTTGCTGGTGATCATCGTGGTGGCGGTGTGGTGGTTGCGCACCCAGAGTGGCGCAGCGATCCGCAGTTTCTATGCCTCCGTGCGCCATATGGAGCGCGACCAGGGCAATCTCGACCGCTATCAGATGCCATGGTTGCTGATGCTCGGCGACGAAGTCCAAGGCACGCAACTGGTCACAGAATGGCGCCTGCAACCGACCGATAAACCGGCGTGGTTCGGTCGCTGGTGGTCGGACCCCGAAGGGGCTGTGCTGGTGGTGCCGCAAGCATTGTTTCTGCCGGACGACGGCATGCACTTGCAACGCGGCAGCTGGTGGCGGCTGCTCGGCCTGATCCTGCGGCTGCGCAGTAAACGGCCGCTGGACGCAGTGGTCTGGACGGTGCCAGTCAGTCGTCTAAGTAATCTCGAACAGGCAACTCAGTTGGGTCTGGCCGCGCGTCGGCGCTTTATCGACCTGCTGCAACGCTTCGGGCTTAGTGTCCCGGTGTATGTGATTGTCACCGGGCTTGAGGAATTGCCGGGGGTTCAGGATCTGATCAGCGCCTTGCCGCAAGAGGCGCGCGAAGCTACGTTGGGCTGGTCGTCACCCTATGCGCGCGATGCTGTCTGGCAAGGCCAGTGGAGCGATCAGGCGCTGGATCGTCTGCACCGTGCGGTGGCCGAAGCGGTGATTGAAATTGGCACCTTGTCCGGGCAGTTGAGTGCGGATCTGTATGCCTTGCCGGATCGTCTGGAAACCTTGCGGCGCGGTTTGCAGAACGTGTTGGAGCCGGTGTTTCAGGGCAATGCGCAAGGTGAGGCACCGTGTTTTCGTGGTGTGTATTTCACCGCCAATGTGGCCGGGGAGGATGCGCAGGACGGGTTTTCCGTGGATGACAGCGGCTTGCAGCGCAGCGCCTTTGCCCGACAGCTGTGGCGCCAGCGACTGGTCGGTGAGCGTGGTCTGGCGCACGGCGTACCGCGCCTGTTGCGTCTGCGTCAGCGTTGGCAGCGGCTGACTGCCGGGATCGCGCTGGTCGTCGGGGTGGTCTGGGCGGTGGCGATGCTGTGGGTCTGGCATGCGTCGGTCAAGGATGCTCACGAACTGGCGCGGCAGATGCAGGGCGCGCAAAAGGGCTACGTGGCGATCAGCGATGAAGCGCAGCGGGTCGACTCGACCCGGCGCAATGTGCAGACCTTCTGGCGCGTACTGGAACGCGCGCCGCACTGGAGCTTTGTCTCGCTGGTGTTCCCGACGTCGTGGTTTTCCTCGCTCGACAATCAGCTCGAGCAGGAAGTCTTGCAATCCACCCAGCGTCATATGGTGGTGCCGCTGCATGACCTGCTGAACGCGGAGCTTACGCAGATCAAGGCGATCCGCAGCACCGACCGGCGCAGCAGTGTCGAAAGCGACGACCCGGCGCAGTGGCAGAACTATCTGAAGGCGACCGATCTGGTGGATCGGGCACTGCGATTGGAGCAGCAGAATCAGCTGTTCAATCAGCTGCAAAACAATCAACGCGCGCCACTGGACGACCTGGTGCAACTGAGCAACACCGCGCTGTCGCTGAACCTCAACACCGGCACCTTGCCCTACGCGAACTTCTACAATCGGTTGCTGGTGACGGGCGAAGACGGCAGCTTGCCGGCACTCGACCTGAGCGTCGACCGGCCGCTGATCGTCAGCAACTTTTCCGGATTGACGCAACGCTGGCTGGATCAATATTTCCTCGCCGACAACTTTGTCAGCAAGGCCGGTTACCTCAAGTTGCACCTGGATCAACTGGAGGCCGGCAGTGGCAACAGCCTGGGCGAGCTCGAAGAGCTGACTGCGCTGGTCGACGATCTGCAAGCGGCGATTGCCCTGACCAATGCAACGTGGAGCCGTGGCAAAGGCCAGGAATTGGTGCCGGGTTATGGTGACTTTCTCGCCAAAGTGGGCAAGAGCACATTGTTGGGCGCGCAAGTCCAACAAGACCTCGACACGCAAGCGTCACGCTTGCAGCAGAGTTTCCGCGATCAATGGATCGCCCAGGTCGGCTCCCGGGACAATTTGCTGGTACAGCAAGTCAGCGGGCAATTGGCGTTGCAAGAGCAAGTGGTGAAACTCGATAACGCGATACAGGCGCTGTTCAAGCGCGACTTCGTTTCGGTCGCCCTGCGTGCCAGCGAAGACAACGTCAATATGCAAGGCCAGACCGTAGACGGTGATGACCTCAATGAATCGCTGAAATATTTCGCCGACTACAACAGCTACATCGCCGAAGAACTGCCTCGCATTCCACCGGACTATCGCGTTGCGGTGCTCAAAGCCGCCGAGCGTGCCGCCGCCCAGGCGATGTGGTTGAGCCTCAAGGATCACAACGATCAGGCGCATCCTTACGCTGTGTTCAATGTGCAGGCCGAGCAAGCCATGGCCCTGCAAAAGGCTTTCGTCGAGGTGCATCGCGCGGATCTCGCCACGCGTCTGCAAACGGCGCTCAACCGCCGCGCCATGGCGCAGCTTATTGGTGGTCTGGATGAAATCACCGCGCAACCACTGTTCGGCGGACGGGCCGAGATCAGCCAGTGGGACGGCTCGAAAAACCTCGGTCTGGAACTGTTCGGCGCCAGCGACGTGCAGGATCTGAAACTGAGCCTAAAGCAGCAGTTCAACACCATGCTCGGCATTACTGAGCGGCGGACGTCATCGTTGCAGTGGCTGACAACGCAGCAAGCCAATCTGTCGGCACTGGATTACGAGCGCGTGACGCAGTTCAGTGCGCTCAACGACGAACTGCGCAAATACAAAGAGGCCAACCCGGCCAGTTCGCCGGCACAGATCGAGCAACTGGTCAGCCGCGATTTCGTCGAGATGGACGTCAATTCCTGCCTGCAAATGTTGCAGACCGCCAACGTCGCCGGCGGACGCGGCACGTTGGCGATGCGCGCGGTTGAGTTGCAGCAGGAGGCCATGCAGCGTTGCCAGATGCTGCAAGTGCAACAGGCCGCTGCGGCGTGGAATGAGCTGGCCAACTACTTCAATCAATATCTGGCGGATCGTTTTCCGTTCGCCAACGGCGTGCAGATGCAGGATGCCGATCCGGCGCGGGTTGAATATTTTCTGCAACTGATCGACAAGAAACTGCCGGTCGCGCAGGCCGGCCTTGCCACCAACCAGACCCCGGAGCGCCTGGCCGCGACGGACTTTCTCAATCGCCTGAAGCAGGCCAGCACTTGGCTGACACCGCTGTTCGTGCGTGACAAGAGCGGCATCCTTGGCGTCGAGCTGGACGTGCGCTGGCGCACCGATCGCGATGATGAACTGGGCGCCGATCAGGTGATTGCCTGGGGCTTGCTCGCCGGCAATCAGCAAATCAACTATCCGGCAGCCGAGCAGCCGAACCTGCGCTGGATGGTCGGCCAGCCTGTCCGCCTGACCCTGCGCTGGGCGCGTAACGGCAAGGAGCGGCCGGTCAATGATCCACTGCAACCGAATCTGGTGGTGCGTGATCTGGAGGCCGGTTGGGAGTACGGCGGGCCATGGTCATTGCTGCGCCTGATGCGCGCGCATTTCTCGGTGCAACGTCAGCCAAACGTGGATTACACCGATTTCCCGCTGACGTTGCGTTTACCCGTGACCGGGGCGCCGGACAGCGTCACCAGCGACTTCACGCGAATGTTCGTGCGCCTGTCGCTGATGAGCCAGGGCTCGAAACTGCCGCTGTCGATCGCGCCGTTGCCAACCCGCGCGCCGCGTTCGCCGTTTCAGGTGACCGGCAGCACCGCCGCCCTTGAATCGCAGAAGGAAGACTTGTGAGCCTGCCATCGACCACGTTGCCGGACTTGATTGACCAACTGCTCACACCGCTCAGCGCGGATGCGCCGTGCGGCGTCGATCTGCGCTATGAACGTGAGTTCGACCAGTTGCGCGACCTGCGTCGCGAAGACGACGCCAGTCTGCCGACCGGGGTCTGGCAATCGACGCTCAAGCGCGCGAACTGGCCCGACGTCGAAAAACTCACGACGACGTTATTGCTCGAACGCAGCAAGGACCTGATGCTCAGCGCCTGGCTCGGCGAGGCGTGGCTGCACTTGCAAGCGCTGGACGGCTTGCCTGGGAGTCTGGCGCTGGTCGCCGGGTTGTGTGAGCGCTTTCCCGAGCATCTGCACCCGCAGGCCGAGGACGGCGACCAGTCGTGGCGGGTGATTCCGCTGGAATGGCTGGTGCGCCGGTACAGTGAAATATTGCTCACGCGGGTGCCGTTGTTTGGTAGCCGCAACAGCGATTTCGAGGCTTACACGCTGGAAGTCTGGCGGCGCTTGCAGGTGCAGCAAGTGCAGACCAACGACAGCAAGAACGCCAAGACCTCGGCGGAAACCGCACGCAATGAACAGAAGAAGCTCAACGAACAAATCCGCGCCACGCCGCTGGCATTCTGGCTGCGCACTCAGGGCAATCTGCTCCTGAGCCTGCAACACTTGCAACGGCTCAACACCTGGAGTGATGGCTATCTGGGGGATCAGGCGCCCGGATTGCGCCCCTTGCAGGACACTATCCAGGCGCTGCTGAAACTGGTTCAGGAGTTTATCGCCATGCACCCACAACAACCGGCACCGCCACCGCCGCCGGTCGAAGCCCCCGTCGCCGTTGCGCAGCCGGAAGAACCCGCACCGGTAGCCTTGGCCTTTCGTGAGCCGGCCAATCGCGAAGAGGCGTATCGCCAACTGCTGCTGATCGCCGAATACCTCGCCCGTACCGAACCCCACAGCCCGGTGCCGTACCTGATCCGGCGCGGGGTCGAGTGGGGCAACAAGCCGCTGAGCGAATTGCTCGGTGAATTGATCAGCGCCGACGCTGAATCGCGGCGTTTGTGGACGTTGCTAGGCGTGCTTTAGTGCACGCGCTGGTTGTTGAGTTTTGGTGGCAGCGCGATGGGCGTCAGCACCGGTTCGCCGGAGAAGAACGCGACGAGGTTTTTGCCCACCAACTCCACCGTGCCTTGCGTGGCTTCCGGTGACAGGCCGGCAACATGTGGTGTCAGCAACACGTTGCTCAGGGTTTTCAGCCCATCCGGCACTTGCGGCTCGTGGTCGAACACATCCAGTGCGGCACCGGCGATCCTGCGTTGTTCAAGCGCGGTGATCAGATCCGACGTGGCGATCACACTGGCGCGGGCAATATTGACGATAAACCCTTTCGGACCGAGCGCATCGAGCACTGCGCGGGTAACCAGATGCTGTGTGCCGATGCCGCCGGGCGTGGCGACGATCAGGAAGTCCGACGCTCGCGCCAGTTCGGTCGGCGTCGAGCAGAACGCGTACGGCACATCGTTGCGCACCTGACGGCTGTGATAGCTGATCTGCATGTCGAAGCCGAGGTTCGCGCGTTTGGCGATCGCCATGCCCACTGCGCCGAGCCCGAGAATCCCCAGGCGTTTGTCGGCCAGTGACGGGCGCATGATCTTCGGCCACTCCCCACGGCGTACGGCAGCGTCGCAACGCGGGATGTCACGGACCAGCGCCAGCAGCATCGCCATCGCATGGTCGGCCACCGATGAGGCATTTACCCCGGCGCCGTTGGTGACGGTGATGCCGCGGTTGCTCGCGGCTTGCAGGTCGACATGCTCGTACCCGGCACCGATCACCGTGATGATTTTCAGCGCGGGCAGGGCGGCGATTTCATCGGCGCTGAGGCCCAAAGGGCCACGGGTCAGCACTGCGTCGATGCGACTACCGTGGGTGGCGATGGCTTGCGCACGTTCGGCGGGTGTGGGGGCGAGAATCAGGTGGAAGCCCTGATGTTCGAGGATCGGCAAATAGTCATTGATGGTTTCAACCAGTACCAGAACGGTTGCGGGCATTGCGCGGCTCCTGTGAACGTCTGCGGGGTGGTCGCGAAAGTTGTTTCAGAGTGCTGAATCCGCAGCGACTTGGCAATCGTTGTCATTCGCGCAGTAGTGCTTTGATTCTGGACGGCTTCGGACAAGAAGCAAGGCTGGCAGCACACCGGTGATCCGGTGTGCTGTCGGTATCATTGAGCCGCTTGGGCTTTGGCTTGTTCAGCCATCGCGAGTGGCTTGATATCGTAGGTCGGATAGAACTCGGTTCGGTAACTGCCCCATGCGGTGTTTTCCAGCGCCAGGTTCACTTCCGCCAGACGCGAGACAGGAAAGCGCACGGTCACGACCTGGCCGATCCCCATCATGATGTTCCAGCTCACCACTTCGACTCCGGCCGGGGGGAACGTTTTATGGAAACCCTGTTGCGCGAGCTGGGCCTTGAGTTCGCTTAACGGGCGGGTTTGATCATGTTTCAGAAACACGGTCAGCATCATTGCGTTGTCGGCAGTGGCGACGGCATTTTTTGCGGGCTGGGTGGCAGCTTGTGCGCTGACCCCGGCGCAATAGACAGAAGAAATCAGTAACGTCGACATCAGCAGGGTTTTAAGTGGCTTTTGCATAGCGAACTCCTGGTTTTATTGTTTGATGGCGGACTTGGTTTCTATTGTTCCGGTATAGGGCGCATGAACGACATGAATGCGCACGAGAGGATTGTTGTCGACCATGTCGCGGGGGACTTCACGAGAATAAGTGAACTCACGGTCGTTCAATGTTTCCAGGCGCCTGACAACTGTTTTGCTCGGGCCGATATCCGGCACAAGAATGTGCTGTTGCTGATCGCCGGTGACAAAGAAATAACCGCCACCACCGTTGTTGTACTTTGATTCGCCGGTATCGGCGTAAAAGAACTCGTATCGATTACGCTCGGGATCCCACGTCGATATACCAACGACGCCGGGGTACTTCGCTTTGACGTCGGTTTCCGGGGCGCCGTCGATGTAGACCTTGGTGGTCAGCCATCGCGGCGAAGAAGCCAGCTCGCGGACGTCGGCATTGGCGTTGGCGAGCGGGGCAAGCAGTGCGGCCAACAGCAGGCCGGTCATCATGTTCTTTTGCATGCTGCGTCCTCTTGATCACACTTCAATTATTGGTCTTCGAATTCAGGGCGATAAAAATATAGACCTGCCGTGGAACATTGTTCAATGGCTGGGTAGTTGTTTGTAACAAATGGCTGGTATTGGGTTTTTAGTAATGTTTTGTTGTGAATGTTTTTGGCTGTTTAAGTTGTAGGAATATTCTGAAAGGTTGTTGGTTGATTCACTTGTTTGTTGGTGTTTTCTGTAGTTGCCGTCGCTGTTGTAAGTGACTAATTACACGATGCTGTAGGACAAGGGACGCCGTAATAAATGTCTGGGTTGACGCAACCGCAGCAAGTCAGGTTGCGTCAATTGCAGGGGAGGCTTCCTTAGAACGTCACTTCAGAGCTGTCGACTAATCGTGCGAAGGCGGCACCGAGGGTGGCGTTGTGATGTTTGATGATCGCTTCGGCGGATAGCCCGGCAGTGTCCATGCAAGTGTGGGCATCGGCGACCAGCAAGGGGGTGAAGCCCAGATCGGCAGCGCTGCGACAGGTGCTGTCGATGCAGAACTGACTTTTCATGCCGACCACATAGAGCTCTTCTACCTGTGCGGCCAGGAGTTGCCGCGCAAGGTCAGTGCCATGGAAAGCATTGGGTCGGAATTTATCGAAGAGGGTGTCGATTTCAGCGTCCAGTTCAAGCGCTGGCAGCAGTTGCCAGAATGGACTGCCGGCGGCAATCGGTGAGCCCTGCGGGCCAGTGTGGCGCACCGCGAAGATCGGTACTTGATTCGTGCGGGCCTGAGCGACCAGGCGCTGGATGTTGGCCAGAACCCGGTCGCCCTGGTAGGGCTTTTCCGGTCCGTGGAACAGACCGACCTGCATATCGATGATCAACAGTGCTGCGGACATGGTGTTTCTCCTTGGGTGCTGCAGATGCCGCACGGACGGGAGAAACAACAAGGCCCCGTCCATTGCTGGCGGGGCCTGGGGTTTGCTGCGCTGGGTTTACCTCAGACAGAAACACCACGACCCGCCGGTGGCGGTCGTGGTGGTACGGGTGAGTTGCAGCGCGCGAATGTTCATGGGCCGATCATGCTGGCCCCGGTATCGGGCTGTCAACGAGCGGATCAAGTGACGTACTGCGCGATGCCATTGCCGAATGACCAGTTCTCTTTCTTGACCTCGACCAGATTGATGAACACGTCCTCCAGGCGCACCGCCAACTGTGTGTGCAGGCTTTCGGCGATGGTTTTGAACAGCAACTGCTTTTTCTCCACCGTGCGTCCTTCGCTGATGGTGATCTGAATGAACACCACGCCATCGCTGCGCTGGATCCCCAGATACTGCGGGTCGTAGACGAAGTGCTGGCTGTCGTGCTCGGTGAGGATCTGGAAGTTGTCGTGCTCGGGCACATCGATACAACTGCGCAGGGCAGCGTAGATGTGCTCGCCGATACGTTTGGCGAAATCGGGGTCGGGGTTTTGCTGGATGTCGACGCGAACCAGTGGCATGGGAAGGCTCCGCAGGGCAGGGGACTCATCTCACGCTAGATCAAGTGGGGCAAATTGAAAGGCACGGGTACTTGATCGCGAGGTGTTTTCTAAAAGATCTCTGTATGAGGCTGCCTACTTTACTCACGGATTTTGCCTACGAAACCGCCGGATTCATCCGCTATCTGGCGCGAGATGATTAGGAAATCATGAGGGCACAAAGCAGTCCGGCCAGTCACTGCCAATAGCCAAGGAAGGCGCATGCTTCAGGACGATCGCGAAAACCTGGAGCTCCAAAGGCTCCTGAATGAAACACGGAAACTCGTGGCAGAAAGACAAAAGCTTCTGGCGGAAGCAAAAAAGCTAAAGAGAGAGACGAGTTTTTATCCACTCGCGGTATTGGCTGGAGTGGTGACCGCAATCACTGCGGTAGTAGGCGTTTTTTTCAAGGTTTGAGTGATCACGCTTCACAACAGTCAGACCCATGACCCAAAAAGGAAATCAACATGAGCACATTTGACCGCAAGGCTATGATTGAACTATCGGACCGGGAGTACGATGAGTCGGTCGAAAGAATGCGTATCAAGGACAAGGACGATATGTATCCAATCTGGGGGATGCTGGCGTTCGGCATTTTTTGCATGTCGCTCGGATTCATCCTGGCACGATCAATCTGATCAAGTCCTCGCGACTGCATCAAACATTGGAGCTTGCCAGAAAACGACACAGTACCTACCTGTCACCGACAGTTATTTTCCCGAAAACGACACCCCACTGATCTGCTCCGCACAACCATTCCTCAGCTAAGTCTTTGCTTATGCTCATTTATCACGGAGAATCGCGCCCCTGTTTCGGCCGGAGCATGTCTGTCGGTTTTTTCCGACGCGTCCTGACCGAGTGGCAAGTGACCGGAATGCGGAGATCCGACCGGATGAATGATCAGGCCAAAAGCGTTGATCAACGCTTTGATGCAGCAGCACCCGCTGAACTTTCGAGCTGGAATCGCCAGGACACCACCTGGATGTTGGGACTGTTTGGGACGGCCATCGGCGCCGGTACCCTGTTTTTGCCGATCAACGCAGGGCTGGGTGGCTTCTGGCCTCTGGTGATCCTCGCGCTGCTGGCGTTCCCGATGACGTTCTACGCCCACCGTGGCCTGACCCGCTTTGTGCTTTCCGGTCGCGAAGGCGCCGACATCACGGAAGTGGTCGAGCAGCATTTCGGCATCAAGGCCGGTGCACTGATCACGCTGCTGTACTTCTTCGCGATCTTCCCGATCCTGCTGATCTACAGCGTCGGCCTGACCAACACGGTTGCCAGTTTCCTCGAGCATCAACTGCACATCACGCCGCCACCGCGCGCGCTGCTGTCGTTCGTGCTGATCCTCGGTTTGCTGGCGGTGGTACGTTGTGGCGAGCAGGCGATCGTCAAGGCCATGAGCCTGATGGTCTATCCGTTTATTGTCGCGCTGTTGTTCCTCGCCGTTTACCTGATTCCGCACTGGAACGGCGGCATCCTGACCACGGCATCGCAGGTGCCGGCGCCGTCCGCACTGCTGCATACGCTGTGGCTGGCGATTCCGGTGATGGTGTTCTCGTTCAACCACTCGCCGATCATCTCGGCATTTGCGGTTGATCAGAAACGTCGTTATGGCGTCCACGCTGAAGAGCGCAGCTCGCAGATCCTGTCCCGCGCCCATGCATTGATGGTGCTGATGGTGCTGTTCTTCGTGTTCAGTTGCGTACTGACGTTGTCGCCAGAGCAATTGGCGGAAGCCAAAGAGCAGAATCTGTCGATCCTGTCTTATCTGGCCAACCACTTCAGCAATCCGACCATCGCCTTTGCGGCACCGTTGATTGCGTTTGTGGCGATCTCCAAGTCGTTCCTCGGTCACTACATCGGTGCCAGCGAAGGCCTGAAAGGACTGATCGTCAAGAGCGGTAAGCGCCCAAGTGCCAAAGCGCTTGATCGCATCGTGGCGGCGTTCATGCTGGTGATCTGCTGGATCGTGGCGACCCTGAACCCGAGCATTCTGGGCATGATCGAAACCGTCGGCGGCCCAGTCATCGCGGCGATTCTGTTCCTGATGCCGATGTATGCCATTCGCAAGGTTCCGGCGATGGCGCGCTATCGTGGTCAGGCGTCTAACGTGTTTGTGACGGCGGTAGGTCTGGTAGCGATTTCGGCACTGGTTTACAAGCTGACGATGTAACACGGATTCAATCGATAAAAACCGCTGTGCCTGCCCGGGCACAGCGGTTTTTTTTTGGCTCGGGAGCTGAGCTTGCTCGCGAAAGCGGTGAGTCATTGCCAGCGATGAGGCCCGAACAGGCAACCACCCTCCATCAGGCATAAAAAAACGCCGCTCATCTCACGATGGGCGGCGTTTTTCATTGCGTTGCAGCGTTAGGCTTGAACGGCCGGGATGTTGGCGTTCGCAGCAGCTTCACGGAACTCGGCGATCTGGTCGAAGGACAGGTAGCGGTAGATATCGGCCGCCATGCTGTCGATCTTGCCAGCGTATTCCATGTACTCCTCGACGGTCGGCAGGCGACCCAGGATCGAAGCCACGGACGCCAGCTCGGCCGAAGCCAGGTAGACGTTCGCGCCGTCGCCCAGACGGTTCGGGAAGTTACGGGTCGAAGTCGACACCACGGTGCTGTTAGGCTCAACGCGTGCCTGGTTACCCATGCACAGCGAGCAGCCTGGCATTTCCATGCGTGCGCCAGCCTTGCCGTAGATGCCGTAGTAGCCTTCTTCGGTCAGTTGGTGAGCGTCCATTTTGGTCGGCGGCGACAGCCACAGACGGGTTGGCAGCTGACCCTTGACCTGATCCAGCAGTTTACCGGCAGCGCGGAAGTGACCGATGTTGGTCATGCACGAACCGATGAACACTTCGTCGATCTTCTCGCCAGCAACGCTGGACAGCAGACGGGCATCGTCCGGATCGTTCGGCGCGCACAGTACAGGCTCGCTGATGTCGGCCAGATCGATTTCGATGACTTCGGCGTATTCGGCGTCGGCATCGGCTTCCATCAGTTCCGGGTTGGCCACCCAGGCTTCCATCGCTTGAGCACGACGTTCCAGGGTACGCGCATCGCCGTAACCTTCACCGATCATCCAGCGCAGCAGGGTGATGTTGGAGTTCAGGTACTCGGTGATCGATTCTTTCGACAGCTTGATGGTGCAACCGGCAGCCGAACGTTCGGCCGAGGCGTCGGACAGTTCGAACGCCTGCTCCAGGGTCAGACCTTCCAGACCTTCGATTTCCAGGATGCGGCCGGAGAAGGCGTTTTTCTTGCCTTTCTTTTCAACGGTCAGCAGACCGTTCTGGATGGCGAAGTAAGGAATGGCATGAACCAGGTCGCGCAGGGTGATGCCAGGTTTCATTTTGCCTTTGAAGCGCACCAGGATCGATTCCGGCATGTCCAGCGGCATAACGCCGGTGGCTGCAGCAAACGCAACCAGACCGGAACCGGCCGGGAACGAAATGCCCATCGGGAAACGGGTGTGCGAGTCACCACCGGTACCCACGGTGTCTGGCAGCAGCATGCGGTTCAGCCACGAGTGGATGATGCCGTCGCCCGGACGCAGGGAAACGCCGCCGCGGGTCATGATGAAGTCAGGCAGGGTGTGGTGGGTGGTGACGTCGATCGGCTTTGGATACGCCGCGGTGTGGCAGAACGACTGCATTACCAGATCAGCGGAGAAGCCCAGGCACGCCAGGTCTTTCAGTTCGTCACGGGTCATTGGACCAGTGGTGTCCTGAGAACCTACGGTGGTCATCTTCGGTTCGCAGTAGGTGCCAGGACGAACGCCTTGGCCTTCTGCCAGACCGCAAGCCTTGCCGACCATTTTCTGCGCCAGGGTGAAACCCTTGGTGCTTTCAGCTGGGGCTTCTGGCTTTTTGAACAGGTCGAACGGTGGCAGACCCAGTTCGGCGCGAGCCTTCTCGGTCAGGCCACGGCCAATGATCAGCGGGATACGGCCGCCGGCGCGAACTTCGTCCAACAGCACCGGAGTCTTCATCTCGAAGGTGGTCAGGACTTCGTCGGTGCCGTGTTTGCAGACTTTGCCAGCATGCGGATACAGGTCGATCACGTCGCCCATGTTCATGTTGGAAACGTCGAACTCGATTGGCAGTGCGCCGGCATCTTCCATGGTGTTGTAGAAGATCGGAGCGATTTTGCTGCCGAAGCAGAAACCGCCAGCGCGCTTGTTCGGCACGTAAGGAACGTCGTCGCCGAAGAACCACAGCACCGAGTTGGTCGCCGATTTACGCGAGGAACCGGTACCGACCACGTCACCGACGTAGGCGATCGGGAAGCCTTGACCGCGCATTTCTTCGATCTGCTTCATCGGGCCGATGGCGCCCTGCTGATCAGGAACGATGCCGTCACGGGCCATTTTCAGCATGGCCAGGGCGTGCAGCGGGATGTCTGGACGCGACCAGGCATCTGGAGCAGGGGACAGGTCGTCGGTGTTGGTTTCGCCGGTAACCTTGAAGACGCGCAGGCTGATCTTGTCGGCCAGGGTCGGACGGTTCTTGAACCACTCGCCGTCAGCCCAGGATTGCAGTACGCCTTTGGCGTGAACGTTGCCGTTCTTGGCTTTTTCTGCGACGTCGTGGAACGCATCGAACATCAGCAGAGTGTGCTTGAGTTGTGCGGCAGCGACTGGCGCCAGTTCGGCGTCGTCCAGCAGGTCAACCAGAGTGACGATGTTGTAGCCGCCCTGCATGGTGCCAAGCAGTTCTACAGCGCGCTTTTTGTCCAGCAGAGGGGAGGAAACTTCGCCCTTGGCCAGTGCAGAGAGGAAGCCGGCTTTGACATAGGCCGCTTCGTCCACACCTGGTGGAATGCGATTGGTGATCAGGTCAACGAGAAATTCTTCTTCGCCAGCCGGAGGGTTTTTCAGCAGCTCGACCAGGCCTGCTGTTTGTTCGGCGTTAAGCGGCTGGGGAACGATACCCAGGGCTGCACGCTCTTCGATATGTTTGCGGTAGGCTTCAAGCACAGTTATTACCCTCATCAGTGGTCCCAAATGGGTGTCCGGGACGCTCATCCCGAAATTGCCGTACTCATGCTCCTCACGACGTTGTGGGTCGTTCGGCCAGAATTACCGGCAATTCCTTACAGAAGCTGCTTTCAAAGTTTTACGCCTGCAGAACGGGGAGCTGATGAGGGTTGGCGCTGGATTTTTCCCCGCTGGAAAAATCCTTCGCCAACACCGCTCTGAAGGAACGACTGTGCTCGTGACGCTTTGAAAACAGCTTCTAACGGACATTGGCGCCTTAAAAGGCTGGCTGATTCTACGGCAAAAAAAATTTAAAGGTAAGTCGCGCTCTATTGGACTTTCGTGGCAATGCGCGCGGCCGGGGCAAACGCGCGGTGCGGCTGAGACCCTGATGTTTGAGGGGTGATCAATGCCCGACAAAGGGCTAACATGCCGACCTGTTCCGCGTTTCAGTGTTTTGCCTATCTTATGCCCAATCAGACCATCAAGACCCCCTGCGTCGGCCTCTGCTCCACTGTTTACGGTGATCTGGTGTGCCGTGGCTGCAAGCGTTTCCACCACGAAGTGATCCATTGGAATGGCTACAACGAGGAGGAAAAGCGTGCAGTGTGGTTGCGTCTGGAGCAATTGCTGTCACAAGTGATGGCGGCCAAGGTCGAGATTTTCGATTCCGCGCGCCTGCGCGAGCAGCTGGAACAGCGCAAGATCCGCTTCGTGCCGCACCAGTCGGAATATTGCTGGGCGTATCAACTGATTGCTCGCGGTGCGCGGGTGATCATTAATCTGGAAGCGTACGGGATGGTGTTGCTGCCGGAGTTTCGCGACTGGAACCTGCCGGAACTGCGTGATGCCATTGATCGGGAATTCTTCCTGCTGTCGGAAGCGCACTATCAGCGCTACATCGCCCCCGGGTTCCTCAAAGACGCCTTTGGCGCCTGAAGATCAAAAGCTTCGGGAGCAGGCTCGCTCCCACAGGGGAATGCATTCCAAATGTGGGAGCGAGCCTGCTCGCGAAGGGGCCGGTTCAGGCACCGCAATCCTTAATGTTTCACCGCCAACTCCACCAGATGATCCTCAACCTCCTGCGGCTTGAGCACCAGTACATCGCTCTCCAGCGCATCCAGTACCACTTCCGCAGTATTGCCGATCAACGCCCCTGACAACCCGGTACGCGCCACGGTGCCAATCACGGTCACTGCCGCCTGCAGCTTGTGCGCCATGAACGGGATCAACACATCCGCCGGGCCTTCCTCAATGTGCAGATGTTCATCATCGACATCGAATTCAGCCTGAAACGCCCGGCATTGCTCGCGATAACGCGCCTCGATGGTTTCGCTCAGTTGCAGCGTAGGGTCTGCAGCCGACAACATCGGTGATGGATGCGCAGCGATCACGTGCAGATGCGCCTTGGCCAGACTGGCAATGTCATAGCCATGATCAATGATCGTCGTGTGCAAATGCCGGTGCTCGCCATCGGCATTGCCCACGTTCACCGCCGCCAGAATCACTTTGTCCTTCCACGAACCTGCGGTTTTCACCAGCAGCACCGGAGTAGGGCAGTGGCGCAGGAGTTTCCAGTCCGCCGGGGTCAGCAGGGCTTTTTTCAGGGAACTGTCCGGGAAGTGCTGCTTGATCACCAGCCCGCAACCCTCGGCCTGCTGCACATCGATGATGGTTTCATGCAGGCTCTCGTTCCACGCCTGCTCGGTGGTCACACTGTAGCCATCGGCCACCAGCGCAGCCTTGAGTACGCCAAGCATGCCGGCGTGATCGTGTTTCATGTCGCACACCAGCAGGTGCAGATGGGCCTGGGTCACGCCGGCGATCAACTTGGCGCGCTTGAGCGCCAGGCTTTCCGAATGTTCGGGTTCGATGACCACCAGAATGCTGCGAATGGCTTGCATGAGCGGAGTCTCCAGCAAAGAAAAGGCACGGCGTTGCACAACTATAGTTGCTGCTCGATCGTGCGCGACTTGATGCATATCAACGCCAGCCGCTGGTGGTCTGCGGACAGGCCGGTATAATCGGCGCCCTTCGCTCGAACACCTTTTACCGTGAGCCCCATGACCCTTCCCGAAATCCACGAATTCCTTGGCTGCCGCACCCCCGACGCCTGGGTTCAGGCTGCACTGGCCGATCAGGAAACCCTGCTGATCGACCACAAGAACTGCGAGTTCAAGGCCGCCAGCACCGCCCTGAGCCTGATTGCCAAGTACCATTCCCATGTCGACCTGATCAACATGATGTCGCGTCTGGCCCGGGAAGAACTGGTGCACCACGAGCAGGTCATGCGCATCATGAAACGGCGCAAGATCGAACTGCGCCAGCTCCACGCCGGTCGTTACGCCTCGGGCTTGCGCAAGGTGGTGCGCAGCCATGAGCCGGTGAAACTGGTCGATACGCTGGTGGTCGGCGCGTTTATCGAAGCGCGCAGTTGCGAGCGGTTCGAAGCCCTGGTGCCGCACCTGGACGAAGAACTCGGCAAGTTCTACTTTGGCCTGCTGAAAAGCGAGGCGCGGCATTTTCAGGGTTATCTGAAGCTGGCCTATCAGTACGGTGATGCGAAGGATATTGCTCAGGTCATCGACAAGGTCCGTGCCGCCGAGCAAGAATTGATCGAGTCGCCGGATGAAGAATTCCGCTTCCACAGCGGTGTGCCTGCCAACACTTAAAGATCAAAAGATCGTCCGAATGCGGCCCGAGCCTTCGGCAGCTCCTACAGTTGGAATGCTTTTCCCTGTAGGAGCTGCCGAAGGCTGCGATCTTTTGCGTTTGAATGTTAAAAACTCTTAAGAGTATGAAACATCACCGAAAACCGGCCCCAGCGGCCGGTTTTTGCTGCCTGAAGCAAACGCCTTCAGCGCGATTGCCGCCATAATGCCGACCACTTCACACATGGGTGGCAGACGGTCGTTATGGATAACCTGGGTTTTGGCAAGCTCCTGCTGGTGGAAGACGATGAGCGCCTTGCTGCGCTGATCGCCCACTTTCTTGAACAACACGGCTACGAGGTGCGCACAGTGCATCGCGGTGATCTGGCCGTGGCTGCCTTTCTCGAGTTCAAACCGAAAGTCGTGGTGCTTGACCTGATGTTGCCGGGGCAGAGCGGTCTGCACGTGTGTCGGGAGATTCGCAGCGTGTCGGACACGCCGATCGTGATTCTGACCGCCAAGGAAGATGACCTCGACCATATCCTCGGTCTGGAGTCCGGTGCCGATGACTACGTGATCAAACCGATCAAGCCGCCAGTGTTGCTGGCCCGGCTGCGGGCGCTGCAGCGGCGGCAGGTACCGGACAGCAACGTGGTGAGTTTTTTGGAGTTCGGCCAGTTGAGCGTCGACCGCAGTTGCCGTGAAGTGCGGCTGGCGGGCGAGGTCATCGAAATGACCACCATGGAATTCGAGCTGCTGTGGTTGCTGGCCAGCGCGGCCGGCAAAGTGCTGTCGCGCGACGATATCCTCAATCGCATGCGCGGGATCGCCTTTGATGGGCTCAATCGCAGCGTCGACGTGTACATCAGCAAATTGCGCAACAAACTCAAGGACAATCCCCGCGAACCGATGTGCATCAAAACCGTGTGGGGCAAGGGTTATCTGTTCAATCCGTTTGCGTGGGAGCTGTAGATGCTGCGGTTATTTCTCGGGCTGTTTCTGGTCATGACGATAGGTCTGGTGCTGGCGTTGCAGACGGTCGAACGCACTTTTGATGCCTTGCTCGATTATCAGATGCAGGACTACAACCGCGAGGCTGTGCGGGGGCAAGCGTGGACGTTGGCTCAGCAGTTGCGTGACCTCGATGGCCCGGCCCGGGAAAAGCAGCTGGAAACGATTCGCCCGCATTACGGTTTGGGGCTGACGCTGGTCGATACCTCTGAACTGGCCCTCAGCGACGAGGAAAAAGCCGAGCTGGCCAAAGGGCTGCTGGTGATCCGCGACAAATACAGCCAGTACATTTCCGCCATTGACGATGGCCCGCAACTGCTCAGCATCCGTTTGCCGGCCGAGCCGAGCCTGATGCCGTTCTACATCGCCGCTGCCTACCTGATGATTGCTGTGCTGATCGGCTTCGTCCTGTTTTTCTGGGTGCGTCCGCACTGGCGTGATCTGGAGAAACTGCGCCTCGCTGCCGAGCGTTTTGGCGACAACGATCTGTCGGTGCGCATTCAATTGTCGAAACGCTCGAACATCCGCGATCTGGCCGAGCACTTCAACCTGATGGCGGCGCGCATCGAAGGGCTGATCGCCAATCAGCGTGAGCTGACCAATGCCGTGTCCCACGAGTTGCGCACGCCGATCGCGCGGTTGTCGTTTGAGCTTGATCAGCTCAAGCAGCAGTCGGACCCCAGCCAGAACCGCGAGCTGATTGCCGATATGTATGCCGACCTCGGCGAGCTGGAGGAAATGGTTTCGGAACTGCTGACCTACGCCAGCCTTGAGCGCGGCGCGACGGTGATCAAACGCGAAAACATCCAGGCTGCCAATTGGCTCGACAGTGTGGTCGGCAGCGTGGCGCTGGAGGCCGAAGCGGCGGGGGTGCAGTTGTTGATCGGTGATTGCCGGCTCGACACCGTGCGTATCGAGCCGCGATTCATGGCGCGGGCGGTGATCAATCTACTGCGTAACGCGATTCGCTACGCCGAGCAGCGGGTTGAAGTGACACTGGTGCGCACCGGTGATTATTACGAAGTGCGGGTCAACGACGATGGGCCGGGCGTGCCGGTGCATGGGCGGGAGAAGATCTTCGAGCCGTTTTCGCGGCTGGATGCCAGTCGCGATCGGCGTACGGGTGGGTTTGGCTTGGGTTTGGCGTTGGTGCGCCGCGTGTCGCAGTCCCATGGTGGGCAGGTTGAAGTGGGCGATTCGGCTTGGGGCGGGGCGTCGTTCCGGATGACCTGGTCGCATCTGGATTGAATGCCGTTGTCTGCGCCGGCCCCTTCGCGAGCAGGCTCGCTCCCACATTGGATTTGTGAGCACCACAGATCACTGTGGGAGCGAGCTTGCTCGCGAAGGGGTCAGTTCAATCAGCATTTTTGCGGCTGACCCACCGCTATCGCGAGCAGGCTCACTCCTACAGGGTTTTGTGTCTTGCTCAAAATTTGTAGGCAGCGCAGACCCCCTGTAGGAGCGAGCCTGCTCGCGATGGGGCCATCCGTGGCGCCGCTGTTTCAGCCCAGAATCAGAAATCCCACTTGGTCGTCAGCATCAAATTGCGCGGCTCACCGTAGAACGTGGTGTCGAAGTTGCCCAGCCCCGTCAGGTAACGCTTGTCGAACACGTTGTTGGCGTTGACCGTGAAGCTCAGGTGTTCGTTGTACTGATAGCGGCTCATCAGGTCGACGAGGGTGTAGCCGCCCTGTTTGATCCGCGTGTAGTCGCCGGCCGGGGCGCTGTAGATCTTGCCGTAGAACGCACTCTGCCAGCTCACGCCGCCGCCAACGGTGATCTTGTCCAGTACGCCGGGCAAACGGTAGGTGGTGAAGGTGCGCACCGTATGCTCGGGCTTGGTGGTCGACAACGGATAACCGTACATGCGCTGCTCATCGGCATCACGGGTGCGCGCGTAGGTGTAGCCGGCGGAGATATTCCAGCCTTCGGCCAGTTCGCCGGCCAGCTCCAGCTCCACGCCTTTGGTGGTGGCGCCGTCGATGGCTTTATAGATGCCTTCGTTGGTCACCGCGTTGGTGCCGATCGACTCGGCCACGCCGTCCTGCTCGATGCGGAAGAACGCCAGGCTGGCGTTGAGGCGACCGGCGAAATACGCCGCTTTCAAACCGGTTTCATAGCTGTCGCCCTCGACCGGCGCGAGGGTCGAGCCGTTGGCGTCCTTGTAGGTCTGCGGCTGATAGATGCTGGTGTAGCTGGCATACAGCGAGTAGGTGTTGTCGAGGTCATAGATCACCCCGGCGTACGGTGTGACTACGCCGTGTTCCTTGTAACTGGTGTGGGTGTCGTCGAGGCCGGCCCCCGGGTTATAGCGGTAGTCTTCGTTGTACTTGAAGGTGCTCAAGCGGCTGCCGAGAATCACCGAGAGATCGTCGGTCGGGCGCAGGCGCGTGGCCAGGTAAATACCGTTCTGGCTTTGGGTGCGCTCGTACTTGCCGTTTTTCGGGAAGTCCTGTTTCGGCAGATTGCCGTCCCAGTCGTAAATGCTCCCCGGCACTTCGGAAAAGGCGCTGGTGTCGTAGGTCGAACCGGTCTGGCGCGAATGCGAGGTCATGACGCCGGCGATCAGTTCATGCTCGCGACCGCCCAGCGTGAACGGGCCGGAGACGTTGACGTCAGCGGTGTTCTGTACACGATGACCTTCCCAGCGCCCCCAATACATGAACATGCCTTCGCCCGTGGCGCGATTCGGATTGCCGCCGCTGGCCGAGGCCAGACGCGTGTCGTGATCGGTGGTTTTCTGGTCGAGGCTGACCTTGAATTTCCAGTCGTTGGCCAACGCCTGTTCCAAGGAGGCGAAGTAGGTGATGTTGTCGAAATCGCGGCGGCTCCAGTCCGCAGCGGAGTTGAAGTGGCGCCCGAAATCAGTGCGCCCGCCATCGGCGAAATACACCGGGTTGCCGGTCCACGACGAACCGCGCGGGGTGGTGCTGGATTTGTCGACGCCGAAGGTCAGCAGGGTGTCGTCGCTCAGGTCGGCTTCGAGGATGCCGTAGAACAGGTCTTTGCGCTGGCTGTAGTGATCCAGATAAGAGTTCTGATCGGAGTAGGCGCCGACGAAACGCCCGCGCACGTTGCCCGATTCAGTCAGCGAACCGGAAATATCACCGACGGTACGGTAGGCATCCCACGAACCAACGGTGCCGCTGATAGAGGCTTTGAACTCCTTGGTCGGCTTCTTGCGGATCAGGTTGACCGTAGCCGACGGATCGCCGGAGCCGGTCATCAGGCCGGTCGCGCCCTTGATGATTTCAATGCGGTCGATGCTGGCGGCGTCGTCGCCGTTGTTCGGGTTCTCGCCGTACACGCCATCGTAGGGAATGTTGATGCCGTCGTACTGGAAGTTGGTGATCGCCAGACCACGGGCGGAAAACTCGGTACGGTCGCTGTCGTACTTCTGCATGGAAATGCCGGGAGTATTGCGCAGCGCATCACCGACACTTTGCACGCCACGATCGTCCATTTGCTGACGGGTAATCACCGTCACCGACTGCGGGGTTTCGCGGATCGACAGCGGCAGGCCGGTGGCCGAGGACATGGCGCCGGTGGTGTAGGAGCGGGTGTCTTCAGTGGTACTGCCGAGGCCTTGGGCGGAAATACTGGTGGCGCCCAGTTGCAAGGTCTGGTCGGTTTTTTCAGCGGCGTTGGCAGAAATGCTCAGCAGGGCCAGTGCCAGCGGGCACAGGGCGAAACGGACGTGCGACATGGAGATCCCTTTGCATCGAATCGATCGGTAGTTGAAGTGCTTCTGAGGGGTTAACCGAACGAGTGCGGGAAAAGGGAACTGCACCGAATCAAGAACGATGAAAAACCTGTGGGAGCGAGCCTGCTCGCGAAAGCGTTGGGTCAGAAATATCAATGTTGGCTGACAGGACGCCTTCGCGAGCAGGCTCGCTCCCACAGGGATTTGTGTTTGCCGTGGATCTATCGGGTCAACCCGAGGCGCTCATGCCATTGGGCGATGGACTCTTCGGGGTAGACGTCGAACTGTTGGTCTTTGGTTTTGGCCTCGACTTCCACCCAGCTTGCTTTCGAGCCGAGCATCAGATGCGTGTGCTCCGGCGGTACTGGCAACGGCGTATCGATGGCCGAAGCGAACGGGTGGATCAGCTCCGGCCATTCCGGGCTGAACAGCCACAAGCCGCTGCCGCACAGTGAGCAGAAGTGCCGCTCGGCTGTGCTGCGATGGGCGCGTTTGTCGCCTTCGTCTTTCATCTTCGCGTGGTAAATGCTGATGTGTTTGCGCCCGCGCACCTTGAGGCTGGTCGCGTCGCCGCCGAGGTTGATCGCATAACCGCCACCGCCCTGGGTCTTGCGGCAGATCGAGCAGTAGCAGCGTTGATAAGGGTAGGGGTGGGCGCTGGTGAGGCTGAATGTGACCTCGCCGCAATGGCAGGAGCCTTCGAGCTGCATGGGTGCTCTCCCGTTTTTGAATGTGCGCTTGAGCCTAGAACACTCCGCGCGATTGCGGCCGGTGTGATTCGACGGGCGGGCGCAGCGTCTAGCCCCAGTGTCCCCGCAATCCCATGGGGCGAGACTTCGGAACCCGGCATGCAAGCGCTGTTGAACGAGATTCTTGACGCTGTCCGCCCGTTGATCGGGCAGGGCAAGGTCGCCGACTATATTCCCGCCCTCGGCACTGTGCCGGCCAATCAGCTGGGCATCGCCGTGTACGGCAACGACGGCGAGATGTATTGCGCCGGTGACGCCGAGACGCCGTTCTCGGTGCAGAGTATTTCCAAGGTGTTCGGCCTGGTGCAGGCGATCGATCATTCCGGCGAAGCGATTTGGGAACGCCTCGGTCACGAGCCGTCCGGACAGCCGTTCAACTCGCTGGTGCAGCTGGAATTCGAGCGCGGTCGGCCGCGCAATCCGTTCATCAACGCGGGCGCGCTGGTGATCTGCGACATCAACCAGTCACGCTTTGCCGCGCCGACCCTGTCGATGCGCGATTTCGTCCGGCGCCTGTCCGGCAACCCGCAGATCATGATCGACGGCAAAGTCGCCGATTCTGAATATCAACACCGTGCGCGCAATGCGGCGATGGCGTATCTGATGCAGTCGTTCGGCAACTTCCACAACGATGTTGAAGCGGTGTTGCGCAGCTACTTCAGCCATTGCGCGTTACGGATGAACTGCATCGATCTGGCCCGGGCGTTCTGTTTTCTGGCCAACGACGGTTATTGCAAACACAGCGGTGAACAGATCCTCACACGTCGGCAAACCCAGCAGGTCAACTCGATCATGGCCACCAGCGGGCTATATGACGAGGCGGGCAACTTCGCCTATCGCGTCGGCTTGCCGGGCAAGAGCGGTGTCGGTGGCGGGATTGTCGCGGTGGTGCCGGGGCAGTTCACGGTGTGCGTGTGGTCGCCGGAGTTGAATGCTGCGGGGAATTCGCTGGCGGGGATGGCGGCGCTGGAGATGCTCAGTTCGCGGATTGGCTGGTCAGTCTTCTGACCCGATCCGCCAAACACTACAAAACCCTGTGGGAGCGAGCCTGCTCGCGAAGGCGTCAGGTCAGCCAACATTGATGTATCAGATCCACCGCCTTCGCGAGCAAGCTCGCTCCCACAGGGTTAGCGGTTGCTTTGGAGGATTGTGTTCCTATACATTTTCCGGCCGCTCCCTGCATGGTGAATCCGCTTCATGTCTCTTGCGCTCGAACGTCTAGTCGCTGGCACGCCGATCCCTTTCGCTGGTAACCGCGTCACCGTGGTCAGCCCCGAACTGGCCGCGCGTTTTCAGCCCGGTGACCACCTGCTGGTGGAGCAGGTCAGTGGCGAGTTGCTGCTGATCCCCGTGGCGGATCAGCAAGCGGCGTCCGTGGCGATCGAACGCGCGGCAGCGGCATTCACCGCGTTGTCGGCGGTGTCCGATGAGGCGATCAGCAAGTTCTTCGACGTGTTCGCACAACGTCTGGAAACCCCGGACTGCTGGGCGCACATCGAAACCGCCAACCGCGCCGACATCGAAAGGGCCAAGGCGCGCGGCCGCTCCACCACCCGACTGCTCGCCGATGAGCGCATGCGCTGTGACATGATCGCTGGCCTGCGTGCCTGGCGAGACGCAGCGGCGACGCGCGGTAAAGTCATCAGCAGCGTCGAGCACGACGGCTGGAAGGTCGAGCAAGTGGTGTCGCCGCTGGGCATCGTCGCGTTTGTCTTTGAAGGCCGGCCGAACGTGTTCGCCGACGCCGCCGGTGTCTTGCGCACCGGCAACACCGCCGTGTTGCGTATCGGCAGCGATGCGTTGGGCACCGCGCAAGCCATCGTCACTCACGCCTTGAACCCGGCGCTGGCCGATGCCGGTCTGCCGGCCGGTGCGGTGTCGCTCGTGGAAAGCGTCAATCATGCGGCCGGTTGGGCGATGTTCGCTGACCGGCGTTTGTCGTTGGCGGTGGCGCGCGGTTCGGGTCGTGCGGTCAGTCAACTGGGCAGCATTGCCCAGCAGGCCGGCACCGCGGTCAGCCTTCACGGTACGGGTGGCGCGTGGTTGATCGCCGATCGTGTTGCCGATGCCACACGTTTTGCCGCCGTGGTGCGCAACTCGCTGGATCGCAAGGTGTGCAACACCCTCAACGTCTGCCTGATCCAGCGTGATCGCGCGACGGAACTGGTGCCGCTGTTTCTTGATGCGCTGCAACAGGCCGGTACTGCGCGTGGCCAGGGCTGCAAATTGCACATCGTCGAAGGCAGCGAGAGTTACCTGCCAAGCGAGTGGCAGAACACAACCGTCGAGGTTTATCGCGCCGAGGGCTATCAGACCGAAGCGTTGGCTGAACCTTTGGCGGAGTCGGCGCTGGGCCGCGAGTGGGAATGGGAAGAAACCCCGGAAGTCAGCCTGATGATCGTCGATGATCTGGATCAGGCGATTGCGCTGTTCAACCGCTACAGCCCGCAATTTACCGTGTCGTTGATCAGTGAGGATGCGCAGGTTCAGGAGCGCTTTTACAACGCGGTGAATGCGCCGTTCGTGGGTAATGGCATTACCCGTTGGGTCGATGGGCAGTATGCGTTGAACAAGCCGGAGCTGGGTCTTTCGAACTGGGAGAGCGGGCGCTTGTTTGCGCGCAGTGCGATTCTTTCGGGGGATGGCGTGTTCACTGTTCGTAGCCGGATGACCCAGATCGACCTCACCGTAAAACGCTGATCTCGTGGTCTGTGATCGTTCCCATGCTCCTGCGTGGGAACGCAGCCCGTGACGCTCCGCGTCACTGGACGCAGAGCGTCCCCTGAGGCATTCCCACGCAGAGCGTGGGAACGATCAGTTGCTCAGGCCGCGTGGGTGGTTTGTGCATGGATCGCGCAAGTCGTCGGTTGCTCGGCCAGCGGCACAAACGTGCGGCGGTCCGAGGCCAGCGCATCGATCGAACCGGTCTCGATGTCATACACCCAGCCATGCAGATTCAGCAGGCCTTTCTCCTGAGCCAGACGCACGCTCGGGTGGGTCTGAATATTCGCCAGTTGCGCGATCACGTTCTCGCGCACCATCGAGCTCAACTTAGCCGCGTCATTGGCATGTGGCCGCGCTTCGTTAACCACTTTCGCTGACTCGGCATGCTGCAGCCAGCCACTGACGGCGGGCAGGTGATCCATGCATTTGCACTGCGCAATCGCGGTCATCGCGCCGCAGTCAGAATGCCCGCAGATGACAATGTCGGTCACGCCAAGCACCGCCACCGCGTATTCCACCGTTGCCGAAACCCCGCCCGGGTGCGGGCTGTAGGACGGCACGATATTGCCGGCGTTGCGGATCACAAACAGCTCGCCGGGTTCTTGTTGGGTCAGCAGTTCTGGCACGACACGGCTGTCGGAACAGGTGATGAACAAGGTGCCGGGTTGTTGCGTGGTTGCCAGGTGTTTGAACAGTTCGGTGCGTTGCGGGAACGCTTCGTTCTGGAATTTCAGGAAGCCATCAATCAGATTTTTCATGGTGTTGTCCTCTCAGTTCGAGCAACCGCTGCCGAATTCGCTGTATTGAAGAATGTGTTTGCCGCCGTGGCTGTCCAGATACGTCATCTCCACCGGCACCACGCCACACACGTCGGCAACCGGGGTAATACTCAGCACTTGGGCGACGTCCAGCTGCATCCCGTAGCGGTAGGCAACGGCCTCGTCAGCGGCAGATGCCTGCACGGAAAAGCCGCCGAGCAGGGCCAGAATCAATAGAATTTTTTGCATGGGGCAGCCTCCAGATATGTTTGGTGACGGGTAGCCATTTGAGGTCGGTTGGCCCGCACACAGGGTGCGGGCCGATGTGGATCAGAACGGACGCAGGGGCAGGAACTTGCCGTCGAGGCTGACCACAGCGCGGGAGCCGCCTTCCGGGTCTTCGACTTTCTTGATGTCGAGTTTGAAGTTGATCGCGCTGATGATGCCGTCGCCGAACTGCTCGTGAACCAGCGCTTTGAGGGTGGTGCCGTAGATCTGGATCATCTCGTGGAAGCGGTAGATGGTTGGGTCAGTCGGCACGCCGCTGAGGCTGCCACGCAGGGGGATGATCTGCATTGCCGCGACGTCTTCAACGCTCAGTTCAAGTTTGTCGCCGACCACTTGGGCGGCGTTTTCCGGCAGTGGGTGCTGGCCCAGCAGGGCGGCGGTGACGTACGCCAGGCTCAGGCCAGTGCCGTCGGCGAGATCCTGCCACGACAGATCTTTGCGTGCCTTGGCATCGAGAACGCGGGTGGTCAGGGCCAGGCTGGTGTCGTTGTAGGCGTGGGACTGTTGCATGGTGTCACTCCTTTCAGGGGTTGGCTTGCTGTGTGGGATTGATCTTCTGCCGATTCATCCATAGCGTCCAAGACCGATATACAATGCTTGGCATAAGCCCTGCCTATAGATGGTGACTCCCATGCTGCTGCGACATTTGCGTTATCTGCTGGCCGTCGCCGATCACGGCGGCTTCACCCGTGCCGCCGAGGCGTTGCATGTGTCGCAGCCGACCCTGTCGCAGCAGATTCGCCAACTGGAGGAAACCCTGGGCGTGAATCTGTTTGATCGCACCTCGCGCACGGTCAAACCGACGGATGCCGGCGTGGCCTACATCGAATGTGCGCGGCGGGTGCTGGTTGAGTTGGAGGCGGGCAAGCGCGCGTTGCATGACGTGAAGGATTTGTCTCGTGGGACGCTGCGTCTGGCGATGACGCCGACGTTCATGGCGTATCTGGTCGGGCCGTTGGTACGCGATTTTGCGGCGCGGTATCCGGGGATTCATCTGCAGATTTTTGAGTTGTCGATGGACGACATCGAGGCGGGACTGGCGGATGACTCGCTGGATATTGCGATTGCGTTTACGCCGGTGCGCAGTCCTGATATCGAGTGTATTCCGGCATTTACTGAAACATTGGGGATTATGGTTGGGCGTGAGCATCCGCTGTATGACAGTCGCTCGGTGCTGGCGCCGGAAGATATCGCGTCACTGGATTTCGCCTTGTTGGCGCCGGACTTCATCACGCGGTTATCGGTGGATGAATATTTTCGTCAGCACGGGATTATGCCGCAGGTGCGGATCGAGGTGAATTCGGTGAGTACGTTGCTGGAAGTGGTGCGTCATTCGCCGATGGCAACCATGTTGCCGGAAGCGATTGCCACCGAGGATCGGGCGTTGCGCAGGTTGCGGGTCGAGAGTGATGCGCCGCAGCGTGGGGCGGCGTTGTTGCGGCGGCGCAATAATTATCACAGTGCGGCGGCGGTGGCGTTTGTGGAATTGGTGTTGGGCATGGGAAGCCCCTCACCCTAACCCTCTCCCAGAGGGAGAGGGGACTGACCGAGGGATGCTGGAGTAATACACCGACCTGAAAGTGCTCTGTTGAATCCATAATCAACTCGGTGTGTCCGGTTGACGGATGACTTTATACAACTCGATCGGCCCCCTCTCCCTCGGGAGAGGGCTGGGGTGAGGGGCTACAATTCCAGTCACGCCAAATCAATGCAAGCGAACAAAAAAAGGCCTGCTTCCTTTAAGGAAGCAGGCCTTTCAATTATTTAATGACTAACTCAGCAGAACCGATCAATCACCCGAACTTCATTCTTGTTCTGCATCGAATCCCACGCCTGTTTCAGCGTTTGCAGAACATTACCGATGAAGTCCTTGTCGGCCGCAGCCTTCTTGCCAACATAACCGTGGCCACGGCGATACATCTTCAGGCGGGCCAGCAGGTTCTGATGATTGCGGTCGAACTCTTCTTCGCCAGCATGAGGCGCCAGGCAGTCGATATGCACCTGCCCCGACTTGCTGATCCACAGAATATGGCTGTCGTGGCTGTCTTTCTGCGCAGCGAACATACGAGCCAGTTCTTCGATAGTTGGTTGATTGTTCAGATTCATGATTTTGCCCCTTGACCAGTCTGGTGATCTTTCAAAGTTGATTCGCTAATACAGGTAGCCCATCGGTTAGTTGATCCCTGGCACCGAAACCAGGACGTCAGCGCTCGCCCGTGTGAAGTACGGGGTCGTGCATCTGTTGCATGTAGTCGTGTTGAATAACTGCTACGCAATAGCGTCACAACGAGGAGAAGCAGCGAAAACCGGGAGGCTCCTTGACGACATTTACCGTGTCGACCACAAGCGTCTTGAGAATTTTCGCCAGCGCTTCTCGTCCTTGTACTGGACGTTCAGGCCAGGTCAGCTTCTTCAATCTGCCTTGTGGGCAGCGTGTATCCGGAAAAAACAACTCGGCGGTCAGACGAGTTTGCTCAAGCGTGTTACCGATGTTCCCGATCGGGGAACGTCTTCATCATGCAAAAGCAAAACGATGCCGTCAACGGTTTTGTAGTGATTATTTTTGCTCACTACATATTGTCGGACAAAGCTGTTTTGGAATGAGAAAGAATCCGTTCAGGCAACGGAAAAAGGCGTGCGCAGCCCGTAGAAGGTGCACGGATAACCGTCTACTTCGCGCTGCTGCAGGGTGAAGTGGCCGTCGCTCAGTAACGGAATCAGCCTGGCCCAGAAGCGCTGGGCCGGCAGGTTGGCGTCGATATGGAAAATCTGCCATTGACCGGGGATCTGGCTCAAGAGGGCAGAGATGACAAACTGCGCGACGCCTTGGCCACGAAAGCGTCGCGCTATGAAGAAGTAGCCGATGTTGTGTTCGGCGCCGGCGATGTGCGTTTCGTTGTCGGCGGTCACGAAACCGGCGAGCTCGCCGTCGACCTGAATCAGGAACGGTCGAGTGGCCGGGTGGCGCCAGTAGTCGATTTTCGGCTGGATGGAGAAGAAGCCGTGTTCGGCGAGCTTCAGCGGCAGCCACTCGCTGAAGTCGTGCATGTAGAACTGCATGAGGTTTTCGATGACTTCCAGCTCATCGCGCTGAGCGGGGTGCAGTTCGATATTGGCCATGCTCCGGGTTCCTGAAAGTGATGAGCCTTGCAGAAACAGTAGCGCGTTTTATTTGCCTGACGGTTTCGCTGTGCGTTTTGTCGTACCCGTGGTTTTGCTGCGGGTCGATTTGCGTTTCTTCTTCCACGGTGCCGCCGCTTTACCGGCCGGCGGCGGGCCGCTGATGGTCAGGCTGAGGCTCGAGCAGCGTGTCACCTGTTTGCTCATCCACGCCGCTTGTTTGGTGACAAATTCTTCCAGACTCATTTCGCCGCTTTGCACCATGTCCAGCGCCTGCTCCCAGATCGCCGTGGTGCCGGGGTCGGCAATTGCGCGGGGCACCGCGTCGATCAGGCTGAACGCCGCCGGGGTGGCGGCGAGAGCCTTGCCGTTTTTCACCAGATAGCCACGGTCAATCAAGCCCTGAATGATCGAGGCACGGGTGGCTTCGGTGCCGATACCGGTGGTGTCCTTGAGTTTCTGTTTGAGCAGTGGATCCTCGACCAGTTTGGCGACGTTTTTCATCGCCTTGATCAGATCGCCCTCGGTGTAGGGTTTGGGCGGTTGCGTCCACAGATCCTTGAGCTTTACAGCGGCGATGGCGCATTCGACGCCTTGGCTAAGGGCCGGCAAGGTTTGCGGTGCGGGTGCTTCGCGGCCCTTCGCCGCTGCCAGCGCTTCGGGCAGAGCACGCTTCCAGCCCGCTTCGATGATTTGCTTGCCGACCGCGCGCAACGCTTCACCGGCGCAATCGAAGTCGGCCTGGGTGCGATCGTATTCGTGATTTGGCAGAAACTGCGCCAGATAGCGTGCGCGGATCAGCGTGTACACCGAGCGGTGCTTGCCGCTCAGACGATCAAGGTTCTTCGCGGCGGCGGTAGGAATAATGCCGTGGTGAGCACTGACCTTGGCGTCGTTCCATGCCCGGGATTTGCGTTGCGGCTCCAGAAACCCGTTGAGCGCCTCAAGACCCGGATCGGCCTGCCGCAACGCGGCGAGAATCCCCGGTGCCTCGCTGTGTTGGCTCAAGGGCAGGTAACCGCAATCACTGCGCGGGTAAGTGATGACTTTGTAGGTTTCGTAGAGTGCCTGAGCAATGTCGAGGGTTTCCTGCGCGCCGAGGCCGAGTTTCTTCGAGCAGACTTCTTGCAGGGTGCCGAGATCGAAGGGCAGCGGCGCCACCTCACGCATGCGCTCGGTTTTCAGCTTGACCACCCGGGCACTCGCAGCGCTGCTGATCGCCGCAGCTGCTTGCTGGGCCAACGCCTGATTCACGCAGCGCTCCTGATCGTCACAGACATCCGACGGCGCCCGCCACTGTGCGGTAAACGGAATGTCGTTGTGCAGCAGATCGACATCGATCGCCCAGAATGGCACCGGCACGAAATCGGCGATGCTGCGGTCGCGATCGACCACCAGGCGCAAGGTCGGCGTCTGTACCCGGCCTACCGGCAACACCCCTTGATAACCCGATTGTCGCCCGAGCAGTGTGAACAGTCGGCTCATGTTCATACCGATCAGCCAGTCCGCCCGCGAGCGCCCCAGCGCCGAGTGATACAGGCTGAACGTCTCGGCCCCCGGTTTCAGCGCGGCAAGGGCTTTGCGGATCGAGGCTTCGTCCAGCGCCGACAGCCACAAGCGGCGGATCGGCCCGCGATAACGACAGTGCTCGACCAGTTCCCGGGCGATCATCTCGCCCTCACGGTCGGCGTCGGTGGCGATGATCAGTTCGCTGGCCTCGCCGAGCAGGCGTTTGACCGCTTTGTACTGGCTGGCGGTGCGCGGCTTGACGGTCATTTTCCACTTGTCCGGGATGATCGGCAGATCGGCCAGCACCCAGCGCTTGTAACGCGCGTCATAGGCATCCGGCGGCGCGGTTTCGAGCAAGTGGCCGATGCACCAGGTCACCGTGACGTCCGTTCCCAGCCAGCAGCCGTCGCCCCGACGCTTGGCGCCGAGCACGGCCGCAATGTCTTTGGCCTGAGAAGGTTTTTCACAGAGGTACAACCGCATAACCACCCACGTCGATCAAGGTCCGGACAGGTGCACAGAATGGCCGGACTTGGCGTCAGGGGCAACTTTTATCTGTATGGATATACAGATAAAAAGCATTGCAGCAGGTGACGGGTAATACAGGGACGCAGCCCGGGCTATCGAGAAATTGATTAGCGCCCGGTTTGCGCCTGTGTCAGGTTTTTCGCCGATTCAAACACGCGAGTGACAGGACGATCTCGCCAGAAGATCGCCGTGGTCTGTCGACACTGACTACTCAGAAACAAGGAAGTCCACCATGGCTCAAGCCAAATCCAAAACCAGCAGCGCCTTCGACGAAATCGATACGTTCAGCCACCTGTATGACCGTGGTGTCGGGCTGGTCAATGGCAAACCCTCATTCACTGCCGACCAGGCTGCGGATGAAATCCTGCGCAAAAACCTGTCGTGGGGCGACAAGAACGCTGACGGCAAGATCGACCTCAGTTACACCTTCCTGACCGAGAAACCGGCGAACTACAACGTCAACCTGGGCAACTTCAGCGAGTTCAGCGCCCAGCAAAAGGCCCAGGCCGTGCTGGCCATGCAATCCTGGGCTGACGTCGCCAACGTCACCTTCACTGAAGGCAAGGGCGGCGATGGTCACATGACCTTCGGTAACTACGATGTCAGCACCGGTGGCGCAGCGTTCGCTTACCTGCCGAGTGGCGGCAGCTATGACGGTCAGTCGTGGTACTTGATCAACGATCAATATCAAGTCAACAAAACCCCGGACATCAACAACTACGGGCGCCAGACCCTGACCCACGAGATCGGTCATACCCTCGGCCTGTCGCACCCCGGGGCCTACAACGCCGGCAACGGCAATCCGACCTACAACGACGCCAAGTACGCCGAAGACACTCGCGGCTACAGCCTGATGAGCTACTGGAGCGAAGCCAACACCGAGCAGAACTTCAGCAAGGACGGCAGCGGCGCGTACGCCTCGGCGCCGTTGCTCGACGATATTGTCGCGGTGCAGAAACTGTATGGCGCCAACTACGCGACCCGCGCCGATGACACCACATACGGCTTCAACTCCAATGCCGAGCGCGATTTCTACAGCGCCACTTCGGCGTCCTCCAAAGTCGTTTTCTCGGTGTGGGATGGCGGCGGTAATGACACGCTGGACTTCTCCGGCTTCAGCCAGAACCAGAAGATCAACCTCAATGAAGGTTCGTTCTCCGATGTTGGCGGTCTGGTGGGCAACGTTTCCATTGCTTACGGTGTAACCGTGGAAAATGCCATCGGCGGTTCAGGCAATGACCTGCTGATCGGCAACGCCGTTGCCAACGACCTGGTCGGCGGTGCCGGTAATGACATCCTTTACGGTGGTGGCGGTGGCGACACCTTGTGGGGCGGTGCAGGTGCAGATACTTTTGTGTTCGGTGCTGCCAGTGATTCGACCATGACTGCGCCGGACTGGATCATGGATTTCACCAGCGGCCTGGACAAGATCGACTTATCGGGGATCGCCGGTTTTACCACTGGCGCGGCGTCGTTGAACTTCGTCAGCGGCTTCACTGGGCATGCGGGCGATGCGATCCTGACCTACTTCGCGCAAACCAATCAGACCAGCCTGATGGTTGACCTGACGGGGCAGGGTTCGGTGGACTTTGCCGTGGGCGTGGTGGGGCAGGCGGTGGCGACTGATATTGTTGCGTGATGCCTGAAGAGCGGCCCTCACCCTAACCCTCTCCCAGAGGTAGAGGGGACTGATTGGGGGATGCTGGAGAAATACATCGACCTGATAGCGCGATGCCGAATCCATAATCGACACTGCAATATCAGGTCGAGGTATAACGAAAGACACCACCGTAGGTCCCCTCTCCCTCCGGGAGAGGGCTAGGGTGAGGGGCTTTTGAGGTTAAAAGGGCCGTTCGGCTGTAAAACCACCCCAACCAGAACCGATGGGCTATACCTGAACCGGTCTCTTCGCCGTATCCAGGAGAACCCCCCATGAAAACCTCCGGCCCCAGTCCCGTCATCACCCTCGAACAACTCCCCGGCTGCCTGATAGTGAAATTCCACGGCATCCAGGTCGCCGCGTCCTCCCACGTACTGATCCTCAACGAAGCCAACTACCCGCCGGTCTATTACGTCCCCCGCGAAGACATCGACGAAAAGTATTTCGCCCGCACCGACCACACCAGTTATTGCCCGTACAAGGGCGATGCCAATTACTTCAGCCTGCAAGTGCCGGGGCATGAGGGCGCGAATGCGGTGTGGACTTACGAAAACCCGAAAGTGTCAGTAGCGCCGATCCGCGACTATGTGGCGTTTTATCCGGATCAGGTGAAGTTCGAGGTGATCAAGTCTGAGTAGTAAATCGCTTGCGCCATTAGGCGCTCTATAGCGTCGCCCTGTCATTGAAGGCTGCGGGGCCTGTTCTCTTTCAGTTAAAGTGCGTCGCTATGCACCTCTCTCGGCGGTGCATTTCAATGCGTGAGCGTAGTCAAAAAAGGACTTGGTTTTATGAGTAACGTTGCAAAGGGAATCGATCGGGAAGAAAGGCGGTTCAGATTCGCTGGTTTCGGCTCGGTAGGGGTTTGTTTCATCCGTACAAAGGTTCGCCAGGGAGGCGTTGTCGTTTTGTGTGCACAGCTTAAAAACTACTATGGGACGTCCGTCACCAATGCAGTAGAAGATATTTATGGACGAGTGATAAATCAACTCACCAAGGAGGGGGCGATTAAACTTCCGGTGACGAAGTGGTGGTTCTTCAAACGCAAGGATCCTTCTGAAGAAATCGCAGCTCAGGTCATCTGGATCGAGCACTACCCGCAAGGCGCTGGAATGTTTCCGAACGGCTCTTATGCGCTTGTCAGCTTTGACTCGCAAATGAGTCCTGTGTGGAACTATGTAAGCAAGGAATACATTGTCCGTGAGTGTGGTGTGGAAGAGTCTTTTCTTGAAATAGATCCAGAAGCGCTCGATTATGCCGTTTAAAAGTTTGCTGTTTCAGAAGGTGTTGTTCAAGAAAGCAGAGAAATTTTCGCCAAAATTAATTAATGATTTAAATGTTGGGCTGCATTCACTGGTTGCGGCAGAGAATGCTCTCATTGGCGCGTTGGCGGATGATCATCAAGCAGAACTTGTTGTTCAGCACTTGATGGTTAAACTGCTGATTCCAAACCTGCCATCACCGGATTTGTTAGTGCAAAATCGTGCGGTCCCGCTCAAAAGTCATCCAAAAAAAATACTGATCCCCGACCTTATTATCAATAAGCTCGGCGGAAAGCCTTGGGGTTTTATTGAGTTAAAAACGCTTCTCAAAGACGATAACTTGTCCGTCAGCGATGTTCACGACGATCTAGCGAAGCTCTGTGCGTATAAAGCAGATTATCCAAACGCGGCGGCAATATTTGCGCTGGTTGGCAGTCGGGCGCGACTGTTCAGCCCGACCCGGATGAGTTTTTGGAGTAGTTGTAATATTCAATATGGATCCAAATCATTTGGCGTCAATAAGCTTCTCCCTCAAAAAATTGATGATGATTTTGTTGCTGTACCTTGTGGCTGTGCCAGCGAGGAAGGCACTCCTGATGTATTGAGTTACATGTGGGAGGTACTTCCTGCCAGCAAGGCAAATGTGCTGCTGTCCAGTTCATTTACCTTCTTGGCTCATATGATGTGAAGTAATGGATGCAACGGGGGGAGTGTCCGAGTCATGATCCTGACTACAAGTCAGGATCATGACGACCGTTGTTGCGGTTGGAATCAGTTCTTGTCGAGATCGATATTCTTCGTCTCACGCAAACAGATCATCCCCACCACCAGGCTCACCCCGGTAATCAACACCGGATACCACAGCCCGTAAAAGATGTCCCCGGTGTACACCACCAGCGCAAACGACACCGTCGGCAGGAACCCGCCAAACCAGCCGTTACCAATGTGATACGGCAGCGACATCGAGGTGTAGCGAATGCGCGTCGGGAACAGTTCGACCATCAGCGCCGCCAGCGGGCCGTAGCACATCGCTGAGATGATGATCAGCGCCACGATCAGGGCGACGATCATCGGTTTGTTGATCTGCTGAAGATCGGCCTGTTGCGGGTAGCCGGCGAGGGTGATCGCGCCGCGCAGGGCGGCCTCATCGAAGCCATCGAGTTTGACGTCGCCGACGCTCACTTGCACGGCGCTGCCAGCCGGGGCGGCGGCGCTGGAGTAGGGCAGGCCTTGCTTGACCAGGAAGGTTTTGACCTTGTCGCACGGGCTGTCGAATTTGGCTTTGCCCACCGGGTCGAACTGGAAGGTGCAGGTCGCCGGATCTGCCAGCACGGTGATCGGTGCCTGACGGCTGGCCTGATCGATCGCCGGGTTGGCGTAGTGCGCGAGGGATTTGAAGATCGGGAAGTACAGCGCCGTGGCCAGTAGCAAGCCGAGCATCAGCACCGGTTTACGCCCGACCTTGTCCGACAGCCAGCCGAAAAAGATGAAGAACGGCGCACCGATGACCACGCTGATGATCAACAAAGTGTTGGCCACCGCTGGGTCCATTTTCAGGAACTGGGTGAGGAAGAACAGTACGTAGAACTGCGCCGCGTAGAAGGTCACCGCTTGTCCGGCGTTGATGCTGAACAGGGCGATCAGCACGACTTTAAGGTTCTCCCATTTGCCGAAGGATTCGCGGATCGGCGCTTTCGAGGTTTTACCTTCCTCTTTCATTTTCAGATACGCCGGCGATTCGTGCAGGCTCAGGCGAATCCAGGTGGAAATGCCCAGCAGCACGATCGACAGCAGAAACGGAATACGCCAGCCCCACACTTCAAACTGATCGCCGGTGAAGTAGCGGCAACCGAGCACCACCAGCAGCGACAGCAACAGGCCGAGGGTCGCGGTGGACTGAATCCAGCTGGTATGGAAACCGCGCTTTCCGATCGGCGCGTGTTCGGCAACGTAGGTGGCCGCGCCGCCGTATTCACCGCCGAGCGCCAGGCCCTGCAGCATGCGCAACACCACCAGAATGATCGGCGCGGCGATGCCGATGCTGGCGTAGGTCGGCAGCAGGCCGACGCAGAAGGTCGCCACGCCCATCAGAATGATCGTCGCGAGAAAGGTGTATTTGCGCCCGATCATGTCCCCCAACCGACCGAACACCAGCGCCCCGAACGGCCGCACGATAAACCCTGCAGCGAAAGCCATCAGCGCAAAGATAAACGCCGTGGTGTCGTTGACCCCGGCGAAAAACTGCTTGCTGATCACCGCCGCAAGGGCGCCGTAGAGGAAGAAGTCATACCACTCGAACACCGTCCCCAGTGATGAAGCGAAGATGACTTTGCGTGTGTCCGGGCTGGTCTCGACGCTGCGCACGGCGTCCAGCGGCTGAACGTGTTCTGACATATCGGTATCCCTCACAGTGATTGTTTTTGTTGTTCCACTGGTGTTGCGTGTCCGGGTGATGCCTTGAATTAAACGCGGTTCTTTGTAGGAGCTGCCGCAGGCTGCGATCTTTTGATCTTGCTTTTGATCTGGAAAATCCAAAGTCAAAAGATCGCAGCCTTCGGCAGCTCCTACAGGGTTTGGGCCAGCTCCAATTTCGCGGTGCTGCTCCTGGTGTTGGGGCTGAGGATCAGTTGTGCCGCTTTCTCGGCAATCATCAGCGTAGGCGAACAGGTGTTGCCCGAGGTGATGCGCGGCATGATCGAGGCATCGGCAATGCGCAACCCGGGCACACCGTGAACGCGCAGTTGTGCGTCGACCACCGCTTCGCCGTCATTGCCCATGCGACAGGTGCCGACCGGGTGGAAAATCGTCGTGCCGATTTTCGCTGCTGCTTGCTGCAATTGTTCTTCACTTTGCAGGTTGGCGCCGGGCAGATATTCGACCGGTTTGAACGCTTGCAGGGCAGGGGCGCTGACGATGCGCCGGGTCAGGCGAATCGCATCTGCCGCGACGCGCAAATCCTCTGGATGACTGAGGTAGTTGGGCTGAATCAGCGGCGCTTCCTGCGGATCCGCCGAACGAATGTCGATGCGTCCCCGACTCTGCGGACGCAAGTCGCAAACTGAGGCGGTGAAGGCGGGAAAGCTGTGCAACGGCTCGCCAAAACGCTCCAGCGAAAGGGGCTGCACGTGGTACTCAAGATTCGCCGAGGTCTGCTCCGGCCCCGAACGCGCAAACGCGCCCAACTGACTCGGCGCCATCGACAACGGCCCACTGCGGTCATACAGATAACGCAGACCCATGCCCATCTTGCCCCACACGCTGCCAGCGATCTGGTTCAGGGTTCGGGCGTTTTCCAGTTTGTAGATCAGGCGCAATTGCAGGTGATCCTGCAGGTTGCCGCCGACGCCTGGCAGCTCATGAATCACGCCGATACCGAGGCGTTCGAGCAGTGGGCGCGGGCCAATCCCGGAGCGCTGCAAAATGCTTGGTGATCCGACCGCGCCGGCACACAGGACGATCTCCTTGCGCGCCTTGAACTGCTTGGTCTGACCTTCGTGGCGCGCACTGACTTTTGTTGCGCGACCGTCCTCTAGCAGCACACGATCCACCTCAACCCCGGTCAGCACTGTCAGATTGGCTCGGTCACGCACCGGTTTCAAAAACGCCTTCGCCGCGTTCCAGCGCACGCCGGATTTCTGGTTGACCTGAAAGTAGCCGCAACCCTCGTTGTCGCCCTGATTGAAGTCATCGATGCTGGCGATGCCGCTCTGCTCGGCGGCACTGCGAAAGGCATCCAGAATCGGCCACGACAGGCGCTGCTGTTCAACCCGCCATTCACCCTTGGCGCCATGAAATTCAGCCGCGCCGGCAAAGTGGTTTTCGCTTTGTTTGAACAGCGGCAGCACGTCGTTCCAGGCCCAACCCGGGTTGCCCTCGGCCGCCCAGCCATCGTAGTCGTTGGCCTGGCCGCGCATGTAGATCATGCCGTTGATGGACGAACAACCGCCCAGCACTTTACCGCGCGGATAGCTCAGCGCGCGGCCGTTGAGGCCCGGTTGTTCTTCGGTCTTGAAGCACCAGTCGGTGCGCGGGTTACCGATGCAGAACAGGTAACCGACAGGAATGTGAATCCACGCATAGTTGTCGCGCCCGCCGGCTTCGAGCAACAGCACGCGCTGCTGCGCATCAGCGGAGAGCCGATTGGCCAGCAAACACCCGGCAGGGCCGGCGCCGACCACGATGTAGTCGTATTCATCGAGGGAAGTCTGCATTCCCTGACCTCGCTTTTTGTTTTTATTGTCGGACACTCTAGTTGTTAGCTTTCGTTAAAAGAATGTTAGTTTTTGCGCAGCCGCTGTGCGTTTTCAAACAGCCTGCATAGACCATAGCCGACAAGGACACGCCATGTTCGACTGGAACGACCTGCGGTTTTTTCTCGAACTGCAACGCAGCGGCCGCCTGCTCACCGCCGCCCGCCGTCTCAACACCACCCACGCCACCGTCGCCCGCCATATCGAAGCCATCGAGAAAAGCCTCGGCACCGCGCTGTTCGTCCAGCACGCCCAAGGCTACGAAATGACCCCGGCGGGGGAGGCGCTGCTTAAACATGCTGAGGCGATGGAAAACGTTGCGTTGCTGGCGCAGGAAGAGATCACCCAATCCACCGCGCCACTGGGCAAGATTCGTGTCGGCGTCACCGAAGGGCTTGGCATCAAGTTTCTCGCCAGCCGCATGATCGGCTTGTTCGAACGCTATCCGGGATTGGAAGTGGAACTGGTCGCCGTACCGCGCTTTGTCAGCATTCTCAACCGCGAGGCGGAAATCAGCATTCATCTGGAGCGCCCGGCGGCGGACATGCTGGTGACGCGCAAACTCACCGACTATCGACTCGCGTTGTACGCCAGCCAACGCTATCTCGATAAGGCGCCGCCACTGCACAGCCGCGAAGACCTCGGGCGGCATGCGTGGATCGGTTATGTCGATGATTTGCTGTTCAGCCAGGAACTGATGTTTCTCAACAGCTTCTGCCGCAGCCCTCGGGTTGTGTTCCATAGCACCAGCGTTATTGCGCAGCAGGAGGCCGCTCGGTCAGGGTTGGGGATTGCGGTTTTACCGTGCTACATGGCGTCATCTGACCCTGACCTTGTCCCATTACTGCCGGATGAAAGCATCGAACGCAGCTACTGGATCAGCACGCGGCGCGAGTTGCACAAGTCGGTGCGGCTGCGCGTGGTCTGGGATTATGTGGTGGGGTTGTGTGAGGCGGAGCAGGGGCTTTTACGCGGTTAAACCAGGCGCATCCAAATCCCCCTGTGGGAGCGAGCCTGCTCGCGAAAGCGGTGTATCTGATACGCAAATCTCGCCTGACCCAACGCCTTCGCGAGCAGGCTCGCTCCCACAGGGGGTATGCGCATATCACTCGAGATGTGTGTCATCTCCGGGTTGATTTACATATGGATGTCCGTATATTCGAATTTCCGTATGTATCGAGCCCGTCCCATGATCACCCCCACCGAAGTCTTCAAGAGCCTCGCCGACGAAACCCGCGTTCGGGCCATGCTGCTCATCGCCGATCAAGGTGAGCTCTGCGTCTGCGAGCTGATGTGCGCGCTCGACGACAGCCAACCGAAAATCAGCCGCCACCTCGCGCAACTGCGCAGCAATGGTTTGCTACTTGATCGCCGCCAGGGCCAGTGGGTTTATTACCGGCTCAATCCGGAGCTGCCGGCGTGGGTACGCGAAATCCTGCAAGTGACGTCCAAAGCCAACGCCGATTGGCTCAAGGACAACGCCGCCCGCCTGCAGAACATGGACGGGCGTCCGGTTCGCGAAACCGCCTGCTGCTGAGAAAGAAAAAACCATGCGAATTCTGTTTATGTGCACGGCCAACAGCTGCCGCAGCATCCTGTCCGAAGCCATGTTCAATCATCTGGCGCGCCCCGGATTCGAGGCCGTGAGTTCCGGAAGTTTCCCCAAGGGCCAAGTGTTGCCGCGCAGCCTGTCGACGCTGCAACAGGCCGGCATTGCCATCGATGGCCTGTATAGCAAGGGTAATGACGCGTTCGAAGACAATCCGCCAGACATTGTCATCACCGTCTGTGACAAGGCCGCCGGTGAGAGCTGCCCGGTGTACTTCGGCCCCGCACTCAAAGCCCATTGGGGCCTGGCAGATCCCTCGGATGTGATCGGCGACGATGCCGCCGTGGACGCGGCGTTTGCTGCCACGCTGGCGATCATCGAGCGGCGCTGCGCGACCTTCCTTGGCCTGCCATTTAAAGCACTCAGCCGCGCTGATCTTCAGCGTGAGCTGGATCGTATCGGCTCTCTCTGAGCTGGAGGACACATGTCAGAACACCTGCCCCATCTTGATCATTCGCTGTTCGAAGGAGCGTCCCCTTTGGGCGAACACAAACCGCGCATCCTGCTGCTCTACGGCTCGACCCGCGAACGCTCCTTCAGCCGTTTGCTGGTAGAGGAGGCCGCGCGCCTGCTCGAACATTTCGGCGCCGAAACGCGGATCTTCAACCCGTCCGGTCTGCCACTGCCCGACGACGTTCCGGTCGACCATCCCAAAGTGCAGGAACTGCGCGATCTGGTGCTGTGGTCGGAGGGTCAGGTCTGGTGCTCACCCGAACGTCACGGCGCGATGTCGGCCGTGTTCAAGGCACAGATCGACTGGATCCCGCTGGAACTCGGCGCCGTGCGTCCGACCCAGGGTAAAACTCTGGCCGTGATGCAGGTCTGCGGCGGTTCGCAGTCGTTCAACGTGGTCAACCAGTTGCGCGTGTTGGGCCGCTGGATGCGCATGTTCACCATCCCCAACCAATCCTCGGTGCCCAAGGCCTACATGGAATTCGACGACGCCGGGCGGATGAAACCGTCGCCGTTCTACGATCGTGTGGTCGATGTGATGGAAGAACTGGTGAAGTTCACCGTGCTGCTGCGCGATCAACAGGCGCATCTGGTCGACCGCTACTCCGAGCGCAAGGAAAGCGCCGAGCAACTGATGGCGCGGGTGAATCAGCGTTCGATTTGAGGCCGTCCCTCGGCGAGGGACGGCTGCGTTCAGTCGACCAGTACTTGCGGCGACACCACCCAGGCGCTGCAGGGCATTTTGTACAGCAGCTGTTCCACCGTGCTACCGATCAACCGACCCAGGCCGCGATGGCCGATACGGCCCATGACGATCACATCGATGTCATAGGCATCGGCGTAGCTGCACAGCACGTTGGCCGGATTGCCCATGATCATGTGCTGGCGTTCCGGCGCAATGCCGTTGCGCTCGGCCAGTTCGCGGAATGCATCGCCTTGCGCATCGAACAGCGTTTTCGCCTTGCCCTCGGTGAAAAACGTCGAGGCGTTGCCAAAGCCGAACTCGTCGGCGCTGATTGATGACAGGTCGTAGGCATAGACCACATCCAGTTCGGCATCGCAGAGGCTGGCCAGTTTCGCGGCCTCGCGCAGGATACGGTCGTTGAAGTCGGCGTATTGCTCGTCGCGATGAAACGGATCAATCGCCGCGACGATCCGCCGGGGCCGGGCGTGCTGGACATGGCTGACGAAGTGCAGCGGTACCCGGCATTCGCGCAGCAAATGAACATCGAGCGGGGTGAACATCAACCGTGACATGAACGAGGCGTGCTGCAGATCCTTGATCAGCAGGGCCATCGGCTGCTCCTTGAGGTGAATCTGGATTTCATGCAACGGATTGTCGACCCACACCACTTCCGTGGTCACGGTCACGCCGAGGTGGCGCATGGGCCGCGCCTGGTCCTCTAGCCATTGGCGGTGGCGCTCGACATAACCCAGGCGCATCTGTTCCAGGGCCTGCTCGTTGACCAATCCGGCGGTCGCCAGCCCTTCGAGGTAATCGAATGCCACGATGTGCAGCGCCGCCCCCGATGCTTTGGCCAGGGCCGCGGCCCGATCGAACGCAGGGCTGTGTTTCATCAGCGGTGAAGCTACCAGCATGAAACGTGCTTGCTCGGACATGACGAATCTCCTGTGGGTAGCGGCATTGGACGGCCAGACGCAACGGCGTCAGTTCATGTTGCTCCGTACCGCCGGGCGTGGCTTGATCTTTGTCAATGACGCGGCCCAATAATGCCTGCGTCCGACGTGCGGCATCGGCGATGCGCAATCCAGCATTGATTGATCGTTATCAACCTTGTGTCGGTCAGTTCGGCGCAGCCTTGGAAAGGTGCTGAACTCACTGCAAACACCTGCACAGGAGTCTTGATCATGGCCATGATGAAAGCGGCGATATTCGTCGAAAAGAATCGCATCGTTCTGGATGACAAACCGATTCCCGAGGTTGGCCCGCTGGACGCACTGGTGCGGATCACCACCACGACGATCTGCGGCACCGACGTGCATATCCTGCGTGGCGAGTATCCGGTGGCCAAAGGTTTGACCGTCGGTCACGAACCGGTGGGCGTGATCGAGAAACTTGGCTCACAGGTGCGCGGATTTTTCGAAGGCCAGCGGGTGATCGCCGGCGCGATTACCCCCAGCGGCCAAAGCTACGCCTGCCTGTGTGGCTGCGGCTCCCAGGACGGGCCGGACACTCGCCACGGTTTTCGCGCCACCGGCGGCTGGAAATTCGGCAACATCATCGATGGCTGCCAGGCGGAGTACGTCCTGGTGCCCGATGCCTTGGCCAACCTGTGCCCGATCCCCGACGGGCTCAGCGACGAACAGGTGCTGATGTGCCCGGACATCATGTCCACCGGATTCTCCGGCGCCGAACGTGGCGAAGTCAGTATCGGCGACAGCGTTGCGGTATTCGCGCTGGGGCCGATCGGTCTGTGCGCGGTGGCCGGGGCACGGCTCAAGGGTGCTAGCGTGATCATTGGCGTCGACGCGGTGGCCGAGCGCATGAGCGTCGCGCGGCAGTTGGGCGCGACCCACGTGGTCAACTTCAAGGACGGCGACGTGGTCGAGCAAATCATGGCGTTGACCGACGGGCGCGGCGTGGATGTGGCCATCGAAGCCTTGGGCACCCAAGGCACGTTCGAGTCTGCCTTGCGGGTGTTACGCCCGGGCGGACGCTTGTCGAGTCTGGGTGTTTACGCGTCGGACCTGCGCATTCCCTACGATGCCTTCGCGGCAGGGCTGGGCGATTACAGCATCGTCAGCACCCTGTGCCCCGGCGGCAAGGAACGCATGCGCCGGTTGATGGCGGTGGTGCAAAGCGGTGGCGTCGATCTGTCGCCGCTGGTGACCCACCACTTCAAACTCGACGATATCGAAGCCGCCTATGAACTGTTCGCGCATCAGCGCGATGGGGTGATGAAGGTGGCGATTACGCCGTGATCGGCAACGCGCCCCGCAACGTTTAAAGGTACGGGGCGCAGGAATGTCGCTACAGACTCAGGCGATGAATGACTTGGTGCGGGTCATCAGGATCGCTGTGGGTTTCAAAGCCCAGCGAACGGGCGAGGTCGCGCATGGCCGTGTTGCTGGCCGAATCCACCGAATACAGATGCTTGAAACCGTTGTGCCGGGCAGCCTTGATCAAATGTTCCATCAGCAACGTGGCCAGGCCCAGGTGCATCCACTCATCGGCGACCGTGACGGCGCATTCACAGTACTGTTCGCCCGTGGCGGCGTAGCGGCTGATGCCGATCTCGATCAATTCGCCATTTTCGTGAGCCAGTGCGACGTAGGCCGCGCGTTGCTTGCCGTCGACGTCCATCAACTGATCGAGCAACGCGGTGCCCGGCTCACTGATCTGCGCGAGAAAACGCAGGTGTCGGGACTCGGGCGACAAGCGCTTGATGAACGCATATTCGCGTTCGCGATCCTCGGCGGCCAGGGCACGGATCAAGACGTGGCGGCCATCCCTGAGCGACTCGATCCAGTATTCACCTGGGTGCGCGGCATAGGCCGGCGCCGCGCGGTCATTGTGGTCTTTGACAGTGAGCATGAGATGAGCCTCCATCGGGGCTGAACGAGCAACGCGCAGGAGAGTGCGCTGAGTCTGTTCTACACCGATGTCAGCCCCGGAAGCTGATCTGGATCAGATTCCGACGCGCGGCCACTGTTTTAACGGGCAATGGCGCTCCTGGCTCCGTAACAGACTCAACTCTGCGGCGGTTCGCGAGTGCTGCGTTGCGATGCGGGGAGCGGTTGCCCGTCAGGGATCGACAAGGTCGCGCGCAGGCCGCCCTCAGCGCGGTTGACCAAAGTGATCCGCCCGCCCAACTGCGTGGCGATGGTGTTGACGATGGTCAGTCCCAGCCCCGCACCGTGGGCATTGCCGCGACTGTAGAAGCGTTCGAACAAGCGTGCCCGGTCCGTTTCATCAATGCCCGGCCCCTGATCTTCGACGCTCAAGTGATAAAACCCCTCGGACTGGCTGAGCAGCACGGTGATCACGCCGTGTTCGGGGGAGAAGTTCGCAGCATTGGTGATCAGGTTGTTCAGGGCAATGTCGATCGTGCCGGGGCTGGCCATGATGTTGAACGGCTGGGCGCTGTCTTCGAAGGCCAGTTCCAGGTGTTTGCTCAGCAACCATGGCGTCAGCTGCACCAAGCTGTTGCGCACGGTTTCGCTGAGGTCGATGGGTTGCAACGGCGGGGGATTGGGTTTCGGCTCCAGGCGCGCCATGGTCAGCAACTGGTTGACCAGGCGACTGGTGCGGTCGACCCCGGCGATCAGAAACGCCAGCGATTCGCGGCGCTCCTGTTCGGTGCCGGCCTCCTGCAGGTTCTGCGCATGCACCCGCAGCACCGCCAGCGGTGTGCGCATTTCGTGGGCGGCGTCGGCGATAAAGCGCCGTTCGCGGCCAAGCACTTCCTGAATCTGCGCGAGCATACGGTTGAGCGCTGCCTGCATCGGTTCCAGCTCACTGGGCAGCGGCGCCAGTTGCAACGGTTCCAGCGAACCGCTGTGACGGGCGCGCAGAGTTTCGGCCATGTTCGCCAAGGGCTTGAGGCCCCAGCCGATGGCCAGCCAGACCATCGCCGCGAGCAGCAAGCTGCCGACCACATTCGGCCAAAGGGTGTGGCGGACGATGCGGTCAACCAGATCGGCGCGCACATCGTCGCGCTCACCGACCCAGATGCGCAGGCCGTTCTGTTTGTCTTCAAGGAGAAAGGCGCGCCAGTGACGATTGTTCAGGTCCACTACATCGCTGAAGCCGGGCTGCGTCGGTGGTGCCTTGAAGGACGGTGCGCTGGCGGTGTGCACCAGCACATCACCGGCAGGATTCCACACCTGAAAAGCGATTTTGCGTTCGTAAGGATGACCTTCGCCGCGCGGCACCGCTTCGCCCAGCGCCGAGTTGAACGCCTGGTACAGTTCCGCGTGCTGTTTGCTGGCCAAGGGCATGCGCATCACGCCTTGCAACAGGCGCGCGTTCTGCGCCAATTGTGCGTCGTAGACTTCGGCGATTTCGTGGTTGCTGTCGTGCAGGTTGAAGGTGCTGAGCACCGCGAGGCCGGCCAGCAACAGGCCGATGATCAAGGTCAGCGTGCGGCGGCGGATCGAGGTCATCGACGCTCCTCCACCAGATAACCCACGCCGCGAATGGTGCGGATCAGGTCGGTGGAAAACTTCTTGCGCAAGTGGTGGATGTGCACTTCGAGGGTGTTGCTTTCGGCTTCTTCGTTCCAGCCGTAAAGCAGTTGCATCAGTTGATCGCGGGTCATCACCCGGCCCGGCGGCGACAGCAGTTCGTGCAGCAACTGATATTCCTTGGGCGTCAGGGCCACCGGTTGGCCCTGATAGCTGACTTGCTGGGTGCCCGGGTTGAGGCTGATGCCGGCATGCTCGATCAACGCCTGGGCGCGCCCGGCACTGCGCCGCAACAAGGCGCGCAAGCGTGCCTTGAGTTCGTCCAGGTCGAACGGTTTGATCAGGTAGTCGTCGGCCCCGGCGTCAAGCCCGGCGATGCGATCTTCGGTGGCGTCACGGGCGGTAAGAATCAGCACCGGCAGATTCGAACCGCTGTCGCGCAGGCGGCGCAGCACTTGCAGGCCGTCCATGCGCGGCAGACCGAGATCCAGCACGGCGACATCGAAGGTTTCGCTGAGCAGCGCATGCAAGGCACTGCTGCCGTCCTTGAGCCAGTCGACGGTGTAACCCTCGCGGCCCAGCGCCTGATGAATGCCTTCACCCAGCGCGACGTCATCCTCAACCAGTAATAAACGCACGCGGACTCCTGTCAGTCGAGTTTCTTGTTCACGTCCACCAGCAGGGCGGCGATCTCTTTGCGACGCCCGGCATCGGCACTTTCCCGGCCCGGGCGCGGCGCGGCTTGCTGGGCTTTGAGCAGCGCAGCTTTGGCTTCAGCGTAGCGCTTCTGACGGTAGAGGTGATCGCCCCAGAAGTACAGGCTGTCGATGCCGTTGGGGTTGAGTTGCAAGGCTTGCTTGAGCAGTTGCTCGGCCTTGTCGATGTCGCCGAAGCCGATGGGCCAGCCGGGCACACGGTCATACAGCGCGGCGAGGCTGGTGTAGGCCGAGCCTTGCAGGGCTTTGGGGTCGAGGGTCAAGGATTTTTCCAGATCGGCCTTGGCGTCCTTGGCTTTGCCCAGAGCGCCGAGTCCGCCTTCGGCACCGGCCCAACTGCTGGTGACGATGCCTTTCCAGATCCACGCTTCGGCCACCGCCGGGCGTTGCGTGGTGAACGTGTTGGCCTCGTTGGCCAATTGTTCGAACGCGGCGGCGCGCTGTTTTTCCGCCACTTCATATTGGATGTGCGCCCAGCTCTGCTGGATGCCCTCAAGACGTTTCTGGTCGGCCGGTTCCAGCGCCCAGACGCTTTGACTGAGGGCGGCGAGCAACAGGCATGCGGATAGTTTTTTCATGGCTTTGGCGACTCGTGGTCAGGTTTTTCACTGAGGCGGCGGATCAGCGGCAACTGCTTGCGCAAGCCTCGATCGACCAGATGCGGGAGCAGATTGTTCAGGCGGACGAAGAAGCGTTCCGGCCAGCCCAGGTAGAGGTCGCGACGATCACCGGCAATCGCATGGATCACCGCCGAGGCCACGGTTTGCGGATCGTCGACGTTGGCCTTGAGTGCGTCGTTCAAGGCTTGTGCGGCGGCGCTGTTCATCGAGGTGCGCGTGGCGCGTGGCGCGACGTACAGCACGCTGACGCGGGTGTCAGCGAGCTCGCGGCGCAGCGCCTCGGAAAATCCGCGCAAAGCAAACTTGGTCGCGCAGTAACTGGCGTAACCGGGGTAGCCGATCGAGCCGTAGGTCGAACCGACGTTGACCACCATCGCGCTGTCGGCCTGCTTGAGCAGCGGCAACAGCAGTTTGGTCAGGCACATCGGCGCACTGATATTCACCGCCAGCATCGCGTTGATGTCGCTGTCATCGAGCTGTTCGAGCATGGCGAAGTGATTGACCCCGGCGGCGTTGATCAGCAGGTTGATGCCGCCGATGGCTTCGGCGGCGACCAGCACTTTGCGCCGGTCGCTGAGGAAGGTCAGGTCGGCGCCGACCCAGCACAAAGACTCGGGGTAGCGCTTGAGCAACGGCAGCAGTGCTTCCTGATGCCGCGCCACCGCGAGCACGTTGGCACCGGCGGCGCACAAGGTTTCGGCGATGGCCAGGCCGATGCCGCCACTGGCACCGGTCAACACTACCCGCGCGTCACGCAGCTGCATATTGAGCCTCCGCGTCACGCGGCAAGCCACGGAACATGTCGGTGTACAGGCGATAGACGACCTTCGAGGCATGGATCACGGCGGCTTGATCGGCAGGATCTTCCAGCTGATTCATCAGGCGCCGATAGGTCTGCATGTGCTCGATATCGAGCGAACCGTGAGAGCTTAGGTAACTGAACGCGGTTTCCGGCAAGGCCAAACGCTCGCGAATGCTGTCCGCCGCATGGGTGGCCAGGGCGATGCTGGTGCCTTCGAGCACATTGACCATGCCGAACAGACCGACCGGATTGCCACGGGCGATCAGGTCGTAAAGAAAGCTGACCATCAACTCGATCGACAACGACGGCTGACCGTCGCGCACCGCATCACGATCACCGCCACATGCAGCGATGTCGTTGAGCACCCAGTGTTCATGGCCGTATTCGTCTTCGATGTACTTGGCCACCGCTTTGCGCAGCCATTCCAGACGCGTCGGCAGGCGCGCACCGCAAGCCATCATCAGCGGCACGGTGTGGCGCACGTGGTAATACGCTTGCGCGAGAAACGCCCGATAACTGTCGAGGCTGACCTTGCCTTGCAGGGCATCGACGATGATCGGCAGGTTGAACAGTTCGTGGCGTTCCTGTTGTGTGGCTTCTTGCAGGGTGTCAAAAAAACTCATGATGCGGACTCCTCGGAAACAGCGGATTCGGTCAATTGGCTGTGGTACTGCGCGACGATGGCGTCGCGGCGCGGGCGGCCGTTGGCGGTGAGCAAGCCATTGGCGCCGGTGAAGGGTTGCGGCAAGCGCGTCCACTGATGCACCTGGGCGTAATCGGGCAAAGCCTCGTTGGCTTCGGCGACGGCAGCGGCCAGTTCGGCATCGGTGCAGTCCGGGCGATGCGGCCAGAGCAGGGCGTGATTGCACGGCAAGGCCTCGCCGTAAACGAAGGCCTGGGCGATGTGGCGGCGCTGGGTCAGTTCGGACTCGACCCATTCCGGGTTGACGTTGCGCCCGAAACTGGTGACGAACTGGTGCTTCTTGCGGCCCTTGAGATAGAGAAAACCTTCCGGGTCGAACTCACCCAGATCGCCGCTCGGCCACCATTCCTCGGCATACGGCGCGTCGCCCAGATAACCGAGCAGCGTCGAGCCCTTGATCAGCACCTCGCCGTCCTCGGCCAGCCGCACTTCAACATGCGGCAACGGTCGGCCGACACTGCCCGGGCGGCGTGCCCCGGGTCGATTGAGGCACACCACCGAAGCGCATTCGGACAAGCCGTAACCTTCATAAACCGGCAGCCCGACCCGTTGCGCGCGGTGCAGCAGATCCTCCGAGACCCGCGCACCGCCGACAGCGGCAAAGCGCAGGGTTTGCGGGTCGAAGGCTTTTTGTTCGGCGGCGCTGACCAGTAACAGCAGCAACTGCGGCACCAGGATCAGACTCTCCGGTGCACGGCTGGCCAGATAACCGAGCAGACGCGGAATCTCGACGCCGCTAGCGCCCTGAATGCCGAGGGTTTTCTGGCTCGGCAAACTCAACATGGCGCCGGCATACAGCGCGGCGTAACAGCCAAGGTTTTCCAGCAGAATCGCCAACGGCAACAGCGCCAGATGATGCTGCGGGCCGGTCGCTTCGCTGGCCTGATGCAGCTCCCGTGCCACCCGCAGCAGGCTCTCGGCGCTCAGGCACACACCTTTCGGCGTGCCGGTGGTGCCGGAAGTGAAGGTGAGTTTCGCGGTGCCGACCGGCATACGATTCGGGCCACTGAACGAACGGCACCAGAACTCGCCACGTTGTTCATAACCAGCCGCGAGCAGTTCGACTCCCAGCTCCGGCTCGGCGATCACCCGTTCGGCCTGGCTCTGCTCCAGACAATGAGCGCGTTGCGCCGCACTGAAAAATGGCGGCAGCGTCACGCAGGTCAGGCCTTCGAACAGCACGGCCAGATCCCAGAGCATCGCGTCGACGCCGTTGTCCAACGCCAGCGCAATCACCTGCGCCTGCTCGTCGCGCAAACGCTCCTGGCGATACAACACTTCGGCGTACAGCGTGGCGTAATCGAGTTTCAGCGTGTCGCCCCACAAAGCGGTCGCGTTGTCGTTGCGCCGGGCATGGTCGCGCAGGGTTTCCTGGAAGCGTTGCAGTTCAAGCGACATGGCAGGCTCCTTCAATCGAAGTCGGCAAACCCAGGCGAGTAAACAGGCCGATATCGCGCAAATGGACGAACCCGGCGCGGATGTTGCCGACGTGCACCCAAGGTTTACTTTCGTAATAACTGCCCCAGTGTTGACGCTCGTCACCCAATCGTTCCGGATCAGCGGCGCACAATGTCACTGGCTTCAGACCCAGGCGATGGAAGCTGTTGACCAGTCCGATGTTGCCGGTGAACGTCACCCATTCCAGGCCGCCCATGGCCAGCAGATAGGTGATGGCGATGATGCTCAGGCGCGCACTGCCGGTGTCGCTGGCGGCGAGATTGCCGACTTCGACGATGGCTCTGCGCTCGACCGGACGATCCGCCGCCGCGCTGATCAAAGGCTCGATCGGCTCATCCAGATAGCGCTCAAGGAACAGTGATTCCAGATGCGCGCGACGCACCCCGGCCACGGCGCACAACTCGCCATCGCCGTTGTGCATGCCGAACAGCTCGGGCATGAAATGGCGAATGTCGGCGCCATGGGCCTTGCGAAAACGTTGCTGGATAAAGGCTTCGAACGGCTCTCGCAGGGCATCGTCGGGCAGCGCGCCGGTCAACGTCATCTGCGGTGTTTCGGCTTGACCGAAGCGCAGGGGCAGGGCGATGTTCCAGTCAAAATCGGGCATGGGCAGAACGCCTCCCTCAATAGGTTTGAGGCGAGTATCGGAGGCATTTCTTAACGAAGTCTGAAGGTGAAAAAAGGTTAACGTGAGGGTCTGTCTTCAGACTCTCTTAAGACTGGGCGGGCAGGGTAACGCCGTCGGTTCGCCCAACAACCGGAGCGAGGCGGTCGAACGAATCGGCCGTCACTCACGACAATCACGAGGCACAGCTTATGTCCCGAGACATCGCCGTAACCCGTTACGGAAAACTCTCAATCACCCTGCACTGGCTGATGCTGGCGCTGTTCGTCGGCGTCTACGCCTGCGTCGAAATCAAGGGCTACCTGCCCAAGGGCAGCGAAGCGCGCGGCTTGCTGATGGGCTTCCACGGCCTGTTCGGCGCGAGCATCTTCGCCCTGGTGTGGATCCGCCTGCTCGGCCGCCTCAGCCCACGCCCGCCGATCACGCCCAAACCACCCGCGTGGCAGACCGGCATCGCGCACCTGATGCACCTGGCGCTTTATGGGCTGATGATCGCCACGCCGATCCTCGCCTGGCTGATGCTCGCGGCGGGCGACAAACCGTTCCCGTACTTCGGCTTCCACGTCCCGGCACCCGTGGCCATCGACCCGGACTTCGCCAAACAACTGAAGTACTGGCATGAACTGATTGGCAGCACCGGTTACTGGCTGATCGGGCTGCACGCGCTGGCGGGGTTGTTTCACCATTATTGGGTGCGGGATAACACCCTCGTGCGGATGCTGCCGGGCCGCACCGAATAACCCTGATCCACTACAACCCCTGTGGGAGCGAGCCTGCTCGCGAAAGCGGTGTGTCAGCCTACGATGATTTTGGCTGACATGGCCCCTTCGCGAGCAGGCTCGCTCCCACAGTTTTTTGTGGCGTCTGGCAGAGCGGGGCAGTTGCCGGAACCGCACTTCGCGTCCACTCTATGACCTGCCGACAAGGAGCGTCCGCCGACCCTCCGTCGTGACCACAGGGAGCTTGCAGCATGAGCGAAGACAACAAGGTAAAAGGCCCGGCGTCATACTTTCCCTCCATTGAGAAAAAATACGGCCAGCCCATCGATCACTGGCTAAACCTGCTCGCCGGCATCAGCGACAAGAAACACATGGAACTGGTGGCATGGCTCAAGGAAGAACACGGCATGGGACACGGTCATGCCAACGCCTTGGTCGCGCATCATCTGGCGGGTAAAAAGTGAGGGCAGGGCAGCGATGAATTTCTCCCACCGGCCAGTGACGGCCGACGACGTCAACACCCTGATCAGCTTTCCCCAAGGCGAACAAGAGCTGTTCTTCATGTTCCCGAAAGCCAACTTCCCGCTGACGGAAGAGCAGATGCACAGCGCAATCAGCCAGCGCTTCGACTCCACGGCTTTTCTGGCCAACGGCGAGTTCGTTGGCTTCGCCAACTTCTACCGCGCTGAGCACGACGGCATCTGCTGCATCGGCAACGTCATCGTCGCGCCCTACGCCCGTGGGCAAGGTGTGGCGCGGTACATTGTCGAAACCATGACCGCAGTGGGCTTCGAAAAGTACCAGGCCAAGGAAGTGCAACTGTCCTGCTTCAACGAAAACACCGCCGGCCTGCTGCTCTACCCAAAACTCGGCTTCGTGCCGTACTCCATCGAAGAACGCCCGGCGCCAAATGGTGGACGATCCGCCCTCATCAACATGACACGCCACCGACCATAGCCATCCCCCAATCCCTGTGGGAGCCGGGCTTGCCCGCGATGACGCCAGCCCGCCCGCCGCGAATCCCAACCCAACCACAATCCCCTGTAGGAGTGAGCCTGCTCGCGATAACGCCAGCCCAACCGCCCCAAATCCAAAGCCAGACTCAATCCCCTGTAGGAGTGAGCCTGCTCGCGATAACGCCAGCTCAGCCACCACCAATCCCAGCTCAACCACAAATCCCTGTGGGAGCGAGCTTGCTCGCGAAGACGCCCACCCAGTCCACCCATCAACCACTGACCGAAATAAACAGTAAAAACCACCACTGTTTAAACGAAGCCTCAAGTAACCACCGAAACCCTACAACGCCTTGCGCCGTTACCTACGACTAAGCCAGAATCCGCCGGCTTGTGCGTCTAGGTCGCGGGTTCTATCGTCTGTCGGTCGCTGAAAAACAGTGATCGGGTTTGGTAGCCCTGAGTTTTCGTAGATTGCATAAGCATCATGATTCGCAGTGTCTGTTCGACACGGCTTTATGGTGGTCATGCACAGGGCGTCTTCGGGCGCGCCGGTTTTCTACGTCCCGGTCTACCAACCTGCGCATGGCCGCCACCCTCGTTTGGTAGCGAGAGTGATGGTTCCTTTTTTTGACGTAGGAGCTTCATCAATGATCAAACCAACACCCAACCCACCCGAAACCGACCCCACATCCCCCTACGAATCCCCCGATTCCAAGCGATTCCACGAAGCCGCCGAACGCGCCCTCGACCACTACCTCAAACCCGCCAGCCAAATCATGGCCAGCACCCAACAACCCGAACGCATGTACCTCGCCAACCCGAAGTACAACAGCGAATCCCTGCTCGCCAACGCCAGCGAAACCCTCGGCTCCGCCAGCGAAATGCTCCTGAACTTCGCCGCCATGCTCGACACCCCGCACCGCAAAACCGCACTGGGCATCGCCCAAGTCGTGATGCTCGGCGAAATCGCCGTCAACCAAGCGCTGGATAACGTCGAAATCGCCAGCTAACCAACCCCACCCCGACGAGGGAAAACCCTCGTCGAACCCCGTGGTCACACCCTGGCTGGCACACGGCCACGGCTTGCGCCCCCCAGCCACGGCTGTCACCCTTCGGGCCGTTCTCAAGGATCAGAACCAGGAATCACGGATGAGTGGCTACGTACCCAACCCCCCGAAAAACCACCGCTACGAAGAAGCCAAACCCGTCGATATTCACGCCCAGTTGGGCCGGTTTATGAAGAGCATGGGAAATAGCCAATGACAGGGAAAAATGGTATTTAGAGTTAATCAGAGCCTAGTCGTCGTACAGGTGCATTGTTATCTAGTTTAGATGCTTGGTTTTTTATTAAATCCTGGGCGGATATTCCGGTAGACTCAATTGTTTTAATCATTTCGTCCTTCAGTTCTTTGAAGTCTTTGTTCATTTTTAATAAGTATTCTTTTTGTATCTGTCCGCTACTAGATGTAACAAAGCTTTTGTCGTTGGAGATTGTAATGGTTCTCCCAAGTGTTGTTGTACAATCTAAAAAGCTTTCGCTTGAAAGTATTGCTATTGGGTTCGGTTTGTAACCTGTTGATAGAAGAGCTTTCACTGAGTCTCGCTCAATCATTAATTCGTAAAGCGAGGCGAGGACATTGCTTTCTTTTGTTCCTACCGAGTTTAATAGCTCCCTAGACAAAAAAGCGACTTTTTCATTTATCTCGATTAAATGCGCCATCGTGTCTGCCATCCGAGCATTTTCATTTTCTTGTAATAGAAATGAAAACATTATTCCGGCCCACTGCTGTCTTAAGTAGTTCTCGATGTCGTTGAAGTCTCGGAATGGGATCAAGGCGTTGTTGGCTGCTTGTGTTCTTACTTCGTCAATGAACTCAAAAATTTTCGGTGCGTTTTTATCAATTGACGGGTATGAGATTTTGGATCTGTCCAACTCCTTATTGTTTTTGTTGGATGTGTAAACGAAATGGTCTGAATAAACGGCTTGCTCTATTAAAGCAAATATCGGAATTTTTCGTTTGATAGCTTCTCTGTATTCCTCGTTTGTTATTGATGTTTTCTTTCCGTTGAACTCTCCACCAAACCTGCCTCCGATAATTAGTACGAATAGTTGGCAGTTCGGTACCTCTGTTAAGCAGGAGTCGTGAGTATGTTTTTTGGGGTCATAAAAAACAGCGCCGTCGTCACTTAAAACCGGTTCGTACCCGATATTTCTAATAAAGTATTTCAGGTTCTCTCTGATGTATTTCAGATCATAACAAGTGGAGCTGACAAAAACTCTTGGAGTCGCCATTTGTTTCCTCTGGGGGAGTTGAAGGTGAAAGTTTTAATTATCGAATGAAAAAAAGCTAATCTTAGGGTTGGGGTGTCGATATTTATCTCGCAAAAAGGAAAGCGGTGTAAAGATGGTGGTAGGCTATTCAAGGTGGTGGCTTAACCTAACTTTGCACCTCGGGGCGAATATCAAAGCGCTAAAAAACGATCGTCTAGATTTATTCTGAGCATAGTATCGGCCAGCCATGTTTTGATCTCCAAACTTGTTCTCCAAGGCGGAGCATGACTTCTTTGCATTGGCAATCTGTCATGAATCTGTAGAGTGTTACAAAGTTGAATATCCACTCGTACTTATGAAGTTCAGGGTATTTAAAAAGAGCGAGGCCAGCAGTTCCAGGGTCCGCGAAGGTGTGCTCGCGTGCGCGAGATTGCAACTTTGATGTCAAGCCAGAGTAGACGCCTTTGGTATTGAAGTATGGTGAAAGGTTGTCCGAGAAGCGTTTGGCCCTGTGCTGAATATCATAATTCTTCACCTTAACAATCTCTTGATCCTTTGCTCTCGAATAAGTATTGCTCCACAAATTTTGCTGTTGTAGAACGCTGATAGGTGTGTTCGTACTTATGTAGTACCAGCCTGGTGTTTCCGGAATCCCAATGCGGTGATGCCATTGTTTGTTTTGAAAGTCAATTTGTACGCTGGAGTGCGTGCTGTCGAGGTAATCAACTAAGTTTTTCATGAGAACTCTGATGTCTTAATCGTTGCGCCACAAATTAATATGGTGTTAATGGTTTTTTGAGTGTGAGCAATGGTCATGCCTTGGTTTTTAAATAAGAGGGGATAAAATTAAAAAAATATCAATTTTACATATATACGCTGAAGGCTTTTGCTTAGGGGCGTTTAACTAGATTATTAATCTGGGAGTAGTGTCTTGAATTGAAGCCAATAGGGTTGCCATTGAGCTTGTCGCAAATTTCATTTGTTTCTTTCACGAACTCTAAGAACATGTTATCTAACCCCTCAGTTTCCGGAGTTACGCACATTCGGGAGAAATGGTTGATCATTGCGATAGCTTGGGCATATTCATAGATGGCTACTATCCCTTGAGCGACGCTGGAGTAATCTACCCGCAGATAATCATATTTGAATTTTTCGAACTCTTCATGCTGCTCGACGGTTGTCGCATTGGTCAGAGCGATCGGGTTGGGGTGTGCGCCGAAGTCAATGGCAGCGTCATAGAGCCCCATAATATGATATTCGTAAGGTGTTCCCGTTGACTGTTCATCATGCTCTCTTAGGTACTTTCGAAATCGCTTCATCGCAGGGGTGAACGATTTTTTATTCTCTAGAAAACTATCCTCGTTATCATGCCTGTTCAGCCAAGATTGGTATAATCCAGGTTCTCTATTAAAAAGATAGCCGTAGACAGCAGATTCCATGGCTGTTCTAAGAAGTGGAAAAATAGCCGACAGATGTGCCCCGAGAGCTAGGTTGCAGGCCGCTAAGTAGAGGGAGTGAGAGTGAGCCGCCGCCGCGCGTGATTCGTTGCTACCCAAATTTTCCAATGTCGAAAGGATTAAATGGTCGCATTTCTTCAAATGCCAAACCGCTTCTGGAAGCGAGTTAGTAATATTTTTTTCCGCTTGTACCATCGAATCTCTATATTGTTCAAAATCGAAGGCATTGCCTGAGAATTCCATTTCGTGATCCGCAAGTCTTGTTGAGATAGTGGTTGGCTATGTGCCATCATTCGATAAATTACACTTGTTTTTATAAAAAATCCAGCGAGTTCGCCATTTATTATATGGTCCTTAAATGGGTAATTTGTCGAAGCCAATTTAACTCTACGCAGGTTTTGCGAGGCCAATAGTTAGTTGCTTAAACTCACCAAACAATGATATTGAACGCGGTTCTGCCCAGCAAAGCACCATTCACCATCACTTGAATCGCCTGCCGTCCACTATGATGCTTCCGCGTCGTAAAATCCTTAATCACCTGCCGCCTCCCCACAACCACACTCTCAAACCCCTCCAAAACAACCGTCTTCAACTTAAAAACCTTCCCCGAAACCCCGCCATTCGCCTTCACATAGTCAATCGCATAATCAATCACCAACCGCTGCTCATGCGCCACCGTCGACTTCACCACAAACGACAACGTAATCGCTTCCCCCAACCTGACCACCGCCGGCTCAACCCGCACATCCAACAACTCAACCTCAGCCTTCGCCCCCGCACCAATCACCGTCAGCGCCCTTAAATCCCCCTGCTTAATCAAACTCCGCAACGCATGCTTCGCAATCCACGCCGTGTGCTTGTTCTCCAACGACCAACCTTCGATCGTGTCCAACACCCACTCCGGATGCACCTTCGTCACATCATTCAAATGATTCGCCACGGACTTGCGCACGTACAAACTCTCATCCGCCTTCAACCGATCGAGTATCCCGGCGGCCAACTGCGGATCCGCCTGAACCGCTTCCAACCGAAACGACCAAGGCAGGCGAGGGCGGCTGCCTTCGCTGGCGAGGCGTCGAACGTGGTGGTTTTCGTCTCGGGTCCAGTCGTGCATCAATTCCAGCGAGCGCTCTAGGTCGCTGCGCAGAAAGTGGCGGATGGCGAATTCGGAGGAGCCGAAGGTGGTGAAGTATTTCAGGGCGTCCATGGAGGTGTCGAACGCATGCCCGCCATAGCTCGCGACGTAATGCGGCAAACACATGCTGACGAATCCGCTGTTCAGCCTTGGTGCGAGTTCGAAAAGCACTTCTAGGGATTCTTGGTAATCCAGCGGCAATACGGCGTGCAGGCTTTCGCTGACACGTGCCATGCGTTGCATCACTGATAGTTCAACGAGTCCGTCCTGGGCATGTTTGAGAAACGCTTTGGCCTTGAACGCCGGGTACACGGCGCTCATTTCTCGGGCGATGTGCTGCAAGCGCTCGGCGTTGAAGATTTCCTTTAACGCCGGGGCGGCGGTTTCGGTGGTGCTCATGGTCAGGTCATCGGGGTGCTGACGAACGCTTCTAGGGTTTCGGCGTAGGCGGTGTATTGGGCGATGTGGGGGTAGCGGCGGGTGTCGATCTGGTCGGGGACGACGAGGTCGGTGAAGCTCCAGGCGACGGCGAGGCTGATGCCGGCCTGGGTGAGGGTGCCGTCGGTGGGCAGGCCGGTTTTTTCCAGTTCTTGCTCGAGGGCGGTGAAGGCGGCGGCGAGTTGGCCTTCGACGCGTTCGACCCACGGCTGGTATTGAATGTCGGCCGGGCGCAGGTTGCGTTCGTAATAAAGCTGCACGGCTTTTTCGCAGGCGGCGAGGCTGAGGCCGATCAGACGCAGGGCTTGGGCGCGTTGTTTCAGGTCGGTTGGCAGCAGGCTTTTGCCGGAGCTGGCTTCGAGGTAGTCGAGGATGAGGGTCGAGTCCATCAGGACCACGCCGTCGTCGAGGATCAGCGTGGGGGCTTTGACCACCGGGTTGATCTGCTGGAATTGCTCGAAGTGGCGGAACACCGAGACCGACTCGTGTTCGAGGTCGATGCCAAGGCGTTTGGCGGAGATCGCCACGCGGCGCACGTAAGGGGAGTCCAGCATGCCGATCAGTTTCATGACGCGTTCCTTCAAGTCAAACCGGTGGGAAGGCATAACCTAGCCGACGTTGAGGCAATTGTCAGTCGTCAAAGCCGGGTTGTTCGTGAATCTCATCGACATTCAGTTCCAGCCGATACGCCACCGCCACAAACAACGCCTGGCACAAACACAGCGTCGCACTCAGCGAACGAAAGGCGAGGGCGCTGCCTTCGTTGACCAGCAATACGCTGTTGGCGAGTTTCGCCAGTGGTGAGAGTTGGCTGTCGGTAAGGATCAGGGTGTTGGCCTGTTGCTGGCGGGCGAAGCGCAGGCAGTGTTGGGTTTCCTTGGCGTAGGGTACGAAGCTGATGGCGATGACCAGATCGTTGGCGCGCACGCTGCGCATTTGCTCGCGATAGCTGCCGCCGAGCCCGGACACCAGATGAATTCGTTTCTGAGTGTGTTGCAAGTTGTAAACGAGGTAGTCGGCGACCGCGAAGGAGCGGCGTACGCCGACGACATAAATGTTGTCGGCGTTGACGATCAGGTCGACGGCTTTTTCGAACGCGGCGTCGTCGAGTTCGCGGCCCAGGCGTTCGATGCCGGAGCGGGTGGCGTCGATGCATTCGCGGGCGAGGTCGCCAGCGCTCGCTTGCTGCGACTGGTTGGCGATCATGTTGCGGATGCGTTGCTGGTAGTTTTGCACCGGCGAGGCTTTGTGCGTGTAGGCGCTGCGGAACAGCGCCTGCATTTCGCTGAAGCCGCTGAAACCGAAGCGTTGCGAGAAGCGCACGATGGCGGACGGGTGGACTTCGCACTCGCGGGCGATGTCGCTGATGCGGTCGACCATGATCCGATCGCTCTGTTGGCTGATGTAGCTGGCGATGCGTTTGAGCTGGCGCGGCAGGGCGTCGTATTCGTCGGTGATCAGTTGCAGCAGGCGCTCGGCATTGATCGGGGGGCTGGCGAGTGAAACCTCGTCGGTGGCCGGCAGATCGGGGCGGGGCATAGGTCATCCTTCAGGCTGTTTGATCTCACGGTGGGCCTGATAGTAGGGGGGCTTTTGCGGTTCTGCTTTGCTGAAACGATGCAGTGCGTGGTAAAAAATTACGTCTGGGCGCTGCGTGGTTAGCCGTTTGTCTTCTATATACAGCCGCTCGACTGAATTTCTTGCTATAAACGCACTCCGATGGCCGTGTGAGCGCTGTGTCAGAGCAGTTTCCGAACGTTGTCGGACAAATTCCCTGTATTTACAGTTGCTGAGGCCTCATTCGGGCCTTAGACTGCCGCCCCTCGTAAATTGAGTGCCGGGTGGCATTTGCAATAAACGATGCCTTTTCGCCGACCGCACGCGGTTCGCCGAAACGCTCCCTAATTCGCCTTAATGCACGTTTTTTTATAGAGATATCAATGACAAAGGACAAGTTGCTGGCCATGCCGGCAGATGACTACATGAATTCCGAGCAGCACGCTTTCTTCACTGAGCTGTTGCAGAACATGAAAGTCGAAACCCACGAGCGCATTGAGCAAAATCGTATCGCCATCGAAAGCCTGGACACCCCGGCTGACCCGGCGGACGCGGCTTCGGTTGAAGAAGAGCGCACTTGGCTGGTGAACGCGATCGATCGCGACCAGCGCATGCTGCCGCAACTGGAACAAGCCCTTGAGCGCATCAAGGAAGACAGTTTTGGCTGGTGCGATGACAGCGGCGAGGCCATTGGCCTGAAACGCCTGCTGATCAGCCCGACCACCAAGTACTGCATCGAAGCTCAAGAGCGTCACGAGCAGATCGACAAGCACCAGCGTCAGGCCTGATTTTTCCGGCGCTGTGATCGCGGGCAAGTCCGTCCCACAAGGTTCAACACCGAACCTGTGGGAGCCGGGCTTGCCCGCGAAGCTTTTTATCGTCCGCAATATTTCCGCGCGATTCCATTGACCTGCCACAGACCCCACGACTAACGGACCATGGATAATGGCGTTGTAGTGGCGTTTAATGCAGTCACAATAATGAGAACAAGCGTGGGGTGTTGATATGACGAGAGATGGATCTCTGGTTGGGGCTCTGCCTGCACCAGTGCTTTTGCCGAAAAACCGCTGGATCGCTCCGACCCTGCAAAGCATCGCCCTGATGCTGTTGCTGGCCGGCATGACGCTGGGTGGATGGTCGCTGTACATTGGCATGCCACTGGCGGTGCTGATTGTCTGGCTGCCGCGCCTGCGCTCCCGCGCTATCCCCGATGCCCAGCCTGCCGATACCGGCAGCGCAATGTCCGACCTGACCCGCGACCTTTCCTACACCACCAGTCATAACGCGTTGTCGGCAGCCGGTGTGGCGTTTTCGGTCAAGGAACTGGCGAGCAAACTCGAATCGCAACTGTATGCGGCGGCGCAAATCGTCAGCAATGCCGAGGTGATGATCGCGACCGAACATGCGACTTCGCAGCTTAGCCGCGCCGCACTTGAAGCAGCGAGTCAGGCGCATCACAGCAGCGCGGCGGGGCGCACGGAACTGCTGGATTCGATCTCGCGCATGCATCAGCTCAGTCAGCGTGCCAATGCCAGCCGTGAATTGATCGAAGCCTTGAGTCTGCGCAGCGATGATATTCAGCGTGTGACCCTGGTGATTCAGTCGATTGCCAGCCAGACCAATCTGCTCGCGTTGAACGCGGCAATCGAAGCGGCGCGAGCCGGTGAGCATGGTCGCGGTTTTGCCGTGGTGGCGGACGAAGTTCGCGGGTTGGCGGCGCGCACGGCGTCAGCGACCGGTGAAGTGGGTGAGATGGTCGCTGACATTCAGCAACGCACGGCGCAGGTGGTGGAGCAGATTCGCGAGTTGTCGAGTGATCTGCAGACCGGTGTCGAGCAGGTCGAGCACACCGGCCAGCATCTGGAGAACATCGCGCGACTGGCTGCTGGGGTGGAAAGTCAGGTCGGTGAAATTGCTCAGGGCGCGGAAACCAATCGTGAACAACTCGATAGCCTGTTCAAGGCTATCGAGCAGATGCGCAGCGACCTGGCGATCAGCGATCAACAGACTCGCCGCCTCGCCGAAGCAGCGGTGCAGATGGAAGGGCAGGCGGAAACCATCAGCGAGCGTCTGGCTGAAGTCGGTCTGGATGACTATCACCAGCGCATCTACGATCTGGCCCGCGAAGGCGCGAGCCAGATTGCTGCGCGGTTCGAGGCGGATGTCGAGCAGGGGCGGATTAGTCTTGAGGACTTGTTCGACCGCCAGTATCAGCCGATCCCGAATACGCAACCGGCGAAGTTTCAAACCCGTTTCGACCGTTACACCGATCAGGTGCTGCCGGCGATTCAGGAGCCCTTGTTGCCGCGTCACGAGGGGTTGGTGTTCGCCATTGCCTGTACGCAGCAGGGTTATGTGCCGACCCATAATCAGGCGTTTAGTCAGCCATTGACCGGCGATGCGCAGGTCGATGCGGTCAACAATCGCACAAAGCGCAAATTTGCTGATCGCACCGGTATTCGCTGCGGCAGCCATCAGCAACCGGTGTTATTGCAGACCTACACCCGCGACACCGGTGAGCTGATGCATGACCTGTCGGTTCCGATCATGATCAAGGGCCGGCACTGGGGTGGTTTGCGTCTGGGCTATAAGCCGGAAAGTCCGCGCTGAGGGATTGTTACCCCCGGTGCAATGAATCTGTGCACGGAGCTTGCTGTTTCCGCGCGCAAGAAACCATTAACCTGCCCGCTTAGTTAGGTAGCTAATGATTTCGGGAGGGCTGCATGCAGTGCAGAGTTGATGTCGCCGTGATGATCGGCAGTGGCGTGCCTGCCGGATTGCGCGCAATGGGTCGGAGCGTCTGCTGGGTGGTGTTGCTCAATGGCGAGCGTCGCGGCACGGCGTTTGCCAGTCGCGACGAGGCCGAGGAGTGCAAGGCCGCGTGGCTTGCACAATTGCATGCCGAACCGAGTGACAGCCTGCACTGATCAGGACTACTTGCCGCGGTGCAGGCGTACATTCAGTTCATCGACCATTACCGCTTCTTCACCGTCGGCCCTTAACCATTCCTTGAGCAATTGCGCCTGTTGAGGTGACCAGAAGTCGGCGTCGATCAGTTTGGTCTCGGGGGCCAGCGGATGCGCCTCGATGAAATCGTCGATTGCGTTACCTTCTGAAGGCAGTCCCAGTTGATCGAACAGGGTTTTCAGATCGTATGCTGGCAGTTCCATCGTGTACTCCTTCGGTGGGCGCCGGTATGGCGCGTTCGATCGCTCTCTTTATCTGAGGCAGCCGTTCGCCAGGAGTTCGATCTTTGACTCAAGTGAGCGGGCAAGGGCGCAGGCTTCGTTGTGATCTTCGCGGAAACCTCTTACGCGTCCGGTCGATGTTTCCTTTATGTGAAAGAACGCGTTGCCGGCGGGCACGACCTGAAAACGTGGGCAATGGTCGTTGAAGTCAGTGGCACTCAGTATCAGTGGTGATTTGATCCGGTCGTCAGCAGTCATGGCAAAGTGAGTCAGAGTGCACATATGAAGTCCTTTTCATCAGTCGGCCGGGATTTAAAGGCCGTTGCGGGTAGTCGTAATGAGCATCGCTGCTCTAGAATCGCCAGTACCTGTTGACGACAGGGCTTATCTAAAGCAATTTTTCGCTTGCGATATGTCGGAAAAGTGCTTTTTTTCGTGAGAATTTTCCCTAAAGTTCGTAGTCAGACTGCTCTCGCCGCTAACGAAGATTTTTCCTTCAAGCTTTGGCGACATCGGGATGAGTTTCGCGAGTGACAATCCAGTAGTCTTGGCAACCTCGCGTTGAATGAGCACTCTGCTCGATTCGGGCTTTATTGATTTATTTGCAGTGACATCGGCCTGGCCGTTTATTTGCCGTGCGCGTTTTCCGCGTGCGGTTTTTTCAGATGTGGGGATGTTTCTTTGGCAGTCAGTAATCTCGATATGCATGCTTTGTTCGTGTTGGGTGATTTGCGTGCAAAGCTGGTCAAGCTGTTTCAGTCGCGTTTTGTTTACATCACCGAGCAAAACGCCGAAGGCATTTACGTGGCCGAGATCGACACCGAAAGCGCATTGGTGGTCGATGACAAACCAGGGCTCAAGCTCAAGGTCGGCGACCATTTCAGTGCATCGGTCTTGCCCAGCCGTGAAGGTGGCAAGATGGATATCCGTTTCCGCGAAATCAAACTGACGGTCTATGGACTGGGCGATTACGCCTTTGTCGACACCGCCGACGGGCACGCGATCCTGTTCAAGGAAGGCCACAGCGTGGTGACCGTGTTCGCCGCCCATCAGCAATTGCAGGAAGGCCTGACCAAAACGCTGAAAGCCGTCACCGCCAAAGCCGCCAAGTGGCGCAAGGGTGAACTGGTGACCTTCAAGGCCAGCGAGTGAGCCGCGCGGATTTCCATGCGCAGAACCTCGACACTGCACGCAAGGAGGCTCGGCGTTTATTCGCCGCCAAGGCCGAACTGCAAGGCGCCTGGCTGAATTGGCTGGCTGCGCAGATCTACGCACTGCGTCCTGCGGAATACGCCAGCATGGTCAGACGCGAGCTGCAAAGCCTGCAGGAAAAGTCTGATTCATAACCTCGTCCGGAGCGCGGCCCGGAAAAAGCAGGAACCTCGGCTACAGTCAGTTGACTGAGTATTCAGAGGCTTGTGGTCTTCTGTCAGGCCAACCTGCCATTGCTGAGAACAGCACGAGGTGCAATGCATGAACGGATTTCGACGGTTATTGGCCGCCAGCGTGGCCACGTTCGGTTTGCTGACATCAGCGCCATCGGTGATGGCCGCTCAGGCACCGATCCACTTTGCCGACCTGAACTGGGAAAGCGGCAGCCTGATTACCGATGTGTTGCGGATCATCGTCGAGAAGGGTTACGGCTTACCGACCGACACCTTGCCTGGCACCACCATCACGCTGGAAACCGCACTGGCCAACAATGACATTCAGGTCATTGGCGAAGAGTGGGCCGGGCGCAGTCCGGTATGGGTCAAGGCCGAGGCCGAAGGAAAGGTCGTCAGCCTGGGCGATACGGTCAAGGGCGCTACCGAGGGCTGGTGGGTGCCGGAGTATGTGATCAAGGGCGACCCGGCCAAAGGCATCAAGCCGCTGGCGCCGGACCTGCGCAGCGTCAGTGATCTGAAAAAATACAAGGACGTGTTCAAGGATCCTGAAGCCCCGAGCAAGGGGCGCTTCCTCAACAGCCCGATCGGCTGGACGTCGGAAGTGGTCAACAAGCAGAAGTTGACGGCTTATGGTCTGCAGGACGATTACACCAATTTCCGCAGTGGTTCGGGTGCGGCGCTGGACGCCGAGATCAGTTCTTCGATTCGTCGCGGTAAGCCGGTGCTGTTTTACTACTGGTCGCCGACGCCGCTGCTGGGCAAATTCAAATTGGTGCAACTGGAAGAGCCGCCGTTTGACGCCGAAGCGTGGAAGACGCTGACCGATGCCGATAATCCCAATCCGAAACCGACCCGGTCGCTGGCGTCGAAGCTGTCGATTGGTGTGTCTACGCCGTTTCAAAAGCAGTATCCGCAGATTGCCGAGTTTTTCAGCAAAGTGGATTTTCCCATCGAACCGTTGAACAAGGCGTTGGCCGAGATGAGCGAGAAGCACACGGCGCCGCGTGATGCGGCGGTGGCGTTCATGAAGGCCCACCCGGATGTGTGGCAGGCCTGGTTGCCGAAGGATGTGGCGGAGAAGGTTTCGGCTGATCTGAAATAAAGGGTTGAGGCTGATGGCCTCATCGCGAGCAGGCTCACTCCTACATTTGGAATGCGTCCCCCCTGTAGGAGTGAGCCTGCTCGCGATGCTTTTAAAACTTCGTTTGCACCGCCAATTCAAAGGTACGCGGTGTTCCGAGGTAATAGGCCGGCGAAACATGCGCAAACTCGGCATACACCTCATTGGTCAGATTACGCACGCGCCCGGTCACGGTGGTGTGCGAATCAACCTTGTAGCTGAGGAAGCTGCCGAACAAGGTGTACGACGGCACCGTCATGGTGTTGGCCGTGTCCGCATACACCGACGCCACATACCGCGCATCAACCCCACCTTGCCATTGCGGCGAAAAGTCATAAGTCAGCCACAGATTACCGACCCGATCCGGCACATTGGTCGGCGTATTGCCCTTGCGTGAAACCACCACACCGGCGGCATTCTTTTCGGTGAAATCATCGTACTGCGCGTCGACCCAGGCGAAGTTGCCTTCGGCTAGCAACTTGTCAGTGATGCGCAACGAACTGGCGATATCCAGCCCTTTCGACGTCTGTTGACCGACCGGAATACTGCCGGCCGGATCCAGCGGATCAGTCACGGCGAAGTCCTTTCGCTCAATGGTGTAGGCGGCAATCGTTGCCGAGCCACGCCCGTACAGATAATCAAATTTGCTGCCAATCTCCCACTGCTTGCCGGTCGAGACGTCGAAATTCTGCGTGCCATTCGGTTGTTCGGCGGCGGTGCTGTATTGCACGTAGACGTTGGCCGAGGGAATGAACTGGTAGGTCAAACCGGCACGGCCAGTGACCGGCTCCCAACTGCGCTTGAGATGCTTGGGGTTGGCGGCGGTCACGGTGCGATGGTTGGTCACGTCGAGGTCAATGTCGTCATAGCGCAGACCGGTGAGCAGCGACAGTTTGTCGGTCAACGCCAAACGGTTTTCCACGAACAGTGCCTTGGTGGTGACCTCGTTGGTTTTGTCGCTGATCAATTTCGGGTTGGTGCCGGGAATGTCGTAGAAATGCCCCGGACGGTAGTTGTTCGGGTCCACCGTGCTCGGACCTTTGATGTTCAGCGGCGAGTTGGTGGTCTGGTTGACCTTGTATTCAAAGTCACCCGACCACGTCGTATCCAGACCGAACAGCGTGTTGTCATGGCGCAGTTCGAACTGGTTGCCGTTCTGCTCGCCCTGATGGCGTACTTGATACGCGGTGGAGCGATTCACCGCGGTGTTGTCGGCGTTGTACTGGTAGGATTCGAGATTGCGGTAATCGCGCTGGCTGTCGAGGTGATACAGCGTGTTGCGCAGGGTGGTGCTGTCGTTGATCCGATAGTCGATGATCGAACGGACCCAGATCGTTCGCTGTTCGTAACGACCGTCCTCGACGTTGTAGTTGTTGAAGCGGTTGTGTTTATCGATCTTCAGCTCGCCGGCCTTGGGGTTGAGCACGGGCGTGCCCCAGTACGGACTGTCTTCGTGTTCGTCCTGATATTCCAGTGCCAACGTGTGCGACAGATCGGGCGTCAGGTCGCTGAGCAGCGAGAACGCCACGCTCCAGGCATCGCGCTCCTGGCGGTCGATGTAGCCGTTGCTGGTGTTGTGGCTGACGTCGAGTCGCGCGTAGTGCTGCATGTCGGCGCTGGGATCGGTCAGAGCATGGTTGAGGCCGAACGCGGTTTCGGTGGTGTCGTACGTGCCGTAGCTGACCCGGCCTTCAACAGCTTGTTCGTCGCGGGTGGCGAGTTTGGTCACGTAGTTCAGCGAGCCGCCGACGGAGCCCGCACCATTGATCAGCGATGACGGGCCGCCGACCAATTCCACTCGGTCGTATATCCACGAATCAACTGGCCGCGCGAGGCCGCCGGAAACGTTGATGCCGTTGAACATCTGGGTAATCTGGCTGCTGGTGAAGCCACGATAGGAAACGAAACCGCCGAACCCCGGCGGTGCGCTGGCGTTGACCCCGGGCAAGGTGTTGGCGGCGTCCTGGAAGTTCTGTGCGCCGTGACGTTCGATGTCGTTGCGATTGGCGATGGCTACCGACGCCGGCGTGTCACGCACGCTCAGACCCAGGCGCGAGGCCATGCCGCTGGATTGGTCGAGGCTCAGGCCCGGTTCCGCGCCGGACTCGCCGTCGATGGTGATCGGCGCGAGATCCACGGTGGATTGCGCCCAGACGTTGACGGACAGGCAGCCGCACAGGCTCGCCAGCAAAGTGAGTTGTTTCATCATTGAATCCTGAATGCTTGTCTAGGAGTCAGCGCACAGGCGAACGCCGCGCGTTGGCGCAGTGGGCTGACAAATCAAAAAGGCAGGGACATTCAGGCGAGCGGCGGGGCGCGAGGGTTGGCCGAAGGCCAGGTGAAGCGGGTAGGGAGGTCGGCGCTGACGATGGGCGCGAGCGGCGGACTGTGCTGTTCGGGCAGGATCGCCAGCGTGAGGCTGGAGTTGAACGCTGGGCCCATGCCGCCGCCGACCGAGCACAGCGGGCAGCCGAATGCCTTGGACAGGGTCGGCAGTTGTTCTTCAGTGGAATTGCTGGCGAGCGGCGCTTGAGTGGCCGGGTCGACTGTACAGAACTGGCCGCCGATGCCGTTGAGCTGCATGCCGACCATTTGTCCGTGACCGATGCTGCAGGCGAACACGTTGAACAGGACGCAGCAATAAAGCATCCAGGCCAGCAGTGAGCGATCGGAACGGGAGAATTTCATGGGGCGGCACTTTACCGTACCGCTGATCGGTCGTGCACTTGAAAAAAATCCGACTAGGATGATTTGTTCAAATCCCTTTCCAAGGATTTCAACCATGACCTTTGTGTTGGCTCAATGGCTGGTGACAACGTTTGCGGTGATCGCCTTGATGCACGTGTATTGGGCGTTGGGTGGGCAGTGGGCGGCAGCGGTGGTGGTGCCGCAGGTGCCGGTGCGCGGTTTTGTCGCAACGGTGCGGCCGGCGTTCAAGCCTTCGGGCTGGCTCACGTTGATTGTGGCAGCGGCATTGCTGGTGATTGCTGTGTTGGTGTGCATGCGGGTTGGCTGGGGCATGCCGGCGGTGACGCACAAGGCGCTGCAATGGGTGATCAGCGCGATTGCGCTGTTGATGTTTGCCCGGGCGATTGGTGATTCGAATCTGGTCGGGTTTTTCAAGGAAGTGACGGATTCGCGGTTTGCGCGACTCGACACCTGGGTGTATTCGCCTTTGTGTGCGGTGTTGGGGGCGGGGTTGTTGGCGGTGGCTTGGGTTTGAAGCAGATCTGAAATCTGCGATGACTTGGCTGGCCCCTTCGCGAGCAGGCTCGCTCCCACAGTGATTTTGGGTGTTCACAGATGTGTTATTTCACCCAAAACCCTGTGGGAGCGAGCCTGCTCGCGAAGAAGCCAGTCCAGACACGGAAAACTCTGGACTAACTGCCGCTTTCAGTCCGCCGGCTACTGACCTCAGCCGGCACATCATCCCCGGCCATGCGCTTGCGGAACAACGCCGCCCGCGCCAGCAGCAAAGTAGTCACCGGCACGGTGATTGCGAGCAGGATCGGAATCAGCCAGGCATGCACCACCGGCCCGGACTTAAGCGCCGAAAAGCAGATGATCGACGCCAACGCCACACACCACGCCCCCAGCGTCGAAGCCAGTGCCGGCGGGTGCATGCGCTGGAAGTAATCCTTCATGCGCAATAACCCGATCGCGCCGATCAACGCAAACAGACCGCTGAGCACCAGCAGGACCGCCACCGGAATTTCGACCCACAGCGACAATTCAGCATTCATTCGATCACCTCGCCACGCAGCAGGAATTTCGCCAGGGCAAACGAGCCGACGAAGCCGAACAGCGCAATCAGCAGCGCCGCTTCGAAGTAAGTGTCACTGGAATAACGAATACCTAGGGTCAGCATCATCAGCATGGCGACGATGTACAGGTAATCCAGCGCCAGGACCCGATCCTGCGCTGACGGGCCTTTGAACAGGCGCACCAAGGTCAGCACCATGGCCAGCGAGAACAGGAACAGCGTCAGCAGAATCGCGTTCGACAGTAATGGGCTCATTCGAAAATCTCCATCAGCGGCCGCTCGTAGGTGCTCTTGAAGTGCTCGATGAATTGCGTTTCGTCATCCAGATCCCAGACGTGCAACAACAGAATGCTGCGATCCAGCGACAGTTCCGACCATACCGTGCCGGGCACCACCGTGCAGATCATCGCCAGAGTCGCCAGGCCGTGGGCGTCGCGCAAATCCAGCGGGACTTTGACAAAGCCCGAGCGCGGAGGGCGCCGACCAGCATTGAGCACGCCCCACGCAACGATCAGGTTGGACGTCACCACGTCACGGCCCACGAGCAGAAACAGGCGCAGAATCGTTCCCGGACGGCGAATACGCACTTTTTTCGGGCGCAGTTTGCGCATCATCAACGGTGCAGCAAAACCCAGAATCGCGCCGAGCAACAGATTGCCCGGGCTGACTGACAGGTTCAGGGTCAGCCACAAGACGCACAGTGCCAGCGACAACAACGGTGCAGGAAACACACGCTTCATGGCTGCACCTCCAGCATCGCCGATTTGGCTTCCGGACTCGGTACCGCGCGGGTGCCGAGCACCGCCATCACGTACTGCTGCGGGTTGTGCAACGCCTCGGCGGTGGCCTGGGTGTAACGCAACAGGGGTTCAGCCTTGAAGGTCAGGACGATGCTCAGCCCCAGCAACAGGAAGATCGGCGCGCATTCGAGTTTGCGCAGCAGCGGCGAAGGGCGCTCTTCCGGGGTCCAGAAGCGCTGGATGCCGAGACGCGAGAACGCCATCAGCGATGCCAGCCCGGTGAGGATCAGCAGCGCCAGCAACGCCCAGGCCGCGTTGGAAATCGGCGCGCCAGTGCCCAGGCCCAGCGGATTGAGCAGCGCGCCGATCAGACTGAGTTTGCCGATGAACCCGGAGAGCGGCGGCATGCCGATGATCAGCAGCGCGCAAGCAATGAAGCTCAGGCCGAGAAACGCCATGGTCCACGGGATGACCTGACCGACCACGGCTTTCTGCTCGTCATCGAGGTTGATGCCTTTGGGTGGCTGCAGGGACTCCTGCGGACGCGGCAGCAGTTCGCTTTCGTCTTCCAGCGGGATCTCGTTGGCCGAACGTGAGCGCTCGATCAGCTCGGCCAGCAGGAACAGCGCACTCAACGCCAGCGTCGAGCTGACCAGATAGAACAGCGCTGCGCCGATCAGGTTCGGCTGGGCGAAACCGACGGCGGACAGCAGGATCCCCGCCGACACCAGAATGCTCAGGCTGGCCATGCGCTCCAGGCGTTGCGCGGCGAGAATCGCCAGCGCCGCGCAGGCCATGGTCGCCATGCCGCCGTAGATCAGCCAGTCGCCGCCGAAGAATGCCGACGCACCCGCCTGTCCTGAGAACAGCAGGGTCCACAGGCGCAGCAAGGTGTAGACGCCGACCTTGGTCATGATCGCGAACATCGCCGCCACCGGCGCACTGGCCGAGGAGTAGGCGGGCACGAGCCAGAAGTTCAGCGGCCACATGCCGGCCTTGGCCAGGAACGCGACGGCGAGAATCCCGGCGCCGGCATGCAGCAAGCCACGGTCGGCTTCCGGCACCAGCGGAATCTTCAGCGCCAGATCGGCCATGTTCAGCGTGCCGGTGACGCCGTAAATCAGTGCCGCGCCAATCAGAAACAGCGACGAGGCCAGCAGGTTGATCGAGATGTAATGCAGCCCCGATGAGACCCGTGCCCGACCCGACCCATGCAACAACAAGCCATAAGAAGCCGCCAGCAGCACTTCGAAGAACACGAACAGGTTGAACAGGTCAGCGGTCAGGAACGCGCCGTACAGGCCCATCAACTGAATCTGGAACAGCGCGTGGAAACTCGAACCGGCGCCGTCCCAGCGGGCCATGGCAAACAGTAGGGCGCTGACGCCGATGATCCCGGTCAGCACCAGCATCAGCGCCGACAGTCGATCGACCACCAGCACAATGCCGAACGGTGCCTGCCAGTTACCCGGCAGGTACACGCCAATGGAGCCGGGCACGCCGGTGGTTTGCGTCCATTGCAGCAACAGCACCGAAATGAACAGGCCGACGAGGCTGGAGAACAGATTGATTTTCGCCTTCAGCGGTCGGTGCCGCTCGCCGAGCATCAGCATGATGGCGGCGGTCAGCAGCGGCAGCAGAATCGGTGCGGCGATCAGGTGAGTCATCGCCATCATTCTTTAGGCTCCCGGCCGTCGACGTGGTCGGTGCCGGTCAGGCCGCGCGAGGCGAGCAGAACGACGAGGAACAACGCGGTCATGGCGAAGCTGATGACGATCGCGGTGAGTACCAGTGCCTGTGGCAGCGGATCGGTGTAGTGCAGCAAATCCTGGGTGACGCCGTCCTTGATCACCGGCTCCTTGCCGATGAACAGGCTGCCCATACTGAAGATGAACAGATTGACGCCATACGACAGCAGACACAGGCCCATGACCACCTGGAAGGTCCGTGGCCGCAGGATCAACCAGACGCCGGACGCGGCGAGCACGCCGATGGCGATTGCGATGACTTCTTCCATCAGACGGCTCCTTTGCTGGCGACGGACTTGGGCAGCGATGCGGTCTTGTGACCCCGCACCGATTGGTGGGCGAGGGCGGTGAGGATCAGCAGCGTCGAGCCGACCACCACGCCATACACGCCAATGTCGAAGAACAGCGCGCTGGCGACATGGATGTCACCCAGCACTGGCAAGCTGAAATGCCAGGTGTGCGTGGTCAGGAACGGATAACCGACGACCATCGCCCCCAGTCCGGTGGCGGTGGCGAAGAGTAATCCGGTGCCCATCCAGCGCAGCGGCCGCAGACTCATTTGCGCTTCGACCCACTGCGTACCGGCGACCATGTATTGCAGGATGAACGCCACCGACATCACCAGACCGGCGACGAAACCGCCGCCCGGTTGATTGTGCCCGCGCATGAACAGGTAGAACGACACCACCAGCGCAATCGGCAGCAGCAGGCGCACCAGCACGGCCGGCACCATCATGAAGCCGAGCGCGGTGTCGCTGGCCGAACGCGGGTTGACCAGATCGGTGACCACGTCCGGCGCCAGCAAGCGTTGCTGGGCGGGCAGTTGCAGGCTTTCTTTCGGTGGGCGGAAACGGCGGAGCAGGGCGAATACGGTCAGGGCCACGGCGACCAGTACAGTGATTTCACCGAGGGTGTCGAAGCCACGGAAATCCACCAGCATTACGTTGACCACGTTGCTGCCGCCGCCTTCGGGCATGGCGCGGCTGAGGTAGAACGAGGAGATGTCGTTCGGCGTCTGCCGCGTTAGCATCGCGTAGGACAGCAGCGCCATGCCACCGCCGACGGCTATCGACAGCAGCAAGTCGCGCAGACGGCGAATGCGCGCCTTGCGCAGGCTGCTTGGCAGTGGCGAGACTTCTTCGATGCGGCGTGGCAGCCAGCGCAGACCGAGCAGGATCAGCACGGTGGTGACCACTTCGACCGCTAGTTGCGTCAGCGCCAGGTCGGGCGCGGAGAACCAGACGAAGGTCACGCAGGTCATCAAGCCGCAGACGCTGACCATGGTCAGAGCGGCGAGACGGTGGTACTTGGCCTGCCATGCGGCGCCAAGAGCACAGGCAATCGCCAGCAGCCACAGGGTCACAAATACGATCGAGCCGGGAATCTTCGGCCGGTCGCCCCAGCTCAGCGTGCTGTGCAGCATCGGGATCAGACCGGCGAGCACGGCCGCCAGCACCATCAGGAACAATTGCATCTGCAGACGCTTGGTGCCGAGTCGCCGTTCCAGACGTCGGGCCATGCGCATCATCACTACCAGACTGCGCTCGAACAGGCGCTTGCCGTTGAAGCGGCCTACCAGTGGCGGGTATTTGAAGCGACCGCGCTTGAGCTGATTGCGCAGCAACAGATAGACGATGATGCCGCCGGACATGGCGATCAGGCTCATGATCATCGGTGCGTTGAGGCCGTGCCAGATCGCCAGGCTGTATTCCGGCAAGGTGCCGCCGACCACTGGCAACGCAGCAGCGGCAAGCAACGGGCCGACGATCTGCGCCGGGAAAATCCCCACCAGCAAGCAGGTGAACACCAGCAGCTCTACCGGCGCACGCATCCAGCGTGGCGGTTCGTGCGGGGTGTGGGGCAGATCGGTGGCCGGTGGACCGAAGAACACATCGACGGTGAAACGCAGGGAATAGGCAACGCTGAACGTACCGGCGATGGTCGCAACAATCGGCAGCGCCGCTTCGACCCACGCCGTGGCGTTGATGAACACGGTTTCGGCGAAGAACATTTCTTTCGACAGGAAGCCGTTAAGCAGCGGCACCCCGGCCATCGAGGCGCTGGCAACCATGGCCAGCGTCGCCGTGAACGGAATCAGTTTGATCAGGCCGCTGAGTTTGCGGATATCGCGGGTGCCGCTTTCGTGGTCGATGATGCCGGCGGCCATGAACAGCGATGCTTTGAAGGTCGCGTGGTTGAGAATATGGAACACCGCCGCCACCGCCGCCAGAGGGCTGTTCAGACCCAGCAGCAAAGTGATCAGGCCGAGGTGGCTGATGGTCGAGTAAGCGAGCAGACCTTTGAGATCGTTCTGGAACATCGCGCAGTACGCGCCGAGCAACAGCGTACACGCACCGGCCCCACTTACGATGTAGAACCATTCTTCGCTGCCGGACAGCGACGGCCACAGGCGTGCGAGCAGGAAAACCCCGGCCTTGACCATGGTCGCCGAGTGCAGATAGGCAGAAACCGGTGTCGGCGCCGCCATGGCATGGGGCAGCCAGAAGTGAAAAGGAAACTGCGCACTTTTGCTGAGTGCGCCAATAAGAATGAGGGGTAAAAGAATAGGGTAGAGGGCGTGTGCACGAATCATTTCGCCGGCGGCCAGGACCTTGTCGAGGTCATAGCTGCCGACGACATGGCCGAGAATCATGACCCCCGCCAGCAGGCATAATCCGCCGGCACCGGTGACCATCAACGCCATGTACGCACCGCGACGGGCGTCGGCGCGGTGGTGCCAATAGCCGATCAACAGGAACGAGAAGAGGCTGGTCAGCTCCCAGAAAAACACAATCTGGATCAGATTGCCGGAGATCACCAGACCGAGCATGGCGCCCATGAACGCCAGGAAAAACGCGAAGAAGCGCGGCACCGGATCGTCCGGCGACATGTAATAACGCGCATAGAGAGAAACGAGCGTGCCGATGCCCAGCACCAACATCGAGAACAGCCAGGCGAAGCCGTCCATGCGCAGAACGAAGTTCAGGCCGAGGCTGGGCAGCCACATGAACTCTTCACGGATCACACCGCCGTGGGCAATTTGCGGGTACAACATCGCGACCTGGACGGTGCCGATCAAAGCGACCAGACCTGCCAACAGGGATTCGGTATTACGCGCGTTGTGAGGCAGCACCGCTGCCAGACAGCTGCCAATGAATGGCAGAAGCAGTAGAACTATCAGGGACATAGGCTTCTAATCTGCGGAAGTTTGTGAAGCATCATACGTGCCAGCTCCCCGATCACCAAACGCCAGGATGTCTCAGAATCCTACAAAGTAGTCTGGAATTTTCTGTTTGGCATTGTTTCAGGGCAGTGATGTCGTGGCAGATGGCCCTTTCGCGAGCAGGCTCGCTCCCACATTGGAATGTATTTCAAAATGTGGGAGCGAGCCTGCTCGCGAAAGCGTTGGGGCAGACGCTGAAGATGTTGCGGATTAGCCCTGAGTTTCCCGCTCCAGCTCAACGTCTGCTGGGGCAGCCTTACCCTTGGTCTTCAACTCACTGACAATCACCGCCGCAACAATCAACCCGGCGCCCACCAGCGCAATTGCCGGCAACCGTTCCCCGGCAATTCGCCCGACAATCCCGGCCCACACCGGCTCACCGGCATAGATCAGCGTTGCCCGAGTTGGCGAAACACTTTTCTGCGCCCAGTTCATCGCCACCTGAATCGCTGCACTCGCCGCACCCAACCCCAACGCGGTCACCAGCAAGGTCCAGGAGAAATCCGGAATCATTTCCCCGGTCGGCACCACTAGCAGGAACGACAGCACGGAAGTGGTTGCCAGTTGCACAACAGTCACTCGGCGCACATCGACCTGACCGGCATAGGTGCTGATCAGAATGATCTCGGCCGCGATGGCGATCGCGCTGATCAATGTGGCAATTTCACCCGGACTGAAATTCAGCGCAGCCCCGGACGGCCCCGACAGCAACATCAGCCCGGTGAACGCCAGCATGATGCCAATGCTCGGCATCAGCCCCGGCCGCCGACCCAGCACCAGCCATTGCAACAAAGGCACGAACGGCACATACAACGCGGTGATGAACGCCGATTGACTGCTCGGGATCGTTTGCAAACCGACCGTCTGCAAGCCGTAACCGAGCATGATCGCCACGCCAATAAAGGCGCCAGCCTTGAGTTCGAACAGGGTCAATTCACGCAGATGACGCCACGAGAACAACGCGACAATGCACGCCGCTGCGGCAAAACGCAGGCCGACAAAAAACATCGGACCGCTGACGGTCATCGCGTGCTGCACCAGCAAAAAGGTGCCGCCCCAGATCATGGTGATCAGCACCAGCACGCACTCGGCTTTGCTGAAACGGGAGAAACGGAGGGGGGTGGGGGAGCTGTTCTGCGACGTCATGACCTTGCGCACTATAAAAAGGAGGCCGCACAATGCGCCCAACGTTGCGCAGTATACTGCCCAACCTCACTGAGTGAGCAATATAGTGCACAAAGATTCAACGCAACGCGCCTCCGTCCTGCAACACGTCAGCCTGAATGTGCGGCGCCTACGGCATGCCGCCGACATGAGCCAGACCGCGCTGGCAGAAAAGTCCGGGGTCAGCCGGCGCATGCTGGTGGCGATCGAGGCGGGTGAAAAGAACGTCAGTCTGACTACGCTTGATCGCGTCGCCGAAGCGCTTGATGTGGCGTTCAGCGATCTGATCCAGGCGCCGGATGCCCGCGACCCGAGCCGCATCAACGAGGTGGCATGGGCAGGCACCCACCCGGGGAGCAAAGCTGTGCTGCTGTCCAAAGCCACGGCGACCCGCGAAGTCGAGCAATGGGAATGGTGTCTGCAACCGGGCGAGGTCTATCCGTCACAAGCGGATGCCGAAGGCTGGAGCGAGCAGATTTTCGTCTTCGAGGGTTGCCTGACGCTAATGCTCGGCGATCAGCCGCAGCACATCGGCACGGGTGAGTTTTTCATGTTTGCCAGCAATCAGCCGCATTCCTATCGCAACGATGGCGATGTCGCGGCGCGGTTTGTGCGCAATGTGGTGATTTGAATGAGTCAGAGCGCAGACATCCTGATTATCGGTGGTGGCCTCAGTGGCACGATGCTGGCGGTGCAATTATTGCGTCTGCCTGGCCGGCGCAAGGTCCTGATCGTTGAACCGCGTCCGGAACTGGGACGGGGCGAGGCGTACAGCGCGGTCGAGTTGGGTCACACACTCAATGGCAACGCCGCACGCATGAGCGTCGATCCGGATAATCCGGATGACCTGACGCAATGGCTGACCGAGCACATTGCCGGTGGCGGCTGGCCGGAGTCTGCCGAACAGAATGTGCCAATCAGTGAACTGTTTCCGCCGCGTGGGTTGTTCGGCGTCTATGTGCAGCAGCGCCTGGGTGAAGCGCGCAGAGTAGGGGCGCTGCATGACTCAAGTGTTGAGCACATTCGTGCGGAGGTCGTCGATCTGCAAGTTGACACCGACTCGGTGCAACTGACGCTGAGCGATGGCCAATCATTGCGCGGTGGCTACGCTGTCCTGGCGACTGGAATGTTCCCGGCCGCGCGAACCCCGCAGAAAACCTCCAGCGGTCTCAACGCCGCAGCGCTCGATCCGTGGGATGTCGCGGCGATGCGTCAACTCGACCCGCAATCCACCGTGATGATCATTGGCTCCGGCCTGACCATGGTCGATGCTGTGGTCTCGCTGGAACAGGCCGGGCATCGCGGGCCGATTGAAGTGTTTTCCCGCCATGGTTTATTGCCCCATGTACGCCGACAACCGCCGGCCTGGGTGGATTTTCTGGGTGAAAATCACGGCATTTGCACACCACGGCAGTTGCTCCGAGAATTGCGTCGGCAATGCCGGGCAGCCATCGCGCAAGGTATCGATTGGCAGGCGCCACTGGACACGGTTCGGGTGCACATCGCTCGGTTGTGGAGTCAGGCGACTGACGCGCAGCGTCGACAATTCGTACGGCATGTACGGCCGTGGTGGGAAAGTCATCATCACCGTTCGCCGCCGATGAGTGCGGCGCTGGTTGAGCGTCTTTATAAAGAAGGGCGATTGCGTATTCAGGCAGCTTCGTTCAATGGGCTTGAGCCAAGTCCGGACGGTGGCGTCCGTATTTGCATCCGCCGTCGCGGTGAGTCTGAAACCTGCGTGGTGCAAGGCGCCGCATTGATCAATTCCAGTGGAATTGAATACGACTGGCGCCGGGTGGCGCGACCGTTGCCGCAGCAGGTGCTGGCGCGGGGTTTGGTGCAGCCGGGGCCATTGGCGTTGGGGATTGCGGCGGCGGTGGATGGCGCTGTGCTGGATGCCGAGGGGTGTGCGGCTGATCGGTTGTTTGCAATGGGACCACCATTGCGGGGGATGTGGTGGGAGAGCACGGCGGTGACGGATGTGGCGTTGCAGGCCAAGGCGCTGGCGGCGCGGTTGGTGGGATAAGGTCGGTGGTGTACTTTCGGGCCTCTTCGCGAGCAGGCTCGCTCCCACAGGGGGACTGTGGTTGTAAATACCCTTTGCGCCACACACCAGAACCTGTGGGAGCGAGCCTGCTCGCGAAAGCGGTGGTTCAGTCAATATAAAAGGTGACTGATATACCGCTATCGCGAGCAGGCTCGCTCCTACAGTTGTTGCGTGGTAACCGAAAGAGTTACGCCACCACTCGATAACACGGCACATACGCCGCGCCGCCCGGCAGTTTCATCCGGTGTTGGGCGACGAAGGCTTTGAGCAGGGCATCGAGCGGTTGCATGATCGCCGCGTCACCACGGATCTGGTACGGCCCGTGTTCTTCGATCAGGCGAATGCCCTTGTCCTTGACGTTGCCAGCGACAATGCCGGAGAACGCCCGGCGCAGATTGGCCGCCAGTTCGTGCGGTGGCTGGTCGCGGTGCAGTTTGAGGTTGGCCATGTTTTCGTGGGTCGGATCGAACGGACGCTGGAAGCCTTCGTCGATTTTCAGCAGCCAGTTGAAGTGGAACGCATCGTTGCGCTCGCGGCGGAACTGCTTCACTGCTTTCAGGCCTTGAGTCATCTGCCGCGCCACTTCGGCCGGGTCGTCGATGATGATTTCGTAGTGCTGCTTGGCCGCTTCACCGAGAGTGGCGATGACGAAGGCGTCGAGTTGCTCCAGATACGGCGCGGCGTGCTTCGGTCCGGTGAGGATCACCGGGAACGGCAGGCCTTTATTGTCCGGGTGCATCAGGATGCCCAGCAGGTAGAGGAATTCTTCCGCAGTACCGGCACCGCCCGGGAAGATGATGATGCCGTGGCCAACGCGGACGAAGGCTTCCAGACGTTTTTCGATGTCCGGCAGGATCACCAGCTCGTTGACGATCGGGTTCGGCGCTTCGGCGGCGATGATGCCCGGCTCGGTCAAACCCAGATAACGCCCGCCGTGAATACGCTGTTTGGCGTGGGCAATGGTCGCGCCTTTCATCGGGCCTTTCATCACGCCCGGGCCGCAACCAGTGCAGATGTCGAGGCTGCGCAGGCCGAGTTCGTGGCCGACTTTCTTGGTGTATTTGTATTCTTCGGTGTTGATCGAATGGCCGCCCCAGCACACGACGATTTTCGGCTCGACGCCCGGGCGCAGGGTGCGCGCGTTACGCAGCAGGTGGAAGACGTAGTCGCTGATGCCTTGCGAGGTGGTCAGGTCGATGCGTTGGCTGTCGAGTTCGTTTTCGGTGTAGACGATGTCGCGCAGGGCGCTGAAAAGCATTTCGCGGGTGCTGGCGATCATTTCGCCATCGACGAACGCGTCGGCCGGCGCGTTCAACAGCTCCAGGCGTACGCCGCGATCCTGCTGGTGAATGCGGATTTCGAAGTCTTTGTAGGCTTCGAGGATGGTCTTGGCGTTATCGACATGGGCGCCGGTGTTGAGGATGGCCAGGGCGCACTGGCGGAAGAGGGTGTAGGTGCTGCCGGATCCGGCTTCGCTCAGTTGCTGAACTTCACGTTGAGAAAGGGTTTCCAGGCTGCCTTTCGGGCTGACCGAGGCATTGATTACGTGTCGTTGGGTCATGCAATGATCCTTAAAACGATGTCATCTCAAGACTAGGCGATGGCATCCGAATAGTGTGTATCCATGAATGAAGATGGCACGATCTGCGCTATACCGCCATGTCCCCGTTGGACGCTGAAAAGATGAAAAGGAGCCCCAGCATAGCTAAATCCGCGCTAGAGGCGATAATGCGCCGGCCGGTTTTTTCAGTTAGCCCTTTTGTCGCTCAAGGAAGTCATTTGTGATGTTCGAGATTCAGCCGATGGACGCCGCCACCTTTCGCCAGCAGACGCGACGCAGCACGATCATCATCGCCGTGCTGTTCCTGGTGCTGGCGATGCTGTTTTCCAGCGTGGCGGTGGCGCTGTTTGGCGAGCCCGGCGGCGATAACCTGCGCTTCAATGTCGGCGGGGTGTTTGTCGCCTTTCTGCTGACCGCTGCGTTATTGCGCGGACGCTTCTGGAATCAGAGCTGGATGGCGCCAGCGGTGTACAGCTGGCGGCTCAAGCGCAATCTGATGAGCATCACCAATGTGATGCATCAGGTGACGGCGGCGGTGGAGCAGAACGATCCGACGGCGATGAAGGTTCTACGCTTCTACCATCTGGGATTGACGCAAATGCACGAACTGGACGGTAACTCCAGCGATCATGGGCAACTGTGGCGCGAAGCCGAAGCGCACAAGGAACGGATGCAGGCGCTGGGACTCGATACCGAGCAGACGCGCCTGGATCCGGCCTGGCTGGAGGCGTTGAAGCCGACTTCGCGCTGAGATGCCTGCGATTCAAGCATCAGCCAAAGATCATCGAGCGGTGAGTGCCCGCACCGGCGCGGGCACCGTCGCCAACCGCCAGCGCCACTGAACCGGCAGCCAATGCCGCATCTCCGCAGGCAAATACGCCGGCGACGCTGGTTTGTTGTGTCGCGTCAGTCTGAATAAACGGTCCCATCGGGCCATCCTCGAATGTACATCCCAATTGTTCAGCCAGCGGGCTGGCCATGCGTGTGCGTGGCATGGCGAACAGGCCTGCAACGGCGATGACCTGACCATCGCTGAGTACCACGTCCGCACGCTCGCCACGGATATGACTGACCGGCCGGGTTTCCAGGGTTACACCGCGGCGATCCAGTTCCGCCAATTGTTCGGCATCCGGCTCGAACACGTTGTTAGTGAAGAACGTGGTCGGGCCCCAATCCGGCAGTAGCAGGGCGTGATGAATCGACATCGGTGACGTCGCCAATACGCCGATCGCGTCTTGATTCAGTTCATAACCGTGGCAGTAGGGGCAATGGAAAACACTTTGGCCCCAGCGTTGCCTGAGACCGTCGATGTCCGGCAACTCGTCGATGACGCCCGAGGCCAGGATCAGTCGCTTGGCGCTGAGCCATTGTCCGCTCTCGGTGCGCAGATCGAATCCGCTGTCAGCCCGAGTCGCTTCAACTGCTGTATCTGTTAGCCATTGCACGCTGGGGTAAGCCAGTAACTGTGCGCGTGCTTCGTCAGCAATCTGCCCCGGTGCACGTCCATCCTGGCCGAGGAAACCGTGGGATGTTTCGGCAAAACGGTTGCGTCGCAGTCCTGAATCCAGCACCAACACATTGCGTCGGGCGCGGGCCAGTTGCAGGCCGGCGGACAGCCCGGCATAGCTGCCGCCAACGATGATGACGTCGTACACCATGAGTGAATCTCCTCTTGAATTTTCAGAGTACACCGTAAGTTACGAGAAATATTGCTGTCAATATTCTCGTAACTTCAGACATTGCAAGCGATACTCGGCGCATCTTCGCAACTGGCTAAAAAAGGATCATCGATGAGAAACGACACGCGGTTATCGCGCATGCTCCATGTGTTGATTCACATGGCTCGCCATGAAAAGCGCGCGACCTCGGAAACCATCGCCGGCATGCTTGGCACGAACCCGGTGGTGGTGCGGCGCACCATGGGTTTGCTCAAGGAGCAGGGGTTTGTGACGTCAGAGAAGGGCCATCAGGGAGGCTGGGCGCTGGCCAAACCGCTGGCGCAGATCACCCTGCTGGATATCCACCAGGCGTTGGGCACGCAGTCGATTTTTTCCATCGGTTTGTCGACGGATCACCCGGAGTGTCTGGTCGAGCAAGCGGTGAACGCCGCACTGACACGCACCTTCGATGAGGCGCAGGCACTGTTGCTGTCGCGGTTGGGCGGCATCACCTTGGCGGACCTGGCAGCGGATTTCGAGGCCCGCTTCAAGTCAGTCGGCGAGGATAATTAAAGCGGCGAGGCGGCGCGACGATGTTTCCATGAGCGAATTGCCCGCCCATACACCAGCAGGTTGACCGCCAGCACGACGCTGCCGAGCGCCAGTTGAATCTGCGGGGTGAGCCCGGCCGGATAGATGATCGGCCAGACGTAATGCTCGATGAAGCCGCCGGCATATTCGGTCTGCCCGGCGGCGTGACGCATAAGGTTTTCCCAGTACGTCAGCGGACAGGTCAGATGCAGCACCTCGACCGCCACGCCCCAAGCAGCGGCCGGCAAATGCAGCCACATCAATCGTGGCCATTTGAGGACCAGCAGCCCGCCAAACAGCACGAACAGAATGAATGACAAATGAAACAGCACCAGCCCGTCGGCTGCGATTCGGTACAGCATGTCGTCTCCCTGACGCGGTTGTGAATGGCGCTATGTTACGCCGCTCAGGGGATTAACAGTCAGTGCGAAAATCAGCGAATTGCGCGCTCATCCGGCCGATTTCCCACAAGTGCGCAAGATTGTTCAAGCCAGAAAGGCGAAATGGCTGGCACAGTCTTCGACCGTTTCCTGGTTGAAGAACGTTTATGTCTGATGCACTTATGCCGCGCAGTGCGTTCCTTCGCGGCGCTGCGGCGATCATGCCGTTGTCTCTGGCCACCGCGCCATGGGGGCTGCTGGCCGGCTCCATGGCGATCGAGGCCAACCTCACGCCGCTGCAAGGGCAGGGCTTGTCGAGCATCGTGTTTGCCGGTGCGGCGCAGTTGGTGGCGATCGGCATGCTCAAGGGCGGTGCGGGGATTTTCTCGATTCTGCTGACCACGCTGCTGCTGACCTCGCAGCACTTGCTCTATGGCATGAGCATGCGCTCGGTGATTTCGCCGCTGCCGGGGCGCTGGCGTGCAGGTCTGGGTTTTTTGCTCACCGATGAGTTGTTTGCACTGACCAGTCAACATGATCGCCAGCAGTTCAATCGCTGGTATGCGTTGGGCGTCGGTTTGACGTTCTACATCGCGTGGAATCTGTTCACTCTCGCCGGCATTGTCCTCGGCAGCAGCATTCCAGGGCTTGAGCACTTGGGGCTGGATTTCTCGATTGCCGCCACGTTTATCGCGTTGATCACGCCGGTGGTGCGTAACGTACCGACGCTGGTGTGTGTGGCGGTGTCGCTGTTTTGTTCGGTGCTGTTCAGTTACTGGCAGTGGGGTTCGGCGCTGGTGTTGTCCGGACTGGCCGGAATGACCGCCGGGTTTATCTGCAACAAGCTGTATCGGGAGCGCACATGATGGTTTGGGCGGTGATTTTTGGTATGGGGCTTCTGGTGTTTCTCAACCGCTACGTGTTTCTCGAACCGCGTTTGCCGGTGCGTCTGAGCAGCAATGCGCGACAGTTTCTCGGGTTTGCGGTACCGGGGATGTTGACCGCTATCTGTGGGCCGATTGTCTTCATGCCCGACAAACAGCTGAATCTGCAGTGGGATAATCCCTACCTGCTCAGTTCGCTGGTGGCGATCGCTTTGGTGATCTACACGCGCAGTACTTTGCTCAGCATGTTGTTGAGCATGGCGTTCTTCTTTTTGCTGCGCTGGTGGCTGTAAGTTGTCTGTTCTACGCTTCAGGGATGAAAGGTTACTGATCACGGGAGGTGCACATGGCGACTGAGCAAAAGCATCCAGAGACGGATGACGAAGATACGGATGAACCGACGCAAGAAGAAATAGAGCGGGAGAAGCACAAGGAGCAGACCTGGAAGCACGATGATGGCCGAGAGCTTTCCGATCCTGACCGCAAGTTTTGAGTGACTTCTACGATAAAGCCCCACAAGTGTGGGGCTTTTTTACGGTTTCAAAGTTCGTCCAACTGCGTGAAATCGGGGTGTGTGGCCCGATATCCCAAGGTTCGATCAATCCACGCATTGAGCTCGTTGACCATCACCGGCGCGTGGCCCGGATACCCTTCGAGGGTGGTGCGCAGGATGCGTTCGATTTCGGGTACGGCACGCAGGTTTCGGGTCTTGATGTAGTGGCCGATAAAACAGTCGAGTTCAAAGCGCTCTGTCATGGACAGATAAATACACTCCAGGCCGCTGACCTGTTTGATTGCAAAATCGTCGCGCAACTTATTTCTCTGCAAGGCTTGTAGACGTTAGGGGGTTCCTGGTTTGTTGACTCTTTGGTCAACTGGTATACCAAATGGAAATGCGGCGCGCATGCTAGCCGTAGTGCATCTAAATGTATGTATGACGGTTGAAATGTCAGACAGGCGGTTAGTTCATTCAAACGTGTGTTTTATGTGCGCCGTCTCAAAAATGAAACAGGGGTTGTAACGGCAGTGATTCGCTCTATGAGTTGGTAAAGTTTGCAATAGTTTTATTCCTTATAACGCTGCGTCAAAAGATCGCAGCCTTCGGCAGGTTCTGCATTGATAGACGCGTGAAGTCGGCAAATGTTTAAGTCTGCTCAATAATCAAACTGGCCCCCTGATTGCGTGCGTTACCAACAGCTTTGCCGACTTTGTACCACTCGAACACTTCGCTGCCTTCACCTTCGAATAGCAGCATTTGCTCGGCCCGTTCAACTGGCGTCGCCGGATCCAGCCACTCGCGCACCAATTCCGCGCGGAACACCACCGGTCGGCGATCATGGATATCGAGCATGCCGCCGACGGCATCGGCGGTGACAATCACGAAACCGTCGTCATCCCGATCCGGCGTTTCGGCTGTCGGAAATTGTCCAATGGCCGCGCAGAAAACTGCACCGTGGTCCGCGCGACGGATCAGCCAAGGTTGTCGGGTTTTATCCTCGCTATCGACCCATTCAAACCAGTTGTCCACGGGCACGATCAAGCGATGTCGCCAGATCGCCCGGAAGAACGGGCCATGCGCAACTTTCTCGACCCGGGCATTGATCGGTGGTGGGCGATCCTTGGCCCAGTGCGGGCGCCAGCCCCAGCGCAGATTGTCGGCATGCAGGTGCTGCCCTTGTTGATGCAGGACGGCCAGCGCGGTAGTCGGCGCCGCGTTATAGCGATCAAGCGGCGCATCGCCGACGTGATTGATCAACGCGTCGGGAATGCTCAGCACCGCGACAAAGTCGTGAATGCCACGGTACTGCGAGAGTCTTCCGCACATGGGCCGATCTCCGGTTGGAGAGTTCAGCTTAGTCGCTGGCGCCCTGACCGGTGAATGTGTCGCGCCAGTTCAAGCAGCGGCGTTCGAGCATGGCGAGCAGGCCATCGCTGAATTTGCCGAGCAAGGCGAGCACGATGATCGCAGCCAGCACGATGTCCGGCCGCGAGGTTTCCCGGCCGTCACTGAGCAGATAGCCAAGCCCTTTGGTGGCCGCGATCAATTCCGCCGCCACCAGAAACATCCACGCCAGGCTCATGCCACTGCGCAACCCGGTGAACAAGCCGGGGAGGGCGGCCGGCAGCAAGATCCGTCGCACCAATTGCAAGCGACTGAAGCCATAGATGCGGCCGACTTCCACCAGTTTGCGATCAATGTTGCGAATGGCCGCGACCACGTTGACGTACACCGGAAAAAACGCGCCGATGGCGATCAAGACGATTTTCGAGGTCTCGTCGATGCCCAGCCACAACAGTAGCAGCGGCACCCAGGCCAGGCTCGGAATGGAGCGCAAGGCAGCGAAGGTCGGTTCCAGATAAGCTTCGGCTTCGCGACTCAAGCCGACCCAGGCAGCAAATACCAGCGCCAGGCTGGCACCGATGGCAAATCCGAGCAGCACGCGGATCAGGCTGGCGCCGATGTGTTTCCACAGCGCGCCTTCGGCGAGGTCGGTGAGGGTCAGAGCGATCTCGCTCGGCGCTGGCATCTGGTAGGACGGCAGCCAGCCGATGCGTACGATAATTTCCAGCGCGACGATGATCAGCAGCGGCAAGGTCAGGCCCTTGCAGCGGCGCTGCCACATCGGATTCAAACTCGCAGGACGCCGGCGCGGTACGGCAAGTGGCGCGGACAAGTCTTTGCTGTGAGTGGTCATGGTTTTGGCTCCGCTCACGGCAAATCCGCGACGGGCGCGGATTTGTCGTGAGGCTGATCAATTACTGGTGGGCGACGGCTTGCTGCACACCGCTGTTGAGCAATTGATCGATGACTTGATCGACATTCACTCCACGGCGCACCAGTTCCTCGGAGACCAGAATCGGCGCTGCAGCCTTGGAGGCGCTGATGTCCTGCTGGCTCAGTTGCGGGCTGCTCAGGTCAGTGCGCGACAGTTGCAACTTGGCTACATCCAGCGGCAATCCGGACTCCTTGGCGAGAAGGGCGGCGAACTCATCGGGATTTTTCAGCGCCCAGTCGCGGGCCTGTTCGTAGGCCTTGATCACGGTGTCGATAGTCTGCGGATGTTCTTTGGCGTATTGCTCGGTGACGCTGACCACGCCGTAACTGTTGAACGCCGGGTTGCGATACAGCAGGCGTGAACCGGCCTGGACCTGGCTGGCGGCCATGTGCGGATCGAGTCCGGCCCAAGCGTCGACATCGCCTTTTTCCAGCGCGGTGCGGCCGTCCGGATGTTGCAGGTGAACCAGTTCCACATCGTCTTTTTTCAGCCCGGCCTGTTGCAGACTGCGCAGGGTAAACAGGTAAGGATCGGTGCCTTTGGTGGCGGCGATCTTTTTGCCCTTGAGGTCGGCGACGGTCTGGTAAGGAGAATCCTTGCGCACCACCAGTGCAGTCCATTCGGCGCGGCTGTAGACGTAGACCGATTTGATCGGGCTGCCGTTGGCGCGGCTTAGCACGGCGGCGAGGCTGGCGCTGGAAGCGAAATCCACGCCGCCGCTGTTGAGGTATTCCAGCGAGCGGTTGCTGCCCTGGCTCAGTACCCAACTGACCTTGGTCTGCGGCAAGGCTTTTTCGAGGAAGCCGAAGTGCTTGAGCACCAGACTGACTGGCGAGTAATAGGCGTAGTCGAGATGCACTTCTGCCGGCGCCGTTTCAGCTGCGTGGGCGAGTGGTTGCAGGCTCAGTGCCACTGCGCTGGCAGCCAGCAGGGTTTTGAGTCGAGGAAAGAACGATGTCATGGGGCGCTCCGGCAAAGCCACAGGTTTCTTATGTCCAAAAAGATATTTTTATCGAATGCTTCCTGCATGAATGGAATATTGCAGGCTCTGTGCCATGTGCTTGAAAGCGCCGGTTTATAAGGGTTTTAACGCCAGGTGCAGGATTTCAGCTGTTGCGTGGGCAACAGTGTGATTCGCTACTGTTGCCAAGCAAACAGCAACTATCAGGCGTCATGAGCTTATGCATTTATCGAATTTCAAAACCTTGAATCAACAGCGTTATGGTCTATGCAATTACCTTTGCAGGACTCGCCATGAAGCTTTCTCGTTTCCTCCGCAGTGCGTTAATCACTGCACTACTAACTTCGCCGCTTTCCTACGCAGCCGACCCATTGGTCCTGCATGTCGGTGATCAGAACTACTACAACATCCGTGCCTCGGTGGAGGCATCCGGCGTGTTGAAAGACGCGCCTTATACCGTCGACTGGAAACACTTCCAGGCCGCTGCACCCTTGGCGGAAGCCTTGCAAACCGGTTCACTGGATCTGGGCTTCCTGGGCGATTCCGGTTTTCTGTTTCTGGCCGCCAAGCAGGCGCCGGTGAAACTGATCGGCGTATCGCGGCAAAATCCCGACACCATCGCGTTGCTGGTGCCCAAGGATTCGCCGGTGAAAACCATCGCCGACTTGAAGGGCAAGAAAGTCGCTTATTGGCCCGGCGCCTGGAGTCAGCAGTTGACCTTGCGCGCCCTGGAGCAGGGCGGTCTGCCGGAAAACTACGTCGACTTCGTCAAGTTGATGCCGATCGATGCCGCCGCAGCCCTGCCACAGGGCAGCATTGACGCTTTCCCGGTGTGGGAACCGTACATTTCCCAGCAGATCGTGTTCTCCGGCGCGCGACCGATCCTGACCGCAAAAAACCTGATGCCGGGGCTCAGTGCAATCGCGGCGTCAACGCCGTCGATCGACAGCAAACGTGCAGCGATTGAGGATTTTCTCGGTCGTTTGCAACAGGCTCGGGCGTGGGTCGACAGCCACACGGACGAATACGCCGATCTGTGGGCGAAGAAAGCCAATCTCGATCAGCAGGTGTCGCGCCACTGGTTGCGTCAGGCGCACATGACGGTTGGGCCGGTAGATCAGCAGGCTGCGACGGATCTGCAAAGCACTGCCGACTTCCTGTTCAAAGTAAAAGCGCTGCCGGCTCCGTTGGCTACCGCTGGCATTATCGACACGTCTTTTAAACAGGCATTGGCTCACTGAGCGAGCGCCGGAACCAAACCCTGTGTACCTTATCCAACCTCGGCTCGAATATCCGAGCGCAGGGATGGATAAGGGCGAGGGAGTTTTGCCAATCGATCACATGACGGCAGCCGCCGTGTTCAAGGCAAAACATGACATCCGGATTCAAACTTCTTTGTGCCGCGCTGATTGCCCTCGGGCTGACCGGTTGTATCGCCGCCCCGATCGAAATGACCGCGCAAACCGAAACGCGCCTGAAAACCCAGGCACCGGTGCGCTTTCTGTTGACGTTCGACGACGGCCCCAGCGCCTCGAGTTTGTGGAATCCGTCGGCCACGGTGCTCGACAGTCTCAAGGACAACCCGCTGCAGCCGGGTATCAAAGCGGTGTTCTTTGTGCAGACACGCGCGCCGCGAGCGGGCAACAGTGACATCGGCCGCAGCCTCATGCGTCGCGAGCATGACGAGGGGCACATAATTGCGTTTCACACGGCAACCCATTGGCACACCAATCATCGCTTGCTCGACCCGCAAGAACTCGAAGAGTCACTGACCAACGGCACGGCTGATATTGCTGCTATTTCGGGTGCTCCGCCGACACTGCTGCGCCCGCCGTTCTGGAATTACGACAAGCGCACCTTCGCTGCGTATCAGCAGCACGGCTTGCACGTTTTGCTCACGGATTTAAGCGCCAACGACGGCAAGATCTGGGGTTTCAATGCCAGCCCGCGACGTCGGGCCAACATGTTGCGACAGCTGTCAGAAGTCCGTGAGCGTATCGCCCTTGGCGAATTGCCCACCGTGGACGGGGTCATCCCGGTCGTGGTGACGTTTCATGATCTCAACCGCTATACCGCGCGCCACACGCGCGAATACCTGCAGATTCTGCTGGACAGCGCGGCCGCCACGGGCGTGAGGCTGGCGGACAAACCTTTTTATGATGATCACGCCGCGCTGGAGAAGGCCGCACTGGCGCGCACGGTGGAGAACAGCTCGGAGGCGGTGAATTTGCCGGGGATGTGGAACTGGATCTGGGATCATGACGCGCATTGACGGCGTGCTTGAAAGTTGTGATCGGGTTGGCATTTTTGTGTCGAGCGAGACACAAATTGCTCATCTATGCTCTACGAGTCGACCGACCCACCGCCTGCGAGGCGTCCACTCATGCTTGCCATTGACGATATCTGCCGGATTGTCGAATCCGGCTTTCCTGCGTTCAAGTGTGACTGCATTGCAGGCACTCAGGGGCTGCTGCAAATCAAGGTATATGAGCCGAACAGCGGGCGTGTCGAATTGCTGCTCAATGGCGTTTCCCCGGAACACCTCGTCACGATCCGTGACATTTCCAACTTCATCGGTGAATTACGCACCGAAATCAGCGCGGGCCGCCGAGCGTTCGCTGGTTAACGCCTCATAAACGCCGTTGAAACGCTTGAACAATGCGCAGCGTCGCTTCGCTGGTTCTCAGATTGCGCACCGCATCCAGCGGATGCCAGATGCAATCGATGATCTCGTTCTGTGGACGCACTTGCTCAAAGTCCAGCACGGACGCCTCGTAGACATGATGCCGCGTGCTGCCGCTCTGCAATTCCATTAGATACAACACATCGTCGGCGTCCAGGCCGGTTTCTTCTTGCAGTTCGCGCACGGCAGCCTCCGCTCGGGTTTCCCCGTGCTCGACCTTGCCGCCGGGCAATGTCCAGCGGCAGTGGGGTTTGCGTACCAGGAGAATGTGGCGATCCTGCTCGCATATAACGGTTGCACGTACTTTCATCTGTTACCTGGTTTAATGCTTGTCACAAAATAGAAATAAAACTGCAATATTTGAGCCGAAGCTTGCGACAAAGGTTTCATTGGAGTTTGGAGCGTTCGCTGTGTTGAAAAGTGCCAGATCCTTGACTGTTGCGGCTGGCGACATCCGGTCGGCATTTCGGGCGGGTCAGGGTGTAAGGTAAAAGCGTGAAGCTGGATCTGACCGTTAGCAAAAATGGAGGTATCCATGAGCATGCCGATGTTGAACAAGATGCACATGAACGGCTATGACGTGCTTAGCGTGAACAATGGCCCATGGCGGGTTTGCACTCAGGGCGATCGGCTGGCGTCGTTTGGTAGCCGGGAAGAGGCGCTGGCCTATGCCGCAGCGCTGCCTGGCTACAAAAAACGCACGACGCGCGCGCAAAGTCGCAAAACCCACTGACAGGCTGGCTGTAACGAAAGAGCCCCGGCAATTGTCGGGGCTTTTGTTTTGGCTGGGGCGGACGGGTCTCAGTGGACCTTGGTTCGGCTGATCGCGCGGGCTTTCACTTCCCGGGCATAGAGTTGCAACCGTTCTTCATCGCTTTGCAGCACCTCGCAGGATCTCAGCACGGTTTGCGCATCCGCCTCGTTGCCGGATTTGCGCAATTGTTCCGCGATACGTTTCAGGTCGACCGCCGACCATCTCAAGTCCGATGCAACGCTTTGCAGATCGCGTTGAAGTTCGTGTTCGTATTCATTGAGCCGCATGATCACCTCCAGAACATTCTCGGTAGAAAAGAGTAGTCGCATTTTTCGTCGATGGGCAAAGCCTGTTCATCAGCACGCTGAACGGTTGTGAAAAGTTGTGCAGATTGCGCCAAGGGCGCGTTGCCACGATGGATGTAGAGCCGCTTACACGCTACATTCACTTTTTTCAGATCAGGAATACACCATGCGGATATGGATCGGGAGTCTGGCGTTGGCCATGTTGGCGGGTTGCTCGTTGCCGGCCTCGTTGGTGCCGGGTGAGCCGAATATCAGCAAGACCAGCGCCAAGTCGCCCAAGGACTATGCGGCGTGTTTATTACCGTTGTGGCAGAAGGATGTGGCCAAGACTTCGCAGACATCGATTTCCAACGGCTATCGCATCACCGCACCGAGCATCATCACTGCGGACGAGATCCTCGACATCGTCAAGTACAAGGACGGAAGCCGGGTTTCGTTGTATCAGGGGCCGCCGTGGGCGAAGTCCGGTTCGTTGCGCCAATCGGTGCGTGATTGCCTGTAACGCTATTGTCCTATGCAAAAAAAGCAGAAACCGCATCGACGGTTTCTGCTTTTTTTGGCTGCCTGGAGGCTGAAAGGTGTGGATCTGATTCGCGAAATGAACGGTGACAGTTGCGCACGAAGGGTTTTCTCCGTGTGCACTAGGCTTTTGCGGGGCGGTCGATAGTCAGGTCGGCCGGTCTTTCAAGGAGTCTCGGATCATGGATGATCTGGTCAAAGAAGTTATTCCGCTGTTGCAGTATCTGATTCCCGGTTTTTTGTCAGCATGGATTTTTTACTCACTGACGGCTTTCAAGCGACCCGATACGTTCGGGCAGATTGTGCAGGCGCTGATTTTCACGTTTGTGATTCAGGGAGCGGTTTTGGGGATTGGGGCAATGTGTTTGTGGGTGGGTTCGAGAGGGTTTTCTCTGGGGCAATGGGATGCCAAAGCGGAAACGATGTGGGCATTCGTTGTTTCGGTGACGCTCGGGTTGCTCTCCTGCTATCTGGCTACGAATGACAAATTGCATGGCTGGTTACGTAGTCGAAATGTCACGAAACAAACTTCCTATCCCAGCGAATGGTTCAGCATTTTTGCCCAACACCATCGTCTCGTCACACTGCATTTGAACGACGAAAGGCGCGTGTTTGGCTGGCCGGTGGAGTGGCCACCGGAATCCAGCAGTGGCCAGTTCGTGATGCAGAATCCCTGTTGGCTGGATGCCGAAGGGGCAGAAGTGCCCTTTGGCGCTGAGTTTTTGCTGATAGATTCCGGGAAGGTCAAGTGGGTCGAATTCGGCCCGAAATCGGAGGTTTCGTTATGACAGCCAGAGCACCGCAACCAATGCCGGAATGGGTAGCGCGCCGCTACACGAAAGATGGCAAGCCAGTGGCAAATGCTCAGCCCAGAGCGCCGAGCGCTCCACCACCGCTGAAGAACTAGTATTTCCCTAGCCCCAACCCTCAGCCACTGCCCGGCGAATCGCTTCCAGCAACATCGCAAACGCCGGGTTGTCGTTGTTCTCCCGCCAGATCAGATGCAGCTCGCTCTGCACCCCTTCACCCAGATCGATATCGCGAAACACTACATTTTTGAACACCACACTGGTGGCGCAACGGGGCACCAGCGCCAGGCCCATGCCAGCGTTGACCAAGGCCAGAATCGTCAGCGACGACCCCAGCCACTGCACGTAATCCGGCGCAACCCGGGCCGAACGCAGCATGCCGGTCAGCAATTCGTTGAACGGCGGATACGCGGCGTGGGAGTACATCAGGAACGGCTGTTTATCCAGGTCACTGACTGCCACTTCAGCCGCCGTTGCCAATGGATGTCCGCTTGGCACTGCCAGCACAAACGGCTCGCGCACCAGGCACTCGGTGGCATACCCCGGCTCCAGTAACGGCGCGCGGGCAATGCCCAGATCAATCCGTCTCGCGCGCAGGGCTTCGTGCTGCTGGTAAGTGTTCATCTCCGACAGATCGATTTTCACCTGCGGTTGTTTAAGTCGCGCCTCGGCAATGACTTTGGGCAAAAACTCATACACCGCGCTGCCGACAAAACTGATGTTCACCGAACCGATATCGCCCTCGGCAAACCGCCGGGCGGTTACCGCCGCTTGCTGTGCGCGTTCCAGCAGGTTCTGAGCTTCGATGAAGAAAGCACGGCCGGCGGCGGTTAACGCAACACTGCGGGTACTGCGAGTAAACAGCTCGACACCGAGGTGATGCTCGAGCAATTGAATCTGCCGGCTCAACGGTGGCTGCGTCATATTCAGCCGTTCGGCGGCGCGGCGAAAGTTGAGTTCGGTGGCGACAGTGGTGAAGCAGCGCAGTTGGGTCAATTCGAACATTGATCTAATCCAGGTATCAATCGAATGCCAAGTTAGATTAGACGGGATCAATGATCGCCGTCCATGATCGGCCCATCGCTTTACGCCATCCCTAAAAAAACAAGATCGGGAGTCGCCCCTTGAAAAACCTCCAGAGTCCGCTGGACGTCACGGTTCTCGCCCGTGCCGCCGCCAAGGTCAAGCGCCACGTGCTGCCGCTGTTCGTGGTGATGTTCATCGTCAACTACATCGATCGGGTCAACATCGGTTTTGTGCGCAGTCACCTAGAGACGGATCTGGGCATCGGCGCTGCGGCTTATGGCCTCGGCGCCGGTTTGTTCTTTGTGGGCTACGCACTGTTCGAAGTGCCGTCCAACATGCTTCTGCAGCGTTATGGCGCGCGGGTCTGGCTGACGCGGATCATGTTCACCTGGGGCGCAGCGGCCATGGCCATGGCGTTCGTCAGAGGTGAAACCAGTTTCTATGTGTTGCGCTTTATTCTCGGCGCGGCCGAGGCGGGGTTCTTTCCGGGGATCATTTACTACTTCACCCAATGGCTGCCGGCCTCCGAGCGCGGCAAGACCATGGCGGTATTTCTCAGCGGGTCGGCCATTGCTTCGGTGATCTCCGGCCCGGTGTCCGGTGCGTTGCTGCATATCAGCGGTCTGGGCCTGCATGGCTGGCAGTGGATGTTCCTGATCGAAGGCGCGGCGTCGGTGGTGCTATGCGCATTCGTATGGTTCTGGCTGCAATCGCATCCGCGTCAGGCCAAGTGGTTGAGCGAAGAGGAACGCGAAGCGCTGGTGGCGGCGATTGCCGAGGAACAGCGCGCTCGCGAGGCGTCGCAGGTGGCCAAGCCGTCGATGTTCAAGCTGTTGGCGGATCGGCAGATTGCGCTGTTCTGTTTCATCTATTTCTCCATCGCACTGACCATTTACGGCGCGACGTTCTGGCTGCCGAGCATGATCAAGAAGATGGGCAACCTCGGTGACTTCCAGGTCGGCCTGCTCAACTCGATCCCGTGGATCATTTCGATTGTTGCCATGTACGGTTTCGCGGCCATGGCCGGCAAGTGGAAATTCCAGCAAGCCTGGGTCGCGCTGACGCTGGTGATCGCGGCGATCGGCATGTTCATGTCAACCACTGGCGGGCCGATTTTCGCCTTCGTCGCCATCTGTTTCGCCGCCATCGGTTTCAAGGCTGCATCGGCACTGTTCTGGCCGATCCCGCAAAGCTATCTGGATGCGCGCATTGCCGCGGCGGTGATCGCGTTGATCAACTCCATCGGCAACCTCGGCGGTTTCGTTGCGCCGACGGCGTTCGGCATCCTCGAAGAAACCACCGGCTCCATCGAGGGCGGACTTTATGGTCTGGCGGCGACGTCGCTGATCGCGGCGGTGGTGATCTTCTTCGCCCGCACGGCGCCAGGAGCCAAAGGCAAAACCCCGGCAAAGCCCCGTGACGAGACCGCCGTTGTTGCGACGGCCAGCCCGGCCGCGAGCCACTGAATTGATTGTTGATCTGCCAGGAGCGTTATCTTGAAAATCACCCGCGTAACTGTGACCCCGATTGCCTTTCGCGATCCGCCGCTGCTCAACGCCAGCGGCATCCACGAACCCTTCGCCCTGCGCTCGATCATCGAGATCGAAAGCGACAACGGCTACATCGGCCTCGGCGAAAGCTATGGCGATGCCCCGGCGCTGGCGATTCAGCAGCAGTTGCAGGCGCAGTTGATCGGTCTCGATCCGTTCAACCTCAACCAGTTGCGCGCCATCGTGCAGGCCACCGTCGCCGCGAATAAACCTGCCAGTCTCGCCGGTGCTGAACTGGCCCCCGGTTCCCACGCCAGTAAAGCAGTGAGCAATGCCTATTCGGCGTTCGAAGTGGCGTTCCTCGATCTGCAGGCGCATTACCTGAATGTGCCGCTGGTGGATCTGCTCGGCGGCGCGATTCGCGATGAAGTGCCGTTCAGCGCTTACCTGTTCTTCAAGTACGCGCAGCATGTCGATTCGCCGTACAAACCGGACAATTGGGGCGAGGCGCTCAGCGAGCAACAGATCGTTGCGCAGGCTGCGCGGATGATCGAGGCATACGGCTTCAAGAGCATCAAGCTCAAGGCCGGTACGTTGCCGCCAGAGCATGAAGTGGCGTGCATCAAGGCGCTGAAAAAAGCCTTCCCCGGTTACCCGTTGCGCATCGACCCGAATGGCAACTGGTCATTGGAAACCTCGATTCGCATGGCTGAATTGCTCGGCGATGATCTGCAGTATTACGAAGACCCGACCCCGGGTCTCGACGGCATGGCTGAGCTGCACAAGCGCACTGGTCTGCCGCTGGCGACCAATATGGTGGTCACCGATTTCGACGAATTCCGCCGCAGCATCGCGCAAAACAGCGTGCAGATTGTTCTCGCCGACCACCATTACTGGGGCGGCCTGCGCGACACGCAGACGCTGGCGAAAATGTGCGTTGTGTTCGGCGTTGGTGTGTCGATGCATTCCAATTCGCACCTGGGCATCAGCCTGATGGCGATGGCGCATGTCGCGGCGGCGGTGCCGAATCTTGATTACGCCTGCGATACGCATTACCCGTGGCAGGAGCCGGATGAAGAAGTGATCAAGGGCGGCAAACTGCCGATTGTCGATGGCTGCGTGAAGATCACCCGAGCGCCGGGGCTTGGGCTGGAACTGGACCATGAGCAGTTGGGCAAGCTGCATGATCAGTACCTGACGTGCGGGATTCGCCAGCGTGATGATGTGCGGCAGATGCAGCGGTACAAGCCGGATTGGAAGGCAGTTAAACCGAGGTTTTGAGGTTGCCATTGCCGGCCTCTTCGCGAGCAGGCTCGCTCCCACAGGGGAAATGCATTCCAAGGTGTGGGAGCGAGCCTGCTCGCGAATGGCTGCGACTCATTCCCTCAGAGTGTATGAATCAGCCAATCCCGAAACGCTTTCAGCGACGGCAAATTCTCATTACGCGGCGGATACACCAAGTAGTAGCTGCGTCGACTGGTGATCGGCTCGCCCAGTTGCAGCAGTTCACCATTCAACAACTCATCCTCGACCAGAATCCGTGGCACCAAGCCCACGCCAATATTCGCCCGCACCGCCTGAATCAAGTGCGAAGTCATTTCAAAGCTTGGCCCGATGCGCATACCGCGATGCGGCAAACCGTGATGGCTGAACCATTCCGCCCACGCTTGGGCATTGCTGCTGACATTGAGCAGCAGTTGCCCGGCAATCTGTTGTTCGGCGTCATTGCGCTCGGCGGCGGACAGTTGCGCACTGGCGATCACCACCAGTTCCTCGGTGTGCAAGGGCAGGGCGGTCAGCCCCGGCCAGTCACCGCCACCGACACAGATTGCTGCATCGATTTCGCTGGTATCGAAGTCGATTGCTTCGATGCGCGAATGCAAATGCACGGTCATGCCCGGGTGCGCGGTGTAGAAATCCTTCAAACGTGGCAGCAACCATTTCGAGCCGAAGGTCGGCAGCGTCGCCAGGCGCAAGCTGTGAATGCCCGAGCCGAACGCCATGGCCTGCAAGGTCGCGCTGCGAATCTGCCCAAGCGCTTCGGCGAGTTCGCGCTGATACATGCGCCCGACATCGGTCAGCACCACTTGCCGACCTTCGCGGCTGAACAAGCGCATGCCGAGCATCTTCTCGAGAATCTGCACCTGACGGCTGACCGCACTCTGCGTCAGCGACAGTTCGTGGGCGGCGCGGGTGTAGCTTTCATGGCGCGCGGCGGCCTCGAAGGCCAGCAATAACGACATGGAGGGGGTGAGCGTGCGCGGATTCATTCGTAAAAGTCATCAATAGCGGGTCGAATTTACGGTTGTCCCGGCGTTCGCCAGCAATGAACATGGGCACCATGAGATGGCGGAGCCTGACGTAATCATTCGTTGCGTACAACTGTTTACCGCCACGCGGCCCGATTTGACCGAGATGACCTGACCGATGATTGCCCAGCTGTCCCCCGCCAACGCCCTGACCAGCGATTACCAGCAGTTCCTCAAAGCCCTGAAAGCCAGCGGCTTTCGCGGTGAGATCAGCGCCGACTACGCCAGCCGCGTGGTGCTGGCGACTGACAACTCGATCTATCAGCGCCTGCCGCAAGCGGCGGTGTTTCCGCTGGATGCCGAGGACGTGGCGCGGGTGGCGCGGTTGATCGCCGAGCCGGCGTATCAGCAAGTGGTGATCACTCCGCGCGGCGGTGGCACCGGCACCAACGGCCAATCGCTGACCGACGGCATCGTCGTCGATCTGTCGCGGCACATGAACCGCATCCTCGAAATCAACGTCGAGCAGCGCTGGGTGCGGGTGCAGGCCGGGGTGGTCAAGGACCAGCTCAATGCCGCGCTGAAATCCGCCGGGCTGTTTTTCGCCCCGGAGTTGTCGACCTCCAACCGCGCCACCGTCGGCGGCATGATCAACACCGATGCCAGTGGTCAGGGCAGTTGCACCTACGGCAAGACCCGCGACCACGTGCTCGAACTCGACATGGTCTTGCGCGGTGGCGAGCGCCTGCGCGGTTTGCCCCTTGAGGAAACTGAGCTTGAAGCGTTGTGCGCCCGCGAAGATCGCGTCGGTGAGGTCTATCGCTGCGCGCGGCAGATCATTGATGAGCAGGGTGAACTGATCAAACAGCGCTTCCCCGATCTCAACCGCTGCCTGACCGGTTATGACCTCGCGCATCTGCGTGAGGCTGACCAGCGTTTCAACCTCAACAGCGTGCTGTGCGGTGCTGAAGGCTCGCTGGGTTTTGTCGTTGAGGCGCGGTTGAATGTGTTGCCGATTCCCAAGCACACGATGCTGGTGAACATCCGCTACGCCGGGTTCATGGACGCACTGCGCGATGCGCGGGCCTTGATGGCACTCAAGCCATTGTCGATCGAAACCGTCGACTCGAAAGTGCTGTTGCTGGCGATGCAGGACATCGTCTGGCACGGCGTCGCCGAGTATTTCCCGGAAAGCGCCGAGCGGCCGACCTTGGGCATCAATCTGGTGGAGTTTTGCGGCGACGATCCGGAGGATTTGCAGCGCCGGGTCGAAGCGTTCGTCGACCACTTGAGCTGCGACCGCACGGTTGAGCGTTTGGGCCACACGCTGGCGGTCGGTCATGCGGCGGTGAACAAGGTCTACGGCATGCGTAAACGTGCGGTGGGCCTGCTCGGCAACGTCGCCGGTGAAGCGCGGCCGCAGCCGTTCGTTGAAGACACCGCAGTGCCGCCGCAGCACTTGGCCGAGTACATCGCCGAGTTGCGCGACCTGCTCGACAGCCATGGTTTGCAGTACGGCATGTTCGGTCACGTCGATGCAGGCGTGCTGCACGTGCGGCCGATCCTCGACATGAAAGACCCGCAACAAGCGGCGCTGGTGCGCCCGGTGTCCGATGGCGTCGCCGCGCTGACCCAGCGTTACGGTGGCCTGTTGTGGGGCGAGCACGGCAAAGGCTTGCGCTCGGAATACGCGCCGGCATTTTTCGGTGAGCTGTATCCGGCACTGCAAGCCTTGAAGGCCGCGTTCGACCCGTTCAACCAGTTCAACCCGGGCAAGATCGCCACCGCGGCGAACACCGGCGCCGCACTGCTGAAAATCGACGAAGTGACTCTGCGCGGCGAACTCGACCGGCAGATCGACGAAAAGGTCTGGCAAAGCTACGGCGCGGCCATGCATTGCAACGGCAACGGCGCCTGCTACAACTTCGATCCCGATGACGCGATGTGCCCGTCATGGAAAGCCACCCGTGAACGCGCTCAGTCGCCCAAGGGCCGCGCCTCGTTGATCCGCGAGTGGCTGCGTTTGCAGGGCGAGGCGGGTGTCGACGTGTTGTCCGATGCGATTCGCAAGCCGGCGTTTTTCAGCGCGTTGTGGCAGCGCTGGCGCAACAGCCGTACGCAGGCCGAAGACTTCTCCCATGAAGTCTATGACGCCATGGCCGGTTGCCTGGCGTGCAAATCCTGCGCAGGGCAGTGCCCGGTGAAGGTCAATGTGCCGGAGTTTCGTTCGCGCTTTCTCGAGCTGTATCACAGCCGGTATCTGCGCCCGGCGCGGGATTATCTGATCGCCTCGCTGGAGTACAGCATTCCGTACATGGCGCGGATTCCGGCGCTGTACAACGGGTTGATGGGCGCCTCATTCGTTCGCAGCCTGCTGGAACGGGTCGGCGGCATGATCGACGTGCCGTTGCTCAGTCGTTTTGATTTCCATGCGGCGATGCGCCGTTGGCAGGTGCAACCGGCGAAGGTTTCGACGTTGTCGGCGCTGACCGAGGCGCAACGTGCGCGCAGTGTGGTCATCGTGCAGGACGCCTTCACGCGCTACTTCGAAGCGCCGCTGTTGGCCGATCTGGTCGAATTGATTTCGCGCCTCGGCTATCAGGTGTATCTGGCACCGTTCAGCGCCAACGGCAAGCCGTTGCATGTGCAGGGCTTCCTCTCGGCGTTCAACCGCGCGGCGTTGCGCAATGCGCGGCAGTTGCGTGAATTGGCCGATGTGGGCGTGCCGTTGTTGGGCCTCGATCCGGCGATGACGCTGGTGTATCGCCAGGAATACCTGAAAGTGCCGGGCATGCAGCAATGCCCGGAGGTGGCATTGGTTCAGGAGTGGTTGCTCAAGGTGATGCCGGAGCAGGCGCCACAGGATGCAACCGCGTCGTTCCGACTGCTGGCCCACTGCACCGAGAAAACCAACGCCCCGGCCGCCACCCGCCAGTGGGAACAGGTATTCGAACGCGCAGGATTGAAGCTGGCCACGCAAGCCACCGGTTGCTGCGGCATGTCCGGCACGTATGGCCACGAAGCGCGCAATCGCCAAACCTCAGCGGTGATCTACGAGCAGTCGTGGGCACGTCAGATAGACGCGCCGACAGAGCAGGGCGAAGCACTGGCCACGGGGTATTCCTGCCGCAGTCAGGTCAAGCGCCAGTCGGATCAGGCACTGCGCCACCCGTTGCAGGTGCTGCTTGAGGTTCAGCGTCGCTGAGGGATTCGTCCGTGTCCTTGTCCCAGATCAGGCGCGGATCGAAACTCATCGCTGCGAGCATGGTGAACACCACGACCAGGCCGAAAAACAGAATGCCCGGTCGTGGCTCGATATCGCCCAGCGCCTGAAACTTCACCAATGCTGCGACCAGCGCCACCACCAGCACGTCGAGCATCGACCAATAGCCGATCAGCTCGACGAAGCGGAACAGCTTCGAGCGCTCTTTGCGCGCCCAGGCGCTGTCGCGCTGCACGGTCATCAGCAGCAGCGTCAGGGCGACGAACTTGACTCCCGGCACGGCGATGCTGGCGATGAAAATGATCAGCGCGATGTCCCAGGCGCCGTGCTCCCAGAACTCCAGCACGCCGCTCATGATCGTGCTGTCGGCGCCGCTGCCGAGCATGGTGGTGTTCATCACCGGCAGCAGATTGGCCGGCACGTAAAACGCCAGCGCCGCGAGCATGTAGGCCCAAGTGCGCGCCAGTGAATTGGTCTTGCGCCGGTGCAGCGGCGCGTCGCAACGCGGGCACTCGTGCGGCTCGTCGGTCATGTCGCAAGCCAGCCCGCAGCTGTGGCACAGGCACAGATTGAGTTCGCTGGCAGTCGGTGGCCGTTTCATAGAATGTCCCAGAGGTCGCGGATATCGCGGCCGGCAATCCTGATCATCATCAGGCTCAGCACGGCCAGTGCGAACAGGCCGATGCCGGGCAACACGTCGAGCAATCCGGCCAGTTTGAACACCGCCACCATCGCTCCGAGCAGGCATACCTCAAGCATGCTCCACGGCCGCAGGGTTTCCAGCCAGCGCATGCACAGCTTGAAGCCCGGCGCGCGTCGCGATGACAGCGCGAAACTAAGCACCCAGATCAGCAGCACCAGTTGAAATGCCGGGGCAATGATGATCGAAATCGCCGCGACCATCGCCATGAACGTGATCGGCCCCTGACTCAGCGCCAGCACTGAATCCCACAGCGTCGCGCTGTTTTTCAGGCCTTTGAGACTGATGCTCATCACCGGATAGAAATTGGCGAACAGCCATAACATCGCCGCTGTGAAGGTCAAGGCCAGGCGCTGTTCGACGGTCAAACCGTTGAAGCGCTGCAGTACGCCGCCGCAGCGCACGCACGAGGTTTTCTGGTGTTTGGCCAGCACGGCTTTTTCGTACACACAGTCGCAGTGCTCGCAAATGATCAGGTGTTCGGTGTTGACCATGGACAACGCTCGACAGCAAGCCGCAAGGGCAGGGGACTTGATCACTATAGAAGCCTGAGGCTATTGGGCAACTTGTGCGGCTGAGGTTTTCTGAGAATCACTATCGATTGAGCTTGGGTTTTTACTGTTTATTGTTATAAGGTAACGTGAATTTTTAGCGGTGTTCCTGCTGGGCACCTGCTGTTATCCCTTCGATTGCGAAACGCTCATGACGATTGTGCTTCCTCGTTCTGCCCCGTTAGCCACTGGCCGGCTGCTGTCCATTGATGCCCTCAGAGGCCTGGTCATTCTGTTCATGCTGCTCGACCACGTGCGTGAAACCTTTTTGCTGCATCGCCAGGTCAGCGACCCGATGGACATTGCCAGCACTGAACCGGCGCTGTTTTTCAGTCGCACCCTGGCGCATCTGTGCGCGCCGGTATTTGTGTTGCTGACGGGATTGTCGGCATGGTTGTTCGGCGAAAAGTACGCAGGCAAGGCCGATGTCAGCGCCTTTCTGTTCAAGCGTGGTCTGTTTCTGGTGCTACTGGAATTCACGTTGGTGAACTTCGCGTGGACCTTCCAGCTGCCACCGAGCGTGATTTATCTGCAAGTGATCTGGGCGATCGGCTTGAGCATGATCGCCTTGTCGCTGCTGGTCTGGCTGCCGCGCTGGCTGTTGCTGACGTTGAGCCTGATGATCATCGGCGGACACAACCTGCTCGACGCGGTGCATTTTCCAGTGGAGTCGGCGCTGCATGTGCCGTGGGCGATTTTGCATGATCGTGGCTGGATCGAAGTCAGCGACACTCTGCGCCTGCGCACGTCGTATCCGTTGTTGCCTTGGATCGGTGTGATCGGTCTGGGTTATGCGCTGGGGCCGTGGTTCGCTCGCGGCGTTGAAGCGGGATTTCGTCAACTGCACCTGCTGATTGCTGGTAGCGCCGGACTGCTCGGTTTTGTCGGGCTGCGGCTGATCAATGGCTATGGCGAAAAACCGTGGGCCGTGGGCGACACGTCCGTGCAAACCCTGATGAGCTTTTTCAACATCACCAAGTACCCGCCGTCGTTGCTGTTTATCGCGCTGACCGTGAGCGTCGGGCTGTTGCTGCTACTGGCATTCGAACGCTTGCAGGATCGTCGCTGGATTCGCTGGTTGACCGTGTTCGGTTCGGCGCCGATGTTTTTCTACCTGCTGCATCTGTACGCGTTGAAGGTGTTGTACCTGATCGGCGTGGCCCTGTTCGGGCTGAATCAGGGCAGCTATTTCGGCTTCTCGTCAGTGGCGGCGATCTGGCTGGCGGCAGCGCTTCTGTCAATTGCGCTGTTCCCGGCCGTGCGCTGGTTCTCGGCGTTGAAGGCCCGTCGTCGCGACATCGCCTGGTTGAAGTACCTGTAAGCGCTAGTGCCGGTTGCGCACGAAGTCGATAAACGCCTTCAGCGCTGCCGGCACATGACGGCGGCTCGGGTAGTACAGGTGCAGACCTGGATAGTACGGGCACCAGTCTGCCAGCACTTGCAGCAGACGCCCGCTGGCCAAGTGTTCGCTGACCATATCTTCGAACACATAGGCCAGGCCCAGCCCTTGCAGCGCGGGCCCGACCATCAGGCTGACATCGCCGAGGGTCAGCGGGCCGTTGACCTCGATTTCCTGGGCGATGCCGCCGCGTTCGAGTTCCCAGCGGTACATCGAACCGCTGGGGTAGCGGTGGCGGATGCACGGCAGTCCGTGCAGGTCCTCGGGTTTTTGCGGTGCCACATGGCGTTCGAAAAACGCGGGGGAACCGACCACCACTGAACGCATTGTCGGGCCAATTGGCAGCGACACCATGTCGGCCTCCAGGCGATCGCCGAAGCGCACGCCGGCATCGAACCCGCTGGCGACGATATCCAGCAGCGCATCGCTCTCGACCACTTCCAGACGAATGTCCGGATACATCTGCAAAAACTCACTGGCAATCGGCAGTAACACCAGTTCGCAGGCTTGCCGCCCGCAGGTGATGCGCAGATTGCCTGAGGGTTTGTCACGGAAGTGATTGAGATCTTCCAAAGCATCGTCGATGTCGCGGAATGCCGGTTTCAGTCGGGCATACAGGCGCTCGCCAGCCTCGGTCAATGCCACGCTGCGGGTGGTGCGATTGAACAGGCGCACGCCTAGACGGTTTTCCAGCGCCTTCACCGAATGGCTCAGGGCGGAGGGCGTCAGACCGAGTTCGATGGCGGCTTTACTGAAGTTCAGGTACTGCGCGGTGCAGAGGAAAACGCTGAGATCCGCCGCCGAAGGTGATTTCATCTGTGAATACCTTTCACAAAGCCATGCAAAATTGTTGGGATTATCACATCAGTAGCACGGCCTTAAAGTCGCATCAACTCATCAAGAAGACCTGGCACCCTCGCCAAAGGTCGCAGACAGGAGGAGTTGAAAATGCGTACCTGGTTCATTACTGGCGCTTCCCGTGGTTTTGGCATCCTCATCGCAGAACGCGCCTTGCTTGCCGGTGACGCGGTGATCGCTACCGCGCGCAACCCGCAAGACATCACCGATCGTCTCGGCGATCAGCCGAACCTGCTGGCGGTGCGCCTCGACGTCACCCGCGAGGAAGAAGCACACCAAGCGGTTGCCGAAGGCATCAAGCGTTTTGGCCGTATCGATGTGCTGATCAACAACGCCGGTTTTGGTGTGCTCGGCGCCGTCGAAGAAACCAGCGCCAGCGAGACCGAGCGCTTGTTCGCGACCAATGTGTTCGGCCTGCTCAACGTCACCCGCGCGGTGTTGCCGCATATGCGCGCGCAACGCAGTGGCCGGGTGATCAACATCTCGTCGATCGGCGGTTATCAGGCGTACATGGGCTGGGGCGTTTACGGCTCGACCAAATTTGCCGTCGAAGGCATCACCGAAGCGTTGCATCAGGAACTGGCGCCGTTGGGCATTCAAGCCACGGTGGTCGAGCCGGGTTTCTTTCGCACCGATTTCCTTGATGAACAGTCGTTGATCAAAACGCAACTTGAGCTGCCGGACTACGACGAAACCGTGGGCAAGATGCGTGCGTTCGCCGAGGCGGCCAACCATGCGCAACCGGGTGATCCGCAGAAGTTTGCCGAGGCGATGCTGACGCTGGTCAATGCACCGAACCCGCCGCTGCGACTGGCGCTGGGTAGTGACACGGTTGCGCGGATCGAGGCGAAGAATCGGCTGGTGGCGCAGGAGTTGGAACAGTGGCAGGTATTGGCGCTGTCGACCGACTTCAACAACTGAACGCCAGAGCTGTGAGAGCGAGGCCGCTCGCTCTCATTGTCACCGTCTGCAAACTTCGGTGGATTTTTCACGCCTTATCTGCTGCGTAATGCAGCTTATTGATCCTCAAAGGATGGAATGATGAACGCTATGACTCAGCCGCACGGAGCGCGCGACAAGTTGCTCATACTCGCGGCCGTTTGCCTCTCGGCACTGGTCTTGCCGTTAAGTTTTACTGGCGGCGCGGTGGCGACACCAGCCATCGGCCGTGACCTGGGCGGCAGCCCGGTGGCGCTGACCTGGATCACCAACGCGTTCATGTTGTCGTTCGGCAGTTTGCTGATGGCCGCCGGCGCATTGGCTGATGTGTATGGACGCAAACGCCTGTTCACCTTCGGCATGCTGCTGTTTACCGTCGCCTCGATCGCGCAGAGTCTGGCGCCTTCGGTGTTCTGGCTGGATGTGCTGCGCGCCGTTCAAGGCGTGGCGGGGGCGGCGGCGCTGGCCAGCGGCTCGGCGGCGCTGGCGCAAGAGTTCGAAGGGCATGCCCGGACCCGGGCGTACAGCGTGCTCGGTACAACGTTCGGCATCGGTCTGGCGTTCGGACCCTTGATGGCCGGGGCGTTGATCGAGGCCTTCAACTGGCGGGCGATTTTTGTCTTTACGGCGTTGATCGGTGTGATCGCGATGGTCTTCGGTCTGCCGCGCATGCGCGAAACCCGCGACCCGGATGCCAAAGGGCTGGACTGGCTGGGCACGGTGCTTTTCAGTGCGATGCTGGCGCTGTTCACTTTCGGCCTGATCCAGGCGCCGGACAGTGGCTGGGAAAGCCCGCTCGTGATCGGTTTGCTGGGCGCTTCGGCCGTGTTGTTGGCAGCTTTCGTGATCGTCGAAATGCGCGTCGAACGGCCGATGCTCGATCTGACCCTGTTCCGTTATCCGCGATTCATTGGCGTGCAGGTGCTGCCGATCGGCACGTGTTTCTGCTACATCGTGCTGGTGGTGATGTTGCCGCTGCGCTTCATCGGCGTTGAGGGGCTGAGCGAGATCGACGCCGGTCTGCTGTTGCTGGCGTTGTCGGCGCCGATGTTGGTGGTGCCGATGCTGGCCGCGTCGCTGGCGCGCTTTGTATCCGCTGGCATTTTGTCCGGCGCCGGGTTCCTGATTGCCGCCGTGGGCCTGCATTGGCTGAGTCTGTACAACGTCGGTGACGCGAAATTTGCGCTGGTGGTGCCGATGCTGCTGATCGGCATTGGCGCCGGTTTGCCGTGGGGGCTGATGGATGGTTTGTCGGTCAGTGTCGTGCCGAAAGAACGCGCCGGCATGGCGGCGGGCATCTTCAGCACTGTGCGAGTGGCGGGTGAGGGGATTGCCCTGGCGATTGTCGCGGCAGTGCTGGCTTCAGTGTTGCACGCTGATCTGTCGAGTGCCATGCACGTGGTGGCGGGTAGCGCCGAGGCGTCGCTGATTGCCGAGACCGCGCACCGGGTGACCACGGGTGATATGGCGCATGCGATCAACACGGTTCCCGGGCTGGCCAACGAACGTTTGGTGCAAGGTTATGCGGCGGCGTTTCAGTATCTGCTGCACATCCTGACGGTGATCACCCTCGCATCGGCGGCGGTGGTGCTGGGATTATTGAGCAAGGATCGCAGCGTCGCGGAGCCGCAACAGGCAGCCGCATAAACCCAATGTGGGAGCGAGCCTGCTCGCGATAGCGGTGAGTCAGCAACGGATGGGTTGACTGACATTGCCTCTTCGCGAGCAGGCTCGCTCCCACAGGGTTTTCCGGTGTCTGGGTTATTTGCGATCCAGCCACACGGTCTGGGCGTTGCAGAATTCGCGCACGCCGAAGTGCGACAGCTCACGACCGAAACCGCTCTTCTTCACGCCGCCAAAGGTCACGCGCGGGTCGCTGGCGGAGTAGCCGTTGATGAATACGCCCCCGGTGTCCAGTTCGCTGGTCAGTTGCTGGGCCAGTGCGACGTTGGCGGTGTAGATCGTGGCGGTCAGGCCGAATTCGCTGTCGTTGGCCAGTGCCACGGCATGCGCGCAATCGCGGGCGGTGATGATCGAAGCGACCGGGCCGAACAGTTCCTGTTTGAACGAGGTCATGCGGTCGGTGACATCGGCCAGTACGGTCGGCTCGTAGTAGTTGCCCGGGCCTTCGGATTTGCCGCCGCCAAGCAACAGCGTTGCGCCTTCTTCCAGAGTGTCGCGTACCTGCTGGTCGAGTTCATCGCGCAGGTCGAAGCGCGCCATCGGGCCAATGTAGGTGTCGGCGGACAACGGATCGCCGACCTTCAACTTGCGCGTGGCCTCGACAAACTTGCGGGTGAATTCTTCAACCACGCCTGCTTCGATGATCAATCGTTTGGCCGCTGCGCAGACCTGACCGGAGTTCTGATAGCGACCGATCACCGCCGCTTGCACGGCTTCATCCAGATCGGCGTCGTTGAGCACGATAAACGGATCGGAACCGCCGAGTTCCAGCACGCATTTCTTCAGCGCGGCACCGGCCTGAGCGCCGATGGCCATACCGGCACGCACGCTGCCGGTCAGCGTTACAGCGGCGATGCGTGGATCGGCAATCGCGGTGGAAACGCCTTCCGGGGTGACGTTGATCACCTCAAAAACACCCTCGGCGAAACCGGCGCGAGTAAACGCGTCGCGCAACAGATAGGCGCTGCCCATCACGTTCGGCGCGTGCTTGAGCACGTAAGTGTTGCCAGCGATCAGCGCCGGAACGGCACCGCGCAGTACTTGCCAGATCGGGAAGTTCCACGGCATCACCGCGAGAATCGGGCCGAGCGGACGGTATTCGATGCGCGCCTTGCCACCTTCAACCTGCGTCGGCTCAGCGTCGAGCATGGCCGGGCCGTGTTCGGCGTACCACTCGCAAAGCTTGGCGCATTTCTCGATTTCGCCACGGGCCTGAGCGATCGGCTTGCCCATTTCCTGGGTGATCATCGTGGCCATGGCTTCGCTGGTTTCACGCAATGCACCGGCCAGGGCGCTCAACAAGCGCGAGCGATCTTGCAGCGGCTTGCGTTTCCATTTGCCGAAGCCGTAGGCGGCGCGGGTCAGTGCGGCGTCGAGCGCGGCGGCGGATTCAAACGCGTAATGACCAATCTGCTCGCCGTTGGCGGGGTTGATCGAGATGGCGTGGGTCTGGCTGGAAATCTGGCTCATGGCATCGTCCTGCAGGTTCGTCGGATGGGCTTAGAGTAGGGTGGTGTTTGTTTTCTGGAAACTGAATAATAAAGATCGTTTCTTTCACGATTGGAGAATGGCTGTGGATCTGGTCCAGCTGGAAATCTTCAAAGCCGTTGCCGAACACGGCAGCATCAGCGCCGCCGCCGCGCAGATCCATCGCGTGCCGTCGAACCTGACCACGCGGATCAAGCAGCTTGAGCAGGATCTGGGCGTTGATCTGTTTATCCGCGAGAAAAGCCGTTTGCGCCTGTCGCCGGCGGGGTGGAGTTTTCTCGAATACGCGCGACGGATTCTCGATCTGGTGCAGGAGGCTCGGGCGACGGTGGCGGGCGAAGAACCGCAAGGCGCCTTTCCGTTGGGTTCGCTGGAAAGCACGGCGGCGGTGCGCATCCCCGAATTGCTTGCGGCATACAACCAACTGCACCCGAAAGTCGATCTCGACCTGTCCACCGGGCCGTCCGGCACGATGATCGATGGCGTGCTCTCCGGACGGCTCGCGGCAGCATTTGTCGACGGCCCTGTGCTGCATCCGACGCTGGAAGGTGTGCCGGCATTCGAGGAAGAAATGGTCATCATCGCGCCGCTCAACCACGCGCCCGTCAAGCGCGCAGCGGACGTAAACGGCGAAAACATTTATGCCTTCCGTTCCAACTGCTCCTACCGTCATCACTTCGAAAAATGGTTCAGCACCGACGCTGCCGTACCGGGCAAGATCTTCGAAATGGAGTCGTACCACGGCATGCTCGCCTGCGTCAGCGCCGGTGCTGGCCTGGCACTGATGCCGCGCAAAATGCTGCAGAGCATGCCCGGCAGTGCCACGGTCAGCGTCTGGCCATTGGCGGCGGACTTTCGTTATCTGACCACTTGGCTGGTGTGGCGACGGGGTACGGTGTCGCGCAGCCTGAGCATGTTTGTGCGTTTGCTGGAAGAGCGCGGGGTGGTGCGCGCAGACGCATGATCGCGTCTGCCGCGCACTGGATCGCTGTTATTGCCCGTCGACGCTGCGTGGCAGCTGCAGCGGATTGCCCTCGCGCAACGTCTGTGGCAACAACTCATCCGGAAAACCCTGATAAGCCACGGGACGCAAGAAGCGTTCGATCGAGGTCATGCCGACCGAGGTGAAGCGGCTGTCCGACGTCGCCGGAAACGGCCCGCCGTGCACCGTGGCGTACGTCACTTCCTGTGGATGCGCGAAAGCGTTGACCACGATGCGTCCGGTGCGCCGTTCGAGGATCGGCAGGAGGCGCCGAGCGAGTTCCAGGTCAGGATCTTCAAGGTGGATAGCGGCGCTGAGCTGTCCCCTGAACGAGCGGGCGACCGCCAGCAGTTCCTCGGCATCACTGACCGCCACCAGCAGCGCCGACGGGCCGAACACCTCATGGGCCAGTGCCGGTTCGCCGAGCAAATGCTGCCCCTCGATTTCCAGCAAGGCCGCACGTCCGGCGAACGTGGCATCGGCCGGCTTGCCTGCCGCGATCACCTGCGCGCCGGCACTTTCCATTGCCACCAGACCCTCAACGTAGGCGCCATGAATACCCGGCGTCAGCATTGTCCGTGCCGGTGCCTCGCTGACCCGTTTACGCATGGCGTTGCGCAGTTCATCAAACCCCGCACCGCGGATGGCGATCAGGATCGACGGACACAAACAGGCCTGCCCGACGTTGACCAGCATCCGTTCGATGAAGCCGTCGCCGATTTCGGCGCCGCGAGCCGCCAGCGCCTCGGGCAGGATGAAGGTCGGGTTGACGCTGGTCATTTCGGTGAATACCGGGATCGGCTCGGGTCGCAATTGCGCACGGCGATAGAGCGCCATGCCACCCGGTTCGGAGCCGGTAAAGGTCACAGCCTTGATCAACGGATGATCGACCAGCGCTTCGCCAATGGCATTGCCGCCGCCACGCACCATTGAAAAAACGCCTTCGGGCAAACCATGCGTCTGCACGGCTTTACGAATGGTCCGGGCCTGAATTTCCGAAGCGCCGGGATGCGCATTGTGTGCCTTGAGAATCACCGGAGCCCCGGCCGCCAATGCTGACGCGGTGTCGCCACCCGCCACCGAGTAGGAAATCGGAAAGTTGCTCGCGCCGAAAATCGCCACCGGGCCGATGGCGATTTTTTGCAGGCGATGATCCATCCGTGGGCGCGGCTGACGCTGGGGTTGCGCCGGGTCGATGGCCAGTTGCAGAAAGCGCCCCCGGCGCACCACATCGGCGAATTGGCGGAACTGGGTCGCGGCTTTCAACGCTTCGCCCTCAAGCTGAGCTTCGGGCAGTCCGGTTTCCAGCGCCGCGCGTGCCGCCAGTTCGCTGCGTACTTCGTCGAGGTTGTCAGCGATGCTCTCGAGGAAAGCCGCGCGTTCGGCCAGCGAGGTGTGGCTGTAGCGGTCAAATGCCGCATCGGCGAGTGTCGCTGCCTGATCAACCTGTGCCGCACCGCCGAAAGCAAAGTCCGGTTCGATCAGATGATCAGTCGCCGGGTTCAGCGCTTTCATTGTTCCTTCGGTGGCGGCGACATCCGCCGCGCCGATCAGCAAATGGCCGGTCAGATTCATTGCGCTTCACCCTGGGATTGGAGGTTGGCAATCAGTTCGTCCGTGCTGGCAATGACGTGAGCAAATGTCGGGCCATTGAGTTCGTGGGCGGCGTGCATCATTTCCGCTTTGAAGGCCGCCGTTGCATCGCGGACCAGGGTGACGTGGTAGCCCAGTTCCGCGGCATAGCGCGCGGTGGCTTCGATGCAGGTGTTGGCCAGCAGGCCGACGATGATCACGTGGGTGACGCCTTGTTGTTTCAGGCGAAAATCCAGGTCGGTGTTGGCGAAACCACTGGAGCCCCAGTGTTCCTGAACCACAATGTCGCCCTCTTGCGGGGCGAAATCCGGGTGCCATTCACCGCCCCATTCACCGCGGGCAAAATGGTGCATGTGCATGATCTTGCATTGGGTCGGGGTCGGGTGAGCCCAGCTTTCGTAGTCGCCTTTTTCCCAGCGGTGATGCGGTACGATGACCACCGGAATTTTCAGTTCGCGCACCGTGCGGTCGAGTTTGCGCAGGTTGTCGAGCAGGCCGTTCTCTTCAGCCATGGGTTTGATCAAAGGGAAAATCTTGCCGCCGTCCGAAAGAAAATCGTTGTATGGATCGACCAGCAGATAGGCGGTTCTGTCCAGCGGGTAGGAGGTATTCGACATGGCGGCTTGCTCCGGCAATGGGATTATCGGTGCGCAGGGCTTGTCCCGGCATCGTGTAGATATGATAATCATAGTAACTGTAAAAGAGGCAAGCCCTGATGGCAGTAAACGATAGTCTTCCTGACACGCTGTGCCCGATCTCCCGGGCCGAGACGATCGTCGGCGACCGCTGGACCGTGCTGGTTTTGCGCGAGTTGTTCATGGCCAATCATCGCTATGACGAGATCCAGGCGCAGACCGGCGGTACGCCGCAAATGGTCGCCGCGCGCCTGAAATGTCTGGAAGCGGATGGGCTGGTTGAGCGGCGCTTGTACAACGAGCGGCCGAAACGCTACGAGTATCACCTCACCGCGAAAGGCGAGGCGTTCTACCCGGTAATCATCGCGCTGCGGGCGTGGGGAGAGACCTGGTGCAAAGCACCGGAGGAGGGGCTGGCGGTGAACATGACCCATAAGAACTGCAACCACAGCGCCGGTCTCGGGCCGCTGTGCGAGCACTGCGGTGAAGCGTTGCGTCGGGAAGACCTGATCAGCCAGCCACAAGCAGCCTACGCCGCCGAACGGCTGGCGCGACATGAGGCGTTCAAAGGTAAATAAGCTCGATCACGGCGTACCGTTTCGACCGTGCAGCACGTAGCCGGGACGCAGGCTCAGACGCTCGTAATAAGCCTTTACCGCGGCAAAATCCGGGTGAGCCAATGGTGTTTCGAACCAGCGGTTCACCGACAGCCCGATGGGAATATCCGCCAGGGAAAACGCCTCGCCACTGACGTAAGCGCCGGTCTTTTCCAATTGCCGGTCGAGGATGGCCATGTTTCGCGCCCAGTCGCGGCAACCGGCTGACAATGCGGCGCTGTCCTGATGTTCCGGCGATTGGCGCGCCAGCGATAGAAACGCGTACGACCACGAGCGATTCAGCTCCGATGCCTGCCAGTCGATCCACTGATCAACCCGCGCCCGGGTTTGCGGTTCGGTCGGATAGAGGTGCAAACCGTCATAACGCGACACCAGATAACGAATGATCGTGTTCGATTCCCACAAGGTGAAATCACCGTCCTCAATCACCGGCACCATGGCACAGGGATTGAGCGCGAGGAACTCCGAATCGTTGGTCGATTTGAAGCCCGAACCCCAGTCTTCTCGCTCGAAAGGAATGTGCAATTCAGCGCAAGTCCACAGCACTTTGCGCACGTTGATCGATGAGGCTTTACCGAGTATTCGCAGCACTGGATGTCCCTTACCCAATCGTCGTCAGGCGTAAACAAATACCACACCGCAACGGAGAAGGCCCGCACAGCGCGGGCCTTCTTTTTCAGCGCATCAATCTCACAGATTGCCCGCCAGTTTTCCGCCCATCATCCGTCGACGGTAAGACGTGTCTCGGTTAGCCAGCCAGAAATACAACGGCGAGGTCACCAGCAGTCCCACCAGCCAGGACAGATCCGCACCGTTGATGTGCGCCGACACCGGGCCGACGTACAGCGGCGTGTTCATGAACGGGATCTGCACGGCGATGCCGATTGCGTAAGCCAGCAACGCCTGCGGGTTGTAGCGGCCGTAGATGCCGCCGTCGACCTGGAAGATTGACTGGATGTCGTACTGACCTTTGTGGATCGCATAGAAGTCGATCAGGTTGATCGCCGTCCACGGCACCAACACCACCAGCAACACCAGCACCATGTCGACGAAGTGGCCGATGAAGTCTTTCGAGGCGCCGACGGCGGCAAAGCAGCAAGCCAGCAACACGATGATCGAGATCACTGCGCGGCTCTTGGCGGTGGGGATCCAGCGGTAGGCGAAGGTCTGCACCAGAGTGATCAGCGACAGCACCGCGCCGTAAAGGTTGAGGGCGTTGTGGCTGATCACGCTGAGCAGAAACAGCACCAGCATCAGCGGGCCAATGGAACCGGTGGCGAGTTTCACTGCATCCATGGTGTCCATGCCGACGGGCGTCGCCAGCACCGCGACGGCGCCGAAAATAAACGCCAGACTCGAACCGAGCGCCGACCCCAAGTACGTGGTCCAGAACGTCGACGAGACTTTGACGTCGGCCGGCAAGTACCGCGAATAATCCGACACGTAAGGCGCAAACGCGATCTGCCACAGCGCGGCCAGCGACACGGTGGCCAGCCAACCGGAGAGGTTGAAGCTGCCACGGGTGAGGAAGTCGTCAGTCTGAATGTGGGTGAATATGTAGCCGAAACCGACGACGATGCCGATCCCCAGCACCCAGGTGCCGATGCGGTTGAGTACATGGATAAAGCGGTAGCCAATGATGCCGATGATTCCCGAACCGACTGCGCCAATGACGATACCGACCGGCACCGGAACGCTGTCGACCACGCCGTGCAACGACTTGCCGGCCAGCACGATGTTGGAAGCGAAGAAGCCGATGTACATGACGCCGGCGATCAGCACCACCAGCAACGCGCCAAGCGAGCCGAACTGCGCGCGACTCTGGATCATCTGCGGAATGCCCATCTGCGGGCCTTGCGCCGAGTGCAGCGCCATCAGCACACCACCGACCAGATGGCCGACGAGAATGGCGACGATGCCCCAGACCAGATTCAAGTGAAACAACTGCACGCCCAGCGCACCGGTAACGATGGGCAACGGCGCGATGTTGCCGCCGAACCAGAGCGTGAACAGATCCCTGACCTTTCCGTGGCGATCTTCGGGGGGCACGTATCCTATCGTGTGTTTTTCAATCAGCGGAGCGGAGGTTGCTGCAGGGGTAGCCATGACGAACTCCAAGGCAAGGATGAGTACGTGGACGTACTTCGGCAAGCGCCGGCACGGGCGGCGCATTTCTTGTTGAAGCGATCATGTGCAAAGCACCGCGAGAGATAAATTAGTAAGTTTGTTGCTACAGACCTTAAAAAAAATATGCTCCGGGTGAGGCCTGGCTCCGGTATGTTCAGGCTTCTCTCTTATCTTGATTCACAGCGCTTTGTGCAGGAGCTGCCGAAGGCTGCGATCGTTTGATTTTCTGGAGATTCCCATGGCCGCCTACAACCTGCGCCAGCTCAAATACTTCGTCACCACCGCCGACTGCGGCAGCGTCGCCGAAGCGTCGCGCAAGCTCTACATCGCGCAGCCGTCGGTCTCCACCGCGATCAAGCACCTGGAAGAAAGTTTCGGCGTGCAGCTGTTCATCCGCCATCACGCCCAGGGTGTATCGCTGACGCCCAGTGGCTCGCGGTTCTATCGCAAGGCACTGGAGCTGCTGCGGGTGGCTCACGAGTTCGAACAGAACGCACTGGCCGATAACGATGTGGTAGCCGGGCAAATCGATATCGGCTGTTTTGAAACTGTCGCGCCGCTGTACCTGCCGCGCCTGATCGCCGGTTTCAAGGAACGCTGGCCGGGGGTGGAAATCCGCATTCGCGACGGTGAGCAGCAAGAGCTGGTGCAGGCGCTGACCGCCGGCAGCATCGACCTGGCGATGCTGTTCGAGCACGATCTCGATAGCACGATTGAAACCACGCCGCTGATGCCCGCGCAGCAGCCTTACGCCTTGCTCCCGGCCGATCACCGCTTTGCGCAACAGGCGAAAGTCTCGCTGCATGATCTGGTGCTGGAGCCCATGATTCTGCTCGACGTGGTGCCGAGCCGGACCTACTTCGTGAGCATTTTCGAGGAGCGCGGGTTGACCCCGCACATTGTGTTCAGCTCCCCATCAATCGAGATGGTGCGCGGCATGGTCGGGCGCGGTTTCGGCTTTTCGATTCTGGTCACCAAACCGTTCAGCGACTACACCTACGACGGCCAGAAAGTCGTCTGCGTGCCGCTGGCGGAAACCGTGACCGGGTCGGGATTGTCGGCAGCCTGGCTGCGGCGGGTGCAACTGACCAAACCGGTGCAGTTGTTTGTCGACCATTGCCGTGAAGAGTTGGCCCGACTGTACGCTTGAGAGCAGTCGAGCCACGGTTCAATCGCTGATGAATGTCAGCACCCGTTGGAGCATTTCGTCGCAGGCCTTCAGTTGATCGAGGCTGACAAACTCGTCGGGTTTGTGGCCCTGATCCATGCTGCCGGGCCCGCAGACCACGGTCGGGATACCCGCCGCATCAAACAGTCCGCCTTCCGTGCCGAACGCCACCGTGGCGAAATCCGTTGAACCGCAGAACGCCGCAATCAGCTCGGCGGCCTGGCTCTGCGCATCGGTGACCAACCCCGGATAGGCTGATAATTCGCTGAAGCGGATCTCGCTTTGCGCACTGATCGCGCGCATGCGCGGCAGCACTTCGCGTTCGGCGTAGGCTTTCAGTGCTTGGGCGACGAGGCCCGGATCCTGCGAGGGCAGGGCGCGAATTTCGAAATCGAAACGGCAATCGGCAGGCACGATGTTCAAGGCCTTGCCGCCGCTGATCACTCCGGTTTGCACGGTGCTGTAGGGCGGGTCGAAGCGCGCATCGTGATGCTCCGGCGCTTTCAGTTGCTGACCGAGGCGACCAAGCTCAGCGATCAGTTCGGCGGCGTATTCAATCGCATTGACGCCCAGTGGCGCGTAAGCCGAATGGCACGGATGGCCATGCACATCGCAACGCATCGCCAGTTTGCCTTTGTGGCCGAGTACCGGTTTCAGTTCGGTCGGTTCGCCGATGATGCACAGCAGCGGTTTGACTGGACGCTGCTGCAAGACCTCGAGCAGCGAACGCACGCCGAGGCAGCCGACCTCTTCGTCGTAAGACAGGGCAATGTGCACCGGCAGGTGCAACGACGCCTGCACCAGCGCCGGCACCAACGCCAGCACGCAGGCAATATAACCTTTCATGTCCGCCGTACCGCGCCCGAACAGTTTGCCGTCGCGTTCCGTCAGTTCGAACGGCGGCAGCGTCCACGGCTGACCATCGACCGGCACCACATCGGTGTGCCCGGACAGCACGATACCCGGTTGATCCACCGGGCCGATCGTGGCGAACAGGTTGGCCTTGCTGCGCTCATCGTTGTAGATCAGCGCGCAGGACACGTCGAAACTTGCGAGGTAATCGCGGACGAATTCGATCAGTTGCAAGTTGGATCCACGGCTGGTGGTATCGAAACCCACCAGCGCCTTGAGCAACTCGACGCTGTTCATCGGTCATCACCGGCCACGCCATAACCGGGAGCTTTGGCGGGGTCGAGGGCGCGATCGATGTAGTCCTGCAACTGGGGTTGATACGCATCCCAGAGCTTTTGCAACTGACCGATCGGGTCTTCATCAGCCCAGTCGACGCGCAGGTTGACGATCGGCCAGGTCTGTTCGCCGACCACCACGACAGCGGCCGAATGCACCGGGCCGGCTTCGCCACCGAGCGCTTGCGCGGCGTGCAGGGCCTTGAGCAGACGATCAGCGAGTTGACCTTCGCCGTCCTCGAAGGCGCTGACCATCGCTTCGATCACCGAACGCCCGGCGAGCATGTTACCGGCGGCGACGCACTGTTCGCCGCTGACGGCGTTGTGCACGCCGAGGGTTTGCGCACCGCTGAAATGTGCGGTCTGGCCGAGGTGGTTGATCGCCGTGATCTGGCGGTACTGGCTGTAGCCGTTGCGCGTGAGGACTTTGTCCAGCGCATCGTCCGGCGCCAGGCCTTGCTCCATCAGCGCGAGGACTTCCGGGCCGAGAGACGGCAGGGTGATGTTCTGGCTCGACACCGCACCAACGCCGGGCAGCAGCCACGGGCAGCGCGCACCGACGGCGATGCTGGAGGAACTGATGCCGACACCGAACTGGCCGGTTTCGGCGCAGCGGGCTGCGATTGAAAAGGTCATCTATTGAACTCCTTGTGTGTCTGGACTGGCCTCTTCGCGAGCAGGCTCGCTCCCACAATGAAATGCATTCCAAATGTGGGAGCGAGCCTGCTCGCGAAGGCCGCGACTCGGTGTGATGTCTTACTCAGGAATCACCGCAATCACATCAATCTCCATCAGCCACTGCGGCTGCCCCAGCGCCGACACCACCAGTCCAGTGGAGATCGGGAACACGCCTTTAAGCCACTTGCCGACTTCGCCATACACCGCTTCGCGATAACGCGGGTCGATCAGGTACGTGGTGGTTTTGACGATGTGGCTCATGTCACTGCCGGCTTCTTCGAGCAGTTGCTTGACGTTGCGCATGGCCTGTTCGGCCTGCGCGCGCGGATCACCCAGACCCACCAGATTGCCGTCGAAATCCGTGCCGACCTGACCACGGACATACACGGTGTTGCCGGCACGCACGGCCTGGCACAGGTCATTGTCCAGGGTCTGGTTCGGGTAGGTGTCTTTGGTGTTGAACATGCGGATGCGAGTGTGGGTGGGCTGGCTCATGAAAGGCTCCTGAAGAAGGTTTGCTCGGCGCAATCGGCGCCGGAGCGAAAAAAGGCAATCAAGCGTCGACGGTATCGGCGGCTTTGTTGTGGCTGCTCGAATGCAGTGCGGCTTCACGCTGCTCGGCATCGCGATAGTCCAGATACTTGCGTTGGGTGGCGATGTGATCGGCGACGTGCTTGGCGTCGTGCCACACGCCCCAGATAAACGACGAACCCCGGCGCGACTGCCACGGCAGACCGAGGAAATACACACCCGGTTCGCTCGACACACCGCGCTGATGCACCGGCTTGCCCTTGTCGTCGAACGCCGCGACTCGCAGCCAGGAATAATCCACGGCGAACCCGGTGGCCCAGATGATCGACGTGATACCGGCCTTGGCCAGATCCAGATCGGCCAGCGGATTTTTCACGCACTCGGGGTCCGGATAGGTTTCGCGCGCTTCAGGTTCTTCCGGCAGATCGAGGCCGTTGCGCTCGATGTAGGCATCGGCGGCATCGAGCAACGCCAGGTAATTCTCGTCGCCGCGAGTGAGGTTGCCGACCAGGTCCTGCTTGAAGGTCACCACGCCGTTATTGAACGATTCGGTGACGCCAACCAGGGTCATGCCGCGATGGGCCAGACCACGGAAATCGATGGTGCGCCCGCCATGGGCACCGCTGACCGCGATGGTCACGTGCTCACGCCCCGGTTTCATCGCCGCTTGATCCCACTCGCCAAGCACGCCCAACCACCAGCAGAAATCCCGGTTGCGATAGGCGCGAGGTGGGCGATCGTGGGCGCCGACCGACAGGTAAACCTGCTTGCCGGAACGTTGCAGCTCATCGGCAATCTGCACGCCGGAAGAACCGGCACCGACCACCAGCACTGCGCCTGCCGGCAGTTGCTGCGGATTGCGGTAATCAGCGGAGTGGATCTGCAACAGACGTTCGTCCTGCGGGGCAATCGCCGGAATCACCGGTTTCTGAAACGGCCCGGTCGCAGCGACCACACGACTGGCTTCGATCACGCCTTCGGAGGTCTCGACGGTGAAACCCGGGCGCCCGACATTGCGCACCACGCTTTTCACTTCAACGCCGGTGCGGATCGGCGCATTGAATTTCTTTGCATAGGCTTCGAAGTAATCCGCCACGCGCTCTTTCGGGGCGAAGCCGTCGGGATCGACGTCATCGAATTCCAGGCCGGGAAAGCGGTCGTGCCAGGCCGGGCCGTTGGCAACCAGCGAGTCCCAACGCCCGGTGCGCCAGCGTTCGGCAATGCGATTGCGCTCCAGCACGAGGTGCGGCACACCGAGTTTGCTCAGGTGTTCGCTCATGGCGACGCCTGCCTGGCCAGCACCCACGATCAGCGTGTCTGTTTTTATTATTGCAGTGGTCATCTCTACATCCTTCCTAGCAAGGCAGTGGGATTCGGGCCGCTGTTGGCTTGTCCGTTTTGCTTGCGGTCAGACTAGGGAGGAGGGGGATTTCGGTAAAATATTATTAAGCTGGGATGTGAAGATAAAAATCTGATGCAGCGCTTGGAAACCCTTGAAACACAGGGGTTGCAGGAAATCGGCTGTGGGGTTGGGAGATAAAAAAACCGTTGGCGTAACGTGCAGTGGTGAGCAGAATCTTCCCCTCACCACTGCGCCGGTTTCAACGATTCAGAAACGCCAGCAAATCCTCATTCAGGGCCTGCGCGTGCGTCACCACAAACCCATGTGGCGCACCTGCATAAACCTTCAGTTCGGCGCCCTTGATCTGCGCGGCCGCCTGCTTGCCGGTGGTTTCAAACGGCACGATCTGGTCGCCGTCGCCATGGATCACCAGTGTCGGTACATCGATCTGGGCCATGTCCGGGCGGAAGTCGGTTTCCGAGAACGCGGTCACGCAATCCACGGTGCCCTTTAGCGAGGCCAGCAGCGCAATGTTGAGTGTTTGCGCGAGCACGCCGTCAGAGACTTTCTGGCCTTGATTGGTGCCATAGAACGGCGCGGCGAAGTCAGCGATGAACTGCGCACGATCCTGCAACAAGCCAGCCTTGATACCGTCGAACACCGAGGTGTCGACACCTTGCGGGAAATCGGCTTTCTTGCCGAACAGCGGCGTCACCGCGCCCAGCAATACGACACCGGCAACGCGTTCGCTGCCATGACGAGCGATGTAACGGCTGATATCGCCGCCGCCCATGGAGAAGCCCACCAGCGTCACGTCACGCAGGTCCAGGTGGTTGATCAGTTGCGCGATGTCATCGGCGAAAGTGTCGTAGTCATACCCGGTCCACGGCTGATCGGAACGGCCGAAACCACGGCGATCGAAGGCAATGGTGCGATAGCCACGGCTGCTCAGGTATTCCATCTGGTATTCCCACATGTCGGCATCCAGCGGCCAGCCATGGCTGAACAGCACGGGTTTACCGCTGCCCCAATCCTTGTAGTAGATCTCGGTACCGTCTTGCGTGGTGAAGGTGCTCATGGAAACTCCTGCGTCGGGGGTCAGTGCCGAAATGGCGACATTCACTATCAGCGCAAAGCGCTCCGGCTACTTGTATGCAGGTGCTGGTTTTGCAACGGTCCAGTCGTGAGGTGTGTCTTGGAGTTGTATGATGCAACTGTGAGCCGCGAGGCCAATCGATGAATGCATGGAGTACTCCTACGTGAAACGCAAAAGCTTGCAGGGCAATGCTTGCCCGGTGGCCCGGACACTGGACCTGATCGGCGACTGGTGGTCGTTGCTGATCATTCGTGACGCGCTGGACGGAATTCGGCGTTTCAATGATTTTCAGAAGAGCCTGGATATCGCGAAGAACATGCTCAGCGCGCGCCTCAAAGGCCTGGTGGAGCAGGGGATCCTGCAAGCGCTGCCTGCGGCCGATGGCGGCGCCTATAAGGAATACGTGCTGACTGAGCGCGGCAAAGCCTTGCAGACGGTGATCGTCGCGCTGTCGCAGTGGGGCGGTGAATTCATGTATGCGCCGGGTGAGCCGGGTTCGGTGATGGTCGATGCAAAGAATCGTCAGCCGATTCGCAAGCTGACCCTAACGGCGGCCGATGGCCGCGTGCTGGCCCCCGAGGACGTCGCCACACGACTGGGTATTGAACACTGAAAAGCGGGGCTGCTTGAACTGAGTTACTCGCTGCCGCCAGATCAATGAAAACGCGCCCTCGCTGTACCGAACCCAGTTGTACATTCCTCGATACAAACCCGACAAACGGTCGAAACGATTGTTTGACGTCAAAATGATGGCCATCTAATATCGCGCCACTATTTTGATGTCACTTTTCGTCTCGAGGGATCGAACATGTCCTCACCCGCCCTCGTGGCGAGGTTGTGCGTAGCGTTGCTGTGCCTGTCTCCACTTCAGAACGCCGTCGCCGCACCGACTCCCGGTGACACCGACCTTATCCGTGACCGGCAGAACCGCCTGCTCGAAGAACAGCAGCGGCGCCTGGAAGAACTCAAGGATCTGCCCGGCAAGGATGCCAAGCCTGCGCAACCGGCAGCCCCCACCGATACCCGCTGTTTCCCGATCAAAGACATCGAGCTCAAGGGCGCGGACAGTCTGTCGGATCGCGAAAAGACGCGTCTGCTCAAACCCTATATCGGTGAATGCCTCGGCGTGCCGCAGCTCAACGAGCTGCTCAAAGTCATCACCGATCACTACATCGAGAAAGGTCTGGTCACCAGCCGCGCCTACTTGCCGCAGCAGGATCTGTCCAGCGGGCACCTGCAAGTGCTGGTGGTCGAAGGCAAGCTCGAAGGCATGAAAGGCGCGGAAAACAGCCAGCTCTCGGAGCGCGAACTGGCCATGGCCTTTCCCGGCAAAACCGGTGAACTGGTCAACCTGCGCGAGATCGAGCAAATGGTCGATCAGCTCAACCGCCTGCCATCGAATCAGGCAAAAATGGAGCTGGCGCCCGGCCAGAACGTCGGCGGCAGTGCAGTGCTGGTCACCAACACTCCACAGAAGCCATGGCGAGTCGGGCTGTCACGCAACAACGACGGCCAGCGCAGCACCGGTGAACAGCAATGGGGCACCACGTTTGACTGGGACAGCCCGCTTGGCCTGGCGGATCAGTTGAGCCTGCGCGGCGGTCATGATGCGATGACTGACCATCAACACACCTCCAATAACGCCATGCTCAATTACAGCTTGCCGTGGGGCTGGTGGACATTCAGCTACACCTACAGCCAGAGCGAATACCGCTCGCAAATCGCCGCCAATGGTTACAACTTCAAGCAGACCGGCGACAGCGAAAACCATCAGTTGCGCGCCGAGCGGGTGATCCACCGCGACGCCGTCAGCAAAACCTCGCTCAGCGCTGGCCTGTCGTATCTGCGCACCAACAACTTCATCGAAGACAGCAAACTCAAACTGAGCAGCAACCGCATCAGCGAAGCACAGTTTGGCTTCAACCACGGCCGCCGTGTCGGCAGTGCGTTCGTCAACTTTGACGCGGGCATGCAACAAGGCATTGGCGCTTTCGACGCGCAAGGCAGCCATGATCCTGGCCCCGGTGAGCCGGACGCGCGGTACCGCAAATACACCGCGACTCTGAGTTACCTGCAACCGTTCAAGGTCTGGGGCGAGTCGTTCAGTTTCAGCAGCCTGATGACCGGCCAGCGTAGCGAGGACGTGCTGTTCAGCCCGCAACGCACCAGCCTTGGCGGCTCGTCGTCGATTCGTGGTTACAAGGATCAATCGCTGTCGGGCGACAGCGGTGGTTACTGGCGCAACGATCTGCGCTGGTCGCGTCCGGTGACCATCGAATGGCTGCAACCGGTGTTCTCCGAATACGGCACCAGCCTGGGTTACGACCAGGGTGTGATCCGTGGCGATCGCTACAACGGCGATCAGCACGGGCGTATGTCGAGCAATTCACTGGACCTGTTCGCCAGTGGCAAACACCTGTCCGCCGTGGTGACGTTTGCTCATTCCCTCGAGCGCCCGGATGCATTGACCGAGCGTGAAGCACCGATCTATTTCCGCATTGATTTCTTCATCTAAAAACAACTTTTCGAGATCATCGACATGGACGTTCGTCAGTTCGCCTTTCTTGCGCTTCAACCTTCTGCGGCCGTGAAAGAGCGCGAACGCTTTCTGGGCATGCCCAAGCGCGGGCTGGCGTTTCTGCTGGCGAACGTCATGTTCTGGCAACCGATGTGGGCGCAGGCCGACGGCATTGTGGTGGCCAACCCGAATACCTCGCTGGATCGCGCCGGCAACGGCGTGCCGATCATCAACATTGCCACGCCCAATGCCAGCGGCCTGTCGCACAACCAGTTCCACGACTACAACGTTGGTGCGCAGGGGCTGATCCTCAACAACGGCTCGACGCAGAATAATCTCACTCAACTGGGTGGGCACATCGTCGACAACCCGAACCTGAAGAACAGCGGTTCGGCGCAGGCGATTCTCAACGAAGTCATCAGCGGCAACCCGAGTCAGTTGCGCGGCTACACCGAAGTGGCGGGGCAGTCGGCGCGTGTCATCGTCGCGAACCCGTATGGCATCACCTGCAACGGTTGCGGCTTCATTAATGCACCACGGGTGACACTGACCACCGGTAAACCGGTGCTCGACAACGGCCGGCTGGATCGCTTTCAGGTTGATCAAGGTTCTGTGGCCATCGAGGGTGCGGGCCTCAACGCGACCAACGTCGACCGCTTCGAAATCATCACCCGCAGCGCGAAAATCAACGCCGAGATTCAGGCACAAAACCTGACGATTATTGCCGGGCGCAACGACGTCAACGCACAAACCCTGAATGCCACGGCCCGCGCCGATGATGGCAGCGGTAAACCGCAATTGGCCATCGACTCCTCGGCATTGGGCGGCATGTACGCCGGGGCGATCAAACTGGTCGGCACCGAAGCCGGGGTCGGGGTGAAACTCGATGGCAAGCTGATTGCCAGCGGCGGTGATATTCAGCTTGATGCCAACGGCCAACTGAGTCTGGCCGAAACTTCGGCCACCGGCGCGGTCAACATCAAGGCCGCCGGCCTCGACGCACGCGGCCCGCTTTACGCCGGCACCAGCGCCAATGTGCAAACCCAGGGCAATCTGACCAACCGCCAGACCCTTGCGGCCCGCGACAGCATCAATCTCAGCGCTGGCGGCCAACTGACCAACGCCGGCGTAATCGACTCCGGCGTCAACGCCGATGGCAGTCGCAATGCCAGCGGCGATCTGAGCCTCACCGCACAGAACCTCGACAATACCGGCAAAACGCTCACCGCCAGCCGCAATCTGACGGTCAGCACCGCGCAAACCCTGAACAACCAGGGCGGCACGCTGAACGGACAGAACACAGCGGTCAGCGCCGGTATTCTGGACAACCGCAACGCGGGGCGTGTGCTTGGCAACGCTACGCTGAGCGTGACCGCCAATCAGGCGCTCAATACTCAGGGGTTGATCCACAGCACGGGTAACCTGACCGGCAGTTTCGGCCTGCTGGACAACAGCAATGGTGAGCTTTCCAGCAACGCTGTCATCCGACTCAGCGCCGATGGAGTGAATAACCGCAGCGGTCAGATCCTCGGCGACCTGGGGTTGAATATCGATCTGCGTGGTGCGCTGGACAACCGTGACGGTGTGCTCGGCTCCGGCCAGTCGGTGAACCTGCAGGCTGCCAGCCTGGATAACCGCGATGGCGGTGTGCTGGTCAGTGACGGCAGCATGACCGTCCGTGTGCGCGGTGTGCTCGACAACCGCAACAAGGGCGAGATCACCGCCAAGGGCATCATCGACGCGCAAACCGGCAGCCTCGACAACCGCGACGGCAAAGTCATCGGCAAAACCACGTTGGCGCTGCGCAGCGATACGGCGGACAACCGTACCGGTGTGATTCAGGCTGATCAACAGTTGACGCTCAACGTCGAACGACTGGATAACCGCGACAAGGGCCAAGTCACCGGCAAGGCCGGTGTCGCCTATACCGGCGCGCGTCTGGACAACAGCGGCGGTCTGGTCAGTGCAGTCGGTCCGGTGAGCCTCAAGGCCGGCGAAGTGCAAAACGCTGCTGGGCGGATTTCCAGTCAGGGCGACCTGACGGCCACCATCGGTTTGCTGCAACAACAGGGCGGTGCGCTGGTCGCGCAGGGCAATCTCAGCCTGACCGGCAAGACCCTCGACAATCGCAACGGCGGGCTGGTCGGCACCACAAAAGCGCTGACACTGGCGGTCGATGAGATCGATAACCGCAGCGGCGAAATCTCCAGCAACCTGCTGCTCAACATCAAGGGCCAGCGTCTGGACAACAGCGACGGCGGCAAGCTGCTGGCCGGCAGCGACCTGGGCCTCACTGTGGCGAAGCTGATCAACCTGAGCAAAGGCCTGATCAGTGCCAAAGGCACCACGACGCTGACCGGCAGCAGCCTGGACAACAGCGGCGGTCGCTTCGACAGCCTCAATGGACTGGTGATCACCCTCGACGATGCCTTGATCAACGCTCAAGGCAACATCAGCAGCGAAGGCGCGCTGACAGCCACGGTCGGCCGGATCGATAACAGTGCCGGTACGCTGGGCAGCGCCGGCATCCTGCGCATCACCAGCGCCGGAGCACTGCTCAATCAGGCAGGCTCGATCAGCACCGACAGCACGTTGACCCTCAACAGCGGCACGCTGGATAACAGCCGCAAAGGCCTGATCTCGGGGGCGGGTGCAACACGTGTCACCACCGGTGATATCGACAACAGCCAGGGCGGTCGGCTGATCAGTGGCGCGACGCTGGACCTCGAAGCGGCGCAGGTCAACAACGCCACCGGGCGCATTGCCAGTCAGCAAGCCCTTACCGCTTCGGTGCGCGGACTGGATCAGCAGGGCGGTGAACTGTTCAGCAAGGCCGATCTGACCCTTGACCTGAACAACGGGCAATTGAATAACCAGAACGGTTTGATCAACGCGCCTGGTACGTTGCTGCTGAAAAACCTCAACGGTGTGAGCAACAAGAACGGCGAGATCTCTAGTCAGCAAGCGTTTACGCTCGCCGCCAACGATCTGGACAACAGCAGCGGCAAATTGATCAGTCAGCAGGGGCTGACCCTGCGCATTGCCCAAGCGTTGAACAACGTCAAAGGCGTTATTGCCGCTGCGACGCTGGACAGCCATTCCGCCAGCCTCGATAACCAGGATGGCTTGATCAGCAGCCGTGGTCTGCTCACGCTGACCACTGACAAGACCCTGAACAACCAGCTCGGCACACTCGTCGCCGACGGTGAACTGACGCTGACCGCCGATGCGCTGGTCAACCAGCAGGGCAGCATCGCCGGCAAGTCTGATGCCAGCGTTCAGGTCAAAAGCCTGAATAACCAGGACGGTCAACTGATCGCCACCGGTGTGCTCAAACTGAACGCCGAGACCCTCGACAACCGTCAAGGTGGTTTGCTCGGCTCGACCAAAGCCATGACCCTGACGGTCGATGAGCTGGACAACCGTGGCGGCGAAATCACCTCCAATAGCGAGCTGCTGATTACCGGTAAAAAAATCGATAACAGCGATGGCGGCAAGGTTTTCACCGGCAAGGCTCTGACCCTGACGGTCGATCAATTGCTCAACCGTAACAAAGGCCTGATCGACGCGGGCACGCTGTTGAAGCTGCAGGGACGTGCGCTGGATAACAGCGGCGGTGAGTTGCTCAGCCAACAGGACATGGGCCTGAGCCTCAGTGGCGACTTCGCCAACCACCTCGGCAAAGTCAGCAGCGAAGGGGCGCTGACCGTCAGCGCCGCGCAACTGAGCAACACCGAGGGCAGCTTGTCCAGTGCTGCGCAACTGATCCTCGACAGCACTGGCATCGTCGATAACCAGGGAGGCCGGATCGTCACCGATGGCGCACTCGTGCTCAACAGCACCGGTCTGGATAATCGCCAGAAGGGCATCGTCAGCGGCAAAGGTGCGGTCACGGTCACGACCGGTGCCTTCGACAACAGCAGCGGTTCGTTGAGCAGCGCCGACACCCTCAACCTCGTCGCGGCTCAGGTCACCAACAGCAATGCAGGCAGTATCGGCAGTCAGGGGGCGTTGACGGCGTCGGTCGCAGGCTTCGATCAACAGAGCGGCAAGCTGTTCAGCAACACGCGCCTGAGCCTGGACCTGAACCACGGCCAACTGAACAACATCAACGGTGTGATCAGTGCGCCCGGCACTCTGCTACTCAAGCAACTCAATGGCGTCAACAACCAGGGCGGCACGATTTCCAGCACCGAAGCGTTCACCCTGAGTGCTGAAAACCTGGACAACAGCAACGGCAAACTGCTGAGCAATCAGGGGCTGACCCTGCGCATCGCTAACGCGCTGAATAACGTCAAAGGCTTGATCGGCGCCGCGTCGATTGAGCTGCAGGCGGCGAGCCTGAACAACAGCGGCGGCAGCCTGGTCAGCCGAGGCGATCTTGAACTTACGGTCGATGGTCTGCTGCGCAACGATACCGGCGGGTTGATCAGTGCCGCACAAGCGTTGAATATCACCAGCGCCGACCTGAACAACCAAAGCGGCACAGTGTTGGGCGTCAGCGCGATCACGCTCAATGCGATGGCGCTGAACAACCGCGACAATGGTTTGATCAATAGCAAAGGCAGCTTGTCGCTAACCGCCACCGGCCTGGATTCCAGCAATGGCGGTGAAGTCTCCGCTGCCGGCGACATCAATCTTGTCTTGACCTCGTTGACCCAGAACGGTGGACGCCTGTTGGGCGACAAAGCCGTCACACTGGACCTGGCTAACGGCGACCTCGACAACCAGAACGGTCTGCTCACCGCCAAAGGTCCGTTGACGCTCAAGCGTCTGCGCGATCTGAACAACCAGCGCGGTGAAATCTCCAGCAACCTGAGTTTCGACGTCATCGCCCGGGCAGTGAACAACAGCGCCGGCAAGTTGATCAGCGGCGAAAAACTGTTGCTGCGCGGCACCACACTGACCAACCAGAAGGGCTTGCTGTCCGGTTGGCAGGGGTTGAGCGTCAGCGGCGACAGCCTGGACAACCGCGACAGCGGCACGCTCTCCAGCAAGTCCGGCGATCTCTCGGTCGATCTCAAAGACGCGTTGCTCAACAGCGGCGCGGGTGCGTTGGTCGCCGAGGGCAGCCTGACCGTCAAGGCCGGCAGCCTCGATAACAGCAACAAAGGCATTCTGAGCAGTGGCGCAGGGCAGAGCCTGACGCTGAGCGGGGCGCTCAATAATAGTCAGGGCGGTTTGATTGCCAGCGATGCGGTGCTGGATCTGGTCAGCATGGCGCTGATCAACGTCGGCGGCGCGATCAATGCGCAGCAGGCGATCACCGCCACGGTTTCGCGACTGGACAACAGTGGCGGCCAGATCGCCAGTAACGACGCGATCACCCTTAACCTCAGCGGCGACCTCAACAACAGCGGCGGCCGACTGGCCGGCGCAGGTCCGGTGCTGATCAAGGGCGTAACTGACCTGAGCAACCAGAACGGCCAACTCGCCAGCCAGAAAACTCTGGAACTGCTGACCGGGTCGCTGGACAACAGCAACAAGGGCACCATCGCTGCGAGGGATCTGTTGCAGATCACCGCCAGCGGCGCAGTGCGTAATAATGCTGACGGTTTGATCTATAGCCAGAACGCCGCCCTCCAACTGAAGGCTGCGAGCCTGAATAACGGCAAGGGCGCGCTGCAAAGCGAAACCGGCCTGACCCTGAACGTCACCGGTGACCTCGACAACCAGAGCGGCAAAGTCATCGCCCAGAACGGCGATGTGAGTATCAGTGCTGCCAACATCGATAACCGTGGCGGGATTCTGTCCAGCATCAAGGGCGCACTCGAAGCGCGCACCGTCGGTGTGTTGCGCAATGGCTTTGATCTCAACAACAACCGCCAGGGCGGCATCATTCAGGCACAGGGTCTGATCGTGTCGGCATTGGCCGGGCTGGACAACAACGGCGGACGAATCTCCGCGCAAGCGGCCGATGCAGTCATCACCACGGCAGGTTTCGATAACCGCAACGGTGTGCTCTATGCAAAAGGCCTGGTGAGCGTCAGCGGCACTGGTCTGGATAACGGCGCCGGGCAGATTGCCGCTGAGCGCATCGACTTCGGTCTCAGCGGCGCGCTGAGCAACAGCGCGGGTGTCATTGAAAGCAACACGCAACTGAACGTCAGAGCGGCTAGCGTCAATAACCAGAATGGCCGCCTGCGTTCGCTGGGCAACTCTGGCAAGACCGAATTCCAGATCGGCGGGCAACTCGACAACCGCAACGGCGTTCTGGAAACCGCCAACACCGACATGACCGTCAACGTTGGCAGCTTCCTCAATAACGGCGGGCAACTCAACCACGTTGGTCGTGGCAGGTTCGATATCTCCACTGCGAACGTGATGGGTGCCGGCGGCAGCATCACCACCGGCGGATTGCTGGAACTCAATGCCGATACCTGGAATAACAGCAGTGTCATCCAGGCCGGACGTCTGAACGTCAATGTTCGGCAGTTCAGTCAGGCCGCTAACGGCAAGTTGCTCGCTTCGGATCTGTTGCAGGTGCGCGGTGGGAACTGGATCAACGACGGTTTGATCGCCAGTGACGGCTTGATCGATATGCAGTTGAGCGGCGCCTACAGCGGCAATGGCCGGCTGTCGAGTCAGAGCGGGACTTACCTCTCTGCCGCACAGATGAACCTCGGTGCCGCTGGAAGCTTTGCGGCGGGTGCGACCTCGACCATCAGTGTCGGCGGTCAGCTCATCAATGCCGGACGCATCACCTCCAGCGAAGACCTGACCGTCAACGCCGGCAGCCTCGCCAATTACGGCACCTTGGGTGCGGCGCAGAACCTGAACATCAACACGCCTTCATTGCTTAATGATCGTGGGCTGATTTTCAGCGGAAACGACATGACGCTCAGCGTAGGCAACCTGACCAACCAGAATGGTGATTTCTACGGGCTGGGGAACGTGACGATCAAGGGTTACGGGACCGCACAGGCCAGTCAGGTGTCGAACCTGTCAGGTTCGATGGAGAGCGGCAAGACCTTCAGGATTGACGCCGCCAACTTCGCCAACCGTACCTCGGGGGACGATGGGACGCAGAGCTTCGCGCTGAACCGTAAACTGGTGTCCGGCTTTATCGGCGTTCAATGCGGCGATTGTTCGGGTGGCACCTACGACGTCAACCTGATTGCCCACGAGGTCTTCGAAGGTGGGCAGGACAATGACACCACGGCTTCATCGTTGCTGACGGCCGGTAGCGATTTCATCTTCAACGGCGGTGAATTCCTCAACAGCAAAAGTACGCTCAGCGCCTCCGGCAACATCACTATCAATGCCAACAACATGAGGAACGTCGGAGCGGTCAGCGGCAGCATCGAGCGCACGCGAATTTTCCGTACCGGCGCCATCGACTTGGGCTCTTTCAATGTCTTCATGCCGGAGGTGGTGGCGTACAACCAGCGCAATAACCCTGACTTTCCGAACGTCTATTACATTGACGGTACGGGGAATTTTGCCCAAGGTGTGGTTACCTCGGCAACGGGCCGGGAACCCGGTCACGACGGTGGTCTGACACGAGTGGTTGTGATCAAGGACTCGGTGACGAACAAGTCTGTCGGCGATCTCACTGTCTCCGGTTATAGCTGGGGCAACACCAGCCCGCAGTCTCAATACGACCCCAATAACCTTGTCGAAATGCCGACCAGGCTGCAGGGCTTCACGCTGACCTCTGATAAAGAAGTGGCCACTGACGGCACCAGTCCCGTCGCGGGTCGCAATGCGGTCATCCAGGCCGGTGGCAATGTTTCGATCACGGCCACCAAGACTCTGCAAAACAGCGTGATCCACGAAGATTACGGCTCCACCGGAGGCTCCAACAAGGTCGGCAGCACCAATGTCGGCAATACTGGCACCACCGTCATTCGCATCAACAGCCAACTGCCGCCGGACCTTGCCCAACAGCAAGTCAATCCGCTGTCCCTGCCAGGCTTCTCCCTGCCAACCGGTGAAAACGGCTTGTTCCGCCTGAGCGGTCAGGGAGCCAACGACAGTGCACCCGTGGGCGCCACTGGTCCGGCGCCAACCTGGACCGTGGGTGGGCAGACCGTCGACACTCAAGAGCACATCGTGGCAGGCACCATCGGCGGCCCACGCAATCTTTTCATTGATGCACCGCCGGCAGTTTCCGACAGCACGCGTGCGGTAGACACCTTCCATCGCACCCCGAGCATGGTTCAGGCCGTCGCCAGTACGGTTGACGTCAACGTGCCAGTGAACCCCGCCGGGCCGGGCATGAAAGATCGCGGCAACGACGCCAAGGAGTCGATCGACACCCGCCCGGTGACCCGCGTCACGGGTCTGCCGGACACCAAGGCGCCGTCCAACGCGCACAAATACCTGATCGAAACCAACCCGGTGCTGACCGACCTCAAGTCGTTCATGAGCTCCGACTACCTGCTGGAAAAACTCGGCTATGACCCCGACCAGAGCGCCAAGCGCCTCGGTGACGGTCTCTATGAACAACGTCTGATCCAGCAAGCCGTCACCGCACGCACCGGCCAGGCTTTCATCGACGGCCAGACCTCCAACGAGGGCATGTTCAAGTACCTGATGAACAACGCCATCGCCAGCAAGGACGCGCTCAACCTGTCGGTCGGCGTCGGTCTCACATCGCAGCAAGTCGCGGCACTGACCCACGACATCGTCTGGCTCGAAGAGCACGAAGTGAATGGCGAAAAGGTGCTGGTGCCGGTGGTGTATCTGGCCCAGGCCAACGGCCGTTTGGGCCCGACCGGGGCGTTGATTGCCGGTAATGACGTGACGCTGATTGCCGGTGAGAACCTGGACAACGTCGGGACGTTGAAGGCGACGAATAATCTGTCGGCGACGGCGGGCAAGGATCTGGTCAACAGTGGCTTGATCGAAGCGGGTAATCGTCTGGATCTGTTGGCGACCAACGACATTATCAATAAGTCCGGGGGCATCATCACCGGGCGTGACGTGTCGCTGAACACTCTCAACGGGGATGTCATCAACGAGCGAACCATTACCTCGTCCGACAGCAGCACGCGTTTCGGTACCCAGCATCACGACTTTGCTGATACCGCTGCACGTATCGAAGCCACCAATGACCTGAGCATCATGTCCGGCCGCGACATAAATATCTCCGGTGGTGTGCTGCAAAGCGGTCGAGACATGGATCTTGATGCCGAGCGCGATCTCAGTATCGCAGCGACACAAGTCAATAACAGCGTGTTTCACGACAGCAAACACAACAGTAGTGACACTACTCAGTTGAGTGCGACTGTCAATGCCGGTCGCGACCTTACAGCACAGGCCGGTCGCGACCTGGCGGTGATCGCCAGCCAGATCGATGCGAAACGCGATGTTTCGATGAGCGCAGCCGAAAACCTGATCATCAGTTCTGCGGCGGACGAACAGCACTCTTTGTCCAAGAGCAAGAAGCTTACGGTTCAGGAGGATCATGTCAGCCAGGTCATGTCAGGTGTGACGGCGGGCGGCAGTGTGGCGCTTAGTTCTGGCGAAGATCTGACCGTTGTTTCCAGCCGGATCACGGCGGGCGACGAGGCGTATCTGGTAGCGGGTAACAACCTGAATATTCTCGCGGCTCAGGACTCTGATTACTCTCTGTACGACAAGAAGAAAAAGGGCTCTTTTGGTTCCAGTAAAACCAAGCGTGATGAGGTGACCAAGGTCAATAACATTGGCAGTGTGATCACCTCGGGTGGTGACATGGTATTGGTGAGTAATGGCGATCAACACTATCAGGCCGCGAAACTGGACAGTGGCAATGACCTGACCATTACCAGTGGCGGCTCAGTCACCTTCGAAGGCGTCAAGGATCTGCATCAGGAGAGTCACGAAAAGAGCAGCTCAAGCTCGGTATGGAGTTCTTCCAAGGGCCGAGGTAATACTGATGAAACGTTGCGCCAGACTGAACTCACCGCAAATGGCAATCTGGTGATCAGTGCCATTGACGGCTTGAATATCGATCTGCGCGATATCAACCAGAAGTCGGTCAGTCAAACAATCGACGCAATGGTCAAAGCAGACCCGGGGCTGGCCTGGTTGAAAGAAGCCGAGAAGCGCGGTGATGTTGACTGGCGCATGGTCAAGGAAACCCACGAGTCGTTCAAATACAGCAACTCCGGAATGGGGCCGGCGGCGATGCTGGCGGTGGTCATCATTGTTTCTGTACTGACAGCAGGAACAGGAACAGCCGCGACGATAGGGGCTACTGCAGGTCAAGCGGCTTCGTCTGCGGCAATCGCTGCAGGTGCTTCCGCATCCACGGCTGCAACCATTGCCGCGGCTGCATCGGCGGCAGCCACGGCGGCGTTTTCTGCCGCGGTAGGGCAGGCAGCCACCAGTGCAATCAACAACAAGGGAAACTTGGGCGAGACCTTCAAAGATGTGATCTCTTCGGAGAGTTTCAAGAGTTACGTTTTTGCTGCAATCACGGCAGGTATTGCCTCGAAGTTCGGGTATAACCCCACAGATCTGCACTTCGATCTGGACAGTGTCCAAAGTGTGGCTATGAAGGCGACATTTGATGCCTTGGCGAAAACGGCAGTCATGGGCGGGAGTCTCCAGGACAACCTGGTTTCTTCAGCGCTTGGCTCAGTCGTTGCCATCGGTGGCGCAGTAGCGGCCAACAAGATTGGTGACATCACCGTATTCGACCATGGAAAAGTTACCAAGGTCGTGATGCATGCCGCGCTGGGTGGCTTGATGGCCGAGGCGATGGGCGGGGATTTCCGTACAGGTGCGATTGCAGCGGGTGCGAATGAGGCGTTGGTTGATTTTTTGGCTGACAAAATCCTGCCGAAAGGCGTAGACCCATCCAGTCCTGAATATCTGAAAGGAGTCGGTAATCTTCTGGCTGCATCTCAATTAGTAGGAGTATTGACCGCCGCGATTACCGGTGGAGATGCATCCATCGCTTCCGATGTCACGTCGAATGCAACGCAATACAACTATTTGAACCACGCGCAAATGCAGGAGCTTGCGGAGGAGCTGCAAGCATGCAAAGCGACGAACAGTTGTGAAGGTGTTGCTTCAAAGTATTTTGAAAAACATCTCGCCAACGAGAAGGTGCTCAGAGAAGTATGCGCAGTTGATACCAAAAGTTGCCAGAAGGCAGCGCTTGATATTTACAACACTGTTTTAGGCTACCAGCGCGGCGACTACGATACCGATTTGCCTCCTGATCTGAAGCAGGCTTTTGCTGCCTTTCACCAGCTCAACATTGATGCGAGTGTTGTACCCACGGCTGAAATAGCCAGACCTTCTGCGGAAGCATTTGTGCAGTCGCTTGGTCTTGACATATCCGATCCGAAGGTTCAGGCGATCGTCGGGACTATGGCAACCTTCATAGCTGGTAAAGCCGCAGCGAGTCGCGCCCCAAAGACCGGCATGAAAATGCCAGCCGAATTACCGGATAACCTCACAGGCTATGCGAACCCCAACGATATCCGTTTTACGCAAGACAGTGTTTCAGGTGTTTTCAGGGATGGTACGGTTCTGGATTCAACCATTGATGCATTGAGAAAGGGGATAATCTCGCCGTCCGAAATACCACCGATCCGCGTGTTTGAAAAGGATGGTTTGATTTACAGCCTTGACAACCGTCGCTTACTTGCAGCCTCGGCAGCTGGCGTTCCGGTTAAGATCGTTCCGGCTACGGCGACGGAGATACGCAAGGAAGTTAAAAAGAAAATGACCACGCTGAACAAAGGTGTGATTATTTGTGTTCGTGACATTTGTAAGTAGGATACGTATGGATCTCGATGATCAAGTTGAAGAAATTGAAACCAAAGAGGATTTCGCGAATTTCCTTCATGCGTTTCGTGAAACTCTGTTGCGACAACCAGATGAGTGGGAAAATTCGACACTTGAAAGGTTTTTAGACGCGATGGAGGCTTGGGTCAATTCAATGGAAGGTTATGTTCTTAATTCTGGCGACGCCGACATTCTGCGACCAAGCTGGAAAACCTTTGCCAAGATCCTATCAGCGGCTAGCGTTTATGAGTGAAGCCAAGAGAGCGACGATGCTTTCGTTCAGGTAGCAACTGGTCGACGTGTCGCCAGGAATCATGGTGAAAAATGAAAACGCCCGAAGAGATTCGGGCGTTTTCATGAGTGAGACGTTAGAAGAAATCTCACCGAAACGCCGACACCACATGCTTGATAAACAGCTCCAACGACTTCTTCTTCTCCTCATGCGGCAAGCTGTTGTCACACCAGAAACTGAACTCGTCCACCCCCAGTTCCTGGTAGTACTTGATGCGCGGAATGATCTCTTCCGGCGTACCAATCATCGCCGTCTTGTGCAAACTCTCCAGCTCAAACTCCGGACGCCCGGCAAACTTCTCTTCCGGGCTCGGTGCGAGGAAGCCATTGACCGGGGTTTGCTTGTTGCCGAACCACGCATCGAACGTGCGATAAAACCGTGAAATGGCTTTCGCACCGACTTTCCAGCCATCCGGATTATCAGCGGTGTGCACGTGGGTGTGACGCAGCACCATCAGTTGCGGACGTGGCACATCTGGATTGTTGTCCAGCGCGGTCTGGAATTTGTTCTTCAGGTCGAGGACTTCTTCGTCGCCCTTCATCAGCGGCGTGACCATCACGTTGCAGCCGTTGGCCACGGCGAAGTTGTGCGAATCCGGGTCGCGGGCGGCGATCCACATTGGCGGGTTGGGCTTCTGGATTGGCTTCGGCACGCAGGTCGAGGTGGGGAATTTCCAGATGTCGCCGTCGTGGGCGTAGTCGCCTTGCCACAGGGCGCGGACCACCGGAACCATTTCGCGCAATGCCTGACCGCCCGATGAGGCGGGCATGCCGCCGGCCATGCGATCGAATTCAACCTGATAAGCGCCACGGGCCAGGCCGACTTCCATGCGACCGTTGCTGATCACGTCGAGCAACGCGCATTCGCCGGCAACGCGTAGCGGATGCCAGAACGGCGCGATGATGGTTCCGGCGCCGAGGTGGATGGTGGTGGTTTTGGCGGCGAGGTAGGCGAGCAATGGCATCGGGCTGGGCGAGATGGTGTATTCCATCGCGTGGTGTTCGCCGATCCACACGGTGCTGAAACCGCCGGCCTCGGCCATCAGGGTCAGTTCGGTGAGGTCTTCGAACAGTTGGCGGTGGCTGACGCTTTCGTCCCAGCGTTCCATGTGGATGAACAGGGAAAATTTCATGACGCTTCCTCGGATCTTTTGTTGTTGAGGCTACATGTGGGAGCGAGCCTGCTCGCGAAGGCGGTGTAACAGCCGGCATCTATGGCGACTGACAAGACGCCTTCGCGAGCAGGCTCGCTCCCACATTTGATTTGCATAGGGCTGGAGGTTTTGATCAGGCCAGGACGGGCAGGGCGCCCATCTTGCCGTGGCAGTACACCAGCGGTCCGGCGATTTGCTCGGGGACGATCAGGTTCTTCACCGCGCCGACCATGATGGCGTGGTCGCCGCCTTCGTATTCGCGCCACAGCTCACATTCGATGATAGCTGTCGCGTTAGCCAGGATCGGGTTACCCAGTTCGCTCAAGGTCCATTCGATGCCTTGCGCTTTGTCCTTGCCTTTGCGGGCGAAGGCGTAGGCTTCGCTTTGCTGGCCGCCGGACAGAACGTGGATGGCAAAGCGCTTGTTCTTGATCAGCACCGGATAGGAGTCGGAACTGTAGTTGGGGCAGAACAGCACCAGCGCCGGGTCCATCGACAGCGAACTGAAGGCGCTGGCGGTCAGGCCGACGATCTGACCGTCATCGTCCAGGGTGGTGATAACGGTTACGCCGGACGGGAACGAGCCCATGACTTGTTTGTAGATGGCGGCATCGATCATTGGTCGGTCCTCAGGTGTGGTGCTGTTTTTATGTGTTTGTTGGTCTGATGGTATACCAGTATTCAATCTTTGCAAGGGCTTTTAAGCTGAACCGATAAACGTGCCGCGTTCGTCGGAAACTCAGCATTTACAGGGCTTGCGGCTAGTCTGCAGGCCGCGGTTTCAGCGAGGATGGCGTATCAGATAGCGCCGTAAACTACGCATCAGTCTTGTGAATTGTTTGGAATACCATAATATGGTCTGCATCTGAGGGGCGGCCAGAGAGCCCCCCCGGTTTGGCTTCATACAACGATAAGAACAGACAAACTCGAGTTCATGCATATGTCCCAGATGTCCCGGCAAGATCCATTGATCGAGAACCATACGGTCGACTACGTCCCACTCGCGGAACGCCACGGGAAGGCCCGCGACCTATTCACCCTTTGGTTCAGCACCAACATTGCGCCCCTGCCCATCGTCACCGGTGCCATGGTGGTTCAAGTGTTCCATCTCGATTTGCTCTGGGGGCTGCTGGCGATTGCGCTGGGGCACATGATTGGCGGCGTGGTGATCGCGCTGGCCTCGGCGCAAGGCCCGCGCATGGGTATTCCGCAAATGGTCCAGAGTCGCGGCCAGTTCGGGCGTTACGGCGCGCTGCTGATCGTGTTCTTCGCCGCGATCATCTACATAGGTTTCTTCATTTCCAACATCGTCTTGGCCGGTAAATCCATCGTCGGCATCGCGCCGTCGGTGCCGGCGCCGTTGAGCATTCTGATCGGCGCACTCGCGGCCACGGCGATTGGCGTGATCGGCTACAACTTCATTCACACGCTGAACCGCATCGGTACCTGGGTGATGGGCAGTGCGTTGCTGGCCGGGTTCATCTATATCTTCGCCCATGACTTGCCGGCGGACTTTCTCACTCGCGGAAGTTTTAACTTGTCCGGCTGGCTGGCGACGGTGTCGCTGGGGATCATCTGGCAGATCAGCTTTTCGCCGTACGTGTCCGATTACTCGCGTTACTTGCCTGCGGATATCGGCATTGCCAAACCGTTCTGGGCGACCTATCTGGGTGCGACGCTGGGGACGATTCTGTCATTCAGCTTCGGCGCCGTGGCGGTGCTGGCGACCCCGGAAGGCACCGAAGCGATGGTTGCAGTCAAGCAATCCACCGGGTGGCTGGGGCCGATTCTGATGGTGTTGTTTCTGCTGAATATCATCAGCCACAACGCGCTGAATCTGTATGGTGCGGTGTTGTCGATCATTACCTCGATCCAGACATTTGCCAGCCAATGGACGCCGAGCATCAAGGTGCGCGTCGTGTTGTCGAGCGTGGTGCTCGCGGGTTGCTGCGTGGTTGCGCTGGGTGCGTCGGCGGATTTCATTTCCGAGTTCATCGGTTTGATTCTGGCGTTGTTACTGGTGCTGGTGCCGTGGGCGTCGATCAACCTGATCGACTTCTACCTGATCAAGCGCGGCTGCTACGACATCACATCTATCTTCCGCGCCGATGGCGGGGTTTACGGGCGCTTTAACCTGCACGCGATCATTGCTTACTTCATCGGCATCATCGTGCAACTGCCGTTCGCCAATACTTCGCTGTACGTCGGGCCTTACGCCAATCTGGTCGAGGGCGCGGATTTGTCCTGGCTGGTCGGCCTGGTGATCACCGTGCCGTTGTATTACTGCCTGGCGACACGCGGCCAGACTCAGCAGAGCAGGGCGGCCAGGTTGGGTTATACCGACTGAGCTGATCCGCTTCACCACAATGCCCGGCCATTCGCCGGGCATTGTTGTTTGCGTATCCCGGCGGTCATTCAAATTGGCCACATCGATCCCCTTTTGGCCCATCCCCCACTGTGATCCGTCTACGCTGTCAGCAAGAATCAAAACCATAACCAGACGCTGAACCTTTTTTTACCCTTGGCTACCTTTACAGCCGCTGCCGTGTACAGAACATAAAAACCATCGAACTCACGCTGCCTTTTGGGGAACAACCATGGTCACGATGAAACGCATTCTGGGTGCCACTGTGTGTGGGCTGACGCTGTTGGCCAGCGCCGTCCAGGCTGAGCAACGCGAACTGCGCGTGTACAACTGGGCGGATTACATCCTGCCGTCCGTGCCCAAGGATTTCGCCGCAAAAAGCGGCATCAAAGTGATCTGGGACACCTTCGACACCAACGAATCCCTTGAAGCCAAACTGCTCACCGGCAACTCCGGTTACGACCTGGTAGTGCCGTCCAACCAGTTCCTTGAAACGCAGATCAAGGCTGGCGTGTTTCAGAAGCTGGATAAATCGAAACTGCCGAACTGGAGCCACCAGGATCCGGAACTGTTGAAGCTGCTGGGCAAGAACGATCCGGGCAACCAGTACGGCGTGCCCTACATGGTCGGCACCGTGCTGATCGGCTTCAACCCGGCCAAGGTCAAAGCCGCACTGGGCGACAACGCGCCGGTCGACAGTTGGGATCTGGTGTTCAAACCGGAGAACATGGAAAAGCTCAAATCCTGCGGTGTAGCGATGCTTGATTCGCCGACGGAAATCCTGCCGTTAGCCCTGCATTACCTGGGCCTCGACCCGAACAGCCAGAACCCCGCCGACTATGAAAAAGCCAAAGAGCTGATGCTCAAGGTTCGTCCGTACGTGACCTATTTCAACTCGGCCAAGTACATGACCGACATTGCCAATGGCGACATCTGCGTAGCCATCGGTTACTCCGGCAGCTTCTACCAGTTCGGCAATCGCGCCAAAGAGGCAAAAAACGGCGTGGTGGTCGACTGGCGCTTGCCGAAGGAGGGCGCGCCGATCTGGTTCGATACCTTCGCCATTCCGAAGAGCGCGAAGAACGTCGCCGAGGCGCATGAATTCCTTAACAACCTGCTCGACCCGAAAGTGATCGCGCCGATCAGTGACTTCCTCGGTTACCCGAATGCGAACAAGGATTCGATACCGCTGATCAACAAGGAAATCACCGACAACCCGAACCTGACACCGACCCCGGAAGCGCTGAAAAACCTCTACGTCGTGCAGCCATTACCGCAGAAACTTGAGCGTGTGCGTACTCGGGTGTGGACCAACATCAAGTCCGACAAGTAACAATCACCGCAATCCAAATGTGGGAGCGAGCCTGCTCGCGAAAGCGGTGTGTCATTCAACGTCGATGTTGACTGGTCCGACGCCTTCGCGAGCAGGCTCGCTCCCACAGGGTTTTGTGGTGTGTCATTCCGTGCTGCGTTCGCTTTCTCTGGTCATCACCAGGCTCAGCAGCACCGACCCCAGAATCACCCCACCCACCACCGCCAACGACCACTCCACCGGCATGTGCAACCACGGCATCAACACCATTTTGCCGCCGATAAACACCAGCACAATCGCCAGCCCGTACTTGAGCAGATGAAAGCGGTCCGCCATGTCCGCCAGCAGGAAATACAACGCGCGCAAACCCATGATCGCGAAGATGTTCGAAGTGAACACAATGAACGGGTCAGTCGTCACGGCGAAAATTGCCGGGATGCTGTCGACCGCAAACATCAGGTCACTGGCCTCGATCAACACCAGCACCAAAAACATCGGCGTGGCCCAGCGCACGCCGTTCTGCAGCACGAAAAAGCGTTCGCCATGAAAGCCGCTGGTGATGCGCATATGCCCGCGCACCCAGCGCAGCAACGGATTCTTGTCCAGGTCCGGCTGGTGGTCGGCAAACACCAACATCTTGATCCCGGTGAAGATCAGGAACACGCCGAACGCGTACAGCAGCCACTCGAACTGCGACACCAACCACACCCCGGCGAAGATCATCACCGCGCGCATCACGATGGCCCCGAGCACGCCGTACAGCAGCACTCGGCGTTGAAGCTCCGGCGGCACGGCGAAGTAGCTGAAGATCATCACGAAGACGAACATGTTGTCGATCGACAGCGATTGCTCGATCAGATAACCGGTGAGGAATTCGAGGGTTTTTTCCCGGGCGATCTCGGCGCCGAACGCACCGTGCAGATACCACCAGAGCAGTGCCGCGAAACTCAGTGCCAGCAGGCACCAGGCGATGACCCAGGACAAGGCTTCGCGCACTGACACCCGATGCGCCTTGCGCCCACCAAAGACAAACAGGTCCAATGCCAGCATGGCAAGTACGAAGACGATGAAGGCGCCCCACATCCATGGTTCGCCGATATTGATGTTTGTGGCTGGCATGTCACGCTCCCTGTCTATTCTTGGATTGGGGTCAGACGGGGCCATGCTAGCGACGACTTTGCGGTAAAGAAAAATCGTTTATTTCTGCGCAACAGTTCGATAAAAACGAACTATCCGCCCTCGTTAACAGCTCGGGCACTTTTTACGGAGCAATGTTTTCAGCGATGAATACCGACATTCTCGAACCTCAAGCGGTGTGCAGTCCGATCACCAGCAGCGCGATTTTCATCGTCGCAACGCTGAATGCGGGGACTGAAGCCGCGCAAACCGTCAAAGACTGGTGCGGCGATGTCGCCGGGCTGGTGCGTTCGGTTGGCAAGCGCGTCCCGACCGGCAATCTGACCTGCATCTGCGGCTTTTCCTCGAACGCCTGGGATCGCCTGTTCGGCCATCCGCGCCCGGCGTCGCTGCACGGTTTTCGCGAATTTGGCGGGGAAGGGCGACATGCCCCGGCAACCCCGGGCGATCTGCTGCTACACATTCGCGCCGATCAAATGGACCTGTGTTTTGAACTGGCCACGCAAATCATGGCGGTGCTCGGCGATGCCGTAACGGTGGTCGACGAGGTTCAGGGTTTCCGCTATTTCGACATGCGCAGCATCATCGGATTTGTCGACGGCACGGAAAACCCGGTCGGGCGTAAAGCGGTGAATTTCACCATCGTCGGTGACGAAGATCCGGGCTTCAGCGGCGGCAGTTACGTGCTGGTGCAGAAGTACCTGCACAACATGACCGCGTGGAACGGCTTGAGCGTTGAAGCTCAGGAACGCGTGATCGGGCGCACCAAGCTGTCCGATATCGAACTGGATGACGCGGTCAAACCGAGCAACTCGCACAGCGCGCTGACCACCATCACCAACGCTGACGGCGAGGAAGTGAAAATCCTCCGTGACAACATGCCGTTCGGCCGGCCCGGAGCAGGGGAGTTCGGCACCTTCTTCATCGGCTACGCGCGCTCGCCCGAGCCGATCGAGCAAATGCTGGAAAACATGTTTGTCGGCAAGCCGCCGGGCAACTACGACAAGTTGCTGGATTTCAGCACGGCCGTGACTGGCAGCCTCTATTTCGTGCCGTCAGCGGACTTGCTGGAAGAACTGGCGGATCGCTGATCAGCGAAAAAACTCACCGGGCGTTTCACCAAACTGCTGTCGAAACGCCGCGATAAACGCCGACGTCGAGTCGTAACCACAGGCCAGCGCGACGTCGGTAACGCGTTCGCCTTTCTCCAGCGGTGTCAGCGCGCCGAGCAAACGCAAGCGCTGGCGCCATGCGCGGAAGGTCAGGCCGGTGTCGCGCAGAAACAGGCGCGTGAGGGTCTTTTCGGTGACGCCGAACTTCTTGCTCCAGTGGCTCAGTGTGGTCTGCTGTTCCGGGTGTTGTTCAAGGCTCAGGTAGATCTGCTTCAAGCGTGCGTCTTGTGGCAACGGCAACATCAGGTCGATCTGCGGCGCTTCGGCCAGTTGATCGAGGATCACTTGAGCGAGGCGTCCATGCGGGCCGCTCTGGTCGTATTCCACCGGAACCTGACTGAACGCGCGGATCAGTTCCCTGAGCAGATCGCTGACGCCGAGCACGTGACAACGCTCGAGCGCCCATCCGGCGACGCTGCAATCGATGTAGAGGCTGCGCATTTCCGTGTGCGGCGAGCTGAATACCCGATGCGGCACACCGGCCGGGATCCACACGGCGCGCTCCGGCGGGGCGACGAAGCGGCCGGCGCTGGTCTGGATTTCCAGCACGCCCTGAATCGCGTAGGACAACTGCACCCACGGGTGACTGTGACGCCGGGTCAGGGCGCGATTGGGCAGTGATTCGGTGCGCCCGTAGAGTGGACGCGGCAGGCTGGGCAGCCCGGGAATGCTGCGGCGAACGCTCTTGTCATGTCCTTTAGGCGGCATCTTGTGGCCCTTCGGCGTTAGTCGGTAATTGGCAGTCACGTTAGAGTCGTCGGCACGCACTGGCAACCCCCGGATGAACCGACCATGACTCGCCCACGTTTTTTACCTGATAACTTCACCCTGACACTGATTGGCGTCGTGCTGCTGGCCAGTTTTCTACCGGCCAGCGGCCAGGTCGCCGTCGGCTTCGGCTGGCTGACCAACATCGCCATCGCCCTGCTGTTTTTCCTGCATGGCGCCAAACTGTCCCGTGAATCGATCATTGCCGGCGCCGGCCACTGGCGCCTGCATTTGCTGGTGTTCGGTTTGACGTTTGTCCTTTTCCCGTTACTGGGCCTGGCGCTCAAACCGCTGCTGTCACCGCTGATCGGCGACAAGCTGTACATGGGCATGCTCTACCTGTGCGCACTGCCGGCCACGGTGCAGTCGGCGATCGCATTCACCTCGCTGGCGCGGGGCAATATTCCGGCGGCGATTTGTAGTGCGGCGGCATCGAGCCTGTTCGGGATTTTCCTCACGCCGTTGTTGGTGACGCTGTTGCTCGACGTTCACGGTGATGGCGGTTCGACGCTGGATGCGATCCTGAAAATCAGCGTGCAATTACTGCTGCCATTCATCGCCGGGCAGATCGCCCGGCGCTGGATCGGCGCGTGGGTCGGGCGCAACAAGAACTGGCTGAAGTTCGTTGATCAGGGCTCGATTCTGTTGGTGGTTTACGGCGCGTTCAGCGAGGCGGTCAACGAGGGCATCTGGCATCAGATTCCGGTCGTTGATCTGCTGGGATTGGTGGTGGTCTGCTGCATTCTGCTGGCGCTGGTGCTGTTGGCGTCGACGTTGCTCGGCAAGGCCTTTGGCTTCAGCCAGGAAGACCGCATCACCATTCTGTTCTGCGGCTCGAAAAAGAGCCTGGCCACCGGCGTGCCGATGGCGCAGGTGTTGTTCGCTGGCAGCACGATTGGCGTGCTGATCCTGCCGTTGATGCTGTTCCATCAGATTCAGTTGATGGTCTGTGCGGTGCTGGCTCAGCGCTACGCCAAGCGCCCGGAATCGGTGCCAGAGTTGATGGCGCAAGTCGATCCGTGATCGCCGCAGATCAGACGATGTCGTCGATCAGGATATGCGACAGCCCTTTGCTGCACTGCTCGATCCGCGCCTCGACCTGATAGACATCGCGCAGCATCTGCTCGGTGATCACTTCACTGCTCGGGCCGCTGCCCTGACTGGTGCCATCATCAATCACCAGTACCTGATCGGCGAAACGCAACGCCTGATTCAGATCATGGATGGCTATGAACACAATCACCTCGCGTTGGCGCGCGAGGCTGCGCATGAAGTTCAGCACTTGCACTTGTCGATGCATGTCGAGGGCGCTGGTCGGTTCGTCCATCAGCAGGATTTCCGGTTCGCGCACCAGCGTCTGGGCGATGGAGACCAACTGCTGCTGACCGCCGCTGAGTTCACCAAGGTTACGAAACGACAGCCTGGTGATGCCCAGCGCGGCGAGAATCTCGTCGACCAGTTTCAGCTCATCATCGTGGACCACCCAGCCCGGGGTCAGTTGCTTGCGCGCCAGCAGCACGGATTCGTACACCGTCAAACGCGCACTGGCATTCAGGCCTTGCGGCATGTAGCTGATGCCCGTCGGGCCTTTTTTCGATTCTTTCAGGATGACCTGACCCGGCCCGTCGATCAGCCCGGCCATACGTTTGAACAACGTCGATTTGCCGGCCGCGTTGGGCCCGACCACAGCCACCACCTGACCGCCAAAAAACGTCGCCGTCGAGACACCACGAATGATCTCGCGCTGACCGTAGCGCGCGCCGAGATTTTCCAGTTGCAGCGTCACCATGAGTTTTTCTTCCCGCCGAGAATCAATGAAATGAAGAACGGTACGCCGATCAGCGAGGTGACCACGCCGATAGGGAAAATCGCACCGGGGATCAGGGTCTTGCTGACCACCGAACTGGCCGAGAGAATCAACGAGCCGGTGAGCAAGGAGGCCGGCAAAAAGAAGCGCTGATCTTCACCGATCAGCATGCGCGCGATGTGCGGCCCGACCAGACCGATAAAACCGATGGTGCCGACAAACGCTACGGGAAACGAGGCGAGCAGGCTGACCATGATCAGCGTCTGAAAGCGCAGGCTGCGCACATTGATGCCGAAACTGGCAGCCTTGTCGTCACCCAAACGCAGGGCGGTCAAGGCCCAGGCACGTTTGGCGAAAATCGGCAGGGTGATCAGGATCACCAGACAGATCACTCCGAGTTTCGGCCAGGTGGCTTTGGTCAGGCTGCCCATGGTCCAGAACACCACGGCGGCGACGGCTTGTTCGGTGGCGAAGAACTGCACCAGCGCCAACAGCGCATTGAAAGTGAATACCAGCGCGATGCCGAGCAGTACGATGGTTTCGGCAGTGACGCCACGGCGCATGCTCAGAAAGTGAATCAACAGCGCCGAGAGCATGGCCATGATGAAGGCGTTGAGCGGCACCATGAACTGCGCGGCCAGCGGGAACAACGCCACACCGAAGGCCAGGCCCAGTGCCGCGCCGAAACTGGCGGCGGCGGAAATGCCCAAGGTGAACGGACTGGCCAACGGGTTGTTGAGGATGGTCTGCATCTGCGCGCCGGCCAGCGATAACGCCGCGCCAACGGCCACCGCCATCAGCGCTACCGGCAAACGAATATCCCACATCACCACGCGCACTTGTGGAGACGCGCTGTCCGGCGAAAACAGGGCGCCGAGCACTTCGCTGAAACTGTAACTTGCCGGGCCCAGTGCCAGATCGAGCAGTACACTGCACAACAACAGAATCACCAGCCCGGCGAGTATCAGGCGTTTACGCAACACCAGTCGCCGATAGGTTTCGCGCTGCACCTCGACGGTGTCGGTCAATGAACTCATGGTTTGACCTCAGGATTGCGCAGGCTGACGAAGTAGCCCGACTCATACGGCACGGGCAGAAAACGCTCGTGCAGTTCACGGAATGAGGCGTCCGGGTCGAGATCGGCAAACAGCCCCGGGTGAAACCATTTGGCCAATTGCTGAATGGCCACGAACTGGTAGGGGCTGTTGTAGAACTGATGCCAGATGGCGTGAAAGGCTTGTGTCTCCTGAGCCTTGATTCCGGCGTAGGCCGGACGCTGGGTGTACCACGCGAGTTTTTTCCGTGCCTGGTTCATGTCGGCGCCGGGCCCGACACCGACCCAATGGCCACCGGGTGCAAAGGCTTCCCAGTTGGCCGTGGTGACCACCACGTGCGCCGGATTGGCGACGATGACTTGCTCGGGATTCAACTGGCCGAACGTGGTCGGGATGATCCCCCGGGCGATGTTGTTGCCGCCGGCCATGTCGACAAACAAGCCAAAGTTTTCATTACCGAAACTCAGGCAGCAATCGTCGGTGTAGCCGCCGATGCGCTCGATGAACACACTCGGGCGCGATGGTTGTTGTTTCTCGATGACGTCGGTGACGCGGTGAATCTGCTGATTGCGAAAATCAATGAAGGCTTCGGCGCGTTGCTCTTTACCGAACAGTTTGCCGAACAGACGCATGGTCGGTTCGGTGTTCTGCATCGGGTTGTTGCGAAAGTCGACGTACACCACCGGGATGCCCAACGCGTCGAGCTTCTCGATATAGCGCGCATCTTCGGTGGCGTGCTGCGCTTCGATATTGAGGATGATTACGTCCGGGCGCTGCGAGATCGCTTGTTCGATATCAAAGGTGCCGTCTTCAAAGCCGCCGAAGGTGGGGATCTTGGCAATGCCGGGGAATTTGCGCAGGTAGGCGTTGTAGGTGTCCGGGTCGGACTGGATCAGATCCTTGCGCCAACCGACGATGCGTTCGATCGGGTTTTGTGTGTCCAGTGCGGCGACCAGATACAACTGCCGGCCTTCACCGAGGATGACCCGTCTGACCGGCAGATGCACCTTGACCTTGCGCCCGAGCAGATCGGTCACTTCGGTGCGCGCCGTATCCGCTTCGCTGGCGTTTGCATTGCGCGGCGCCAGCGCAGACAGGCTCAGCAGTCCTGCCAGTAACAGCGCAGCCAGCGCGAGGCTGCGTCGATCGAAAATCACCATGGTCAAAGCCTTTGCAAAGGTCAGTTCGGCCAACGGCTCACACCGCTGTCCGGCTGAACGTTTCAGAAATCGACAGTCGCCGACAGTAATAAGGTGCGCGGTGAGCCTTGGGAGAACGCGCCATAAGAGGCGACGCCCGACCAGTACTCGTGATCGAACACGTTCTGCACGGTGGCGCGAAACGTGGTCGGTCGATCATCGATGCGCGTGCTGTAGCGGGCGCCGACATCGAAGCGGGTCCAGTCATCGAGTTTTTGTGTGTTGGCCTGGTTCACGTACTGGCTGCCGGTGTGGATCGCGCCTCCGGTCAGTGTCAGCCCCTCGACCCAAGAGGTGTCCCATTCGGCCCAGAGGTTGGCCTGAACCTCGGGCACGCCGACCGGTTTATTGCCGCGGTTGGCGGCCACGCCGGTTTTCGTCAGTTCGGCATTGAGCAACGTCACGCCGCCGAGCAGGCGAGTGCCCGGCGTGACTTCGCCAAACACGTTCAGCTCCAGCCCGCGATTGCGCTGTTCGCCTTGTACCGAGAACACCCCGGAGGCCAGTTCGCCGCTGGGTTTGGTGATTTGAAACAGGCTGATGGTGGAGGTAAACGTGCCGTAATCGGCTTTGACCCCGAGTTCGTGCTGGCGGGAAACATAAGGGGCAAAGATCTCGCCAGCGTTGGACGCGGTGGAAGGCGCGATGTCGCCCTTGCTCAGCCCTTCGAGGTAGTTGTAGTAGAACGAAACGTGATCCCAAGGCTTGATCACCGCGCCGAACAACGGTGTCGTCCGGCCGTCGTCGTAGGACGTGGTCACCACGCCGGCGGCGTTGTAGTTGTCGGATTTGATGTTCTGTTTGCGCAAGCCCAGGGTTACCTGCGCGCGGTCATCGAGAATCGACAGCGTGTCGGCAAGCGCCACGCCAGTCAGTTCGCTCTGCGAGACCTTCGGCGTATCCGGCTTGGGGATGTAAGGTTGCGGGCGATCCACCGGGTGATAAATGTTCGACAGGATCGGTGCGCCGGAAATGATCCCGCGCGACAACACATCGCGATAGCGACTGACTTGCACGGTGGTGCGGTGACTGATCGGCCCGGTATCGAAGCGCAGCCGCGCACCGGCATCAACGGTGTAACGCTCGACTTCGAACTTGTAATAACCGGGGATCGACGAGGTGTCGCCAGCGGCATTGATAATGGTCGGCGTCTGGTCGGACATTCGCGCCACATCCGATTTGCCGCCGCCGGCATGGGCGAATACCGTCAACGCATCGCTGAGGTCGTATTCGCTGCTGAGCAGCGCCGATTTGTCCTGGGTTCGCGACCAGCCCCAATCCTGACTGACGTTGCTGCGGCCGTTGGCGGCGGAAGGAATGTCCACGCCTGGAGCAATCAGGAACGGTCGCGAAGCGGCGTCGAAGCTTTCTTTCTGGTTGAGCCAGTCGAAGGTCATGCGCAGGCGGTCGCCCTGGTAATCGAGGGAGATCGCGCCGATGTCGACATGCCGCGATTGATCGTCGATCGCCGTGTTGCCCAGTTGCGTACTGCCGTTGAAGCGCACACCGAAGCGGCGTTCTTCACCGAAGCGGCGACTGACATCGAGATGGCCACCGGCCTGAGCATCCATGGCGTAACTGGCGGTGAAACGGGTCAGGTCTTCATCGAGGGAGCGTTTCGGCACCACGTTGATCACGCCGCCCACCGCGTTGTTGGGTGACATGCCATAGAGCAGGGCGCCGGGGCCTTTGACCAGTTCGATGCGCTCGGCGTATTCGGTGAACACCCGGTAATTGGGCGCCACGCCATACACGCCGTCGAAGGCCAGTTCACCGAGGTTGCCTTCGCCGACGGGAAAGCCACGGATGAAGAACGAGTCGACAATCCCGCCGGTCTGGCCAGTGGAGCGCACCGAGGAGTCACGTTCCAGCACATCGCCGACGGTGACGGCCTGTTGATCCTTGATCAGCGCCGAGGTGTAGGTGCTGATGCTGAACGGCGCGTCCATCACGTCAGTGTTGCCGAGCAAGCCCAGACGTCCGCCATTGGCGACCTGGCCACCTGCATACACCTGCGGTAGGGCATCGCTGCGCTTGTCGGTGCCGATCACGGCGGTTTCATCCAGCGTCACCCGGCGCTGCACCAATGTGTAGCTGCCGTCGTTGCGCAAGACCATGTCCAGGCCACTGCCGGCCAGCAAGCGAGTGACCGCCTCTTGCGTTGAGTAATGACCGATCAGCGCAGGGTTGGTCAGGCCTTCGGCCAGCGAGGGCTCGAACGACAGGGCAATGTTGGCGTCCACGGCGAAGCTCGACAGGGTCGCACCCAGTGGCCCGGCAGGAATGTTGTAGGCACGAACCGCGACAGCGTCCAGTTGCACCGGCACGGCGGCCAAGACAAACGGGCAAACGGCACCGATCAGAACAAGGCTTAGCAACGCACTGCGAACAACGGGTTTGAGCTGACGTTCCGGGCGCAGATGGCGTGCGGCAAGCATGGATGAATGAGCCTATAAACAGGACGAAAAGGTGCTTCTCCCCAATAGCCAGTCGAGATCGGAAAAAGTATCAGCCTAAGGCAAATATTTTTTCACTCAGGCCGGAGAGAGCATGACCCAGTAGCCATTCAAATGGCCGCTGACGAGGATCGGGTAGGTTTGCGCCAGCATGTTCAGGGTGCGCTGGCTGTCGCTGATCGGGTAGGCGCCGGAAATGCGCAGATCGGCAAGCGCCGGATCGAGGCGCACGAAGCCACGGCGATAGCGCGTCAGTTCTTCGACGAAGTCGGCCAGGCGCATCTTGTCAGCCATCAGCATGCCTTGACTCCAGGCACCGACATAACGGTCGGCAACGCTGAGCTGGCCAAAGGTGTGGGACGAGAAGTCGGTGCGTTGACCGGCGTTGACGATCAGTGGCGAGGTCTGGCGATTGTCCGCGAGCTCGACTTTGACCGCGCCTTCCAGTACCGCGAGGTGGGTGCGCGGTTGCAGTTCGCGCACGGTGAAACGCGTACCCAGCGCCTGCATGCGGCCGTGACGGGTGCTGACCAGAAACGGTCGCGCCAGCGGTGAAATGTCCGGCGCGGTCTGCACCAGTATTTCGCCTTCGCGCAGGTGGATGAGGCGTTGATTGGCGTCGAACCGCACGTCGATGGCGGTGTCGGTGTTCAGGGTGATTTTCGAACCGTCGGCCAGGGTCAGCTCGCGTTGCTGGCCAATCGCTGTGCGGTAGTCGGCTGACCATTGCTGCGACTCTGCCAGCTTCCAGCTGCCCCAACCGGCCGGCAGGATCGCCAGAATCATCGCCAGTTTGCCCAGCGCCGCACGTCGTTCCGGGCTGCTCGGGCGATCGAGCGCCGACATTGCCAGTGAGGGTGGCAGGCCGCCGAGTTTGGTCTGCAGCAACTGCGCGCGGGCCCAGGCACGACTGCGCTCGGGAGTGCTGGCTTTCCAGTATTCCCATTCGCCGCGTTCGCTGTCGCTGAGTTCGCCTTCACTCATGCGGATCAACCAGTCGGCGGCTTCTTCCAGGGCCTGGTGATCGAGGTGCGGCTCATGGCGGCGGCTGAGCATTCACTCCACCAGCAACAGGCACTGCACGAAGGCTTGCTTCATGTAGCGTTTGACGGTGATCAGCGACACACCCAACTGCTCGGCGATGTCGTCGTATTTCAGCCCGCTGATCTGCGACAGCAGGAATGCGCGTTTGACCAGCGGCGGCAGGGCGTCGAGCATCGCGTCGATTTCGTGCAGGGTTTCCAGCACCATGAAACGCAATTCCGGCGAAGGCACTTCCGGCGCCGGCACATGGGCGAGGGCGTCCAGGTAGGCACGTTCCAGCGCCTTGCGCTGATACCAGTTGACCAGAATGCCCTTGGCCACGCAGCTCAGATACGCGCGCGGCTGCTCAATGACGGTGACTTGCGAGGCGAGGATGCGCGTGAAGGTGTCCTGCGCCAGATCCGCCGCATCCATGGCGTTTCCCAGTTTTTTTCTCAGCGTCGCGTACAGCCAGCCGTGATGGCCGCTGTACAGGGCTTCGATCGCGCGCAGGTGATTGGCATTATTCGCGGGAAGGGTTTCGCTCATGGCTGCAGATTTTCATGCAATTGAGAAGTATTCCCAATGCTAGTTTACAAAGCCGCTGGGACGCAAGCGCCGATTGGTGTCCTGTTCAGACGCCCTGCAAACCGCGCAGTGCAGCGACCATCGTGTCGATTTCCGCCTCGGTGTTGTACGCATGCACCGAGGCACGGCTGACCTCCAGCAAGTCCCTGTGCTGCATGTCGAGCAGGGTCGAGCGGAACGTCGAGGTGCTGACGTTGATGCGCTTTTCCTGGCCGGCCAGCCACTGTTGCACCTGCGCGGCGCTGTGGTTTTGATGGGTGAACGTGACGATCCCGGATTTCTGTAGCCCCGGATCCTGTGGCGTGACGCCGGGAATCTCAAGTAGTCGCTGGCGCAGGTAACCGGCCAATTGCTGAATCCGCAACCACATCGGCTCGATGCCTTGCGCCAGCGCATATTCCACCGCCGCACCGAGGCCCAGCTTGGCGGCGACGTTGCATTCCCAGTTCTCGAAGCGTCGGGCGTCGGCGCGGATGGTGAACGTGTCGGCGCTCTGCAACGCGGCGGCATGCAAGTCGAGAAACGCCGGCTCAAGGTTCTGGCACAGAGACTTTTCGACATACAAAAAACCCATCCCGCGCGGCCCGCGCAGGTATTTGCGGCTGGTGGCTGCGAGCATGTGGCAGCCGATTTTCTGCACGTCGATCGGCATCTGCCCGACACCCTGACACGCGTCGAGCAGAAACAGCACGCCAGCCGAACGGGCGAGGGCGCCGATCTGCTCGATGGGCTGCACCGGGCCGCCATTGGTGGCGATCACCGGCAGCGAGATCAGCGCGACCCGATCATCCTCGAGCATGGTCGTTAGTGCCGACAGGGAAACCTGGCCGTGTTCATCATTGGGGATGACCCGAATCTCGATGCCACGCCGCTGCTTCATTTGCAGATAGGGAATGTAGTTGCCGGCGTATTCGGTGGTCGACGTCAGCACCACATCGCCGGGTTGCAGCGGCAAGGAGTAGAACGCCATGTCCCAGGCGCGGGTCGCGTTCTCGATCACCGCAATTTCATCAGGCTGGGCGTTGATCAAACGGCCGATGGTGCCATACACGTTTTCCAGGTCGGCCGATTGCCGTCCGGCAGCTTCATAGCCGCCGAGACTCGCTTCAAGCTGAATATGACGGGTCATCGTTTCGATCACCGGCGCGGGCATCAGCGCCGCGCCGGCATTGTTGAAGTGGATCAGTTGCGCGACGGCGGGGGTGTCGGCGCGCAGTTGTTCAATATTCAAAAGCAGACTCCTTGATCATTCGCCGTCCGGGGCAGGGCTTGCTTGCATCGCCGCCGGCCAGTAGCGCAACGCGACGATCGGGATCAGTGCGACGACGTAAGCGAGGCAAACAAACAGATAGGTGTACTGCAAACCGTAGACCTGACTGAGCAGGCCGCCGGCGGAAATCCCCGCAATCGAAGCGAATTGCGCAGTGCCCTGAGCGATGCCCAGTACATGACCCTGTTGCGAGCTGTCGGCGGTCTTCGAGATCAGCGCCATCAACACCGGCGTGGTCGCACCCAGCAACACACCCCAGATGAAGTAGGCAATAACGAACACCACTGGGTTGTGGGTGACGCCTGCCACCGCAGTGAGGACGATGCAGCCGATGACCACGTAAGTCATGCGCTGCAAGGTGTCCTGCTGACCACGGTGTTCGAAATAACGCGACCACGCCGTGGCCGACAGAATGAAGCCCAGCGCCAGCAAGCCGTAGCACAGACCGACCACCGAATTGCTGACCTCGAACACCGAGCTGACATACAGCGAAAACGAGGTCTGCGGCAGCATCCGCGCCAGCAACAGAATGCCCATCACACCGAGCAGCGACAGCAATGGTGAGCCTTGCCAGAGGCTGCCGGAACGAACCGGCGCAGTTTTGTCGGCGACCACGGCTTTCTTCACTGGCGGCACGTCTGGCAAGGTCACGGCGGCGATCACGGTACACACCGCACACAGCGCCGAAGCGATGATGTTGATCCAGAAGAACGTCGCGTAATCGAGGATCAAACCGCCGACCACCGCACCCAGCAGCGAGCCGACATTGGTCGAGATCTGCAGAATGGCGAACAGCCGTGCGCGCCGCGACGGCGCTTCAATGCTCACGCCGTAGGCCTGTGCCGGGGCGATATAGCCGGCAAACGCGCCTTGCAGAAAGCGCAGGATCAGAATCACCCAGATATCACTGAAGAGCGCCAGCCCCAACTGGGTCAACGACAAACCGGCGAGGGCGCGGATCATCATCAACTTGTGGCCGTAGCGATCACCGATCCGGCCCCAGAAGGCACTGGTGAGAATAATGCCCAGCATCGGCCCGACGTACACGGCGATGCTGGCGAAGCTGAAAAGCGACTCTGACGTCGTCAGCCCACGCAGGTGGACAGGCCAGAACGGCCCGCTCATTTCCATCGCGCCCATCGATACCAACTGGATCGCAAATAGAAGATAAATCAGGATTCTTACTCTCGAACCCTGGATGGCACCTGCTTGGGACATGAGTCAGCCTCGGTTAAACGCTAGCGAGCGGGTTGGTCAGGGTGTGTTGCAAACGATAGTTGCTGTACTGCATCAAGTGCATGCGCAACAGCGAACGGGTTGGCCATGGCTCTTCGACGAACGCCTTGTGCTCGGTTTCCCACACGTCTGCCGCGACCCGGTCACGCACCGCTTCGAAGGCGAGGTCGGTTTCTTCGCGCAAGATTTGCCATAGCCGTGTGTTGTTGAAAGCGTATTCCTTGGTCAGCCACAGGGCCATTTCATGCAAGTGCGTGAGGAACGCCGCGTCGAGCACAAACATGCGCACCGGCTCGATATCACCGCAGAACACCGTCGGCAGAATACCCGGCTGCACGTGCGGTTGCAGGCTGTAACCACGGCCCTCGAGCAACGGCGCGTAAGTGCGGCCATCACCGAAATCGCGGATCAGCAGACTACGTGCTTTGCCATCCGGGGAGAACAGCACCATGGTGTTTTGCTGGTGCGCCTCAAGGCCGATGCCGTACATCAAGTAGATCGCCACCACCGGGTGAGTCACCACTTTGGCGTACTCGCGAAACCAACGCTCGACCTGCGCAGCATTGGCGCGCACGCCGTCACGTTCAATCAGATCGGTGAACAGCGGACGACCGCTGCCGGGCAAACGGGTGAACAGTGAAGCCACGGTTATCGGCAGGCACTCATCGTTGCGTTCGAATGCAGGCGCACTGGCGCGATACACCACGGACAGATGACGGCCCGGGTGATCGTCCTGCGTCACCGCGTTTTTGTAACGCACACCGATTTCTTCCGGGAAGATTTCCAGGCGCTGATCGAAGCCGTTTTCCGTCTCGAGAATCTTGCTGATCACCGTGCTGATGCGCGGCCCCATGTGAATCGACTTGGCTTGCAGGCTGCGCAGTTCGCTGGTCATCCACACGGCGATGGGCAGTTTGATCAGCGGCGCGGATTCGTCCAGTACCGGCATCATCGTGCGATAGGACATGGTCGGCAGGGTTGGCAGGTCCGGGCCATCGGTGATCAGAATGCCGTCGGCGATTTCCTGCGCGAAGGTTTCCAGCACGTAGGCTTGTAAATGCCAGCTGTGGATCGGCAAGGGCAGCCATTGGTTTTCGTCCAGCCCCTTGCTGTTGAGCGAGGCTTTCCATTGCGCCCATTGCGTCGGGAAATGCTCGGCGAACCAGGCGCGGTAATCGATCACGTGCGGCATGCTTTCGCTTTTCGCGTTGTCGGCGCGCAGTGCGGCGATGCGCAGCGGCACCTGTGCGTTGAACTCGGGCGACAGTTGCTCGACCTCTTCATCGGTCAGGCCCGGGCGGGCTTTCCAGGTCGGGTAATACGGGTGACCTTCCAGCGAACCCCACTGGTCGAGAAGAATGGCGGCGTCCTTGGTTTTGGCGTGCTGGCGCAGGTAGTCGGTGAAGCTGTCGAGCCCGACATCCTTGGTGGCCTGCTGCAGTCGGGCGTTCCAGTGCTGGCGATGCTGACGGGCATGAGCGTCGTTGCTCAGGCTGTTTTCCATGTCGGACTTGAGCCCGGCCACGCCTTCGTCGGTCGGGGCGAAGTCGAAACTGTCGCGCAGCACATCGAGCATGTCCTGGTGGCTGGTGATGAGCTGGCGCACGCCTTCATCGGTCACTAATACCACGTCGCCGTCGTTGACCACGGTATCGGCCGGGCCTTTGGCGATGTAGGAAAAGGCCAGATGGGCGTGGCCGCCCTTGAGCGGATACGTGGCCTGGTTGCCCTCGACGGAAAAGCTCAGGGCCGCTCGGTCGAGAATGTTTTCCGCAAACAGGCAACGCACCAGACGACGCATGGCGTTTTTGCGGGAGTAGGCGATCAGTGTCTTGAAGTCATCCATATCAGTGGTCTGCTCGTCGAAAATTGAATAGAGATATCAAGCGGCGGCGCTTGTCGTGTGGGGCCATTGGCGCGGGAAATAGTCGAGTGCCGAGTCGCGCAGGCCATTCATGTAGGCCACGCTCCACTGCAGGACTTCCTCGATGTAAGGCACCTTGAGATCGAAACGCTTGGCCATTTCCACCAGCAGCACCAGGCCGTAGGCGACGTCTTCGTTGAAGGCGCGGCTCTCGCGCTCGATCACGTAACCGGCGCGGTTGTCCGCGGCCGGCACCATCGGCGCAAGGATGTCGTTGTAGGCCTGATTGGTGCGCAGGATCGAGAGCATGCTGCTCGGGTCGCGGATCTGCTCGCCGTAAGCCTCGACGATTTCCTGTTTCAGCGCTTTCACCGAAGACAGGTCGATACCCAGACGCTGGCTGATCACCGCGCACAGTTGCTGGCTTTCCTGATCCATGCGTTCAAGGAAATACGCGCCGAGTTCCGGGCATTCGGTCCACCAGCACATGCGCTGCGGGAAAATCTTGCGGTGCCACTGGCCGTAGGGGCCGATCAGGCCGTAGATCACCGAGCTGTGCATGATCGGGTTGCCCGGCGTCAGGGTGATTTCCAGAAAATGCTCGAGCATGGTCACGCAAGGGCCGTACAGTCTGATCAATATTTTCTCCAACTGGCGCCGCGCGGTTTGTGGCTCCCGGGCGTGGGTCGCGACGTACAACTGGCTTTTGCCGCCGCCCATTTTGATCGAACGTCCCGGGGTCAATTCGAACGCCGTGTGCGGCACATCCTTCATGCCCCAGATCACCACATTCGGTCGATCGGGCAGGGTGGCTTCGGCCAGCCAGTCGAAACCGCAGAAGCCGGGAATGGCGCCGATGAACACCGGTTTGCTGGTGGTCAGATGCGGCGCGATGTCTTTCAACGTTTGCGGACGCGCATGGGCCGGCACGGTGATGATGACGATGTCGGCATCTTCCACCGCGGCTTTCGCGTCGCTGGTCACCCGATCGAGCCGGGCGCTCAGGGTCGAGCCGTCCGGCAGCAACGCCTGCATCGGCGTCTGGCGAGCGTGTTGTTCGATGACCTCCTGATTATGGGTGTGCATCGAAACTTGAACATTGGGTAGCTGCTTGAACAGGATGGCGTTGAGATGGCCGGTCCTGCCGCCACCACAGATGGCGACTTTCAACAGATTCATCGAGAGGCGTTCCTGTATGAAGGGTGGGTCATGCGACGCTCAGTTGCAGCGGCGCTGAAACGCTGTCCAGCCAGTGGGTCTTGCCCAGCCAGGCGTCCAGTTGCGGAGCGATGCTCGGGTCGATCAGGTCGCGCTCTTGCAGCCACTTGTCGTCGAACACGGTGTGCAGGTATTTCTCGCCGCCGTCGGCGATCGGCACCACGACGTTGCCGCTCAGCACGCCTTTGTGGATCAGCTCCAGTGCCTTGAAGATCGCACCGCCAGTGGAGCCGCCGACCAGCAGGGCGAAGTTGCGCGCTATGTAGCGCGCGGTTTCGAACGCCTGCGAATCGGTGACTTGCACGCCCAGATCGATGCAGCTGTAGTCGAGCACCAGACCCACGGTGTCGCCGGCCGGCGTACCGGTGCCGGATTGGTAGTAGGGATAGCCGGGGTGGCCGAAGACAATCGAACCGGCCGGTTCCACCGCGACGGTGACGGTGTCCGGGTTGTGCACTTTCAAGCCGCGAGCGATGCCGGTCATCGAACCGCCGGTGCCGACACAACCGACGTAAGCGCCGACCACGCCTTCAGCCTGCACGATGGCTTCGCGGACGAAATCACTGTAGCCGCCGGCATTGGCCGCATTGTCGGACTGGTTCATGAACACCGCGCCGGGAATCTCGCTGGCCAGTTCGGCAGCCATCTGTTGCCGCTCGACCACCGCGACTTCATCTTCGCGATAGGTGCCTTTGACGAAACGAATGTCGGCACCGAGGGCCTTCATCACGGCGATCTTGTCTTGCGCGGCGTGGTGATCGACTACGGCGATGAAATGCAGACCGAACTCGACCGCGGCCATGGCCAGACCAATCCCGGTATTGCCCGACGACGATTCGACCACGACACCGCCGGGTTTCAGGCGACCGGACTTGAGCGCCGCCAGCACCATGTTGCGCGCCATGCGGTCTTTGATACTGCCGCCGGGGTTGTTCTTTTCAATCTTCAACAACAATCGCGCGTTGGTGTCCGGAACATCGATGCCCAACATCGGTGTATTACCAATAAGGTCAGAGACTTTATTCAAGATCATTGCAATTGTTCCCTTTAGTAGTCAGGTGAAAACGCATAGTTACCTTCCGTACAACAGGTCGCCATCAACCGCCGGGGCAGGGGATGGCGATGAAACTCGTTTTCCAGCAAGTCCATCTGGTAACCGGCGGTGTTGATATAAATCAATAAGTCACCGGCTTGCGGTGCCGTTGCAAAGTTGATCAGGCGATGGGTAATGACGTCATCGTCCAGGCAACTATGGCCGGCGATATAAGCCTGGATCGGGGCGTGTGGCTGTTGTTTGGTGCTGACAAGTATCGGATCTACCAGATATTCCGAGGCAAACCAGGTTTCGCAAGCGCTGAAACTGCTGCCCTCCACGAAGATCACGGTTTTATTGTCAGCCAATTGTTTGCTGCGGGTGACGCGAAATATTGAAATGGCGGCTTGATCGACCAGACTTCGGCCGGGTTCGAGTGCGAGGGTTATATTCTGCGTCTGCAAGTAATTGGCAATCGACAAGCCCAGCGAATGCTCGGCTTCGAGCAATAACGTCAGCCATTGCGTCGCGGTCAGTTCACTGCCGTAAGGATAATAAGTGGCGGGAACTTTCTGGTTGTAATAGTGGCTCGGGTTATTGTCATTTTGCAGGAACTGAGCGTAGGTCTCAGGCTCGACATAACGAATCGGCAAGCCACCACCGATGTCGATCATCTGCGGATTCAAGCCCATTTCCCTGGCCGCCTCGATAAATCCGCAGACCTCACGAAAGGCCTGTGCGCGGGATTCGAATCCATAGCCGCCGAGGTGAAAATGGAAACCTTCAAAATGAAAAAGCTCAGGCTTTTCTGTCAATCGTTGCAGGCATTGCAGCAGCTCTTGCGAGCCCATCCCGAATCGGCTGTTCTGACTGCTTTTTGGTCTGTAACGCAGTAGCACTCTGGTTTTCGTCGGACCTGTTTGTGTGGGGATCACGCTATGCAGGTGATCGAATTCCTCCAGCGAATCCACACAAATCAATGAACCGGCGCTGATCAGCGCTTGATGGAAAACGGCTGTTTTGGCCGGTCCTGTGGCGCAGATTTTGGTGCCCGGCACACCTGCGCGCAGGGCAGCATTCAACTCGTGAATGCTCGACACATCGACGCCGATCCCCGAATTCGCTGCAGCGCCGAGCATGCTTTGCGACTTGTTGGCCTTGGCCCCGTAGAAAATGGCATGGGGAACCTGGTATTGCTTCAACACGTTCAGCAGCGCTTGCGTGTTTAATTCAAACGCATGAGGCCAGACCAGATTTAACGGTGAGCCCTGTTGTTCCACCAAGTCTGCAAGTTTGTTCGGGAACTTGTTGATAAGCGTGGAAATAACCGGGTCGATCAGCGGCGTTAATATCTCCGGGTGATGAACTTTATACGGCTGCTCAACAGCAGATTTATTTGTTGTAGGCATAGTTAGCCCCTGGCCTCGAAAGTTACGTCGCCATTGATAGTTCGATCACCGATTGTTATCGATGCAGGTCGTCTTTTTTGCTCGTCAGCGTCGAGCCTTTAAACAACTGGGAGGCGGATGCCAAGTGAAGTCCGCTATTGGATCTGTAGCCCTGATCGTAATAAATGGTTCACAGAACAATTGCATGAGAACCCCATTCCATAAGGTTTGTGCGGATGTACTGAATGGCCATTAGTTGCTGGCCATTGCCCTGTAGCAGCCTGTAGCTGATGTTTTAGTGACATCACTGACAGGTACTTTTGCAGATACCGATGACTTGCTTTGAAACGAGAATAGTTCCTCTTGGCGGCGTGAACAATATTGCGAACAGGAACGATTATCAAGTAAGGTTTTCAAATATTTTTCAATAACGACCTGCTTCAGGTGAATCCATGAACGTGCATTTACACGCTCAAGGACTCGTTCGTCCCGAGATTAAAAAGTCTCTTAATTCCTTGATCAATAAGGCGTTAAGGGCAGTTGCGACAAGCCCCGCAACAGCAGGCAAATCTGCCGTTGATGGGGCCTGAAAATGTTCAGAAACCACGACTGGTTCACGTCAAAGGAGCAACGCCATGCAATCCGATCGACTCAGCCGCAAAGCGCCACTCGCGATCAGCTACCTGTTCGTGCCGGGCAACCGTCCCGAGCGTTTTTCCAAAGCCTGCGATGCGGGGCCGGACGCGATCATTCTCGACCTTGAGGATGCCGTTCATCCCGACAGCAAAGTCGCCGCCCGTGACGCCATCCGGGCATGGCAGGAGAAAACACCGAGCGTTGCCTGCGAGCGGTACATCCGCTTGAACAGCGTCAGCAGCACGCTGTTTGCCGAGGATCTGAGCTGGCTCAGCGACCTGCGCTACCCCGAGCGTTGCGAGGGGATTTTCCTGCCCAAAGCCGAATGCCCCGAGGCCCTGGCACGCGTGGTCGAACGCCTGCTGGCGTGGCAACCGAAACTGGCGATCGTCGCCATCATCGAGACCGCCAAAGGCCTGCAACAGGTCGAAGCGATCGCGGCCATTCCGGGCCTGGCGCGGCTGGCGTTCGGTTCGCTGGATTTCTCGCTGGACATCAACTGCAGCCAGGTGCCCGAGGCGTTTCTGTTTGCCCGCAACCGCATCGTGCTGGCCTCGCGCACGGCGGATTTGCCGTCGCCAATCGATGGCGTGACGCCGGCGATCAGCGACCTGGCGGTGGTCGCCAAGGACTCGCATTACGCGCGGTCGCTGGGCTTCGGCGCCAAGCTGTGCATCCATCCCGGGCAACTGGCGACGGTGCAGCGCGCCTTCCTGCCGGACTCGCGTCAATTGGCCTGGGCTGACCGCGTAATGCGGGCGGTGGCCACGGGCAGTCACGCGGTGCAAGTGGACGGCGAAATGGTCGACTTGCCGCTGATCGAACTCGCCCAGCGCCTGCTCGATATGGCCAGTCAGCATGCGCCGGTGGCCCGCGCCGATGCCTGCTGAATCCCCGGCGAATCAGGAGATCACCATGGACCACGGTTATCAGATTGCGCTGCGACCACTGTGCGACGTGTTGCAATCGGAGCAGGTCGACCCGGCCAACGTGGCGCTACTGCGCGAGTCGATTGTCCGCGCCGGGCATTGGCTGGAACCGATCATCGTCGAGCGTTCGCGCGGCATCGTGATGGACGGCAATCACCGTTTCACCGCGGCGTTGCAGTTGGGCTTGAGACGGGTGCCGTGCATCCAGCTCGACTACTCCGATCCGCGCGTCTGTGTGCGGCATTGGCAGACCGGGCAGGCGTTCGAGGTGGCGCGGATTTTCACCACCATCGCTCGCGGCGAGATTTTTCCGTACAAGACCACCCGGCACGCGTTTGACCCTGCGTTGCCGCTGGTCGCGATCCCGCTGGAACGTCTCTACGCCTGACCCTGAGCGGGCGACAGAAAAAAACTTTACTGCGGGTGATACTTTTTCGCAGATCGACTGGCAATAGGAGTGATTACCATTTTCCCTCGATGAAAAGGATCCTCACGTCATGCCTGTTGTCAGTCGTCCTTGCGGTGAGCGGGTGTTAGCACTCGCCGTGCGTACCGCCATGCTGAATTTCGTTTTGGTCGCAGGAAGCGCCAACGCTTGGGCCGCCAGCCCCGAGCAACCAGGCGTTGCCGCCGACCCGACTGCGAACGCCGCTCCGGACGCGCTGACCCTCGACACCACCAACGTCAACGCCCGTTACAACGGCGCGACTGCGTTACCGGAAACCCTCGCCGGCGGCCAGGTGGCGCGCGGTGCCCGGTTGGGCATGCTGGGCAACAAAGACGTGATGGACACGCCGTTCAGCGTCACCAGTTACACCGCCAAGACCCTCGCCGATCTGCAGACCGTGACCGTCGCCGACGCCTTGGAACGCGACCCTTCGGTGCGCTCGACCGGGCAGACTGGCGGTATCGTCGATTCGTTTTTCATCCGTGGCTTCCCGATTGGCGAAGGCAACCTTGGTGAGCTGGCGTTTGACGGCGTCTACGGTGTCGCGCCGAATTATCGGGTGTTCACCGACTACGCCGAGCGCGTCGAAGTGCTCAAGGGGCCGGGCGCGCTGATGTACGGCATCTCGCCGAACAGCGGCGTCGGCGGCGTGATCAACATCGTGCCCAAGCGGCCGCTGGATGAAGACCTGACCCGGTTCACCGGCAGCTATGCCTCGGATTCTCAAGTGGGTGGGCATCTGGATCTGAGCCGGCGCTTCGGTTCGGAAAACCAGTTCGGCGTGCGTTTCAACGGCAACCTGCAGGGTGGTGATACGGCGATTGACGATCAACACCGCGATCTCGGTGTCGGCGCGATCGCTTTGGATTATCGTGGCGAGCGTTTGCGCTTGAACCTCGATTACATCAGCCAGAAAGAAAGCTGGGAGGGCGCTTCGCGGCCCTTCACCATTGCGCCGGGCGTTGATGTGCCGTCTGCGCCGAACGGCCGCACCAATCACTCGCAGGACTGGGGCTGGTCGGACACCAAAGAGCAGTCGGCCTTGCTCGGTGGCAAATATGACCTGACGGATAACGTCACCGTGTTCGCTCATGCCGGTGGTGGCAAGTCCGACGTCAAGCGCCTGTCCGATCAGGTGCCGAGAATCCTCAACGACGCCGGCGATACCAGCAACATCCCGGGTTACTACAAATTCAACGTTGATCGCTCGACGGCTGACGTCGGTATGCGTGGCGTGTTTGCCACTGGCCCGATCACTCACACCACCACGGTCATGGCGACCCGGTATCAGGATGAGCTGTCGCGCGGTATCAACAACGGCACGGCCATTCTGTCGAATATCTACCACCCGATCGACAGGCCGCAGCAGTACATCAACTCGCCAAAAGTGTTGCGCGTTTCCGAATCGGAGCTGTCCGGCGTGGCGTTGACCGACACGATGTCGATGCTCGATGACCGCTTCCAGTTGACCCTCGGCGTGCGGCGTCAGGACATCGAATCGCGTAACTACAACGCGGCCGGTGCGGTCAGTTCGAAATACAAGGACAACGCCACGAGCCCGCTGGTTGGCGTGGTGGTCAAGCCTTGGCAAGACGTTTCGCTCTACTACAATTATGTCGAAGGCTTGAGCAAGGGCGACATCGCCCCGGGCACGGCGTCCAACGCCGGCGAAACCTTTGCCCCCTACGAATCCAAGCAGCATGAGATTGGCGTCAAGTACGAGCACGGCACGTTCATGACCACGCTGGCGTTGTTCCAGATCGAGAAACCGAGTGGCGAAGTCGGTGCCGACAACGTGTTCTCGGTGCAGGCCGAGCAACGTAACCGTGGTATCGAGTTGAGCATGTTCGGCGAAGTGGCACCGGGCACTCGCCTGATGGGCGGCGTGACCGTGCTCGACGGCGAACTGACCGATTCGGCGACCAAGGCCAATCGCGGCAACAAACCGGTTGGCGTGCCGGATGTGCAAGCCAACCTCTGGGCCGAATGGGACACGCCATGGCTTGAAGGCTTCACCCTCACCGGCGGGGCGATTTACACCGACAGCCAGTACGTCAACCAGGCCAACACTCAGGAACTGGATGCCTGGACCCGCTTCGACGCCGGCGCGCGTTATGCGACAAAAATCGAAGGCCGGCCAACGACGTTCCGCGCCACGGTGCAGAACGTGTTCGATCGTGAGTACTGGTCGGGCGTGGCGTCCTACGGCGCGTTCTCTCCGGGTTACCCGCGGACCTTGCAGCTGTCGGCCACGGTCGATTTCTGACGGGGCGGGAAGGGCGGCGCTGTCGTCACCTTCTATATAGAAAGTCACGATCACGTTGCCTGTCCGACACGTGGTCGGCAGGCGGGAAGCAGCTGCAACCTGCCTGAACATTTCAGAAAGGGAGTATTCGCCATGTTTAACCACCCAGGCGTTGGCGCTGTAAACGCACCTTCAGCGTTTCGGGCAGCGAACAACCCATTGGCCTTTGAGTTTGATCGCAGCGCCAATGCGTATATTCGCGGACTGCTGCGCCACTTCGGATTGCGCACCAGCCTGATCCGCTTCAAAGTCATCAATGCACTGGTGGTGGCCGGCCGCGACGGGCATGGGATAGGGGTGAATGGTGTGCATGCGTTTGTCGAGTCTTCATCGCCCGAGCTGTCGTTCGTCAGCGTGCGTGAAGTGCTCAAGCGTCTGGGTGAAGAGGGGCTGATCGTGCTTGGGAGTGACAAGACCTACCGATTTTCCTCTGAGGCCATGGAATTGCTGCAGCAACACACCGATCCCGTGTAGGAGCTGCCGAGCGCCTACAGAGTCCCCGTGTATTTCACCGCGGCGGCCGCTCGCGAGGGCACGTTCAGCGTGCGTAATAAAGAAGACACATGAATGCGTACCGTGAACGGGGAGATATCCAGTTCGCGGGCGATTTCCTTGTTGGTCTTGCCTTGGGCAATCAAGCGCAGCACGTCCTGCTGACGGGGCGTGAGGGCGGCACCGGTTTCCAGTGGCAGCAAGCCTGATGGCGCGAACTTCACCAGCACTTCACCTTCGCGAATCGCCAGAATCGCCTGACCGATTTCATCGGGGGCGATGTTCTTGCCGATAAAGCCGTCGATACCGGCGGCCATGACTTCGCTGATCAACGCCTCATCATCGATCATCGACACCACAATCAGCGTGGTACGCGGCAGGCGCCGACGCAGTTCGCCGAGCTGGCTGACACAGGTGAGTCCGGGGAAACGCAGGTCGAGAATCAATGTGTCCGGCTCATCACCCAACGGCAGCAGCGCCAGCACGGCGTCGAGATCGCCGGCTTCGTCGATGATGGCGTCGGGAAGCAAACGTAGAACCGTGCGCAGCATCGCCTCGCGAAACAGTGGGTGATCGTCGGCTATGATAATTCGGCAGGTCATGGCGTGACCCTCCTTGGGTCAGGCGTTGCTCAAGGTCTGCACATTAGCACCGAGAGCAAGGGTTGCCTGTAGGCTGCTTCTGAATCTGACGATTGCCGCACAAGGACGTTTCCCGTGAAGTTCGAGAAAAACACCGAACTCGACCAGGCCAATCTGCGCATTATCATCGCCGCTATTGCCGTGGTTTATATGCTGATACTGGGCTTTTTGCCGGGCCAGCGCTTCGATACCTATCTGCCGGTTGTCACCTACATCGTTCTGTTTTTGCTGGCCTCGATCGGTTTGCGTCAGGCGATTGCACGTTGGCCGGGGCATTACCCGGCGCGGCGGATTTTTTCCATGGTTCACGATTACACCGGCACCTGTTTTGGTCTTGTGGTCGGTGGCGAGGCAGCGTTGCCACTGTATGCGGTGATTATCTGGGTCAATCTGGGTAATGGCATGCGTTACGGCTCGCGTTATCTGGCGATTGCCACGGTGCTGGCCTTGCTGGCATTGCTGTGTGTTTATCGCCTGACCCCGGTGTGGCAGGCACAACCGTTCATGGTGTTGATGCTGATGCTCACCAGCACGGTGATCCCGTTTTACGCGCATTTGTTGCTGGAGCGTACGCGCAAGGCCTCCGAAGAAGCGGTGGCGGCGAATCTGGAAAAATCGCGGTTTCTCGCCCAGGCCAGTCATGATCTGCGCCAGCCGATTCACTCCATCGGTCTGTTTACCGCGTGCCTGCGGGAATCGCGGTTGGGCGATGAGGAGCGACGTCTGGTCGACAACATCGACCGTTCGTTGCTCAACGTCTCGCAGTTGTTCCGCTCGATTCTCGATCTGTACACCCTCGACAACGGCCGGGTTCTGCCCAAACTGCAAACTTTCAATTTAGGTGAATGGCTCGCGGATCTGATTCGTCAGAACGCCGAAGCGGCGCGTTGGGCCGGCGTGGAGCTGCGGATTCGCCCCTGCGAATACTGGGTGTGCAGCGATCCGGCGTTGCTCGCGACCATGGTGCAGAACGTACTTTCCAACTGCTTCAAATACGGTGCGCATCGGCCGGTTTTGATCGGCGTGCGTCGGCGCGGGGCAGGGCTGGCCATTGTGATTTATGACCAAGGCAACGGAATTGCCGAAGAGCATCTGGCCAAGGTGTTCGAAGAGTTTTATCGGGTGCGGCAAGTGCGTGACAAAGACGTCGAAGGCGTGGGGTTGGGGCTGTCGATCGTCAAGCGTCTGGGGGAGTTGATTGGCGTGGGCGTTACTCTGCGCTCGCGGCTCGGGCGGGGAACAGCGGTGACTCTGTACGGCTTGCCGATCACCGCGCCGCCGCAGGTAACGGTCAATCGGGATGAAACACGTCAGGTCGGTTTACTGACCGGGTTGAAGGTGTGTCTGGTGGAGGATGATCGCAACGTATTGCTCGCGACTTCGGCGCTGCTGGAGCGATGGGGCTGTGTGGTTCAAGCGGAACTGAGCGGGCGGGATTTGATGACCGACTGCGACATCATCGTCGCCGATTATGACCTCGGCACCCACGCCACTGGCATCGAATGTATCGACGATGTGCGTAAACAACGGGGCTGGGCAGTGCCGGCAATGATCATCACCGGACACGACGTCGAAAAAATCCAGGCCGCGCTACATGACCGCCAGATTGCCATTTTGTCCAAACCGGTGCGCCCGGCCGAACTGCGCGCAACGTTGCGAGCCTTGCGCGATCATCAACCGCAAACCCAAGCCTTGTAGGAGCTTCGGCACGCTGCGATCTTTTGATCTTGATTTTCAGGATCAGGATCAAAAGATCGCAGCCTCGTTGCACTCGACAGCTCCTACAGGGTCAAGCGTCTAGCGCTTGCACAGGTAATCCTGGGTGATAGTGGTTTGCAGGCAGTTGTACTGGCCCATGGTGCGGCAGATGTTTTTCTCGGAGCCGGTGACCTCGGCGTTTTTGTAGCCCCAGGTCTTGCAGCGTTGGGCGGCGACAGTCAGGCCTTGTTCGGCGCTGGTCTGGCCGCTTTCGAACTGGCCCAGTTCATAGGAGACCTGGACGACGCCATCGTTTTTGCTGCCGCCAGTGGCTTCCCATTGTTTCGGCGTGGCGCAGCCAGTGAGGAACAAGGCGCTGAAGGTGAGTGTTGCGATCAGGGTTTTCATGGGCAAACGGTGTCCTTTACCGACGTGATGGAATTACTGGAATGGAATCGGCGAGGCGCCTTTCGGCAGGCACGACAGCGGCGGTGACATGATGCCCATGCTCGCCACAGCGATGATTACGCCGCTGGGCAATTCACAGTTGTATTCCCCGGCCGGGGTGTACGCGGTGTAGTAGGTGAGGGTGCTGTCGTTGCGGATGTTGTCGATTTTCGACACCGGTTTACCGATCACCGTTTGCGCGCGTTCTTTCATGCTCGCTTCAGTGGGTTTGACGGTCTGGCAGCCGGCCATGCCGAGCAGCACGGCACCGAATAAGGCGATTTTGGTGAGGTTTGCATGCAGTTTCATGGTGTGTCTTCCTTGGTGTTGTTCTGATTTCCAGGCACAACGATCCCGCACGCTGCGAGTAGGCAACGTTGAGGAACATCGAGGGGTGCGGGGGAATATAACGCCAGCTGACAGGGCGGTCGATTAGCACAAATGTGCTAGTGCAGTAGGGGGATCGACGGCCGTTAGGCGCTTCTCTTCCTGCCCGATTCGGGCAAAGCTCGAATCAGTCTAAAAACACTGACCCGCGTCGGCGAGCCTTTGCTAGGCTCAAAGATGTAGGCGAAGACGCAGACTGATGCGCAATCGGATAGCAAGGGGGCGTGGGGCGCGCTCCGAAAGGTACACGGTTAGAAAGATCTCCGCGCTGAGATCCAGCCCTTATGCCGTGTGAAGCAGCCGAGGCACTAACTTTCAATTTGACCCGGTACTGTGGGAAGCCCGATAAACCTTGTAAGCCAGAGACCAGCACTGGCCGCCTACTCGAACACCAAAGCCCGCTTTATGCGGGCTTTGTCGTTCCTGCAAAGTCAGATCGATTGCAGCGCCTGCGCCAGATCGGCGCGCAGGTCTTCGACGTCTTCGACGCCCACCGATAGACGCACCAGACCGTCGCCGATCCCCAGTTTCGCCCGGGTATCAGCCGGAATGGTCGCATGGGTCATGATTGCCGGATGCTCGATCAGGCTTTCCACGCCACCGAGACTTTCCGCCAAGGCGAAGATCTTCACGTTCTCAAGGAAGCGCCGCGCGCCCGCCAGATCACTGTTCAGATCCACGGAAATCATTCCGCCGAAACCGCGCATCTGGCGCTTGGCCAACTCATGCTGCGGATGCGAAGCCAGCCCCGGATAGTAGACGCGTTTGACCTGCGGCTGCTGCTCCAGCCACTGCGCCAGATCCAGTGCGTTGCTGCAATGACGCTCCATGCGCAGCGCCAGGGTTTTCACCCCGCGCAGGGTCAGAAACGCATCGAACGGCCCGGCAATCGCGCCGACCGCGTTCTGCAAAAAGCCCAGCTTCTCGGCCAGTTCTTGGTTCTGGCCGACCACGGCGATCCCACCGATCACATCGGAGTGGCCGTTCAAATACTTGGTGGTCGAGTGCAGCACGATGTCGAAACCCAACTCCAGCGGCCGCTGGATATACGGGCTGGCAAAGGTGTTGTCGGCCACGCTGATGATCCCGCGTGCACGGCAGATACGGGCGATAGCGGCGAGGTCCGACAGGCTAAGCAGCGGGTTGGTCGGTGACTCGACAATCACCAGGCGAGTGTCGTCCTGCAGCGCCGCTTCGAACGCCGCCAGGTCAGTCAGATCGACGTAGCTGAAACGGTGTCCGGCACTGCGCTGACGGACCTTGTCGAACAAGCGGAACGTGCCGCCGTACAAGTCATTGCCGGAGATGACGTGCGAACCGGCATCGATCAGTTCGAGCACCGTGGAAATCGTTGCCAGCCCGGAAGCAAAGGCAAACGCCTGGGTGCCGCCTTCCAGGTCCGCCACGCAGCGTTCCAGGGCAAAACGCGTCGGGTTGTGCGAGCGCCCGTAGTCGAAACCCTTGTGTACGCCGGGGCTGTCTTGCAGGTACGTGGAGTTGGCGTAGATCGGCGGCATCAGCGCGCCGGTGGTCGGGTCCGGCGTCTGCCCGGCGTGGATCACTCGGGTCGCGAAGCCTTGGGATTTATCGTCGTGCTGACTCATGCAAGGGATCTCCGTAATTGGTTGAGCATGTCGGTGCGGGTGATCAGGCCATGGAAGCCCGATGCATCGGCAATGATCGCGACAAGGCCACGGCTGAGCACCGCTTCCAGCTCGGAAAGACTGGCGCCGGGGGCAAGGGTTTGCAGCTTGTCGGTCATCACGCTGGACACCGATTGGCTGAAACGGGAAGCGTCTTCGTGCACCGGCAGCAGGATGTCGGATTCGTCGATCACGCCAACCAGTTGCTTGCCTTCCACCAGCACAGGCAGTTGCGAGACATCCGCCAGGCGCATGCGCTGGAACGCAGTCAGCAGGGTGTCGCCGGGGCCGACACTGATCACGCGGCCATCCTCGAAACGCCGGGCGATCAGGTCGCGCAAATCGCCGTAGCCTTTGCGCTGCAGCAGGCCCTGATCGGTCATCCACTGGTCGTTGTAGACCTTCGACAGATAGCGCGTACCGGTGTCGCAGACAAAACTCACCACGCGTTTCGGCTCGGTCTGTTCACGGCAATAACGCAGCGCCGCCGCGAGCAGGGTGCCGGTCGACGAGCCGCCGAGAATACCCTCGGCCTTGAGCAACTGGCGGGCGTGATCGAAGCTTTCTTCATCGCTGATCGAGTAGGCGTGGCGCACGCTGGAGAGGTCGGTGATCGACGGAATAAAGTCTTCGCCGATGCCTTCCACCGCCCATGAGCCGGGCGTCGGCAGCGAGCCGTCACGGCTGTATTGCGCCATGACCGAACCGACCGGGTCAGCGAGGACCATTTCCAGATCCGGTTGCACACGCTTGAAGAAGCGGCTCAGGCCCGTCAGCGTACCGGCCGAACCGACACCGACGACGATCGCGTCCAGATCATGTTCGGTCTGCGCCCAGATCTCCGGCGCGGTGCTGCATTCGTGGGCCAGCGGGTTGGCCGGGTTGTTGAACTGGTCGGCGAAAAACGCGCCGGGAATGTCTTTCGCCAAACGCGCGGCGACGTCCTGGTAGTACTCGGGATGACCCTTGCCGACGTCGGAGCGGGTGATGTGCACTTCGGCGCCCATGGCTTTCAAGTGCAGGACTTTCTCGGTGGACATTTTGTCCGGCACCACCAGCACCACGCGATAGCCCTTGGCGCGACCCACCAGTGCCAGGCCCAGGCCGGTGTTGCCGGCGGTGGCTTCGACGATAGTGCCACCGGGTTGCAGGCGACCATCACGCTCGGCGGCGTCGATCATCGCCAGACCGATGCGGTCCTTGATCGAGCCACCGGGGTTCTGCGATTCGAGTTTGAGAAACAGCGTGCAAGGCCCGGTGTCGAAGCGGGTGACTTGAACCAGCGGAGTGTTGCCTATCAGCCCAAGTACGGCAGGGCGTGATTCCTTTGACATTTCTTCACCTCTTGGTGGTGTTGATCGCGTTCCAATCGCGGGGAAAAGACTCGCGTGCAACATAGGCTCAGACATCGGCTGTCGCAACCTTTAGTCGGTCGCAAATACAGCCATTTCGATCTAACGATAGATCGAAATCAGAGACTTGCCGGGACGGGTTTGAGTGCGTTTACACAGAGGCGTCATTGAGTTTTCAAAGGGCGTCTTCCCGGCCACGAGCGGCTTGATTTGCGAAGCGATATCCTGCAGCGCAAACCGTCCGGAAGATTTCACATGGCGCAGTTATCGGCTGCCGGAGATGGCGGCGGGTCAGCCAATGAAGGTGTTGACCCTGCCGGGGCATGACATTCAGGTTCGGGGAATTTCCATGGCAGCACAGGGTAGGGTGTTGTTACTCTGACCGGCCGCAGTCGAGGCGTTTGCACTACATGAGTCATCAACCGATCATTCAGGCCGTGTCTGAAGCAGACATTGGCGAGGTGCTGAACTTTGTTCTGGCGGCCCGTGCCGAGCTTTTCCCCAAGCTCAGCGCAACGGGTATGCCAGACGATCTGGCGCGTTTCGCCGAGGTTTATCTGGGTGGGAAAGGGCGTTTTCTGATTGCTCGCCAGCAAGGGCAGATCGTCGCGTCCATCGGTTATCTGCCTTACGACCGACGCTTCCCGCGCCTTGCCTGGCCTGACCGTAACGTGGTGGAAATCGTCCGCCTGTTCGTCCTGCCCTCGCAGCGACGCTCAGGGCTGGCCGGCGCGCTGTATCGAACACTCAAGGAAATGGCGCTCGCCGACGGGGTCGAGCTGATCTACCTGCACACTCATCCGTTTCTGCCGGGGGCCATCCAGTTCTGGCAGCGGCAGGGCTTCGAGATTATCGAGGTCGACGCTGACCCGGTCTGGCAGACGACGCACATGCAGGATGTCATGAGTGGAATCGAAGAATCTGCGCCCCATCAAACGGGTCCGTCAGATAGTGCGCCCTGACCCCGAAAGTGTCCTGTAACCGCTGCGGTGTCAGCACTTCCAACGGCGCGCCCAACGCCACCAGTCGACCCCGTTCCAGCACCGCCAGACGATCGCATTTCAACGCCTGATTGAGATCATGCAGTGCGATCAGCGTGGTTACCGGCAACGCTTGCACCACGTTGAGAATGGTCAGTTGATGCTGGATGTCGAGGTGGTTGGCCGGCTCGTCCAGCAATAGAATCTGCGGTCGTTGCGCCAATGCCCGAGCGATGTGTACCCGTTGCCGTTCACCCCCCGACAAGCTGCGCCACAGGCGTGTGCGCAGGTGCATCGCATCAACGTCAGTCAACGCCTGCTCGACGATGGCGTCGTCCACCTGCGACCACGGTTGCAGCGCCGACAGCCAAGGCGTTCGCCCCAGCGCCACGGCATCAAACACGCGAATGCCGTCGTCGGTGTCGGCCTGTTGTTCGACCACTGCCAGCTTTTGCGCAATGCTGCGCCGGGCCATTTTGCCCAGGCGCTGACCTTCGAGCAGCACCTCGCCAGCACTCGGTTCGCGCAACCCCGCCAGCAATTTCAACAGTGTGGATTTTCCCGAGCCATTCGGCCCGACGATGCCCAAGGTTTCGCCGCGCTGAACCTCAAGGCTGACACCGTTGAGCAACTCGGCGCCGCGCACCTTGAATGTCAGCCCTGAACAACTCAAAACGCTGCTCATCGTGCGGACCTGCGGCCAACCAGAATCAAGGCAAACACCGGTGCACCGACCAGCGCGGTAATCACCCCGACCGGAATCACCTGACCTTTGATCAGTGTGCGCGACAGCACATCGGCAGCAATCAGAAACACCGCGCCACCCAACGCACTGGCCGGCAGCAGTCGCGCATGACCAGTGCCAAGCAACAGCCGCGCCGCATGGGGAATCACCAGGCCGACAAAACCGATCGAACCGACAATCGACACCATCACCGCCGTCACCAGCGCCGCACAACCGATCAGCAAAATCTGCACGCGTCGCACCGGAATGCCGAGGGATGCCGCCGAATCCGCACCAAAGGTAAACGCATCCAGCGCCCGCCGATGCCACAGACACACGACCAACCCGAACACGGCCACCGGCACCGCCAGCCACACCGACGGCCAGCGCACGCCGCCGAGATTGCCCAGCAGCCAGAACATGATCCCGCGTGCCTGTTCAGAGCTGGCCGAGCGGGTAATCAAAAACGCCGTGAGCGCGTTGAACAGCTGCGAGCCGGCGATCCCCGCGAGAATGATTTGCCCGGTGCCACTGGCGGAGCCGCTGACGCGCGCCAGCAAAATCACCAGCACGAACGCGGTGACTGCACCGGCGAAAGCTCCGACTGACAGCGAGATGAGCCCGGCGCCAACACCGAACAACGCCACCATCACCGCACCGGTCGAAGCCCCGGCAGAAATCCCCAGCAGATACGGATCGGCCAACGGGTTGCGCAACAGCGACTGCAAAATCACCCCGCACGTCGCCAGACCGGCACCGCACGCCGCCGCGACCAGTGCGCGGGTCAGGCGGTAGTTCCAGACGATGCCTTCGTCGATCGGGTCGAGCGCGTAACCGGCGTTCCACAACTTGTTTGCCAGCACTTGCACGACCACGCCCGGTTCAATCGAGGTTTCGCCGATGGCTACGCCAGCGACCACTGCAATCAACAGTGTGGCCAAGGCCAATAACGTGCGGATCAGGCTGGCACTCATTGCGACAGGTCATAGCCGTTGATGGCCGTGGCCAGTTGCTCGATGCCATCGAACATGCGCAGGCTGGCCTGCATGGCCATGGCGTCAAGAATGATGATGCGGTTGTGCTTTACCGCATCCATGTTGCGTGTGACCGGGTCGCTGCGCAGGAAGGCGAGTTTCTTTTCGTAGTCGTCAGCGGGGAAGCGTCGACGGTCCATGCGCGCGATGACGAGGAAGGTCGGATTGGCTTTGGCGATGGTTTCCCAGCCGACCGTTGGCCACTCTTCATCGGACTCCACCACGTTGCGCACGCCGAGGGTGCTGAGCATGAAATCGGGAATGCCTTTGTGCCCGGCCACAAATGGCTCGATGTCCATTTGTGCGCTGGAAAACCAGACCAGCGCGCTGGCGTCTTTGAGCTGTTTGCCTTGGGCGGTGGCTATCGAACGCGCGAGGCTGGCCTTGAGTTCATCATTGAGCTGCTGGCCACGCTCCTGCACATCAAAGATCTGCGCCAGTTGGCTCACGCTCTTGTAAATCGTCTCGATGCGAAACGGTGCGAGCCGCGTACCGTCGGCGCCGACGAGGTTGTCCTTGGCTTCGCAATCGGAGGGCAGCAGATACGTTGGGATTTTCAGTTCATGAAACTGCTCACGGGTGCCGACCGCGCCTTGCGGGCCGACCATCCATTCCAGCTCGACAGCCACCAGTTCCGGGCGCTTGCCGATCACCGATTCGAAACTCGGCTCGTTGTCGGCCAGGCGCTGGATCTTGTCGTCCTGCGCTTTGTACTTCGTCAGCACATTGTTGAACCACAGTGAGGTGCCGACGACTTTATCGCTCAGGCCCATGGCGTAGAGCATTTCCGTGCCGGCCTGGCCGATGGTCACCGTGCGCGTTGGTGCGTGCTGGAAGGTCAGGGTGCTGCCGCAGTTGTCGATCGTCAGCGGATACGCAGTCGGGGCCGCCTGCGCCATGGCGCAAAGGCTCAGGCCGGTGATGAGGGTGGCAATGCGGGGCAGCAGCATGGGGCAGTCTCCAGGGGAACCGTACGGGAGCGGGAGAGTACGGATCGGAAACACACCATCGAACGCGGTCAGGGAAACTGCGCAAGGCCGGTCATCAAAAGAAGAAGTACACGGCACGATGTCCTTCCCGGACACCCCGCCGGTTAGTAATCACTGTGTCGGCAGGTCTCCTGACTGATGCGTCATCGCCTTGGCTCCGGCCTTCCCGGGATTTACCCAGTGGCAGTTGTGGAGCAGGCTCGGCACCTACAGTTGCGGGGGCAGTTCCGATCAATGCTGTGCAAGCACCTCGGATTCCCTGTTAGTCCCCTTCGGGAACCGACGGCGGCATGGTAGTCGATCGAGCCGCTGAAGGGGAGACGAATCTGCCGTGGCGAGGATCAGTGCTGGCTCATCAAACCGTGCAACACGCCTAAACGCAGGCCCGGTTCCGACGGCAGCATTTGCGCAATGCCGAACACTTTGAACGCCGCCAGCATCAACACCAGACCGGCGGGGAGAATGCTCTGGCGGTGTGGTTGCAGGCCGGCAAGCTTGAGCTGTTGCACGTTGTTCACTTTCAGCAGAAGTAACGACAGGCGCAGCAGGCCGCCGTAGGTGATGCCGTCCTGACCGAAGTCGTTTAGGCGATTGGCCTTGAGCACTTTGGCCAGCATGCGCGCAGTGCCGGACGAACCGATGGTTTGCTGCCAGCCCTGAGCACGATAGCGCCGGGCGACCTTTTCAAACTGCAGGATGGCGAAGCGTTCGGCCTCCTGTAGCGCCCCGGCAGACACGTCACCGCCGCGAAAGAACCGCGTGCTCAACGTGCCGCTGCCGATGGCGATGCTTTCGGTGAGTAACGGTTGCGAGCCTTGGCCGAGGATCAGCTCGGTTGAGCCGCCGCCGATGTCGACCACCAGGCGCAGGTCTTCAGCGCTTGGCAAGGCGTGGGTCACGCCGGCATAGACCAGACGCGCTTCTTCATGGCCGCAAATGACGTCGATGGGAAAGCCCAGATGCCGCTCGGCGCTGGCGAGAAACAGCTGCGCATTGTCAGCCTCGCGCACCGCGCTGGTTGCCACCGCACGGACTCGGCCGGCCTCGAAACCGCGCAGCTTTTTGCCGAACCGCGCCAATGCTTGCCAGCCGCGATCCAGTGCCAACGCATCCAGCGCGCCACCGTCAAAACCTTCAGCGAGGCGCACCGGTTCACGCAGGGTTTTCACTTCCTGAATCTGCAAACCCTTTCGGCTGCGCACCGACTGGCCGATCATCAGGCGAAAGGCATTCGAACCCAGGTCGATGGCGGCAAACAGCGAGGCGTCGTCTTTCATGGGAATCCTTGCAGAGCATCCGTCGCGAGGCTCAAGACGGTTTGCGAGGATTCTGCCGTGATCTTGATGACATCCTGATGACGGGGCAGGGGCGGTTCAATGAATTTGCGGCTGTCATGACACTGTCATTATTCGGCGTCTATGCTGAGGCCAATACATCGCGTGTTCTTAAAGTTTTTGCTGCCGGTTTTGGCAGCTTTTTTTTGCCTGCGATTTGGCTGTTGATCGTTCCCACGCAGAGCGTGGGAATGATCAGGGGCAGGGGGCTACTCAGCAGGCTTGCGGGGTTTCGCCCCGGGCCAGGCGCGCATTGATGTCTTCGATTACCTCGGGCAACTCGGCGATGGTGTCGATCAGATAATGCGGGCGCGAGGGGGCGAACATCTTGCCGATCCGCGCACGTTCTTCCGCCAGTCGATCCGACGGCAACGCCTTGTATTGCTCATAGCTCAGGCCCAGTGCGTTGCCGGAACAGGTCAACGCCACCGTCCACATACCGGCGGCGCGCCCTTCGAGAATCCCCGGCCAGGTGTCGTCGACCTTGACGCAAGCTGCCACGTCATTAATGCCCAAGGCAATCACGTTAGCCAAGGCCTGCGCCGGATAGGGCCGGCCATTCGGCACTTCATCGGTGGCCACGACATGATCGGCGACATAGCCATTTTCCCGCGCCAGTTCGACGACCTTGGCCATCACCACCGCCGGATAACCGGAGCACGAACCGATTTTCAAACCCTTGTCACGCAACGCCGCAATCGCCTCAAGCGCACCCGGTATCAGCGCCGAATGCAGGGCGATTTTCTCGATTTGTAACGGCATGAAGCGCTCGTAGATCGCCGTGACATCGTCGTCACTCGGCAAGCGATCAAACGCTGCACGATAACGCTCGGCAATCTGTGGCAAGTTGCACAAGGTGCGGATGTGATCCCACTTGCCCATGCCCATTGGCCCGCGCGCTTCTTCCAGCGACACCGCGACGCCAAACTCGGCAAAGGCTTCGACGAAGATTTGCGTTGGCGCAAACGAGCCGAAATCGACAACGGTGCCGGCCCAGTCAAGGATCGCGGCTTGCAGGTGAGTCGGTTGTTGGTACTGCATGGTCAATCTCCGTTTTCAGGTAAGCGTGGGCCGTCCCTCGGCAATGAGGTAGGCGGTCAAGGGTCAGTGCTGATCAGGTCAGCGGTGGATTCGCATCAAACAGTTCGGCAATTACTGGCCGGTTCCTGCGGATGCCGAGGCAGCACAGGTGGTATTCGATAAAGAACGGGTGATCGACAAAGGTGATCGGCGTGGTGCCGGGTGTTTCGGCGTACTCGACCGCCGAGACAAACCCGATGCCGATGCCCTTGACGATGGCGTGGACGATGGCTTCGCGGCTGTTGAGTTGCATGACGCAATCGAGCTCGATATCGAGGCGCTTGCAGCTTTCTTCCACCAGTTGTCGGGTGCGCGCACTTTGCTCGCGCATCACCCATTTCTCGCGGCTGATTTCGCTGATGTGAACCTGCGACTGACCGGCCCAGGGATGGTCATCGCGGACCACGGCGATGATCGGATAACGGTGGTACAGCCGCGTGTTGAAGCGCTCATCGAATTCCGACAAAGCCAGAATCGCCACGTCGATATCGAAGTTGAATAACCGCGCCAGGGTGTCCTTTTCCGAAGAAAACGAAGTTTCCAACTCGATGTCCGGATGGCGCTGCATCAGCTCATAGGTCAGGTTCATCGCAATCGGCGGCGACACCGCTCCGAGGCGCAACATGCCGGTTTTGCGCTGCTTAAAGCTCTGCAACAGTTGCACGGCTTCATCCTCCTGACCGAACAGACCCTGAGTGATCGCATAGAGCTTGTGTCCGGCTGCGCTCATTTCGATGTAGCGGCCACGGCGATGGAACAGCTCCACCGAGAAGGTGTTCTCCAGCGCGTTGACCTGCTCGCTGACGGTCGGCTGACCGACGCAGAGGTACTCCGCCGCGAGGGTGAAACTCCCGGTCTTGGCCACCGCATGAAACGAACGCAACCACTTGTGATACTGGTACATGCAAGCCCCGTCAGCGTCGAATGAACAATGCCACTGCCGCACTGCACAGGCAGGCGCTGGTGACCACTATGAAGATCAGAGACGTATTTGCCGTGGTGTCAAGCAGACGCCCGATCAGTGGCTCGGCCAGGCCGGCGAACAGGTAGGAGGAAAAGTTCATGATCCCGGTCGCCGTACCGGCGCGTTTGGCCCCGACCAGATCCGGGCACAGTGCCCAGAAACTCGAGGCCGGGCCGTAGACGAAGAAGCCGCAAAGGAACAGGGCAATCAGGCCGATGATGCTGTGTGGCGGCAGGCTCCACATCCACAGGCTGGTGGCGGCGCCGAGGAACATATAGAGCATGATCGCCAGATAGCGCTTGGAGCCGAACAACTTGTCCGATACCCAGCCGTTGCTCAACGCACCCACCGCCATACCGACGGGGAGGGCGACGGTGATCCATTTCGGATCGATCATGCCGTCACCGCTTTTCCAGTCAGCGCCGAGAAAGTGCACCGGTACCCAAACGATCAAGCCGTAGCGCGCCGCGTTTTGAAAGCCCAGTGACAGCGCGGCGATCAGCAAACGAGGATTCTTCAGCACCGCTTTATAGCGTTGCGCCGAGGACTCGACTTCGCCCTGTGCGGCTTCCTGATGCTTGTCGTCGGCGTTGGCCACACCCGTATCGCCCACCGGCTCGAAGCCCAGGTCCTGTGGCCGTTCGCGGGCAACCAGATAGAAAATGATCCCGCCGGCGAGCATCAGCAGCACTGGCAAACGGAAGATCCAGCGCCATTCCAGTTGCAGCACTTCGAGCACGACGATGGAAGTGACGTACGACAGAATCGACGCGCAACCGGCGGCGAAAGTGTAGAAGCCATAGACCTTGCCGCGCTCGCCCGCCGCCCACCAATTGGCAATCAACCGACCGCCCGGCGCCCAGCCCAAGGCCTGAAAGTAGCCGTTGACGCCCCACGGCAGAATCAGGCTGGTGAAACCGCTGGCAAAACTGGTCAGCCAGTTGGCACCGCAGGACAGCACCGCACCCAGCGTCATGATGCGCCGGCCACCGAATTTGTCGGCGAGGTTGCCGTTGATCGCCTGGCCAATCGCGTAGGCCCAGAGCATCGCCGCAGAAGCCCAGCCGAGGGTTTCCTTGCTCAGGCCGAACTCGGCCTGAATCCCCGGAATGGCAAAACCGAAGGTCTGCCGACCGGTGTAGAAAAACAGGTAACAGAACATCGCCGCCAGCAGCATGCGCCACTGGGCGACCCGGAACGAGGCGGAACGGACGGCGAGACCAGGCATTGTTTCGGCACGATTCATGATCTTTTCCTTATTGTTGTGGAGTCCCGCCGTTTGTCGTCGGCGGGTGCACTCTTTTTCGGTGCGACAGGAAATCACCGCAGCGTTGTACGCCGCCGGCTGTGCTTGGGTCGTTCAGTTTTCGGGCGACGTCAGGCGGCTTGCGAACCAATGAAGTTTTTGCCGCGCGCGCCCTGCATCGCGAGGTGGATGATGGCTTCGGCGTCCTTGGCCGAGACGCCGTAATCGGCAAACTCGGTCTTCACCCCGAGGCTGTGCAGGAACTCGCGCAACTGCTGTTGGGCTTTGCCCTGGTCCGCGCCGAATACCCGTTGCAAGGTACGGTCGCGCGTGGCGTCCTGGCCCCAGGCCAAACCCAATACCAGCGGCAAGGTGAAGGAGCAGGCGATGCCGTGGGGCAAGCCGTGGCGCAAGGTCATTTCATAGGAAATCGAATGCGCCAGTGCGGTTTTGGTGTTGGAAAACGCCAACCCGGCCTTGAGCGCAGCGAGTGCCATGCGGCTGCGCAATTCGTGACTGGAGAGGTCTTTGTGCAGGCGCGGCAGACATTCGAGGATGTCCTCGATCGCGGAAATGGCAAAGGTGTCCGAGACCGGGTTGGCGTTGACATTCCAGATCGCCTCCAGCGCGTGCGACAGCGCATCGAGACCGGTGGACACGGTGACACTGGCCGGCACGGTGAGCATCAGTTGCGGGTCGATGATCGCCACCCGAGGCCAGGTGCAGTCCAGGTGCAGCGAGTATTTCTTCTGGCTGGCGCTGTCCCAGATCGTCGCCCACGGCGTGACTTCGCTGCCGGTGCCGGCGGTGGTCGGCGCGGCGATCAGTTGTTTGCAACGGGCCGGGGTGAACGGTTTGCCGCTGGACAGCAGGCTCAACAGTTCATCGAAGCGGCCGGATTCGGTGCCGACGATCAACGCCTTTGCGGTATCGATGGCGCTGCCGCCACCCACGGCGAGGACCACGTCACAGTCGCCGGCGTGCTGCCAGAAGTGCTCGTAAGTGTTGCGCAGGTGGGCGACGTCGGGGTTGGGCTGGACGTCTTCGACAATGTAGATCAGGCGCTCGCCGAGCAAGGCTTGCAGGCGATCGACCAGCCCCAGCCCACGCGCTTCGGGAAAGGTAACGAGGGCCACGGTCTGCTGCTCGGTGATGGCGGCGAGGTCTTGCAGGCTGCCCCAGCCGAAGCGGGTATCGACGGGGTTCTGAAAACGGGCAGTCATGGTGGATCCTTCTTATTGTTGTCGTGTGGCCACATACTCGATGGCGGTCGACAACGGTACAAATCGATAAATCGCAGGTTTGAATCGGCTCAGCCGATAGCAGCTTTACGCTAGTGCGCCGAACCGCTCTGGATCGCCGCGCGCAGGCGGCTGGAGATGGCGTCGGCGACAATCACCATGAAGGTGATGACGATGATGCAGGTCGCGGTTTCCTGGTATTTGAACAACTTCAGGCTACTCACCAGTTCGAATCCCAGGCCGCCGGCACCGACCATGCCCAGCACGGTGGCCGAGCGCAGATTGACTTCGAAGCGGTACAGAATCACCGCAATCCACGCCGTGATGACCTGCGGTAAAACGCCAAACACGATCACCTGCAACGGCCGCGCCCCGGTCGCTTGCAGCGCTTCAATCGGGCCTTGATCAATCTCTTCGATGCTCTCGGCGAAGAACTTGCCGAGCATGCCCAGGCCATGCAGTGCCAGCGCTAACACGCCGGGAAACGGGCCGAGGCCGACGGCTGAAACGAAAATCAGCGCGAGGATCAGTTCGTTGATGCTGCGGGTGAAATTCAGCGCCTGACGGGTGGCGTGAAACACCCAGCGATTGCGGCTCAGATTGCGCGCGGCGAGAAACGACAGCGGAATCGCCAGCAACACCCCGAGCAGGGTGCCCCAGATGGCGATCTGCAAGGTCTCCACCGCTGGCGCGAGCAGACGCGGCAGGATGCTCAGATCCGGCGGGAAGGTGCGCGAGAGAAAGTCACCAATCTGCGGCAATCCCGCTGCCAGTTCACCGAGGCTGAGTTGCGCACCTTGCGCGCTCCAGTTCAGCGTCCACAGCACGATCAGGACGACGGCGCCGGTGGTCAGCCAACCGCGTGTGCCACGGGGCCGCTCGCCGACCCACTGATAGTTTTGCGATGTCATGCTCAGGCCCTCGAGGCAGTGCGGTAGGACAGGGTGGGCGTGGGCACGTCAGCAGAGGATTGCGCCGATTGCCCCGGATAGATTCGCGCCAGATCGGCGTCGGTGATGCTCGACGCGTTGCCATCGAACACCAGGCTGCCGTGAGCAAGGCCGACCACACGGTCGCCGAACTCGCGGGCGTATTCGACCTGATGCAGATTGCACAGCACGGTGATGCCCAGTTCGCGGGTGGCATCGCGCAGGTATTGCAGCACCAGTCGCGCGGTTTTCGGGTCGAGGCTGGCAATCGGTTCATCGGCCAGAATCACCTGCGGCCGCTGCGCCAAGGCGCGGGCAATACCTACGCGCTGCTTCTGCCCGCCAGACAACGAATCGGTACGCTCACCGGCCTTGTGCGCCAGCTCGACGCGCTCCAGGCATTGCATCGCCAGCGCCACATCCTCACGGCGGAACAGTTGCAGAATCGAGGCGAGGGTGCCGACGGAACCGAGGCGGCCGGTCAGCACATTCTTCAAAACGCTTAAGCGCGGCACCACGTTGTGGTGCTGAAAAATCATCGCCACTTCACGGCGCAGAACGCTGGTGTCAGGGCAGGCGAGGGCATCGATACCGGCGACATTCAGCGTGCCGCTGTCGGCCTGCGCCAGACGATTGATGCAACGCAGCAAGGTCGATTTACCGGCGCCCGACTGACCGAGCACCACGACGAATTCGCCCGCAGCGACTTCCAGGTCGATGCCGCGCAACACTGGGTTGCTGCCGTAGTGTTTGGTCAGTTGGCGGATGCTGATCATTTCATGCTCCGCAAATCGAGATCGAGCACCTTGGCGGTGTCGCGCACCACGTCATACGACGCGTCGGTGGTCGGCTGGAAGCCATTGAGCACGCCCTGATCGCCCCACGGCACGTCCTTGATCGAGGCCAGCGCGTCGGCGACCTTCTTCTTCAATTCCGGATCGAGCGCCTTGCGCCAGACCATCGGCGATTCGGGGATCGGCTTGGAACTCCAGACGATTTCGAAGTCATCCTGCTTCACCACCCCTTTGGCCACGGCGCTTGCGAAGATGCGGTCAGCCACGGCTGCCGCGTCAACTTTCTTGTTCTCCACCGCGAGGATGCTGGCGTCGTGGGAGCCGGAGAAAATCACCCGTTTGAACAAGCTGTCCGGGGCGAAACCGGCTTGTTCCAGACCTGCTTTCGGGAACAGATGACCGGACGCGGAACTCGGATCGACGAACGCGAACGTATGGCCCTTGAGGTCGGCCAGCGTATGAATGCCGCTATCCTTGCGCGCCAGAATCACGCTTTTGTACGCGCTCTGGCCGGTCTTCTTGGTCACCGCCACCGAGAACGCCTCGACGTCCGCTACCGAGGTCGCCAGCACGTAAGAGAACGGCCCGAGGTAGGCGACGTCGAGTTTGCCCGAGCGCAGCGCTTCGATGATGCCGTTGTAGTCGGTGGCCACGAACGGCACCACCGGCATGCCGATTTTGGCTTGCAGATCGTCGAGCACTTGTTTGCTCGATTCGATCATTGCCTGGGAGTCTTCGGAAGGGATCAGGCCAATGGTCAGTTTGTCCTTGGCCCAGACCTGGCTGGCGCCGAAGGCAAGTGCGGTGAAGCTGACGACACGCAGAAACTGTTTGATTGTTTTCATGGCATTCCACGGTGTGGTTGGGAGTTGCCACAGGCTAGGTCTGTCACGTGACAGTCATTCAATCAATTCAATATGCGAAACCGCAGCTAACTATTGATGGAGTCTATGGATGTCGAGCGCCAAATTGCGTGCCTTTCTCGCCGTCGCCCGTCACGGCAGTTTCAGTGCCGGTGCGCGGGCGTCAGGCTTGAGCCAACCGACGCTGACCATGCAAGTTCAAGCCTTGGAACGTCAGCACAATGTTGAGCTGTTCCATCGCCGTGGGCGGCGGATTGAATTGTCGGATGTCGGTCGGCAATTGCTGCCTATCGCTCAGCGTATCGCCCTGCTGGAACTGGAAGCGCACAACCTGATGCGCGATTCCGGACGGCTCGACAGCGGCCAACTGAAGGTCGGTGCGGTTGGGCCGTTTCATGTGATCGAGATGGTCGACAGTTACCTGCAACAGCACCCGAATATCGACGTGTCGATCCGCGTGGGCAACTCGGCGCAAGTGCTGTCGGATCTGGAAAACTATGTGACCGACATCGCCGTGCTGGCCGGGCGTCAGGATGATCCTGCGTTGTGTGCGGTGCGTTATGCGCGGCACGCGATCATCCTGTTTGCCCATCATGAGCATCCGCTGGCCAATCGCGGCAGCGTGCGGTTGGATGAATTGGAAGGGCAGCGGCTTCTACAACGTGAGCCCGGTTCCACCACGCGGCTGGTGCTGGAACAGGCGCTGAATGCGGCGCAGGTGAAACCGCGCATCGCCATGGAAATCGACAGCCGCGAGGCGTTGCGTGAAGCGGTGGTGCGTGGGTTGGGACTGGGTGTGGTGTCGGAAGCGGAGTTCATTGCCGATCCAAAAATCCGCACGATCAGAATCGATGGTGAAGAACTCTTTACCGAGACTTATCTGTACTGCCTGGCCGAGCGGCGTTCCAGTCGGCTTATCTCATCGTTTTTCGATGCGGCGCTGAGTTGATTTGCAATTTCGCGCGCAGCTTGGCTAATATACGTTCCATATACACATCGTATCGGATTCATATATGGGCATCGTAAAGATTTCAGAGGACATGCACGAGAACCTGCGGATCTCCAGCAACGCCCTCAGCCGCTCGATCAACGCGCAGGCCGAGCACTGGATGCGCATCGGCATGCTCGCCGAACTGCACCCCAACCTCGACCACAGCGCCATTTGCCGCTTGCTGATCCGCGCCGAACAGAACGGCGGGCTGGATCTGCAACAACTGACTCAGGAAGCCGTCAGCGCATGAGAAACCAGATCAAGATCAACACCCCTGCCGACATCGCGCAATCTCGCGCTGCCGGCAAACTCGCCGCTGAAGTGCTGGCCATGCTGGTGCCCCACGTCAAGGCGGGCGTCACCACTGATCAACTCGATCAACTGTGCAACGACTACATCGTCAACGTACAGAAAGCCGTGCCGGCCAACGTCGGCTATCACGGTTTTCCGAAAACCGTCTGCGCGTCGGTCAACGATGTGGTGTGCCACGGCATCCCGTCGGGTACACCGTTGAAGGATGGCGATATCGTCAATCTCGATATCGCGGTGATCAAGGATGGCTGGTTTGGTGATACCAGCCGCATGTACGTGGTTGGTGAGGCAACACCTGAAGCGCAGCATCTGATCAAGACTACCTATGACGCCATGTGCGCGGGGATTCGCGTGGTCAAGCCAGGCGCCACCTTGGGCGATATCGGCCACGCGATCCAGACGTTGGCGGAGAAGGAAGGCTTCAGCGTCGTACGCGAGTATTGCGGGCACGGGATCGGCAAGGTCTATCACGATGAGCCGCAGATTCTGCATTACGGCTTTCCCGATCAGGGCATGAAGCTCAAGGCCGGGATGATTTTTACCGTGGAGCCGATGCTCAATGCCGGTAAACGTCATGTGAAAAACATGCCGGATGGCTGGACGGTGCTGACCAAGGATGGCTCGTTGTCAGCGCAGTGGGAGCATATGGTGGCGGTGACGGAGACGGGCTTCGAAATCCTCACCGCCTGGCCCGACGACATCGAAGGCTATTCCCCGATCACCTAAACACCATAAACCCTCTGTGGGAGCGAGCTTGCTCGCGAAGAGGCCGTGTCAGTCACCAACAATTTTGAATGACACAGCGCATTCGCGAGCAGGCTCGCTCCCACAGTTGGAATGCACTCCTGTAGGAGCTGTCGAGTGAAACGAGGCTGCGATCTGTTGATCTTGTTTTTAACAGCAAGATCAACAGATCGCAGCCTGCGGCAGCTCCTACAAGTTATGTGGTGCGTGCAGGGACGCTTTGCAGCCAATCAAGCACCTCATCCCACAACGGCTGTGCGCTTTCACGGAAGTAACCCATGTGCCCGTACGGTTTGCTGCCCAGTTGCGGCTGCAGATCCAGCAATGTCAGCGGCGCATTCACCATGGCTTTGACAAACGCATCGCGCGAACGCGGCGGCGCCCACGGATCATCGACCGACGTGGCGAAAACGCATGGCGTTGTGACCTCGGCGTAGAGCGCATGCAGATGGCTCATCTGGTGGTCGTCGAAGTAGTAGTGGGGGAATTTGCACCAGCGTTTCCAGTCGTTGTAAACGCCCAGCGGCAAATCATCGCCCATGCCTAGCATGCTCCAGGCCATGTAGCCTTTGCGGGCGACAATCACCGGCAGCACAAACGTCCACATCAGACGGATTTTCCAGGCCTCGGTTCGGGACATCCAGCCGCTCCACCCCGCGCCACTGCCCAGGGTGTAGCAAGCTGTCAGGGCGGGGTGATTGGGCAACAGACCAATCGCGTGACCACCAAACGAATGGCCGACCCAATACAACGGCAACGCTTCCTGGCTTAGCAGATCCACTGCCGCCGCCAGATCCTGATAAGCCCAATCCAGATAAGACATCTCAAAGCCTTTGAGGGAAGCCGGCTTCGATTCACCGATGCCCCGGTAATCGAGGGTCAGGACATTGAAGCCCTGACGCGCTGCATGCTCGGCAAAGCGCCGATAAAAACGCTGTTGCACCCCGGTGGCGCCGGCCATGATCAGGTTGCCTTTGACCGCGCCCGGCGCGCTGTAGCGCTTGGCTGACAACGGATAACCATCGCGGGCAATGAGGGCGATGTCCTGTCTCTGGATCGATTCGGTGAAGGCTGCGGCCATGGTGTTCATGAAATTGTTCCGAGTGAGTTGAGCAAAGCCTTCAGCGACCTTTGAACTGCGGTTCGCGCTTTTGCATCATCGCCATGACGCCTTCGCGGACATCCTCGGTTTTGATCAGGGCCAGCAGTTGTTCATCAAGCTTCGACAGTGCCGCATCGTCACCCTGATCCTGCGCCAGAAACGCCGATTGCAGCGTCGCCTGAATCGCCAGAGGCGCAGCCTTGGCAATGCGTTCGGCGTACTCGATGGCGCGTGCCAGAGTCTGGCCGGGTGCGACCACTTCGGTCAGCAGGCGCATGTGCAGGGCGGCAGTGGCATCGAACTCTTCCCCCGTGAGCATGTAGCGCATGGCGGCGGTCCAGCCCGCTGCGCGGGTGAAGCGCACGGTGGAACCGCCGGCGGGTGAGATCCCGCGCAACACTTCCAGATGAGCGAAACGGGCATTGGTGGCGGCAATGCTGATGTCGGCGTTGAGCATCAATTCGATGCCCGCCGTCCAGCAAATGCCTTCAATGGCAACCACCACCGGTTTACGCCTGCGCGGTTTGGAAACGCCCCATGGGTCGATGCCTTCTTCAGGATACTTGAAGGCGCCTGACACCAGTTTTGGCGTCAGTTCCATCAAGTCCAGACCCGCAGTGAAGTGCTCGCCATGGGCGAACAGCACGGCGCAGCGCAGTTCGTCATTGCGCTCATACTCGCCGATGGCCAATGCCAGGTCCGTCAGCATTGCACTGTCGAATGCGTTGCGTTTGCCGGCGCGATCCAGACCGATCAAAAACAACTGACCGCGTTGTTCGCGGGTGACTCGGCCGGGGCCACTGTTGGCTTCGTTCATCTCTGCTCTCCCTGATTTTTTGTCGGCGGCCAGTTACTGACCATCCGTTCGGTAAATAGAAACTAAACGAACAGTTGGTAACCGTCAAATTGAGAAGGGCAGGCTTATGTCATAGAATCACCGCCAGTTATCCGGATCAGGAAATACTCGTGCGACCGTTGAAAATCCCCCGTGAAGAGCTGCTTCTGCGGTGCGCCAATACCTTCAAGCGCCTTGGCTATCATGGCACCACCATGGACGTGCTTGCGTCCGCTTGCGGCTTTACCAAGGCTTCGTTCTATCACCACTATCCGAACAAGGAGGCCTTGCTGCGTGACGTGCTCGACTGGACGCATCAGGTCATCAACCAGACCTTGTTTGCCGTGGCCTTCGACGAAAAACTCACGCCACAAGAACGCCTGAGCAAAATGGGCCGCAAGGCTGCGCGGCTGTTTCAGGATGACTCGATTGGTTGCCTGATGGGCGTGGTGGCGGTCGATGCGGCGTACGGTAAAAGTGAATTGCTGGAGCCGATTCGCGGTTTTTTCGATGCATGGGCCAAGGCGTTTGCGCATTTGCTGGAAGGCGAGGTCGATGAGGGACAAGCCTTGCTGACCGCTCGACAATGGGTGGCGGATTACGAGGGGGCGATTCTGCTGGCGCGGGTCTATGGTGACGCGGCTTACATCGATGCGGTGACGCGTCGGGCGCTGGAACATTTGAGTGCCTGTCAGGCACCGACATAAGGCTTACCCGCTGGGTGTTGTGTCCTCGACAGTTGTCAGTCACGACACACACTGATTTCTTATCCAATCAGGGAGCAACACGATGAGTGTAATCACCCCGGCCGTGATGGCCGATCTCGCGCCCGACGGCGTGCTGCATGCCGCCATCAACTTCGGTAACCCGGTGCTGGCGCAGCGCAGAGCAGATGGTGCGCCGCAAGGTGTTTCGGTGGCTTTGGCGATCGCGCTGGCTGCCGAGCTGGGTGTCGAATTGGAGCTGCGCACGTTTGATGCGGCGGGCAAGGTTTTCGCGGCGCTGGAGGAGGGCGTGTGGAACCTGGCATTCCTCGCCATCGAGCCGGTGCGTGAGGCGCAGATTGCGTTCAGCGAGCCGTACGTGATCATTGAAGGGACTTATCTGGTCGAGGCGCAGGCCCCGTATCGCAACGTCGAGGATCTCGATCAGCCAGGATTGCGACTGGCCGTTGGCAAAGGCGCAGCCTACGACCTGTTCCTCAGTCGCACGCTGCAGCACGCACAATTGGAGCGTGCCGAAACCTCGGCGGGTGCCGTTGACCTGTTTATCGAGCAACACCTGGATGCCGCCGCCGGTGTCCGTCAGCCATTGCAGAAAGTCGCGGATGCCGACGCGCGTTACCGCGTGCTGGACGGCGCGTTCACGGCGATTCGCCAGGCCATGGCGGTGCCCCGTGGGCGGGAGGCAGGCGCAGCGTATGTGCGGGCGTTCGTCGAGCGCAAGAAGGCTGAAGGGTTTGTCGCTGCAGCGCTGGCCGAGAGTGGGCAGGGCGATGTGACGGTCGCGCCTTGAGACCAAAAAAAGAGCCACCGCAGCCCTGAGGGGCAAACACGGTTCAATTGTAGGAGTGAGCCTGCTCGCGATAGCCTCTATGCGAGCAAGCCCGCTCCCACATTTGCAATGCATTCCTGTAGGAGCTGTCGAGTGAAACGAGGCTGCGATCTGTTGATCTTGTTTTTAATGGCAAGATCAAAAGATCGCAGCCTGCGGCAGCTCCTACAGGGGATTTCAGTGGGAGCCGGCGGCTTTGTTGAGGTCGCTTTCGGTCCATTCGGTGTAGACGCAGGCGTCAGCGGTGGCCCAGCGCACTTGCACCGGATCGCCAGCCTTGAGCGGCATGCCGGCGGCTGACAGTGCTTTAACCGTCATTGAGGTGCCGCCCGAGGTGACTACGCTGCACGTCTGGCTCTCACCCAGAAACAGTACTTCCACAACCTTCGCTGAAACCTCATTCCACCCCGAAGGCAACGGCTCGCTGCTCGCCTGCGCGACGCTCAACGCAAGTGCCTTTTCCGGCCGCACCATCAGCAACACATCCTGATCGGTGTGCAAACCAGCGGTCAGGCGAATCGACAATGACTGACCTTCAAACGAAGCCGCCGCATTACCTTGCGCCTTGAGCTTGAGGAAATTCGAATTCCCCAGAAACGACGCCACAAACGCATTCGGCGGATTCTGATACAGGTCATAACCGCTGCCCAGACCGACAATCTTGCCGTGACTGAAAATCGCGATGCGTTGCGACAAACGCATGGCTTCTTCCTGGTCGTGGGTCACGTAAACGATGGTGATGCCCAGACGGCGATGCAGTTGGCGCAATTCATCCTGCAGATCTTCCCGCAGCTTTTTATCCAAAGCACCGAGCGGTTCGTCCATCAACAGAATGCGCGGTTCGTAAACCAAGGCACGGGCAATGGCGACACGTTGTTGCTGACCACCCGATAGTTGCGAAGGGCGACGATGAGCGAACTGCTCAAGCTGAACCAGTTTCAACATCGCATCGACGCGCTTGTCACGTTCAGCCGCCGCCAGTTTGCGAATCGCCAAAGGAAACGCAATGTTGTCGCGCACCGACAGATGCGGGAACAACGAATAACGCTGGAACACCATGCCAATGTCACGCTTGTGCGGTGGCACATTCACCAGCGATTGATCATTGACGAGAATCTCGCCACTGCTCGGTGTTTCAAACCCGGCGAGCATCGACAGCGTGGTGCTTTTGCCTGAGCCGCTGGAGCCGAGGAAGGTCAGGAACTCGCCGTCCTTGATGTCCAGCGAGATATTGTCGACGGCGGCAAAATCGCCGTAGTGCTTGTTCAGATTGCGCAGGCTGACCAGGGGTTTGTCATTCTGCTGGGAAGCGTCTTTGATCACGGCACTCATGTCGTACTCCTGGGCGCTCAGGCGCTGATTTCGTTGCGCCGGCGCAGCGCGGCGGCGATGACCATGACCAACACCGACAAGCCGATCAGCAGCGTCGAAGCGACGGCGATCACTGGCGTCAGATCCTGGCGCAGGGTGGTCCACATTTTCACGGGAAGGGTTTGCAGGGTCGGGCTGGCCATCATCACGCTGAGCACCACTTCGTCCCACGAAACGAGGAAGGCGAAGAGGGCGCCGGCGACCATGCCCGGGCGAATCGCCGGGAACGTCACCTTGAACACCGCTTGCAGGCGTGAGGCACCGCAAATCACCGCCGCGTCTTCAATCGACTGATCGAACAGCTTCAGCGAGTTGATGATCGAGATGATGGTAAACGGCAGCGCGACGATCACATGGCTGACGACGAAGGCGAACATCGTCCCGGTATAGCCGAGCTTGAGGAACAGCGCGTACACCGCCACGGCGATGATCACCAGCGGCACGATCATCGGCAGGGTGAACAGACCGTAGAGCATTTCCCGACCAGGAAAACGCCCGCGCACCAGCGCAAACGCAGTCGGCAAACCGAGGGCTACGGCGCAAATCGTCGTCAGTACTGCAACTTTGAGGCTGGCCGCAGCGGCGTTCATCCAGTCGGGGTTGGAGAAGAACTGGCCGTACCATTTCAGCGTCCAGCCCGGCGGCGGGAATACCAGCCACTGCGAGGAGCCGAACGACAGCAGCACGATAAACACGATCGGCAACAGCAGGAACAGACCGATCAGCCCGGTGGTTGCATACAAGCCGAAGCGCATGCGCCGGCTCATCGCATTGGGGGTCAGGAGCATGTCGGCTTACCTCGCGTTACTGGCGCCAACCGGGGATTCCGGCTGAAGCTTCAGGTAGAAGTAGAACAGCACCAGAGTGATCGCGATCAGCAACGCGGCGCCGGCACTGGCCAGGCCCCAGTTGAGGAACGATTGCACCTGCTGAATGATGAACTCCGGCAGCATCATGTTCTGCGCCCCGCCGAGCAGCGCCGGGGTGACGTAGTAACCGAGCGACATGACGAACACCATCAAACCACCGGAGGCCAGACCCGGCCGGCACAGCGGCAGGAACACCCGGAAGAAGTTGGTCCACGGACTGGCGCCGCAGATCGAGCCGGCCTGCAGAATCATCGGGTCAATGGCCTGCATGGTCGCCTGCAACGGCAGCACGATGAACGGGATCATGATGTAGCTCATGCCGATCACCACGCCGGTGAGGTTGTGCACCATTTCCAGTGGCTGATCGATGATGCCCATCGCCATCAAGGCCTTGTTGATCACGCCCGACGCTTGCAGCAACACCAGCCACGAATAGGTGCGGGCGAGCAGGCTGGTCCACATCGACAGCAGCACGATGTTGAGGATCCAGCGACCCCAGCCGCGCGGTACCAGCGTGATCGCCCAGGCCAGCGGAAAGCCCAGCAGCAGGCTGAACAGCGTCACCAGCCCGGCCACCGAAAAGGTGTTGAGCAGCACTCGGGCGTACGCCGAGTTGGCGAACAGTTGTTCGTAGTTGCCAAGGCCCGGGGTCGGTTCGAGCACGCCGCGCAACAGCAGGCCAATCAACGGCGCAAGAAAGAACAGGCCGATGAACAGCAGCGCCGGGGCGAGGTTGCCGGCGCCGCGCCAGCGTTGTCTGAGGGACGGGGCTTGCTGCATCGCAACCGCCTGTGTTCCGTGGGCCGGGCCGGCAGCGCCGTTGGCGCCCCCGGTGGCAGTGGAGGGACGGGACGCGGTGGCCGCCATTTTCATTTGACCAGCCATTCGTTCCACCGTGTCGCGATGGCCTGGCCGTTTTTGGCCCAGTACGCGAAATCAAGAGTGATCTGATCCTTAGCGTAGGCAGTCGGCAGGTTGGGGGCCAGCGTCGAATCCAGACGCTCCACACTGTCGAGGTTGACCGGGGCGTAGGCGGTCAGGTTGGAGAAGTCGGCCTGGCCCTTGGCGCTACTGGCAGCGGCCAGAAACTTCATCGCCGCGTCCTTGTTTTTCGAGCCTTTTGGAATCACCAGAATGTCGGCCATGACCAGGTTCTGTTTCCAGCTCACACCGACCGGTGCACCGTCTTCTTGCAGGGCGTGAATGCGGCCGTTCCAGAACTGGCCCATGCTTGCTTCACCGGACGCCAGCAGTTGCTGCGACTGCGCGCCGCCGCCCCACCAGACGATGTCTTTCTTGATGGTGTCGAGTTTTTTGAAGGCGCGATCCAGATCCAGCGGGTAGAGTTTGTCGGCCGCTACGCCATCGGCCAGCAGCGCCAGTTCGAGCACGCCGGGGCTTGGCCATTTGTACAGGGCGCGTTTGCCGGGGTAAGTCTTGGTGTCGAACAGGGCGCTCCAGTCCTGCGGCTTGTTGGCGCCGAGTTTGCCCTCGTTGTAGCCGAGGACGAAGGAGAAGAAGAACGAGCCGACGCCGTGATCGCTGACGAAACGCGGGTCGATCTTGTCGCGCTGAATCACTTTGAAATCGAGGGGTTCAAGCAGGCCTTCAGCCGCGGCGCGCAGGGCGAAATCGGCTTCGACATCGACCACGTCCCACTGCACGTTGCCGCTCTCGACCATGGCTTTGAGTTTGCCGTAGTCGGTCGGGCCGTCCTGCACGACGGTGATGCCGCTGGCCTTGCTGAACGGATCGGCCCAGGCCTGTTTCTGCGCATCCTGGGTGCTTCCGCCCCAGCTGACGAAGTTCACGCTTTCGGCAGCCATTGCAGCCTGGCCGGTGACGCTGAGCAGTCCCGCAAAAAAGATCGCGGTTGCAGCTTTGTTCAACACCATTTTCACGCCCTCATTGTTGTGTTTTTGAGCGGGCTTGCGTTGTTGCCCGCCTGTCGGGAGCAGTAGCCGGACGTTCGTTTGAGTGTCCGGTCTATGGAATATCATATTATGGTATTCCAAGCTTTGTGCAAGCACTTTGCCTTACCGGTTATCTGTTGATTATGGTTTTTTGGATGTACTCGGCATGAGATGCAGGGCGCACTTCAAATCCAGCCCCTCACCCCAGCCCTCTCCCAATGGGAGAGGGGGAAAGGGAGCAGATCTTCATGCTATTCAAACCTGAGTTCGACTCGGTATTGCAAAGGGAGCAGATCTTCATGCTGTTCAAAACCTGAGTTCGACTCGGTATTTCAGGTCAATGTATAGCGGGCAAACACCTCGGTCGGCTCCCTCTCCCTCCGGGAGAGGGCTGGGGTGAGGGCAGCTTCATTCAGTGAACGGAATACTCTCGACCACCTCCAGGTCATACCCGGTCAGGCCAGCGTATTTCAGAGGAGGCCCAAGATGCCGCAGCTTACCCACCCCCAGATTTTGCAAAATCTGCGCCCCAGTCCCGACCTCCGAATAAATCCGCGATTGCGAGCGGCTGAACTGCCTTGGCGGCTGGGTCAATTGCGGCACCCGCTCCAGCAACGCCTGCGAAGACTCATGATTGGCCAGCACCACCACAACCCCATGCCCCTCCGCCGCGACCCGTTGCAGCGCCGCCCACAGCGTCCAGTTGGTCGGCCCGCTGTACTCGGCGCCGACCAGGTCCCGCAACGGATCGATCACGTGCACGCGCACCAGCGTCGGCTCTTCACGGCGCAAATCGCCCATGACCATCGCCATGTGCACGCCGCCCTCGATGCGATCCTCAAACGTGATCAAACGGAAGGTGCCATGCACCGTCGGCAACTCACGTTCGCCAATCCGCTCGATGGTGTGTTCGGTGCTCAGGCGATAGTGGATCAGGTCAGCGATGGTGCCGATCTTGATCCCGTGCTTGCGCGCAAACACTTCCAGATCCGGGCGACGGGCCATGGTGCCGTCGTCGTTCATTACCTCGACGATCACCGAGGCCGGGGTGAAACCGGCCAATCGGGCCAGATCGCAACCGGCTTCGGTATGACCGGCGCGGGTCAGCACGCCACCTTCCTTAGCGCGCAACGGGAAGATGTGCCCCGGCTGCACCAGGTCTTCAGCGCGGGCATTCTGCGCGACGGCGGCGGCAACCGTGCAGGCGCGATCCGCCGCGGAGATGCCGGTGGTCACGCCAACCGCCGCTTCGATCGATACGGTAAACGCGGTGCTGAACACGCTGCCATTGGCTGGCACCATTTGCTCCAGGCCTAAACGCTGGCAATGTTCGTCGGTCAGTGTCAGGCAGATCAGCCCGCGTGCTTCACGGGCCATGAAACTGATCGCTTCCGGCGTGCAACGGTCGGCGGCCAGCAGCAGGTCGCCTTCGTTTTCGCGGTCTTCATCATCGACCAGCAAAACCATTTTGCCGAGACGATAATCTTCGATGATTTCTTCGATGCTGTTGAAGGCCATGCTGGACTCTCAGGGTTCGTTGGAAATATATTGGTATACCATAATACAAAATCAACAAAGAGGTCACTATGAAGGCGTACTGGATTGCTCATGTGGATATAGCCGATGCCGATCACTACAGCCAATACACCCAGCGCGCGCCGGCGGCATTCGCTGCGTTCGGCGCGAAGTTTCTGGCCAGAGGCGGGCGCAGCGAGGCGATGGAAGGGCGCGAGACGCCGCAACGCAGTGTGGTGATCGAGTTTGAAAGCTACGAGAAAGCCGTGGCGTGCTACCACTCGGCGGCGTACCAGGAGGCGAAAAGTTACCGGGAAGAATGGGCGAGGGCGCAAATCATCATCGTCGAAGGTATCGCCCCAGTTTAAGCAACACCACTAAACACTGTGGGAGCGAGCCTGCTCGCGAAGGCGGTCGTTCATTCAACATTTGTATCGACTGACACGACGCCTTCGCGAGCAGGCTCGCTCCCACAGGGGGATAGGTGGTGATCAGCGGATAAAGTGGATCTTGCCGCTATCATCATTGCCCATGTAAATCCCATAAACCCCAGCCTGACGCTCTTCGATATAGCGCTCGAGAATCTGCCGGATCGCCGGGTAATAGATCTGCTCCCACGGGATGTCTTCCGGCGCGAAGAATTTGTAATCCATGGTTTCGGGGCCGTACTGCCCGGTGATCTCCAGTGCGATCGCACGGAAGATGATGTACACCTCGCTGATCTTCGGCACGCTGAAAATCGAATACGGCGAGACGATTTCCGCACGCACGCCGCTTTCTTCCCAGACTTCACGGATGGCCGCTTGCTCGGTGGTCTCGCCGCTTTCCATGAAACCTGCGGGCAGCGTCCAGGTGCCCGGGCGCGGTGGGATCGCCCGTTGGCACAACAGGTATTTGCCGTCCTGCTCGATGATGCAGCCGGCGATGATCTTCGGATTGACGTAGTGGATGTAGCCGCAGCCACGGCACATCAGGCGCTCGTGCGTATCGCCCGCCGGTATCTGCTGACCGAGGTCAGGGCCACCGCATTTCGGGCAATAGCTCGGGCTGAACATATCAGTGACCTATACGCGGTTCTTTCAGCGCGATCGGCAGGGTCATGGCCGGGGTTGCGCCGGTCTCTTCCTGCTTGCGCTTGAGATAGTCGAGCGCTACCGCAGCGGCAGCGCGAACGTGATCGACACAGGCCTGATGCGCCACCAGCGGATCACCGCTCTTGATCGCTTCGACCATTTTTTCCATTTCCTGATTACTCGCGCCGCGACGGTTCTCTTGGGAAACCGAGGTCGCGCGCAGGTAGCTGATGCGCGCCTGCAACTGACGCAACTGAGTCGCCGCGACATGGTTGCCCGAGCCTTCGAGCAGCACGTCGTAGAAACCCTGCACCGAGTCGATTACTTGCTGCAATTCGCCGTCCTTCAACGCCTTGCGGTTTTCATCGAGGGCCTTTTCCAGGGCTTTGATGTCCTTGGCCTTGGCGCGCAGGGTGAACAGCTGAACGATCAAACCTTCCAGCACGCAACGCAATTCGTAAATATCGACGGCGTCGGCCAACGTGATGATGGCGACACGCGGGCCTTTGGCATCGGCGAACTCGACCAGACCTTCGGATTCGAGGTGACGCAAGGCCTCGCGCACGGAGGTGCGGCTGACGCCCAGGCGATCGCACAGATCGCGCTCGACCAGACGATCACCGGGCATGAGCTGGAAATTCATGATCGCGCTACGCAGTTTATCCAGCACGATTTCGCGCAGGGTAACGGGGTTGCGATTGACCTTGAAGCTGTCGTCGAGGGGCTGGCGTTTCATGGGGTCCGCTCTTTCGGTTGGCTGTCCATGCCAGACGGGCATCTAAACAGCCGAGGGGTTGACTGAGGCTTCGGCGTCGGCTTCGGCAAAGGCTTCACGGGCCAGCCGGAAACTGTCCACGGCTGCCGGAACGCCGCAATAAATGCCGACCTGAAGCAGAATTTCGCGTATTTGCTCACGACTCAGGCCGTTACGCAAGGCGCCACGCACATGCAGCTTGAGTTCATGCGGGCGGTTGAGCGCCGAGATCATCGCCAGGTTGATCATGCTGCGCTCCTTGAGCGACAACCCCTCGCGCCCCCAGACATGGCCCCAGCAGTATTCGGTGACCATTTCCTGCAAGGGGCGGGTGAAGTCGTCGGCGTTGTCGATTGAACGCTGCACGTAGGCTTCGCCCAATACCTGAGTGCGGATTTTCAGGCCTTTTTCGTACTTTTCGTTATTCATCATTCCTCCAATCCACAGGTGTCCCCTGTGGGAGCGAGCCTGCTCGCGAAAGCGGTCGATCATTCAACATTTGCATCGACTGACACTACGCTTTCGCGAGCAGGCTCGCTCCCACATGGGATCTACGTGGCAGTCAGGCCAGTGTTGGCAACGGCCCGAGCTTGCCCTTGTGGTAAATCATCGGCGTCACCGGTTGCTCGGGCAGGATCAGGTTCTTCACCGCGCCAACGATAATCGCGTGATCACCACCATCGTATTCCCGCCACAACTCGCACTCGATGATCGCCGTGGCCTTGGCCAGAATCGGGTTACCCAACTCGCTTAAATGCCACTCGATGTCTTTGGCCTTGTCCTTGCCTTTACCGGCAAATGCATAGGCTTCAGCCGTCTGGTCAGCGGACAGCAAATGGATCGCGAATTTCTTGCTGTCACGCAACACCGGGTAGGTGTCGGAAGCATAGTTGGGGCAGAACAGCACCAGCGCCGGGTCAATCGACAGCGCGCTAAAAGCACTGGCGGTGATGCCGACGATCCCGCCTTCGGGGTCGACGGTGGTGACCACCGTGACGCCGGACGGGAACGAGCTCATGACGTCTTTGTAAATGCCGGGTTCGATCATTTCGCAGGACTCCTAGCGCATCACAAACGGATCAGGCATTGGTGCCTGGGAAAGGTTGATCCACACCGTTTTCAGTTCGGTGTAGGCCAGCACCGAATCGATGCCGCTTTCGCGTCCATAGCCACTGTTCTTGAAACCGCCGATCGGCGCCATCGCCGACACCGCGCGGTAGGTGTTGACCCATATGATGCCGGAGCGCACATCGCGAGCGAGGCGATGAGCCCGGCCGAGATCGCGGGTCCAGATGCCGGCGGCGAGGCCAAACTGCGAGTCATTGGCGATGGCCAGCGCTTCGGCTTCATCTTTGAAGCGAATCACCGACGCCACCGGGCCGAAGACTTCTTCCTGCATGATCTTCATCGAATTACGGTCGCACTCGAACAACGTCGGCTCGTAGAACCAGCCTTCGCCGAGATCCGTTGGACGCTTGCCGCCAGTACGCAAACGCGCGCCTTCAGCGATGGCATCAGCGACCAGACCTTCAACCACCGCCAGTTGCTGCGCGGTCGCCATCGGGCCCATCTCACTGTGGTCTTCCTGCGGGTTGCCGATGCGAATGTGCTGGGCGCGTTCGACCAGACGATTAACGAATTCGTCGTAGATTTCGTCCTGCACCAGCAGGCGCGAACCGGACACGCAACTCTGACCGGACGCCGCGTAGATCCCGGCAATCGCGCCGTTGATCGCGCTGTCCAGATCGGCGTCGGCGAAGATGATGTTCGGCGACTTGCCGCCCAGTTCCAGCGACAACTTGGCGAAGTTCTCGGCGCTGCTGCGCACCACGTGCCGTGCTGTGGCCGCGCCGCCAGTGAAGGCGATCTTGCGGATCAGCGGATGGCGGGTGAGGGCGGCGCCAGTGCTCGGGCCGTAACCGGTGACGACGTTGACCACGCCCGGCGGAATCCCGGCTTCGAGGGCCAGACGCGCCAGCTCAAGAATCGTTGCCGAAGCGTGCTCGGATGGCTTGATCACAATCGTGTTGCCAGCGGCGAGGGCCGGGGCGAGTTTGATTGCGGTCAGATAGAGCGGACTGTTCCACGGAATGATCGCCGCGACCACACCCATGGCTTCGTGAACCGTGTAGGCAAACAGGTCAGGCTTATCCAGCGGCAGCGTGCCGCCTTCGAGCTTGTCGGCAAGGCCGGCGGTGTAGTGAAAGAACTCCGGCAGATAGCTGACCTGGCCACGGGTTTCGCGGATCAGTTTGCCGTTGTCGCGGCTTTCCAGCTGCGCCAGTTGTTCTTTATTTTCGGCGATCAAGTCGCCGAGACGGCGCAGCAGTTTGCCGCGTGCGGTGGCGGTCAGACCACGCCACGCCGGGCTGTCGAAAGCAGTCTGTGCCGATTGCACGGCGCGTTCGACATCCGCTTCATCAGCGTCAGGCAATTCTGCCCAGGCTTGCGCCGTGGCCGGGTTGAGGCTTTCGAAGGTCTTGCCGGAGAGGGCGTCGACCCATTCTCCGCCGATGAACATCTGGAAGCGTGCGAGTGTCATGCAACGATCCCCTTTATTTGGTTTTGTCGGGAGTGTGCGAATTCGAGAAATTCCAGCAGCGTCTGGTTGACCAGACGCGGCGACTCTACGGGCATCATATGCCGTTGTTCGGGCAGCACGGCAACCTTCGCACCGGGGATGCGTCGGGCCAGTTGCTCGGCCATTTCCGGGGTCGAACCCGGATCGAGTTCGCCGGTTGCGATCAGCGTCGGCGCCTGAATGCTGCCCAGGTCGTCGGCGCGGTACATGTCTTGGGTGGCGAACAATTCATAAGTGGTCAGGTAACCCTGCGGATCATTATTGGCGAGGGTCTGGCGCAATGCGGCGATCTGCGCCGGATTGGCCGCCTGATACTCGCGGCTGAACCAGCGTGACAGCGCGGCTTCAGCATTGGCGTCCGGGCCATGTTCCGCCGCTTGTGCGGTGCGCGCGATGACGCCGGCACGCTGTTCTTCGCTGCGGTTGAACACGCTGTTCAACACCACCAGGCTTTGCAGGCGCTCCGGGTAATGCAGGGCAAAGGCCCGCGCGACCAGACCGCCCATGGAGAAACCGATCACCGCTGCTTGCGGCAGATTGAGGTGATCGAGCAGCTCCAGCAACTGATCGGCGTAACCGAGCAGGGCGGTGCCGCTGGCCGGTCGCGGGCTGGCGCCATGGCCGAGCATGTCGTAGGCGATCACCCGGTACTGGCTGGACAGGCCGACAATCTGCCCGCCCCACATTTCTTTGTTCAGGCCCACGCCGTGGATCAAGACCACGGGCTGGCCTTGGCCGGTCGCCAGGTAACTGGTGCCAGCCGGGGTGAGTTCAGCGGTGAGCCGAATCATGGAGCGCTCCTGCAGTGCCTTTTTATTGTGATTACTGGGCTTTTTCGGCGGCCAGTTCTTCCAGATCGATGTAGCGGTTGCCGATGCGCGGGTGCAGGCGGCCACCGTCGGCGCAACCCAGCACGACAACGATTTCGTCGGCGCGCGGCGCGTCTTCGATCTGCATTTCCAGGGTGATGTAGTGCGAACGCAGGCCTTCGTCGTCCTTGTGCATCATCGGGATCTGAATCGAAGTGCCCGGGCCGCCGCGCTTGTTGGTGAAGCTCAGGTAGCTCTTGGCGTTGACGGCTTCGCGGTAGTGATTGCCGAAGCGCAGGGTGTGGATCACGGCGGAGGCGTGTTCGATCTCGCCATCGGCGCCAACCACGGCGGCTTTGCCATAGGCCTCGATTTTTTCCGCACCGCCGATGATGCCGACCAGACGCTCGACCATCAGTGCACCGAGGTCGGAGCAGTTGGCGCGGATCTGCGGCTTGAGGTCTTCGACGAAACCGTTGCCCACCCAAGGGTTTTTCATCACCACCGCCAGGCCAACCATGGTCACTGGTTTGTCAGTGGCTTTGCCGCCTTCGATGAAGGTTTCTTCGACATAGCTGACGATCTTGCGAATTTCGAAACTCATGAGCTGCTCCGTTGGGGGATTGAGAGTGTCTGTGCGTCTGATGGTATACCATAATACCGATCGTGCAAGTCCCCTCGATGACTTTTGCCGCATCCATCCGGCGAATGGCGCCGCATTCACTGACAACCGCAAATCCCAAGACCACCCCTAACCCCTGTGGGAGAGAGCCTGCTCGCGAAAGCGGTGGGTCAGCCAATAGAAAGGGTGACTGTTACACCGCCTTCGCGAGCAGGCTCGCTCCCACAGGGAAATTTCTTTGTTACAGAAGGCCGCTTTCGGTTAACAAAAGATAACGTGGCGCCGATTGTCAGACGTTTCGAAAGCCCGATAGGATGAGCCAGCTTCCGAAGTGGCTCTGGATTGCGGGTTTCAGGACTATGCTCCTGAGCAGCCATCAGCGGAGCACACTTGCGGCGCCCTTGAAGGCCAGATGGCCTAACAATAATAAAGAGGGGAAGGTCTATGAGTCGTTGCCGCCCGCCGGCGTTACGCAACACCGCGTTGCTGGCCACAGCACTCTCGCTGCTGGGCTTTGCCACGTTATCGGCACCGGTGATTGCCGCCGAGGCCCCGGCTGACGTGGTCTATGCCACCGAATCTACTAAAGCCGCGAAAAGCCTGATTCTCGATGTCGTCCACGCTGGCGCGCGCCTGGTCGCGGTCGGCGATCGCGGGCACATTCTCTATTCCGATGACCAGGGCAAAACCTGGACCCAGGCCAAAGTGCCGACCCGGCAACTGCTGACGGCGGTGTACTTTGTCGACGACAAGCACGGCTGGGCGGTCGGCCACGACGCGCAAATCCTCGCCAGCGCAGACGGCGGTCTGACCTGGAACAAGCAATTCGAAGACCTCAAACGTGAATCGCCGCTGCTCGACGTCTGGTTCAAGGACGTCAACAGCGGTCTTGCCGTGGGCGCGTACGGCGCGCTGATGGAAACCACCGACGGCGGTAAAAACTGGGAAGACGTCAGCGACCGCCTCGACAACGAAGACCAATTCCACCTCAACGCCATCGCGGCAGTGAAGGACGCCGGGCTGTTTATCGTCGGCGAGTCGGGCAGCATGTTCCGCTCCGCCGACGACGGTCAGACCTGGGAAAAACTCGAAGGCCCGTACGAAGGCTCGCTGTTCGGCGTGATCGGCACGGCACAACCGCAAACCCTGCTGGCTTACGGCTTGCGCGGCAATCTTTATCGCTCCACCGATTTCGGCAGCACTTGGGAGCAGGTAGAACTGAAAGCCGCGCGCGGTGCCCTGGAGTTTGGCCTGTCCGGCGCCACATTGCTGCCGGATGGCTCGATCGTCATCGTCGGCAACGGCGGTTCGGTGATCAGCAGCAGCGACAACGGCGAGACCTTCAGCGTGTTCAACCGTCCGGACCGCATCTCGCTGTCATCGGTCACCGCTGCCGGCGACGGCAACCTGATTCTGAGCGGGCAGGGTGGTCTTCACACCACACAGCCGAACGGTGCCGAGATCAATAACAAGAAGGCGGGGCTATGACTTCCTTGATCACTCCTCAGCAGGACAAGGCGACGTTTCTTGAACGCCTGATTTTCAACAATCGCCCGGCAGTGATCCTGATCTGTCTGGTGGTGAGCATTTTCCTGTTCTGGCAGGCGACGCTGATCCGGCCGTCAACCAGTTTCGAAAAAATGATCCCGCTCCAGCATCCGTTCATCGAGAAGATGATGGAGCACCGCAACGATCTGGCCAACCTGGGCAACACCGTGCGCATTTCGGTGGAAGCCAAGGACGGCGACATCTTCTCCAAGGAGTACATGGAGACCCTGCGCCAGATCAACGACGAGGTGTTCTACATCTCCGGCGTTGACCGCTCCGGCCTGAAGTCGCTGTGGAGTCCGAGCGTACGCTGGACCGAAGTGACCGAAGAGGGTTTTGCCGGCGGTGAAGTGATCCCGCAGAGCTACAACGGCTCGCAGGACAGCCTCGATCTGCTGCGCAACAACGTGCTCAAGTCCGGCCAAGTCGGGCGTCTGGTGGCCAACGACTTCAAGTCGAGCATCGTCGACATCCCGCTGCTGGAGTCCTACCCGGACCCGGAAGACCAGGGCAAGTTGCTCGCACTGGACTACCGCAAGTTCTCCCATGAACTCGAAGACAAGATCCGCAACAAGTTCGAAGCGCAGAACCCCAACGTCAAGATCCACATCGTCGGTTTCGCCAAGAAGGTCGGCGACCTGATCGATGGTCTGGTGATGGTCGTGTTGTTCTTCGGCATCGCCTTCGTCATCACCCTGATCCTGCTGCTGTGGTTCACCAACTGCGTGCGCAGCACCATTGCGGTGTTGAGCACGACGCTGGTAGCGGTGGTCTGGCAACTCGGTTTGATGCACTTCTTCGGCTTCGGACTTGATCCGTATTCGATGCTGGTGCCGTTCCTGATCTTCGCCATAGGTATTTCCCACGGCGTGCAGAAGATCAACGGTATCGCCCTGCAATCCAGCGAGGCCGACAACGCATTGACCGCTGCGCGGCGCACCTTCCGGCAACTGTTCCTGCCGGGGATGATCGCGATTCTTGCGGATGCGGTGGGCTTCATCACGCTGCTGATCATCGACATCGGGGTGATCCGTGAACTGGCCATCGGCGCGTCGATCGGCGTGGCGGTGATCGTGTTCACCAACCTGATCCTGCTGCCGGTCGCCATTTCCTATGTCGGCATCAGCAAGCGGGCGATTGCCAAGAGCAAGAAGGACGCCAACCGCGAACACCCGTTCTGGCGCCTGCTGTCGAACTTCGCCAACCCGAAAGTCGCACGCGTCTCGGTGCTACTGGCGCTGATCGCCTTCGGTGGCGGCCTCTGGTACAGCCAGAACCTGAAAATCGGCGACCTCGACCAGGGCGCGCCGGAACTGCGTCCGGACTCGCGCTACAACAAGGACAACAACTTCATCATCAGCAATTACTCCACCAGCTCTGACGTATTGGTGGTGATGGTCAAGACCAAGGCTGAAGGCTGTTCGCGTTATGAAGCCATGGCGCCGATCGATCAGTTGATGTGGAAGATGCAGAACACCGAGGGTGTGCAGTCGGCGATCTCGCTGGTGACCGTGTCGAAGCAGATGATCAAGGGTATGAACGAGGGCAACCTGAAATGGGAAACCCTGTCGCGCAACCCGGACGTGCTGAACAACTCGATTGCCCGCGCTGACGGTCTGTACAACAACAGTTGTTCGCTGGCGCCGGTGCTGGTGTTCCTCAACGATCACAAGGCCGAAACCCTCGATCGTGCGGTGCACGCGGTGCAGGAATTTGCCCAGGAGAATAACAAGGACGGTCTGGAGTTCATCCTCGCCGCCGGTAACGCCGGGATCGAAGCGGCCACCAACGAAGTCATCAAACAGGCTGAGCTGACCATCCTGATTCTGGTGTACATCTGCGTGGCGGTGATGTGCATGATCACCTTCCGTTCGTGGGCGGCGACCTTGTGCATCGTCCTGCCGCTGGTACTGACCTCGGTACTCGGCAACGCGCTGATGGCGTTCATGGGCATCGGCGTGAAGGTTGCGACGCTGCCGGTGGTGGCGCTGGGTGTGGGGATTGGTGTCGACTACGGCATCTACATCTACAGCCGCCTGGAAAGTTTCCTACGTGCCGGGTTGCCGTTGCAGGAAGCCTATTACCAGACGCTGAAATCCACCGGTAAAGCGGTGCTGTTCACCGGCCTGTGCCTGGCGATTGGTGTGTGCACCTGGATCTTCTCGGCGATCAAGTTCCAGGCTGACATGGGCCTGATGCTGACCTTTATGCTGCTGTGGAACATGTTCGGTGCGCTGTGGCTGCTGCCGGCACTGGCGAAGTTCCTGATCAAGCCGGAGAAACTGGCGGGGCAGAAGGGCAACTCGTTGTTTGCCCACTGATCTGCAAGCCTGAAACGACAAAGCCGCAACCTTAGGGTTGCGGCTTTTTTTGTGGCTCAAGATCAACAGCCCCTCACCCTAGCCCTCTCCCGGAGGGAGAGGGGACTGATTGGGGGATATTGGAGATTTACGCCGACTTGAGCATCCTGCTGTGAATCCATAATCGACTCGGTTTTTCAGGTCGATGTACTACGCAAGAACATCGCGGTCGGTCCCCTCTACCTCTGGGAGAGGGCTAGGGTGAGGGCAAAAGGATTCAAGCGTTAAGACAGTTCTGTGCCGAGCACAACGCTGAGTGCACTACGCGCATCATCCAACTGCACCAACGTCGCATGCCGAGCCCCCAGCGCATCCCGATTCTCAATCGCCGTCAAAATCGCCTTATGCCGAGGCAACGCCAATTCATGCAGATTCGGCCGCTGATTCGAATGCTTCAACGCCTCGGCAATCGCCACCGACAACATGTTGCACAGGTTCGCCAGCAAATCATTGTGCGTCGCATCGGCAATCCGGCTATGGAAATCCAGATCCGGCTGCAACAACGCTTCCGGCGTCGGCGCCGCTTCCATGCGCTGGTACGCCTCACCAATTGCGGCGATGTCCGCCTCTGTCGCATGTTGAGCGGCGAGGGCGGCAGCGGCCGGCTCGATGATGCTGCGCACACTGGTCAGCACATTGAAAAACTCATTTTGCGGGCTGCTTTGCATCAGCCAGTGCAGCACGTCCGGGTCGAGCATGTGCCACTCGCGGCGCGCCTTGACCACCGTTCCCACACGTGGTTTGGAATACACCAACCCCTTGGCCACCAACACCCGCGTCGCTTCACGCAGCACCGGCCGGCTGACCGCGTACTCCTCGCAGAGCAAGGCTTCGGCGGGCAGTTTGTCGTCGGGCTTGAAGCGTCCGGAGACGATCTGCATGCCCAGTTCCTGGACGATGCGCGAGTGCATGCTTTTACGGTCGGAGGGTTTGCGGTAATCCATGGGGAGTGGCGCGATCCTGAGCGATGGAGATGCCGCGCATCATAGCAGGCACGGCACAATCTTGAGGCAGACACACAAACCAAATGTGGGAGCGAGCCTGCTCGCGAAGGCGGCATATCAGTCAAATAGATGTCGACTGACACTCCCTCTTCGCGAGCAGGCTCGCTCCCACAGGAGAATTGCGCTGTTAGTGGGAGTGGCGCGGCACTTCGGCGCCTCGGCAACCGACCAGGAAGTCAAAGTCACAACCCTGATCCGCCTGCAGCACATGATCGATGTACAGCTGACGATAGCCGCCCACCAACAACTGCTGCGGCGGCTGCAGATCCGCCATGCGCGCCGCCAGCTCAGCATCCGGAATATCCAGGTGCAGACGCCCGGTCGCGCAATCCAGCTCGATCCAGTCGCCTTCCTTCACGGTTGCCAAAGGCCCGCCGGCTGCCGCTTCCGGTGCCACATGCAAAACCACCGTGCCGTACGCCGTGCCGCTCATCCGTGCATCGGAAATGCGCACCATGTCGGTCACACCCTGCGCCAACAGCTTGGCCGGCAAACCCATGTTGCCGACTTCGGCCATGCCCGGGTAACCCTTCGGCCCGCAGTTTTTCATCACCAGAATCGAATCTTTATCGACATCCAGTTCCGGATCGTTGATCCGCGCCTTGTACATGTCGAAGTTCTCGAACACCACCGCACGCCCGCGATGCTGCATCAATTCCGGCGTTGCAGCGGACGGCTTGAGCACCGCTCCCAGTGGCGCCAGATTGCCGCGCAACACGCAGATGCCGCCATCGGCGCGAATCGGATTGTCGAGGGTGCGGATCACCTCGTCTTCGCCGTAGATCGGCGCGTCCTTGGTGTTCTCGCCGATCGACTTGCCGTTGACGGTCAGTGCATTCGGATTGGGAATCAGATTGGCCTCGCCGAGACGGCGCAGCACCGCTGGTAAACCACCGGCGTAATAGAACTCTTCCATCAGGAAACGCCCCGACGGTTGCAGGTCGACAATGGTCGGCATGCCGCGCCCGATGCGCGTCCAGTCATCCAGATCCAGCTCGACACCGATGCGCCCGGCGATGGCTTTCAAGTGAATCACTGCGTTGGTCGAACCGCCGATGGCAGCGTTCACGCGGATAGCGTTCTCGAAGGCTTCCTTGGTCAGAATCTTCGACAGTTTCAGATCTTCGCGAACCATCTCCACCGCACGCATGCCGGACATGTGCGCCAACACATAACGTCGCGCATCCACCGCCGGAATCGCCGCGTTGTGCGGCAGCGAAGTGCCGAGTGCTTCAGCCATGCAGGCCATCGTCGACGCCGTGCCCATGGTGTTGCAGGTGCCCGCCGAACGCGACATGCCGCCCTCGGCCGCGAGGAAATCGTCGATGGTAATAGTGCCAGCCTTGACCTGTTCGCTGAGCTGCCAAACGACGGTGCCCGAGCCGATGTCCTTGCCCTTGTGCTTGCCGTTGAGCATCGGCCCGCCAGTGACAACGATGGCCGGCACGTCGCAACTGGCCGCGCCCATCAGCAGCGCCGGGGTGGTTTTGTCGCAGCCGGTCAGCAGCACCACGCCGTCGATCGGGTTGCCGCGAATCGCTTCCTCAACGTCCATGCTCGCCAGGTTGCGGGTGAGCATGGCGGTCGGGCGCAGGTTCGATTCGCCATTGGAGAACACCGGAAACTCCACGGGAAAGCCGCCGGCCTCGATCACCCCGCGTTTGACGTGCTCCGCGATCTGGCGGAAGTGCGCGTTGCACGGGGTCAGTTCCGACCAGGTGTTGCAGATGCCGATGATCGGCTTGCCGTGAAACTGGTGGTCGGCGATGCCCTGATTCTTCATCCAGCTGCGGTACATGAAGCCGTTCTTGTCGGCCGTGCCAAACCATTGGGCGGAGCGCAGGGTGGGTTTCTTATCAGACATGATCGATTCTCTTATTGTATGACTATAGTGTTCCAGCTACGGCTTAATCTAAGCGCAAAATCCTAGGTTTGGAAGTGTTGTTGGTGAATTAGTATTACTATATAGTCGTTTTCGACGGAGGGATGGCCCTGACGGTTTTCCGTGAGAGGCGTCCCCCGAGGTTCTATAAAAACAACAATCGGAGACCGATCTCATGAGCCAGGAACTGCGGCTGATACGGCGCATTACGCTGAAACTGATTCCCTTCCTGATCCTGCTGTACCTGATCGCCTATGTGGATCGCTCCGCCGTCGGCTTCGCCAAGCTGCACATGGGCGCCGACATCGGCGTCGGCGATGCGGCTTACGGCCTCGGCGCCGGGCTGTTCTTCATTGGCTACTTCCTCTTCGAAATTCCAAGCAACCTGATGCTCGAACGCTTCGGCGCACGGCGCTGGTTCGCGCGGATCATGATCACCTGGGGCGCCATCACCATCGGCATGGCCTTCGTTCAGGGGCCGCATAGTTTCTACGTGATGCGCTTTCTGCTCGGCGCGGCCGAGGCGGGGTTCTTCCCCGGCGTTCTCTACTACATCACTCAATGGTTCCCGGTGCGCCATCGCGGCAAGATCCTCGGGCTGTTCATCCTCTCGCAACCGATCGCAATGATGATCACCGGCCCCGTGTCCGGCGGCTTGCTTGGCATGGACGGCGTTTTGGGTCTGCATGGCTGGCAGTGGCTGTTCATCGTCATCGGCACGCCGGCGATCCTGCTGACCTGGCCGGTGTTGCGTTGGTTGCCGGACGGCCCGCAGCAAGTGAAATGGATGGATCAGGCGGAAAAAGACTGGCTGACCGGCGAGCTGAAAAAGGATCTGCAGGAATACGGCCAGACTCGCCACGGCAACCCGTTGCATGCGCTGAAGGACAAGCGTGTGTTGCTGCTGGCGCTGTTCTATCTGCCGGTGACGTTGAGCATTTATGGTCTCGGTCTATGGTTACCGACGCTGATCAAACAGTTTGGCGGCAGTGATCTGGTCACCGGTTTTGTGTCGTCGGTGCCGTATATCTTCGGGATCATCGGCTTGCTGATCGTGCCGCGCAGTTCCGACCGGTTGAATGATCGTTACGGGCATCTGGCGGTGCTGTATGTGCTGGGCGCGATTGGCTTGTTCCTCAGTGCGTGGCTGTCGTTGCCGGTGGCGCAACTGGCGGCGCTGTGTCTGGTGGCGTTTGCGCTGTTTTCCTGCACGGCGGTGTTCTGGACCTTGCCGGGGCGGTTCTTTGCTGGTGCGAGTGCGGCGGCGGGGATTGCCTTGATTAATTCGGTGGGGAATCTGGGTGGGTACATCGGGCCGTTCGTGATTGGCGCTTTGAAGGAGTACACCGGCAATTTGGCTTCGGGATTGTATTTCCTCTCTGGAGTGATGGTGTTTGGCTTGATCCTGACGGGCGTGGTTTACCGCGTGCTGGAACGCAAACACGTGCTGCCGGTTGACCAGTTTGCCGCCAGTGCCCGTGGCGCCACCCGCACCTGATTGACCAACACTGAGCCCTTGTGGGAGCGAGCCTGCTCGCGAAGAGGCCGGCACATTCAACATTTGAGGTGACTGACACACCGCTTTCGCGAGCAGGCTCGCTCCCACAGTGGATCGGCGGTGTTTTTAGAGGGAATAGGAGAAAATCATGCATCTGGTTCAATTCGAATTAAGCAACGGCGAGCGCCGCGTCGGCGTGGTCGACAACGATCTGGTGCGCGAGGTGCAGGACGCGCGCAGCGTGCGCGATCTGGCGCTGGCCGCCATCGAGGCCGGCCACTCCCTTGAGCAGCAAGTGCAGAACCTCGGTCTCGGCATCAGCCACGACTACGCCGAACTGCTCGCACAACTGCGCATCCTGCCGCCCCTCGACCACCCGGACCCGGCACACATGCTGGTCAGCGGTACCGGTCTGACCCACTTGGGCAGCGCCTCGGCGCGCGACAAAATGCACCAGCAGGCCGGCGACGAAGCGACGATGACCGACACCATGCGCATCTTCAAATGGGGCGTGGAGGGCGGCAAACCGGCGGCGGGGCAGGCCGGTGTGCAGCCGGAATGGTTCTACAAGGGTGACGGCAGCATCGTCGTGCGTCCGGGCCAACCTTTCCCGGTGCCACCGTTTGCCGAAGATGCCGGCGAAGAACCGGAGATGGCCGGCCTCTACGTGATCGGCCACGACGGCAAGCCTTATCGCCTCGGGTTCGCGGTGGGCAACGAGTTCTCCGACCACGTCATGGAGCGCAAGAATTACCTGTACCTCGCGCACTCGAAACTGCGCAGTTGCAGTTATGGCCCGGAACTTCGCACCGGTGAATTGCCTCAACACCTTGCCGGCACCAGTCGAATTCTGCGTGACGGCGAAGTGCTCTGGCAGAACGAGTTTCTCAGCGGTGAGGCGAACATGTGCCACAGCCTCGCCAACCTCGAATATCACCACTTCAAATACCGCCAGTTCCTGCGTCCGGGCGACGTGCACATTCACTTCTTCGGCACAGCGACCCTGTCGTTCGCCGATGGCATTCGCACGCAACCGGGCGACCTGTTCGAAATCAGCCAGGCCGAATTCGGCGCACCGCTGGTCAACGGCATCGTGCCGATCGCCGCCGCTTTTGAACCAGACAGCATCGGCACCCTTTAAGGAGATCCCATGACTCAGATTCTCGGTCACAACTACATCGGCGGTCAGCGCAGCGCTGCTGGCGACGTCAAACTGCAATCGGTCGATGCCACGACGGGCGAACAGTTGCCCCACGATTTCATTCAGGCCACCGTCGAAGAAGTCGACGCCGCCGCCAAAGCCGCCGCTGCCGCGTACCCGGCCTATCGAAGCCTCAGCGCCGAACGCCGCGCGCAGTTTCTCGATGCGATCGCCGATGAGCTGGATGCGCTCGGTGATGATTTTGTCGCCGTGGTCTGCCGCGAAACCGCGTTGCCGGCCGGACGCATACAAGGCGAGCGCGGACGCACCAGCGGGCAGATGCGCCTGTTCGCCAAGGTTCTGCGTCGAGGTGATTTTTATGGTGCGCGAATCGATTTACCGCTGCCGGATCGCCAACCGCTGCCTCGTCCGGATCTGCGCCAGTACCGCATCGGCCTCGGCCCTGTCGCGGTGTTCGGCGCGAGCAACTTTCCACTGGCATTTTCCACGGCTGGCGGTGACACCGCTGCCGCACTGGCCGCCGGTTGCCCGGTGGTGTTCAAGGCCCACAGCGGCCATATGGCGACAGCAGAACTGGTCGCCGATGCGCTGATTCGCGCCGCAGAAAAAACCGCCATGCCGGCTGGTGTGTTCAACATGATCTACGGCGGTGGCGTCGGGGAATGGCTGGTCAAGCATCCGGCGATCCAGGCAGTGGGTTTCACCGGTTCGCTCAGGGGCGGACGTGCACTGTGCGACATGGCCGCGGCCCGCCCGCAACCGATTCCGGTGTTTGCCGAGATGTCGAGCATCAACCCGGTGATCGTCCTGCCGCAGGCCCTTGCCGAGCGTTCGGAAACGGTTGCCCGCGACCTGACCGCTTCGGTGGTGCAGGGCTGCGGTCAGTTCTGTACCAATCCGGGTCTGGTCATCGGCATCCGCTCGCCAGAGTTCAGCGCGTTCGTCCAGCAAGTCGCCGGTCTGATCGGTGATCAGCCAGCGCAAACCATGCTCAATGCCGGCACCCTCGGCAGCTACGGCAAAGGCTTGCAGAAGCTGTTGGCGCATCCCGGCGTCGAGCATCTGGCCGGCAATCCGCAGCAGGGCAATCAGGCGCAACCGCAGTTGTTCAAGGCCGATGCCAGTCTGTTGATCGATGGCGATGAAGTGCTGCAGGAAGAAGTGTTTGGCCCGACCACGGTGATTGTCGAAGTGGCGGACAAAGCACAACTCAGCGCCGCATTGCTTGGCCTGCACGGGCAACTGACCGCGACGATCATTGGCGAGCAGGCGGACTTCGAGCAGTTTGCTGAACTGACACCGCTGCTGGAACAGAAGGTCGGGCGGATTCTGCTTAATGGTTATCCAACCGGTGTTGAAGTGTGCGATTCGATGGTGCACGGCGGGCCGTATCCGGCGACGTCCGATGCCCGTGGCACGTCGGTGGGCACGCTGGCCATCGACCGCTTCCTGCGCCCGGTGTGCTTCCAGAACTACCCGGACAGCTTGCTGCCCGAGCCGCTGAAAAACGCCAACCCGCTGCGCATTCAGCGCCTCGTCGACGGCAAGCCTAGCCGCGAAGCCCTCTGACACGGTACCCCTGTAGGAGCTGCCGAAGGCTGCGATCTTTTGATCTTGATCTTAAAAACAAAATCAAAAGATCGCAGCCTTCGGCAGCTCCTACAGGGGGGAGTGGGGTGCCATGAGCTATCATTGGCCCTTTCCCCCCTAGAAAGACTGTTTGCCATGACTGCCCAAACCCTTCTCAACGCCCTCGAACACTGCGGCATGGTCGAAATCGACGGCCTGCACGCCTTCGAATTCGCCCTCGATGAAGACGATAACCTGCACATCGAATGCATCGATGGCCGAGCGGCCAAGCATTGGGAATTCACCCCGGCTCAGGTTGCCGCAGCAACCTTCGACGACTCTTTGCAGAGCTGGTTGATCGTCGGCTATTTCAATGAAACCAAAGCGATCGGCGAACACCGCCTGGTCTGCCACGGTGACGTAGTCAGCAGCAGCAGCGACGATGAGGAAGAATCTGATGAAAATGCGTAAATTCTGGCCTCTGCTGATGGCCGGCAGCGTCGGTGCCATGGGACTTTCCAGCGCATCCGCCGAGAGCTTCCAGTTGCTGGTCGGTTCCTACACCGCCAACACCAGCCAGGGCCTCTATCGAATGAACTTCGACAGTGCCACCGGCCAGATCGCCGCCAAGCCGCTGCAAGTGGTCAAGAGCGAAAACCCGTCATGGCTGACCCTGTCCAAAGACCAGCGTCGCCTGTTCGTGGTCAACGAAAACGGCCCGGGCCAGAAAGACCCGGTCGGTCGCGTCAGCAGCTATTCGATCGATCCGAAAACCCACACGCTGACCCTGATCAATCAAGTGCAGAGTCTGGGCAACGAGCCGACCCATTCGAGCCTCAGTGGTGATGCCAGCCACTTGTTCGTCAGCAACTATTCGGTGATGGAAGATCCGGGTGGAACGCTGGCGGTATTGCCGGTTGGTGCCGACGGCAAACTCAAACCTGTCGTGCAGATGAGCGCGCATCCGGCGAGCCGGGTCAATCTTGAGCGCCAGGCCTCCAACCACGTGCACTCGACGGTTTCTTCGCCGGACGGCCGCTACGTCTTCTCCAACGATCTGGGCGCGGACAAGGTTTTCGTCTACCTGTTCGATCCGAAGGCCAACCCGGACTTGCCGCTGACGCCGGCGATGACCGCCGCAGTGCCCTTGCCGGCCGGCAGCGGTCCGCGTCATCTGCTGTTCAGCGCTGACGGCAAACACGCCTGGCTGACCATGGAAATGAGCGCACAAGTCGCGGTGTTCGACTACCACGACGGCGTGCTGACCCAGACGCAACTGGTCGATCTGGCCGCTGGTCAACCGACCTCGGACAAGGCCGGCGCTGCGCTGCATGCCTCGGCCGATGGCAAGTTCCTCTACGTCAGCAACCGTGGTACCGCCAATCAATTGGTGGTGTTCGCGATCGATCCGGCCACCGGTCAGCTCAAAGAGCTGCAAAAACGCTCGGTAGACGGTGATCACCCGCGCGAATTCAGCCTCGACCCGAGTGGCAAATTCCTGCTGATCGCCAACCAGAAAAGCAACGAAATTGTCGTCGTCGAGCGCGATGGCAAGACCGGTCTGCTCGGCAAAACCGTGCAGAAACTGCCGATGGACGCGCCGAGCGACCTCAAGTTTATAGTGCGACAATAAGCCACAGGCCCCGGTTTACGGGGCCTGTCTCTTTGTATTAATCGCGCTGATATCCGGTAATGCTACAAAGCATTTCAAGCGATCAACCCTCGAGCGTTAAGTTTGCTTCACGGCCCAACCGGGCAAGCAAGCCAACCGAACACGAGGGTTACCGCCATGAACTTCAATCTCTTCTCTGTTATCGCCGCTTCCGCCATCTCCGCTACCGTTGTGCTGCCAGCCAGTGCCAACGTTGAAATCAACAGCAAAAAATCCCACACCCAGAGCTACACCCAGAAATACCTGCAACAGAGCGCCAACTTCTACGCCGCCCTGGATCACAAAACCCAACACTGAAATGCCCGCTTCGGACAACTCCCTGTAGGAGCTGCCGAAGGCTGCGATCTTTTGATCTTGTTTGATCGTTCCCATGCTCTGCGTGGGAATGCCTCTAGGGACGCTCTGCGTCCAGTGACGCGGAGCGTCACGGGCTGCATTCCCACGCAGAGCGTGGGAACGATCCGCAAAAGCAAAATCAAAAGATCGCAGCCTTCGGCAGCTCCCACGCGTGTGCGTGTGTTTTTCGCGGCACGATAGGTTTCTTGAACCGCGCAGATAGACTGGCTAAATAATCAACGAAGCTGATGTTTACTATGGCAAACCCTGAGTGGTTAGCGCGGTTTTTTTGATCGATTCTGTGGACATCGAAACATGCCCACGGGAGAACACCATGGCCAGCGCAATCCTTCACTCAGCCAAACGCGGCGCCTACCTGGCCATTGGTCTGTACCTGGCCGTGGTGCTGGTCGTCAGCATCGCCTCGCAGATGGAACACACCTTCGACGCCCCGATTGAAGTCGCCCATCCCGGCATCCAGTTCGAAGTCCGCTCGCAAAGCGTGATGGTCGACCGGGCCGAACTCGCGGGAGTCGGCGGAGCATGAAAGGCTACAGACTTTGGGTTGTCGCCGGTTTAGCGTTCTTCACCAACGGCGCGTCATTACTGGGAATCGGCCAAGGCTCGGTGGGTGCATTGGCCCGTGCCATAGAGGCCAATCACACCATCGCGCACAACATCGAACGGGCGAATACGCTGGGGCTGATGGCCGGCAATCCACCGGTCAAAGTCTCGGCGGATTTTCTCGGGCCATTCGAGATAGATTGCATGGCCCTCGGCATGTGCAACGCACTGGCTTAGACGACGCGATTGATCGTTCCCACGCTCCGCGTGGGAATGCAGCCCCGGACGCTCCGCGTCCGATTGGAACGCAGAGCGTCCCTTGAGGCATTCCCACGCAGAGCGTGGGAACGATCAACACAGGAAGGTAAGGATTACTTCTTCATGATCGAGGTGAATAGCTCGGATTCGAGGAAACGCTGCAGCCAGGCCTGTAAGCGAACATAAGGTGTTTGCGCAAACCACTCGCGATCAACATGGGCAAACTGCCGAACGAAGGGCAGCAATGCCACATCCGCCAGGCTCGTGTGGTCGGTCAGTAAGTAATCGCGATCGGTCAGCAGTTCATCCAGACTCTGCAAGAACAACGCCCCCTCTGCCCGATAAACTTCCATCGGTTGCTCCGGGTAACGTTCGGCGTACTTGTAGCGATTCAAATGCACTTTGAACCCTTGATCATTTGCTTCGATCAGTTCGGCAATCCGCGAATCGCCTGCCAGCAACCAATCATCCGGATCATTCTGCGCCAACGCCCAGCGCATGATATCCAGGCTCTCATCAATCACCCGCCCACCGGCATTCAGCACCGGCACCGTGCCCTTGGGCGAGATCGCCAGCATCGCCGCCGGTTTCGCCTTGAGGCTGATCTCAACGATGTCCACCGGTACACCCGAGTAACGCAGCGCCATCCGCGCCCGCATCGCGTACGGGCAACGGCGGAAGGAATACAGCGTGTTCATTTCACCTCCAGCGTGCTCAAGCCATTGCCCTGACGCTGCACCTGAATCTGCACCGGAATTCGCTCGTGCATTTCCTGCACATGGGAAATCACCGCGACCTTGCGCCCCTGCGCCTGCAAACCATCGAGCGCATCCATGGCCAGTTGCAGCGATTCCGGATCGAGGCTGCCAAAGCCTTCATCGATAAACAGCGATTCAATCTTCAGCGTACTCGACGCCATCGACGCCAGGCCCAACGCCAGCGCCAGCGACACCAGGAATGTCTCGCCGCCAGACAACGAATGCACCGAGCGCAGCTCATCGCCCATTTCCGTGTCCATCACCAGCAAACCGAGCATGCTACCGCCGCGTTTCAGGCGATAGCGTTTGACCAGTTGGCGCAGTTGCACGTTGGCGTGATGCACCAGCAAATCGAGGTTGTAGGCCTGGGCGATCTTGCGGAAGGTGTCGCCGGTGGCCGAGCCGATCAAGGCACTCAGGCGCGCCCAGCGTTGATACTCGGCGTAGGCCGAGGCGATCTGTTGCGCCAGCGCCTGATTGGCGTTCTGTCGGCGCTGATCTTCGGCCTGTTCGGCACGCAGTTCGGCGCATTGCTGCTCGCTGACCGTGAACTGGTTCTGCAGGTCGGTGAGGGCGCTGGCCAGTTGTTCGGCATCAAGGTTGCCGTTGTGTTGCGCCTGATGATCAATCAGACGTTGGTCACGTTCCTGCAACAACACCTTGGCCTGTTCGATGGCTTTCTCGTTGTGCTGCAAGCGCTGACGCAGTTCGGCGACTTGCGCGTCGTCGATCCGCAACAGGTCTTCGAGGCCGCCGTCATCCAGTTCAGGATGGCGAGCGCGCCAGTCGGCAATCTTGCTGGCCAGATCCTGGTCTTCGCTTTGCAGCGCCTGCAAACGTTCCTGCTGCGCCTTGAGTTCGGCGGCAATCTGCACGAGTTGCGTGCGCACGTTCTGCAGTTCCTGCGCGGTGCCGGTTTCGGCATTGCGCGCCTGCTCAACCGCTTGCTCAAGCTGCTGCTGCCAGTGTTCGGCGCTGCTGTGCTCGCCGAGCAGTTGCGCCAGTTTTTGCTGGCAGGTGTGCTGTTGCTCGGTCAGCGCCGTGAATTGCTGTTCGGCACTGAGCAATTGCTGTGCGCGGGTCTGCTGACGATCCTGTTCTTTTTCCAGCGTCTGTTGGCGCTGTTGCTGTTCGGCCTGTTCTTCCTTCTGCTGATCGACTTGCGCCAGGCGCTCGGCGATCTGTCGGTCTAGCTGCATGAAGGTCGCCGCCGGTTCCTGGCGCAAGGCTTCAAGGGTATCGGCCGGCAGCAGATTGCCGAACGCGTTGAGTTCTTCGTCGAGGCGCTGACGGTCGCTGCTCAGCTCGCGCTGCTGATTGCTCAGGTGCTGCGCCGCTTGTTGATGCGCAGTTTCGGCCTGACGCAATTGCTGAGTCAGACGCGCGGCATCCTGTTGCAGGGTGAGCAGGGCGCTCTGGCGTTGTTCGTCCTGAGTGATGCTCTGGTTCAGTTGCTCGTTTTGCCGGGACAGCCAGGCATCACGCTTGTCGGCATCCTGATTGAACAACTGCGCGGACAGCGGATGCACGTCGAGGCTTGGCGCCAACGCTTGTTGCTGGCTGGCCAGTTGTTCCTGCTGTTGCAGCAGTTCTTTCTGCTGAGCAATGACGCCAACGACTTCGGCGCGCAGCTCAGTGAGTTTTTCCTTGAGCTGATCGACGACTTTCTGGGCATTGGCCTGCTCGCTTTCATCGTGGCGACCAAGGCTTTGCAGCAGCGCTTCAGGCTGATGATACGGGTGCTCGTTGCTGCCGCAGACCGGGCATGGTTGGTCGTCCTGCAACTGCGCGCGCAACTCTTCGACACTGGCACTGCGCGCCAGCCGCTGGCGCTCAAGCAGTTCGCGGGTGACGTTGAGGGTTTGCTCGGCAACGGTCAGGTCGGATTTGGTTTTTACGCCGTCCTGGGTCAGGCGCTCGCGCTCCTGCTGGGCGTTGAGTTGACGCTGCTGCAATTCGGCGCTGCGCTTGTCGAGATCCTGTTGCGTGGCCCACAGGCGCGACAGGTCTTCGAAGGCGCGCAGTTGTTTGCGATTGTCCTGCAGCAGCGTGCCGAGGAGGCCGATCTGCTCGGCGACCGCATCCGGTTCGGCGCCGGCCTCTTTGAACAGTACTTCCAGTTGCTGCTTTTGCGTGGTCAGTGCTGCGGCGCTGCGCGTGGCATTTTCTTCGAGACTCGCCAGTTCGGCTTGGCCCTTGTTCAAGCGGTTGCCGATCAGCATCAACTGTTGCAGGCGATCACGGTAGGCATTCCACGCGTCACTCAGCGGCGCCAGATGAGCACTTTGCTCAAGTTCGGCGGCGATGTGTTGCAAGCGCTCGCCGACCTGGGTCTGTTTTTCCAGCAATGCTTGAATGGCGTTTTGGCCCTCGGTGCAAGCCTGCTGCGCATTGAGCTTGGCTTCGGCACTTTGCGCGACATCCTTGGCCAAGCGGGCGAGGGTGCTTTGCTCTTCAAAGGCCTGACGCAACAGTGGTGCGTTCTCGCTTTGCCGGTGCTGCGCGTCACTCAGGGCGACTTTCGCCGCTTCGAGATTCTGTTCCAGTTGCGTCTGCCGCTCAGTCAGTTCGGCATGTTGCTGTGTGTACGCGGCGATTTGCGCGGCCAACGGCGTCAGCAGGGCATCGAGTTCGGTTTTGCGCGCGAACTGATGCCGCTGCGGGCCGAGCTGCTCCAGTCGCGTCAGTTTCACCCGCTCGCCGGCCAGACTTTCCGATTGCTGCTGTGCACTTTGCAGTTGCTCGGATGCAGCTTGCTGCGCGTCCTGCAATACACGCAAATCCTTGAGCCAGCCGTGCTGTTGCTCAAGCTGTTTGAGCTGCGCCTGCTGCAACTTCATTTGTTGTTGCGCAGCGTTGAAGCGCTCGTCCAGTTCGGCCCGGGCTTCGGGCGCCAGCGGGGTGACGCCAGTCGCTTGATCCTGCAACAGCTTGTGCGCTTCGCGAGCTTCTTTGGTCTTGTCGAAGGCGCGGCGGCCGAGGCGGGTGTACAGCGCGGTGTCGGTGAGTTTTTCCAGCAGCTCGCTGCGATCGTTGTCGTCAGCCTTGAGGAATGCGCTGAACTCGCTCTGTGCCAGCAGCACGGCGCGGGTGAACTGTTCGAAGTTCAGGCCGAGTGCAGCTTCCAGTTGCGTTTTGTATTCGCCTTTCTGGCTGGCGAGCAGTTGATCCTGATCGATGTCGCGCAGGCTCTGCCGGCTGGCCTGCAACTTTCCGCCGGCCTTCTCGCGGGCGCGGTTGGCTTCCCAGCGCGCCCGGTAACGTCGGCCATCGACACCGACAAAATCCACTTCGGCATAGCCTTCGCCGGTGCCGCGCCGCAGCAGAGTGCGCGGGTCGCCGGTGGCAATTTCGCCGTCGGCATCGGGGACTTTGGCGTCACGCCCGGTGTTGTTCAGGCGCGGCACCGCACCGAACAGCGCCAGACACAATGCGTCGAGCAGGGTGCTTTTACCGGCACCGGTCGGGCCGGTGATCGCGAACAAACCGGCGCTGGCCAATGGTTCAGCGGTGAAATCGATCTCGAACGGGCCGGCCAGCGAGGCAAGGTTCTTCAAACGAATGGCGAGAATCTTCATGGCTGCTCGCCCTCCAGTTGTACGTCTTGCAGCAGTTCGGCGAAGTCCTTCAGCGTCTGTTCGTCGACTTCGTTGCCGTAGTTGTCGAACCAGGCGCGGCTGAACAGTTCTTGCGGGGTGAGTTGGTCGAGTTCGATCAGCGCGGTGCCATCTTCCTCGCCGTTAGCGCCACGGTTGCCAGCGTATTCAGCGGCGATACGCACCAGGCGCACGGCTTTGCCTTGCAGAGCACTTTCCACTTGATGGCGCAGATCCGGCTGCGGCTCGTCGAGGGTTACGCGCACTTCCAGCCACGGCTGCCGCTGGGTTTCGGCGAGCAGATCGATGTTCGGCAGATCCGCCAGTTGCAGCAAGATTTCCGCCAGCGGTGCCGGGCCGATGCGTTGCAGGTTGACCGAGCGCGGGATCAGTTTCGGCTCGACGCTGACCAGCGTTTCGCCGTCGAGGATGACGTCGAGAATCTGGTGCTGATAGCCAATCTCCGAAAACGACAACGGAATCGGCGACCCGCTATAGCGAATGCGCTCTTCACCGTTGACCTTCTGCGGTTTGTGCAGGTGGCCGAGGGCGACGTAGCTGATGCTCGGCCCGAACAGGCTGGCGGGCAGCGCTTCGGCGTTGCCGATGATCAGGCTGCGTTCGGAGTCCTCTGAAACGGAACCGCCGGCCATGTGCGCGTGGCTGATGGCAATCAATGCCTGACCGGGTTTGCGCTTGGCGTTGGCCGCTTCGATCAGCCACTCATGCACCTGACCGATGCCACGCAAATAGTTGTCGCCCAGATGCGCGCCAGTCACCTCCGCCGGGCGCAGGAACGGCAGCGCCAGGCACCACGCGGCGACTTCGCCGGTTTTATCCGGCAACGGCAGCAGCAGGCGTTCGGCATCCAGTTGCCCGTCATCCAGCCACAACACCCGCCCCAGCGCATGGGTGCGCAAACGGCGCATCAGCGGCGCGGGCAGTTCGATCCGCGAGCCGGAATCGTGGTTGCCGGCGATCATCACAATGGTCAGCAACGGTTGCTGCTCGTGAGCGCTGACGATGAAATCGTAGAGGCGTTCCTGGGCTTTGACTGGAGGATTGACGGTGTCGAAGATGTCCCCGGCAATCAGCAGCACATCCGGCTGCGCCAGTTGCAGTTGGCGCAGCAGCCATTCGAGAAAACAGGCGTGCTCGAAATCGCGCTCCTGGCCGTGCAGGTTTTGCCCAAGGTGCCAGTCGGAGGTGTGGAACAGACGCAAGGTGGACTCCGCATTTTGATCAAAGGGCCGCAAGGACGAATATGGCGGCGAAAAGAAGGGGAGTTTACTGGCAAATCACGCCCCTTGCTTTGTCGCGTGACCAGTCACGCCCACCTCGGCGAATATTTCCGTGATCGGGCGGTGCGGCTGACGTTTTTGCATTTGCCGTACCTGTTCGCTCAGCCGTAGCAATTCCTCGCTCGGTTTGGCCCACTGATCTTCCGGCAGCGGTTCTGACCACTGGCGCATGACGTCGGGCAGTGCCTGTTTGCCGATTCTTTCGAGGCGGCGCACTTCCCATTCGACGAGGTGGTTGGGGATCGTCCACAGGGTCATGACGTGGTACAGGTACCAAAAGAACCCCGAAACACGTGTGCGGGAGCCCTCGCGGATGTGCTTATGCATGCGCGCTCGGGCATTGCGAAAAGTGTGCAGGCCTTCGTGAGGTGGGTCGTCGGGGCCTTGGAGGTCTTGCAGGTCCTGAATGGATCTGAGGTCGTTGACTTCGTATTCCATGTAGCCGCGGATGGCCTCCCAGTGGCTGATGGCGAGTGGCAGGCCGGCGCATTGGAATTCGAGGCTGGTGAGGGTTTCGCCTTGGTAGAAACCGATGCCCATGCCGTATTGACGGTGGATGCCGTATTGGGTCGCGCCTTGGGCTTCGATGATCCAGGCGGAGAGGGATTCCCAGGGGACGAAGACGGGCTCGGTGGCGCCTTCGGGCATGAAGCAGACTTCGCGGCGTTGGCGGTTGAAGCGGGTTGGGATGAGGGTGGCGCGTTTTTTGTGGTTGTGGTGCCAGACGGCAAGACCTATAAACAGCCCGGCCATGAATGTTAAGAGTGCTTCTCGATATGAAACCAGAAAGATGCCCACTATTGCGGCTTTAATGTCGCTCCAGTCATCCCCATACAGAACTCCCAGAAAACCTCCAAATATGGGAATAAAAATTACAATTATGAAGAGAACATTCAACGGCCCGCCAAAAATCACTTGCCATGAAAAGATTTGCGGTAACCCCAAGCCAAAGTCCATGTAAACATCGTTCAGCTCTCCGATATGTGGCCCATAGGGTAGCATTGGAGTTGGTAACGGCAGGGGCGCGAGATAAGTAATTGTTCCACTTGATAACGGTTCGATATCTCCAGCCTTTCTTGGTTGTTCAAGCCGCGTCGTGCCTATTGCCTTATCGTGATTATTCAGCATGATCGGCTTGCTCCAGAAACTGCATTTCAACGAGCAGAACCGGGGGTTTTTCCTTTACCAACTCATGAGCGATTACCGCAAAGTGGCCATCCCCGCGAGGGTCCAGATGAATCACGCGAGTTCGTGATGTGCACTCACCTTTTTCATTCAACGTCTGTATGCAAACTGCCAGCTCCAGCGTTTCTCTCGCAGGGATGTATTCAGAGTCGGGGTCTACGGGGTACTGAAGACAGAGCACCAGTCCCTCTGAGGTGGACTTGACGATTCGCAGGCTACTCACGATCTCATCGCTGATGGCATCACGCTGCTCCCGTTGAATTCCTCGACTGTGCAGAGGAATGGAAATTCGATGTGCGCCGATACCTAGACGGTGCGTCGGTTTACCACCGAAGGGAGGCAACAGATCAGCCAGTGTCAGTCTTGGCAGTACTAGATGGATATCGCTGGGCTTAGCTTTGAACAGAAGGTTTCTCAGCCAGGAGTCGTGCGGGTTTGGGCCAAGTTGCGCGTAAGGCGCATGAATCAGAAAGGCCAGATAGTTTTGATAGTCCTCCAGTGAATGGTCACCACGCATTTCGGCAGCCCGGCTCCACGGTGTAATTTTCAACCATTTGTCATGCGCACTGATGTTGTAGCGGCTGTACAGCCATGAGCCGCTAAGTTCAAGCACAGTGAAAAGTGCTCCAGCCAAATTGAAACGGAAAAATACAGTCGACAGTCGTGTACCGGCAGCAGCCCAAGCGGCGGCTCGCGCCATTTTGTTAGGAGCAGTTAAAACGGTAAGAGAGGCGTGAATGGTATGAGTTATACCGTAGCTGTTTACCATTACCATGCCCCCAGCTCCTAACGTTGCAAGAGTTGCACTTTGATATGCGGCACTATTCCCGCTTCGAGTTGCTTGCTGCCACTTTTCGCTTTGAGCACTGAAGCTAACCATCGAGGAGAAAAAACCGAAAAGATAGGTGTGTGCTCCCAGTCCGATATGCAATTTTCCCATCTGCACATGCACGTTCTGTAAGGCATGGAGCTGTAGGCTTGCCACAAGAGAAGCACTGCGAGCTTTCAATGCTGTATCTGCAAGACTTTGTGCGGCGCTAAACCCTGCCGCCCCCGTTGCAACGACTGCATTCACGAAAGGCTCCCATACTCTTTTATTTGCAGCCTGTCTGCGCACCTCCCGGTACGCACCCACCAAATTCACCACCTGCACCAAAACCACCACCAACCCCATCCCCTCTGTCTTCACCAAACTCCCCGCCGACACCCCACTCACTCCCATCCGAATATTCCCCAACAAACTCCTCAACTCCCCCTGCTGTGCCGGCGGAAACACCACCGTCACCCCTGCTCTTGCAGGCGTTGCGCCGTACAGCCGTGCCGAGCGATCCGGCAGTTCCTCAATCGGGCTCAACGCCGCTGCCAGTCGCCCTTCGATCTGCGTCAATTGCGCTCGTACCCGCACAATCTCTTCCTGCAACTCCACCGCCCGCGCCGTTTTATGGCCCTGGCGATTCTTGTTGTGGGTGATCTGGTTGCGTTCGCGGTTGAGGGTTTTCAGGTATTCGCGTTCGCGCAGCATTTCCTTGATCGCGCCTTGCAGCGCGGATTGTTCGGCGGGGCTGGCGACGGTGAAGGTCACGCCGCTGGTTTTTGCCGCGTCGAAAAGTCGCAGGCGCAGTGCTTTGGGCAGGCGCTGGAACAGTTCATCCAGCTCGGGGATTTTTTCGCCCGACAGGTCGAAGCCTTCCAGTACGCGGTTCAGGCCCAGGTTCAGTGCGGGGCTGTAGGTGTCCTGCACGGCGGCCGCGACGGTGCGGGAGTGCTCGGGCAGATCGTCGAGGGCCGGCAGCTGCGGATGCTCGATTTTGCGCAGCTTCGCCAGCCAGTCCGGCAGGTTGTTGAACGTGGCCATGAGGGCGTTGAACAGCGTTGAGTATTGCCCGCTCTGCTCCAATTGCAGGCGCAGCGGCAAGGTGTAGAACAGGGTTCGGGTCAGTTCCGGGTGCTCCTCCAGATAGCTGAGCATTTTTTCGCTTGCTTCGTCGTTGCGGCACAGGTCTTTTAGGCAGGCGTATTCGGTGCTGAGCGCCTGGCTGTGCTGTTTGCACATGAAGACTTGCTGAGTGACATTTGAAAAACAGCTCATGCATGACGCTTGCCGGTTGGATGCGTGCGCTCTACCTCAGCAAAGATCTCGGTGATCGGTCGATGTGGCTGACGCTTTTGCATTTGTCGCACCTGTTCACTCAGCCGCAGCAGCTCTTCACTGGGTTTGGCCCATTGGTCTTGCGGCAGCGGTTCTGACCATTCGCGCATGGCGTCGGGCAGTGCCTGTTTGCCGATTCTTTCGAGACGGCGCACTTCCCATTCGACGAGGTGGTTGGGAATCGTCCACAACGTCATGACGTGGTAGAGGTACCAGAAAAAGCCCGACAGCCTTGTTCGTGTGCCTTCGCGGATCTGCTGGTGCATGCGCGCGCGGGCGTTGCGAAAGGTGTGCAGGCCTTCGTGGGGGGGATCGTCCGGGCCTTGGAGGTCTTGCAGGTCCTGGATGGATTTGAGGTCGTTGACTTCGTATTCCATGTAACCGCGAATGGCCTCCCAGTGGCTGATCGCGAGCGGCAGGCCGGCGCATTGGAACTCGAGGCTGGTGAGGGTTTCGCCTTGGTAGAAACCGATGCCCATGCCGTATTGGCGGTGGATGCCGTATTGGGTCGCGCCTTGGGCTTCGATGATCCAGGCGCTGAGTGATTCCCAGGGGACGAAGACGGGTTCGGTGGTGTCTTTGGGCATGAAGCAGACTTCGCGGCGTTGGCGGTTGAAGCGGGTTGGGATGATATGGGCGCGTTTTTCGTGGTTGTGGTGCCAGACGGCAAGGCCGATGGTCAGACTCAGAAAAGCTGCGAAATTGCCATATGGATAGATGACATAGAAAAAATCAACAACAAGTTCCCATGTATAGGTGAAGTCATATCCAAACATTAATCCAATGCAGCCGATAATCGCGGGAAAAAGAAACGCGGTCATAACGGCACCACTTAACGGCCCTCCCAATATGACTTGCCATGCGAAAACCTGCGGTGATCCAAAGCCGAAATCCAGATATCGGTCATTTAAATCACCAATATGAGGGCCGTAAGGTGGAATCAGTGTTGGCAATGGAAGTGGCGCAAGATAAGTGATACTTCCACTTGGAAACGGTTCCACTTCTCCGGCTTTTGCTTGCTGTTCAAGCAGCGGCCTTCCTGTTGAGATATCACGTTCATTCGGCATGATCCGCTCGCTCAAGAAACTGAGTTTCGACCAGCAAAACTGGAGGTTTGTCCTTTACCAGTTGCGGATCAACTACCGCAAAATGTCCGTCTCCGCGAGGATTCAAATGAATGACACGAGTGCGCGATGCCCATTCACCTTTTTCATTCAATGCCTGGATGCAAACCGCCAGTTCCAGCGTTTCCTTTGCCGGAATGAATTCAGAATCAGGGGTTACCGGGTATTGAAGACAGAGCACCAGCCCCTCAGTAGTGGACTTGACTATGCGCAGGCTACTGACAATTTCGTCGCCAATATTATCCCGCTGTTCTCGCGGAGTTCCTCGGCTGTGCAACGGAATAGAAATGCGGTGCGCGCCGATACCTAAACGATGCGTCGGGTTACCGCCGAAGGGAGGTAACAGATCATTCAGCGTCAATCTTGGTAGTACAAGATGTATGTCGCTGGGCTTGGCTTTAAACAGCAGGTTTTTCAGCCAAGAATCGTATGGATTTGGCCCAAGTTGGGCGTAAGGCGCGTGAATCAAAAAGGCCAGATAACTTTGGTAGTCCTCCAGTGTATGGTCACCACGCATATCGGCATCCCGACTCCAAGGCGTGAGCTTCAGCCATTTATCATGAGCACTGATGTTATAGCGGCTGTAAAGCCATGAGCCACTCAATTCAAGCACAGTAAAAAGCGCTCCGGCCAGATTGAAGCGAAAGAATACAGTTGACAATCGTGTGCCTGCTGCTGCCCAAGCGACCGTTCGCATCGCTTTGGATGCGGTTAATACCTTTACTGTCGCATGGGCAGTATTACCGACCCCATATGCATTTACCGTCAGCATTCCACTAGTCCCTAATTCGGCTAGGGCAGCAGCTCCTTGTGCCGGACGATTTCCGCTTCGTGTCGCCTGTTCCCAGTTTTTTTGATGGGTGAGAAGACTGCTCATTGAAGAAAGCAAGCCTGAGAAATATGTGAAGAGGCCCAATCCCACATGCATTTTCCCCATTTGTACATAAACGTTTTGAATAGCATGGCTATGAAGCCCTGCGGCCAGTGCGGTGCTACGAGCTTTCATAGCAGTATCTGCGAGGCTTTGCGCAGCAGTGAATCCTGCAGCGCTCGTGACCACAACTGGTGCGACCAACTCCGTCAACTTACGTCGATCCCGTGTCTGGCTAAAAGCTTCTCGCACGGCCCCCACCAAATTCACCACCTGCACCAAAACCACCACCAACCCCATCCCCTCTGTCTTCACCAAACTCCCCGCCGACACCCCACTCACGCCCAACCGAATATTCCCCAACAAACTCCTCAACTCCCCCTGCTGCGCCGGCGGAAACACCACCGTCACCCCTGCTCTTGCAGGCGTTGCGCCGTACAGCCGCGCCGAGCGATCCGGCAGTTCCTCAATCGGGCTCAACGCCGCTGCCAGTCGCCCTTCGATCTGCGTCAATTGCGCTCGCACCCGCACGATTTCTTCCTGCAACTCCACCGCTCTCGCCGTTTTGTGGCCCTGACGATTCTTGTTGTGGGTGAGCTGGTTGCGTTCGCGGTTGAGGGTCTTCAGGTATTCGCGTTCTCTCAGCACTTCCTTGATTGCGGTTTGCAGCGCGGCCTGTTCCGCGGGGCTGGCGACGGTGAAGGTCACGCCGCTGGTTTTTGCCGCGTCGAAGAGGCGCAGGCGCAGTGCTTTGGGCAGGCGCTGGAACAGTTCATCCAGATCGGGGATTTTCTCGCCCGACAGGTCGAAGCCTTCCAGTACGCGGTTCAGGCCCAGGTTCAGTGCCGGGCTGTAGGTGTCCTGCACGGCTGCCGCGACGGTGCGGGAGTGCTCGGGCAGATCGTCGAGGGCCGGCAGCTGCGGATGCTCGATTTTGCGCAGCTTCGCCAGCCAGTCCGGCAGGTTGTTGAACGTGGCCATGAGGGCGTTGAACAGCGTTGAGTATTGCCCGCTCTGCTCCAATTGCAGGCGCAGCGGCAAGGTGTAGAACAGGGTTCGGGTCAGTTCCGGGTGCTGTTCGAGATAACCGAGCATTTGTTCGCTGGCCGTGTCGCTGCGGCACAGGTCCTTGAGGCAGGCGTATTCGGTGCTGAGGGCCTGGCCGATCTGCACCGCCACTTGCGCGTCGTAGTACCAGGCCGAACGATGGAAGCGTCCGGCGATCAACAGTTGCGTACGATCGACGGTGATGCGTTCGAGCAGGCGGTTCCAACGGCCGAGGTTATCGCGGTGACGGTTGAGGACTTCGTCCATCGCCGGACGGTCAATCAGGTCGTTGACCCCGCGTTTACCGCTGAGGAACGGGCCGTCGAGCACGTCGCGCATGCGTCGGTCCTGATCCTTGCCGAGGTCGACCAGCGTGCTCAGGTGCCGCTCGACGAAATCGACCGGGGCGACTTCAGCAAAATACTCACGCGTATAAAAACGTCGATCCGCCTCGGCGGTGACGCGACCATGCGCGGTGAAATCCGGGGCGACGCCGTCAAACCGGTTCAGCGCCAGCGAATCGTCGAGGGCCTTTTCGCGAAGTTGCGAAAGCTCTGGCGTTGCCTCCGCAGAAGCGGACTCAACCCTGCCGCCCTTGTTCAAATACTCAAGCAACGCCTTGCGGGTATTCTCCCGATCCGGCTCGGGCAGTTGCTCCAGTTCGGCATAAAAAGCCTTGGCCCGCGGATCGTCACTGGCCTTGGCCAGACTGTCGAAATCTGCGCTGCCGAGCTGGCTCAGGGACTCGATGTAACTGGCCAGCAGATAATCGCGCTCGTTGTTGCCGCTGTTGCTCCACTCTTCGACCCAGCCGACCACGGTGTCCTGATACTCGGCCAGATCACGCATCACGCCCAGGTCATCATTGACCAGCAGAAACAGCGTGTCGTCCTGATAAGGCCCGCGCACCCGACCGAGAAATTCACCGATGTGCGCCTCGCGAAAGCGCCGTGGCTGCTCCCACAAATAAGGCTCGCGCTCGTGCTCCGGCGCATCGCTGACCTGCACCGCCGGCATTCGCGTCGCATCGGTTTCGGCAATCGGTTCAGCCCCCGTCGCCACTTCCGCCAGCCATTTCCGGGTCTGCTCGACGATCAACAAGTGCTCGCCGCCAACCAGGCAATTGACCGGCCCCAGATCGACTGCCTGCATGAAGTGCTCGCGCTCCTCCGTGCTATCCAGTACCTGCCGGCACTTGGCAGCGCTCAGTTGCACCTCGGCAAACGTCACATACAGCGTGCTCTTGCGCGAAAAGATCAACGCCGGGCGCTCTTCGATCGCTGCACGCTGATCTTCAGTGACGGTTTTACCTTGGTGCAGCAACGCGGTGACGATGCCGTCGAGTACGCGATATTCGTACAACTCGCCACCGAGGCTGTCGATGATGTACAGCCAGCCGTCGCGCAACCGGCGAATGCCCATTGGCCGCGCGGTCAGGGCATACGGCAGCGTCAATTCGGCGGCCGGGTCGTGCGGTCGTTCCACCAGGCCATAGGCCAAAGGCAACAGTTGCACGTGGGTTTGCCGCAACGGGCACGCGCCGGGAGAACCGATGGGGGTTTTGGACGCCGCGGCAGCGGCGAGGTTGGCGGGATGGATCTTGGACATTTGCATATCCCGTGTCTGTTTGAGACAGGGAACTGTGAATGTATCCAAAATCTACAGCAGTCAGACGTTTCTAAATTTTGCGTAGGATGCGATCAATCAGGAAGAGGCATACGCCCTAAAATCCAAAATCCTACAGAGATTACTTAGGGTACAAGGGCGGCAACCCACTATCACCCACCGGATCCTGCACCCGTTCCGCCGCCGGAATGGTGCGGATCGCTCGCCACAAATCCTCACCCTGCCAATGCTGGCCGGTTTCGCTGTAGAGCGCGCCGTTGAGGCCGTCGAGGGCATCCGACAACGGCACAAACCGCGCCGCCATATCGGCCAGCGTTTCCGGCTGCTGACGCGCCCACGCGTCCAGTGCCTGCCGCGTCGCTTGCGGGTCATTGGCTTGACTCGCTCGCTTGATGTCATCCATCAAAGTGCGCGGGCTCGGGCCGGTTTGGGCGGCGCGATGCACCGCCGGTTGCCAGCGTGCGCGCCACCACAGGCCGAAGCCGAGGAGGGTGGTGCAGGCGAGGATCAGGGTGCTGAGTTTCCACCACCACAACACATCGTTATCGGCGACGCTCACTTGCAGATTGCCGGCCGGGGTGTCGACTTGCAGGCTCGGGTTGTTGGCCACTTGCAGGGTACGCGCGGGCAGGCTGCTGTGTTCCAGATGGTCTTCGAAGGTGTTCCACCAGACCACGTCCACCGTCGGCAAATCGATGGCGCCGCTGCGGCTCGGCACCAGCGCTTCGCGTTCTTCGCGGCTGCCGACAATGCCGCGGTCGGTGCTCTGGTTGCTCAGCACCGGTTGGTCGGGGTAGCGGCGCAGACCGTTGACGTCGGTGGCGGGCAGCGCTGGCAGTTGCGAGCTGGCGAGGCCTTCTACTTTCAGGGTCAGGCTGCGCGTCATCGAATCGCCGACCTGAGTGTGTTCCGGCTCCGGGTTCCAGCTTTCGCTGAGGCTCAGGCTGCGCGCGGGCAGCCATGGCGCGTCGACCGGATAAGTCAGGGGTTTGGGTTTGACGGTCAGGGGGATTTCCGCAGAACTGACGCGCATCAGTTTGCCCGGCTTCGGCCCCTGTGCATTGGCGTCCTGAGACGGCTGCGTGTCGACCAGTGTGGCGCTAAAGGTCTGTGGCGCAATGGTCAGCAAACCGCTGTGTTGCGGGTAGATCGCATAGCGCATTTCGATCACGCCATGGCGCACACCGTTGAGGTCTTTTTCGTAGGTGCGCGTGTCGCCCAGTTGCTCGATGCGTGCATCGACGATTTGCAGCGGCGTCAGGCTGCTGTCGTCGTACAGCGACACCGAATGGTAGATGCGCAACGTCAGGATCGCCTGCGCCTGCACATAGACGCTGGACTGATCGAGGCTAGCCTCGATGAACACCGGATCAAGGCTGTTCTTGTTCTCGCGGGTGTCGCTTTCGACCACTTGCACGGTGATCGGCTGGCTCTGCGCGTCGCCCAGTTGCAGTGGCGGGATCACCACGCTGCCGTTTTCTTTAGGCCGCAGGGTAATGATCCAGCGCGTGGTCGCGCGGTTGTCGCCATTGAGGGTGTTGAGCTGGTTGACCTGGCGTGTGCCGCGCACTTCGAACAACGCTTCCAGCGCGGTCAGATCGGGTTTGCCGAACTGGGTGACGTCGCTGGTTTCGAGGGTGAGCTCGACCGTCTCGCCGGAGTTCAGGCGACTGCGATCCACACTGGCGGTCAGCTCGGCCGCCTGGGCGGTGGCCGTGCAGAGCAGCAGGGGCAGCAAGAGAGCGGTGAAGCGGGTCATCGAGTGTTTTCCTGATCCTGATGTTGTTGCTGTTCGTACCAGAATTTGCGTCGCAGCAGTTCGCCCGGGTCGTCCGGGATCTTGCCCAGCCATTGTTCCAGTGCCTGACGTTGCTCGCCTTCGAGGTTGTCTTCACTCGGGCGCAACGTTGGCACGGTGTCCGTTTGTTCTTCCTCGTCGCTGCCCGGCACTTCATTGGGCCCCGGCTGCGGCGGCGTGGTCGGTGGCGGTTCGCTGGCCGATTCGCTCGGTTGCGCGTCGCTCTGGGTTTCACTTTTTACCGCCGGCGGCGGCGTGGTCGCGGGCGCTGGTTCGTCGCCCGGCAGACTTTGCTGCTCGCTTGGCTTGGTGTCCGGCTCGGCGGGCGGAGGGGCGTTTTTCTGCTTGAGCAGATTTTCCACCAGCGTCTTGTTGGTCTGCGCCGGACGTAAATCCGGTTGCTGTTCCAGTGCCTGTTCATAGGCGTCGATCGCCGCTTCCAGCTCACCGCTTTTCGCCAGCGCGTTGCCACGATTGTAGTGGGCGCGGGCGTCGCTGCCTTCGGCGAAACGCTGAGCGGCGCCACTGTAGTCGCCGGCTTCGTACAACGCCACCCCTTGCCATTGGTGATCGTCAAAATGCTGCGCGGCTTCAGCCGGGCGCTTCTGTTTGAGCAGGTGCAGGCCCTGTTGATCGGGGCGCAGCCACAAATCCTCAAAGTCAAAAGCGTAGCTGGGCTGTGGCAAGCAAAACAGCAACGGCAGGCAGAACAACCAGCCGCGACGTCCGGCACAGGCGGCGAGCAACAACAGCGGCAACAGCAGCCAGTAACCCTGATCGGCCCAGGTATCGAGGCGCACGGTCTGGCCGTCGTCACGCAGGCTGCGTGGACCGTTGAGCAGGCCGAGCGCGGCAAGATCCGCTTCGTCGAGGCGGGCAGGGTGGTATTCGCCGCCGACGCTGTTGAGGAATGCGCTCAGGCCCGGACTGTCGAGTTGCGGCACGCGAATCGCGCCTTGTTCGTCCTTGAGGAAGCTGCCGTCCTCTTGGGCGATTGGCGCACCTTCGGCGGTGCCGACGCCGAGCATCAGCAACTGCGCCGATTGTCCGCTGAGTGCGCGGCGAATGCCTTGGCGTTCTACTTCATCGAGCGACGAGCCGATTAACAGAATCCGCCCCTGACCGAGCGCGCCCTGTTTCAGCAGGGCCAGCGCTTTGCTCACGGCCAGATCGGCACGATGGCCGCTTTCCGGCATCAACGACGGTTTGAGCGCGTCGAGCAGATTGCGGCTGGTCGCCAGGTCATCTGACAGCGGCACCAGCGTGTGCGCGCTGCCGGCGTAGACAACGATGGCGGTCTGCGCATCGCTGCGCGCCTGCAACAGATCGAACAGCTTGCGTCGTGCTTGTTCCAGTCGCGTCGGCGGCGAGTCGGTGGCGAGCATTTCCGGGGTCAGTTCCAGCACCACCACCAGCGGATCGGCGGGTTTCTGGCTGGTCTGTTCGACGCGCTCCCAACTCGGCCCGAGCAGCGCCAGAACCGTCAGCAGCCATGCCACGCCGAGGGCGATCCATGGCAGTTTGCTGTCGCGACCATTGCCGCCGCTGAGCAGGGTGGCATGAAACGCCGGCGGCAGAATCATCTGCCAGCGTCCGGCGCGTTTCTGTCGGTGCCAGAGTTGCCAGATCAGCCAGCCCAGCAGCGGCAGCAACAGCAACCACCACGGACGGAACCAGTGCGGCCAGAGCGCAATCATCGGCGCCTCCGCAGACGCAGGCGCTTGAGACGCTCGCGCCAGTCAGGCAACGGACTTTGCAGATACAGTTCCTTGGTGAACAGGCGTTGCAGCGGGTTGTCCGGCCACAATTCACGGGCGACCAGCAATAGGCTCAACCATAACGCCAGCGCCAAAGGCCAGTGATACAAGGCTTGTGCCGGGCGGGCCTGGGTCGGTTGTTGAGTCACCGGTTCGAGCTGGTCGAGTGTGTCTTTGATGGCTTGCAGTTCTTTGCCGTCGTGGGCACGGAAATACTGGCCGCCGGTGACTTCGGCGATGGCTTTGAGCGCCGGTTCGTCGAGGTCCAGGCTCGGATTGACGCCCAGCAGGCCGGTTGAGCCGCTGTCTTCAGGATTGGCGCCGATGCCGATCGGATAGATTTTCACGCCTTCGCTGGCCGCCAGTTTTGCCGCCGTCAGCGGATCGATTTCGCCGCCATTGTTGGCGCCGTCAGTGACCAGAATAAGCACGCGGCTCTGCGCCGGACGCATGCGCAGGCGTTTCAGCGCCAGACCGATGGCGTCGCCGATCGCAGTGTTCTTGCCGGCAATGCCGATCCGCGCTTCGTCGAGCCAGACGCGCACGGTATGGCGATCAAAGGTCAGCGGCGCTTGCAGATACGCTTGGCTGCCGAAGAGGATCAGGCCGACACGGTCGCCATCGCGACTTTCGAGGAAATCACCGAGCAGATGCTGCACCAGCGTCAGGCGACTGACCTCTTCGTCCTGCCACTGCATATCCGGAAAGTCCATCGAGCCGGACACGTCCACCGCGACCAGCAGATCACGCCCACTGGCAGCAATCGGTAGTGGTTCGCCGAGCCATTGCGGGCGCGCGGCGGCGGTCAGCAGCAACAGCCACAAGAGCATGAACGGCGCCTGTTGACGCCACGCGGGCAGGTTGGCGCGAGCGCGACGGCGGGCGAGGCCTTCCAGATCGGCGAGAAAGCTGACTTTCAACGCTGGTTCGCCGCTGTCGGCGACCGGCAGCACCAGGCGCATCAGCCACGGCAGCGGCACCAGCACAAAGATCCACGGCCAGGCGAACTCAAACATGTTTGCGAATCCACGTGTCGACCGCTTGGGTCAGGCCGGCGATGGCTTTGTCGTCGAGTTTGCATTCCGGTTTGTACGCGCCTTCGACCAACACCATCCAACGGGTCAGGCCCGCCGCCGGGCAGCGGTTATCGAGAAAGGCCAACCATTTACGCCCGTTGAGGGTGTGGCTCTGGCTGTAAGGGTAGTGGTTGCGGCACAGGCGTTTGAGCAGGCCGTTGAGTTGCTGCAGCCAGGCACCGGCCGGGGCGCCGTCGTAGGGTTTGGGCATTTGTGCGAGTTCGGCGAGGGCGGCGATGCGCACCGGGTCGAGCGGCTGTTCGGCACGGACGATCGGGCGTTTTTTCATCGGAATGAAACGGCGCAGGCGCCACACGGCAAAACCCAGCAGCGGCAACAATAGAAGCAGCAGCCACCAACCCGGTGCCGGCGGCCAAAAAGCAATCGGTGGCGGCGAGATCAGCGGTTGCAGTTGTTCGAGGCCGTTCATCGACCTTTCCCCGGACGCTGCGGATTAAGGAATTCGCGCATCTGCTCGACCATTTCACTTTGCGTGCTCAGCGGCATCAGCAATACCCGCAGCTTTTGCGCGAGCAATTCCCAGCGAGCGATGCGCGCTTCGGCCTGGGCGCGATAGGTCTGGCGCAGGTCGAAGTTGAGGGTGTCGAGTTCAAGCTGCGCGCCACGTTCGGCGAACCTGAGCAGGCCGGCAGCGGGGAGGGCGTGATCCAGCGGATCGGAAATCGGCAACATCAATAAGTCGCAATGACGCGATAAGAGGCTGAGCTGTTGTTCGGCGCTGTCGGACAACGCACGCTCGTCGCAGATGACAATCACCAGACTGCCCGGGCGCAGCACTTCGCGGGCACGGCGCAGGGCCACGCCGAACGCATCGCGATCCGGCTCACGCTCGCTGTGCAGCGACTGATTGACCTTGACCAGACGATTGAGCAATTGCAGCAGGCTCTGTTTGCTGCGCCGTGGCTTGATTTCGTAGTGCTCGTTGTCGCCGAACACCAGCCCGCCGACCCGGTCATTGTGACCAAGCGCGGCCCAGCCAATCAGCGCCGCTACTTGCGCCGCCAGCACCGATTTGAACATCAGCCCGGAACCGAAAAACAGCCGCGTGCTTTGCTCGACCATGATGAAAATCGGCCGCTCGCGCTCCTCATGAAACAGCTTGGTGTGCGGCTCTTGCGTGCGTGCGGTGACGCGCCAGTCGATGGTGCGCACGTCGTCGCCGGCCTGATAGACCCGCACCTGATCGAAATCGACGCCACGGCCCCGGAATTTCGAGTGATGCAGGCCGATCAGCGGGCTGCGCTGACTCGGCGTGGAAAACAGCTGCACTTCACGCACGCGGTGACGCATCTCGATCAGCTCGGCGAGGCTGACGCGGATGCCCGGTTCGGACGGCAGGGGGGCGTTCATGGGGGTCAAGCGACGGCTACGACGTCGAGAATCCGCTGCACCACCCGATCCTGATCGATGCCGGCGGCTTCGGCTTCAAACGACAAAATGATGCGGTGACGCAACACATCGAACAGCACCGCCTGAATGTCTTCCGGGCTGACGAAGTCGCGACCGGCCAGCCAGGCGTGGGCGCGGGCGCAGCGGTCGAGGGCGATAGAGCCGCGCGGGCTGGCGCCGTAAGCGATCCACTCGGCCATTTCCGGGTCGAACTTGGCCGGGTTGCGCGTGGCCATGACCAGTTGCACGAGGTATTCCTCCACGGCGTCGGCCATGTACAGGCCAAGGATTTCCTTGCGCGCAGCGAAGATCGCCTGCTGGCTGACGCGGCGTTCAGGTTTGGTCTCGCCGTTCAACGCTTCGCCACGGGCCTGCTGGAGGATGCGGCGTTCGACGGCGGCGTCCGGGAAACCGATTTTCACGTGCATCAGGAAACGGTCGAGCTGCGCTTCCGGTAGCGGGTAGGTGCCTTCCTGCTCGATCGGGTTTTGCGTGGCCATTACCAGAAACAGCGGCGACAGCTCGTAAGTGCTGCGGCCGACACTGACCTGACGTTCGGCCATGGCTTCGAGCAGCGCCGATTGCACCTTGGCCGGGGCGCGGTTGATTTCGTCCGCCAGCACCAGGTTGTGGAAGATCGGCCCTTGCTGGAACACGAAACTGCCGGTTTCCGGGCGGTAGATCTCGGTGCCGGTGATGTCGGCCGGCAGCAGATCCGGGGTGAACTGAATGCGATGGAACTGGGCTTCGATGCCCTCGGCGAGCTCTTTGATCGCTTTGGTCTTGGCCAGACCCGGAGCGCCCTCGACCAACATGTGGCCGTCGGCGAGCAGGGCGATGAGCAAACGCTCGATGAGTTTTTCCTGGCCGAGAATCTGCGTTGAAAGAAAGGTTCGCAGCGCCAGCAGCGCTTCACGATGTTCCATCGATGACTGTTCCTGGAAAGGGGTGGCCACGGGCGTTCGGATAACGCCGGGGCTGGGGGCGTTACTTTAATCCATCGCGGGGGGTGGCGACTAACGGCATTTTGCGCAAAGTGCGGGAATGACTGGGGGATTTGTTGGATTTTTTTAGTGCCGGGGAAGGGCGGTGTTCTTTCGGGCCTCTTCGCGAGCAGGCTCGCTCCCACATTTTGAGCGGCGTACATCCGTCAATGTGGGAGCGAGCCTGCTCGCGATGGGGCCAGTTCGAGCGCCATCAAACTTCGTTAATGAAGGTCCCCGTCCCGTCGAGGATGTTCATCAAGGTCTCGACAACCTCATCCATATCCACCATATCCGGGTTAAAGCTGATCTCCAGCACATCATCCCCGTTCAACGCATCGGCATCCGCCGCCGCGATTTCGATCTTCAGCAGATTCGAAGTCAACGTGACCTTCACCCCATCAAGCGTCGAAGGCTCGCCATCCAGGGTGATCTCCAGCTCATCCTCGTCCGGATAGCGGCTCATCAGGAACATGTCGCCCTTGTCGCTGTGGCAGCAGAGCATGGCCATGTTGTCTTCTTCGTCATCGCACGGGTTGACGATCAGTAGGGCGGTGGTCATTTGCATGGTCAATTCCTGCCTCTAAGGGCGTGTCGGTCGCTAATGGGCGCGATTCTGCCAGTCCTCGGGAATTTCTGCATGTGAGAGTGTCAGAGGATGTGTCGTGAACGCGACGTGGGTCAATGGTCATTTCTGGCACGCATGTACCGTAAAAACGGGCATGCAACCCAGCGTTTTCCGCCACGACTGCTAGTGTTTACCGGTGCCAAACCCTCGGTTTACGTGCCAATGACCGAATATGTCGCAGCACCGCAAGCAGACACATTGTCGCACCCTTTAAGCTGCGCAACGGATGAGCACCCGTAAAGGCATTGTCGGCACCGCTGGCAGTCGCTTTTGCAGATGCTCATTCTATGGAAGGTGAATGTGACCTGAGTGTCCCGTCCAGCTTCACCCACCTGTCTCCCTGTTTCCTCTGCCCGAGAATCAGGAACAGGGCGACACAAACCCCGAAAGGGGTGTTGCACGCGACGCTTTCCATCAATAACAAGCTTAAGCGGAGTACCACAGATGGCGTTCTTCACCGCAGCCAGCAAAGCCGACTTCCAGCACCAACTGCAAGCGGCACTGGCGCAGCACATCAGTGAACAGGCACTGCCACAAGTGGCGCTGTTCGCTGAACAATTCTTCGGCATCATTTCCCTGGACGAGCTGACTCAACGTCGCCTCTCCGACCTCGCTGGCTGTACTCTTTCTGCGTGGCGCCTGCTTGAGCGCTTCGATCACGCGCAACCGCAAGTGCGCGTCTACAACCCTGATTACGAGCGTCATGGCTGGCAGTCGACCCACACCGCGGTCGAAGTCCTGCACCACGACCTGCCATTTCTGGTCGACTCGGTCCGCACCGAGCTGAACCGTCGCGGCTACAGCATCCACACTCTGCAAACCACCGTGCTCAGCGTACGCCGTGGGAGCAAGGGCGAGTTGCTGGAAATCCTGCCGAAAGGCACCCAGGGCGACGGCATTCTGCAAGAGTCGTTGATGTACCTGGAAATCGACCGCTGCGCCAACGCGGCCGAACTGAATTTGCTGAGCAAAGAGCTGGAACAGGTTCTCGGTGAAGTCCGCGTCGCGGTCGCCGATTTTGAGCCGATGAAAGCCAAGGTGCAGGAAATCCTCACCAAACTCGACAACAGCGCGTTTGCCGTTGATGCCGACGAAAAGAACGAAATCAAAAGCTTCCTGGAATGGCTGGTGGGCAACCACTTCACCTTCCTCGGCTACGAAGAATTCGTGGTCACCGATCAGGCCGATGGCGGCCACATCGAGTACGACCAGAACTCCTTCCTCGGCCTGACCAAACTGCTGCGCACCGGCCTGACCTACGAAGACCTGCGCATCGAAGACTACGCCGTTGCCTACCTGCGCGAACCGACCCTGCTGTCGTTCGCCAAGGCTGCGCACCCGAGCCGTGTCCACCGTCCGGCTTACCCGGACTACGTGTCGATCCGTGAAATCGATGCTGACGGCAAAGTCATCAAGGAACACCGCTTCATGGGCCTGTACACCTCCTCGGTGTATGGCGAGAGCGTGCGGGTCATCCCGTTCATCCGCCGCAAGGTCGAAGAAATCGAACACCGCTCTGGCTTCCAGTCCAAGGCTCACCTGGGCAAGGAACTGGCGCAGGTGCTTGAAGTGCTGCCGCGTGATGACCTGTTCCAGACCCCGGTCGACGAACTGTTCACCACCGTGATGTCGATCGTGCAGATCCAGGAACGCAACAAGATCCGCGTGTTCCTGCGCAAAGACCCGTACGGTCGTTTCTGCTACTGCCTGGCCTACGTGCCGCGCGACATTTACTCCACCGAAGTTCGCCAGAAGATTCAGCAAGTGTTGATGGAACGCCTGAAGGCTTCCGATTGCGAATTCTGGACGTTCTTCTCCGAGTCGGTTCTGGCCCGCGTGCAGTTGATCCTGCGTGTCGACCCGAAAAACCGTCTCGACATCGACCCGGTGCTGCTGGAAAAAGAAGTCGTGCAAGCCTGCCGCAGCTGGCAGGACGACTACGCCGCACTGACCGTCGAAAGCTTCGGCGAAGCCCACGGCACCAACGTGCTGGCCGACTTCCCGAAAGGCTTCCCGGCCGGCTACCGCGAGCGTTTTGCAGCGCATTCGGCCGTGGTCGACATGCAGCACCTGCTGAGCCTCAACGAAAAAAATCCGTTGGTGATGAGCTTCTACCAGCCGCTCGGTCAGGTCTCCGGCCAGCGCGAGCTGCATTGCAAGCTGTACCACGCCGACACGCCGCTGGCGCTGTCCGACGTCTTGCCGATTCTGGAAAACCTCGGCCTGCGCGTACTGGGTGAATTCCCGTACCGCCTGCGTCACACCAATGGCCGCGAGTTCTGGATTCACGACTTCGCGTTCACTGCCGCTGAAGGTCTGGACCTCGACATCCAGCAACTCAACGACACCCTGCAGGACGCCTTCGTCCACATCGTTCGCGGCGACGCCGAAAACGATGCGTTCAACCGTCTGGTACTGACCGCCGGCCTGCCTTGGCGCGACGTCGCGCTGCTGCGTGCTTACGCGCGTTACCTGAAGCAGATTCGTCTGGGCTTCGATCTGGGTTACATCGCCAGCACCCTGAACAACCACACCGACATCGCTCGCGAGCTGACCCGGTTGTTCAAGACCCGCTTCTATCTGGCGCGCAAACTCAGCGACGACGATCTGGAAGACAAGCAACTGCGTCTGGAACAAGCGATTCTGACCGCACTGGACGACGTCCAGGTGCTCAACGAAGACCGCATCCTGCGTCGTTACCTCGACCTGATCAAAGCCACCCTGCGTACCAACTTCTACCAGACTGACGCCAACGGCCAGAACAAGTCGTACTTCAGCTTCAAGTTCAACCCGCACGCGATCCCTGAACTGCCGAAGCCAGTGCCGAAGTTCGAAATCTTCGTTTACTCGCCACGCGTTGAAGGCGTGCACCTGCGCTTCGGTAACGTCGCTCGTGGTGGTCTGCGCTGGTCCGACCGTGAAGAAGACTTCCGTACCGAAGTCCTCGGCCTGGTAAAAGCCCAGCAAGTGAAGAACTCGGTCATCGTGCCAGTCGGCGCGAAGGGCGGCTTCCTGCCGCGTCGCCTGCCACTGGGCGGCAGCCGTGACGAGATCGCGGCCGAGGGCATCGCCTGCTACCGCATCTTCATCTCGGGCCTGTTGGACATCACCGACAACCTGAAAGACGGCGCGCTGGTACCGCCATTGAACGTGGTTCGCCACGACGATGACGACCCGTACCTGGTAGTAGCAGCGGACAAGGGCACTGCGACCTTCTCCGACATCGCCAACGGCATCGCCATCGACTACGGCTTCTGGCTGGGTGACGCGTTTGCGTCCGGTGGTTCGGCCGGTTACGACCACAAGAAAATGGGCATCACCGCCAAAGGTGCGTGGGTCGGCGTACAACGTCACTTCCGCGAGCGCGGCATCAATGTTCAGGAAGACAGCATCACTGTTGTCGGCGTCGGCGACATGGCCGGTGACGTGTTCGGTAACGGCCTGTTGATGTCCGACAAGCTGCAACTGGTCGCGGCCTTCAACCACATGCACATCTTCATCGACCCGAACCCGAACCCGGCGACCAGCTTCGTTGAGCGTCAGCGCATGTTCGACCTGCCGCGTTCGGCCTGGACCGATTACGACACCAGCATCATGTCCGAAGGTGGCGGCATCTTCTCGCGCAGCGCGAAGAGCATCGCGATTTCCCCGCAGATGCAGGAACGCTTCGACATCAAGGCTGACAAGCTGACCCCGACCGAACTGCTGAACGCCTTGCTCAAGGCTCCGGTGGATCTGCTGTGGAACGGCGGTATCGGTACTTACGTCAAGGCCAGCACTGAAAGCCACGCCGATGTCGGCGACAAGGCCAACGATGCACTGCGCGTGAACGGTAACGAGCTGCGCTGCAAAGTCGTGGGCGAGGGCGGTAACCTCGGCATGACCCAACTGGGTCGTGTCGAATTTGGTCTGAATGGCGGCGGTTCCAACACCGACTTCATCGACAACGCCGGTGGCGTCGACTGCTCCGACCACGAAGTGAACATCAAGATCCTGCTGAACGAAGTGGTTCAGGCCGGTGACATGACCGACAAGCAACGCAACCAGTTGCTGGCGAGCATGACCGACGAAGTCGGCAATCTGGTGCTGGGCAACAACTACAAGCAGACTCAGGCCCTGTCCCTGGCGGCGCGCCGTGCCTATGCGCGCATCGCTGAGTACAAGCGTCTGATGGGCGATCTGGAAGGCCGTGGCAAGCTGGACCGTGCCATCGAGTTCCTGCCGACCGAAGAACAACTGGCCGAGCGTATTGCTGAGGGCCACGGTCTGACCCGTCCTGAGCTGTCGGTGCTGATTTCGTACAGCAAGATCGACCTCAAAGAGCAGCTACTGGGCTCCTTGGTGCCGGACGACGATTACCTGACCCGCGACATGGAAACGGCGTTCCCGCCGTCTCTGGTCAGCAAGTTCTCCGAAGCCATGCGTCGTCACCGTCTGAAGCGCGAGATCGTCAGCACCCAGATCGCCAACGACCTGGTCAACCACATGGGCATCACCTTCGTTCAACGACTCAAAGAGTCGACCGGCATGAGCCCGGCGAACGTCGCTGGCGCTTATGTGATCGTGCGCGACATCTTCCACCTCCCGCACTGGTTCCGTCAGATCGAAGCGCTGGACTATCAAGTCAGCGCTGATGTGCAGCTGGAGCTGATGGACGAGCTGATGCGTCTGGGCCGTCGCGCTACGCGCTGGTTCCTGCGTGCCCGCCGCAACGAGCAGAACGCTGCCCGTGACGTCGCGCATTTCGGTCCGCACCTGAAAGAGCTGGGCCTGAAACTCGACGAACTGCTGAGCGGCGAAATCCGTGAAAACTGGCAGGCGCGTTATCAGGCGTACGTCGAAGCCGGCGTACCGGAATTGCTGGCGCGTATGGTTGCGGGCACCTCGCACCTGTACACCCTGCTGCCGATCATCGAAGCCTCCGACGTGACTGGCCAGAACCCTGCAGAAGTCGCGAAAGCTTACTTCGCTGTGGGCAGTGCGCTGGACATCACCTGGTACCTGCAACAGATCAGCGCACTGCCGGTTGAAAACAACTGGCAAGCCCTGGCCCGTGAAGCGTTCCGTGACGATGTCGACTGGCAGCAACGCGCGATCACCATCTCCGTCCTGCAACAGGGCGACGGCACGCTGGACGTGGAAGCACGTCTGGCGCTGTGGATGGAACAACACGAAAGCATGATCTCGCGCTGGCGCGCCATGCTGGTGGAAATCCGTGCGGCGAGCGGCACGGACTACGCCATGTATGCGGTGGCCAACCGTGAACTGCTGGATCTGGCGTTGAGTGGGCAAGCGGTAGTGCCTGCGGTTGCTGCGAATGCCGAGCTTGAACTGGCGTAAGTAGTGGTTGAATGAAAAAGCCCCGGTGTCGTGAGATGCCGGGGCTTTTTTTGTGCCTCAGTAGAGAGGCGAACAGCGCAAGGCAAAGTTGCGTGGGACCGTGATGGATGACAGGGCATTACCCGCCACAATGATCTGATTCAACTGAATTGCCACAGCCTCAGCTATGTCGAGGTGGTCAGTCAAATCGAGGATCAGTAGCCCTTGATTGCCAAACGCCGCATCGAGAGTGCCGTCTGCTTTGAACTGGGCAAGGACGATTTGCGAGTTTGCCTCCCGCAGGGGGTTGCCGACTGTGAGGATCCGACCACCTGTGCGCAACACAGCACCAGACCATTGGATTCCTCCTGTAGCTTGCGGATAAGTCGTGAAAACAGGCTTGCCTCGGTTGAATGTCGGCACCGCTTTGCCTTGGGCATCGACGCACACCAAAACGCTCTTGAAAACTAAGGCCGAGTGGCTACTGCCGACACCGATAATGCTCTTGTCAGGCATTTCTATCAGTTCGGTTAGTTGGTTGAGTTCACCTTCGAAATCAAACGTTATATAGCCGTTGATTCCAAAATCCTTGATCGGGCTACCTTGCGTGTCAAATCGGGCCATCATGGCAAACGTTTTTTCTTCGATATATGCACTTCCAGCAACGGCAAAGGTTCCATCCTTGAGGGCGATCAAGGAGCCTGCCCAGGTCGAGTTAGCGAGGTATTGAATGAGGATGTAGCCTTTGCCGTCGGCGAAGGTTGTATCCAGCGATCCATTTTTATTCAGCCTCATCAACACGCCCACTTCGTCATAGTAGCTGTACCGGTGATAGCTCAGAACCATGAGCTTGCCATCGGGCAACTCAATCGTATTGCCACGTTGACTGGATGCAGCCGGGCCCTTGCGCTTAATCTCTTCTGCCGAAAGTCGGTACTGTGGGGTACTGAGGGGATGGATGACGGTAAACCCTCCATTTCCAAAGCTTTTGACGGGCACGCCCTTGTCGTCGAACAATGCCAGCCCGCGTTCCTGGGGCGCGTAATCCTCAAGTTCAAACCAGCCTTCGAGGAGGATGTTCCGGTCGCTGAGGACTTGGACGTTCTTACCTGTGGATCGGAAGCCAGGGGCGAATCCACCCGTCACGGTTCCTTGATTGCCAAAACTGTCATCTTGTCTGCCATCAGCATTCAGCCGCGATAGGGAAAACTCCGTCCCGGTGCGGGCTGCGATCAGGATTTTGTTGTCTGGTGCGACGCTCATGCCTCCGGCAATCCCGCTGACACCGTCGGGATATTGGAGCCAGGTGATCCCTGTTTCATCAGGGCCGAAAGTCGGGTCGAGGATTGGCGCAGTCGATGTGTTCGATGAGGTGTTCATTCAATGCTCCTTGAGGTGAGCGAACGCTGCAGACACCGATGGCCAAGGCTGACTTGGGATCAATGCAGTCAGAACATTGAAAGGACTTGTGAGACGGGCGTCTACTGTCAGCTCTGACAGTAGACAGACTGTTTTTTCTATGGAGCGGATGTTGTGTTCTCGCCGCCTTCGCGAGCAAGGCGCTCCCACAATTGACCGCATTAACCTGTGGGAGCGAGCCTTACGTTCAATACAGTTTTTTATTCTGTTTACTGTCGAGCATCGACACCTTGGCCGCAGGCCGCGCGACTAAATTGTTGAGTGACTGGTCAAACTTCTGCAGTGCCCGAACTTGCACATCCTGCTGCTGATTAATATCCGCAACAATCTCTTCCGAACGCTTGAAGTCCGCCCACACCGGCGTTAACTCCCGTGCATCCGAACCTTTCGCCGTACCGATGTAATTCAACCGCGCATCATAAAAATCGGCACTGACATCGGCTTTGATATCCGAGCTACGTGAGGTGATCAGTTGGCTATGGGTATCAACGATCGCTACCACATCCGGTCTGGCCGCACGCAGGCTTTGCATGTCCGGATACACCGTCACCGAGCCGAACTGACGTTGCAGCGAGGCATTCACCCATTCCACCGCCATGTCCGGTTTCGAGCTGGCGACGTAGGCGTCATGAATCGGCTGCACCAGCAGGCTCTGGCCGAAACCGGTGCCGGCGTTGGCCTGATAGTCGCGCAAGTATTCGCGGTTGGTCTGGGTGCTCGGGCTGTAGACCACGCCGAGCGACACGCCGGGACCGCTTTTCACTTGCGTGGCGCTGCTGCGGCCGGTGGGATGGGGTAGCAGGGTGTCCAGTGAGGAAACGGCTTGGGGCGCGGTAGGTACCGAACAGGCTGACAGAGCTAAAACCGATATCGCCAGTACACTGGTGAACGCAAGTTTCATGGTGTTTCTCCCGTGAAACAACATCAGTCGGAAAGTTTGAAATGCTGTCGGCGACGACAGTTAATTCAGACTAAACCCGCCAAGCTGACAATTTGCTGTAATAAAAGCAGAGCAATAGTCTGATTCGCTTTAACCCTTAATCACTAATTGCGCCGGGAAATAAACAGGCGCCAATCAGCGATTTGCGCCTGTTTATTTATGGCTGGTTAAACAGCCATCAGTTTTTCAGCGGGATCAGCACTTGCTCATCCGGAGCCAACACCATGAAAACCAGCAACTTGGCAGGCTTGGTTTGACTGGCGTTTTTCGAGACCAAATGTTCGGAGCCGGCCGGTTCGTACCAGAACTGGCCCTTCTTGTACGTGATCGGTTGTTCACCTTTGACCTGGGAAATCACTTCGCCTTCCAGCACATAGGCCATCGCGGTGCCGTCATGTTTGTGGGCGATGGAAGACTGGCCGGGTTTGTAGTCGACCTCGATCATCATGGCTTTTTTGCCGGGGGCGTTTTTCAGCATCTGGTCTTGCAGAACGGTGACTTTTTCCGAGGGATCGTGGGCGAAAGTGGCCGAGGTGCAAAGGCTCAAGGCGAGGGCGGCGGCGAAGAAGGGCAGGGCTTTCATGGCGGGTTACCTGTGATGATTGGGGGTGTAATCACAGTAGTCCGCAGGGTGGCGCATTCAAACGGCCAATATTCGGGAAGATTGGGTGACCAATTGGCGGTGTTTCAGAAAGGTTGTCGGTGCGGCTGAATACGCCTTCGCGAGCAGGCTCGCTCCCACAGGGTTCAGCGTCGTTCGATAATTAATGTACGACACAAAAACCTGTGGGAGCGAGCCTGCTCGCGAAGGCGTCAGATCAGACGATAGGAAAGCTGTTGAAATCCACGCTATTGGCCAGCCGACTATCGATCAAGTCAATAAACCCTTGCGCCTCGGGCCGGTTGAAATGCGCCTGCATCGCCGCTTCCGACTGCCAGCGCGCACTGACCGTCCAGCGGTGGCTGTCCTCGGGGCAGCGGTCGACCAGGTAGGAATCGCAGCCCGGCGTTTCGCGCAGGGTTTCGACGATCTTCTGCAGTTGCCTGCCCAGTTCATCCGAGCGGCCGGCGGCAGCCTGCACCTCGACCGTATTGATCACTTCGTTGGACATTGCTCACACTCCTGAATCAGGCCGGACGAATCCTGCTCATTGAGGGATAACGCCTGTGCAGGATAGGCCTGCACCCCCGGAACACCAATAACCAATCGGCGGTTAAATCTTTAGGCCAATTGCTCAGGCGACCTGCTGAAGGATGTCGCGCAGGCGATCCAGGGCAATATCAATGTCCAGGGTTTCGATGGCGCCGAAGCCGAAGTACAGGCCATTTTTCGCAGGTTGCTGATGATAGAAACCATTGATCGAGTACAGCCCGACTTCGACCTTTTTCGCCAGTTCGATCACCAGCGGCAAGTCGATCGGCACCTTGCAGAACACCGCCATATGAAACCCGGCGCTGGCCGGTACCGCCTCCAGCCATGGCGCCAGATCAGTGGCCATGCGCGCCAGAATCCGCTCGCGGCGCTGCGCGTAGATCGCATGACAGCGGCGGATGTGCTTGAGCAGGCAACCCTCGGCGATGAACTTGGCCAACGCCCATTGCGGCAGGGTCGAAGCGTGCAGATCGGTGAGTTGCTTGGCGCGGATCACCGCTTCGAGAATGGCCGGCGGCAGGATCGCATAACCCAGGCGCAGCTCCGGCAGCAGGGTTTTCGAGAAGGTGCCGACGTAAGCGACGATGCCGCGCTGGTCGAGATTGAACAGCGAATCGGTCGGCCGGCCTTCGTAGCGGAATTCGCTGTCATAGTCGTCCTCGATGATGATCGCGCCCAGTTCATGAGCGCGAGCCAGCAAGGCTTCACGGCGCGCCTGACTCATCGGCATGCCCAGCGGAAACTGGTGCGACGGCGTCACATAGATGAGGCGCGTGCCATCGGGAATGTTTTCGACCTGAATGCCCTCGGCATCCACCGGAATCCCGACCACCTCGGCGCCATGGGTGCCGAACAACAGGCGTGCCGGCGGATAACCGGGATCTTCCATCGCCACCAGACTGCCGGGGCGGATCAACACGCGGGTGATCAGGTCCAGCGCCTGTTGCGCGCCGTTGCACACGACGATGTCTTCGTCCTGACAGTTGATCCCGCGGGAAAACGCGATGTGCCGGGCGATCGCATTGCGCAGCGCCGGCAGGCCTTCGGCGACACTGTAGAAACCCTTGGACTGGCTCATCTGGCGCATCGCATGGGCGACGCAACGGCGCCAGTCATCCTGCGGAAACTGACCCTTGCTGGTGGCGCCACCGATGAAGTCGTAGCGCAACGAACCTTCCAGCGTCGGGTGACGCAGAAACACCGGCAGATTGCGCCAGCTCTCGATCACCTCGGCACTGGCCAGTTCGCTGTGGCTTTGCTTGCGGTGGACCTGCGCCGGGCGCGCGTTGACGTAGGTGCCTTTGCCGATCACCCCGGTGAGGAAGTTTTCGTAGGTCAGTTGCGCGTAGGTGTCGGAAATGGTCTTGCGCGAGATGCCCAGTTGCTCGGCGAGCAGACGGCTGGGCGGCAGTTGTGTGCCAGCGGCGAGGCGCCCGGATTCAATGGCGCCGCGCAGTTGCTGATACAACTGACCGGCGAGATCCTTGCGGCCGTTGATCACGACGTGAAGTTCCATACCGACGAGGCTCCTGGGGCTAATTGGCGTGCGCGCCAGATTACCGCTGTTGCGGGATCGGCAATAGTTGCCTACCCGAAAAACTCCAAATTGGTCACTAACCCCTGTGGGAGCGAGCCTGCTCGCGAATGCGGTATGTCATTCAAAAATGGGCTGACTGACCTGACGCCTTCGCGAGCAGGCTCGCTCCCACAGGGGATCTGCGCGGGGGGCAGATGGGAGTGGTGTAGCGGTTTTCCGTGCAATTGGGGCTGTAACGCATGGCTGTCGGCGTTTACGGTGAACTCATCATTCCGTCCACCGAGAACCGCCCATGTCCCCGCGCCTGGATTACTACAACGCTTCGCCCAAGGCGATGAAAGCGATGATTGCCATGGAGGCGCTGACCGCCAACCTCAGTATCGAGCAGCCGCTGCTGCAACTGATCAGGATCCGTGCCTCGCAGCTCAACGGCTGTGCGTTCTGCACCGACATGCATTCGGTGGACGCGCGGCGGGCCGGGGAGAGTGATCGGCGCCTGTATGCGATCGCGGTGTGGCGCGACAGCAACTTCTTCAACCCGCGTGAGCGTGCGGCGCTGGCCTGGGCTGAGGCGGTGACGTTGTTGGCGGAGAGTCGCGTGCCTGATGAGGTGTATCAGCAGGCGCGCGAGCAATTCAGCGAAGGCGAAATGGTCGACCTGACCATGGCCGTCACGACCATCAACAGCTGGAACCGCCTCGCGGTGAGCTTCCGCCAAACCCCAAGCGATTGAGCCCGCCCTGATCGTTTGATCGTTCCCACGCTCCGCGTGGGAACGCCTCAACGGACGCTCTGCGTTCGGCTCCGGATGGGACGCAGAGCGTCCCGGGCTGCATTCCCACGCGGAGCGTAGGAACGATCGGTAAGCGACTGAACACCACAGGATCGTTCCCACGCTCTGCGTGGGAATGCCTCAACGGACGCTCCGCGTTCGGCTCTGGATGGGACGCGGAGCGTCCCAGGCTGCATTCCCACGCGGAGCGTGGGAACGATCAAGATCAAAATCATTGCGGTGGGCGTTGCGGTTTCACCGAGGTGCCAAAGGTATTGCCCATCCGCGTACTGGTCGCGGCCGGGGTCGCCAGGCCAACCTGATTCGGCGGCCGCTTATTCACCGGCACATTCAGCGCCTCCTGATTCTTCTCCGCCGCCGCAGCGCCTTCAGGGTTGTTGCCCATCTGCTGGCTCAAACAGTCGTAATTCGGCGCCTTGTAACCACCGACCGTCACCTCGACACAGCCCAACGGTTCCTCGGCATAAGCGCTCGCCAGCGCCATCAACAACAGCCCGCCAAGGCTGATTCGCCACAGTGTGTTCATGCTCGCCTCCTGGCCGGCCCGGAGGGGCCGCGCTTTGGCTTGAGTCTAGTGCAAGCCGTGCGCAATTCCCGTGATGGTTTTTTTGCACCGCCCGTCACACCAGATTCATAAACAGCCCTCAGGATGACGATTTCCAAGGATTCGTCAGCCGTGCAGCGAGGCAATTCCACGGACGGTTTTCAGCGTTCAACGAGGCTTGTGCGCCGGATGTGTCTGGGGTGGCTGCTTGGCTGTGCGGCGGGCCACGCCATGGCCGACGCGGTGCCGGCGGACCTGCGCATGACGCTGCACATTCCGGCACAGGATCTGGCCCGCGCGCTGGATCAGTACAGCCACGCCACCGGCGTCGCGGTGCTGGTCGACAGCCAGTTGAGTCGCGGTCGTCGCTCGCTGGCGGTGGACGGTGAATACACCGCCGCCGATGCCCTGCGTCGATTGCTCGGCGGCAGTGGTTTGATGGCGCGGTATGCCCGCGACGACGCGTTTACGTTGCAAGTGGCGCAGGTCGAAGACGTGCCGGCGCCGCCGCAAAAACAGACGCCGGAAAGCGTCGCCGTCAACCGCAGTTACGCGACAGCGGTGCAAGCAGCGATCGAACGCAACCTGTGCCGCTCGCCGCTTACCCGACCGGGAAGTTATCGCGCGGTGTTGCAGGTCTGGGTCGGCCGCGACGGCGTGGTGCAGCACAACCGGTTGGTCACCTTGACCGGTGATGTACGGCGCGACAACGCGCTGGTGGAGAGCTTTCGCAATCTCAAAATCGACCGACCGACGCCCAGCGCCTTGCGTCAGCCGGTCACGTTGCTGTTGTTACCGGAGTCGTCAGGAAAACGCATGGAATGCACCAAATGGGAAGGAGTTTCCGGGGGATGAAAGACACCGGACAAGGTTCGATGGTCCAACTGTTCCTGACGTCCTACGAGGACTTTCGGGTGCGCCTGCGCAGGCGTCTCGGTTCGGAAGATCTGGCCAACGACGTGCTGCACGAAACCTACCTGCGGGTCGATCGCATGGAGACGCCGCCGAACGTCCTGCGGCCCAATGCCTACCTCTATCGCATGGCCCTGAACATCGCCGCCGACCGCCGTCAGGCCGACGCGCGCCTGCTCACCGGCGAGGAGGTCGAAGAGCTGCTGCAAATCGGCGACGAAGCACTCGATCCCGCGCGAGTGGTCGGCGGGCAAAAGGAGATCCAGTCACTGCTCAGTGCGTTGTACGAGCTGCCCGCACGGCGCCGGAAGATCTTCATCGCGGCGCGTCTGGAAGAGGCGCCGCACCTGGAAATTTCCCAGCGCTTCGGCATTTCCACGCGCATGGTCGAGAAGGAAATCAAAGCCGCATTGGGCTTTTGCGCCGCAAAACTGGAAAGAAAAGTGTTTCAGCGGTTCGGTCGCGGGGCCGGAAAACCGTCTTCTGAATAGTGCCCGATCAATTCGTTGAGAATCTGCGCGTTTGAACATCTTTCGACTGACACCTGCCGAGCCATCGGCGGCCGACCATCTGCACAGCGAAGCCCGCGACTGGCTGGTCCTGCTGACCTCCGGCCGCGCCACCGTGGCCGACGCCCGAGCCCTGCGCGAATGGTGCGCGCAGAGTGCCGAGCATGCCCGCGCGTTCGAAGAGGCCAAGCGGTTGTGGCAGCAACTGCAACCGGCCATGGAGCAGATGCAGGCGCCACGCGGGTTTGGTCGACGTGCTTTTCTCGGTGGGGCGATTGCTGCGTCGGCGGCGTTTTTGCTGGTGCGCGGGACGATTCCCGGTGGCTTTGAAGGGTTGGGCGCGGACTACATCACTGAAGTTGGCCAGCAGCGTCGCTTTGAACCGGCGCAGGGTGTGAGCCTGGAGCTGAATACTCAGACGCGGATCAATCAGCGTGCCGTGTCTGAGGGGGTGCAGGGTTTTGAGCTGGTCAGTGGTGAAGTTGAGGTGCAGACGGCGCGGTTGCCGTTGGCGGTGCAGGCTGGGGGAGGGTGGTTGCGTGCCAGTCAGGGGCGTTTCAACTTGCGTAATACTGATCAGCAAGTCTGTGTGACTTGCCTCGATGGCGCGGTTGAAGTGGATGTTGAAGGTCGTAGTCTGCGTCTTGAACCGGGCCAGCAAGTGACCTACGACGCGCGGCAAGTCGGCAGCGTACAAAGCGTCGACACAGCCGCAGTGATGAACTGGCGCCAACAAGTGCTGGTCTTCAACGGCGCGACCCTCAGCCAGATGATCGACGAAATCAACCGCTACCGCCCCGGCATGTTGCTGCTGCTCAACCGCGAACTCGGCCAACGCCGCGTCCAGGCGCGCTTTAGCCTTGACCAACTTGCTGGTGTTGCGCTGCTAATCCGCGATGCCTACGGCGTCAAATGCACCGAACTACCCGGCGGCGTAGTCGTCCTCAGCTAACCCACCCCCGCCAACACCACCACCCCCGTGGGAGCGAGCTTGCTCGCGAAGGCTTCCTTACAGTTATACCGATATCAGTGGGCCCGCCCTATTCTCGGGCAGGCGAACAGGCCTAATACGGCTTCTGGGTTGTGCAGCAGCAGGTAACATAGAGGCGTGTCAAAGTGCTAGCATCGCGACATTTGGGCCATTGATTCTTTCGAAGATCCGGTGGCCTCCTAGGTGAACGAAGGGAGAGATTGGTGCAGGTAATTACAGGGAACGCTCGGCTTCGTAGAGGCATTCGATCTTTTCAAAAGGTTCTGATCGATCAGGCAGAGCCACGCGGGGAAGAAGTGTGGGCATTTCCGAGTGGAGATAGAGCACCCTGCCTTACCTATGCATTGGAAACCGATCTTGGGGAAATGCTGTTCGCTATTCCTCCGCCTTGGGATGGGAGACAAGCACACCTGTTCAAGCTGGGTTTTGAGGGCGGGACACTCTCTCCCGACGCTGAGATCAACATTCCTGACGGCCTCAACCGCAAGGTTTCAGGGGTTTTGATAGCTGGTCCTGACGGCGAAACTCTAATCGGTCATCGCGGTACCTTTACGGCATTTCGTGGCCGGGTGCCCCGCAGAGATGCGTTCGAGCACTTTCAGGATTGGTTGATAGAGGTAGCAGACGACGGTCGGAACGCAGACGTAATCGCTGTGTCCTCAACAAACTCCCCGAGTATCGCGAATGACATTGCCGAGTTCCTATTCAAGGTGAAGCGGCTCAAGGAGCAAAGAAAGGCGGAGCTTGGAGATGATGCCGAGAACTCAGATCCGGCCCCCGACGACGAAGACGAATCGGGCGCTAAGTGGCGGGAGCAGGAAGAATTTGAGGGCAGCAAGTCTTATGTACCTGGGCAGGACAAATGCGAATACCAGTATCTACACGGCCCGCTCTGTAATGCCCTCCATCGCAAGCTGGATGAACTCGTTAAGGGAAATTCCGAGCTCAAGGTTGGCAAGCACCGTGTCGATTTGGCGCTAGTCAGCAGAGCCACAGAAAAGGCCAAGGTGATTTTTGAGGTCAAAACCAGCAGCGCCATGTCAGCACAGCTCTACGCTGGATTTGGCCAGCTTGCCTACTACCGGCATCGTTTCGGAGATGTTGATACCAAGCTCATCCTGGTGCTGCCTGCGAGCACAGCATCCGATTTTGCAGCAGCGGATTTCTTCAAACAGGCCAACATTCAGGTTTTGTTTGGTGAGGGCGGTCTTTTTGAGAACTCAGATGGTGAAAGCTTGGAAGAAGTGCTGAGCGGCATCCTGTAATCCCCTACGACGCCGATCAGTCCATGAAGGCCAGCGCGGTCTGCATCGGCCCGTCAACGTAATGACATTTCCAAGACGAAGGGCGTGAGGAATCCAAGACCGCTCCCTTGGACTTGTGCTGTGATGCTGGTTTATTGCAGTGGACCAATCACTTGACGGTATTTCTCAGGCCCTTGGGGTGTTTGGCGGGTCAGGTATATCTCCAACCCCAGCGGATCCTCCCGCCGATTCCCGGTCAACTGCCGCCACCCCTTATCCACCTCCCAAACCCGCACCTGCACATCACTCACATCCTGCAAAACAGCAACCCCACTCCCAGGCGCCGGCAACGGATACCGACTCCGCGCCTCAGCCACCGCCCGATACAACGTGTCGCCCTTGACCCACCACCGCACCCGCTGCAACGCCCCCGGCTGATCCGCCGCCGTGCGAATAATGTCCAGCCGAAACCCCTTACTGTCGCTACTGCGCACAGTCAAAGCGGGCGGGGCGGTCGGCGGCTCATCATCCACGCCAACCTTCTTCGGCTCGGTCAACTCAACCCCCGCGCGCATCTCCACATCCCGCTGCAACTGATTCAGCGCCCGCAACAAACCGTCACTCTGCTCACTGCTGGCCTGCAAATGACTGTCCGCCCGCGTCACACTGTCCAGCCCCCGCCAGGCAATCAAACTCACCACCGCCATCAACAAAATCGCGACCATCACCTCAATCAACGTAAACCCTTGCTGGCGCTTCATTGCAGGCTGATCCGGCCCGCGCCATCACGCAGCACACTCAAGCGATTCAACCCATCCGACAACGTCAATTGCAGCGGCGGATTAATCCACTCAGCGTTCAGCACGACTTTCTGTTTCGGCTCCACCCGCACCTCCATCTTCGGACTCTGCCAGGCACGCGGCCGCAACTGCGGATCCTGCGCGAAATGATCAAACCCCTTGCCACTGTCACTGCGCCGACTAAACCGAAACCCCTTGGCATCACTCACCCACACAATCGGCCGGCCATCCGCGCGGGCCTCGGCCTGCGCGACCTGCAGCAACTGCGCCACGCGCTCGGCATCCTTGCGCAGCAACTGCAACGGATCGGGCTTGATACTAAGGCTGATCGCCGCACTGGCGATGCCGATGATCACCAGCACCACCATCAACTCGATCAGCGTAAAACCCTCTTGCCTGTTCATCGCGCGCGCGCTCCTTTGCGTCCTGCGCCATCGTGCACGGCCAACATGTAAGGCGTGTGAAATAAAACGGAGAGAATTGCCGCGTAGGCTGACAGCAGGGATAAAAAGGAGATTCAACCCATGACTTTCACCGCACGCTTTTCCCCACCCCAAATGGTCCAGGCCCTCACACTGCTCGCGGCGCTGGTCGGCGTAGCGACGTGTTCGTCACTGCTGCTGACCTCCGCCGAATCACACACCCCGGCAGCGGCCCCGCAGTTGCTGGCGGCGCGCAGTGATAGCCCGGCGTTGCAGTGGTTTTCCAATCAAACGGCGCCGGTGGATATCAAGGTGAGCGGGGTGATGGCGGGGAGTCGGGGGGCGGTGGCGATACTTAGCCTGAACGATGGGCCGCCGAGGAGTTTTTTGCAGGGGGAGAAGGTTGGGCCTGGGGTGAAGTTGGTGGCGGTTGAGGGGGATGGGGTGGTGATTGAGCAGGGTGGGGAGAGGGTAAGGTTGGGGGTGGAGAGGTTGGTGGAGGGGGTGGTGATGCCTAGGTTGGTGAGGCCCTGACTGGACAACGTGAAGTAAGTTTATTCCTCGTTTGTGGTTTGAGTGTGAGGCCTCTGCATTTAGAGCAGTGCAAGGTACGCGTGATCGCATTGTATTCGGCATGCGAAATTTTTCTGGGCTCCAAAACAGGATGATGGACACGATACTGGCAAAACGGTAGCGTGCACCCGTTTGTGTTCGAAACAATTTTTCGGTCACGTTGCATCAGCATTTGATTCGTTATGGACTTGGCCGTTTACATTTGTTGAGCGTCAGGAATGGTTTGGGTGATAAAAAATGGGTGTGGTTTTGGTGAAGTGGCGAGTATTTCATGATGGTCGCTAACGTCACGTGTCGCCGGAATGGATAATTAGTTGGAGAAAGGAATTGAATAGAACGGGAGATAGATAGGTGGAAGCATTCATACTGCCTACACTCTTAGTATTGCTGAGCGCTGCGCTAAGAAGTTTTATAGTGAGTAAAAGTGGTACAGCTACAATTTTGGGAGAATTGGGGTTGGGTTTGCCTGTTGATCTAACTTTTGGTGCGCTTTCAATAGCTATATCTTCGGCTGCAATATTTCAATATTGGCTTGATAATCGGGCTATGCTTATTGTGGGTGTGCTGTTAGTGGCTATTTTTCAACTTGGAGTGTTGTATCGGCCGTGCAAGGAGTATATCGATGAAGACAAAAATTGGCAGTCGTTCGGTTTGTGGTTTTTGAATGCCTTTGTTACTTTTTGTGTGTTTTTATTTTTGGTTTTTAAGGTGGTGAAATGATCCGTGACATGAGTTCGTTTGAGTTTATTGTTGCATTTGCCATTTTGTTATTGGCTATGACGGCTGCTATGGCTTTAATGTTTTATACAATGAATAAGAGAAGGGAGTCTAAATACAATGAAGAAAAAAATAGGATTGAGTTGGATGCGCTTCGTCACAATGTTGAGTCTGAGATTTATAGTTTGAACAAGCGTCTCACTAGAACTTCTTCGAGGTTTGAAGATGCATTTCATTTACAGCTAGATGGGAATGTGGGTGTGAGCAAAGTTGATAAGCCAACGCTTGCTCTAAATGAATTTCTCAAAAGTGCTGGTTTAAAGCAAGGCGACCTTTTAGAAAAGGACTTTGTTTTTGTTCTCACACCTTTTCATAGTGAGTTTAATGGTGTTTATGACGCGATTAAGTCTGTCTGCGAAAAAGCTGATATCAGATGTATTAGAGGTGACGAGCAGAATTTCAAAGGGGATATATTCTCCCATGTATTGAAAAGCATTGTTCAAGCTAAGGTGGTGATAGCAAATTTGAGTGGTAGAAATCCGAATGTCTTATATGAATTGGGGGTCGCCCATGCTCTGGATAAAACCACTATATTGGTCTCTCATCTACTAGATGACTTGCCAGTTGATATTAAGTCGAAACGAATCGTGACGTATAAGGATGAATCTGACTTAAAAAGCTTATTGCCTGTTGAGTTGTTGAAAGCAATGAAGTGAGCATCGATTTGGACTGCCCATGCAAACGGAAGTTACGGTTGCCATTTTATACTGGTGGATTCCATGGGTAGTACGAACTGTTAATATGGTTGAATGGTCATTTTCGCAGGTAAGTTTCTCATGAGGTCGTACTTGTATCGTGATCAATTTTCTAAAAACATTAGGCTGTAAGGTGTTGGTTTATTGGTTTGTTGTAATCCACAATCGAAACGCCTGTCGATTGGGTTTGGTGCAGCATAAATCACAGATTGTTGAACTCGATAATAGAAAGAGCTTTCAATAAGTATTAGGGGTGGATCGATTTTCTTTAAACTAAATACGTTCCGTTTTCTATATTCTGCTGCCCCTAATCCGCAAATTTATGCTACATGCTGAATCGTTTTGCTAAATTAATCATCGCGCTCGATACGATGGCTCCACGCTGAAGATATAATACACGAAGCTAACATAGCTAGGAGAGATTGGTTGTATGGGGATGTTTGGTTTCTATTCTTCTTGTTGGTCGCTCCTTATCATTTTTCGGTCGGTAACTGCGGAGCGGCGTTCGTTAGAATGGTATGTCATCATCAAATGAATCAAAGTCGATTGCTGGGCTTTGAGTGTCTTGCCTTATTGGTTTGGTTTTCTTTGTGGCTTTTATTTCTATTTCATTTGCCAGGATGTAATCTAGCCCGTCAGGTGTCACGGAATAGGTGTAATACTCGTACCTACCATCTGCATGTATAGATTTTTGAATAAACCCTAGACGTTCAAGTTTGACGACGGCAATAGAGTAAAATTCACCCGATTTAGAGTCGTTAAATAGCTCGCCTGACATAACTCCTTCAACATTATGCAGGCCTTTTTCAAATATCTCTAACAGTAAGCGCAGCTCTATTGTTCCGACTTTATAGTCAAATCCAGTTTTCTTTGTGCGGGCTTTTATAATGGTAGAATCATCCGTGGCCAAGCCGAGTCTTAAAACTTCTTTTTTGATTTTACTGCATGGTGAATTTACTGCTTGTGTAAGATCCCTGTCTGAGCGGTTACCCTCGAAGTCAGCAGGTGTTAACCCCAGGAGGTCCGTAGGGAAATGCATATTAATGCCGCGGGGCTTAATAAGAAAGCATCGTTCTTTTGATAGGCTGCCAATAAAAAGCCCCAACTCAAAAAGCACATTATCCCTAACCACAATGTGGCTCTGCTCCCTAATAGTCGAAACGTCATCCGGAGTGAAGACAAAAATAGCAAAGTCCACCGTTCGAGATTTTTCCATCAAGCTCTCTATCGTATAGCTTGACAGATCAAATCCATCCTTCCAGTGCACAATCTCGGCATCGTAGTCGAGGCTTTCATTGATAGCATTGGCTACATCAAGCCCCTCAACGGAGGATGCCAAAAATATTCGGGGTTTTCTCATCTCCACTGATCCTTGTCCATGTTGAATTGGGCTGCTTTTAGAGTAGCTAAAGGCCTCCCTAATCACCACTATGTTTGGCAACGCGGGGGATTGGGCCCGGTCCGTGGCGTCATCGTCGTAGCGGTGTCATATGCTGGTGGAACCCTTGGTAGGGCTACAGGCGAATGGGCCGGTGAGAAGACCTATGAGGCTAGTAAATGAGTTTGAACGTCGTTGATCAGGTAATTCTGTCCATTGCCATCGTTGATCTGGCAGGGCTAATTCTTTGGGGAGGCCTCTGTTTGCGCCTTGGCTATACGACGACGGATTTGATGTTGGAGCACCTGAAGAATTGCTCAGCCATCATGACTCGGGTTCTGCTTCGGCATGGTGGGCCTTGGGGAAAGCTTCTACTTGTAGGCGGCATTTCGGGAATTGTGACGTTCCCCAAGTTTTATTTGAAAAGAGGTGAGCTGAGCTCTGAAGACTTGACCAGTTTCCGAGCTCCCCTCAAACGGAAGCTAGTAGTGCTGCAATGGAGTGTCATTTCTCTGTTGTTGGTCATCATCAGCTTTGGGATCACTGTTAAGTCCGGTTTTGTTAGCGGTGCTGAACACTGAGTCATTAAAACCAAAAAAACTGTCGCCTCCTTCGGAACCACAAAAAAAGCTTTCAATGGAGGCAATCTTCATCGTATTGGCCATGCTCTGTATCGGCTACTACCATGCCCTTGGGGACGGAGATATCGAAACCATTGAAATTTCGTCCATGTCTTGCCCCCGCTCGTGGAGGTCGATCTTGAACCTTTTGCAAAATTGGCAGCGTGAGCAGTGATTGTGGCTGTGCGAATGGTCAGGTGATTGACAAGGTGGTTACCGGTGCCGTACGAAGGCTTTTTCACCTCAATCTTCTGAATTCAAGGAAATTATGAAGACATCGATCCAGACTGCAGCGGACGCACTTCAGAGCGCGCTATCGAATCCGGCATACAGAGTCATCGCGCTGACTGGGAAATGGGGAACAGGAAAAACCTATTTATGGCAGACTCTGAAACCTAAGAACAAAGGTGTATTGGAGGTTTCAGCATTTGGTGCGAGAAATATAGAAGATATCAAAAGAAAATTATTTCAGGATAGTATAAAGGTTTCCAATATTGAGGCGAAGGACTTCGCAGTTAGCGCTATTAATGTTCTTGAAGCTATTCCTAAGAAGTTTCTTGGTTTAAGTGTCGGTGATGCAGCGCTAGCTGCCTTGCCCCAAATGGTAAAGAAAAAAACGATCATCATTGATGATGTTGAAAGAAAAAATAAATCTCTCGAAATAAGTGAGGTTCTAGGGCTGATCAATGAGTTTACAGAGAAATACAACTGCCGATTCTTATTAATCCTGAATACTGACAGCATGGAGGATAAGCAAATATGGCAAAGCCTCCACGAAAAAGTAATTGATAAAGAAATTGCGTTAAATCCAACTTCGGCGGACAGTTTTAAAATAGCCGCTGGCGGTCTCGATACTCCTATAATCACTATCGCGAAAGAGGTCTTTGCCGAGTACAAAATTCAAAACATAAGGATCATCAAGAAAACATTAGAGGCCGTAATCGAGATCTTGCCCAAGCAAAACTCACTACCTGAAAGCCTATACAGGGCTTACATCCCAACTCTGATATTTTTGGGTATATGTTATTTTCGCGGTTTCAGTAATGGAGTGACGCTGGACTATGCGGCTAACCACATTTTTAGACAGCCAAATGAGCCTAAAAATGAAGAGTGGGACGCGATGATTAGCAAAATTGCCATCCGCGCAAATAAACTCTCCGAGTTGGCTATCGACTACTTCAGGCTTGGCGTCATGGCACATGAAGATGTGGCGATTTTTTTTAAACCATTAAAAGCCAACATAAAAAACGCCGAATTTCAAAACAGAATTGACACCTTTATAAAAGATCTTTACTGGAGCCTTGAGCAGACCGAAACTGATGTTCAGTCATTTTTGCTAATTTTGACTAAGAAAATCTATAGATTGGACGCGGGCCAAATCTCAAGATTTTTCGATGATCTTTGCCTGCACGGTTATAAAAGTGAGGCTGAGCACTTATTGTCCGCTTGGCTGGAGAAGGCCAAAAGCGATCCGGATGCCTACAAAAAACTTGAATATGTCTACCGTGAACGAGCGCCCAAAAGATTGTGGGAGTTCAAAGCCAAGCTGAATCCCCCAGAGGAAAAAATTGTCTCTCTGAAAGAGGCAGTCCAGAGCTACTTATTGACAGACCAACTTACCCAGAAGTCGATCAATACCCTGTCTAGTGCCACCAAAGAAGAATACGAATCGACACTGAAATCCTTAACAACTGCTGAGCTGAAAGATTTTTTTGAGCTTCATTTCCGCTTGGGTGAAAGACGTGAGAACTATTGGCGCTCCGCACAGGAAAGTTTCATCGCAGCTTGTAAAGATATTTCGATGACCGCCACCGAAACAAAGCTTGGGATAATCCTGGGTCGAGAATTGAAACTACGTAAGCTTTAGATAAGGCGGGCTGGTCTGTGGGCGTCGCTGGGATTGTCCCTAGCGAGCCCAATGGAGGGGAACAGAGCGTGCGTGCGGTGGCGACTGTAAAGAGTACAGGTTTATTTAAAACTTCAAATCTTTGGAAGTTAAGAATGCCACCCTTTTCACTGGCGAAAAAAGAGGGCTGATTTCCTACCTAGAAATAAATCATCCCTCTTTGTTTAGTGGATAAGGGATCGGATCTATTTCTGGGGCAAGAGAACGCCACAAAGCCTCAATAAACGCCGATGTTTAAGAATACATCTCCAGACACTCTCTCAGGCTACACATCCTTGCGCCATTGCCTACAGCTACGCCAGAATCCGCCGGCTTGTGCGCCTTGGGGGTGGGTTCTATTGTGGTCCGGTCGCTGACGAATCAGCGATCGGGTTTGGTAGCCCGGTTTAGACTTGGCGCATAGCGTCACCCGATACAGGCCTTTTTGGGGCTGTGTATTTATGGTGGCCATGCGCAGGGCGTCTTCGGGCGCGCCGGTTCTCCAAGTCACCGGTCTACCAACCTTCGCATGGCCACCACCCCTTCGTTTGGTAGCGAAAGATGATGGCTCCTTTTCTATGATTTGGAGATTCACTCATGATCAAACCAACACCCAACCCGCCCGAAACCGCCTCGGTTTCCCCCTACGAATCCATCGATTCCAGAAAACTCCACGAAGCCGCCGACCGCGCGCTCGACCATTACCTCTGTCCACCCGGTTCCACGCCGCCGCCACGTAAAAACCGTGGGATGTACGCCGTGACGGCGGACAACAAAACCGAAGAACTGCTGGTCGATGCCAGTGAAACACTCGCTTCGGCCAAAACCATTGCCCAGAACGTCTCCAGCCTGTTGCCGGCATCGCAGCGCCATGCGCTGGCGGGGATTGCGCAGTTGATCATGCTCGGGGAGCTGGCGGTGAATCGGGCGCTCGATAATTTGCAATTGCCGGGTTGATGCGGTGCGGGGCAGGTAGCGATGGCACATGCGCTGTTTCTGTTGCCTGATAATCCGCTATCGCCAGCAGGCTGGCTCCCACAGGGTTTTGTGTTAGTAGCGGACATTGTGTTCGGCGCTGAAACCTGTGGGAGCGGGTCGGTTACTTTCCTGCGCCGTTTTCACGTGATTACTGAGGCGCCTCGGGACATTCGCGGGTCCATCGCGTCACGGTCATGTCATTGAATTGCTCACCGATGGTATCGACGCGTAGGCAAGTTCCTTTCTTCGCGTAGTACAAGATGCAACGCGAGCTATCAAACGAGCAGGTATCCAGTTCGAAGAACTTGTGTGCAGCCAGCTCCTTCTCCACGCCACTGTATTGATAGCCGTCGTTGGTATGCATCCGGGTTGGCTTCCATCCTTGTTTGATCAGCTTTGCCTTGGCCGCTACCAAACGTTCACCAACGATGATGCCTGGGCTTGGCGCCTCTGAGCTATCGGCAAACGCTACGCTGATACCGATGCAGTAAAGTGCGGAAAGTACGAGGATCGACGCTTTCATTTGACAGTTTCTCCAGCCGATTTCTAGCTCGACAAAAACTCCGGATACCCGGCGGAAGGGGGCGTGGGATTGTTTCTTACCTGGGCCTTCGGCATGCGCCGCCCACCTTATCGCTGCTTTCGCCATCGCGCCCAGAGTAATTAGGGACTGGCCTATTTTCTGAAACAACAAATACGTCCCCAAAAGGCATACCGAAGGCACGTAGACCAACTATTCTGTTCGACCGAGTAGCTGAATTTTCGCTGATACACTGATTTCCAAAGTTTGCCTGTAGCCGCCAATTAGCCGGGAGTTGAGATGGAAATTAAAGAGTTTTGCGTCGCTCATGGATTTGATTTGAGCGGCAGTGGAGTGGCATCGGGAGGCGGAAGTTTTGGAATGACAGATCTGAAAATTTCTCCGATTGAATTTTTGACTTTGGCAGAAGACGATTTTGAACGGGGCGGTTTGGCAGCCCTTGTTAACGCAACGACTAACGTGAAACGCGCCATTGTCGGACAGCTTGATCAGTTGTTGATCTCTTTTGGCTATTCTTCACTTAGATGGAACGTGCCGAAGAAGATCGAGCGAGTAAGGGCGCTAGGGTTATTGGCACCCAGTCTGCTGCGTAAAGTTGTCGATATGCGAAATTTTCTTGAGCACGAGTACGCTACACCTGAGCTCAAAAACGTTGAGGAGGCGTTGGATATCGCGAGTCTCTTTGTGATGTCTGCTTCGGCAATGTTCATTCCTTTCGATGATGTTCTGGAGTTTTCACGATCTGAGCTCCCAGTGTCGGATAGCTCTGTCACCCATCTCACGGCGGGGTTGAGTCGGGAGGATTCGGGCAGGGTTTTTTACACTGTTTACGCGTATGAACCTGGCGATTACGCCGGACATTGTGTTGGTCAATGCCAGATTCAATCAGGTCATGTCCTATTTGAAGCAATGGTGAAGCTTTCCGCATCGCTGATGCTTCGATACAAAGTAAACCAAGCACTCAGTGATTTCGAAGCTGCCTATGCCCGGTTATGAGTGCTCGTTATTTTTTGACCGGGGGAAAGGGCTTGACCCAGTTAAGGGGGAGAGCGGCGCAGCAAGGCCCCGATAAACGCCAATGTTTAAAAAGACATCTCCAAACACTCTCTCAGGCTACACACCCTTGCGCCTTTGCCTACAGCTACGCCAGAATCCGCCGGCTTGTGCGCTTTGTACCTGGTCTTTATTGTCTACGTGTCGCTGGCAACCCAGCGACCGGGTTTAGCGACCTGACCAGGTATAAGTACAACGACGCTCCAGTTTGTCGCAGACGTTTACGACGACGATATGGTGGCTGTGCGTGGGAGACCTTCGGGTCTGCCGGGTCTTATACCTCTCGGTTCGCTAACCCGCGTACAGCTGCCACCCTTACTTGTTTAGCGACAGGTGTTGGTGGTTCCACCAGGTATAAATTTGGAGCTTCACCATGATCAAACCAACACCCAACCCGCCCGAAACCGCCTCGGTTTCCCCCTACGAATCCATCGATTCCAGAAAACTCCACGAAGCCGCCGACCGCGCTCTCGACCATTACCTCTGTCCACCCGGTTCCACGCCGCCCCCACGTAAAAACCGTAGGATGTACGCCGTGACGGCAGACAACAAAACCGAAGAACTGCTGGTCGATGCCAGTGCAACACTCGCTTCGGCCAAAACCATCGCCCAGAACGTCTCCAGCCTGTTGCCGGCATCGCAACGCCATGCGCTGGCGGGGATTGCGCAGTTGATCATGCTCGGGGAGTTGGCGGTGAATCGGGCGCTGGATAATTTGCAATTGCCGGAGTGATACGGGTGTCGGGGGCACTTGGTGATTGATCAGGTGTGAACTCTGGCGCCTTCGCGAGCAGGCTCGCTCCCACCTTTGTGTGTGTTCCAAGGTGGGAGCGGGCTGGCTCTTCAGCCGCGATACATATCGAGAGACCTACGCGTTTCTGTACCTGCGGTTGTGGGGCTTTCTTTGCGTCAATTGACTGCCAGGTTGTCCCGAGCCCACTGTTCAGCCGTAGTGACCTGAATCGACTGCTGTTCGTTGAAAGTCCCCGCTTTAGGCCACGACACGCCTCTGCCTTGGGCAAATACGGCGCGGTATTTTTTGATGTGGTGAGTGGGGTCTTTTTCCAGCTCGTGCATCAGGTACGGAACCGTCCAGACGTTACGCTTGAACGGCCGCCCCAGCACACGTTCAAGGATGCTCGCCACCTGCCCGTACGTCACCGTGTCGCCAGACAGGTAGACGATCTCATTGCGAAAGCGCGGTTCGAAGAAAACGATGTCCGCTGTCAGCTTACCGATGTCCTCGGGTGTCGTGAGCGTCACGCTGGTTTCCAGGCTGCCCAAGGCGTTGATGGCGTCGTTCTCAAAGTCGACGACCTCAAAGACCGGCTCGAACAGAAAACTGGTGAACATGCCGGTCGAGATGATCACCCACTCGGTTTTATCTTGTGCACGAAGTAGTTCGCGCACGTCGAGTTGCGCATCGAACAAGTCCTGCGGGCTGCCCCGGCCAATCACTTCGAAATCGACGCCAAACTGCCAAGGGAAGTAGCGCTTCACGCCGGACCTGAGCGCGGCTGTCGCCAGTTTCATCGGCGTTTCACGGCCCGCGACCATGCCTGCGCAGCCTATGACGGTGTCGAATGCTGCGAACACTTCGGCCAGTTGATCGATGGAATCGTTAACCAGGTCTGCAGCGACTAGCTGGATGCCCAGACTGCGCAGTTCATCGACTTCCAGTTTTTTCTCGGGGGCTTGCGTGTTGATGGTCGAATCCCTGAGCAGGACGCTGATGGTGCTGCCGGGCGAGCGCTTGGCTACTCGCGCAAGATTACGCAGCACCGGCAGGCCGAGTTCGCCGGCGCCGAGTACGAGAATGGATTGTGGGGAAGGGTGGGTCGCTTCGGTCATGATGTCTCCTGAGATCCGTCGTCTGTATGATTTGGCGATGCTGGCACGATTGCGCAGCGCTCAGAAGAAGGCACACGCGTGATACCAGGGGGACAGATGACCGATGAGGAAACCCTTAGCCAGGCAGAAGCGATCTGCCAGACGCTAAGACGAGACGATGATGGCGTGCGTCGCGAAGTCCTGGCTCACGCCGGTAGCCGCTGGTCACTGGGTATCCTGCATGCTTTGGGTGTGTACGGCACGATGCGTCATGCCGAGATCAAACGGCAAATGACGGGCGTGACTCAGCGCATGTTGACCAAGACGCTGCGGGCGCTGGAACGCGATGGTCTGCTGATACGGCGGGAGTTGGATCAAGTGCCGCCCCATGTCGAGTACGAGCTGACGGCGTTGGGTATGGAGTTGTTGGTTCGCATGTCGCCGATTTGGACGTGGGTTGTGGAGCACGTGGATGATTTTCGCGAGGCGCGTCGTGTGTTTGATGGTCAGAGCGGGAAAAAGCCTTCGTGGCAGGTTCCGGTGGTGGGGCTGGTTGATTCAGAAGGGGCCGATTGAACGCTCGTGTCATTAAATGGTTCGCGCCCGAGAAATCAGCGGCGAATCTATTCAAGAAGGCAGGTGATCGAACCACCACCCTCACGGGCGATGGTTCGATACTTAACGCAGGTTAGATATTCGGGGTGTAAGAGAAACTCTGCGAAGCTTCGGTATCGGTGAATGGCGTGACGCGAGTTTTCTTGTTGAACAGGCCATTGACGACCGAGCCGGGGAACATCTCGATGGCGTTGTTGAACAGTTCGACGTTGCGGTTGTAGATGGTGATGGCGGCGCCGACGTTCTCTTGTTGTTCGGCAATTTCACGCATCATGTTGTTCGCCGCTTCTGATGCTTTCAGGTCAGGGTAGGCCTCGAAAGCGATGCGTAGGCCACCCATTAGCTCCCGGGTGGCGGTTTCAACGGTCGTGAGGGCATTGCCATTGGCGCCCGCAGGCAGGGCGTTGACCGCGCTGCGAAGGCCGGTGATCTTTTCCAGGAGGCTGGCCTCATAGACCATGAAATCTGCGAGCACTTTTTGAAGCTGGTCGAGAACTTTGGTCTTCTGGCGTTCGTAAACGAGGACGTCCGACCATGCACGTTGTACTCGGTTGTGTCCCCCGATGATGCCGTTGTAGATGCTGAATCCCCCGATGATCATGACGACAGCGATAACAGCGGCGAGGATGAGTGCAATGTCCATGGCTTACTTCTCTTTGCGGTTTGTAGGGGTAAGGGAGCTGAAGTTGTCATCGTGCAGCTCACTGAGTGCATGGCTCCATTGGAGCGCAGACATCAGTCGCGGCAGTTCGATACCAGCAGAAATTTCTGCGTAAAAATTTTTGGGCGAAGCCAGCGAATACTGAGCACCGTACGCGAACAGGTCGCTGCTCTCAAAACTGAGGCAGAGCTCTCCACTGTCGGAGAACTCCAGGTTCGGACGATGGAGGATGTCGAACAGCTTCAGCAAGTGGAGCACCGTCGAAGGCTTGATGAATTTCGCACAGAGCATCTCGCTGCGACCGGTCAAACGGAATGCTTTATTGAAATCCGGAGAAGTCGTGTCCATGGGGTGCGAATAGTCGTTCTTTGACTGGTAATCCGATCTGACTGATATTCCGGTGACCCATGGAAAGTCGATGACCAAACTGTAGCGATCGTAGTGGTCATAAACCACCCGAGTCTCCGTTTTGGTATTGCCCTTTTCGTCGGTAATCGTGGTATGCACCTCTCGTTGGTTGACATAGTGCAACTGGCGGTACGTGTAAGGGAGGTTGCGCAACGTGCCGGTAAATACGCCCTGTATCGACTCGACCAACTTGCGGCTGTAGTCGCCCCGGCGGTAATCACCAAATTCCGTGTCCAGCTCCTTGAGGGTCGCGGCCGAGTCTTCTCTCAGGAAAGTCAGTCCGTTGTGGAAGTAGGATGACAGTCGAGCAATTCTTTTACTGAGCGACGGCAACCGATCAGATTTGGATTTCATCCATGTCAGACTCCAAACGGCAATCACGATGCCAAGAAAACCAGTACCGATGCCGAACGAGTCGGGATCAATTTCCAAGCGGTAAAAGAACAGAGCGACGCTAGAGATATTCCCAATCCAATAAAGGATCACAGCACTCGCAAGCAATAACAGGCCAGTGCCGAAAAACCACCATGCGCGTGTGTGATCGAATTCGAGCGGGCCACGGTACGAGGCGAACTCATGGATCACCTTCAATAAGTCGGTGTTGGACTTGGCCCTGTCAACACTGGCTTCGCTCACGGCCAGCAACTTATTTAACCTCGTGTTCTGCGATAAGTTGGGCATGTCAGGTATCCATTGATTCAGGGATGCCTGGTGTGGGAGCCACGACCCGGATTGAGGATTTGGTGCTATTCATAATCTGTCAGAAATTTGAAAAAGGAGGGGACGATACCATTGTCATGGCAGTGATGGCTTCTCGCCTGTTGCAGTCTGAAGGGCAAAAGCTACCCTCACCCCAGCCCTCTCCCGGAGGGAGAGGGGGCCGACCGAGTTGTCTTGCGGGGTACGCCGACCTGTAAGATTTTGGTGATTATGGTTTTGGTGATTCTGGAGGCTGCGTGAGTAGAAGCGGCCCTCACCCCAGCCCTCTCCCGGAGGGAGAGGGGGCCGACCGAGGTGTCTTGCGGGGTACGTCGACCTGGAAGATTTTGGTGATTATGGTTTTGGTGATTCTGGGGGCTTCTCGAGTAGAAGCGGCCCTCACCCCAGCCCTCTCCCGGAAGGAGAGGGGGCCGACCGAGGTGTCTTGCGGGGTACGTCGACCTGGAAGATTTTGGCGATTATGGTTCGGTGAAGGAACGTAGCGATTATGGCTTTGGTGAAGGGCCTTCGATTTGGCTTTGTGAGCTTGGCGAATTTGGATTCAATGAAATACGTTCAAGTCGGTGTAGCTTTCGAATATCCCCCAATCGGTCCCCTCTACCTCTGGGAGAGGGCTAGGGTGAGGGGCTTTCCGTTCGGGACATCAAAGTCTCCAGCCTGGCCAGCGGCGGCGCATCCTGGTTGCGGTCGAATACTTGGATGCCGATCTTCAGCAATCGACCATTCTCTGCCGCTGCGATTACCTGTTCACACCGCAACAACAACCGCCCCTGATCACAGTCCTGCGCCTTCATCCCCATCGGCAACTTCCGTTCCAACCGCAACTCCGCCATCCGACTCTGCGCCGCAATCAGCGCCACCGACCGATCCCTTAAAACCCCACTGCTCTGCGTCATCAACCCCGCCACCCGCACAGCCGCTGACATCGCCACGGCAATAATCGCCAGCGCCACCAGCACCTCAATCAACGTGAAACCGTCTTCCCGCGAACGCGCACGCATAAACCGCCCAAAGCCAAAACCCAGCCCTCGACGCTAACCCGCGTCCTTGACGGCTTGACGACGAAAACACCCGAGGATTTTCAACATCACTGACATATCTTCTTGCAACACTGCGCGTCGAATCGAATCAAGCCAGGGTATGTCGAGATGGATATCGCACCTTTCAAATCGCTTCAGCAACCGATGCGCACGCCGCGTGGGCAGCAGGGTTTTACCCTGATCGAGATCATGGTGGTCGTGGTGATTTTGGGGATTTTGGCGGCGATGGTGGTGCCCAAGGTGCTCGATCGGCCGGATCAGGCGCGGGCGACGGCGGCGAAGCAGGATATTGGTGGGTTGATGCAGGCGTTGAAGTTGTATCGCCTTGATCACGGTACTTATCCGAGCATGAACCAGGGGCTGAAGGTCTTGGTGGAGCGGCCGGCGGATGCGAAGAACAGCAATTGGCGCTCGTACCTGGAGCGTTTGCCGAACGATCCGTGGGGGCGTCCTTATCAATACCTCAACCCCGGCGCGAATGGTGAGATCGACATCTTTTCCCTCGGTGCCGACGGTCAGCCTGACGGCGACGGCGTGAATGCCGATATCGGTTCCTGGCAGTTGTAAGGCCGGCCATGAACAGCCGCTCGCCTGAGGGGGCGAAGCAACAGGGCATGGCGATTATCAGCGCGTTGTTGATTGCGGCCGTGGTGGCGGTGATTGCGGCGGGCATGTTGACGCGCCAGAGCGTGTCGACCCGTGCGCTGGAGGCGGATCAGCAGCGTGTGCAGGGACGGTGGCTGGTGCAGGGTGGGTTGGAGATCAGCCGTCAGTTGCTTTGGGACGCACGTCAGCGTGATCCGTTGACCCGGCTTGATCAGCCGTGGGCGCAACGTCTTTCCGCGCAAGGTTTTGAAGGGCGACTGGAGGATGAGCAGGGCAAGTTCAACTTGCGCAATCTGGTCGCCAATGAGCGGGTTGATGAGGCGCAGGTGGCGGCGTTTCAGCGTTTGTGCGAGTTGATCGGGGTCAGCGCCGGGTTGAGTCAGCGCATCAGTCAGCGGGTGATTGCTTCGTACCCGCGACTGCTGAATGCGCAGATTGCCGAGGCGCCGAAAAGTGGTTTTGACAGTGGTCGCGCGACCTCGCCTAACGCTTCACACAAACCGCAGAAGCCGACGTTGCCGATGCTGCGCAGCATCGATGATTTGCGCAGTGTCGACGGCGTGAATGAGGCGCTGATCGGCAAACTGGCACCGTACCTGACGGTGATCCCCGCGACGACTTGGCTCAACGGCAACACGGCCACCGCGCCGGTCCTGGCCGCGTATGTGCCGGGGCTGTCGCTGGAGCGTGCCAATGCGCTGATCGCCGAGCGTGATGCCGGGCGCTGGTTTATCAACCGTGGTGATTTTGTTAACCGCTTGCGCATGCCGCAACTGGAGCTGACTAGCGTCAAGGTCGGCATCACCAGTGACTGGTTTCGCCTGCGCGGTGAGGCGCGGCGCGATCAGCGGCGGGTCAGTCTTGAGGCGTTGCTGCATCGCAGCCAGGACCGCTTGCCGCAGGTGATCTGGTCGCGGGTGGGCGTATGAGCCAGTTGAAAGTGGCGTTGCCGCCCTTGGCGGAGCTGGATCTGCACAGTGAATTGCACTGCGCCTGGCTGGATCGTCAGGGCCAGGTCACGCGGGAAGAACGCCTCAGTCTGAGCCAGTTGAGTCAGCAGGCGAAACTGCCGCCGCTGGTGTGTTTTTTGCATCCGGCTGACAGCCTGTTGGCGAGTCTCGATTTACCGCCGCTGCCTGCCAACAAGATTGTCGCGGCGGTGCAGTGCGCGGCGCAGGCCTTGATGCTGGGCGACAGCAGTGAGATGCACATCGCGCACAGTTCGCGGGATGAAGCCGGGCAGGTGCAGATCGCCTGGGCGCCTCGGCAGCACTTGTTGCGCTTTGGCCTGTTGCTGAAAAGCGTTGGGCTGAACCTGCGCGGACTCTATCCGGCGCCGTACAGTTTGCCGGTGTTGCCGGGCACCGTTGCTTGCGTGCAGGACGGGCATTTGTTGCTGCGCGACAGTGTGCAAGTGGCGCGGGTGCAGCCGTTGTTCGATGACGGCCTCGACGGTGTTGTGTGGGAACCGGGCGTCACTTTGCATTGGATCGGTGATCAACCGCCGCCGGGCGCCGAATTGCCGATGGCGGAGGCGCAGCGCTGGACTGGGCCGCTACCGGGTTGGGGGCTGCATGGCGCGGTCCAGCAACAAAAAACCGAGCATCGCGGCTGGGGCAGGGCGATCGCCCTCTCAGCGTTGGCCGTGGCGGTGTGGGTGATCGGTTTGAACCTGTATGCCGCTCGCGAGGCCGGGCAGGGTCAGCAGTTGAAAAGCCAGATGAACCTGCGGGTAAAGCAGGCCTTCCCCGAGTTGCCGGTAATCCTCAACCCGTTGCAACAGGCGCGTCAGCAACTGGCGGCGCGGCAGAAGGGCGCGGCGGATGATCCGGCGCAGACTTTCAATCGGCTGGTGTTGCAGGCGGGCAGCGGCATGCCGTCGATGGCTGGCAGTGTCGAGCGGCTGGTGTTTGTCGACGGCGCCTTGCAGCTGAGTCTGCTGAGTGAGGCCCGTCGTGGCGGCAATGATCAGGAGTGGCAAAGCACTTTGGCCCAGGCCGGCATCAGCGTGACGGCAGACGACGAAGGCTGGACCTTGCGGCCGTCCACTGAGGCTAGCCCAAGTGAAAGCGATGACAGCGGCGGAGCGGAAGAAGATGAATAAGACCTCGCTCGCGCTGTACCGCGCCAGGTGGCAGCGCTTTAACGCCCAGTTGCAGGTGCGTTGGCAGCCGTTGGCCTTGCGTGAAAAACGCATGGTCGCCGGCATGGCCATAGCGCTGATCGGCTTGCTGCTGTGGGTTGCGCTGATCCAGCCACCGCTGAAGAAAATTACCTATTGGCAAACCGAGACGCCAAAGCTGCGCGCGCAGACCGAAGCGCTGGAAGTGCTGCTGCGCGAAGTGAGCGTGCGTCCGGACGGGCAAAGCGTGGCGCAGTCGCTGGAGCAAACCCTGCAGGCCAGCGGCCTGGCGGGACATTACCAACTACAGGAGGCACAGGGCGCCTGGCAGTTGACCTTCGACGCGGCGCCGGCCGACGCCGTGCTCGACTGGCTGTTGAGCAACCCGGCACAACTTTCTCTGCAAGTGGTCGAGGCCCGTTTGCAACGTGCAGACAACCCCTCGACCGAAGTCACCGCCGGCACTTTGTCAGGCACCGTTCGCATGGATCAGGCGCTGGGCGCTAAGGAAGCTTCATGAAGGGGTCAGGATCCAAACCGGCACGTCTGGCGTTGCCGATGCTGCTGATGGCGTTGAGCGCGTGCAGTAACACCACCACCACACCGCAAAACCAGCCGCCGTTGCTGGTCGACAGTGAACTCGGGCGGCCGTTGGCCAACACCCAGCGCAGCGGCGACGCGGTGCTCGACCGCGAGCGTGCGCAGGCTCAGGCGCGACCTGTGCCGAAGCCATTGCACAACATCAGCAAAAGTGCCCGCAGTGGCGCGGCGGCGTCGGGCATTGCCTTGCCGAGCAATCCTTTGGGCGATCAACCGGTAACGCTGAATTTTGTCGACGCCGATATTCAAGCGGTGGTGCGGGCGTTGTCGCGGTCGACCGGGCAGCAGTTTCTGGTCGATCCTCGGGTGAAGGGCACGTTGACGCTGGTGTCAGAAGGTCAGGTGCCGGCGCGGCAGGCTTACGACATGTTGCTGGCGGCGTTGCGCATGCAGGGGTTTAGTGTGGTGGATGTTGGCGGTGTTGCGCAGGTGGTGCCGGAGGCGGATGCGAAGTTGCTCGGCGGGCCTATTTACAGCGCTGACAAACCGGCGGGCAACGGCATGCTCACCCGCACGTTTCGTCTGCAATATGAGAACGCGGTGAACCTGATTCCGGTGCTACGGCCGATCGTTTCGCCGAACAATCCGATCAACGCCTATCCGGGCAACAACACCATCGTCATCACCGATTACGCGGAGAACCTGACCCGCGTTGCGCAGTTGATCGCGAGCATTGATTCGCCGAGTGCGATCGACACCGATGTGGTGCAGATTCAGAACGGTATTGCCGCTGATATCGCGCCGATGGTGGCGGATTTGCTCGATGCGCCGGGTAATGATCCGACGCAGAAAATCGCGGTGATTGGTGACCCGCGTTCCAACACTATCATCATCCGCGCCGGCAGTCCGGAGCGCACGGAGCTGGCGCGCAACCTGATCTACAAACTCGATAACGCGCAGAGCAATCCGAGCAATCTGCATGTGGTTTATCTGCGTAATGCGCAGGCGGCGAAACTGGCGCAGGCACTGCGCGGTTTGCTGACGGGCGAGAGTGACAGTGGTAGCAGTGACAGTGCGCGTTCGGTACTCAGCGCCATGGGTGCAAGTACTGGCGGTAGCGCTGGGCGGAATGGCCAGAGCGGTACGCAAAGCGGCAGCACATCGACCACTAACAGCAGCGGCAGCACGGGCGGCAGTTACGCGCAGGGCAGCAGTGGCAGCGCGACCGGCAGTGGCGGTGCGCAGAACAGCGATCAGAACGTCGCCTTCAGTGCCGGCGGCGTGACCATTCAGGCTGACGCGACTACCAACACTTTGCTGATTTCTGCGCCTGAGCCGCTGTATCGCAACCTGCGTGAGGTGATCGATCTGCTCGACCAGCGTCGTGCGCAAGTGGTGATTGAAAGTTTGATCGTCGAAGTCGGCGAGGACGATGCCAGCGAGTTCGGTGTGCAGTGGCAGACCGGTAACCTCGGTGGCAATGGCGTGATCGGTGGCGCGAATCTGGGTGGTTCGGGACTCAACACCAACGGCAAGACCAGCATTGACGTACTACCGCAAGGTTTGAACCTGGGCTACGTCAACGGCACCGTGGACATTCCCGGCATCGGCAAGATTCTTGATCTGAAGGTGCTGGCCCGGGCGTTGAAGAGCAAGGGCGGCACCAACGTGCTGTCGACGCCAAATCTGCTGACGCTGGATAACGAAGCGGCGAGCATTTTTGTCGGCCAGACCATTCCGTTTGTCAGCGGCAGTTACGTGACTGGCGGTGGCGGCACCAGCAATAACCCGTTCCAGACCGTGACCCGTGAAGAGGTGGGTTTGAAGCTCAATGTGCGCCCGCAGATTTCTGAGGGCGGCACGGTGAAGCTCGATATCTATCAGGAAGTCAGCAGCATTGATGAGCGGGCTTCGGCCAGTTCGACCTCGGCGGGGATCGTCACCAACAAACGCGCGATCGATACCAGCATCCTGCTCGATGACGGCCAGATCATGGTCCTCGGCGGATTGCTGCAGGACGGCTACAGCCAGAGTAACGACGCGGTGCCTTGGCTGGGCAGCCTGCCGGGCATCGGCGCGCTGTTTCGCAACGAACGTCGGGCGATCACCAAGACCAATCTGATGGTGTTCCTGCGCCCGTACATCATTCGTGATAGCGAAGCGGGGCGCAGCATCACCCTCAACCGTTACGACTTCATGCGCCGCGCTCAGGGTGGTTTGCAACCGGAACGCAGCTGGGCAATGCCGGACATGCAGGCGCCGCAGTTGCCGACGGCAGCGCAGGGTGTGCCGGCGGTTATGCCCGCCTCAGGCCCACGCGCAACCATCAAAGCGGTGCCCATCCAATGACGCCGACATCACCTCTTGATCTGGAAAACCGACGTGTAGGAGCTGCCGAAGGCTGCGATCTTTTGATCTTGCTCTTCGACGGATCCAAACGACCAAAGATCAAAAGATCGCAGCCTTCGGCAGCTCCTACAGGGATTGGGGAGGGCATGAGATGAGTGCACTGCCTTACGCCTGGGCCAAGGCGCAGCGGATTCTGTTGTGCGATGGCGTGCTGACGGTGTGCCCGTCGACGCCGGGCTGGTCGATCAGCGAGGTGCGGCGGCAGTTCGGCGCAGCGACGATACAGCGGGTGCGCGATGATGAGCTGGATGGCTTGCTTGCCAGCGCTTATGCCGACACCGGCAGCGCGGCGGCAGTAGTCGGCGCGGCGGAAAACGAAGTCGATCTCGACCGTTTGATGCAGGACATGCCGGAAATCACCGACCTGCTCGACACCCAGGACGGCGCGCCGGTGATTCGCATGATCAACGCGCTGCTGACCCAGGCCGCGCGCGATGAGGCCAGCGACATTCACATCGAGCCCTTCGAAACCCATTCGGTGGTGCGCTATCGCGTCGACGGCACGCTGCGCGATGTGGTTTCGCCGCGCAAGGCTCTACACGGCGCGCTGGTGTCTCGGATCAAGATCATGGCCCAGCTCGATATCGCCGAAAAACGCCTGCCGCAGGACGGTCGCATCGCGTTGCGCGTGGCGGGACGACCGATCGATATTCGTGTTTCCACGGTGCCGACCGGGCATGGTGAAAGGGTGGTGATGCGTCTGCTCGACAAACAGGCCGGGCGTCTGCATCTGGAAACCTTGGGCATGGACGCGCAGGTATTGGCCAAACTCGATCACCTGATCCGCCAGCCCCACGGCATTGTGCTGGTCACCGGGCCTACCGGCAGCGGCAAAACCACCAGCCTCTACGCCGCACTGGCGCGGCTCGATGCGAGCACCAGCAACATCCTCACCGTCGAAGATCCAGTGGAATACGACCTGCCGGGCATCAGCCAGATTCAGGTCAACGCCAAGATCGACATGACTTTTGCGTTGGCGCTGCGAGCGATCCTGCGCCAAGATCCGGACATCATCATGATTGGCGAAATCCGGGATCTCGAAACTGCACAAATCGCTGTGCAGGCTTCGTTGACCGGTCACTTGGTGCTGGCGACGCTACACACCAACGACGCGGTGTCAGCGGTCAACCGCTTGATCGACATGGGCGTCGAGCCGTTTCTGCTGGCCTCGTCGATGCTCGGCGTGCTCGCGCAACGACTGGTGCGGCGGCTGTGCAATCAGTGCAAGGAAGAAGACCCCACCGCGCCCGGCACCTGGCGCCCGGTCGGTTGCCCGGCGTGCAATCAAACCGGTTACAGCGGCCGTACCGGCATCCATGAATTGTTCTGCATCGACGACGATATCCGTACCCTGATTCACCAAGGGGCAGGGGAGCAGGCCTTGCGCGCTTCGGCGGCCAAGGCCGGGATGTTCAGCCTGCGCGAGGACGGTGAGCGCTGGATTCGCAGCGGCGCCACCGCCCCTGAAGAAATCCTCCGTGTGACACGGGACGCCTGATGAATCGCTATCGTTTTGAAGCCGCCGATGCCACCGGCAAGATCGAATCCGGGCACCTTGAGGCGGACAGCCAGGCTGCTGCGTTAACAACATTACGCGGGCGCGGTTTGACCGCACTGTCGGTGCACAAGGAAAGCAACGTCGCTCAGCACGGCGGTGGCGGACTGTTCAGCGCCAAACTCTCCGACAACGATCTGGCCTGGGCCACGCGGCAACTGGCGAGTCTGTTGGGCGCGAGTCTACCGTTGGAAGCGGCGCTGAGTGCCACGGTCGAGCAGGCTGAGAAAAAACACATCGCCCATACGCTCAGCGCTGTGCGTGCGGATGTGCGCAGCGGCATGCGTCTGGCCGAGTCGTTGGCGGCGCGACCACGGGACTTTCCGGAGATCTACCGTGCATTGATCGCCGCGGGGGAAGAGTCCGGCGATCTGGCGCAAGTGATGGAACGGCTCGCCGACTACATCGAGGAGCGCAACAACCTGCGTGGCAAGATTCTTACGGCGTTTATCTATCCGGGTGTGGTCGGTCTGGTGTCGATCGGCATTGTGATTTTCTTGCTCAGCTACGTGGTGCCACAGGTGGTCAGTGCGTTTTCCCAAGCGCGGCAGGATTTGCCGGGATTAACCCTGGCGATGCTCAACGCCAGTGATTTCATTCGTGCGTGGGGCTGGTTGTGTGCGGCGCTGATTGCCGGGGCGTTTTGGAGCTGGCGCTTGTATCTGCGCAATCCGGCGGCGCGTTTGAGTTGGCATCATCGGGTGCTGAAGTTGCCGTTGTTCGGGCGATTTATTCTGGGCCTGAACACCGCACGTTTTGCCTCGACGTTGGCGATTCTTGGCGGCGCCGGGGTGCCGTTGTTGCGCGCACTGGAGGCGGCGCGGCAGACGTTGTCCAATGATCGTTTGAGTTTGAGCGTCACTGAGGCCACGGCCAAGGTGCGTGAGGGTGTGAACCTGGCGGCGGCGTTGCGGGTGGAGAATGTGTTTCCGCCGGTATTGATTCACCTGATCGCCAGCGGCGAGAAAACCGGTTCACTGCCACCGATGCTTGAGCGCGCGGCACAAACCCTGTCGCGGGATATCGAACGGCGGGCGATGGGCATGACCGCGCTGCTGGAGCCGCTGATGATCGTGGTGATGGGCGGGGTGGTGCTGGTGATTGTGATGGCGGTGTTGTTGCCGATCATTGAGATCAATCAGCTGGTGCAGTAGCCGGTTTTGATGGCGTCTGATCGGGCCTCTTCGCGAGCAAGCTCGCTCCCACAGGGGGCGGTGGTGTACACAGAATCTATGACCACTGAAAAACCTTGTGGGAGCGAGCTTGCTCGCGAAGGGGCCAGTCAGGGCAATAAATAATCCAGATTTTTTCTCCAAACCATTGGCATCACCCGACCCTCGATTCCTCCATCCTCGGGTTCTCCTTTCTGTCATCTGCAACCACCCGCCAACGCCTCCAGCCCGATTCCGCCAAACCCCCGATCCAGACGCTGCACGACACCCGACAAACACCCGAGAAAATCCCTTCAGAAACACCGCTCACCTCCCGAGGTTTTTTCCTTTATCTGTCACCGGAAGCTGCGAATTTCTCAGTGCGACTTAACCAAGGCCAACGCTAGCGAGGGCCCCGGTGAGTCCTCCCAGTGTCATGCAAGTCACCCGAAAACCTGTGTTCCCAAACCTAGTTGAAAAGGAGATTCTTCATGTTCAAGCGCACTCTGATCGCAGCCTCATTGACCGTCGCCGCTCTGGCATCCGCCCAGGCCATGGCCGTAACCGGTGGTGGCGCTTCACTGCCTGCCGCTCTGTACAAAGGTTCTGCCAACAGCATCCTGCCTGCCAACTTCAGCTACGCCGTAACCGGTAGCGGCATCGGCAAAAGTGCTTTCCTGACCAACAACGCCGCACAGTTCAGCACTACTGGCACTGTGCACTTCGCCGGTAGCGACTCGATCCTCAGCGCTTCGGAAATCAGCACCTACAACACCAACTTCGGCGCTTCGTTTGGTCCGCTGATCCAACTGCCATCTGTCGCCACTTCGGTTGCCATCCCTTACAAAAAGGCCGGCAACACCACCCTTAACCTGACCAGCGCTCAACTGTGTGATGCCTTGTCGGGCACCAAGACTACCTGGGGCGCGCTGTTGGGTACCTCCGACACTACCGCGATCCGCGTTGTTTATCGCACCGCTTCGAGCGGCACCACCGAAATCCTCAGCCGTCACCTGAACTCGATCTGCCCGACCAAGTTCGCGGTCAACACCACCTTCACCAACGCACGTCTGCCAGCAGGTTCCGCTGTGCCGTCGAACTGGGTAGGCGTGGCCAATACCGCTGACGTAGCTCCGGCAGTCAACGCGGTTGACGGTTCCATCGGTTATGTCGGTCCGGACGGTGTCAACGCTGCGAGCAACGCTGTTGTTGCGCGTATCAATGGCGTTCAGCCAACCAGCGCCAACGTCAACACGGCTCTGGCTTCGGCTCCACTGCCAACCAACGCGGCCAACCCGGCGCAGTGGTCCCCAGTGGTTGCCAACCCGTCGAGCGGTTATGCAATGGCTGCTTACACCAACTTCATCTTCGGCCAGTGCTACAAGGACGCAGCCGTGGCTGCTGCTGTCAAAGCGTTCCTGACCCAGCACTACAGCACTCCGGGCAACGCCGTGGCCACTGCCGCTCACGGTTTCATTCCGGTTCCAACCAACTGGAAAACCGCTGTAACCGCCAACTTCGTCACCAACTCCACCGGCAACAACCTGGACATCAACAACGCCAGCGTCTGCAACGCTGTCGGTCGTCCTTTGTAAGCATCACTTTGTAAGCCGCAACAGGAATGGCAGTCCCTTGGGGGCTGCCATTTTTTTTAGACAAAAATCCGAGATTTCGCACAAGGAGCTCATCATGTTCAAACGGACCTGCAAAGTTGCAAGTTTGGCTGTTGTCGCGCTGCTGTCCAGTCAGGTCATGGCGGTGACCGGTGGTGGCGCCTCGCTTCCTGCTGCGCTGTACAAAGGTTCCGCCAACAGCATCCTGCCTGCCAACTTCAGCTACGCCGTGACCGGTAGCGGCATCGGCAAAAGCGCTTTCCTGAGCAATAACGCTGCGCAATTTGGCACCACAGGCGCTGTGCATTTTGCGGGTAGCGACTCGATTCTCACGCCTTCTGAAATCAGCTACTACAACTCCTCCTTCGGCGCTGCTTATGGCCCGCTGATCCAGGTGCCATCTGTAGCCACCGCGGTGGTCATCCCTTACAAGAAAGCGGGTGTCACGGCGCTTAACCTGAGCAGCGCTCAACTGTGTGATGTGTTTTCGGGTAATAAATCGACGTGGGGCTCATTACTGGGCACATCCGACGCTACGCCAATCCGCGTGATCTACCGGCGGACTTCAAGTGGCACGACGGAAATGATGAGTCGGCATTTGAACGCCATTTGTCCTTCGGCGTTTTTGGTGAGCACGAACTTTGCGCAGGCGCGCCTGCCATCCGGGGCTCAATTACCCATCAATTGGATAGGAGTCGACGTAGATAGCGACGTCTTGCCGACGGTGAGCTATTTCGATGGATCGATCGGTTACATGGGACCGGATGGTGTGGATGCGAAAAACAATGCGCTAGTGGCGCGCATTAACGGTATCCAGGCAACGACTGCCAATGTGGTTCTGGCGTTGTCGTCAGCGTTTGTGCCGACCAACTCTGCCAGCGGTAATCCACAGCAATGGGTGCCTGTCGTCGCCAATCCTGCTTCCGGTTATCCAATCTCGGGTTATAGCAATTTGATTTTTAGCCAGTGTTACCTCGATGGCGGTGTGGCTGCGAATATTCGAGCATTCCTGACCACCCACTACAGTTTGCCGGGCAATGCAGTGGCGACTGTGGCCCATGGGTTCGCGCCAATCCCGACCATCTGGAAAAGAGCAGTCACCGCCAACTTCATTACCAACACCACCGGCAACAACCTGGACATCAACAACCCGAATGTTTGCACCGGCATAGGTCGTCCGTTGTAGGTCGTTGTTTCCTTCGAGCCTCTCGGCAGCCTGATCCAAAGGCTGCCAGTTCCGCTACAGCGCGCAGTTACACCTCAATCATGAAGTTTGTGTGACATCCGTTCGGTCGCGCCCCTCGCCAACTGCCTATGTCGTAACAGCAGGTTTTTGCTGGCCTGCAGCTTTGTGTGGCAATCAAAAAGGATCTCGTAGTGATGCTCGCTCGCCCATCCCGTCGCAGTACCCGTGCCCCGATGCTCAAGCGTGAGGTCGCCGATCCGGCGCTGTGGCTGCTCAAGCCACTGGCGCACGCGGTGGCGTTGTGTCTGGTGGCGGGCAGTGCGCAGGCGCAAACGGCGTTCAGTTCCAGCTGGTTTTCCGCCAAGGGCGCCGCACAACAAGCGGCGGCAGCGCGGCCGAGTGTTGGCGGGTTGCCGGGGATGACGCCACCACTGGCCCAGCAGCAACGAGCCAATCAGCAATTGCAGCGCTCGTTGCAGACCCTCAACAACACCGTGGCGGCGATTGCCGCACAGCAGGCGGCTCAGGCTGCGGGGCGTGCGGTGGCGTTGGGCAGTGTGCAAAACGTGCCGGATGGATTGGGCGAGGGCGGCTTGAAGGTCGACAACAGCCTCAGCCAGGGTTGGCTGAACGCCAAGGGGCCGCAGCAGACTCTGGCTGACGGCAAGACCACGGTGAAGATCGAGCAGACCGCCGACAAGGCGATTCTCAACTGGGAAACCTTCAACGTCGGCCGCAACACCACGGTCGAATTCGCTCAGCAATCCAACTGGGCAGTCCTCAACCGGGTCAACGACCCAAGCGCGCGTGCGAGCCAGATCCAAGGCCAGATCAAGGGCGACGGCACGGTGATGCTGATCAACCGCAACGGCATCGTGTTCAGCGGCAGCAGCCAGGTCAATGTACGCAATCTGGTAGCCGCCGCAGCCAACATCACCGATATCCAGTTCCGCGACCGGGGCCTGTACTTCGACAGCACCGCCACCCAGCCGACCTTCACTGACGCGGCCGGCAAAGTGCTGGTGGAGCGTGGCGCCAGTATCCAGACTCATGCGCCCAAGGCGTCGACGGACGCTGGGGGCTACGCCTTGCTGTTGGGCAACGAGGTGCAGAACGATGGCAACATCAGCACCCCCAAAGGCCAGACGCTGCTCGGTGCAGGCGATCGCTTTTACATCCGTAAGGGTTCAGGTACCGATGGCAACGCCGTGTCCACGACCTTCGGCAACGAAGTCACGCCGGGCTTCAAGACCGGCGCCGTGGCCGGCAAGGTCAGCAACAATGGCTTGATCCAGGCCGCCACCGGCGACATCACGCTGACCGGCCATGAGGTGCTGCAAAACGGTGTGTTGCTGGCGAGCACGTCAGTGGCCACGCGCGGCACTGTGCACTTGCTCAACCCGGTGACTGACAACGCTGGCAGCGTCACGCTCGCTCAGGGCAGCGTCACCGCGATCATGCTCGATAGCAGCGATCTCACCGCGCTCGACAGTCAGCGTGACGCATCGCTACAGGCCGTCAGTGCCAACAACCGCATCCGTGGTGATCAGTCGCGCATCGACATCGGCAGTGGCGGCAGCGTCGAGTTTCAGAACGGTTCGATCACCCTCGCCACCGGTGGCCAGGTCGCTGTATCGGCGGGGCGTCGCAGTCTGGTACGCGACGGCGCGTTGATTGATGTGTCCGGCGCTGTCGGGGTGAAGGTGGCGATGGAAGCCAATAACATCAAGATCAACGTGCAGGGCAACGAGCAACGCGATGCGCCGGTCAACCGCGAGGGCGGCGCGCTCAACAGCAACGACATCTGGGTCGATGTGCGTGAGTTGGTGTACGTGCCGGCCGGCACCAACGGTTACGCTACAGATCGTTGGTACACGGCCGGAGGTCTGCTGGAAGTCGGTGGCTATCTCGGCACTCAGGGCCACGGCATCGGTGAATGGATGGCGCAGGGCGGTTCCGTGAATTTTGCCGGCAACGATGTGGTCACCGAGAAAGGTTCGCTGATCAACTTGTCCGGCGGCACTCTCGACGTGCAGAGCGGCGAGATCCGGCAGAGCTGGTTGCGCGGCGCCGACGGGCATTTATATGAAGTCTCACGAGCGCCGGGGGATCTGCTTTATACCGGGTTGTACAAAGGCTATGAAGACAGCAGCGAGCGCTGGGGCCAGACGCAGTTTTTCTACAACCCGCTGATTGCACCGGGCTCGCGTCAGGAATCGGGCTACACCGTCGGCCGCGATGCCGGTCAATTGGTGATTGCCACCCGCAACGCGCTGGTCGATGGCCAGATTCTCGGCGAAGTGTTCCAGGGCGAGCGCCAGACACAAGCACCCCGCGCGGTGCTTGATGGCTATGAGCAGAGTCAGATTGCACGGGCTCGCCGGGCGCAATTGATCGTGGGTCAATACGATCCGGCCTGGTCGGCGACCGCCGGTGGCCTGCAGTACCTGCTCGATCCGCGACTGGACCAGGTGCAGATCGGCGGCACTCATGCAGCGGCGCTCACAGCGCCCGGCCTGACGGATGCCGTGGCGCAGGAGCGGGTCGGCAAGTTGTTTCTCGACAGCGATATGCTCAACGGCTTTCAGCTCGGTGCGTTGAAGGTCTCTGCCGCGAAAACCATTGTTGTCGATCAGGCGCTGGCCGTTGATTCCGGTGGTGACATCACCTTGTTCGGCCCACAAGTGCAGGTCAATGCGAACCTGACTGCGCGTGGCGGCAGTTTGAATGTGGGGGATATCCTGACCGGCAATTCCGCGTTGCCGGCACCGGCCGGGACGGCTGTCGGTGTCACGGTGGCCAAAGGCGTGCAGCTCGATGCCCGCGGACTGTGGAGCAATCTGCGTACCGATCCGGACGACGTGAGCAGTCTGGCCTACCTCAATGGCGGCGTGGTGTCTGTGCGCAGTACCGGCAGCGTCAATCTGGGCAGTGGCAGTCTGCTTGACGTGTCGTCCGGCGGGGCGCTGTTGGCCAATGGCAAGACGCGCGGCGGCAAGGGCGGCGACATTACGCTGGAGTCGAGTCCGTTGACCCGTTCGGCGTCGTCACAATTGATGCTTGATGGCGACGTGCGTGGCTACGGTGTCACCGGTGGCGGCAGTCTGACGATTCAGTCCGGCAACGTTGAGATCGGTGGAACCGGCGCCGCACACGGCGACAAAACGCTGCAACTGGCATCGAGTCTGTTCAGCAGCGGTTTTGCCAGTTACAGCGTCACCGGCCTGACCGGACTGAAAGTCGCTGATGGTGCGCAGATCGATGTGGTGATGCCGGTCTACCGTTTCGGCGATGCGGCGCCGAACCAGTCCAGCGGCGCCGATCCGCGCACGGCCCTCGAATTGTGGACCCCCACGCTGTTTCAGGAGAACCCGGCCAAAGGCGTTCTGACCCAGCGTGGCGGCGCCAGTCTGGCGCTCCAGGCCGGTTCCAGTGAGTTAGCGCTGATCGACCCGGCGAGCAGTTCGCTGTCCATCGGCCACGGTGCACGTATCAGCGTCGACCCGGGGCAGCGCATTAAACTGCGCGGTGCCGGACAGATTACGGTCGACGGGCAATTGAACGCCTGGGGCGGCACTCTCGATATTCGTCAGCAACAGTTTGGCTCGCTGGACGTGGCGACCATGCCGCAGAACGCCGACCCGCAGGCCCACAACCGTTCTATCTGGATCGGCGAAGACGCGGTGCTGGATGTTGCCGGTCGCGCCTACACGGCCGTGGATGCGTTGGGTCGGGTTTACGGCCAGATCGGCAAGGGTGGCAGCATTATTCTCGGCGGCGAGATTGATTCGAAGAAAATCACCGCAACGTCGGCCGATGCTTACGTGATTGTGCGCGACGGTGCACGCCTGGACGCCTCCGGTACGCACGCGGTTCTGGATGTCGCCGGGGTCGGACCGACCGACGTCGCCACCGATGGCGGGCGCATTGCCTTGAGTTCTTACAATGGCGTGTTCCTCGACGGTCAGTTGCAGGCTGCAGCGGGTGGTGTCGGCGCGTCGGGTGGTCATCTGGAGATTGTTCAGGACGCGCCGCTCTACCAGATGAATCTGGCGAGCAACGAAGTGCGTGCGCCCCGCGAAATGATCATCAGCCAAGACTCGGATGGCTCGTTGCTGTCGGCGCATCTGCAGGCCGGCGAAGGCGCGGCGCAGTTGCGTTACGGTCAGACCCGCTTGAGCGCGGAGCGTTTGATGTCGGGTGGTTTCGATCACCTGAGCCTGTTGAGTAACGGCTTGCTCACATTCGCCGGCGACGTCGACCTGCGCATGAATCAAAGCCTGAATCTGTACACCGGCTCGATCTCGCTGGCGCAGGCCGCCAGCGACTCGACGCGGATCAATCTGGCCGCGCCATACATGCGCTTGTCGGGGCTGGGTCTCTACGTGCCTTCGGATGTCAGCATGCGTCCACGGGTGCTGGCCAACGCGACCACTGAGCTGTCGAACGCCCGCTTCACCGCCACCGCTGACCTGCTGGATCTGAGCAACACCTTGTCGTTCGGCACCGAAGGGACGATCGCGCAGCTCGACGCGCCGGCCGCTGCCGTCAGCCGTCGTGGCTTCGACCAGGTCACCCTCGACAGTCGTGGCGACATGCGTTTTCTCGCGCCGAACGATAAAGAACGCAGCTCGCGGTTGTGGACACCCGGTGATCTCGACTTGCGCGCTGCGCAGATTTATCCGGCCACGGGTGTTTCGGCCGATGTCCGTGTCGGTTATCAGGGCTATACGGCTGTCCCGGAACTGGCGCGCACCTTGCGTATCAGCGGCCATGGCGAGGCACCGCAGGCCTTGCCGTATTCCGCGTTTGGCAACTTGCTGCTGGTTGCCGGGAAGATCGAGCAGGGCGGCGTCATCCGCGCCCCGTTGGGGTTGATCAGATTGGGCGAGAACTCGCTGGGCAAAACCCAGGAGCTGCGCCTGTTGCCCGGCAGTGTCACGTCGGTCAGCGGCGCTGGCCTGGTCATGCCGTATGGCGGTACCACCGACGGTATCGACTATCGCTACGACGGCAAATCCGTGGTGTTGCACGGGATCGCCAGTGCCCTGGATGGCGTGATCCTTACCGGGCAGTACGTCGATGTGCAGGGCGGCGCGTTGATTGACTTGTCAGGCGGCGGCGATCTGCGTGGCGCCGGTTTTGTCTCCGGGCGCGGCGGCTCCACCGATGCCCGATTCAATCCATTGGTGCGCAACGCTGCCGATGGCACGTTCAGTTTGCCGAGCCTGAGCAGTAACCCGGTGTACGCCATTGTGCCGGGCAACCAGAGTGCCTTTGCACCGGCACTCGCCGAGGCCGGTGCAAGCGATCCGCGCATTGGCCAGCAAATTACCGTAGGCGCCGGTGTTCCTGGCCTGGCCGCCGGCACCTACACCTTGCTGCCTTCAACCTTTGCCTTGTTGCCCGGCGCGTTCCGGGTCGAGGTCAACGGCCAGGCGACGCCAGGCATGACCAGCGGCGCGTTGAAAATGCGCAATGGTTCGTGGTCCAGTGCCGGGCTGATGTCGATTGCCAACAGCGGTGTGCGCGATAGTCTGCCGAGCCAGGTGATCCTGACGTCGGCCGATGTTCTGCGCCGCTATTCGCAGTACAACGAAACCAGCTTCACCCAGTTCATCGAAAGCGATGCGGCCCGTCGAGGTGTGCCACGTGCGTTGGCGCCAATGGATGCGAAATCGCTCAACGTGCAATTGGTGGCCGGGGGCACGCACGACATCGACATGAACTTTCAGGGCCAGGCCCTGTTTGCCCCGAGCAAAGGCGGCGTGGCCGGGAGCGCTGTCGTGTTGGCCCAGGACCTGGAGGTACTCGGTGAAGGCCGTTCGCGCACGCCGGGGTTTAGCGGGATTTCGCTATACGCCGGCAGCCTTGACCGGCTCGAAGCCGGACGGCTGAGCCTTGGCGCCACGCCGACGGTTGAATACGGCTCGGCGGGTAACTTCATTCGCTTTGAGGGTTCGGCTGCCAATATCACTCTGCGTGAAGGCGCAGTGTTATCGGCACCGGAAGTGCTGTTGCGCACTGACAAAGTCGACGGTGGCATCACGCTGGAAGCGGGCGCCGGTATCAACACCCTCGGCCGCGGTGATGCGCCTTACGACTCGACCGACGGCTTCATTTATCAGCCGGGTTCCGCCAGTCTGTTGGTCGTGTCCAACGGTTGGACCAGCACGCTCGCACCGACGGTCGCCACCTATTCGGAAGGCCCGGGCAGCATCCGCATCGGTACGTGCGTTGCGCAGCCGTGCGCGCAGCCAACGTTGCTCTATTCCAATGGCAGCATTACCGCTGCCACCGACAACCAGTTCGAACTGAACGAATCCGTGCGCTTCGGCACCCGTCACCTAGCGCTGGCCGTTGGCGCGGTCAATGCCGGTAGCGCCGAGGCGCTGGCCGCAGCAGGTCGCGTACCGAGTGGCCTGACCTTGAACCAGAACGTGCTCGATCGCCTGCTGCGTGGCGATACGCAGTTCGGTGCTCCGGCACTGGAAACCCTGAGTCTGACCACTCGCGACGCGTTCAACTTCTTCGGCAACGTCAGCCTCGATACGCTTGACCCGCAGACCGGCGTCAGTCGCTTGCAGAACCTGTTATTGGCCACGCCCGCCGTCTATGGCTGGGGCGAGGCTGGCGATGTGGCGACCATTCGCACCGCCAACCTGATCTGGAACGGTGCGACCCAGGCGCCGGGCGCGGTGGCCAGTGGTGGCGCCGGGACTGGAAGCGGCACACTGGACATTCAGGCGCAACGCATCGAGTTCGGTTATGGCCCGAACCCGCAACCCAACGGCCTGGATCAGAACAACCGATTGGCGTTGGGTTTCGCCAACGTCAACCTCAACGCCAGCGAGCGCATCACCGCCAACCACAAAGGCAGTCTTGCGGTGTATCTGGCGCAAGGGGCTTACGACCCGATTTCCGGCTACGTCTACAGTGGCGGCAACCTCAATCTGCGCACGCCGTTGCTCACTGGTGAAGCGGCCTCGGTCAACCTGCTCAAGGCGGGCGACGACCTGACGGTGAGTGGCGTTGCGAATGCTGCGGTGGCCGATGCCTTGGGTGCGGAGTTGACGCTTGAAGGGCGCAATGTGCTGCTCGACGGTCGCATTGCATTGGCCAGCGGCAAACTGGTGGTCAAGTCCGAGAACGATCTGACCCTGACCAACGCCGCGTACCTGGACCTGGCCGGGCGTACCTTGCCCTTCAATGACGTCAGCAAATACAGCTGGGGCGGCGATGTGGCGCTGTACAGCAGCCACGGCAATATCCGCCAGGCAGCCGGTTCACGTATCGATCTGTCGGCGCACAACAACCAGGCCGGCAATCTCAGTGCGGTGGCGCTGGCAGCGGATGCCGGGGTGGTCGATCTGCAAGGCGAGATCCTCGGTGCCAGCAGCGGTTACTACGATGCCGGTGGCACGCAGGTGCCGTACAAGGCCGGTGGCGTGGACATTCGCGCACAACGGCTGGGCGACGATTTGAACCAGGACTTCGCTGCGCTGAACCAGCGCTTGAACGCCGGGCAGGTGTTCGGCAGCCGCAGCTTCCAGCTCAAGCAGGGCAGCCTGGTGCTCGGCGACGGGCTCAAGGCCGGTGAAGTCAATGTCTCGGTGGACAACGGCAGTCTGACCGTGGCCGGCCTGATCGACGCCAGTGGTGAGCGGGTCGGCAGCATTCGTCTGTCCGCCAATAACGGTCTGACTCTGACTGGCAATGCCGTGCTCGATGCCCATGGTCGCGTGCTGCGTGTCGACAGCTACGGCAAGATCATCGATGCCCCCAACCGCGCCATGGTCGAACTCGATTCCGGCAATGGTTTGCTGACGCTGGCGTCAGGCGCACGGATCGATTTGCGCCATGGCACCGACGCGCCGCTTGGCAGCGCAGCCGGTCACAACGATGGTCGGCCGCGCGGTACGCTGGAACTCGATGCACCGCGTATCGGCGCCGACGACATCGCCATCGATGCCAGCGGTGTGCTGAACATTCAGGGCGCGCGTTCCATCGGCCTGAATGCCATGCGCCGCTACACCGATGCAGTCGACGGCACCGATGCCGCCGTCAGCGGGCGCCCGTATCAGGTGATCGATCAGGCTTATCTGGACGGTATCCATGGCGACAGCACGGCGTTCATCGATGCGGCGCTGGGCAACGGCGATTTGCTGCAACGCAAACTGGCCGGATTGAATAACGCGGCTTATAGCGATGCGTTCCATCTACGCCCAGGCGTCGAGCTCGCCAGCAAAACCGCCGACGGCGATCTGGTGGTGCAGGGCGATCTGGACCTGTCCGCTTACCGTTACGCCAGTCTGAATCCGCACACGCAAAAAACCGCTGTTTATGGTTCGGGCGAATCCGGCAGCCTGCTGATCCGCGCCGGCGGCAATCTGGATATTTACGGCAGCATCAACGACGGCTTCGCGCCGCCGCCGGAAACCGTTGACGACGCCGGGTGGAAACTGGTTCCGGGCATCCAGCCTTTTGGTGGTGACCTGATCGTTCCGGGCGCCGGGGTGACGCTGGCAGGAGGCACCTCGTTCCCGGTCGGCACGACGCTCAATTACGACTTGCCGATACAGGGCGCGACGCTGGCCAGCGGCACGCTGCTGCCAACCCAGGGCATCCTCGCCGGGCCTTACACACTGACGGGCGGCACAGTCCTGGCCGGTGCGGTGCATGACGCCGCCGGCAACCTGCTGTACGCCGCCGGTACCTTGCTCAGCGACAACGTGACCTTGCCGGCGGGCAGCCGCCTCGGTGCCGGGACGCGGTTGAACGTGGCCACCGCCATGCAGGCGATGCTCTGGCCCAAGGGCGTGCCATTGCCTGGCACGTTTGCCGACAACAAAATCGTTGGCGTGAAATTAAGCGGTGCATTGGCGTTGTTGCGCGGCTCGCTGATTCCGTCGATGACCGACGTGGTGCTGGCCGACGGCACAGCGTTCATCGATTTGCGTCCGTTGAACGGCACGCAGCAGGGACGCAACTGGGCCCTGGCGAGCATGCTGCCGTCGGGCAGCACCTCGTGGTCGATGCGCGTAGTGGCGGGTGCGGATCTTGATGCTGCCGACAGTCGCACCGTGAAACCGCTCACCAGCGAAGGTCACTTGCGACTGGCGGATACGCATTACGGCATGGTCGTCACTACGAAAAAACTCGACACCACTTGGGCGGTTGATAATGCGCTGGGGTTCCCGGCCGGAGAGGTCGTAAAGGAAGATGAAATGTTCTGGTGCGATTACATTCCTGGTGTCTGTGTCGCGCCCGCCAAGTTCCTCTGGACGGAGGGCAATCCGATGGGCGCACCGGCCGGGTCGCCGGTCAGCGAAGACGATCTGTTCTGGTGTGATATTGACCCTGCTTATTGCGCCGCCAACGTAGGCGGTACCACGGTCTCCACTCATTCGCAGATGTTCAGCGTTTTGCGAACCGGCGCCGCCGATCTGGACGTGATGGCCGCTGGCAATCTGAGCATGGAATCACCTTTCGGGGTGTACACCGCGGGTACCCAATCCAGCGATGTCGACGCGCGTTACAACCAGCCACGCGGTCGTTTGTCGGACGATGGTTCGGTGCTGGGCAGCGCGGGCAGTGATAACGAAAAATGGGTAGATGGTGGTAGCGACAGTTTGTATCAGGCCTGGTATCCGCAACTGGGGGGTAACCTCACGATTGGCGCCGGCGGTTCTGTTTCCGGCGATGTCGTCGGGCGACGTGCGACCAGTATCGCGATGGAAACCCCAGAGCAGGTGCCAAGCGTTGCCGTTGGCAACTGGCTGTGGCGTCAGGGTACGGGGAACGACGAAATACCGACCGCCTGGTGGATCAACTTCGGCAGCTATGCCAGTCAGCCGTTGGCGGATTCGAGCAGGAGTACCGCGCCGTATCTGGTGGGTTTTACGGGTTTCGGCACTCTTGGCGGCGGTAACATCAGCCTGCGCGCTGGCGCAGACGGTGGCATGCTTGACCCGGTCGGTGATGGTCGCAGTAATCTTTATCCGCGTGGCCAGGGCCTGATCGTCGCCGTGGGCAGCACCGGGCGAGTGGGCAGCGATGGCAGCCTGCAACTGACCGGTGGTGGCGATATCGACATGCGTTTCGGCGGTTCGCTCAACCCCTCGCTGCAAGCCCGGGCGGGAGAAACCGGAACGCAAGCGCCGCGCCATGATCTGCAAGGCGCGGTGATCAACTTGCGTGGCGCTGCGCAAATCAATGCCAGTGCCGTGGGCGGCGTCAATCTGCAGTACGGTGCGTTTTCCCTGGATCAGGATTCGCGCGAAGTCCGTGCATACGATCCGTTCAAATCGACCCTGGGCAGTGCCTCCGGCGGTCTGGTACTGATTCCGGGAGATTCGGGGATGCGCCTGAGCACCCGTGGCGACCTGGTGTTGGGCGGTGCAGCAGATCCGGGACGCGTGCGCTTGCAAAACTCCACAGCCTTTACTGACGCCAGTGGGGTGGGCCATGCAGGCGGTGGATTGACCGGTTTCTCGCTGTGGACCGATCACACTGCGATCGATCTGTTCTCGGCGGGGGGCAACCTCACACCCAGCACGCAGTTGGCCGAATCGGACAATTTGTTGGTTTCCACATCCAATACATCACCCACTGACGGTCGCTTCGTCTATCCGTCGATCCTGCGTGCCGTGGCTGCCAAAGGCTCGATTTACGCGGGATCCTCGGCCGCTTATGGCACGGGCAATGTTCCGCCGGCCGAGGGCTACTCGTTGCTGTTGGCACCGTCTACTTCCGGTCAGCTGGAACTGCTGGCAGGCGATTCGATCTATGCCGGCGGTTATGCGATCAATCAGTCAGGCGCCAGTCCAGCGGCGATTACTTCGCCATTTGCGCCGTCCTTCAATGGGTTCGTCAGCAACAGCGCGGACAGGCCGCTCATGACCAATAACAGCGTTGACGGCGTGGCGACGCAACGCAACGCGCGCTACCCATTATTTGCGTTTGGTGCCAATAGCTATTCCGGGTTGAGTGGCGTGCAAGGGCCCGCACGGTTTTACGCGTTGACTGGAGATCTGGTCGGAGTCCGCAGTGGCGAGACGCTGACATTCTTTAGGTCCGGCGTACAGCAGCGCACCTGGTACGAAGCGGCAGGGCCTGTGTGGATGCTCGCCGGGCGCGACCTCGTCGCCTCGGGCACTTATCTGGGCCAGCCAACAGCCGTACCGAATGAAGTCCTGAGCTACAACGGCGACGAGATCAGATCCACCGGCAACCTGTTCATTCACAACCGGCCCAACGATGTGTCGCGGGTTGCGGCCGGGCGCGACATTCTCTACAGCAGCTTCGATATCGCCGGCCCAGGTGTGCTTGACGTCAGCGCAGGGCGCAACCTCCTGATGGAGGACCGTGCCAGCATCACCAGCATCGGGCCGGTGCTGGCAGGCGATAGCCGACCGGGTGCCAGTGTGGTGCTGCAGGCCGGTGTTGGTGCGCAAGGGCTGGATTACTCACGGTTCATCGCGCGCTACCTGAACCCGCAGAACGTTGCTGATTCGCAGGTCTCTCTCAACGGCCAACCGGGCAAAGTGGTCAAGACGTACCTGGACGAACTGCAGAGCTGGCTGACCCTCGGTTACGGCTTCAAAGGCAGTGATGAGCAGGCGCAAGCGTTCTACGCCGCACTGCCGAGTGCCGAGCAGGCGATCTTCGCGCGGCAGGTCTACTTCGCCGAACTGCGCGCCGGTGGCCTGGAATACAACGACGTCGATGGCCCGCGCAAAGGCAGTTATCTGCGCGGTCGTAATGCCATTGCCGCGCTGTTTCCGACCACTGATGTGGCGGGCAATCCGATCCGCTACGACGGCGATATCACGATGTACGGCGGGGCAGGGGTCAAGACCTTGTTCGGCGGCGACATTCAGATGCTTACGCCGGGCGGCGGTCAGGTGTTCGGCATCGAAGGCGCGGCGCCACCGTCGACAGCGGGGATCATCACGCAGGGTTCGGGCAACATTCAGCTCTATTCGCAGGGCAGCATTCTGCTGGGGCAGAGCCGGATCATGACCACGTTTGGCGGCTCGATTCTCGGCTGGTCTTCTGAAGGCGACATCAACGCCGGTCGCGGCTCGAAAACCACCGTGGTCTACACCCCGCCGAAACGGGTTTACGACACTTGGGGCAACGTGACCTTGTCGCCGTCGGTGCCGAGCACCGGCGCCGGTATCGCCACGCTCAACCCGATCGCCGAAGTGGCACCGGGCGACATCGACCTGATCGCGCCGCTGGGCACGATTGATGCGGGCGAGGCGGGGATTCGCGTGTCGGGCAACGTCAACATCGCCGCGCTGACGGTGGTCAACGCCGCGAACATTTCGGTGCAGGGCAAGGCGACGGGTGTGCCGGTGGTGTCGGCGGTGAATACCGGGGCGATTACTTCGGCCAGTTCGGCGGCATCGTCGGCCACCCAAGCGGCGGAAGACGTGGCGCGTCAGCAGCAAGCAGCGTCGCGGCAGAATCAGGCGTCGGTGTTTACCGTGCAGGTGTTGAGTTTCGGCAACGAACAACTTGCACCTTCACGTGATGGTGTCAGCCGTGCACCGACCCCGGGTTACAACCCGAACAGCCCGGTGCAGGTGTTGGGCGCCGGGGCGCTGGATGATCAGGCGAAACAGCAGTTGACCGAGGAGGAGCGTGGGCAACTGTCGTTGTAAAAGACTCTCGTGCAGTACGTTTGGGCGGCCGGTTGGTCGCCCTTTTTTTATATTTATGAGGTTCGTGGGTATTGTTGTCGGGTGTGGACTAACGTCAGGATTTTGATGCGCCCGTTCACTCGATAGACCAGCAGATAGTTTGAATTGACCACCATTTCCCGAGTGCCTGGCACTCGGCCGGACCTGTAACCAAAGGGAATTGATGAAAGCCTTTGCGTTGCTGCACCACCTTGCGCTGCAAAGCCGCTGAAGCGTTGGAATTGTGTTGTTCAATGTAATCGATAATGTCAGCCAGATCGTCCAGAGCCTGATCGCTCCATTCAAGCGGCAGCGAGTCGATTCTTGCGTTTCTCTTCTAATAATTGGTCGAGCCGCACCATGGCTTCCTCATGGGGAATGCCCGGGCGAGGATCATCCAGTGCAGCCTGCACCTTGGCACGAAACCAGCGATCGTAGCTCTCTGCCTCTTCTTCGGATTCGAACTCAGAATAAAACGGGGAAAGCAATATGCTCATATGACCTCCGTGATCAATTTCAAGCAGTCTAAGGCGGGAACGGCCCATTGTCGTCACTGGCTGACGATGCTTCCCATGAGCCCTTGAGGAGCCATGGGATAACGGAGCCCAGTATCTGCAAGCACACCCTTTAAATCTGCCAGACGTTTCCCTCTGTTGTCCGGTAATCTCGACCGCCGCTGTAGGCGTATTCCACCCATGCGGTTTTCAGGTTTTCAGGCTACAAATCCAGGTGCGCTTTCCTACAAATGCACTCAGAACGCATAGGGAATACTCACCTTCGCCCACAACATTTCCCCCTCCGGCCGGTTCTCCACATCAAATTCCTTGGCCCAGCGAATCTCCGCACTGGCGTACTTGAGAAAGGTGAAGTGCAGCGCCGGGCCAATCGCGAACACTTTGCCGCGCACGCCGTCATTCACGTCCTGCCCGGCAAACTGCACGGTGTGGCCGAACTGTTTGTCGTCGGTGGTTTGGTTGAGGTAGTAGCCGTTGACGCCGAGCATCAGGTCGTCGGTGATCTTGTAGCTGGCCGAATAATCGAAGTGGAAGATCTGCCCGGACTTGTAGTCGGTGTCTTTGTTTTTCTCGTTGAAGCTGTAGGTGGTCTTCATCGAGACTTCGGTGCGTTCAGTCGGCAGCCAGGTGAACGAGAACAGCGGCTTATACGTGTAGAAATTGTTACTGGTGTTGGCCAGTCGATCGACGCTGTATTCGCCGGTGGGCACGGTGACTTCCAAGGCGGCACCGAGGGTCAGGTGCTTGCCCATGTCCCACAGAATGATCGGCGCGAAGGTGGTATCGCCCATGCCTTCGCGGGTGTCGCTCAAGCCGAACACCGAGACTTCCTGCTTCAGCCAGGGCTGGGCGATGTAGCCGGCCAGGCGTCCGCCGAATATCCGCACCGGGCTCAAGTAATCGAGACGCGGAATCACCGCGGTGGACTCGATTTCGACATTCGGCACTTTGCCGCCGAACGAGCTGATGTTGAGCTTTCGCGCCTTGTAGTGGTTGTAGTAGAGGTTGAACGCGACCATGTTCTCCGGAAGGCTGTCGACTTCCAGCGGCAGCATGAAAAAGCCGTCGGTGCCGGTGCCGATGTTGTCGACCCCGGCTTCGGTGGCCAGCGCCGGTAAGGTCACGCCGCAGCCCAGCAAGGAAAGGGCCAGGCGCAGGGGCAATGTCGCGCGGTTCGGGTGCATATCCGTCCTCATTATTATTGTGTTTTGGGCGCAACGCCGGCACGCAGTACGCCCGGCACTATAGAAATAAGCGCTTGGCGCCCGGCGGGGCAGGGTATTGGCGGACAGTTAGGGGGACTTCTGCGGACAGTCGGCCAACCCTGTGCTAACTTCCTTCGACATAACCGGTTACAAAAATAACAATCAAGCGTGATCCGGAATGTCAGCCCCCATGAACGTAAAAGTCCAAGACCCGACCTTTGAATTGGCGCTGGTTTCGCCATTTCTTTTGCAAACCCTCGCCGAAGTTGCGCAGAACAAGGGTATCGATCCCCAGAACCTGTGCCGTGGGCTGGGTTTTACCCTTGAGGATCTGCAGGATCCGGCGCAGCGGATTTCTTATCGTCAGGCGGTGGCGATGATTCAGCGCGCACTCAAAGTGCTGCCCAATCAAGGCTTGGGGCTGTGGGTCGGCGCGCAGAACGTACTCGGCACTTTGGGTCTGCTTGGGCATGTGCTGTCGCTGTGCAAGACCTTGCGCGACGCCTTTGCGCTGGGGATTCGTCATCAGCACACGTCGGGCGGGATTGTGGTGTCCAGCGTCGATGTGGTCGACGGTCAAGTGCATCTCGATGCCGAGTGCCGCTTGCCATTTGCCGATGTGCAGGTATTTGCGGTCGAGGAGTTTTTCGCCAGCCTGCTGGTGTATGGCCGCGCACTGGTGGGGGCTGAGTTCAAGGCGATTGCCGTGGAATTCGTGCATGCCGCGCCGGATTATCTGAGCGAATACCAGCGTTTGCTCGGGCCGGAGGTGCGCTTCGGCTGTCTGCACAATCGCATGCTGATCGATGCGCAGTGGCTGGACGTGAATCTGCCCAATCATCATTCGCTAGCGCTGCGTCAGGCCGTTGCCTTGCTGGAACTGGAAGCAGCGCAGGTGCATCAGAAACTCGATCTGATTCAGGCTGTGGAGCGGGCGATTGCCCGGGATCTGAGCAGCGGCAGCCACATTGAAAAGATTGCTGGTGATTTGAATATGAGCAGTCGTACGTTGCGGCGGCGGTTGACTGAGCATGCGCTGACGTTTGAGGCGCTGCTGGAACAGGTGCGCCAGGCGCGCACGCTGAGTCTGTTGGCCAATCCCGATATGCCGATCGAGCGGATTACCGAGGAAGTCGGGTACAGCGATGTGCGCAGTTTTCGCCGGGCGTTCAAGCGCTGGACGGGGTTGAGTCCGAGTGCCTGGCGTAATGACGCTAACCCTCACCCCAGCCCTCTCCCGGAGGGAGAGGGGGCCGACCGAGGTGTCTTGCGAGTTACATCGACCTGAAAGATTGTGTCGATTATGGACTTGAGAGAATGAAGGCTAACCGGGGTTTCTTGTGTCAAACATCGACCTGAAAGTTTTTTGTCGATTATGGATTCGGTACAGCAATTTCAAGTCGGCGTATCTCCACAGCATCCCCCAATCAGTTCCCTCTCCCTCCGGGAGAGGGCTAGGGTGAGGGGCTTTTGACTCCCGCCAAACCCACACAAACCCTCCGGCCACAGGTAAACTCCCGCGCACTTTCCCAAGGAGTTCACATGAGTTACTACCAGCCGGGCATTCTCGCCACCCCAGTTCCTGCGCAAGCACGTCACCTGTTTTTCGCCCTTGAGTCGGTGGAAGCGCTGCCGCAGGCGATCGACAACCTGATCAATCAGGTGGACGGCCAGTCGGCGGTGGTCGGTTTCGGCGAATCCCTGGCCAAAGCCCTCAACGTGCAGATCGACGGCCTGCGCAGTTTTCCGGCCATGACTGGCGTTGGCGTCGAAAACCCGTCGACCCAGCACGCACTGTGGGTCTGGCTGCACGGCGTCGACCGTGGTGACCTGCTCAACCGCTGCAACGCCCTCGAAGCCGCACTGGCCCCGGCCCTGCGCCTGGTAGAAATGCAGGAAGCCTTCCGCCACAAGGACGGCCACGATCTGACTGGCTATGAAGACGGCACCGAAAACCCGCACGACGAAGCCGCGCTTGCCGCCGCCCTGCAAAGCGCCGGCGCTGACGGCATGGTCGGCGGCAGCTTCGCCGCGATCCAGCAGTGGCAGCACGACCTCAAGGGTTTCCACAAACTCTCGTCCGACGACAAAGACAACATCATGGGCCGTCGCCTCAGCGACAACGAAGAGATTGACGATGCGCCAATCTCCGCCCACGTCAAACGCACCGCGCAGGAAAGCTTCGCCCCGGAAGCGTTTGTCGTGCGCCGCTCGATGCCGTGGATCGAAGGTGATCGCGCCGGCCTGATGTTCCTCGCTTTCGGTTTCTCGCTGGATGCCTTCGAAGCGCAACTGCGCCGTATGAGCGGTCTGGAAGACGGCATCACCGATGGCCTGTATCGCATCAGCCGACCGATTACTGGCGGCTACTACTGGTGCCCGCCGCTGAAGGACGGTCACCTCGATTTGCGCGCTTTGCGCATTGGCTGATCTTGAAAAAAGGGACTGAAAAATGAACGTGGTGCGCTGGGGTATGATCGGTTGCGGTGATGTCACTGAACGCAAGAGCGGGCCGGCCTTCTACAAGGTGCCCGGTTCGGCGTTGGTGGCGGTGATGGGCCGACGGTTTGAGGCGGTGACTGACTACGCCGCGCGCCATGGCATCGACCGGGTTTACACCGATGTCGATGCGCTGATCAACGATCCCGAGGTGGACGCGGTGTACATCGCCACGCCACCCGACAGCCACCACGCCTACAGCCTGAAAGTCGCCGCTGCCGGCAAACATTGCTGCGTGGAAAAACCCATGGCGCTGAATGCCGGGCAAAGCCGTGAAATGCAGCAGGCGTTTGCCGAGGCGGGTTTGCACCTGTTCGTGGCCTATTACCGCCGTTCGTTGCCGCGTTTTGCGCAGGTGCGGCAATGGCTGGAGCAGGGGCGCATCGGTGACGTGCGGCACTTGAACTGGACGCTGACCAAGGCACCTTCGCCGGCGGATCTGGACGGTCGCGACAATTGGCGCACCGATCCTGCGGTGGCCGGTGGCGGGTACTTTGCCGATCTGGCCAGCCATGGGTTTGACCTGTTCCAGTATTTGCTCGGCGACATTGTCGACATCGCCGGTTTCACCGCGCGTCAGGCCGGGTTGTATGCGGCAGAAGACGCGGTCAGCGCCAGTTGGCGGTTCGCCTCCGGGGCGTTGGGTATGGGCTGCTGGAGCTTTGTCGCGGATCGGCGTGAGGATCGGGTCGAGATCATCGGCAGCCTTGGGCGGATCAGTTTTTCGGTGTTTGATGAACATCCGGTGCAGTTGCAGGCCGATGAACACATCAGCCTGGAAATCCCCCATCACGAACACATTCAGTGGCATCACGTGCTGGGCATGAATGCGCATATTCGTGGCGAATCACAACACCCCGCCGTCGCCGAACAAGCGCTCAAGACCGACTGGGTCATGGACCAGATCCTCAAGCGCCACTGACCTTACCGACTTACACAAACCCCCTGTGGGAGCGAGCCTGCTCGCGAAGGCTGCGTGTCAGTCGCCATCATTGCTGAAATAACCACCGCTTTCGCGAGCAGGCTCGCTCCCACATTGGGCAGTACGTCGTCGTATCTAAGGTTATGCCCATTCGGTATTTCTCAACCTTGTCATAACAACTCTAAGATCACGTCATAACTCGTTATAACATGTGATCCCGCGATGACCGATAACGTTCTCTCTTTAAGCAGCGTCCCGCTGCACACCCAACTGCGCGACGTCCTCCGTGCGCGCATCCTCGACGGCGAATACCCGCAAGACAGCCAGATGCCCTCCGAAAGCGAACTAGGTGCCTTGTTCAAAGTCAGCCGCATCACCGTGCGCCAAGCCTTGGGCGACCTGCAAAAGGAAGGGCTGATCTTCAAGATCCACGGCAAAGGCACCTTCGTCGCCAAGCCGAAAACCTTTCAAAACGTCAGCAGCCTGCAAGGCCTCGCCGAGTCGATGACCGGCCGTGGCTACGAGGTGATCAACCGCCTGCGCAGCTTCAAATTCATCCCGGCCGACAAGCGCGTCGCCGAGCGTTTGCAAGTTGCCGAAGGCGAAACCGTCGCGCAGATCAAACGCGTACGCCTGATCAACCGTGAGCCGATCTCGCTGGAAATCACCTATCTGCCCAAAGCCGTCGGCGAGCGGCTGGAGAAGGCCGATCTGGTCACCCGCGACATCTTTCTGATCCTTGAAAACGACTGCGGCATCGCCCTCGGTCACGCCGATCTGGCTATCGACGCGGTGCTGGCCGACAGCGACCTGACCCAGGCGCTGAACGTCGAGGCCGGTTCGCCGATCATGCGTATCGAACGCCTGACCCACGACGCGCAAGGCCAGCCGCTGGACTTCGAACACCTTTATTACCGTGGCGATGCGTTCCAGTACCGCCTGCGGATCGACCGGCAAAAAGGGGAGCAGGCATGACCCGCAACGTGCTCGAACAGGAATACGACATCGTCGTCATCGGCGGTGGCACCGCAGGCCCGATGGCCGCGATCAAGGCCAAGGAAAAGAACCGCGATCTGCGCGTGTTGCTGGTCGACAAGGCCAACGTCAAACGCAGCGGCGCCATCAGCATGGGCATGGACGGCCTGAACAACGCGATCATTCCCGGCCACTCGACGCCCGAGCAGTACACCAAGGAAATCACCATCGCCAACGACGGCATCGTCAATCAGGCCGCCGTTTACGCCTACGCCACCCACAGCTTTGAAACCATCGAGCAGCTGGACCGCTGGGGTGTGAAGTTCGAGAAGGACGAGACCGGCGATTACGCGGTGAAAAAAGTCCACCACATGGGCGCCTACGTGCTGCCGATGCCGGAAGGGCACGACATCAAACAGGTCCTTTATCGCCAGTTGAAACGTGCGCGAGTGAGCATCACCAATCGCCTCGTTTGCACGCGGTTGCTGACTGACGCGGAGGGCACCGTCAACGGTGTGATGGGCTTCGACTGTCGCAGCGCTGACTTCCATGTGATCAAAGCGAAAGCCGTGATCCTCGCCTGCGGTGCCGCCGGACGCCTCGGTCTGCCGTCGTCGGGTTACCTGATGGGCACTTACGAAAACCCGACCAACGCCGGCGACGGTTACGCGATGGCCTATCACGCCGGCGCCGAACTGGCCAACCTCGAGTGCTTCCAGATCAACCCGCTGATCAAGGATTACAACGGCCCGGCCTGCGCCTACGTCACCGGCCCGCTGGGCGGCTACACCGCCAACAACAAGGGCGAACGCTTCATCGAGTGCGACTACTGGAGCGGGCAGATGATGTGGGAGTTTCATCAGGAACTGGAGAGCGGCAACGGCCCGGTGTTCCTCAAACTTGATCACCTCGCGGAAGAAACCATCCAGAACATCGAGGAAATTCTGCACAGCAACGAGCGGCCGAGTCGCGGTCAGTTTCACGCCAATCGCGGCACCGATTACCGCACGCAGATGGTTGAAATGCACATCTCCGAAATCGGTTTTTGCAGCGGTCACTCGGCGTCCGGTGTATGGGTCAACGAACGCGCCGAGACCTCGGTGAAGGGTTTGTACTCGGCGGGTGACATGGCCGCTGTGCCGCACAATTACATGCTCGGTGCCTTCACCTACGGCTGGTTCGCCGGGCATAACGCCGCAGATTTTGTCGCCGGCCGCGAGTTTTCTGCGCTGGACGCCGAGCAGATCGAGAAGGAAAAGGCCCGGGTCTACGCACCGCTGGATCGCGAACACGGTCTGCCGCCGGCGCAGGTCGAGTACAAGCTGCGGCGTTTCGTCAACGATTACCTGCAACCGCCGAAAGTCACCAAGAAGATGCAGATCGGCCTGCAACGCTTCAGCGACATCGAACGCGATCTCGAGCAGATGAAGGCCAACAACGCCCACGAACTGATGCGCGCCATGGAAACCAGCGTGATTCGCGATTGCGCCGAAATGGCCGCGCGTGCCTCGTTGTTCCGCGCCGAAAGTCGTTGGGGCCTGTACCACTATCGCATCGACCACCCGCAGCGCAACGACAGTGAATGGTTCTGCCATTGCCATTTGAAGAAGGGCGATGACGGCCAGATGACCAGTTTCAAGAAAGCCGTCGAGCCTTACATCATCCCGCTTGATGCCGAGGAAATGCAGGCTTACGACCGCTTGCGGGTCGGCGCTTTCGCCGCTTGATACATCAATAAATCAAAGAGTCCGAACCATGGCCTATCAAGCTCAGGAAATCTTCTTCCGCTCCAACGCCCCCGTCACCGTGGACGAGGACAAATGCATCGCCGAAAAAGGCTGCACCGTGTGTGTCGACGTTTGCCCGATGGACTTGCTGGCGATCAACCCGGCGACGCAAAAGGCCTACATGGCGTTCGATGAATGCTGGTACTGCATGCCGTGCGAGAAGGATTGCCCGACGGGTGCCGTCAAGGTCGAGATCCCCTATTTATTGCGTTGACCCCAGATCCACTGTGGGAGCGAGCCTGCTCGCGAATGCGATTTTTCATTCACAAATGATGGTGACTGGCACGCCGCCTTCGCGAGCAGGCTCGCTCCCACATTGGAATCGAGACAACCCAAAGCCATCCGGAAACACCGGACGCTGGATTCACCGAAAACCCCTCGTTTCCCACCGCGCCCTGATCGCGGCGGAGACGAACTCAAATAAATGATTCGAGGGGATACAACCATGTTGCGAGCAGCAATCGCCGGTCTGGTACTGGCTTCGTTCACCGTGTCGGCCTCGGCCGAAACCATCCGTATCGCCATCGGCACCCAGGACACCACCATCAACTGCGCCGCCGGCGGCTTGTTGATTCGTGAGCTCGGTCTGCTCGACAAATATTTGCCCCACGACGGCGCCTACAAAGACGCCAAATACGACGTGCAGTGGAAGAACTTCACCAGCGGCGCGCCGCTGACCAACGAGATGGTCGCCGGCAAACTCGACTTCGGCGCCATGGCCGATTTCCCCGGTGCGTTCAATGGCGTCGCGTTCGAAACCGCCGGCAAGCACAGCCTGTTCATCAGCGTTTTGTCGGGGAGCATCAAGGGCAGCGGCAACGGCATCGTCGTGCCGAGTGCATCCGGTGTGCAGGCGCTCAGCGAACTCAAAGGCAAGACGATTTCTGTGCCGTTCGCCTCCACGGCCCACGGCATGTTGCTGCGCGCGGTAGCGGCGCAGGGCTGGGATCCGCTCAAGGACGTCAACATCATTGCCCAGCCGCCGGAAGTCGCCGGCTCCGCGTTGCAGGCCGGCAAGATCGACGCCCACGCTGATTTTGTGCCGTTCGCCGAACTGTTCCCGAGCCGGGGTTTCGCCCGCAAGATTTATGACGGCGCTCAGGCCAATGCGCCGACGTTCCATGGTGCGCTGGTGGATCAGGCGTATGCGAAGAAGTACCCGGAAGTCGTCGTCGCGTACCTGCGCGCGAGTATCGAGGCCAATCAATTGCTCGCCGCCGAGCCTGAGAAGTACAGCGAGCTGATCGCCAAAGTCACCGGCGTCGATGCCGAGGTGAATTACCTGTTCCACGGCCCGCTCGGCGTGCAGACCCGCGACCTGAGCTGGAAGCCGGAATATCGTCAGGCGGTTGGTACGGCCATCGATACGTTGAAGCTGTTGAAGAAGGCTGATCGTGGGCTCGATCTGAATACGTTTATTGACGATCAATACATCCGGGCGGCGTTCAAGGCGTCGAACCTGGATTACACGGCGCAGTTGGCCAACTACGCGCAGACACCGTTGAAGGCTACCGGTAAAGCGATCACTGACTTTAGCCACGTTGCAGAAATCTGGGTGCGCGGTGAGAGCAAGGTGCGGCAGTACGCGTCTGCGGAAGAGGCGTTCGCTGCACTGGCCGCGTTGAAGCAGGAAGGCAAAACCATTCGCGCGGTGTATGCGCAGGCCAGTGACAGCGGGATCAAGTTGCTCGCGGAGCAGGCGTGGTTTGCCAGTGATGAGAAGGGACGGTTAAGTGCGTTTTTGCTTAAGGGGCAGGCTCAGCAATATGCCTCGGCGCAGGGTGGCAAGGTTTTTGACTTTACGGATGCCACGACCCAAGCGGTTGCTGCTCGCTGATTGAAAATCAAAAGCCCCTCACCCTAGCCCTCTCCCAAAGGGAGAGGGGACTGACCGAGGTGTTCGGGCAAGGTACGCCGACCTGAAATACCGAGTCGAACTCAGGTTCTGAAAAGCATGAAGATCAGCTCCCTTTCAAGCTGAGCGCAGGTTTTGAAAAGCGTGAAGATCGGCTCCCTTTCCCCCTCGCCCCCTTGGGGGAGAGGGCTGGGGTGAGGGGGTAAATCTCAGCCACAACACAGATCCAGAACTGGAAACCCGCTCCATGAAAACACCCATCCGCTGGACATCAAGAGCCGCCTCACTGCTGCTCTGCCTGCTGTTCTGGCAACTCGCCGCCAGCCACCACTGGAACCTCGGCCTCGTCACCTTCGCCAACGTGCCGACACCTATCGCGGTGATCGAAGCGGCATTGGGCCTCGGCGACTCCGGCAAGCTCCTGCAACACCTGAGCGCCAGCCTCAGCCGCGTGTTCGCCGGTTACCTCGCCGCACTGCTGATCGGCATCGCCCTCGGTCTGGCCATCGGCCGCTCGAAATGGGCCGAAGACCTGCTGCTGCCACCCCTCGAAGTCCTGCGCCCAATCCCTGCGGTCGCATGGATTCCATTGGCCATCCTGATGTTCCCATCGTCCGAACTGTCGATGGTCTTCATCACCTTCACCGGTGCGCTGTTCCCGATCCTGCTCAACACCGTGCACGGCGTCGAAGGCGTCGACCCACGCCTGATCGCCTCAGCGAAAAGCCTCGGGGCAGGGCGCCGCGCAATCCTGCTCGAAGTGATCCTGCCCGGCGCTGCGCCCAGCATCATCACGGGTCTTGCGATCGGCATGGGCACTTCGTGGTTCTGTCTGGTCACGGCAGAAATGATCTCCGGCCAGTTCGGCATCGGTTACTACACCTGGGAGTCCTACACCATTCAGAACTACGCCGACATCGTCGTCGGCATGTTGCTGATCGGCGTGTTGGGCATGGGCAGCAGTCTGCTGATCAAACGCCTCGGCGGGTTGTTCACGCCCTGGCATCGACCGCGAGGAAAAGCCTGATGAGCGTGATGCAAACCCCTGAGGGGCGGATCGACATTCGCCAACTGTCCATCGTTCTCGGCGCAGGGCGGGAAGCGTTCGAAGCGGTGCGCGAACTCGATTGCCAGATCGAACCGGGCCAGTTCGTCTGTATTCTCGGCCCGTCCGGTTGCGGTAAATCGACCTTGCTCGGTGCGTTGGCCGGGCATCTGAACGCGCACGCCGGCAGCCTGAAAGTCGATGGCGCCGCAGTGTCCGGTCCATCACCGCAGCGCGGCATGGTGTTCCAGCATCACACGCTGTTTCCCTGGCGCACGGTGCGTGACAACGTGGCTTTTGGCCTGAAGATGCGCGGCATCGGCAAGGCCGAACGTCATCGTGCTGCCGATGACATCCTCAAGCTGGTCGGCCTCGAAGGCTTTGCCGAACGCTGGCCCGATCAGCTGTCCGGCGGTATGCAGCAACGCGTCGAGATCGCCCGAGTGCTGGTCAATCGGCCACGGCTTTTGCTGATGGACGAGCCGTTCGGCGCGCTGGATGCGCTCACCCGTTTGAACATGCAGGAACTGCTGCTGGACATCTGGACGCGGATCCGCACCACGGTGGTGTTCGTCACTCACGACATCGACGAGGCGCTGTTCCTCGCCGACCGCTTGCTGGTGATGAGCGCACGACCGGGGCGAATCATCGAAGACTTGCGCCTGGATTTCGCCCGGCCACGCACCAGCGAACTGGTCACCAGTCCTGAATTCTCGCGCCTCAAGCGCCACTGTCTCGACCTGCTGCGCCACGACGATGACCGACCGCTGCCGCGCCTCAATCCGCTCGGCCTGCCTCCTGAAAACCCTTTGCCGCGATTTGCCCTATGACCTCTATTTTTGCTGTGACCGATAACGATGAAATCCTCGCCCTGCAACCGCGCCTCACTGCCGAGGATGCCGGTGTGCGCCGTATTGCGCTGATTGATCTGGCGGATCTCGAAGAGCCGGATGGCTTGCTTTGGCTGGTCGATCGCCTCGGCCAGGATCCCGCTGAAGACGTCCGCGCTGAAGCCGCGCGTTTGCTGGAGGCCTGGGAGGATGAAGACGTTGTGCAAGCCTTGTGCGAGGCGCTGACCGACCCGTCGCCCGCTGTGCAATCTGCCGCTGCACAAAGTCTGAGCCTGCTCAAGACTGAAGCGGCGGGGCGGGTGATTCTGCCGTGGACCGATCACGCCGACGTCAGTGTGCGCATCGCCGCGTTTCGCGCCTTGCGCGAATTGCGTTTCGCCGACGCGGCTCCTTCAGCCGTCGCGGCATTGAACGATGCCGACGCTAATGTCCGTCGCGAAGCCGTCGGCGTGCTCGGCTGGCTCAAACAACTCGACGCACTGCCAGCCCTAGCGCGATTGGCCAGCGATGATCCGGACACCGAAGTGCGCCGCGCCGCCACCGGTGCTCTCGGTTTGGCCTCCAGTGCTGAAGTCCTGCCAGCTCTGCGCCAGGCCTTGCAGGACACTGCCTGGCAAGTGCGTGAAGAGGCCGCAACGACATTGGGCAAAGTCGGCCACCAAGACGCCGGCCCGGCCTTGGTCGAAGCGCTGAGCGATGACTACTGGCAAGTGCGCCTGCGCGCCACTCGCAGCCTCGGTCGGCTGCGTTTCGCTCCAGCGCTGGACGCGTTGATCGAGACCCTCGGCCATCGCATCAGCAACCTGCGCAAAGAGGCCGCGCTGGCCTTGGGTGAATTGAATGATCGTGGTGCTGTGGCGGCATTACAGGCCGCCAAGGACGACGGCGACCCGGAAGTGCGCAAAGCCGTGCGCATCGCCTTGAGTCAATTGCAATGAACCCGCTGTCGGTGGGTAATTCACAGAGTGAAGGGACGCTACGCCTGAGCTGGCCGGATGGCCGCGAACAACAGCTCAACCACGCCGAACTGCGCCGCCAATGCCCGTGCTCGCAATGCCGCGCGTTTCGCCTCAAAGGCCTGACGCCGCTGGTTGATGAGCGCGTGCGCCTGATCGAACTCAACCCCCAGGGCTACGGCGTGCAACTGGTGTTCAGCGACGGCCACCAGCGCGGCATCTACCCGTGGGCCTACCTGGCAAACCTCAACTCTTAACCTGACAAATATCCAAATGTGGGAGCGAGCCTGCTCGCGAATGCGGTGGTTCATTCAGCGTTGATGGCGACTGATATACCGCCGTCGCGAGCAGGCTCGCTCCCACAGGTGGTCAGCGTTTTTCAGAAGGATTTGCTGACGCTGGCGACGACGGTGGCAGTGCAGACATCCTTGAAGCCCCAGTTGCTCAGACATTGGGTTTGTGAGAGATCGGTGTCGATGTAGCTCAGGCCCAACACCACGCCGGCCAGATTGTGGGTGAGTTTCACCTCCCATTCGCGGTACGACTCTTCGGCGCTACCGGACGCCGAATACAAATGCGGATCCTTGAAATCCATATTGCCGTAACGCAGCTTCAAGCCTGAATCGTACGGCAATTCAGTTTCATAACTGATGTAGGTATAGAGCGAGTTCTGCTGGCTATCGATCCCCGGCGCATCGCTGGAGTAATACGCCGCCAGTTTCACCCCATAAACCCCGAGAATCCCGTAAACCTCGCTCTGGTTGAACTGGCTTTCCTTGGGGTAGGCGTACTTGATGTAACCCAGATCGAGACTGACATCCTCGGTCGCCTGCCACAGCCAACCGCCTTAGTAATCGACTTCCTGACGGGTTTTCAGGTCGCCGCCGAAATCGACGTTGGAGCTCCACGCACCAAGGTACAGGCCGCTGCTGTGGGCGAGGGTCAAACCGGCTTGAGCGGCGGGGTCATTTTGCGTTTGCGAGATGCCGCGGGTGCGGTAATCGCTGGCGAGGGTCAGGTCTACCTCCAGCGCAAAGTCATCGTTCAAGGGGATCGCTTGGCTGCTCAACGGCAGCAGACTGAAAAAAATCAGGGCGAACAGGGGCAAGGCTTTCATGTGAAGTCCCGATGTTGTGATTATTTTTGGGCAGTACGAAAACTGTGGGGGGGAATGCAATCTCAGCCACCCTCACAAACTCTGTGGGAGCGAGCTTGCTCGCGAAGGCGGTGGGTCAGTCAGTGAAGATGTTGAATGGACTGGCCTCTTCGCGAGCAAGCTCGCTCCCACAGGGTGGGATGGTTGTTGTTATTTTGTGGCGGTGTAGACCTGACGGCCGCCGAACCAGGTTTGCAGCACTTTGGTGTCATGCAGGGCTTTGTTGTCGACGCTGAACACATCGCGGTCGAGCACGATAAAGTCCGCCTGCTTGCCCGGCGTCAGCGAGCCGATCTGCTTCTCCAGGCCAATCGTGCGCGCGGCGTTGATGGTGTAGGCATAGAACATCGTGTCGCGGTCCAGACGTTCCTCGGCGTTGAGCACACCCAACGATCCGACGCGGGTGATGGCCTGGGCCATGGCATTGAACGGATTCGGCGTCGACACCGGCCAGTCACTGGCGCCGGCAATCGTCGCGCCCTGTTTCAGCAACGAGTGCGCTGGATATTGATAGCGAAAGGCGAGGGCGCTGACGTAGGGCTTGATCATGTCGGTGGTGTAATCGTCGGCGCTGGCCCACAGCAGTTGCATCGAGGCGATCACGTTGAGCGGTTTGAAACGGGCGAACTCTTGCGGGTTGACCATTTGCAGGTGAGTGATCGAGTGGGTCACGCCGCTCTGGCGATCCTTGCGCGCCTGGGCGATGCCGTTCAGCGACTCACGCACCGCACGATCGCCGATCGCGTGGATGTGCACCAGCCAGCCGCGCTGGTCGATGGCGCTGACCAGTTCGCCAAAATGTTTTGGATCAATCAGCAGTTCGCCCTGTTTGTGCGAGTTGCTGTAGGGGTCGATCATCGCCGCGCTCTGCGCCGGGAATTCGATCACACCGTCGGCGAAGATCTTGATGCCGGGCAATGTCAGGTTGGGGATGCCCTGAAATTGCTGGCGCACCTTGTCCAGTGTCTCGAGGTCGGCGGGCACGCTTTTCGGGTTGGCCACCAGCAGCGCCGCGACGTGCACGCTCATGTCGCCGCTTTCCGACAGGGCTTTGTAGGCCGGCAGCACGCCGACGGTTTTTTCGCTCGGCTTGAGCGCGAACACCGCTTCGCCCGGTGCGGCGTTGGCGGCCGGATCCATCCACGCGGTGATACCCAGGCTGTTGTTGTAGCGCACCGCTGATTTGGCGGCGTTCAACATGTCGGCGGGGCTTGGCACCGGCATTTTCGAGGCGACCCGATCCCAACCGGCGTCGACCACAAATCCATTGGGCTCACCGTTGGCCAGTTTGCCGATGGTGTCTTTTTCCGCGTCGGGCAGGGTTTTCAGCAGCGCCGCGTCGATGCCGGCGCGCTTGAGCATGACGTTGTTGGCCCACGCCGTGTGGTGGTCGCTGCCGATAAACACCACCGGCACATCGGCCCATTCGCCGTTGTTGAAGGTGGTGCCCAAGGCTTCGGCCTGCGCCCAGTAAACCGAACTCATGCCGGCAATGCTCAGCACATCGCCGTGTCTGGCCTTGCCGTCTGCACGCCAGTTGCGCAGACGCTTTTGCAGTTCGTCGAGGCCGACGACTTCGTCTTCCATGTTCGCCGAAACCATTTCCAGACCGCCGAAAATCGCGTGGGAATGGCTGTCGATCAGCCCGGGCATGAGCGCTTTGCCCTTGAGGTCGATGACCTTTGTGCCGGGTTCGATCAAAGCTTTTATCTGCGCGTCGGTGCCGACTTTCAGCACTTTGCCGTTTTCCACGGCCAGGGCCTGCACCTTGGGTTGCGCGCGGTCGGCAGTGAAAATCTTGCCGTTGAGCAGGATCAGCTCAGGTGCGGCGATGGCTTCCATCGAGGCAAAACTTACAGCGGCTACCAGCAGACTCGGGATGAATCTTTTCATTGAAGATTTCCTTGTTATTGCGTCTGATGGCGAGATTAGTGGCTGGCGACGGCCGACAGAACGCCTCCCTCACGAAAAACGTTTTTGCCTGAATGGAAAAAGCATGGACAAGTTGGGTGCATTGAAAATGTTCGTGGTCACCGCGCAGCTCGGCAGTTTCAGTCGCGCCGCCGAGCAGTTGGGCAAGACCCCGTCGGCGCTGACCAAAGCGGTCAATCACCTGGAATCGGAGCTGGGCGCACGGCTGTTTGAGCGCAGCACACGGCGGATTCTGCTCACCGAAATCGGCCGGGTGTACCTGGAAACCGCACGGCTGGTATTGCAGCGGCTGGACGAGGCCAGCGAGGAAATCGAGCAGTTGCAGCACGGCTTGCGCGGCAGCCTGAAAATCACTGCGCCGCTGGCGTATGGGCGGGCATTTCTCGATCAGGTGTGTGACGGCTTTTTGCAGCAATACCCGCAGATCAGCCTGCAAGTGGACCTGTGCGATGCCTTCGTCAATCTGCTGGAAAGTGGCTACGACCTGGCATTGCGCGAGGGCCATGATGATTTGCCGGGGCTGATTGCGCGGGTGGTTGGCAGCAATCGTCTGGCTTTGTGCGGCAGCCCCGAATACCTCGCGCGCAAGGACTTGCCGGTGAATCCGCAAACCCTCGAACAGCATGAATGGCTGCTCTATCAGCACCCGTTGCTTAGCCGCGAATTCTGGTGGGCCGAGCGCGACGGGCAGCGCTTGAGCCTGGCGCAACCGGCGAATCCGCTGTTGCGCAGTGACAATTACGATTTGTTGCTGGCCAGTGCCCTGGCCGGGCGCGGTTTGCTGCACACGCCGCTGTGGAGCGCTGCGCCGTACATGGCCGATGGGCGATTGGTGCGGGTCATGGCTGACTACGAGATCGATCCGGATACCTTCGGCCCGCACATTCTGGCGGTGTACCCGAGCCATCGGCGGGCCACGGCGAAGGTCGTTGCCTTCATCGATTACATCGCAGCATTTCTCGCCGAACGCGGCCTTGGCTAACACCCACGCACTGATCGTTCCCACGCTCCGGCGTGGGAATGCAGCCCGTGACGCTCCGCGTCACTGGACGCAGAGCGTCCCTAGAGGCGTTCCCACGCAGAGCGTGGGAACGATCAAGAACGTAGGAACGATCAACGTGGGGTGGGCCGACCTGCGGCGCTTGTCAGGAAAATCCTACAGGAGTACAAATGTACTCCATGACCAATCTGACTCCCCGTCGTACTGCCATCCTGACCTTTATCCGCGATCGAATCGCCGAACACGGTCAGCCTCCAAGCCTCGCTGAAATCAGCGAGGCTTTTGGTTTTGCCTCGCGCAGCGTGGCGCGCAAGCACGTGCTCGCGCTCACCGAAGCCGGTTTTATCGAGGTCAATCCGCATCAGGCCCGGGGCATTCGCCTGCTCGGGCAACCGCCGCGCCCGGAGCTGCTCGACATCCCCGTGCTCGGCCGCGTTGCTGCCGGTGCGCCGATTGGCGCCGATGCCGACATCCATAGCCGCTTGCTGCTCGACCCGGCGCTGTTCTCGCGCACACCCGACTACATGCTGCGGGTGCAGGGCGATTCGATGATCGAGGACGGCATCCTCGACGGTGATCTGGTCGGCGTGCGGCGCAATCCCGAAGCGCTCAACGGCCAGATCGTCGTGGCGCGGCTCGACGGTGAAGTCACCATCAAACGCTTCGAACGGCTCGGCGCTGAAGTGCGGCTGTTGCCGCGCAACCCGGCGTACCAGCCGATTGTCGTGCGCGACGATCAGGATCTGGCCATCGAAGGGGTGTTCTGTGGTCTGGTGAGGCAAGGCTGATGGGCGCCGTCGTTGCGTTGGATACGCTGTTCAATGGCGGCCAGGTCTGGAAGGGCCGGCCTGCGCCCCCGGCCGCCAGCCCGCAACCGACCGGGCACGCCGCGCTGGACGCGGCATTGCCCAGCGGTGGCTGGCCGGAGGCGGCGCTGAGCGAAATCCTGTTGGCCGGCCCCGGTGTCGGCGAACTGCAACTGGTCTGGCCGACGCTGGCGCGGTTGTCGGCGGCGGGCGAGCGCATTGTGCTGGTGGCGCCACCCTTTGTGCCGTACCCGCAGGCATGGGAAAACGCTGGGGTCGATTTGCGCCAGTTGTCGGTGATTCAGGCCAGCGAGCGCGATGCCTTGTGGGCGGCGGAACAGTGTTTGCGTTCGGGCAGTTGCGGCGCCGTACTGTGCTGGCCGCACAAGGCTGATGACCGCGCGTTGCGGCGTTTGCAGGTCGCGGCGGAAACCGGCCAGACCCTGGCGTTTGCCTGGCGCCCGTTGAGTGAAGCAGTCAATCCGTCACCGGCGGCGTTGCGCATCGCCATCGACGCCAAACCCGCGCAGTTGCGCGTGCTCAAGTGCCGTGGCGGTTTGGCGCGTGCGGCGCCGATTGCCTTTGCCGTGGGTCACTGAGGTCGCCATGCGCTGGGTGTGTATTCTGTTCCCGCAATTGGCCCTCGACGCCGTGCTGCGTCAACGCCCCGATCCTGATGAACCGCTGGTGCTGCTCAACGGCCCGGCCCAGCGCCGCGTGCTGCAAGCGGTCAACCCGGCGGCACGCAAACTCGGTTTGCGTCCCGGCCAGTCGATGACCGCCGCGCAGGCGATGAGCAAAGGTTTTGCCACCGCCGATTACGAGGCCGCCGAGGTCGAGCACTGGCAGCAGTTTCTCGCCGCGTGGGCCTACCGTTTCAGCGCGCAGGTCAGCGTGCACTATCCGCGCACTGTAGTGTTCGAGATCGAATCCAGCCTGGGTCTGTTCGGTTCGTGGGCGCAGTTTGAAGCACGACTGCGCCAGGAACTGACCGATCTGGGTTTTCGTCATCGCATCGTTGCCGCACCGAACCCGGTGGCGGCGCGGGTGCTGGCCAACGCCTATGACGGCTTGGTGGTGCCCGACGGCGAAGCCTTGCAGCATCACCTCGGTCAGTTACCGGTCGACCGCGTCGGCCTGGAACCAAGCGTGGCCACGGCGTTGTCGCGCATGGGCCTGCGCAATCTCAGTCAGGTGCAGAGCCTGCCGCGTCAGGCGCTGGCCCGACGTTTCGAGGCGCAGATGCTCAAGCATCTCGACACCTTGTTCGGTGCGCGCCCCTTGGCGCTGGAGTTCTACCTGCCACCGGATCGTTTCGACGTACGCATCGAACTGAATTTCGACGTGCAGTCGCATCAGGCATTGCTGTTCCCGTTACGCCGTTTGACCGGTGACCTGTCGGCGTTCCTCTGCGGGCGTGACAGCGGCGTACAACGTTTCGACCTGCATCTGGAGCACGCCGGGCTGCCGGACAGCGTGATCAAAGTCGGTTTGCTCAGCGCCGAACGTGATCCGGCGATGCTGTTTGAACTGGCGCGCGGGCGGCTGGAACAGGTGCAAGTCGAGGCGCCCGTGCGCGGCTTTCGTCTGCGCGCCGAGGACCTGCCTAGCTTCGTGCCGCAGTTTCAGGAACTGTTCGACGATCGTCCGCAGCAGACCTTGCCGTGGGAGCAGTTGCGCGAACGCCTGCGTGCACGCTTGGGCGATGACGCCGTGCAGGGGCTGCGTTTTCAGGCTGATCATCGGCCGGAGTGCGCGTGGCAGCACGGCGTCGACAAACAACGCTGCGCAGGCTTGCCCAGTGTGCATCGTCCGGGCTGGTTACTGGGTGAACCGCAGAGCGTGGCGCAAGGTTCGGCGCGGATTCTGATGGGGCCGGAACGTATCGAGTCCGGCTGGTGGGACGGTGACGATGTACGCCGCGATTATTACCTGATCCAGAACCGCGCCGGTCAACAGGGCTGGGCTTATCGCGCGGTGGGTGAGGGCGGTCCGTTGTGGCTGCAGGGCTGGTTTGCATGAATGACGGTTATGCCGAACTGCACTGCCTGTCGAACTTCAGTTTCCAGCGCGGTGCTTCCAGTGCCCTTGAGCTGTTTCAACGGGCGAAGAAACACGGTTATCAGGCACTGGCGATCACCGATGAATGCACGCTGGCCGGGATCGTCCGCGCCTGGCAAGCGGCGAAATCCGTTGAGCTGCCGCTGATCATCGGCAGTGAAGTGCGCATTGAAAACGGCCCGAAACTGGTGCTGCTGGTGGAGAATCTTGCGGGCTATCAGGCGCTGTGCGGCTTGATCACCCGTGCACGACGGCGCACGCAAAAAGGCCAGTATCAGGTGTTGCGCGAGGACTTCGACGAAGCGCTGCCGGGATTGCTGGTGTTGTGGGTGCCAGACTCGCTTGATGACGTGGAGGAGGGTCGTTGGCTGCAGCAGACCTTTGGCGAACGGTTGTGGCTGGCGGTGCAATTGCATCGTGGCCAAGACGATCAGCAGCGGTTGGCGGAGTTATTGAGTCTGGCCGCCGAGTTGCAGATTCCGGCGGTGGCTAGCGGCGATGTGCATATGCACGCCCGTGGTCGCCGCGCCTTGCAGGACACCATGACCGCGATCCGTCATCACGTGCCGGTGGCTGAGGCTGGGCTGCGTCTGCATCCCAATGGCGAGCGGCATTTGCGCAGCGTTGAGGTGTTGCGTGAGTTGTATCCGCAGGCCTTGCTGGATGAGTCGGTAAGGCTGGCCCGGCGTTGCACATTTGATCTGGGCGAGTTGCGTTATCAATACCCCAAAGAGTTGGTGCCCGAGGGGCACAGCGCCAGTTCCTGGCTAAGGCAACTGACCAAGGAAGGCATCGCCTGGCGTTGGAAAAAGGGCGCGCCCTTCAAGGTGCTGAGGCAGATCAACAAGGAGCTGAAGCTGATCGCCGAACTTGGCTACGAAAGCTACTTTCTCACCGTACACGACGTGGTGCGCTTTGCTCGTGAGCAAAAAATCCTCTGTCAGGGCCGTGGCTCGGCGGCCAACTCGGCGGTGTGTTTTGCCTTGGGCATCACCGAAATCGACCCGGATCGCACCACGCTGCTGTTCGAGCGCTTCATGTCCAAAGAGCGCAACGAACCGCCGGACATCGACGTCGACTTCGAGCACGAACGCCGCGAAGAAGTCCTGCAATACGTGTTTCGCCGTTATGGCCGTGGTCGTGCGGCGCTGACGGCGGTGGTCAGCACCTACCACGCTGCCGGCGCCGTACGGGATGTGGCCAAGGCCCTGGGCCTGCCGCCCGATCAGATCAATGCACTGGCCGATTGCTGCGGCCACTGGAGCGATGAAACCCCGCCGGTCGAGCGCTTGCTCGAAGGCGGCTTTGACCCGGACAGTCCGGTGCTGCGCCGGGTGCTGAGCCTGACCGGGCAACTGATCGGTTTCCCCCGGCACCTGTCGCAGCATCCCGGCGGTTTCGTGATTTCCGAGCAGCCGCTGGACACGCTGGTGCCGGTGGAGAACGCGGCGATGGCCGAGCGCACGATCATTCAGTGGGACAAGGACGACCTCGACGCCGTCGGCCTGCTCAAGGTGGATATCCTCGCCCTCGGCATGCTCAGTGCAATCCGCCGCTGCTTCGACTTGCTGCGACGTCACCGCAATCTGGACTTGAGTCTGGCGACGATTCCGCCTGAAGACAAACCGACCTACGACATGATCAGCCGCGCCGACACCATTGGCGTGTTCCAGATCGAGTCCCGCGCACAGATGTCGATGCTGCCGCGCCTGAAGCCGGCGAAGTTCTACGATTTGGTGATTGAAGTGGCCATCGTCCGCCCGGGGCCGATTCAGGGCGGGATGGTCCATCCGTATCTGCGCCGCCGGAACAAGGAAGAGGAAGAAACCTACCCGTCGCCAGAACTCAAGGTCGTTCTGGAAAGAACCCTCGGCGTGCCGCTGTTTCAGGAACAGGTCATGCAGATCGCCATCGTCGCCGCCGACTACAGCCCCGGCGAGGCCGATCAATTACGTCGCTCGATGGCCGCGTGGAAACGTCATGGCGGACTTGAACCGCACAAGGAACGCCTCGCCGCCGGCATGAAGAAGAATGGCTACACACCGGAGTTCGCCGCGCAGATTTTCGAGCAGATCAAAGGCTTCGGCAGCTACGGTTTTCCCGAATCCCACGCCGCCAGTTTTGCTTTGCTGACCTACGCCAGTTGCTGGCTCAAGTGCCACGAACCGGCGGCGTTCGCCTGTGCGTTGATCAACAGTTGGCCCATGGGTTTCTACAGCCCGGACCAGATTCTGCAGGACGCGCGCCGGCATCAGTTGCAGATCCGCCCGGTCGACGTGCGCGCCAGTGACTGGGATTGCAGCCTGGAAACCACCACGGCGGCGCAACCGGCGATTCGCATGGGCCTGCGCATGATCAAGGGCTTTCGCGAAGACGATGCCCGGCGCATCGAGGCGGCGCGGGCGCGCGGGGCGTTTGCCGATGTCGCCGATCTGGGCGAACGGGCCGCACTCGACAGTCGGGCGCAGGCGTTGCTCGCCGATTCCGGGGCGTTGCGCGGTTTGGCCGGGCATCGGCATCGGGCGCGCTGGGAAGTCGCCGGGGTGCAGAAACAGCTGGGCCTGTTTGCTGGGTTGCCGAGCCAGGAGGAGCCGGAGGTGGAGCTGCCCAAACCCAGCGTTGGCGAGGATCTTCACGCCGATTACAGCACCGTCGGTACCACGTTGGGGCCGCATCCGCTGGCGCTGTTGCGCGGCCAGTTGAAGGCATTGCGCTGCCGCAGCTCGCAGGAATTGCTCGACGTCGAGCACGGTCGGCCGGTGAGCGTCGCCGGGCTGGTGACCGGACGCCAACGGCCGGGCACTGCCAGCGGTGTAACCTTTGTAACCCTGGAAGACGAATTCGGCAACGTCAACGTGGTGGTCTGGCGCGATCTGGCCGAGCGTCAGCGGCAAGTGCTGGTCGGTTCGCAATTGCTCAAGGTCGATGGCCGCTGGGAGCGCGAGGGCGAAGTGCGCCATCTGATCGCTGGCCGGCTGAGCGACCTCAGCCCGCTGCTAAATGGCATTCGCGTACAGAGCCGCGATTTCCATTGATCCTTTCTCCCAAGCCGAACACAAAACCCTGTGGGAGCGAGCCTGCTCGCGAAAGCAATCTATCAGTCAGAGATGATTCGTCTGACATACCGCTTTCGCGAGCAGGCTCGCTCCCACAGTGGATTTGTGGAAGGCCAATCCAAGCCAATTCACTGACGTCAAAAAAACCTGTCACGAATGATGGCACTTTGTCATAATGCCGGCCCTTTTCAGCTCCCGCCGCGCATTGCCGTGCCGGGACATCCCCGTTTTTCAAAGGAATACTCAGTGAGAATGATCTCCCGGATGCTGGTCTCAGGCGTCGCAATTGCTGTGCTTGGCACGATGGCTGGCACACTCTCAGGTTGCGCGACGGAAAGCTCCCGTGCCTTGCCGGTGGCCAAGGTTGAAAGCGCCACACAAGTCTGGACCGGCGTTCGCGTGCCAATGGCCGTGGGCAAGTTCGACAACCGCTCCAGCTACATGCGCGGGATCTTCTCCGACGGCGTCGACCGTCTCGGTGGCCAAGCCAAGACCATCCTCATCACCCACTTGCAGCAGACCAACCGCTTCAGCGTGCTGGATCGCGACAACATGGGCGAAATCCAGCAGGAAGCGGCTATTAAAGGTCAGGCCCAACGCTTGAAAGGCGCTGATTACGTGGTCACCGGTGACGTCACCGAGTTCGGCCGCAAAGAGACTGGCGATCACCAGTTGTTCGGCATTCTTGGCCGTGGCAAGACTCAAGTCGCCTACGCCAAGGTCAACCTGAATATCGTCAACATCAGCACTTCCGAAGTGGTCTATTCGACCCAGGGCGCCGGTGAATACGCTCTGTCCAACCGCGAAATCATCGGTTTCGGCGGCACCGCTGCCTACGACTCCACCCTCAACGGCAAAGTACTGGATCTGGCCATGCGCGAGGCGATCAATCGTCTGGTCGATGGCATGAACGCCGGTGCCTGGAAACCGGGCAACTGATCGACGCCCATTGCAAGGAGCAACATCCATGAATCTGACTTTGTCGCGCTCGCTGATGGCGCTGACGCTGGCCGCCAGCGCCTTGCTGACCGGTTGTGCCCCCGGCCCGCAAACCCTGTACCAATGGGAAGGCTACGAACCCCAGGTCTACGAATACTTCAAAGGCGAAGAGCCGAAGGAAGCCCAGGCCGAAGCGCTGGAACGTGACCTGCAGAAAATCCGCTCCACCGGCAAAGCCGTACCGCCGGGTTACCACGCGCACCTTGGCCTGCTCTATCTGAGCATGGGCAAGGACGACCAGATGGTGCAGCAGTTCAAAACCGAGAAAACCCTGTTCCCCGAGTCCGGCACGTACATGGATTTTCTGCTTAAGAACGCCAAGACCGGAGACGCGAAATGATCGCGCGTACCTTGAAACTGCTGGCCGCCGGTCTGGCCCTGACCGTGCTGGGTGGCTGCGTTGCGCCCAAGACCGTGGATTACTCGGCCTACAAACAGGCGCGGCCGAAAACCATTCTGGTGCTGCCACCGCTGAACACTTCGCCGGATGTGAAGGCGTCGTACAGCCTGCTGTCGCAAGTGACGTTCCCGCTGGCCGAGGCCGGTTACTACGTGCTGCCGATTACGCTGGTTGACGAGACATTCCGCCAGAACGGCCTGACCACCCCCGACGACATCCATCAGGCACCGGCAAACAAACTGAGGGACATCTTCGGTGCGGACGCGGCGCTGTACATCACCGTGACCGAATACGGTACGCGTTACATGGTGATCAGCAGCGAAACTGCGGTCACTGCGACGGCGAAACTGGTTGATCTGAAAAGCGGCACTACGCTGTGGACCGGTTCGGCGCGGGCGTCGAGTGAAGAGGGCGGCAACAATGGCGGTGGCGGTCTGATCGGCATGCTGATCACGGCGGCTGTGAAGCAGGTCATCAACAGCGCCACCGATGCTGGCTACCCGATCGCCGGCGTGGCGAGCAATCGTCTGCTCTCGGCCGGACACCGGGCAGGCCTGCTGTACGGCCCGCGCTCGCCGAAGTACGGCACGGACTAAGAAACGACATAAATCCCTGTGGGAGCGAGCCTGCTCGCGAAGACGGTCTGTCATTCAAAGATTATTTGTCTGATATACCGCTTTCGCGAGCAGGCTCGCTCCCACAGGGGTGATGCGTTTCCCTGCTGGGTTATTTGGCGGTGGGCCAAAACCGCTCGCCACCGCCCGGTGCTTCCGTCCACGCTTGCAACGAGCGGGTCGGCAAATCGAAGTGATCGCGGGTTCGTGCGTAACCATGGCCACCTATGCGTCCGATCGCATCCAGGCCCAATTGATCGATGTACAGCGTCTTCGCATCGATCAGCTCATCGCGCACATGCGCCATCAACACCTCGCCAAAAATGATCTCCTGCGACTGACCAATGTTCAGCGCCATCCTCCGCCGGTATGCAATATATGAATGCAATTTGCAAAGGCCCGGATTAATCTGCGTTTCCATGGCCAGGCATCGCCAAGGGCTGGTTGCCTGACGCTAAAGGAGGGTTCGAATGACCGAGAAGAAACTGGAAACCACGGTCGACCGCGTCTACCAAGGGGTTTACGAGGCGATCAGCAAGCGTTCGTTGCGCCCGGGGATGAAACTGGGCGAGGCCTCGCTGGCCGAGTTATTCAATGTCAGCCGCACGTCGGTGCGCGCCGCGTTGAAGCAATTGGAGGCCGATGGGCTGGTCACCACCGAGCCCAATAAAGGGGCATCGGTGTCGCTGCCGAGCAATGAAGAGCTCCGCTCGCTGTTTGAAACCCGCCGGCTGATCGAGATCGGCATCGTCACCGAACTGTGCCGGCGCAAGGACGGCGCGGCGATGCACGACCTGCGCGAACACCTGTTGCTCGAAGATCAAGCCCACGCGGCGGGTGATCACGAACGCTTGATTCACCTGCTCGGCGAGTTCCACATCAAATTGGCGCGCAGCCTCAATAATCCGGTGCTGCTCGACTGGTTCCAGAAGCTGATCTCCCGCGCCTCGCTATACGCCGCCGCGCTGGACGACGACAGCCATGAAGTCTGCCGCGACAACGAACACCTGCGCCTGATCGAGTACATCGAGGCCGGCAATCAGAGCGCCGCCATCGAGCTGACCTGTACGCATCTCAACGGTATCGAGAAGGCCATTCTCGACGTCGCCGCGAAAATGAAAACTGGCTACCATCCGCTCAAACACCTGATCGGAGTTTAGGTTTCAGGCGGAGATTAAATCGGCTATACCTCAAATGAAACCAATGCGACTGCAGACGCTCGAAACAGACGGGCGTCGCGTCGATACGGCGTCGCGATTTATCGGGCAATCACCACAGGACACTGAGTCAGTCGATGCAGTTTTTATCCGATAGCCATGGTTGTGACGGCTGGAGAGGCGAAATGGCCGGACGCATCAGTGCGTTCGACTGGAGCCACACCGAACTCGGCCCGCTGAACAGCTGGCCGGCCAGCCTGTGCAGCGCGGTGCAATTGATGCTGGCCTCGCCGCTGCCGATGGTCATGCTCTGGGGCCGCGCCGGCTACATGATCTACAACGATGCCTATTCGATATTTGCCGGTGGTCGGCACCCGTATCTACTCGGTGCGCCGGTGGAGCTGGGTTGGCCGGAAGTCGCAGATTTCAACCGGCACGTGGTCGATACCTGCCTGGCCGGCGGCACTTTGTCTTTCCGCAACAAAGAATTGGTGCTGTTGCGCGACGGCGTCCCCGAAGACGTCTGGATGGATCTGTATTACAGCCCGGTGGCCAATGATGATGGAGCGCCCGGCGGGGTGATGGCAATGGTGGTGGAAACCACCGAATTCATGCACTCCGAACGCCGGCGTCAGGCGGCGGAACAAGCCTACCGCGCTGACAATGAGCGGGTACGTCTGGCGCTGAATGCCGGGGCCTTGCTCGGCTCGTTTGTCTGGGACGTGAAAAACAACACATTGTCCGCAGACGAGCGTTTCGCCCGTACGTTCTCGTATCCGCCGGATCACGACCTGAGCAATCTCGCTCAGGACATTGCCGAGTCGCGCATCCATCCCGATGACCACGCCTGGGTCCAAGAGCGGGTCGCCCATTCCGTGCAGACCGGCGAGCCGTATAACGCCGAGTATCGCGTCCGGCGCAGTGATGGCAGTTATTCGTGGGTGTTGGCCAGTGGCGCGTGTGAGTTCGACGAACACGGTGCGCCGTTGCGTTTTCCCGGGATACTGATCGACATTCATGAGCGCAAGATTGCCGAAGAATCGCTGCTCAAATTTACCCGCAACCTCGAACAGCGCGTGGGCGAAGAGGTCGAGGCGCGGCTGGCGGCTGAAGAACAGTTGCGCCAGTCGCAGAAGCTCGAAGCGATCGGCGGTCTCACCGGCGGCGTCGCCCACGACTTCAACAATCTGCTGCAAGTGATCGCTGGCAATCTGCATTTGCTCGCCCGCCACGAACCGGACAACGCCAATGTGCAGCGCCGGGTCAGTGCCTCGCTGGCGGCGGTCGAGCGCGGTGCCAAGTTGTCCTCGCAACTGCTCGCGTTTGCCCGCCGCCAACCGTTGTCGCCAGCAGTGTGCAACCCGCAGCAGATTTTCGAAGGTGTCGGCGAATTGCTGCAGCGGGCGCTGGGTGAAACCATTCAGATCAACGTGCAGTTGCCGCAAAAACCGTGGCACATCAACGTCGACCGCAACCAGTTGGAAAACGCCATTCTCAACCTGGCGATCAATGCCCGTGATGCGATGAAGGGCGAGGGCACCATTGCGCTCAGCGCTGCCAACGTGCGCCTCGACCGCGAATTCTGTGCCGGCAAAGGCATCGTCCCCGGCGAGTTTGTCCGCGTCGCCGTCAGCGACACCGGCGCCGGCATTGCGCCAGAGATTCTCGAGCAAGTGTTCGAGCCGTTTTTCACCACCAAGGCCGATGGCCTGGGCACCGGGTTGGGCCTGAGCATGGTGTTCGGCTTCGTCAAACAGAGCGGCGGGCATGTCGACATTGCCAGTGCCGTCGGCGAGGGCACGCAGGTGCAGTTGTACTTCCCGCGCAGCCTGCGCCCGATCCTTGATGAATCGCCCAACCTGCAACGGCAGCAGAGCGGCGGCCACGAGACGATTCTGGTGGTTGAGGACAACGACGCGGTGCGCGCTTCGGCGGTGGAATTGTTGCGCGAGGAGGGCTATCGCGTGCTGACCGCCGGTCACGGCGATGCGGCCATGCAAATGCTCCTGGAAGGCACCGAAGTCGACCTGATCTTCACCGATGTGGTCATGCCGGGGCTGATCAAAAGCTCCGACCTGTTCGCCTGGGCCAAGGTGCAAACGCCGCCGGTGGCGGTGCTGTTCACCTCCGGACACACCCGCGACATCATCTCGCGCAATCACCAGTTAAGCCCTGACACCCATTTGCTCGGCAAACCGTACAGCCCCGAAGCCTTGTTGCAGATGATTCGGGTGGTTCTCGGCAACTGAGTGCTGAACATTCCTTTATCAAGGCAGGTCGATGACTTCCAAACGCACCTCCAAAGCACCCGCCGGCATGGTCCGAGTGCGCGGCGCCCGTGAACACAACCTTAAGAACGTTGATATCGACATTCCTCGCGATGCGCTGGTGGTGTTCACCGGGGTGTCAGGTTCGGGCAAATCCTCGTTGGCCTTCTCGACCTTGTATGCCGAAGCCCAGCGCCGCTACTTCGAATCGGTGGCACCGTATGCGCGACGGCTGATCGATCAGGTTGGCGTGCCGGATGTCGACTCCATCGAAGGCCTGCCACCAGCCGTGGCCCTGCAACAGCAGCGTGGCACGCCGAGTACACGTTCGTCGGTGGGCAGCGTGACGACGTTGTCGAGCCTGATCCGCATGCTGTATTCGCGCGCCGGGAGTTATCCGCCGGGGCAGCCGATGTTGTATGCCGAGGACTTTTCGCCGAACACGCCACAGGGTGCCTGCCCGGAGTGCCATGGCCTCGGTCGCGTCTACGAAGTCACCGAGGCGCTGATGGTGCCCGATCCGAACCTGACCATCCGCCAACGTGCGGTGGCGTCCTGGCCGCTGGCGTGGCAGGGGCAGAACCTGCGCGACATTCTCGTAACCATGGGCATCGACGTCGACATCCCGTGGAAAAAACTGCCGAAAAAGCAGCGCGACTGGATTCTCTTCACCGAAGAAACCCCGACCGTGCCGGTGTATGCCGGGCTGACCCCGAAAGAAACCCGCGTCGCCCTCAAACGCAAAATGGAACCGAGTTATCAGGGCACGTTCACCGGAGCCCGCCGCTACATCCTGCACACGTTTACCCATTCGCAAAGTGCGCTGATGAAGAAACGCGTCTCGCAGTTCATGCTCGGCAGTCCTTGCCCGTTGTGTGACGGCAAGCGCCTCAAGCGTGAAGCGTTATCGGTGACGTTCGCCGGGTATGACATCGGTGAGCTGTCGCAGATGCCATTGTTGCAAGTGGCCGAAGTATTGCGGCCGGTGGCGGCGGCCAGTTATCTGCAGCAGGCTGAAGAAACCGGCGAGACCTTGAGCCACGCGCAAACCCGCGAGGCCCGCCAGCAGCGCGTGGCCCATGGTGCCAGCGGCCACGGCTCCGCGCCGGACGTGCGTCACACACCAAACCTGTCGCTGGAAAAACGTCTGGCGGCGCAGCGCATTGCCGAGGATCTACTGGAGCGCGTCAGCACCCTGACCGATCTGGGCCTCGGTTATCTGGCGCTGGAGCGCAGCACGCCAACGTTGTCGTCCGGTGAGCTGCAGCGTTTGCGCCTGGCGACGCAACTGGGTTCGCAATTGTTCGGGGTGATTTACGTGCTCGACGAACCTTCCGCCGGTTTGCATCCCGCCGACGGCGAGGCGTTGTTCGAGGCCTTGCAACGCTTGAAGGCTGATGGCAACACGTTGTTTGTGGTCGAGCATGACCTGGAAACCATGCGACGCGCTGACTGGCTGATCGATGTCGGCCCGGCAGCCGGCGAGCAGGGTGGGCAGGTGCTGTACAGCGGCCCGCCGGCAGGTCTGGCCGTGATCGAAGCGTCGCAGACGCGGGCTTATCTGTTTGCCGAGTCGCAGCGCCAGACGCGCGTTGCGCGCAAGCCGACGGCGTGGCTGAAACTCGACGGGATCACTCGCAATAACCTGAATAATCTCAGTGCCGAATTCCCGCTGGGCTGCTTCACGTCAGTGACCGGCGTGTCCGGTTCCGGCAAGTCGAGTCTGGTCAGTCAGGCCTTGCTGGAACTGGTTGGCGCGCAGTTAGGGCGTCCGACGCTGGAAAGCGAACCGGAAGAACTCAGCCTCGAAGACGACGCCCCGCAGGTCAGCAGCGGCCAGGTCACGTCCGGGCTGGAGTCGATCAAACGCCTGGTGCAGGTCGACCAGAAACCCATCGGCCGCACGCCACGCTCCAATCTGGCGACCTACACCGGGTTGTTCGATAACGTCCGTAAGCTCTACGCCGCGACTGACGCTGCTCGGGCCGCAGGTTATGACGCCGGGCAGTTTTCCTTCAATGTCGCCAAGGGCCGTTGCGCCACCTGTGAAGGTGAAGGCTTTGTCAGTGTTGAATTGTTGTTCATGCCCAGTGTTTATGCGCCGTGCCCGACCTGCCATGGCGCACGCTACAACCCGCAGACCCTGGCGATTCTGTGGGAGGGCTTGAGCATTGCCCAAGTTCTGCAACTGACCGTCGATGAAGCGGTGACGGTGTTTGCCGGGCAAGCGGGGATTCGCCGTTCACTGGAAGTGTTGCGCGATATTGGTTTGGGTTATCTGCGCCTTGGGCAACCGGCCACGGAACTGTCCGGTGGCGAAGCGCAACGGATCAAACTGGCTACCGAGTTGCAGCGCAACCAGCGCGGCGCGACCTTGTACGTGCTCGATGAGCCGACCACCGGGCTGCATCCGCGTGATGTCGATCGGTTGCTGGAGCAGTTGGATGCGCTGGTGACGGCGGGGCATACGGTGATTGTGGTCGAGCACGAAATGCGCGTGGTCGCGCAGAGTGACTGGGTGATCGACATCGGGCCGGGGGCGGGGGATCAGGGCGGCAGGATTGTCGTGGCGGGTACACCGCAGAAGGTTGCGGCGAGCAAGAAGAGCCGGACGGCGCCGTTTCTGGCCCGGGCGTTGAGGCGGTAATTGCGTTGCTGTTACTGGCCTCTTCGCCAGCAGGCTGGCTCCCACAGGTTTTTGCGGTGAGCCCGGAATATGGGTACACCACAAGCCCCCTGTGGGAGCGAGCCTGCTCGCGAAAGCGGAGTGTCAGTCACAGATGAAGTCACTGATCTGACGCCTTCGCGAGCAGGCTCGCTCCCACATTGGATCTGTAATCTACAGAAGTATCTGTGGGAGCCTGCTCGCGAAGGCATTGGCTCAGGCGCCATCGAGCGTGCGGCGGACTTTGTCGAGCAGTTCACTGATCTGAAACGGCTTGACCAGCATGTCCATGCCGCTGCCCAGAAACACCTGGCGATTGATCGCCGTCTCCGCATACCCGGTCATGAACAGAATCGGCAATCCGTCTCGCCAATCCCGCGCCACATCCGCCAATTCCCGGCCGCTCATGCGCGGCAGGCCAACGTCGGTCAGCAGCAGGTTGATCGACGGATCATTCTGCAATCGCTCCAGCGCCGTTTCGATATCCGCCGCCTGGGTGCAGCGATAACCGGCGTCCTCCAGCACTTCAGTGACAAACATGCGCACCGATGGCATGTCCTCGACAATCAGTACATGCTCGCCGCCACCTTGCGGATCAACCACTGGCGCGGGGATGTCGGTGCCTGTCGGATCGGTGGTGGCCGGCAACATGATGGTCACTTCGGTGCCGCGCCGCGCGACGCTGCGGATGTGCGCATCACCGCCCGACTGACGGGCAAAACCATAGATCGTCGACAACCCCAGCCCGGTGCCCTGGCCCAACGGTTTGGTGGTGAAAAACGGATCGAAGACCTTGTCGATGACGTTGTGCTCGATGCCCGTACCGTCGTCGCGCACCGACAGCGCCACGTAGGCGCCATCGGCCAGATTCGGATCGCCGTGTGAGTACGCGGCGTAGGTGTTGACCCAGATATTGCCGCCCGCCGGCAGGGCATCCCGGGCGTTGATCACCAGGTTCAATACCGCACTTTCCAGCTGCACCGGATCGACCAGGGCGATGGCCGGTTTGTTGGTCAGTTCAAGCTTGAGGTTGATCCGTTCGCCGATGGTGCGCACCAGCAATTCTTCCAGCGAACGGACTTGCTCGTTGATGTCCACCGGCCGTGTATCCAGCGGTTGCTGACGGGCAAAGGCCAGCAAGCGGTGGGTGAGGGACGCGGCACTCATCGCTGAATTCAGCGCCGCTTCGGAATAAAACTGCACCTTGTCCAGACGCCCATCGACCACGCGTTTCTGGATCAGCTCGAGGCTGGTGATGATGCCGGTCAGCAGGTTGTTGAAGTCGTGGGCGATACCGCCAGTGAGCTTGCCCAGTGCGTCCATCTTCTGCACTTGCAGCAACTGCGCTTCGGCGCGCACGCGCTCGGCGACTTCCTTGGCCAGTTGCGTGGTGGTGTCATCCAGACGCGCCAGATGCGAGCGCTCGCGGTGGCGGTGCTCGGTAACGTCTTCGACGAAGACCAGGCTCAGTTCGGGCGTGCGGTACGGGGAAATCTGCCACTCGGTCTCGCGAATCTCGCCCTGCACACGCATGTTCAGCGTGCCTTTCCAGCGCTCGCCATCGACCAGGCGCAGGCGCAGTTCATTGAGGATCGCGCTCTGGTCCTCGGCGAAGCATTCACGCAGGGCTTGCGGATCCCGATTGTCGAGAATCAGTTGCGCGAAGGCATGGTTGCATTCATGTACCTTAAGGCTGGCATCAAGCACCGCGATCGGCGCGGACACATTGGCGAAAATTTCGCGGAACCGCGCTTCACTTTCGCGCAGGGCATTTTCCGTATCGCGCACCCGCAATAGCGTGCGCAGGGTCGCCAGCAGTACATCCGGGTCAACCGGGTGAATCAGGTAGGCATCGGCACCGGCGTCGAGGCCGGTGATGATGTCGCCGGTCTGGATCGACGCCGCGGACACATGGATCACCGGCAGCAGCGCGGTGCGCGCATCAGCGCGCAGAATGCGCACGATATCGAAGCCACTCATGTCCGGCAGATTGACGTCGAGAATCAACGCATCGAGTGCTTCGCTGTCGATCAGCGCGAGCCCGTCGCCGCCGGTCCCGGCCTCAAGGACTTCGTAACCGTGGCGCTCCAGCCGTCGACGCAGGGCGTAGCGGGTGGCGACGTTGTCATCGACGATCAATAGGCGGATGTCACGTTTCATCGACGTTCTCCAGAGCGATCGCCAACGGGATGATCACGAAAAAGGTCGAGCCGACCCCCGGCGCACTGTCCATCCCGACTTCACCGCCGAGCAGGGCGGCGAAGCGTTTACACAGCGACAGGCCCAGCCCGGTGCCGCGCAGACGTTTCTGCAACGGCGAGTCGACCTGGGAAAAGTCCTCGAACAATGCGCCATGCAGCTCGGCAGCGATACCGATTCCGGTGTCACTGACGGCAAATCGCACCTTGTCTGCACCTTCGAGCCGCGCGGACACCCGCACTTCGCCACGGGTGGTGAATTTCAGCGAGTTGGAAATGAAGTTGCGCAGGATCTGCGCGAGTTTCTTGTCGTCGGTGTACAGGCGCGGCAAACCGACAGGCTCTTCGAAAATCAGATCGACGGCGGAGGCATCGACAATCGGCCGGAACATCCCGCGCAGGGCGGAGAACAGGTCGAACATGTCGAACCACGCCGGGGAAATGCTGATGCGTCCGGCCTCGATCTTCGCCAGATCGAGCAGGTCATCGACCATGTCGCTGAGTTCGCGTGCGGCGGTGCTGACGAACGCCACCTGCTTGTGTTGTTCAGGGCTGAGCGGGCCGTCGAGTTCATCGGCGAGCAGGCTGTTGATGCTCAGGATCGAACCCAGCGGCGTGCGGAACTCATGGCTCATGTACGACAGGAAACGGCTTTTCAAGTCCGAGGCCTGGCGCAATTCCTCAGCCTGTATGTCGAGTTCGGCGTACAGGGCCAGCACGCCTTGGTTGGTTTCATCGAGTTCTTCGCGCAGGGCTGCAGTCTCGCTCTGCAACTGCGCAATCAGTGCGGCCTGTTCGGCACTGCTCAGAATGGGCGACTCAGCCATGGGCGGCCTCCAGGGCAACGACCAGCACCGTTACATCGTCGCGCCCGCGACAGAAATCGCGGTGCAGGACGCTGGCTATCACGGCGGGATGGCGGTGCACCAGACCGGGGTAGTCTTGAAGATTCCAACGGGACTGCAAGCCGTCGCTGTACATGATCAATAGATGTCCGTTCACGTGAGCATAGTCAAAGGGTCTGGCTTTCCGATACTGCACGCCGACAATGCCTGGGTGCGAGGCCAGTCCTCGGGACTTGTCGGCGTTGATCAGGCTGGCGCCGATGTTGCCGACGCCGGCAAAGGTCAGGCTGTCGCGCCGCGCATCGAACCGGGCAAACGCAACAGCGCCACCGCGAGTGCCGATCATGTCGCGGTGCATGTCCTCCATCAGCATCACCGGCTCGGCGAAAGGCATCAGGGCGAAAGTTTGTGCTCCGGCGCGGCCGGCGCGTTCGGCTTCTTCACCATGACCGAGGCCGTCGATGATCAGCGCGCTGACGCTGCCGTTGTCATACGCCAGGTGCCAGACATCGCCGCAGGCCGGATCGTTGTGCAGTGAGTGCTGGCTTATCCCAAAGCGCATGTCAGGCTCGCGATCCGTGCGCGGATAAAATCGCGCCAATAACACCGCGCCACGGGCATCGGCGTACACATCAAACACTTCGGTCTGACGCGATATCGAGCCGAGGCCGATGCCTTGGGTGCCGCCGGTAGAAAACCCGTCGGCCATGCAGGCCTGCAGATCAAACCCCTGAGCACGGTCGATGGCGAGCAGTTCAATGCCAAAACCATTGGCGCGCGGCAACACCCGCAGGTGCATTTCACCGTGGCTCGCGTGCTTGAGCACGTTACTCGCCAACTCCGTAGCCACCAGTGCCACGCGTCCGGCATCGCGCTCGTCAAAGCCATGTTGTTCGGCCAGTTGTTGCGCGGTGCGGCGGGCGTGGCCGATCTGGCTGCTGTCTTCGATCAGTAAAACCTGGGTCATCGACCCGCTGATATTCATGTCCATCGGGTAATCGTTATTCGGGTGCCCTTGCCGGGCTCGGTGTCCAGTTCGAACTCTTCGACCAGACGTTTTGCCCCGGTCAGGCCCAGGCCCATGCCGCTGCCGGAGGTCCAGCCGTCGGTCATCGCCAGTTTCAGGTCGGGAATGCCCGGGCCTTCGTCGCGAAAGGTCAGGCGCAGACCGACCTTGTGATCCTCATCGAGGATCTGCCAGTCCATGTCGCCGCCGCCACCGTAAACCATGGTGTTACGCGCCAGTTCGCTGACCGCCGTGACCATTTTGGTCAGGTCGATCAGGCGCATCCCGCATTCGGTGGCCAGCTTGCGTGCGGTCTGGCGCGCGAGCACGACATCCTGCTCGATGTTGATGGGTTGAGTACCGCTGCTGCGTACGGTCATTGCCGGTCTACTCGTTCCTGCAGCAGCTTCATCCCGCGCTCGACGTTCAATGCCGTGCTGACGCCGGGCAGGGTCAGGCCGAGTTCGACGAGTGTGATCGCCACCGCTGGTTGCATGCCGACCAGCATGGTTTCGGCGTCCATGATTTTCGACAGGCCGGAGATCGTGCTGATCATCCGGCCAATGAACGAATCGACCATGTCCAGCGCCGAGATGTCGATCAACACGCCACGCGCCGAGGTCTTGCTGATGCGCTCGGACAAGTCGTCCTGCAAGGTGAGGGCGAGTTGGTCATGCATGTCGACCTGAATGGTCACCAGCAGGAACTTGCCCATCTGGAGAATCGGAATACGTTCCATGCTTATACCGTCTTGACGAGGCTGACACCCAGACGGGTCAGGGCCAGTTTCAACGCATCGGCCAGATTGGCTTTGGTCACCACGCCTTGCAGGTCGAGGCCGAGGTGGACGATGGTTTGCGCGATTTGCGGACGCACGCCGCTGATGATGCAGTCGGCGCCCATCAGGCGGATTGCGGTCACGGTTTTCAGCAGGTGTTGCGCGACTAGGGTGTCGACTGTCGGCACGCCGGTGATGTCGATGATGGCGATTTCCGAACCGGTGTCGACGATGCGTTGCAGCAGCGATTCCATCACCACTTGCGTGCGCTGCGAGTCGAGGGTGCCGATCATTGGCAGCGCCAGCACGCCGTCCCACAGCTTGACCACCGGGGTCGACAGCTCCAGCAGTTCTTCCTGTTGACGCTTGATCACCGCTTCGCGGGATTTCTGGAAGGTGCGGATGGTGTGCATGCCGAATGCATCAAGCAGCTCGGAGACTTCCCAGAGTTGTTCGGCGAGCAGCGCCGGCTGGTCTTTGTAATGGCTCTGCAGCAGGTTAAACAACGGGCCTTTGAGGGCGAAGATGAAACTGGCGGTCTGCTGCGAATCCTGGCCGAGCAAGGCGCGGCTGTGGGAGAGCTTCTCGAGGAACTGGCGGGTGGCTTCCCAGCCCGGTGCGGCAATGTTGGTGCCGTTGTCGTTCTCGATGCCACTGACCACCAGTTGCAGGAATTCTGTGGTCTGTTGCTGCAGATCGTGGTCTTTCAGGTTGCGGGTGGCACCGCTGGCTTGCAGGCCGTTGATCCATTCGCCCAGCAGTTGTGCTTGTTTGTTTTTCATCGCATCGAGTGTGCTGTTCTGCAGTGCTGCCATGTGCCTGTTGCTCCGTCGCGAATTGGGGGGCGATCGTGAAAATGATCGCCGCGAAGTGATCGACATTTGCCGTTCGAAATAGTTGTTCGTTCTTGCACGTATATTTTTGATCTGGCGCAAGGAACGTCCCGGTAACTCTAGTCGGCGTGGCCGGGCGCGGCGAAGTTTTGAACGTTGGCGTGGGGCAGGCTTCGAATCTTCAAGGCCCGGCGGGTTTGCGCCGGGCTGGTTTTGACGAACGAGGTGGTCATGAACGAGCAATCGCAAAATCAGCAGAAACCCTCCGCCGAGCCGATCAACCGCAACGACCCGGCGATTGACCCGCAGGTGCCGGGGCAAGCGGTGCCGACGCAGCAACAGGGCGATGACGGTCAGGCGCAGAGTGCGGATCCGGTGGTGGATCAAAAGAACAAGCACACGGACAACGACAATGAATTCAGTCCGGGCTTCGAACCGCAGCCGGATCGGGCGAAACCGGGGGAGGAGACGGATGCCGATATTGATACGGATGGCGGTTGATGTTCGGTGGAGATGACAAGGCCGCATCTTATGGATGCGGCCTTTTTTTGCTTTGGATTTGTGGTGTTGCTGAGATCGATCCCCCTCACCCCAGCCCTCTCCCCCAGGGGGGCGAGGGGGAAAGGGAGCCGATTGGGGGATGTTCAAATCCTGCGTTCAACCCAAGACTTTCAGGTCGGCGTAACTCGAACATTCAACCCGCCCGAATCCCTCTCGCTTGCTCAAAGGGAAGGGGAGCCGATCGGGGGCTATTCAGAACCTGAGTTCGAAGCAAGACTTTCAGGTCGATGTAACTCGAACATCCACCTCGGTCGGCGCCCTCTCCCTCCGGGCGGTCCGACGTTTCGGGAGGGCTGGGGTGAGGGTAAGGCTTTTTACTTGCTCGGATGTTTGGCCTGCAGCTCTTTGGCAGCCGCGAGATGTTTTTCCAGCCCCGGCAGCATTTTCTGCGCAAACGCTTTCAGTTCAGTCGCGCCTTTGACCTTGTCATCGGTCACGGTATTGGCTTGCTTCTTGAACAGCTCAATAGTCTCTTCGTGCGCCTTCACCTGATTGTTGGCGTACGCCGCGTCGAAAGATTCATCACGCACTTCGAGGATTTTTTCCTTGGCCTGTTTGACCAACGTCGTGGTGTCCGGAACTTCGATGTCGTTAGCTTTGGCAATGGTCGCCAGCTCATCGTTGGCCTTGCCATGGTCGGTGATCATCATATTGGCGAAGGCCTTGATGTCAGCCGATTGACTTTTTTCCAGGGCCAGACGACTGGTTTCGATTTCGGCAATGCCACCGGCCGCGGCGTTATCGACAAAATCATTGTCAGTCGCAGCGAAGGCGCTGCCCATACCGCTGCTCAAAGCGACAGCCAAAACCAGATGACGCAGGTTGAATCCGTCCATTGGTGTATCTCCACGCAGTTTTTGTTGGTGTTAAGCAATGGAGGCAATGCGGGGAACAAAGGTTTGATCGCATTTGCGACAGGGCGACGAACGGGCACCGCTGGTCTGACAGGTGGTCGACAGAACCGTGCAACCGAGGCCATTCTGATAACTGGCCAGCGCAATCGGTCGCGTTGGCCAGCCGATCAACTGACGGAGGTGTTCCATGCCGGTTCCCCATGACCTGTTTCAGGACTTGAGTTGCACGAAGGAAGAGATCCAGCAAAAACGCATCCAGGATCCACGATTGGATTCACTGATCAACAAGTATTCCCAAGCCGATGCCGATGTGGTCAAAGCCGAAACGGCCACCTCAGATGCTCCCACCGACGACGCATTGAAAAAGCTCAAAGAGAAGCGCCTGAAGGTCAAAGACGAAATCGTCAGCCATTTGCAGGCTCCGTCCTGATCCGCCGACCTGCGGTTGCGGATTGACGGGAACGACAGCCACGAGCGGCACCTCGAATGTACAGAGTCTTCCATCCGACTCATTGCGAGGTGCCTTATGAACGATCCCAAATTCCCCAGTGAAGAGCAGGGCGCATTCGACCCGGTTCCCACGCATCCCGAACCCAATAGCCCGGCGCATACCACGGCCAATCCCGAAGAGCCGGATGAGGATCTGCCTGAAGACGAAGATCCGGACAAGTTCGATAAATCGAGTAACTGACAGACCGCTTTCGCGAGCAGGCTCGCTCCCACAAGGTTCTCGGCTGACCACAGCATTTGTGGTCAACACAATCCAATGTGGGAGCGAGCCTGCTCGCGAAGGCGTCAGTCCATGCAACACAAAAAGATCAGGTTCACTTAAGGGCCGCATCCAACGGCATCCGTGCCATATGCGTCGCCTTCAACGAGCCAAAATACAACCACGACCCATACTCGCGCACCGTGGTGATCGGCGAGTAATTGCCACTGCTCGCGTCCTGCAAATTGGCAATCACCTTGCCGTCCAGATCCAGCCCCAGCACAAACCCGCGCTTCTCCTCCGGTTTAGGCAAAACCGTCAGCGCCCGCACGATCATCTTGCGCACGAACGGATGCCCGGCGGTGCCATCAAGCAGAGCATTGCGCGGCGCATACAACGCCACCCAGAACCGGTTACTGCCATTGAACGCGAGGTTGTCCGGCAGCCCCGGCAGGTTGTCGATAAACAGGTCATGAGTACCGGCTTTCGGCCCGGTCAGCCAGTAACGGCTGATACGATAGGCGCCGGTTTCGTTGACCAGCACATAGGCATCGTCCGGGCCGAGGGTGACGCCGTTGGCGAACTCAAGCTTATCGAGCAGCACACTGGTTTTGCCGCTCTGAAAGTCATAGCGCAGCAGACGTCCATCGCCGCCGTGCTCAATGACCGCCTCGCCGTCATGGCCATAACCCCAGCGACTGGAAGCATCGCTGAAATAGGCGTAATGCCCTGACTTGTCGATGGCCACGTCATCAGTAAAACCGAAGGCCAGTCCATTGGCCTCCGTGGTCAAAGGAACCAGCTGACCTTGCGCATCAAGGGACAGCAAACCCTTGACCCCGTCGGCGATCACCAGCAAGCCGTTCGGATGTCGGGCCAAGCCCAGCGGACGGCCACCGGTGTCGGCGAGTACTTTGCGTTGCTGGCCGTCGAGGCTGGTGCGGATCAGTCGGCCGTCGTGCAGGCCGGTGATCAAAAAGTCACTTTCCAGCAGCAAGGCTTCTGGCCCTTCGATGTCGCTCGGCCCGACCTGCGCTATGCCTTTGAGTTTCTGGTTCTCGGCATATATACCTTCTGTCAGCGAAGGTGCTGGCGGCGGTGTCCAGGCCACCGGTTCGACTTTGGTGGGCATCAACAATAAGAACGCGATGACGATGAGCACCAGCAGCAACAGCAGATGTCGTAGCTTCACGCGCTGGCCCTCGCCGAGGCCAGGTATTGCGCGGCCATGTCGCGCAGCGCCAGCATCGACGCGGCGGATTCGCGCTCGATGCGGCGTTTGAGCAGCAGGTGATTGGCGATGCGCATGGCCAAACCGTCGAAGCGATAATCCAGCGTGCGCACGAACCGCGTGCCGCTGCCCTCGGCGGTACATTCATACGTCAACAGCAGCGATAATCCATGATCACCTTGCGCCCGCGCGCACCAGCGCCAGCCGGGCAAGTACTCAGTGACTTCCCAGCTTAAATGGCCTTCACGTCCACCCGCGTGAATGTCCTCTTCAAAGCGCGAGCCGGCATGCAGTGGGCCGTGGGCGCCGTCGATCTTCAGCGACGAGGGGTGCCACTCCGGCCAGCGACCGACACTGGCGGCGTAGGCAAGCACAGCATTGGGTTCGCCAGCGATATCGACGGTGTGCTGCATGCGGGTCATGGGCATTCTCGCGTAGCTCAAAGGGGCGGTTTCCGGCTCCCAGTAAAGGGTGCCGAACAGGTAGTCCATCAGCGGCAGGACGATGTTGAAATTGCTCTGCTGCATGCGCTCGCGGCGGTGATGCAGCTCGTGCAAGCGGCGCATCTGGCGGATCCATGGCAGGCGCGCCAGAGGATTGTCTGCCGGCAAATGCTCGCAGGCATGAAACACCTCGTAAGTCAGATAACCCAGCACCATGCAGCCGCCGAACAGTCCGGCGACGTTGGCGTTTACCTGTGCCAACAGCCACCACAGCGGCAGGGTAATCAGCAGTGTGTGCAGCACGATCAGCCAGGCAGGGAACAGGATCACCCGCCAGTCGCGGGCACTGTCGTAGGTCATGTGGTCGGGGGTGAAGAAACTGTGATGATCGCCGGCATGCCGGGCGTAGAACATTTTTGCGAAGGTTTTTTTGTGGTGACCGAGATGGCGATGGACCATGTACACGCCGAAATTGAACAGCAGCAGGGTCAACGGCAGCGTCAGCCATTCCAGCAGGCTGACCTGCTGCACGCTGCTCCAGAACGCACCTATGGCCAGCACGCCGAACAGCAGCACGAAGGCGCCGTGCAGCCACGGGTTGTACAGCGGATGAATGGCCGCGCGGTAACGGCTGCGGAATGTCTCGGTGGTCTGCCTCACTGCGTCACCTGCGGGTATTGTTGTTATACCCGGCAGATTAGCCGATCCGGCCGTTTGTGCAGGCCGGACCTCGGTGTCACATGCGCCATGCTCCGGTGCAAAACTGCCTTTCTTTTGAGTTGATTTTTTTCGTATTTTTTGTCGCTGGTTGTATGTTGTTGAACTGGCTGCGAGCGGTTTGGGTACGCAGCCATTTTTCATTTATTCTTGATTGATGAAGACGTCCTTAGTTCTTTTTGTTACGTGGTCTGCGATAAACTCTGAAAGTTTTTCATTGGATGTAAGTTTTGTGGCTCCAATGCTGTATTTTTTGATGATGTATTTTAGTTCTTCTTTGTTCATTGTAATCAATTCTTTCTCGATCTCGCTTTTCTTTTTTTCTTTGAATGCTTCAAAAATATTGAGGTTCTGGATTTCCTCTCGAACCACTTCCTTTTCTTTTTGCTCTTTCTGGTTCTTTTCGTAGTACGGTCTTAGGAGGTTCAGAAGGATTTCTGGATTCTCCTCCAAAGTCGTTCCTAGTTCTGAAAGGACTTTTCCAAATATCTCGATATCTTTTTTGTTGATGCTTTTCATGCACTATACTCCTACCCGACGAACGAATTCGTCAGTGAGATTCGTAATAATGTTTTTCGTATCTTGAAAGTCCGATTTTCTTTTTGCGGTAGCGGAAGTTATGAACGGCCTAGAGTCAACTGGAGCCTCAGCCACAGAAATTCGTTGAGGGAAATCATTTTCGAAAACGACTTCACTATTATCGCCGGACCGAAGTTCAGTCATAGTGGACTTATGTAAATTCGTTCTGTAGTCGACTTTAGTAAAGATTATGCCCGCCAAATCGATTTTGCAGCTGTGCTTTCTTTTTTTGAAGGAATTGATTCTATTTAGAATTAAGCTAATGCCAATTTTGGATAGGATGTCCGGGACTGTTGGAACAACATAAAAATCGCTTATGCTAATGCCGTTTAAAGTGATTGCTCCCAAGTTTGGAGGGCAGTCGATTAATATATAGTCGTAGTCTACTTTGATGTTTTCGATGATGTTTCCGAGTACGTCTACATGGCTAACGTATGCTTTGTTGTCCATGTCAGGGATGTCGTCTTGAATCTCAACCAGATGTATACTTGATGGCAGCAGGTCTAGACCTTCGATGTCTGCCACGTCTTGTAGGATTGCTTTGTCTATATCGAATTGACTTTCTCCTTTTAGCATGTCGTTGAACATGTGGTAAAGAGTTTGTCCGCTGTCATGTCGCTCTTGCCACTCTTCTTGATCTATAAGCGAAACTGTGGCGTTGGTTTGTGGATCTAAGTCAATTACTAAAACTTTGTAGCCGTCCGTTGCAAGTGTTGCAGCAATATTTACTGTTGTAGTGGTTTTTCCAACGCCGCCTTTGAGATTTATAAAGCTTACTGTTTTTGTCATGACCTTGTCCTTTTGGTATGCTTTTCAGTTTTTATGATTGCTACGGAGCTGGATTTTCTCGGAGATCAGACTCTCTGTAGCTATTTGACGCTACTATTTTGCCATCGCTCAGTCTAGAGCTTTCATCATGGAAAACTCCGAAAACAGTAGCTGATCGCCGAAAACGTGATCAACGATATTCATTTTTTGGACGGTTCAAGCTAATGCCGCTTTTAGTCGCAGAGGACCTCACAATTAGTGGCAAAATAAGTAAAGTCAACTCAGCGGGTTCCAGCGTTGCGACCAGTCGTCATCGGTGCGGATCACTTCGCGCAGCAGGTGGAAGGCTTGTTGCAGCGTCGCCGAATCGCGGTCGCGTGAGTAGACCAGGTAAGTCGGATAGCCGAATTCTGGGGCCTTGGTCACTGCTTCCAGGGCGCCGCTTTCCAGATAGGTGCGTACCACGCGGGTGCGGAAGTAGCCGCTGCCGCCGTGTTCGAGAATGTATTGCAGGGCCAGTGGGCCGAGGTTGAAGCTTAGCGCCGCTTTGGCTTTTTCCGGCAGGGCGGCGTCATGCTGACGGCGGAAGTCCGGGCCCCAGTCGATGTAGACGTAGGGATCGGGACGATCGGGCGCACGCACCAGAATCAGTTTTTCTTCCAGCACTTGCTCGACCTGCAATCCCGGCCAGTATTCCGGCTGATAGACCAGCGCCGCGTCGAGCACGCCGAGTTCGAGCTGGCGCAGCAGGTTTTCGCCGTCGCGGATTTCCATGCGCAGGGCATGCCCGGGAATTTTCTCGCGCAGCTCCGCCGCCCAACTGAGCATCAACGGGTTGCACAAGCTGACTTCGCCGCCGATGTGCAGCACGTTGTGATACCCCTCGGGCAGCGGCAGATCGCGGCGCGCGGCTTCCCAGGTCTGCACCAGTTGATTGGCGTAGACCACGAAGGCCTCGCCATTGGGCGTCAGTTTCGCCCCGGCGCGGTTGCGCACGAACAGCGTACTGCCCAGCTGACTTTCGAGTTTTTGCACCCGGGCGGTGATCGCCGTTTGCGTGACGAACAGCTTCTGCGCGGCCGCGGCGAGGCTGCCGTGGCGGACGATTTCCAGGAAGGTGCGAGCGAGATCGATGTCCATGGGCGGGCCGGTGTTTGAGGTGTCGGGCATTGTAAAGGCAAAAGCCCCTCACCCTAACCCTCTCCCCGAGGGAGAGGGGACTGACCGAGGTGTCTGGCGTCATACATCGACCTGAAAGATCGGGTCGATTATGGATTCAGAACATGAATCTCACATCGGTGTAGATCTCCAATATCCCCGGCTCGGTTCCCTCTCCTTTGGGAGAGGGGACTGACCGAGGTGTCTTGCGTCATACATCGACCTGAAAGATCGAGGCGATTATGGATTCAGTAGAGATCGTTCATGTCGGCGAACCTCTACAGCATCCCCCAATCGGTCCCCTCTCCCTTGGGAGAGGGCTAGGGTGAGGGGAAAGCAGTCACCGCCAAAATCAACTGGCCAACTCGGTCAAACGCACCCGCGCCCACTCTTCGATCAACCGCGCCGGCGTGCCACACACCTTGCGCTTGTAGACAAAATTTCGGCACTTCTCGGCAAACTGATTGCGGTTGTAGAGCATGTCTTCCTGCATCTCCTGCAACTCGGTTTCGCGACACTGCTGGATCAATACCTGATCAACCCGCGCCTTGCGCTCACGCACCGCGGCATAGGCTGGATCGCTCACCACGCCGTTGGCCCGTTGCAACAACCATAACGAAAACTCATCCGGGCAACGCGGGCCGATTTCCTGAACCATGCCCAGTTGCCACGCCTGCACCGCGCTCACCGGCAGGCACGCCTGAGTCAGTTGCTCGGCCATCGCCGGGCCGACGGCGCGGGGCAGGCTGTAAGTCCAGTATTCGGAGCCATACAAACCCATGCTCTTGTAATGCGGATTGAGCACGACATCGGCGCGGGCAAACACAATATCGGCGGCCAGTGCGAGCATCACGCCACCGGCGCCGGCGTTGCCAGTAACGCCGCTGACCACCAGTTGCCGGGCCGTCAGCAGTTCTGCGCAGACATCATCGATCGCCTGAATATTCGCCCAGGCTTCAGCACCGGGATCCTGCGCAGCCTGGATCACGTTCAAATGCACGCCGTTGGAAAAGCTGCCGCGCCCGCCCTTGATCAGCAACACCTGCGTATCACGGGATTTGGCCCAGCGCAGCGCAGCGACCATGCGCTGGCATTGCTCGGTGCTCATGGCGCCGTTGTAGAACTCGAATGTCAGCTCACCGACGATGCCGGATTCGCGATACCGCAGCGGTTGATAGCCTTCATCACTGAACGGCTGTGTAGCGATCGACCAGTCGAGCACCGGCACGTCGGCCAATTGCTCGGCCAACAGGTGCCGCGCCGGTTGTTTGAAGGTTTCTTCGCCGGGTTGCGGTTTGCGCCGTAGTGCACCGATCCACAGGCTTTGATCGCCGGCTGCGACGAGTACGGCATCGTCATGCACCGCGAGAATTTCGCCGGGCACGCCGCTGCGCGAATCGAGGTGTGCGTCGTAAACGTAATATTGACCGCCGGCCAAGCTGGCCAGCACGCCGGGCTGACCATCGGCGGCATCGATGCAGCGTTTGATGAAGCGCGCGCAGTCGTGCCAGCTGAAACTGCGGTCGACCTGTTTCATGTTCGGCTGCAAACGCCCGCGCACTTTTGCATTGGCATAGTCGAGGACAACCGGTTCAAAGCCCTCGATGAATTTCTCCACCACTTCGCGTATGCAGCGAATCGCCGCATCACTGACCCGGCCGTTATACAGCTCGGATTTGCGCAGGCCCGCCGGCAGGTTGAATTCACAAGTGGCCCACACTGGCCCGGCGTCCATTTCCTCGACCGCTTGCAACGCGGTGACGCCCCAACTCGGCAGCTCGTTGGTAATCGCCCAGTCGAGGGCACTGGCGCCCCGATCGCCGACGATGCCGGGATGAATGATCACCACCGGACGCTGTGCATTGCTCCACAGTGCCTCGGGCACACGGTCCTTGAGGAACGGGCAAATCACCAGATCCGCGCCGCTGTGTTCGATCTGTTCGCATACAGCGTTTTCATCGGTAAACAGCACGACGCTCGGCGAGTGCCCGGCCTCGCGCAGTTCCAGCCAGGCACGTTGGGTCAGGCCGTTAAACGCTGACGACAGCAGAATGATGTTGAGTGGTCGCATGCTTGCTCTTCCTTGAGTGGGTTCGCCGTGGGCTCTCGGTGAGCCGTCCCTGGCTTTCGATGGAGCCGCGAGATTAATCAGTGGCCGGCCACGCGCCAGTGACCGAGGTCAACGTTGTGTCAGCCAATGTTTCTGCGGCGACCAAGTGCCTTATGCTCAATGGTTTGCTTGTGCTGATTTTTTATTACTTCAAATGTCTTCGAGGCTATTGCACAGTCGCGCCTGATCAGAGCCGGACGATCCCGGCAGAACGATGGTTTTTCGCAGCGGGTGGGACCCGTTTCAGGGAGCAAGGCATGGGTGGGTACAACCCGCATTACCAGATCATTGGGCAGATGTTCCAAAAGGACTATCGCTGGCTGTGCGCTGCCGTTGGCCGCACGTTGGGTTGCCCGCACAGTGCGCAGGACATCGCTTCGGAAACCTTTCTGCGGGTGCTGGCATTGCCGGACCCCACGGCCATTCGCGAGCCACGGGCACTGTTGACCACCATCGCCCGGCGACTGGTGTACGAAGGCTGGCGCCGTCAGGACCTTGAACGCGCCTATCTGGAAAGTCTGGCGCTGGCGCCCGAACCGGTGCATCCGTCTCCGGAAGAACGGGCGCTGGTGATCGAAGCGCTGCTGGCGGTCGATCGTTTGCTCAACGGGTTGTCGGCCAAGGCCAAAGCGGCGTTTCTCTACCACCAACTCGACGGCTTGACCTACAGCGAGATCGGCGAACGCCTCGGGGTGTCCACCAGTCGCGTGCAGCAATACATGGTCGAGGCGTTCAAGCGTTGCTATCAGGCCATGCAGGCATGAGGCCGGACGACGCGGTGATCGACGAGGCGGCACAATGGCTGGCGCTGTTGCAATCGGGCGAGGCAGGCATGGCCGAGCGGGCAGCGTTTGAGGCCTGGCGGCTTGCCGATCCACGGCATCAGCAGGTCATCGAACAGATGGGCGGCGGCCTGAATTTGCTGCGCAGCCCGAGCTTGCGCAACGTGCCGCGCAATAGCCTGCTGCACAGTCTCAATGCGCCGTCGAGTCGTCGACGCTTTATCAGCGGCAGTTTGAGTGTGCTCGGTGTTGCGCTGTTAGCCGGATTACTCGGACGGCGCTACGGCTGGCTGCCGGAGGCGGGGGAGTTGTCGACCGGCACCGGTGAACGACGTGACTTCACCTTGGCCGACGGCAGTGCGCTGACCCTCAACGCGCGCAGTCGTGTGGTGCCTTTGTTCGATAGCCAACAGCGCCTGCTCGCTTTGCGCAGCGGCGAGTTGTTGGTCGATGTGGCGAAAGAGTCGGCGCGACCCTTCGTGGTCGAGACCGAGCACGGGCGCATGCGTGCGCTGGGGACGAAATTTCTCGTGCAGTACAGCGAGGATTCGACGCGTTTGGTGATGCTCCATTCGCAGGTCGAAGTGGTCACCGCAGGTGGCGCGCGGCAAGTGGTGGCGGCCGGCGAGAGTCTGCTGTTCAACGGCGCAGGGTTGCTGGCGCTGGAGCGCAGCAGTGGCCAGGAAAGTGCCTGGGTGCAAGGTCGACTGGAAGTGCGCGACCGGCCTCTGCGCGAGGTCATCGACAGCCTGCGCCGCTACCGTCGCGGCATCTTGCATCTGAGCCCGGAAGTCGCCGACCTGCGCCTCAGCGGCCTCTATCCGCTCGACGACAGCGATCGTACGTTGCAGTTGCTGGAGCGCTCGCTGCCGATCCGCGTCACCTGGCACAACCCGTACTGGGTCAGCATCGACGCGCGGTTATAAACCCATAACTTCTTGGCCTAATCGCCGCCCTATAAAAAGAGCCGGCCCGCTGCTCATTCCCTGCAGATGCCTCCAACAGGGAAACCCTTCGATGTTCTCAATCAAACAACAATTACCTCGATTGACCCTCGCCGCTGCCTTGGCGCTGGGCGTCAGTCCATTGGCGGCGGTGGCCCAGGAATCGGCAGCGGCGGTGTTCACTTTCGACATCGCCAGCGGACCGCTCGATGAAGTGCTGCTGGGCATCTCGCGGCAGAGCGGTGTGCCGATTTCCTTCAGCCAAGAACTGGTGCAGGGCAAGCGCAGCGCGGCGGTGCGCGGCGCGTTGGGTGGCCGGCAGGCAGTCGAAAAAGCCTTGCTCGGCAGCGACCTGCAAGTCGAGCAAAGCGCTCAGGGCCTGACCGTTCGCGCAGCCGATGCGCCGGCGAAAGTCACTGCCGTGGCACCGGTCACCAGCGCCGATTACCGCATGGAAAAAGTCACCGTGACCGGTTCGCGCATCGCCCGCGCGCAGAGCGATGGCGCCACGCCGGTCAACGTCATCACCCACGAGGAAATGGAAGCGCGCGGCTACAAAAACGTCTACGACGCCCTTGCGACGCAGACGCAAAACACCGGCATGACCCAAGGCGAAGATTACGGCAACACCTGGCAACCGGCGGCCAGCGCGCTCAACCTGCGCGGCCTCGGCCCGAACCATACGCTGGTGCTGATCAATGGCCGTCGCGTGGCCGACTACCCGACGCCGTACGACGGCAAGGTCAACTTCACCAACCTGGCGAACATTCCGTCGGCGGTCATCGAACGCATCGAAATTCTCAGCAGCGGCGCCTCGGCGATTTACGGCTCGGACGCGATCGCCGGGGTGGTCAACATCATCCTCAAGGACAAGATCAACGGCGTCGACGTCAACCTCAAGGGCGGCACCAGTGAGCGCGGCGGCGGTGACAACCAGCGTTTGCAGATCAGCGGCGGCGGCAGTTGGGGGGATTTTGACGGTTTGTTCGGTCTGGAGCTGACCAACCGTGATCCGATCTGGGCCGATGACCGTGGCTTTATGCAAAACGGCCCGTTGGCGGACGTCGGTTACCGCCGCGACCTGAGCAACAGTCGTTATCTGGGACCGGGTTGCGGTGCTTATCAGGGCACCTTCGACAATAAACTGGTCAACAGCGGCGGGCGCTGCCGCACCGACCAGATGTACAACGATTACTGGACCGTGCAGACCCAGAAGGAAAACTACGACGGCTACACCCGTGGCACCTGGCATTTCAGCGACAGCGGTCAGGTCTTCGCCGATTTGATGTACGGCCTCGACCATATCCAGAACAACACGCGCGGGCCGACCTTCACCTCGCCGGATTTCATCAATCAGAACAGCGGCAATCTGGAGCGCTGGTATCGACGCTTCGGTGAAGAGGAAATCGGTGGTCGCACCAGCAACAACAGCAAGTGGCGCGACACCTCGTGGACCGGCACCCTCGGCCTCTCGGACAAGATCGCCGACACTGGCTGGAGTTACGATCTGGCGGCCAACCGCTCGGAATATCGCAGCGTCAGGACCACGCGCTACACGCCACTGTCTTCGATTCAGGGCTTTTACCTCGGCCCGCAACTCGGTGTCAGCGGCGGTTATCCGGTGTTCGCCCCGGATGCTTCACGGCTCGACCGGCCGCTGACGCCGCAGGAGTGGCAGCAGTTTCGCGGCAACCTCACCCAGAGCAGCAAATCGGTGTCGACCAGTTACAACGCTTCGGTCAACGGTGATCTGTTCGACTTGCCGGCCGGCCCGGTGGGCTTCGCCGGAGTACTGGAAGCGGGCAAACAGGAATACCGCGTCGACCCGGATGACGGCCTCAACGACGGCACGTTTTACGGCGTGAGCCCACAACAAAGTTCCGGTGGTTCGCGCAAGCGCTATGCGGCGGGTGGCGAGTTCAGCATTCCGGTCACCGATACGTTGTTGGCGACTGCCGCCGGACGCTGGGACCAATACAAATTCAGCGGCCGCACCGAGCAGCAGAAAACCTACAACCTGGGACTGGAATGGCGCCCGGTCACCAGCCTGTTGCTGCGCGGCAGTTACGGCACCAGTTTCCGTGCGCCGGACCTGAACTACATCTATCAGTCCGACAGCAACGGCTACTACCCGGCGCAGATCGATTACTACGGTTGCAGCCAGGGTGTGGAAGGCGCGTGTGATCGTGGGCGGGTCGATTACACCCAGAGCGGTACGGCGAATCTGGAGTCTGAACGCGGCAAATCGTGGACCTACGGCTTTGTCTGGTCGCCGTCGCGCAACTTCGATTTCTCCACGGATTTCTGGCGTGTCGAGATCGACGATCTGCTGACCACCGTAGATGAAAACCGCTTGTTGCAACAAGAGAACGAGTGCCGCAACGGTACGCAGGACATCAATTCGGCCAATTGCCAGTCGACCCTGGCGCGCATCGATCGCAACGCCGGCAATGCCGCAGTCGATCCGAACCAGTTGAACCGCGTGCGAGTCAACGCGATCAACGCCGCCAGCGAGCGGGTCAGTGGTCTGGATTTCAAGAGCAACATCCGCTGGGGCGCCGGGCAGTACGGCGCGTTCAGTTCGGCGCTGGGTTACACCCTGGTGCTTTCGCATTACTACAAGGAATCTGAGGAAGCGCCGACGCAAGACTGGCGTACTTCACGCACCAATTACGACTGGCGCAGCAAGGTCAACGCCAGCCTGACCTGGGATTATCAGAAAGCCACGGCGACGCTGATGGGCATTCGCTACGGCTCGGTCACCAATGGCGCGGGAGACGGGCGTCTGTCGCCGTGGACGGTGTTCAACGCCAGTGCGCGTTACAAACTCAATGACCGGGCAAGTGTCGGTCTGACCGTGAACAACGTGCTCAATCAGGTCAAACACGATGATTCAGCGGGGTGGCCGTATTACCCGACCGGCAACTATGACCCGTACGGGCGGCAATGGTGGTTGGACGTGAGTTATCACTTCGGCGGCTGAGGGCAGGAATCTCGCGTTGACGTCCTACGGAAAATGGCGGGTTTTGCGGTAAGCAGGGGATATTTCCGACGACTTTTTCAGGTTGGTCGTCGGAAGCGCGATCTATAGCATCGGACCTGACATTGAAGTCGCTGAGCGGCTTGAACGCTCAGGCTCCCAGATCAAGGATCAATTATGCGTACACCACACATTCAGCATGAAACCTCTGTTTATTCCCTGCGCAACTTCTGGATCGACGATCGCGCCAGATGCCCCATGGAGGATGTCGCGATGCCCACAGCAAAAGTGCCCCGGCTGACGGGGCTGAAGAAGGTCGCGGGCAAGCCTGTCGATTTGCTCGTGCATGGCCAGGACCTCGGTGACGACGCCATGCTGATTGTCCGCCTTACCGAGGAGGGCTTTGAGCTGAGCGACGTCGTCAACATGCTTTCGACTTCCGAAATGTACCTGTGCGAAGACATGGTCAAACGCATCACCGGCCGGTCTGTCAGAACCGTGCAGCGGCTGTTGAAGGAAGGCAAATCGATACGGCTTGACTCGCAGCAGAGTGTTGTCGCCTACCAATATGCGCTGGTGCTGGAGATGGCCACTCGTGCGTTCGGGGGGCTGCCACAGGCGGAGGTATGGATGCAGAAATCCACCCCTTACCTTAACGGCTACGTGCCGTTGGAACTGACCCACCATCCGCTCGGTTTCCAGATGGTCGAGCAATACTTGTGTCGGCTCCTGTACGGGGGTTACCCATGAATCCCTTGCCTTGGGAAGGGCACTGGTATGGCTGGCGCCTTGATCAGGAGGCCTACGGAGAGACATGGGACAGCGGGATGGGTTCAAAACTGAAGGGCGGTCGATGGAATGCGCCTGGCCGGCGAGTCGTCTATGCATCTGTTGACCCGTCCTCGGCCATTCTGGAGGTGGCGGCCAATAACAGTTTTGATGCACTGGACAGAGAGCCTTATGTGCTGACGTGCTTTGAAGTCATCCGAGATGCACGGGTCAAAGTCGTTCAGCCTGAAGAGGTACCGAATCCTTACTGGTTGAGTCCCGCGTGGCCGTCGCCCAATCAACAGCGGTTTGCCGACGCTTTACTGGATGAGCATCCGTTTGTCCTGATTCCCTCGGCGGCAACCCGCCACTCGTGGAATCTGCTGGTGAGCTGCGACCTCGCAGAGGGGCAGTTCAAGATGGTCTCCCAGGAGCGGTTTGGCCTGGATACCCGGTTGTTGAGGGAGGTGACATTGGCTTGATGCGGACGCACGGCATTTTGTGCATAACCTCATCACCCAACGGTCTAAACCGCCCTCTATAAATCCTTATTCGTCATTGCACATCCCTGCATAAACCAAAACGCAGGGATGGCTGTTCATGATTCAGTTTTCACCCGTCAAATCACCTTTGAGCCTGGCCTTGCTGCTGGCAATCAACACGCTGCCGGCCATCGCCGCCGACGGCACGGCAACCGAACCGACCACTCAACTGCAGCGTGTCGAAGTCACGGGGACGGCAATCCGCCGGGTCGATGCAGAAACCGCAGTGCCGGTGACCATCCTGCGCGTCGAAGAGTTACGCGAGCAGGGCGTGTCCACCACCGAGGAACTGGTCAGCCGGATATCCGCCAACCAGTCTTCGGTCGGCTCCGGGCGTTCGGTGGGTTCAAGCAGTGGCGGGGCGTCTTATGCGGATCTGCGCGGCATCGGCGCCAATAAAACCTTGGTGCTGCTCAACGGTCGGCGTCTGAGCAACAACGCCACCAATGCGATCAACGGCTCGGGTGTCGATCTCAACACCATTCCGTTCGCTGCCATCGACCGCGTCGAAGTGCTGCGTGATGGCGCCTCGGCGCTGTACGGCACCGATGCGATTGGCGGGGTGATCAACTTCATCACCAAGACCAGCCTCACCGAAGGGCAGATCAGCACCAACTACGACACGCCAACCCATTCGGGGGGCGGTGAAAGTAGAAACTTCAGCGGCAGTTGGGGCTTCGGTGATTTGCAGGATGATCGCTTCAACGTGTTTGGTGTGGTCAGTTACGACAAGCAGCAACGCCTGGCCGCTGAGGATCGCGGCTACACCTACAACTATCAGCCGAACCGTGGACTCGATTACACCTCCGGCACCGCTTCGCCGGCCAACTGGAGCCAGGGCAGTAACGCCACCAACCCTTTGGCCGGTTCTGGCTGCAACGCACCGGGTTTGCTGGCGCGCAACGGCATCTGCCGGCAGAGCCTGTGGAACTACCTTGATCTGGTGCCGGAAACGGAGAAGACCTCGGCCTTCGCCAAAGCCACCGGCAAGCTGTCGGACGATCACAACGTCAGCCTCGAATACTTCTGGGCGCAAAACGAAAACCGCACGCAAATCGGCCCCGGCACTTTGATGGGTAATCAGGTCAACCCCGGCACGGCGTTCTATCCGGGCAACGGCATCACCCCAGGGCCGAACGGTTTTGCCCTCGACCCGACGCAACCGGTCGACGTGAACTGGCGCGAAACTGCCGTCGGCGCGCGTCAACACGAAGACGACAACACCAGTCAGCGTTTGCTGCTGAGTTTCGACGGCACGCTGGTCGGCTGGGATTACAACCTCGGCGCCTCGTACAACCAGAACAAAGTGGTCAACAGCATTCAGGACGGTTACGTCAACGACCGCGCCGTCAGCGCCGGTATTGCCAACGGCGTGATCAACCCGTTCGGCCCGCAGACGGCTGCCGGTTCCGCGCTGTTGGCGGCCAACGCGGTGGAGGGTGATTACGCCACGGCGGTAGGGCGGGTGAAGGCCATCGATGGGCGCATCAGTCGTGAAATCGGCGACTGGTTCGGGGCCGGCCCTTCGGCATTGGCGCTGGGCGGCGAGTACCGCAAGGAAGACTTCCACCAGGATTTCGCGGCATTTGCCGGCGACGTGCAAAGCCTCGGTGTCGATCCGAACGGCAGCGTTGCCGGAGATCGCAGCGTTTCCGCCGAGTACGCCGAGGTCAACGTGCCGGTGCTCGACAGCCTCGAACTGTCCGCCGCCGTACGCCACGACAAGTACAGCGACTTCGGCAGCACCACCAATCCGAAGTACTCGTTCCGCTTCCAGCCGTTCAAGGAACTGGTGGTACGTGGTGCCTACAGCGAAGGGTTCCGTGCACCGTCGTTGTATGAGCTGTACAACCCGACCTTTACCAGTTTCACCAATGCCAACTACAACGATCCACGTCTGTGCGCTGGCGGCAATCCGAGCAATGGCGGCATCGCCAACCGTGATTGCGCGCAGCAGTTCAATCGCACCAGCGGCGGCAATACCGACCTCAGCCCGGAAACCGCGCGCAACGTTACCCTCGGGTTTGTCTATCAACCGTTTGAGCGCCTGAGCGCCGGGATGGATTTCTGGTGGATCGACATCGCCAACCAGATTGCCGAGTTCCCCGAATCGGCTGTGTTCGAGAATCCTGAGCTGTACCCGGATCGGCTGGTGCGCAAGCCGGATGGCTCCATCGATCACATCGTCACCGGCCTGGCCAACCTCGGCAAGATCAAGACCAACGGCGTCGACGTCAGCTTCGATTACCGTTTGCCGAGCACGCCGTACGGAAACTTCGGCATCGGCCTGCAAGGCACTTACGTCACCCGTTATGACTATCAGCAGCAACTCAAGGGCGACTATATCGACAAGCTGGGCGATTTCCGTGGCGGTGACTTTGCCTCGGCGGGTGCCGTGGCGCGCTGGCGCCACAGCCTGACCGGCAGCTGGAATTACGGCCCGTTCGGCGCCGCGCTCACCAACCGCTACACCAGCGGTTACCACGACTCCGATCGCGACACCCACGATTACGTCGGCTCGTACAACGTCTGGGATCTGGCCGGTACTTACACCTGGCGCAAGACCCTGAGCGTGACCCTTGGCGCGAAAAACCTGTTCGACCGCGAGCCACCGTTCAGCAACCAGACCTACACGTTCCAGAGCGGCTACGACCCGAAATATGGCGATCCGTTTGGGCGGACGCTGTACACGCGGGTCAGTTACAAGTTTTGAAAATGCTCAGAGATGGCGGGTTTTAGTCACCTATTGATCTAAAGCACGCCCTATAAAAATCGCCGGCCTGTTGCACATCACAGGTAGGCAGGATGTGTGGTGACTGGCCCGGCGTTATCGCGAGCAGGCTCACTCCTACATTGGATTTGTGTTCACCGCAGACCCTTGTAGGAGTGAGCCTGCTCGCGATGAGGCCAGTAGCAGCACCGTGTAAAAGGATCTGCCCATGTTCTCCAGGCTCATTTTATTCAGCGCATGTGCGCTATTAACCCCGTTCAGTTGGGCCGCCCCGCAACCGGCGTTAACGGTCTACGGCGAACCCGCCAAATACGCCCCCGACTTCCAGCACCTGGCCTACGCCAATCCCGACGCACCGAAGGGCGGCAGCCTGCGCCGTTCTTCGCTGGAAAGCGGCCCGTTCGATCACCTGATGCCTTACACCGACAAAGGCACCGGCGTGGCCGATATCGATGGCTGGCTCTACGCGCCACTGGCCTATCGCAGCAAGGACGAGCCCTACAGCGTCTACGGTCTGGTGGCGCAGCAGATGGAGCTGGATCCGGATCGCCGCTGGATCCGCTTCTATCTGAACCCGAAGGCACGCTTCGACGACGGCACGCCGATCACTGCCGAAGACGTGCGCTACACCTTCAACCTGTTCATCACCCAGGGCAGCCTCAAATACCGCCAGCAGTTTCGCGATGTCGCTGAAGTCGTCGTGGAGTCGCCGACACAAGTGCGCTTCCTCTTCAAGAACAACGACAGCCGCACCTTGCCGCTGGACCTGGCGACACTGCCGGTGCTGCCCGAACATTGGTGGCGGACTCGTGATTTCGCCGAGGGCGGCGGTTTCGAAATTCCGCCGGGCAGTGGCCCGTATCGCATCAGCGCGGTGGATGCCGGGCGCAGCGTGAAATTCCAGCGGGTGCAGGACTGGTGGGCCAAGGATCTGCCGATCACCCGTGGGCTGTACAACTTCGATCAGTTAAGCGTGGAGTTCTTCGCCGACACCGACGTGTCGCGGCAGGTGCTCAAGGCCGGCGGCTTCGATTACAACCGCGAGTTCTCCGCCACCAGTTTCACCATCGGTTACGCGGGCGCTGCACTCGAGCAAGGCAAATTGCTTCGTGAACATCTCGCACCCGGTGCTGCGCAAGGCGCGCAGGGCTTTGTGTTCAACCTGCAAAAACCGCTGTTTCAGGATCGCCGGGTGCGTCAGGCCATCGCCATGCTTTGGGATTTCGAATGGAGCAACCGGCAAATGATGCGCAGCATGTACCTGCGTCAGCGCAGCTTCTTCTCGCACAGCGCACTGGCGGCCACTGCATTGCCGGATGCCGAAGAGCTGAAGATTCTTGAGCCGTTGCGCGGAAAGATTCCCGATGAAGTGTTCACCACGGTGTTTGAAGCACCGAAAACCGACGGCAGTGGCAATATCCGCGCTGAACAACTACAAGCGCTGAAACTGCTGGAGGCCGCTGGCTGGAAACCTCAGGGCGATCAGTTGGTGAACGCCAATGGTGAGCCGCTGCACTTCACGTTTCTCAACGGTCAGAAAGGTTTCGAACGGCTGTTATTGCCGTTCAAACGCAACCTGGCGCAAATCGGCATCGGCTTCGATATTCGCCAGGTCGACACCGCGCAATACACCAACCGCGTGCGCAATCGCGACTACGACATGATCGTCGCCGGTTACCCGGTGAGTCAGGCACCGGGGCGCGAGATGTTCAATTACTTCGGCTCCGACGGTGCCGCTGATCCCGGCTCGAACAATTACATGGTGCTGCGCGATCCGGCCGTCGATGCACTGCTCGAAGGGTTGGTGCAGGCCGACAATCGCCAGAGTCTGCTGCGTCACGCCCATGCACTGGATCGAGTGTTGCAATGGGGCTACTACTGGGTGCCCAACTATTACCCGCCGGGGATTTCCACGGTGTGGTGGAACCGCTTCGGCCGGCCGGCGATTGCGCCGCTGTACGACGCCGGTCTCGACACTTGGTGGGAAATCAGCCCGACCGCACTGACCACTACTCAGATGCCCAAGGAGTACAGCCATGTGGGGTTATAGCCTGCGGCGTCTGCTGCTGATCGTGCCGACCTTGCTGGCGATCCTGCTGGTCAATTTTGTCATCGTGCAAGCCGCGCCCGGTGGCCCGGTCGAGCAGGCCATTGCACGCTTGCAGGGAATTGGCGTCGGCGCGGCAGTGGGCTCCAGCCATGTAGAAACGATCGGTGGCGAATCCCGCGCGACCCGTGGGCTGGACCCGAAACTGGTGGCTGATATCGAGCGTCAGTACGGCTTCGATAAACCCGCCAGCGAGCGCTTGTGGCTGATGCTCAAAAGCTATGCGCAACTGGATTTCGGTCAGAGTTTCTTTCGCGGTGCCAGCGTCACCGAATTGATCTGGCAGAAACTGCCGGTGACCGTTTCGCTGGGTCTGTGGGCGACGTTGATCACCTATCTGGTGTCGATTCCGCTGGGCATTCGCAAAGCCGTACACAACGGCTCGGCGTTCGATGTCTGGAGCAGCGTGGCGATCATCATCGGTTATGCGCTGCCGGGATTTCTCTTTGCGCTGCTGCTGATCGTGGTGTTTGCCGGTGGCACGGCGCTGGACTGGTTTCCGGTGCGCGGGCTGGTCTCGGACAACTTCGCCGAGCTGTCGCCGTGGGCCAAGGTGGCTGACTATTTCTGGCACTTGGTGCTGCCGGTGATTGCCCTGGTTATCGGCGGTTTTGCCACGTTGACGATCCTCACCAAGAACAGTTTTCTCAACGAGATCTCACGGCTGTACGTGGTGACCGCGCGTGCCAAAGGACTGAGTCAAAGGCAGGTGTTGTACGGCCATGTGTTTCGCAATGCGATGCTGCTGGTCGTCGCCGGTTTGCCGCAAGCATTGGTGACGGTGTTTTTCGGCGGCTCGTTGCTGATCGAAGTGATCTTTTCCCTCGATGGTCTCGGTCGCCTGAGCTACGAAGCGGCGGTCGCCCGCGATTACCCGGTGGTGTTCGGCTCGCTGTTCATCTTCACCTTGTTCGGCCTGCTGATAAAACTGCTCGGCGACCTTTGCTACACGCTGGTCGACCCGCGCATCGACTTCACCGCGAGGGCTGCCTGATGCTGACGTTATCTCCAATCGGCCAGCGCCGCTGGGCGCGCTTCAAGGCGCATCGCCGCGGCTGGTGGTCGCTGTGGCTGTTTATCTTGTTGTTTGGCGTGAGCCTTGGCGGGGAACTGGTGGCCAATGACAAACCGCTGCTGGTGGCGTATCAGGGCGACTGGTATTTCCCGGCGTTCAAGCGCTACACCGAGCAGGATTTCGGTGGTGAGTTGCCGTTTCAACCGGACTATCGCAGCGCGCAGGTGCGGCAATTAATAGAGGGGCAGGGCGGGCGGATGTGGTTTGCGCCGATTCCGTTCGCGTTCGACACGGTCAATTACGACCTGACGGAACCGGCACCGAGTCCGCCCAGTAGCGAGAACTGGCTGGGCACTGATGATCAGGCGCGCGATGTGCTGGCGCGGGTGATTTTCGGCACACGTGTATCGCTGCTGTTTGCCTTGGCGCTGACGGCGGCGAGTGCAGTGATTGGCATCGCTGCCGGCGCGTTGCAGGGTTACTACGGCGGTTGGGTCGACTTGATCGGTCAGCGCTTGCTGGAGGTCTGGTCGGGGCTGCCGGTGTTGTACCTGCTGATCATTCTGTCCGGGTTCGTCGAGCCGAATTTCTGGTGGTTGCTGGGGATCATGGCGCTGTTTTCCTGGTTGAGCCTGGTCGATGTGGTGCGGGCCGAGTTCCTGCGCAGTCGCGGTCTGGAATATGTGAAAGCAGCGCGGGCGCTGGGTGTCGGCGATGCGCAAGTGATCGTTCGGCACATCCTGCCCAATGCCATGAGCGCAACGCTGACTTATCTGCCGTTCATTCTCACTGGGGCAATCGCAACCTTGTCCGGGCTGGATTTTCTCGGTTTCGGCATGCCGGCCGGCAGCGCGTCGTTGGGCGAGTTGATCGGTCAGGGCAAGAGCAATCTGCAAGCGCCGTGGCTGGGCTTGACCGCTTTCTTTGCCTTGGCGCTGATCCTTTCATTGCTGGTATTCATCGGCGAGGCCTGCCGCGATGCGTTTGATCCGAGGACTTGAGATGCCTGAACATCTGATCGAAATACGCGACCTGCGCGTCGCGTTCAATGGCCAGGCCGTGGTGCACGGCATCGACCTTGATATCCGCCCCGGCGAATGTCTGGCGCTGGTTGGAGAATCCGGCTCCGGTAAATCGGTGACGGCGCATAGCATTCTGCAATTGCTTGACCCGGCCATCAGCCGGATCGACGGCAGCATCCGTTATGCTGGCGAAGAGCTGCTTGGCGTGCATGAGCGCTACTTGCGGCAATTGCGGGGCAACCGCATCGCGATGATTTTTCAGGAGCCGATGAGTTCACTGAATCCTTTGCACACGATTGAGCGGCAACTGGGCGAAAGCCTTGCGCTGCACAAGGGGCTGGCCGGGGCGGCGGCGCGCCAACGGATTTTGGAGCTGCTGGAATTGGTCGGTATTCAACATCCGCGCGAACGGCTCAAGGCCTATCCGCATCAACTGTCGGGCGGACAACGGCAACGGGTGATGATCGCCATGGCGCTGGCCTGCGAGCCGCAGTTGCTGATCGCCGACGAGCCGACTACGGCGCTGGACGTGACCGTGCAACGCAAGATTTTGTTGCTGCTCAAAGAACTGCAGGAGCGGCTGGGCATGGCGTTGTTGATCATCAGTCATGATCTGAATCTGGTGCGAAACATCGCTCAGCAGGTGGCGGTCATGCGCGGCGGTCTGATCGTCGAACAGGCGTCGTGTGAACAGTTGTTCAGTTCGCCGCAACATCCTTACAGCATCGAATTGCTCAACGCTGAACCGGGTGGCGAAGCGTTGAGCCGGGAGCCCGCCGAGGATTTGCTGGAGGTGCGTGATCTCAATGTACGCTTTCGTTTGGGCGGCGGATGGCTGCGCGCGAAGTCGTACTTGCACGCGGTCAACGGCATTGACTTGAATCTTCAGCGCGGCAAAACCTTGGGGATTGTCGGCGAATCCGGTTCCGGCAAGTCGACGCTGGGCCAGGCGATTCTGCGTTTGCTCGATGCTCAAGGCAGTATTCGCTTTCAAGGCGAGGCGCTGGAGCACTTGAGCGGCAAACAACTCCGGCCACTGCGCAAACGCCTGCAAGTGGTGTTTCAGGATCCGTTTGGCAGCCTCAGTCCGCGCCTGTGTGTGGAGCAGATCATCGCTGAAGGTTTACAGGTGCACAGCGATTTGACCGCCAGCGAGCGCGAGAGCGCAGTGATCGATGTGCTGCGTGAAGTCGGTCTCGATCCGGCCACCCGCCATCGCTATCCCCACGAGTTTTCCGGCGGGCAGCGGCAACGCATCGCCATTGCCCGGGCGCTGGTGCTCAAGCCCGACTTGATCCTGCTGGATGAACCGACGTCGGCACTGGATCGCACGGTGCAGAAGCAGATCGTGGCTTTGCTGCGGCGTTTGCAGGCGGAACACGGCTTGACCTATCTGTTCATCAGCCACGATCTGGCGGTGGTGCGCGCGTTGGCCCATGACTTGATTGTGATGAAGGACGGTGAAGTGGTGGAGCGTGGCGAGACGAATGCGCTGTTTCATGCCGCGCAGCATTCGTATACCCGGGAGTTGCTGGCCGCTTCGTTCACTGACGACCCCATATCAAATGTGGGAGCGAGCCTGCTCGCGAATGCGATGTGACAGGTAACGGTGATGTCGACTGAGTTGACGCCTTCGCGAGCAAGCTCGCTCCCACAGGTCTTGGGTGCGAGCAGTAATCCTCAGCGCTCGAATGTAAAAATCCCGCCATGAAGGCGGGATTTTTGTGTCACTGAACGTCGCTATTACGACGGGAACAGCTCGGACAGTTTCATCGACAGCATCATGTCGCCTTCAACGCGCAGCTTGCCGCCCATGAAAGCCTGCATGCCGTCGGTTTCACCGCTGACGATACCTTTCAGGGTTTCGCTGTCCAGCACCAGCGTGCAGTTGGCGTCCGGGTTTTCGCCTTCCTGGATGTCGCAAGTGCCGTCTTTGACGATCAGCGAGTACTGCTTGTCTTCGTCAGTGATGTTGAAACCGAAGACCAGATCCAGACCGGCAGCAGCGGCTGGGTTGAACTTGGCTTGCATTTCTTTTACGGCATCGGCTACGGAGGTCATGGTTCGATCCTTTCTTGGTAATAGGAGCTGGTTGATTACAGCAAGGTTCACAGCTAACCGGACTCAGCGGAAAGTGATGAGTTCCGGAGCCTTCAACAACTGCAGATGCACATGACTGTTGAAGGAGGCCAAAGCCACCTCGCGACCGCGGAACTTCAGCTGGTTGAGCGAGGTGTTGACGATTTGCCAGTTCAATTCAAAGGCCTGTTTCGCAGGCATTTGCGTAATGAGGTGGAGCAGGGCAGTGATGGTGCCGCCGGAGGTGAACACGGCGATTTTCTGATTTTTATCGGCCAGATCGAGTATGCGCTGCAGCCCGGCCTGAACCCGTTCGACGAAACCCAGCCAGCTTTCCAGCCCCGGTGTGTCATAAGTGCCGGCCAGCCAGCGCTCGATGATCAGGGCGAAAATGCGTTGGAATTCACCACGGTTCTGCGCGGCGTTGCGCAGGATGTCGAGAGCTTCCGGCTCGTCTGCCAGCATGTCCGGGAGCAGGGCGCGGATCACCGCGTCGGCATCGAACTCGTTGAAGGCGGAATCGGTTTCCAGCGTCGGTACTGGCAGCCCTTTGGCGGTGAATTGCGCCAGCGCGCTGGTGGCCGTGTGCTGCTGGCGACGCAGGTCACCGGCGAGGCAGCGATCGAAGCTGATACCCAGTTCAGCGAGGTGCTGACCGAGGATTTCTGCCTGGCGCACACCGGTCGGCGACAGGACGTCATAGTCGTCTGCACCAAAGGAGGCCTGGCCATGTCGAATCAAGTAGATGCTGCCCACGTCCGCGTCATCCCGGTACGTTGAAGGTTGTGGCGAGGTTATGAGGATGACGGTTAGCTGTCAATGAAAAAACATACGCTTGTTTGAAATGCCCGTTACAGGGGTGTTGCCAGAGGTTTCACGGCTGGCCGATGAGCCGGCGCATGGGTATGCTGGAGCCATCCCGCGTGTGTTTCACATCCACGCACTGTTCTAAGGAGTCTCTGTGGAGTTTTTCACCGAATACGCCAGCTTCCTGGCCAAGACCGTCACGTTGGTGATAGCCATTCTGGTAGTGCTCGCCAGTTTTGCTGCATTGCGTAGCAAGGGCCGGCGCAAATCGGCCGGTCAGTTGCAGGTCAGCAAACTCAATGATTTCTACAAAGGCCTGCGCGAGCGGCTGGAGCAGACCTTGCTCGACAAGGATCAGTTAAAGGCCTTGCGTAAAGGCGAAGCCAAGTCCGAGAAAAGCGCGAAGAAGCAGAAGAAACAACCCGAAGCAAAGTCCCGCGTATTCGTCCTCGATTTCGACGGCGACATCAAAGCCTCGGCCACTGAGAGCCTGCGCCATGAAATCACCGCGCTGCTGACCTTGGCCACGGCAAAAGACGAAGTGGTCCTGCGTCTGGAAAGCGGAGGCGGCATGGTCCACAGCTATGGTCTGGCATCGTCGCAACTGGCGCGTATCCGCGAGGCTGGTGTGCCATTGACCGTGTGCATCGACAAGGTCGCGGCCAGTGGCGGCTACATGATGGCGTGTATCGGCGAGAAGATCATCAGCGCGCCGTTCGCGATTCTCGGCTCGATCGGCGTGGTCGCTCAACTGCCCAACGTCAACCGCTTGCTGAAAAAGCATGATATCGACTTTGAAGTCCTCACCGCCGGCGAGTACAAACGCACCCTGACCGTGTTTGGCGAAAACACCGAGAAGGGCCGCGAGAAGTTTCAGGAAGACCTCGACATCACCCATCAACTGTTTAAGAACTTCGTCGCCCGCTACCGCCCGCAACTGGCTATCGATGATGTGGCCACCGGTGAAGTCTGGCTCGGCGTCGCGGCGCTGGATAAGCAACTGGTCGATGAGCTCAAGACCAGTGATGAATATTTGGCAGACCGGGCGAAAAAAGCCGAGGTCTATCACCTGCACTACGCCGAGCGCAAAAGCTTGCAGGAGCGTATCGGCATGGCCGCCAGCGGCTCGGTCGACCGCGTACTGCTGAGCTGGTGGAGTCGCCTGACCCAGCAGCGCTTCTGGTAACTCGAGCAGGCATAAAAAAACGCCGGTCACATGACCGGCGTTTTTTTGTCCGCGCTAAACCTGAAGACTTAGCGGCGACGGAACAGCGGCAGTGGTTCGTCAGTGGCAGCCTGATAGGTCACCGAGAAGTCCTTGAGGCCTTCCAGCGCTTCGTACGGGTCTTTGTCCGCGCGAATGGCAAAGGCATCAAAACCGCAGCGATGCATGTAGAACAGCTGATCGCGCAGCACATCGCCAATCGCCCGCAATTCACCTTTGAAACCGTAACGGTCGCGCAGCAGGCGGGCGTTGGAGTAGTTGCGGCCGTCAGTGAACGCCGGGAAGTTCAGGGCAATCACCTGAAACTCGGCGACGTCTTCACCGATTTCTTCGGCTTCTTCGTCGGCGTCCAGCCAGACACCCAGACCGCCGTCGCGAGCCTTGAGCATGCGGCTGTGTTCGCGCCACAGTTGCAGCGGCACGATCAGATCGTCGCAGTTACTGATCTCGTCGATGTTGAAATCCTTGGGCAGCAAGTGCCAGGTTTCGTCGACGACCTCGTTGTTCTTAATGATTCGCTGCATAGACGCGTTCCTTGAAGAGGTCGATGCCAATACGCTGGTAGGTGTCGATGAAGCGCTCGTCTTCGGTACGTTGTTCAACGTACACGTCGATCAGCTTCGAGATCACGTCAGGCATGGCTTCCTGTGCGAAGGACGGGCCGAGGATCTTGCCCAGGCTCGCATCCCGGCTGGCGCTGCCGCCGAGGGAGACCTGATAGAACTCTTCGCCTTTCTTGTCGACGCCGAGGATGCCGATGTGGCCGACGTGGTGGTGACCGCAGGCGTTCATGCAACCGGAGATGTTCAGGTCCAGCTCACCGATGTCGAACAGGTAATCGAGGTCGTCGAAGCGGCGCTGGATCGATTCGGCGATCGGGATCGACTTGGCGTTGGCCAGCGAGCAGAAATCACCGCCAGGGCAGCAGATGATGTCGGTCAGCAAGCCGATGTTCGGCGTAGCGAAACCGCCTTCACGCAGTTCGCCCCACAGGGTGAACAACTGGCTTTGCTCGACGTCGGCGAGAATGATGTTCTGCTCGTGCGAGGTACGCAGTTGACCGAAGCTGTAGCGGTCGGCCAGATCGGCGACGGCGTCGAGCTGCTTGTCAGTGATGTCGCCCGGGGCAACGCCGGTCGGTTTCAGCGACAGGGTCACGGCGACATAACCCGGCTTCTTGTGCGCCAGGGTGTTGCGGGTACGCCAGCGGGCGAAACCCGGATGCTCTTTATCCAGCTCGGCCAGTTGCGCAGTCTGGTTGTCCAGCGCCTTGTAGTCCGGGTCGACGAAGTGCTTGGCCACACGCTGCAGTTCGGCGTCGGTCAATGTGGTCTGGCCACCGCGCAGGTGTTCCATTTCCGCATCGACTTTCTGCGCGAACACTTCCGGCGTGAGGGCTTTGACGAGGATCTTGATCCGCGCCTTGTATTTGTTGTCGCGACGGCCGTAGCGGTTGTACACCCGCAGGATGGCGTCGAGATAGCTCAACAGATCCTGCCACGGCAGGAATTCGTTGATGAACGCGCCAACCACTGGCGTACGGCCGAGGCCGCCACCCACCAGCACACGGAAACCCAGTTCGCCAGCGGCGTTGTGCACCGGCTCAAGGCCGATGTCATGGACTTCAATGGCGGCACGGTCAGCGGTCGAACCGTTGACGGCAATCTTGAATTTACGCGGAAGGTAGGCGAATTCCGGGTGGAATGTAGTCCACTGACGGACGATTTCGCACCATGGGCGCGGGTCGATCACTTCATCGGCAGCGACGCCGGCGAACTGGTCGGTAGTGACGTTGCGCAGGCAGTTGCCGCTGGTCTGGATCGCGTGCATCTGCACGGTGGCCAGTTCAGCCAGAATGTCCGGGATGTCTTCCACCGCCGGCCAGTTGAACTGCACGTTCTGCCGCGTACTGATGTGGGCGTAGCCCTTGTCGTAGTCGCGGGCAATCTTGGCCATCATGCGCGTCTGACGCGAAGTCAGCTGGCCGTAAGGCACCGCCACACGCAACATCGGCGCAAAGCGCTGGATGTACAGGCCATTTTGCAGGCGCAGGGGGCGGAATTCTTCTTCGCTCAGCTCACCTGCCAGATAGCGTCGGGTCTGATCACGGAACTGCTTGACGCGGTCCTCGATGATCCGCTGATCGTACTCGTCGTATACGTACATATAAGTCCTGTTCTCAGGCTTGGGCCATTCGGAGTAGCACTGCGTTTTCGCTTGCTGGAGTCCGATTGTGCCTCTGCAATTCTGCGCGCACGGCCGCGCACTCCCTAACGGAGCCGGGGCAATATACCCGTTTGCAGTTATGCGCAAAAGTGATGTTTGAGTATATGTAAAGAACCAAATCGCCTAACGAGAATGGCTGTCAAGTAATCCACATTTGTCGTGCGGACAATCATCGTCTTAACTGTGGTCGAGTCTTTCTGCAATCACCGATAAAACCGACAAGAGGCGATGCAATGAGCAACCCGACCAAGGCAAGAAAAAGCGACAGCAGTGTCGATGCGTGGGCCATCCTGTTCCTGATCATTCTCGTAGTAGGAACAGCGGTATTCTGGGTCAGCCATCAGTAAACGACCGATCCGGGCCTCGCTTGCGACAGATTGTCGGACAAAAAGCGGGGTCAGGCATCAATAGCCGATGAAACGAGGGCTATAATGCGCGGCCATTTTTCGTTGGGCCCGGATGCTTCATGTTCAAGTTTTTCCATATCAGTCTTCTGTTGTTCGGCGCGCTGTTCCAGACCGGCGCGCGGGCAGAGTCTGTGCTGTTTTTGAATCCGGGTTCGACGCAAGAAGCGTTCTGGGTCAGCTATTCGCAATTCATGCAGGCGGCCGCTCAGGATCTGGGAATCGACCTGCAGATCCTCTATTCCCAACGCCAGCCCGAACTGACCCTCGCTCAGGCACGCCTCGCATTACAGGGGCCGAATCGTCCCGAGTACCTGATTTTCGTCAACGAACAATACGTCGCCCCGCAAATCCTGCGTCTGGCGCAGAACAGCGGTGTGAAGCTGTTTATGGTCAACGCCGCACTGACGGCTGACCAGCAGGCCATGGTCGGCGAGCGTGACGACCGCATTGGCAGCCTGGTGCCGAACGACGAGGAGGGCGGTTACTTGATGATGAAGGAACTGATCCGCCTGCATCCGTCGACGCCAGGCACTGAGCCGATTGAAGTGTTGGCGTTCTCCGGGCTGAAGGTCACGCCCTCGGCGCAATTACGCGAGCGCGGCATGCAGCGGGCGCTGGCCGAACATCCACAGACACGCTTGCGACAGCTGGTTTACAGCGGCTGGACCCAAGAACGCGCCTATGAGCAGGCCAAACAGCTGTTCGCCCGTTACCCGAAGGTGTCGCTGGTGTGGTCGGCCAATGATGAAATGGCTTTCGGTGCGATGCGCGCCTACGCCGACATCGGCAAAGTCCCCGGCAAAGATGCCTTGTTCAGTGCGGTCAACACTTCACCGGCGGCCTTGCAGGCATTGGTTGACGGGCGCCTGAGCGCACTGGTCGGCGGACATTTCACCTTGGGTGGCTGGGCGCTGGTCGAGTTGCATGACGTCGAGCAAGGCGTCGAGCTGGATCGCTACGGCGGCCGTGACCGGCAGATTCCGTTGCTGCAACTGATCGACAAGCGTCATGCCCGACAAATGCTGGCCATGGGCAAGTCGCCGAACTACGGCGTGAATTTCCGCAAGCTCTCAGCCAAAGGGCAACCGGCGTCGTATCGCTACCCGTTCACCCTGCAGACTCTGATGCGCTGAACGCGTCAGACCCCGGCGAAGTGCAGCACCAGTTTGACGATGGCAAACAGCGTCAACGCGAAGATGGCGGTGAACACAATCCCCAGCATCACGAAATGGCTGGGCTTGCCATGGGTGAAGTCCCTAGCCCGGTTCTTGCCGCTCTGCACCCCGAACGCCGCCGCCATCACGCTGTGCAGCATCTGCCAGAAGGTCGGCGGTTTGTTGTCGACTGGATCGTCCATAAATCCCTCGTCTGCCGTGTGTGTCACACAAGCATAGCCAACCCTTCGAAGAACACTGCAAAACGAACTGTGGGAGCGAGCCTGCTCGCGAAGGCGTCGTGTCAGTCAGCATCAATGCTGAATAGTCGACCGCATTCGCGAGCAGGCTCGCTCCCACAGGGTGATGCGCTGAAGCTGGATCAGTTGTCGTAGCCGAGGTTCGGCGCCAGCCAGCGCTCGGTCACGCTCAACTCCTGGCCTTTGCGCGAGGTGTAGCTGGCGACTTGATCCTTGTCGACCTTGCCCACGGCAAAGTACTGCGCCTGCGGATGGGCGAAGTACCAGCCGCTGACCGCTGCCGCCGGGAACATCGCGTAGTGCTCGGTGAGGAACACGCCGCTGCGACCAGCGCGCATCTCTTCAGCTTCCGGATCGAGCAGGGCAAACAACGCTGCCTTCTCGGTGTGATCCGGGCACGCCGGGTAACCCGGAGCAGGGCGGATGCCGCTGTATTGCTCTTTGATCAGCGCGTCGTTGTCGAGGATTTCGTCCTTGGCATAGCCCCAGTGCTCTTTACGCACCTGCTGGTGCAGCCATTCGGCGCAAGCCTCGGCCAAACGGTCGGCGAGGGCTTTGACCATGATCGAGTTGTAGTCGTCGCCCGCGTCCTGATAAGCCTTGGCCACTTCTTCGGCGCCGATGCCGGCGGTGGTGATGAAACCCCCGACGTAGTCGATCACTTCGCTGTCCTTCGGTGCGACGAAGTCGGCCAGCGAGAAATTTGGTTTGCCGTCGGTCTTGATGATCTGCTGGCGCAAGTGATGCAGTTTGGCCAATGGCTTGCCGTCATCGCCGTACAGCTCGATGTCATCGTCATGCACCTGATTGGCCGGCCAGAAGCCGAACACCGCACGGGCGCTGATCAGCTTCTCGTCGATCAGCTTGGCGAGCATTTCCTGCGCGTCCTTGTACAGCGCGGTGGCGGCTTCGCCGACCACTTCGTCCTCGAGAATGCGCGGGAACTTGCCGGCCAGATCCCAGGAGATAAAGAACGGCGTCCAGTCGATGTACTCGGCCAAGACCTTGAGATCGATGTTGTCCAGCACCTTGCTGCCGGTGAACGTCGGTTTGACCGGCTCATAAGTTGCCCAGTCGAACTGGGGTTTCTTGGCGATGGCCGCTGCGTAGCTCAAGCGCTCGGTGCGGGCGCTGCGGTTGGCGGTGCGTTCACGCACTTCAACGTATTCCAGGCGCGTCTTCTCGACGAAACCGGCCTTCAATTCTTTCGACAGCAACTGCGTTGCCACGCCCACCGCGCGGGAAGCGTCGGTCACGTACACCACGGCATCGTTGCTGTACTTCGGTTCGATCTTCACCGCGGTGTGCGCTTTGGAGGTGGTCGCGCCACCGATCATCAGCGGCAGGTGGAAGTCCTGACGCTGCATCTCGCGAGCAACGTGAACCATTTCATCCAGCGACGGTGTGATAAGACCGGACAGGCCGATGATGTCGCACTTCTGCTCTTTGGCCACCTGCAGGATCTTCTCGGCCGGCACCATCACGCCGAGGTCGACGATGTCGTAGCCGTTGCAACCGAGCACCACGCCAACGATGTTCTTGCCGATGTCATGCACGTCGCCTTTCACGGTTGCCATCAGAATCTTGCCCTTGGCTTCCGGCTTGTCGCCTTTTTCCAGTTCGATGAACGGGATCAAGTGCGCCACGGCCTGCTTCATCACGCGGGCGGATTTCACCACTTGCGGGAGGAACATTTTGCCGGCGCCGAACAGGTCGCCGACGATGTTCATGCCGGACATCAGCGGGCCTTCGATCACTTCGATCGGGCGCGCGAACGACTGGCGCGATTCTTCGGTGTCTTCAACGATATGCGTGGTGATGCCTTTGACCAGCGCGTGCTCCAGACGCTTGTTGACCTCCCAGCTGCGCCACTCTTCGGTCTCGGCTTCCTTGACGCTGCCGTCGCCCTTGTACTTGTCAGCAATGGCGAGGAGGGCGTCGGTGCCTTCCGGAGTGCGGTTGAGGATCACGTCTTCAACAGCGTCGCGCAGTTCTTGCGGGATCTGGTCGTAGATCTCCAGCTGACCGGCGTTGACGATGCCCATGGTCAGGCCGGCGCGGATTGCGTAAAGCAGGAACACCGAGTGAATTGCTTCACGCACCGGGTTGTTGCCACGGAACGAGAACGACACGTTGGACACGCCGCCCGAGGTCAGCGCGTACGGCAGCTCGTCGCGGATGTAGGCGCAGGCGTTGATGAAGTCCACAGCGTAGTTGTTGTGTTCTTCGATACCGGTAGCGACGGCGAAGATGTTCGGGTCGAAGATGATGTCTTCCGGCGGGAAGCCGACTTCGTTGACCAGAATGTCGTAGGAGCGTTTGCAGATTTCTTTCTTGCGCGCTTCGGTGTCGGCCTGGCCGGCTTCGTCGAACGCCATTACCACCACCGCCGCGCCGTAGCGCTTGCACAGTTTGGCGTGGTGGATGAACTGCTCGACGCCTTCTTTCATGCTGATCGAGTTGACGATGCCCTTGCCCTGAATGCACTTGAGCCCGGCTTCGATCACTTCCCATTTCGACGAGTCGATCATGATCGGTACGCGCGAGATGTCCGGTTCACCGGCGATCAGATTGAGGAAGGTCACCATGGCCTTCTTCGAATCGAGCATGCCTTCGTCCATGTTGATGTCGATCACCTGCGCGCCGGCCTCGACCTGCTGCAGGGCGACTTCCAGCGCTTCGGTGTAGTTGTCTTCACGGATCAGACGGGCGAACTTGGCGGAACCGGTGATGTTGGTACGTTCGCCGACGTTGACGAACAACGAACTGCGATCGATGGTGAACGGTTCCAGACCCGAGAGGCGGCACGCCTTGGGGATGTCCGGAATCTGCCGTGGCGCGTAACCGGCGACGGCTTTGGCGATGGCTTCGATGTGCCCCGGTGTGGTGCCGCAGCAGCCGCCGACGATATTGAGGAAGCCGCTCTGGGCGAATTCTTCGATGACCTTGGCGGTTTCCGACGGCAGTTCGTCGTACTCGCCGAATTCGTTCGGCAGGCCGGCGTTCGGGTGCGCGGAAACGTGGGTGCTGGCCTTGTTCGACAGCTCTTCAAGGTATGGCCGCAGCTCACTGGCGCCGAGCGCACAGTTGAGGCCGACGGAAATTGGCTTGGCGTGCGCCACCGAGTTCCAGAACGCTTCGGTGGTCTGCCCCGACAGGGTACGGCCGGAGGCGTCGGTGATGGTCCCGGAAATCATGATCGGCAGTTCGATGTGCAGCTTTTCGAACACGCCTTGCACAGCGAAGATCGCCGCTTTGGCGTTGAGGGTGTCGAAAATGGTTTCGATCAGGATCAGGTCGGCGCCGCCCTCGATCAGGCCTTTGGTGGCTTCGGTGTAGTTTTCCACCAGCTCATCGAAGGTGACGTTGCGGTAGCCGGGGTTGTTGACGTCCGGCGACAGCGAACAGGTGCGGCTGGTCGGGCCGAGCACGCCGGCAACGAAACGCGGCTTGTCCGGGTTCTCGGCGGTCTTGGCGTCGGCAACCTTGCGGGCCAGACGTGCGCCTTCTACGTTTAACTCGTAGGCCAGTTCTTCCATGCCGTAGTCGGCCATGGAAATGCGCGTGGCGTTGAAGGTGTTGGTTTCGAGGATGTCGGCGCCGGCATCCAGGTAGGCTTTCTCGATGCCGCCGATCACGTCCGGACGGGTGATCACCAGCAGGTCGTTGTTGCCCTTGACGTCACTCGGCCAGTCCGCAAAGCGTTTGCCGCGATAATCCTGCTCTTCGAGCTTGTAGCTCTGGATCATCGTGCCCATGCCGCCGTCGAGTATCAGGATGCGCTCTTTGAGAGCTTGCTTGAGAGCTTGAAGGCGGACGCTGCGATCGGACATTTGGACTACTCGGAAAGACCATTACGAAGGAGCGGGATCATAGCAAACCTGTGCGCTTTTAGAGCATGTAGGGCTTTTGCATGAATATCACTCATGTTGGTACGAGCGTCATACTGTAGAATCGCGGCGTTTTTTTAAAAAATCGGGATCAGCAGCATGTCTTACCGCGTCATTGGTTTTGTGTTGCTGTTTCTCAGCTGGGGCGCCGTGGCGCAAGAGCCAGCGACTGTGCCGGCCATTTCTCAGTCGATTTCATACGTCCGCGACATCCAGCCAATCTTCACCGAGAAGTGCGTGGCCTGCCATGCGTGCTACGACTCGGCCTGTCAGCTCAACCTGGGCAGTGGCGAGGGCGCGGCCCGTGGCGCCAGCAAGATGCCGGTTTACGATGGCGAGCGCACACAAGCGGCGCCGACCACTCGGCTGTTCTACGACGCCTTCGGCAAACGTGCCTGGCAGCAGAAAGACTTTTATTCGGTGCTCGACGCGCAGGGCAGTCAGGCGGCGCTGATGGCGCGGATGCTCGAACTGGGGCACAACACGCCGCTGACGCCAAACGCCAAACTGCCGGAAGAGATTGTGCTGGGCCTGAACCGCGAGAACATGTGCGCGCTGCCCGCCGAGTTTGAGGGTTATGCCGGCGCTCATCCGAAAGAAGGCATGCCGCTGGCGGTGACCGGGCTGACCGATCAGCAATATCAGACCTTGCAGCGCTGGCTGGCCTCGGGTGCGCCGATTGACGAACAAGGCCTGGCGCCGAGCGCCAAAGAGGCGCTGCAAATCGTCCAGTGGGAAAACCTGCTCAACGCTCCCGGCGCACGGCAAAGTCTGGTCGGCCGCTGGTTGTACGAGCACTGGTACCTCGCGCACATCTACTTCAAGGATGGCGAGCCGGGGCATTACTTCCAGTGGGTGCGTTCGCGCACACCGACTGGGCAGCCGATCGACCTGATCGCCACCCGTCGCCCCAACGACGATCCGGGCACCCAGGTGTATTACCGCTTGTGGCCGGTGCAAGGGGTGATCGTGCACAAAACCCACATCACCTACCCGCTGAGCGCGGCGAAGATGGCGCGGGTGAAAAGCCTGTTTTACAGCGGCAACTGGCAGGTCAATGCCTTGCCGGGTTACGGCCCGCAGAGCCGTGCCAATCCCTTCGCGACGTTCGAAGCGATTCCGGCGCAGGCGCGTTACCAGTTCATGCTCGACAACGCCGAATACTTCGTCCGCACGTTTATTCGCGGCCCGGTGTGCCGTGGACAGATTGCGACCGACGTGATCCGCGACAACTTCTGGGCACTGTTCCAGGCACCGGAACACGACCTCTATATCACCGACCCGAACTATCGCGGCCAGGCCACGCCGCTGTTGGCCATGCCGGGGCAGAACGACGATGTCGGCAGCGTGTTGAGCCTGTGGCGCAACTACCGCGACAAGCGCAATGAATATGAGGCTCTGCGCCGCGACAGCTACGCGGATCTCCCCGCGCCGAGCTGGTCGACCCTGTGGGCCGGCAACGACAACGCCTTGCTGAGCATTTTTCGCCACTTCGACAGCGCTTCGGTGACCAAAGGCCTGATTGGCGAGGTGCCGCAGACGATGTGGCTGTTTGACTATCCGCTGCTGGAACGCACCTATTACCAGTTGGCGGTCAACTTCGATGTGTTCGGCAACGTCTCCCATCAGGCGCAAACCCGTCTGTATTTCGACCTGATCCGCAACGGCGCCGAGCAGAACTTCCTGCGCCTGATGCCCGCTGATTCGCGCGAAGACTATCTCGACGATTGGTACCAGAGCGGTGGCCAGTTCAAGATGTGGCTCGATTACGAGGCGATTGACGACGATAAGCCGACCGCGTTGAAGCTCGATGAGAAAGACCCGAAATACGACTTCGCCATGCAATTACTCGCGCGTTACGGCGATCTCAATGCGCGGCCCGATCCGATCAACCGTTGCGACGGCGCTTATTGCTCGCGGCCGAATATCGACCCGGCGCTGCAAAATGCCGAGCAGGCGTTGAGTCGCCTGACTTCGCGCCCGGCCGCCGGTTTGACGGTGATTGATCAGCTCCCGGAAGCGACGATGCTGCGCATTGAAACCGCCAGCGGCAAACGCGAGGTCTACAGCCTGTTGCGCAACCGCGCCCATAGCAATGTGGCGTTCCTGCTGGGCGAGTCGCTGCGCTATCAACCGGGGCTGGACACACTGACCATTTACCCGGGCGTGCTCAGCAGTTATCCGAACTTCATCTTTAATGTCCCGGCCGATCAGGTGCCGGCGTTTGTCGATGCAATGGAAAACGCCAAGGATGCCAAGCGCTTCGAGAAAATCCTCGAACGCTGGGGGATTCGTCGCAGTCATCCCCAATTCTGGTTCTATTTCCACGATTTGAGTCAGTACCTGCACGAAACCGAACCGGTGGAAGAGGGCGTGCTGGACATGAACCGCTACGAGAATCTTTGATCGATTCAGATTGGCTTGCTGTCCCAACTTCAAGCAACACCGCAAAACCCTGTAGGAGCTGTCGAGTGAAACGAGGCTGCGATCTTTTGATCTTTAAGAATCAAGATCAAAAGATCGCAGCGTGCCGCAGCTCCTACAGAGATTGAGGTGAATTTGAGGGTGTGATCGGGAGCAGGTGATGTTGATTTCAGTGCAAGCCCTGCGTGCGCTGGCCGCGTGGACGGTGGTCTGCCATCACTTCATGCAGATTTTCTTCGACTTCCAGGCGCGTGGGCCTATCGGGCAGTTGTTCATCGACAAGGGCGCGGTAGGCGTCGATATCTTCTTCGTCATCAGCGGTCTGGTTATTTTCCTCTCGACCGAGAACAAACCGCTGCCGCCCGCGCGTTTTCTGTTGTATCGGCTGTTTCGCATTGTCCCGGCGTATTGGCTATACACGCTGTTGATGGCGCTACTGGTGGTGTTTGCCCAGCCGTTACTGCCGGATCAGACCGTGGATTGGGGCCATCTGCTGTTGTCGTTGCTGTTCATTCCGACTGAGAACCCCGGCGGCTACGGCCTCTATCCGACGCTGAATGTCGGCTGGACGCTGAATTACGAAATCCTGTTTTACCTGCTGTTCGCCTGGGCGCTGCTGTTTCGCTTGCAGGTGCGCCTGCTGGTGGTCGCGGCGCTGCTGTTTGCCGTGTGTCAGGCGTGGACCGGGTTTGGCTGGATCAGCGAGTTTTACCGTTCGGACATCGTCTATGAGTTTCTGCTGGGGATCGGCATCGGCATGCTCTATCGCCGGGGCTGGATCGGCGCGGGACTGTGGCTGCCGCTGGCGGCCATCATCGCGGCGTTGCTGGCGATTTATCATTGGGCACCGGCGCCGAGGTTGCTCAACTGGGGCGTACCGAGTGCGCTGCTGGTGATGGCGTGTATCTCGCTTGAGCGTTATGTCGAGCGCAGTCGTGTCCTCAAACTGCTCGGCGATTGCTCGTATTCGGTGTACTTGATGCACGTTCTGGTGCTCTCGGCGGGCGGTTATCTGGCCCGGCGCTACGGCATCAATCCGTATTTGATGTTTGTCGTGTGTGCGCTGGCCATCGGCGTCGGCTCCTGGTTGAGCTACGAATGGGTGGAGAAACGCAGCTATCGCTGGCTCAAGGCGCGGATCGACGGCGGGGCGGACGAGAATCTTTCCCGACAAAAATACTAGGACTTTGTCCGGCGCAACGATTGGCGTAAACTGCGCCCAAGCCTGCGAGGAGTTTCCATGACCGCTATTACCATTACCGACGCCGCCCACGATTACCTGGCTGATCTGCTCTCCAAGCAGAACACCCCGGGCATCGGCATCCGCGTCTTCATCACCCAGCCTGGCACCCAGTACGCCGAAACCTGCATTGCCTACTGCAAGCCGGGCGAAGAAAAACCTGAAGACACCGCGCTGGGGCTGAAAAGCTTCACCGCGTATATCGATCACTTCAGCGAAGCGTTTCTCGATGACGCCGTCGTCGACTACGCCACCGACCGCATGGGCGGCCAGCTGACCATCAAGGCGCCCAACGCCAAAGTGCCGATGGTCAACGCCGACAGCCCGGTCAACGAGCGCATCAACTACTACCTGCAAACCGAAATCAACCCGGGGCTGGCCAGCCACGGCGGTCAGGTCAGCCTGATCGATGTGGTTGAAGACGGCATCGCCGTTCTGCAGTTCGGTGGTGGTTGCCAGGGCTGCGGCCAGGCGGACGTGACCTTGAAGGAAGGCATCGAGCGTACCTTGCTCGAGCGCATCCCGGAGCTGAAAGGCGTTCGCGACGTGACCGACCACACGCAGAAAGAAAACGCCTACTACTAAGGTGTTCGCTGCGGACATGAAAAACGGCGCCCCGTGAGCGCCGTTTTTTTATGGGTGAGTTTTTTATGGATGAAATGTATCGACGCCTTCGCGAGCAAGCTCGCTCCCACATTTGATCGCATTCCAAATGTGGGAGCGAGCCTGCTCGCGAAGGGGCCTTTGATCGTTCCCACGCTCTGCGTGGGAATGCAGCCCGGGACGCTCCGCGTTCCAATTTATGGTCTGTAGAGGTGAGCATGCCCGGCGCGATACAACGATGACTCGCTGAACACCTCACTCCCCAAAACGCGACCCACCAGAATCAACGCCGTACGCCGAAACCCCTTGGCCTCAACCTTTTCAGCAATATCCGCCAGCGTCCCGACCACCCAATCCTGATCCGGCCACGTCGCCCGGTGAATCACCGCAATCGGGCAGTCGGCGCCGTAATGCGGCAGCAGTTCCGCCAGAATCTTGGCCAGATGATTGACCCCCAGATGAATCGCCATGGTCGCGCCGTGCTGCGCCAGACTGCCGAGTTCTTCGCCTGCCGGCATGGCGGTTTTATCGGCATAGCGGGTCAGAATCACACTTTGTGAAACATCCGGCAGGGTCAGTTCCGCGCCGAGCAACGCGGCACAGGCTGCCGTTGCCGTCACTCCCGGGATGATTTCGAACGGGATATTCAACTCACGCAGATAACGAATCTGCTCACCAATCGCGCCATACAGGCTCGGATCACCGGAATGCACCCGCGCCACATCGTGGCCCTTGGCATGCGCCGTTTTGATCAGTTCGATGATCTGTTCCAGATGCAATTCAGCGCTGTTGACCACCGTTTCGGCTTGATGGCCGTCGAGCACTGCCGCCGGCACCAACGAGCCTGCGTAGATAATCACCGGGCAACTGCGGATCAGCCGCTGGCCTTTGACGGTGATCAATTCCGGGTCGCCGGGGCCGGCGCCGATGAAGTAGACGGTCATCGTTGAATCCTGAGTAAAAGAGGGCACGACCGCGTTGCAGATGAACAACGCTCATGATCAATGGCGGAGATTATCGGGATTTTACGCCGCGCCGGCCAATGCCAACGTTGCCTGAGCGTATTTTTGCCGGGAAATCAGCAGTTTTGCCGGGGCTTGAATCAGCTGTTCAGCGAGCGCAAGCGCGGCACTTTCGGCGACGCCGTAGCAACCGGTGCGTTCGTAGGCGATCTGCGAATGGTGACTGAGTCGTTGCTGGTAACTGGCCAATTCCTCGCTGCTGAAGTACAGCAAGGGCAGGGCCAGTTGTGCAGCAAGCTCTTGCAGACCCGGCTCGTCGCGCTTCAAGTCGATGCTGGCCAAGGCCTTGACCGCTTCAAGGTCGATGCGATGGGCCTGCAATGCCTGATCGAGTAACGCGCGCAGCGTGCTGGCCGGACAGCCGCGCTGGCAGCCCAGACCGACCACGAAGGTCGGCGCTGCGCGGTCATCGGTCATGCGTGGTATTGGCCAGCGCTTTTGCGGCGGAACAACCAGGCGCTGATCAGGCCCAGGGCCAGCCAGAACACCACGTTGGTCAACTGCGAAGCAATTTTGAACTGGGCTTCCAATGCCTCGGGAGCGAGCATCGAATGCACTTGCGGCTGTGGCGCGCCGATCACGTGCGGCACCGCGAGAATGGCGACACCAAGGATCTTCATCAGCCAGTGACGGCTGAACGCGATCAGCGACAGGCCGACAGCGGTCGAAGCGGCGGTGCCGATCCACCACATCTGGCGTGAAGCCAGATCAGCAGCGGCAGTGCCCGGCAATTCAGGTGGCAGGCCCATCGTCGGTGCCAGTACGAATGTCGCGTAACCAGCCAGGCCCCAGAGCAAGCCTTGCGAGGTTTTGGTCGGTGCGCGCAGGGTGTAGAGGCCAGCGAGCATCAGGGCGAAACCCACCGCAACCACCAGATTGCCGCCTGTGGTCGAGACCACGCGCTGCCAGCCGTCTTCCGGCTCCCAGGCCTCGGCATCGTGGGTGTGCGCAGCCACGCCAGCGGCGTGTTCGTGAACCGCCACCGGCTCGGACTTCTCGAAGGTTTCCGCCTGCAGAATCAGCGGCGAGACCCAAAAGCTTTGCAGCAGGGTGAGGAGCAGGGCGGCCAGCAGACCGGTGAAACCTGCGGTTTGCGCAATACGCTTGATCATGTCGACAGGTCTCAGTGGCACGGGAACGCGGCGCTGTGGCGGGTATCGTGGGCGGCGTTGTGCACCGCTTCGATGTGCGAGAAACCGGCGAAGTAGACCAGGCTGGCACCAAGGATCGACGCGAAGATCGCGGCGGTCAGGCGTTGGCTCAGGGTGGCGGTGCTGGAAATTTTGTCCGTGTTACTGCCGGTGCTGCTGATGATCGACATGGCGCTTCCCTCTGGAATGTCAGTGGGTGAATCGAGCGCATGAAAACCCCTGCGGGTCGGGCTCGCAGAGGTTCGAACAGCGCCCGCCCACCGCGGGTTTGTTATGTTCAGCGACGCACAAATGCGGGCTGTGTGTTGCGGGCCGGTCTCCGGGCTCACGAGGGGTTGGCGTCAGGCCGACCTGCAAGCGTCACCTTCCCATGCCTTGTTGGCACAGTGGTTTTGACGCTTCGCTCGCTTACCGTTGCGGGGGCAGCACCGGACTGACATGGGCTTGAGTAAAGCACATGATTCACCGGTTTCCCGTTTCACCCTGTGAAGGGCACCCGTAACAAGTTGTGTAGGAGAGCATGGGGGTGGGGTTTTGGTCAATTTTTGGGTGAATATCCGTTGCTGCGGGTGTGGCTGATTACGGTTCCGCCCTTACGGCGGGTCACTTTTGGCAAACGCCCCAAAAGTAACCAAAAGGTCTTCGCCCTGACGTTCGGCCCGCTCGCTAAAGCTCGGGGTTCCTTCGCTCCGGGATCGATCCGGGCGCAGCGTCTCCGGTTTGCTTCGCTGCACCTCCTCTCGCTGTGTTTGGCTGCGCCAAACGGTCGCTGCGCTCCCACCCCCGGATCAATCCCTCCACTCAGCCTGCCGACGGGCTCCAAGATCAAAAGCAGGCGAGCTGACACTCGGCCTATTGAGTGGTGAGGAGCGGGTGTTGGACTTTGGTTTTGTGGTGGATGTGCCCCTCACCCCAGCCCTCTCCCGAGGGAGAGGGAGCCGATTTGTGGGCTTTTCAAAATCTGAGTTCGACTCGGTATTGCACGTCGGCGTAGCTCTCCCAAACACCCCGATCAGTCCCCCTAACCTCATGGATAGGGGGCCGATTTTTTTGCTTTTTTGAGCCTGAGTTCAACGCGGTATCGCACGTCGGCGTACCTCGCCCAAACAACTCGATCAGTCCCCTCTCCCTCCGGGAGAGGGCTAGGGTGAGGGGCTTTTGATCTGGCTTTGGCTCTTGATCTGGCTTTTGATCTGGCTTTTTTGCCCCTTCGGCAGGCCGAGCGAAGGTGTTCATCCGGGGTTAGGCGCGCAGCGCCGTTCGACGAAGTCGAACACATCGAGAGGAGGTGCAGCGAAGCAAACCGTAGGCGATGCCCCCGGATGGACACCGTAGCGAGGGAACACTGAGCCTCAGCGAAGTGCCGTACGCCGGGGCAAGCCTTTTTGGTTACTTTTTCGGCGTCTGGAAAAAGTGACCCGCCGTAAGGGCGGAACCCTAAGTAGCCGTTGCCGCAGCAACGGATATACCCCCAATCCAAACATTGACCCATAACCACACCATGCGTAGCCTTGCGCTTTCGAGGTTCTTTGGCCGCTGCCGAAGCTAAGAAGGGAACGCGGTCAATGCCGCGGCTGCCCCCGCAACTGTGAACGGTGATGTTCGCTGCCACGCCACTGCCAGCTCAACCCATGAGCCAGCGGGAAGGCGCAGCGAATGCCAGGCCCAGCGCCTGAACACCGTCAGCCAGGAGACCTGCCTCGTCACAGATTCTCACTACAACCGGGCGGGGTGATCCGGTGGCGAACTCTCCGGGCACGCACGTGCGCTGCCGGTTCTCGTCCCGTATGCCCGCCGCTTGCCAAAGGGCATACCGATGAAAACACTGGCCAAACTACCCGTCACCATCGTCACCGGCTTCCTCGGTTCGGGCAAAACCACGCTGCTGCGGCACATGCTCGACAACGCTCAGGGCCGTCGTATCGCGGTAATCGTCAACGAGTTTGGCGAGTTGGGCATTGACGGTGAAATCCTCAAGCAATGCACCATCGGTTGCACCGAAGAAGAAGCCACCGGCCGCGTTTACGAACTGGCCAACGGCTGCCTGTGCTGCACCGTTCAGGAAGAATTCTTCCCGGTGATGCGCGAGCTGGTTGCGCGTCGCGGCGACCTCGACCACATCCTCATCGAAACCTCGGGTCTGGCCCTGCCAAAACCGCTGGTGCAAGCCTTCCAGTGGCCGGAAATCCGCAGCGCCTGCACCGTTGACGCAGTGATCACCGTGGTCGACAGCCCGGCCGTGGCCGCTGGCACCTTCGCTGCATTCCCGGATCAGGTCGATGCCCAGCGCAAACTCGATCCGAACCTCGACCACGAATCGCCGCTGCACGAACTGTTCGCCGACCAACTGGCCAGCGCCGACCTGGTAATCCTCAACAAGGCCGACCAGACCAGCCCTGAAGATCTCGCTCGCGTTCGCGCTGAAGTCGCCGAAGAGCTGCCACCGGCGGTGAAAATCATCGAAGCCAGCAACGGTCGTCTGCCACTGGACGTGTTGATCGGCCTCGGCGCCGGTTCCGAAGAACACATCGACAGCCGTCACAGCCATCATGATCACCACCACGGTGAAGGCGATGACGACCACGATGACCACGATCACGACGCCTTCGATTCGATCTCCATCGAATTGCCGCAAGCCGACGAAAGCCTGCTGCTCGACGCCCTGACGCAACTGGTGGTCAAGCACGGCATCCTCCGTGTCAAAGGTTTCGCCGCCATTCCAAACAAGCCGATGCGCCTGTTGATCCAGGGCGTGGGCACGCGTTTCGACAAGCATTTCGACCGTCAGTGGGGCGCCGATGAAGCGCGCGTGACGCGTCTGGTGTTGATCGGTCAGGAACTCGACGCCGCCCAACTCGAAGCGCAACTGCGCGCTGCGCTCAGCGTTTAAGCCATGCACCTGCTCAGGACCCAGCCCGGCGGTTTCGTCTCGGATGACAACATTGCCGACCTTGGCCAAACCCCCGCCGAGCTGGTGATCCTGTGCAGCGGCGACTCCAGCCTCGCGCTGCTCGCCGAAGCGGCGCAGCAGTTGCCGGAAGATTATCCGAGCCTGCGTCTGGCCAATCCGATGCAGGTGCAGAATCACGCTTCGGTCGATCTGTACGTCGATGAAGTGCTGCGCCACGCCAAGGTGATCCTGATTTCGCTGCACGGTGGCATCGCCTATTGGCGCTATGGCGTCGAGCGTCTGATCGAGTTGTCCGAGCGTGGTGTGCAGGTGATTCTGGTACCGGGCGATGACCGTCCCGATCCGGAGCTCAGCGACTTGAGCACCGTCAACGCGGTGGATCGTGATCGACTCTGGCAGTTCCTGCGTCAGGGCGGTCTGGGCAATGCGCTGGATTTTTTCCGTTGTCTGGCCAACCGTTGGCTCGCCCGTGATTACGCTTGGGAAGAACCGCAGACTCTGCCGCGCACGGCGATTTACCACCCGAACAAAACCAGCGCCGCACTGAGTGACTGGCAAGCCGAATGGCTGCCGGAAAACCCGGTGGCGGCGGTGCTGTTTTACCGCTCGCATTTGCAAGCGGCGAACACCGCGTTCATCGATGTTTTCTGCCAGCGCTTGCAGGCGGCGGGGCTGAATCCGCTGCCGATCGCCGTGGCCAGTCTGAAAGAACCCGGCTGCTTGGTGGTGGTCGAGGATTGGCTGGACGAAGTCGAGGCGAGGGTGATTCTCAACACCACCGGTTTCGCCCAATCCAGCCCTGAAGCACCGCACTTGCGACCGTTTCGCCGCAATATTCCGGTGATTCAAGCGATTTGCGCGCAAGACAACGAGCCCGGTTGGCGCGACAGCGAGCAAGGCCTCGGCCCGCGCGATCTGGCGATGCATATTGCCTTGCCGGAGCTCGACGGGCGCATCATCAGCCGACCGATCAGCTTCAAGGATCTCGCTTGGCGCAGTGAGCGCAGTCAGTCCGATGTGGTCTGCTATCGCGCGCAGCCTGAGCGCATGGATTTTGTCGCTGAACTGGCAAGGCGCTGGATCAATCTGGCGCGGGTGCCAAATGGCGAAAAACGCATCGCGCTGATTCTCGCCAACTACCCGACCCGCGATGGGCGCATCGGCAACGGCGTCGGTCTCGACACGCCGGCAGCAGCGCTGAATATCCTTCGCGCGTTGCAGGCTGAGGGTTATCCCATTGCGGCCGAACTGCCGGGCAGCGGCACCGAGTTGATCCAGCAATTGCTCGGTGGCGTCAGCAACGATCTCGACACGATTGATCTGCGCCCGTGCCAGCAAAGCCTGGCGATGGACGCTTACCTGACGATGTTCAACGCGCTGCCTGAGGCCAATCGCAGCGCCGTGATAGAGCGCTGGGGTACGCCAGAAAACGATCCGATGTGCCGCGACGGGCGCATGATGATCGCCGGCATTCGCTTCGGCCTGACCTTCGTCGGCATTCAACCGGCGCGTGGTTATCAGGTTGACCCGAGCGCGGTCTATCACGACCCGGATCTGGTGCCGCCGCATGCTTATCTGGCGTTCTATTTCTGGTTGCGCAACACCTACGGCGCCCACGGCGTGATTCACGTCGGCAAGCACGGCAACCTCGAATGGCTGCCGGGCAAAGGCGTCGGGCTTTCGGAAAACTGCTGGCCGGATGCGTTGCTCGGGCCGCTGCCGAATATCTACCCGTTTATCGTCAACGACCCGGGTGAGGGCGCGCAGGCCAAACGACGCACCCAAGCGGTAATCATCGACCACCTGATGCCACCGCTGACCCGTGCCGAAACCTACGGCCCGCTGCGCAATCTGGAACTGCTGGCCGACGAGTATTACGAAGCGCAACTGCTCGATCCGCGCCGCGCCCGCGAGTTGCAGCGCGACATTCTGCAATTGGTGCGCGAGACGCAGATCGATCGTGAATTGCAGCTTGATGCCGGGCTGGATAGTGACGCCGATGCGGCGATCTGGTTGCCGCGCCTCGATACGTATTTGTGTGATTTGAAGGAATCGCAGATTCGCGACGGGCTGCACATTTTTGGTGAGTCGCCGAGCGGGCGATTGCGCATTGATACGTTGCTGGCGTTGCTGCGCATTCCACGCGGAGACGGGAAAGGCGCGCAGTCGAGTCTGCTGCGCGCACTGGCCAAAGCATTCGAACTCGGTTTCGATCCACTCGATTGCGCGCTAGCCGATCCATGGACAGGGCCGCGTCCCGAGGCGCTGCAATCGCAAAGCGAGGAAGTCTGGCGCACTGCCGGCGACACCCGCGAACGCCTGGAACTGTTTGCTTCGAACCTAATCTCCCAAAAACTACAAATCCCCTGTAGGAGTGAGCCTGCTCGCGATAGCGGAGTGTCAGCCAACATTGATTTAACTGAAACACCGCCATCGCGAGCAGGCTCACTCCTACAAGGACCGCGTTGGGCTGAAGTCAGTGCGATTATCGACAACTTGCGCGAAGTCGTCGCCCCACGCCTCGATGCTTGCGGCCCCGCCGAAATGCGCGGCCTGCTCGACGCCCTCAGTGGTCGCTTCGTCCCCGCCGGCCCGAGCGGCGCGCCCAGCCGTGGTCGCCTCGACGTGTTACCGACCGGCCGCAATTTCTACTCGGTCGACGTACGCAACCTGCCGACCACCACCGCGTGGCGCATCGGTTTCCAGTCAGCGACGTTGATTCTTGAGCGACACCTGCAAGACCACGGCGATCACCTGCGCCAGCTCGGATTATCCGTGTGGGGCACCGCGACCATGCGCACCGGCGGTGACGACATCGCCCAGGCCATGGCGCTGATGGGCGTACGCCCGGTATGGGCCACCGGCAGTCAGCGCGTCGATGATTTCGAGATCCTGCCGCTGAGCCTGCTCGACCGCCCGCGCGTTGATGTCACGTTGCGGGTTTCCGGATTTTTCCGCGATGCGTTTGCCAATTTGATCCGCCTGTTCGACGCGGCGGTGCAAGCAGTGGCAGCGCTGGACGAGCCGGATGATCTCAATCCGCTGGCGGCGAAAGTTCGGGCCGAACGCGAGGCGTTGTTGCAGTCGGGTCTGGATGAGGACAGCGCGCGGCGCCAGGCCGGTTGGCGCATTTTCGGTGCCAAACCCGGCGCTTATGGCGCAGGTGTGCAAGGCGCGATCGATGGGCGTTTGTGGCAAAGCCGCGAAGACCTTGCCGAGGTCTATCTGAACTGGGGCGCCTACGCCTATGGCGGCTCCGATGAGGGCACTGCCGCGCGCGAACAGTTCGTCCAGCGCCTGAGCCAGGTGCAAGCGGTGCTGCAGAATCAGGACAATCGCGAGCACGACTTGCTTGATTCCAACGACTACTACCAATTCCAGGGCGGCATGCTTGCTGCTGTGGAAACCCTGCGTGGCGAGGCGGCGGCCAGTTATCACGGCGATCACAGCCAACCGGATCTGCCGAAGATTCGCACGCTGAAAGAAGAGCTGAACCGGGTGATCCGCTCGCGGGCGGCCAATCCGAAATGGATCGACGGGGTCAAGCGCCACGGCTATAAAGGCGCGTTCGAAATGGCGGCGACGGTGGATAACCTGTTCGCGTTTGACGCGACGACGCAGTTGATCGATGACCACCAGTACGCTTTGTTGGCGGATGCTTATTTGCTCGATCCGGCGACGCGGGAGTTTGTTCGTGAGCATAATCCGCATGCGTTGCGGGACATGACTGAGCGGATGCTTGAGGCGCAGCAGCGAGGGATGTGGCAGGAGCCGGGGGCTTATAAAGAGGCGTTGGAGAATCTGCTGCTGGATATTGAGGAAGATATGTAGCGTCCTCAGGAAAGTCACCCCCTCACCCCAGCCCCCCAAGGGGGCGAGGGGGAAAGGGAGCCGATTTGTGTTGGCTTGGAGTCTGAGTTCAACTCGATAAACCAGGTCGGCGTACCTTGAAAGTACACCTCGGTCAGTTCCCTCTCCCTCCGGGAGAGGGCTAGGGTGAGGGCTACCCTGACTGACACACCACCACACCAAGAACACCCAAGACCACGACAGAGAAAACCCAAATGACCGACATCCCACATTTCCCGCTCTCCGCCGTGGTCGGCGCCGATGACCTGAAACTCGCCCTGTGCCTCACCGCCATCGACCCGAAAATCGGTGGCGTGCTGATCGAAGGCCCGCGCGGCATGGCCAAATCCACCCTGGCCCGTGGCCTGGCGGATCTGCTCGCCAGCGGCCAGTTCGTCACCTTGCCACTGGGCGCTACCGAAGAACGTCTGGTCGGCACCCTCGACCTCGACGCCGCCCTCAGCGAGGGCCGCGCGCAATTCTCACCGGGCGTGCTGGCCAAGGCTGACGGCGGCGTGCTCTACGTCGATGAAGTCAATCTGCTGCCCGATCATTTGGTGGATCTGCTGCTCGACGTTGCCGCCAGCGGCACCAACCTGATCGAGCGTGACGGTATCTCCCATCGGCACTCGGCGAAGTTCGTGCTGATCGGCACCATGAATCCGGAAGAGGGCGAGTTGCGTCCGCAGTTGCTCGACCGCTTCGGCTTGAACGTTGCCCTCAGTGGCCACACGGCACCGACCGAGCGCGGGCAGATCATCCGTCGGCGGCTGGATTTCGACAGCAACCCGCAAGCGTTCTGCGCGCAGTGGGAAACCGAACAACAAAACCTGCGCGCGCGTTGCGAGTACGCTCGCGGCGCCTTGGCCAATATTGCGCTGGACGATGCCGCACTCGCGCAGATCACTGAGCGTTGTTTCGCCGCCGGAGTCGATGGTCTGCGTGCCGACCTGGTCTGGTTGCGCGCGGCGCGTGCCCACGCGGCATGGCGCGGGGCTGAGGAGATTGGCGAAGAGGACATCGACGCCGTGGCCGAGTTTGCCCTGCGCCATCGGCGTCGCGAGCAAGCGCCATCGAGCCCGCAGCAACCTGCCCAGTCGCCAGCCGAAACCCAGGCCTCGTCGAGCGAAGGGCAGGGCCAGTGGGGCGATATGCCGGCGCCCGCGCTTGCCACTGGCGCTCGCCGTGAAGTGCCGAGCTGGCCAAAAAAGCCTTAGGCATTCGCCCCCGATCCGATGCGGGGGCGAATGCCAGACCCCGCGCCGGACAGTTGGACAACGGACGCCAAGGCAAGCGTCATGTCGCTCGCAGCGGTATGGTGAACTGGCCGGGCACATTGCTCAACGGGCGTCCTCGGACCCGTGAAGATCTGGTCTTTCAACTGCGCACGCGTTCGCCGCATGAACTGTGGCTGGTCATCGTCGATGCTTCAGCTTCGACGCGGCGCCATCACGCCTTGAGCGATGCCAAAGGTTTGCTCGCGCAACTGTTCGATGACGCCTATCGCCAGCGCGCGCGCCTCGCATTATTGACGGCCAGTGGTTCGGCGCCGAAATGGCAGGTGCAGGGATTGAAGGCGTCCAGCGGCTTGCGTGTCTGGCTGGAGGCTTTGGGGGCCGGCGGCGGCACACCGTTGCTGGCAGCGCTTGGGCAGGCAGCGCAATGGTTGGCGGTGCGGCGCAAGCGCTTTCCCGCTGAACAGCAACGGCTGTTGGTGGTGACCGATGGGCGTTTGAAACAGTGGTCAGGATTGCCGGCGCTGGCGTGTCCGGGCTTGTTGATCGATATCGAGCGCGGGCCGATTCGGTTGGGGCGGGCGCGGGATCTGGCTTCAGCGTTGGGATCCGAGTATCGACACATTGATGAGCTGATTTCTCTCTAACCTTTTCGGCAATTGTTCTACCGTCTTCGCGAGCAGGCTCGCTCCCACCCTGGAATGCGTTCGAATGTGGGAGCGAGCCTGCTCGCGAAGGCATCGACTCGATACCCGATCCGGAACACCAAAACTCGCATCCCTGCTCTATGCTGCACCCCAGTCCAATCACAAGGAGTGAGCGATGCGCGTACTGGTCAAAAATCCCGCGGACGATTTCCGCGTCAAAGCCTACGCCGGTACCAACGGCGTGCTACTGGCCATGGATCTGGCCGAACCGCGGCGCAAGGGCCTGCTGGGATTTGCCATCGAAAAGCAGCAAGGCGCCAAACCCTGGTTGTTCCTGTTCAACAGCCTGACATTCCCGGGCAAGGCGCACACCTTCCCCCAGTTCCACGCCACACCGAGTGATATCGCACCACTGCAGAAATTTCGCTGGGCCGATTACGCGGTCAATCCGGGCATGACCCTTCATTATCGCGTGCATCTGGCCTACGGCACTGCGGATGCCGTGCAGTTGGGCGAGTCGCTGCAACTGACGATCACTTCCGATGACGGTCAGCCGAGCAATCAAAGCGTGATGTTCAATCGTGCTGTCGCCGCCAGTCAGGCCTTTCAGCGCAAGTTTCCCGAACTGGACGCACTGATCAGCGCCAACAAGCACATGCCCATCGAAGCCTGGCCCGACGCGCCACGGCAATGGCTGGAAAACGGCTTGCTCGCACGCTTGCTCGGGTTTATCGAGCGTGCGGTCGATGACCAGTGGGCGCTTGATATCGCGATTTACGAGTATCAGTTGCAGGCGATCGTCGACGCGGTGAATGCGGCGTTTGCACGGGGCGTGCAGGTGCGGGTGCTGTATCACGCCCGGCCGGATGATGAAGACACCGCGATCAACGAAGCGAGCCTGGCGGCACTGCCTTCCGCGAGCAAGCGCGGGCGAGTGACCCACAACATCTTTCACAACAAATTCATGGTCCTCAGCCGCGTCGGCGTCAGTGGGGAGCAGCAGCCTGAAGCGGTTCTGTGTGGCAGCACCAATTTCACCGCCAACGGGGTTTATCGTCAGGCCAACGTGGTGCATGTGCTGGACGACGAATCGGTTGCTGCCAGTTATCTGCAGACGTTCGAGCAGATCTGGGTGCAGCCGGATGATCTCGGCGCCACCCGTGACTGGGTGTCCGAACACAACCCGATAAATCCGCAGCAACCGTTGTTCGCCGGGTTCTCGCCGCGTACCGGCGGTGCTGATCTGCGTGAGTTTGTCGAGATCATCGGCGCAGCGAAAAAAGACGTGCTGTTCGTCACGGCATTCTCGCTGCCCGACGCAATTCTCAACGCCTTGCTGGGTCAGCCCCACGACGACATTTTGCGCTATGGCCTGCAAAACACTGCCAGCCGAATCACCGGTTTCCATGCCGACCGCAGCGCCGAATTCGCCGCCACTGCGTTGCTCAACACCGGGCTCGAAGGCTGGTTGCGCGAGAACATGAAAGGTCAGAAAGGCAACCTGCTGGTGCACACCAAAGCGGTGGTCACCGATTTCACCACGGACACGCCGACGATCATCAGCGGCAGCCACAACCTCAGCGTTTCGGCGAGTAACGGCAATGACGAAAACTACCTGATCATTCGCGGCGACACCGATCTGGCCGATCGATATGGTCTGGAACTGCTGCGGTTCTACGAGCATTACCGCTTCCGTTATTTCGCGAAGAAACTGGCGTTGAAACAGGTAAGTCCATTGGCGCCGGATGACAGTTGGACCAATGATTACTACATCGAAGGGGATTTGCGGCAGTTGTCCCGGCTGCGTTTTGCCGGACGCTGACACCGTACTGTAGGAGCTGCCGAAGGCTGCGATCTTTTGACTTTCGAATTAGATAAAAAGATCAAAGGATCGTCCGATCGCGGCCCGAACCTTCGGCAGCTCCTACAGTGGGTTTCGGTGCGGATTACAGATTTTGAAATGATTTGCCTCTGTAGGAAATGTTCCCAATACCTGTACGCTCCAAGGCCATTTTTCATTCAGGATTTGCATGAACACCCTCTCGGAGCCTCCCAGTCGCACCTTCCCCTCGCGCCATGGCGCGGTCTTGACGCACTCGCAACATCCGGTTTTCCGACATCCGACTATCGTTGCTAACGCGGCCCCAGAGCCTTCGCGTTGCGCTTTGCCGTGTCCGGCAGCCTGAATTCACCGAGAGAGATAGAGACGTTTTATGGAATGGTTAGCGGATCCCACGGCCTGGTTAGGCTTGTTGACTTTGATCGTGCTGGAGCTGGTGCTGGGTATCGACAACCTGGTGTTCATCGCAATCCTCGCGGACAAACTGCCACCGCATCAGCGTGACCGCGCGCGGATCATCGGCCTGTCGCTGGCGCTGATCATGCGCCTTGGCCTGTTGGCGAGTATTTCCTGGCTGGTGACCCTCACGCAGCCGTTGTTCGAGGTGTTCGACAAGAGCTTCTCCGGCCGCGACCTGATCATGCTGTTCGGTGGTGTGTTCCTGCTGTTCAAGGCGACCATGGAATTGCACGAGCGCCTTGAAGGCCACATCGGTGAGCGCACGACCAACGCCGCTTATGCCTTGTTCTGGCCGATCGTCGCGCAGATTGTGGTGCTCGACGCGGTGTTCTCGCTGGACGCGGTGATTACCGCCGTGGGCATGGTCGATGAACTGGCGGTGATGATGATCGCGGTGATCATCTCGATCGGCTTGATGATTGTCGCCAGCAAGCCGCTGACGCGCTTCGTCAACGCGCACCCGACGGTGATCATGCTGTGTCTGGGCTTCCTGATGATGATCGGTTTTGCCCTGACGGCCGAAGGTCTGGGCTTCCACATTCCGAAAGGTTATCTGTACGCCGCCATCGGTTTCTCGATTCTGATCGAGGTGTTCAACCAGATCGCCCGGGCTCGACGCAAGCGCTCGATGCAGGGCTTGCGGCCGATACGCGAGCGCACGGCTCACGCGGTCATGCGCTTGCTGGGCGGGCGCAAACTGGCGGCGGAGGAGGTCGGCGAGGAAATTTCCGATCTGCTCGACGACGGTGACGCGCCAAGCGCGGAACTGTTCGATCGTCGCGAGCGGGTGATGATCAGCGGCGTACTGCAACTGGCCGAGCGCCCGATTCGCGGGCTGATGACCGTGCGCGCCGATGTCGACACCATTGATCTGGCCGATGACCGCGAGGCGATTCGCACCCGTTTGATGCATTCGTCCTACTCGCGGCTGCCGTTGATTCGTAATGGTGCGGTGGATGAGCCGCTGGGCTTCGTGCACAAGAAAGAATTGCTCAAGGAGTACTTGGCCGGCGCCGAGCCGAATCTGGAGCACTTGGCGCGCAAGACCATCAACCTGCTCGACAGCTATTCGATCCTCAATGCGCTGGAGCAGATGCGCGCCGCTTCGACGCATATTGCCTTCGTAGTCAACGAATTCGGTGATTTCGTCGGGGTGTTGACCATGACCGACATCCTCGAATCGATCGCCGGTGAGTTGCCGGACGCCAGCGAAATCGAAGGTCCGGACGTGATCGAGGAGCAGGGCGGGTTTATCGTCAGCGGCGCGTTGAACCTGTCGCGAGTGCACCAACGCACCGGGTTTGGCGCCAAGCCGACCGAGGACTATCAGACCCTGGCCGGGTTGGTGATGAGCCTTCTGGATCGATTGCCGGTGATCGGTGATCGTCTGGAGCTTGAAGGCTGGCACATGACGGTCAAAGCAGTGGAAGAGCGGCGGGTGACGCGGGTGCTTTTGGAGCGCGCGCCAGCGTAATCCTTGAGTTCTCTACTAACTGTGCCGGCCTCTTCGCGAGCAGGCTCGCTCCCACATTGGAACGCGTTGCAAATGTGGGAGCGAGCCTGCTCGCGAATGCTTGGGTTCAGGCACCGCAGTATTCACTGATGAAAAGTGTAGTTTTTCAGTCCGCATGTTCAACACAGACTCCGCAGGCGTGACCGAGGAACAGTGCGCAGAGTACGAAATGTTCGACGCAGCCAAGACAGATCATGCGTTCGCTTTCGGGGCGCAGTGGGCACTTTGGTCTTGCCGACATGCTCGGCGAAATCCCGCGCGAGGCTTTCTTCAGTGCCGATGCCTTTGAGTTTTTTCACCAGCCTGCCGTTCTTGTAAAACAGCACGGTTGGCGTCTCGGTCACCAGCGGATGACGCGCAGTTTCACTGGTATTGAGCATGTAGATATTGGCGCGGTGCCGGTACGGCTCGGCAGTCTGGCGAAAAATCGGACCGGCCCACTCGCAGGCGGGGCAGTGCTCGTTAGCGAAATACAGAATCACCGGGCGCCAGGTTTTCAGGGCTTTGCGATAGGTGGCAGGCAAGGCTGCGAAAGGGGTTGTCAAGTCCATTGGAAACTCCCTTTTTCGGACTGCAGTGGTGATGCGTTCACGGAAAAAACGAGCCGTCACGAGATGAAAGCTCGCTTTCAAGAGTATTGGCTCAGAGCAGCTTGGATAGCGTTACATCGCTGAAATAAGAGCCAAGTTCATCAAACGTACCGTCATTGGACTCAACCTTCACCGTGAACTTGAGTGTCGCGAGAGGGGCGTCGAACTCTTGGAACTTGATCGTCCAGCCTTGGTTACCTCCGACGTCAAGTTCAACCGGGTTGCCTGTCGGAAGTGGTTGCACAGTGACGCGGCCAGCATAGCCAGGCAGTGTTTTCATTCTTGCCGAGATCATGAATTTACCTCCGCCCTCGCTGCCCAGGAGAATGTCCTGACTGATGGAGTCAGGAGTCGCGATTATGCAGTGACCATTTACGTAACTGACGTTATTCGGGGTTGTTGCTGTCCAGTGTTCGCCCTGATTCGCAAAATCACCATTTTTAATCAGATTGGCCATTTCAAAAGTCCTTATTGAGATTTTAAGTTCGGTTCCTGACCCGTTCGGTCCGGACCAGTAGGCCTATCAATTCACCGGTCAACAACTGTCAACTCTGACAGGTCGAGCGGTAAATCCGATGAGCGGTCACTTGCGGTCAAGCCATTTTCCAACTCCGATTCAATGCTTTATCTGTGCATCAATCGGTCGCGCACATGCCCTTGAATGTGACGTTACTTCCCAATCGGTTGCCCTCAGTAGCGAAGTTCAAACCTCTATTGGCAATGGTCGCGCGCAGATCCGCGGGCTAACTTGTTGAACCGATTAATGTTTCCGAAGACCTGGGTTTTATTGCCAAAGCTATGGCACACTTTCTGCTGTCTATTCCGTAGTAACAAACCGTGTTCCGGTATAGCGGAATAAACACCATCCTGGAGTGCTTGCCATGCATCGCCGTCCTTCGTTGTTCAAAGCGTGTGTTTTTGTTCTTGCGGCTTCGTCCGCTGTCATGGGTATGGCCCAGGCAGCCGACAGCAAGCTCGACAGTGTTCTGGCCCGTGGCAAATTGATTGTCGGCACTGGCAGCACCAATGCGCCGTGGCACTTTCAGGGCGCGGACGGCAAGTTGCAGGGCTTTGATATCGACATCGCCAGAATCGTCGCCAAGGGTCTGTTCAACGATCCGAGCAAAGTCGAGTTCGTCGTGCAGTCGTCCGATGCGCGGATTCCCAATCTGCTCACCGACAAGGTCGACATGAGCTGCCAATTCATCACCGTCACCGCCAGCCGCGCGCAGCAAGTGGCGTTCACCCTGCCGTACTACCGCGAGGGCGTCGGCCTGCTGCTGCCGAACAACAGCAAGTACAAGGAAATCGAAGACCTGCAAGCCGCCGGCGACAGCGTCACCGTGGCGGTGCTGCAAAACGTTTACGCCGAAGAGCTGGTGCATCAGGCATTGCCCAAAGCCAAGGTCGATCAGTACGACAGCGTTGATCTGATGTATCAGGCGGTGAACTCCGGTCGCGCCGATGCCGCCGCCACCGACCAGTCTTCGGTCAAATACCTGATGGTGCAGAACCCTGGCCGCTACCGCAGCCCAAGCTATGCGTGGAGCCCGCAAACCTACGCGTGTGCAGTGAAGCGCGGCGATCAGGACTGGCTGAACTTCGTCAACACCGCGCTGCATGAAGCCATGACCGGCGTTGAATTCCCGACTTATGCGGCGTCGTTCAAGCAGTGGTTCGGTGTAGATCTGCCGTCGCCCGCCATCGGTTTCCCAGTCGAATTCAAATGATCCCGTGAGAGTGGGGCGATTCCCGTCGCCCCGCTCAAGGTACTGCTGACCATGAACTATCAGTTGAACTTTGCCGCCGTGTGGCGCGATTTCGACACTTTGCTGGCGGGGCTCGGTCTGGGTCTCGAACTGGCGCTGGTGTCGATCGCCATCGGCTGCGTGATCGGCCTGCTGATGGCGTTTGCCTTGCTCTCCAAGCATCGCGCCTTGCGGGTGCTGGCTTCGGTGTACGTCACGGTGGTGCGTAACACGCCGATTCTGGTGTTGATTCTGTTGATCTACTTTGCCTTGCCAAGCCTGGGCATTCGTCTGGACAAGATTCCCTCGTTCATCATCACCCTGTCGTTGTATGCCGGGGCGTACCTGACCGAAGTCTTCCGTGGTGGCTTGCTGAGCATCCCCAAAGGTCAGCGCGAAGCCGGGCTGGCCATCGGCCTCGGCGAGTGGCAGGTCAAGGCCTACGTCACCGTGCCGGTGATGTTGCGCAACGTCTTGCCGGCACTGTCGAACAACTTCATTTCGCTGTTCAAGGACACCTCGCTGGCCGCCGCGATTGCGGTGCCGGAGCTGACCTATTACGCGCGCAAGATCAACGTCGAGAGCTACCGGGTGATTGAAACCTGGCTGGTGACCACGGCGTTGTATGTCGCGGCCTGTTACCTCATTGCCATGCTGCTGCGTTACCTCGAGCAGCGTCTGGCGATCCGCCGATAGGAGGCTGCGATGTACGAATCTCCCAGTTGGTTACATGAATTGTGGATTGCGCGAGAGCCGCTTTGGCAGGGCTTTTTGACCAGTGTGCAAGTGTCGGCGCTGGCGATTCTGCTCGGCACTGTGCTAGGCGTGCTCACCGGTCTGGTGCTGACCTACGGCAAGTTCTGGATGCGCGCGCCGTTCCGTTTTTACGTCGACCTGATTCGCGGTACACCGGTGTTTGTATTGGTGTTGGCCTGCTTCTATATGGCGCCGGCACTCGGTTGGCAGATCAGCGCGTTTCAGGCCGGTGCCTTGGGGCTGACGCTGTTTTGCGGTTCGCACGTTGCCGAGATCGTGCGCGGCGCGTTGCAAGCGTTGCCGCGCGGGCAGATGGAAGCGAGCCAGGCCATCGGCCTGACGTTCTACCAATCCCTAGGCTACGTGCTGTTGCCTCAGGCCTTGCGGCAGATCCTGCCGACCTGGGTCAACTCGTCCACTGAAATCGTCAAGGCTTCGACCTTGTTGTCGGTGATCGGCGTCGCCGAATTGTTGCTCAGCACGCAACAGGTCATCGCCCGGAACTTCATGACCCTGGAGTTCTACCTGTTCGCCGGTTTTCTGTTCTTCGTCATCAACTACGGCATCGAATTACTCGGCCGGCACATTGAAAAGCGGGTGGCCCTGCCATGACTCAAGCTCAAGTTGCTTCACAGGATCAGGCGCTGCTGGACATTCGCGGCCTGCACAAACAATACGGCGCGGTCGAAGTGCTCAAGGGTGTCGATCTGAGCATGCAGCGCGGCAACGTGGTCACGCTGATCGGCTCCAGCGGTTCGGGCAAGACCACGCTGCTGCGTTGCGTGAACATGCTCGAGGAATTCCAGGGCGGGCAGATCCTGCTCGACGGTGAATCCATCGGCTATGACGAGGTCAACGGCAAGCGTGTGCGTCACGCGGAAAAAGTCATTGCCCGCCATCGCGCGATGACCGGCATGGCGTTCCAGCAGTTCAACCTGTTCCCGCATCTGACCGCGTTGCAGAACGTTACCCTGGGCTTGCTCAAGGTGAAGAAGATGCACAAGGACGAAGCCGTCGTCCTCGCGGAAAAATGGCTGGAACGCGTCGGCCTGCTGGAGCGGCGCAATCACTTTCCCGGTCAGTTGTCCGGGGGGCAGCAACAGCGCGTGGCGATTGCCCGGGCGATTGCGATGAACCCGAGCCTGATGCTGTTTGATGAAGTCACTTCGGCCCTCGACCCGGAACTGGTTGGCGAAGTACTTAACGTGATCAAGGGTCTGGCCGAAGACGGCATGACCATGTTGCTGGTGACCCACGAAATGCGTTTTGCCTTCGAGGTTTCGGACAAGATCGTTTTCATGAATCAGGGGCGAATCGAAGAGCAGGGGCCTCCCAAGGAACTGTTCGAGCGCCCGCAATCGCCTCGTCTGGCCGAGTTTCTCAAGAGCACGCGGTTTTAACTTTCGATTTGTAATCAGGAGAAGTACCCATGAGCATTACGCGTTACGGCACCGGCAGCACCGCCGCTGGCGGCCAGCCCCGTCCATTCGCTCGCGCTGTTGAAGCGGATGGCTGGCTGCATGTGTCCGGCCAGGTGCCGGCGGTGGATGGCGAGATCATTGTCGGCGGCATCGTCGAGCAGACTCACCAGACCATGAAGAACCTGATCGCGATTCTCGAAGAGGCCGGTTATGGCCTGGAAGATGTCGTGCGTGCCGGGGTGTGGCTGGACGATCCGCGGGATTTCAGCAGTTTCAACAAGGTTTTCGGCGAGTATTTCAAGCCTGAACACGCACCGGCGCGGGCCTGTGTGCAGGCGAGCATGATGGTTGATTGCAAGGTCGAGATCGACTGCATTGCGTACAAGAAAAAGGCTTGAAAATTGCTGCGTTGCTTAGGCCGCAGCCCCTCACCCTAACCCTCTCCCAAGGGAGAGGGGACTGATCTGTATCGATGCGGATTTTGCGTATGACGCTTACATTTACATCGATACGGTCAGGCTCTTTCTCTCTGGGAGAGGGGACTGATCTCTGTCGATGCAGATTTTGGCAAATGACCACAACATGTGCATCGATACCGTCAGGCTCCCTCTCCCTCTGGGAGAGGGCGGGGGGTGAGGGCAGCAATCCAACTGACACAACACCAAGGGCCAGTTACCATCCGGCGACTTTGAATGGGAACCCACTGAAATGACCGAAGACACCATCAAACGCCGGGCACGCGGTCTGGACCGGGCGTTCGATATCCTCGATTTCCTCAAGGAGATCGGCCAGCCGCTGCGCCCGAACGACATCGCCAACGGCATCGGCAGCCCGAAATCCACCGTCTACGAACTCGTCGCTTCGCTGCTGGAACGACGGATTCTGGAGCCAGTGGGCAAGGACGGTCACGTCTATCTGGGCCGGCAGTTGTACTTTCTCGGTCAGGCGCATTTGCGTCACTTCGACCTCAGCCGCGAGGCCGATCACGCCTTGCAGGAGATCGTCAGCCAGACCCATGAAACCGCGCAGATGTGCCTGCTCAACGGCCGTAAATACACGGTGGCACTAATGAAGGAGGGTGAGCGGCATTTCCGCATTTCCTCCGACATCGGCGAAAACGCGCCAATCCCGTGGACGGCTTCCGGACGCCTGCTGCTCGCGCACTTGAGCGATCAACAGATCATTGACCTGATCGACGAAGACGACTTCATCCTGCCCGATGGCGAGCGTTTGCCTCTAGAACGTTTTCTCGCGGAAATCCGTCAGGCCGGCATCGACGGATTCTTCTCCTTCGACAGTGTTGCCGACACCTTTACCCATTGCTTCGCCGCGCCGGTCAAAGATCCGCAAGGCGTGGCCATTTGCACCTTGTGCATCGTCGCCCCTCGGGCCGATGCGAAGAACAATTACAACGACTATCGCCGGGTGCTGATCGAGAGCGCCAACAGCCTCGCCCGGCGCATCAACGAATAACCGCGGCTGTCTGCGGCCGCGAAAGTGAGGAGTTCGACCATGACGACTGCCAACAAAAACGCTGTGGAAAAGGGCAACGCTGCGATCGGCGCGCACCTGACGCGTGACGTCAGCCTGCCGGCGCTGGTGCTGCATCGCGAAGCGCTGGAGCACAACATCCGCTGGATGCAGAAGTTCGTCAGCGACAGCGGTGCGGAACTCGCGCCCCACGGTAAAACCAGCATGACCCCGGCACTGTTCAAGCGTCAGCTCGACGCCGGTGCCTGGGGCATCACCCTCGCCAGCGCGACCCAGACCCAGGCTGCTTACGCCCACGGCGTGCGCCGCGTGTTGATGGCCAACCAACTGGTCGGCACGCCGAACATGGCGCTGATTGCCGATCTGCTCGCCGACCCGACGTTTGATTTCTACTGCATGGTCGATCACCCGGACAACGTCGCCGATCTTGGCGCTTACTTCGCCTCGCGCGGCGTGAAGCTCAACGTGATGATCGAGTACGGCGTAGTCGGCGGCCGTTGCGGCTGCCGCAGCGAGCAGGAAGTCATCGAACTGGCCAAGGCGATCAACGCGCAACCGGCGTTGGCCCTGACCGGTATCGAAGGTTATGAAGGCGTGATTCATGGTGATCACGCGGTCAGCGGTATCCGCGAATTCGCCGCGTCACTGGTGCGTCTGGCCGTGCAGTTGCAGAACAGCGGCGCGTTCGCCATCGCCAAGCCGATCATCACCGCCTCGGGCTCGGCGTGGTACGACCTGATCGCCGAATCGTTCGAAGCGCAGAACGCCGGCGGGCGTTTCCTCAGTGTGTTGCGTCCAGGCAGTTATGTGGCGCACGACCATGGCATCTACAAAGAGGCGCAATGCTGCGTGCTCGACCGTCGCAGCGATCTGCACGAAGGCTTGCGCCCGGCGCTGGAAGTCTGGGCCCACGTGCAGTCGCTGCCGGAGCCGGGTTTTGCGGTAATTGCACTGGGCAAGCGCGATGTCGCGTTCGATGCCGGTTTGCCGGTGCCGTTGTTGCGTTACAAGGCCGGAGTGGTACCAGCGGTGGGCGAGGATGTCGGTGCGTGCAAGGTCACGGCGGTGATGGATCAGCACGCGTTCATGACGGTGGCGCCAGGGATTGAGTTGCGGGTCGGGGACATCATTTCCTTTGGTACGTCGCACCCGTGCCTGACGTTCGACAAGTGGCGCGTGGGGTTGTTGGTGGATGAGCAGTTGTCGGTGATCGAAAGCATGGAGACCTGTTTCTAAAGCTTGAGACCGAGTCGCGGCCATTTCGCGAGCAGGCTCGCTCCCACAGGGGAAGGCATTCCAAATTGTGGGAGCGAGCCTGCTCGCGAAGGCGCCAGTCCAGACACCCGCGCATCAACAGAGACAGCACAAGATGAACACCCTCAGCCCCCTCGGCCCGAACACCCGGCGCATCGCCCTGATCGGCGAATGCATGATCGAACTGCAGCAACGCGCCGACGGCAGCCTGCAGCAAAGCTTCGGCGGCGACACCCTGAACACCGCGGTGTACCTGTCCCGCGCCATGGGCGACAAGGCCCGGGTTGATTACGTCACCGCGCTGGGCGATGACAGCTTCAGCGACGCCATGTGCCAGATCTGGACCAGCGAAGGCATCGGCCTCGATCTCGTCCAGCGTCTGCCCGGGCGTTTGCCGGGCCTGTATTGCATCCAGACCGACGCCAACGGTGAGCGGCGTTTCCTTTATTGGCGCAACGAAGCGGCGGTTCGCGACTGTTTCACCACCCCGGCCGCCGCGCCGATTCTGGCCGCGTTGCCGGATTACGATGTGCTGTATTTCAGTGGCATTACTCTGGCGGTGCTCGGTGCGCTGGGGCGTGAACGCTTGATCCAGATCCTGGTCGAAGCGCGCCAGCGTGATGCGCGGATCGTTTTCGACAGCAACTATCGGCCACGCCTGTGGACCTCGGTGGAAGCCGCGCGGGCCGCTTATCGCAGCGTTCTGCCGTACGTTGATCTGGCGTTGCTGACGGTGGATGACGAACAGGCGCTGTTCGGTTTCGCCGATTGCGAAGCGGTGTTTGCCGCTTACGCGCAGTTCGGCACGCCGGAAGTGGTGCTCAAGCGTGGGGCCGAGGCGTGTCTGATTCGTTGTGATGACGAGACATTTGAAGTGCCGGCGCAGAAGGTCGAGAAGGTGGTGGACACCACGGCGGCGGGGGATTCGTTCAGTGCGGCCTATCTGGCCAGTCGATTGCTGGGCGGAAGTCCGGCGGAGGCTGCCGAGGCCGGGCATTTGCTGGCCAGCCGAGTGATTCAGGTGCCCGGGGCATTGATTCCGAAACAGGCTTGAATGGCCGCTTGCTGCGCAATCGGTTCGCGAGCAGGCTCGCTCCCACAGGAGAATGCATTCCAAATGTGGGAGCGAGCCTGCTCGCGAAAGGGCCCTGAAGCCAACCCGTCAATCGCGGTAAAACACCTGCACCAAGTGATACCCGAACTTGCTCTTGATCGGCCCATGCACCGTGCGCAGCGGCTTTTTGAAAATCACCGCGTCGATCGCACCAACCATCTGCCCCGGCCGCACTTCACCCAGATCGCCGCCGCGCTTGCCGGACGGGCAGGTCGAAAATTTCTTGGCTAACACGTCAAACGCTTCACCCTTGGCGATGCGTTGTTTGAGCTGTTCGGCCTCTTCGGCGGTTTTCACCAGAATGTGGCGGGCTTGGGCTTTCATCTTGCGGTACCTGATAACGGGGTGACGGCGGGGCGCGGATTATGCCTCAAGTCACGGGGTTTGGCTGATCATCGTGCGGATCTTGCTGGCCAGAAGCTCAATCGAAAACGGTTTGGCCACCATGTCCATGCCATCCTCCAGGAAGCCCTGACGCTCGGCGGCGTTCTGCGCATACCCGGTCATGAACAGCACTTTGAGGGTCGGCCGATGCTGGCGGGCGATCTCTGCCAGTTGCCGACCATTCATGCCCGGCAGGCCAACGTCGGTGACCAGCAGATCCACGCGCAAATCCGACTCCAGCAGCGGTAGGGCGGTCTTGGCGTCTTCCGCTTCGTGAGCCAGGTAACCCAGGCTCTTCAACAGATCGGTGACCAGCATGCGCACCGCCGGGTCATCCTCGACCACCACCACGGTTTCACCTGTTGCAGTGGGCGACGTCTGCTCGATCGGCTCGACATACGGGCATTCAGGCTCGATGCCATGTAAACGCGGCAAGTACAGGCGCACGCAAGTGCCCTGGCCCGGCAAACTGTCGAGGCTGACATGGCCGCCGGATTGCTGGGCAAAACCATAAATCATCGACAACCCGAGGCCCGTGCCCTGGCCGATGGGTTTGGTGGTGAAAAACGGATCGAAGGCCTTGGAGCGCACCGAAGGCGTCATGCCAGTGCCGTTGTCGCTGACCGCCAACATCAAGTAGTCGCCAGCCTTGACCGGTTCAAGCGTCGTAAGGTCACTGCCATCGAGATAGACATTGGCCGTTTCGATCAGCAGCTCACCGCCCTCGGGCATGGCGTCGCGGGCGTTGATCACCAGATTGAGCAGGGCATTTTCCAGTTGGCTGACATCGGTGCTGACCGGCCACACGTCTTCGGCCAGACGCAAGGTGAGTTCGATCGGATCGCCCTTGGTGCGACGGATCAGATCCTCCAACGAATGGATCAGCTCGTTGACGTTCAGGGTCTTGCGATCCAGCGACTGGCGCCGCGAAAACGCCAGTAAACGGTGGGTGAGGGCTGCTGCACGGTTGGCCGAGGACACCGCTGCTTCGGTGAAACGGCCGATCTCGTCGGCCCGACCATTTGCGATATAGCGCTGCATCAGGTCGAGGCTTCCGATGATCCCTGTGAGCATGTTGTTGAAGTCATGGGCGATGCCGCCAGTGAGCTGGCCGACCGCTTCCATCTTCTGCGCATGGCGCAACGCATCTTCGGCGCGCTCACGCTCGAACATCTCGTTCTGCAAACGTTGATTGGCCTGCGCCAGTTGATCCGTGCGGGCGCTGACCCGCTCCTCAAGGGTTTCATTGAGATTGCGCAGTGCTTCTTCGGTCTTTTTGCGTTCGGTTTCGTCGATCACGAAAATGTAGAAACCGTTGACCGCCCCATCGGGGCCGTGACGCGGCAAGTAGTTCATCAGTGCATGCCGGGCGCTGCCGTCACGGTGATGGGTATAGAGGCTGAACGAACAGGGGCGGCCGGCCAGCGCTTCGGCGATATACGCTGCGCGCAGAAAATAGGCCTCTTCGCCGATCACTTCGCGAATTGTGCGGCCGTACAACTCCTGCGGAGTCAGCCCGTACCAGTCGAGATACGCCGCGTTGTTCAGGCGAAAACGTTCCTCGTGGTCGACGTAACTGATCAGGATCGGCATGGCGTTGATGATCAACTGCAGCTCGGTCTGGCTCTGGCGCAATGCCTGTTCGGTGTGTTTGCGTTCGGTCAGATCCAGTGCCGCACCGAGGAAGCGCACCGGGCGGCCATGGTGATCCTTGTAGCAGCGCCCGCGGGCAAACACCCAGCGCTGTTCGCCACCGGGCAGCAACAAGCGGTATTCCTCCGCATATTCAGTGCCGTGAGTGATGCAATGCTTGATGCTGCGGGCGACCAGCGCGCGGTCTTCGGGATGCACGCCTTGCAGGTAATCACTGATGGGCAATTGCGCGGCGCGCGCCGGATCAATGCCGTGCAACTGGGCGAAATGGGCGTCGGCAATGAAGCGATCTTCGCCGATGTCCCAGTCCCAAGTGCCGACTGCATCAGTTGCGGCAAGCGCCAGCTGCAGGCGCTCTTCGGTTTCGCGCTGGGCCTTGAGGCTGTCATCGGAGCGTTGTTGCAGTTCCAGCGCGATGCGCCGGCGCTCGTTGGTTTCGATGGCGGTCACCAGAATCCCGGCCACTTGCGCGCTCTCATCGCGGATCGGACTGTAAGTCAGATCAAGCCAGAAATCCGATTCCTTGCCCTCACGCTGCAAGGTGAAACGCCGCTCACTGTAGGTGCGCACCTGGCCTTGTAGGACGGCGCTGTAAATTGGGTCAGTGAAGTCTCGAAGTTCTGGCCATATCTGGTGCGCAGGTTGTCCGAAAGCGTGCGGATGCTTGCTCCCGGCGAGCAGGGCAAAGCCGTTGTTGTAGATCTGCGTCAGCTCCGCGCCCCACAGCAGCAGCATCGGCATCGGCGAGTGAATCACGATGTCCACCGCGGTTCGCAAACTCTGCGGCCAGGTTCCAGACGCGCCCAACGGAGTACGACTCCAATCCGTTCGGGCGATCATTACTTGGGCATCGTCAGTGGTCGGTACAGCATTCATTACATCAGTCCTGAGCGTCAGTCGGTGAGACGGCGTCTACTATCCTAGTTCGGTAGACGCGGTTTGGCCCCGTGCGTCACGGCGCGGCCCCTCTCTGTTCATTGCAAGCTTCACGGGTGCTTTTTGTCATGGAAATCGACGCACTGCTTAAACAACTGGCAAGCCGGCACGGTTCGGATCTGTTTCTGTCCACGGGCGCGCCACCCAGTGCAAGGTTCGACGGCGTGCTTGCGCCGCTAAGCGAGCAACCCTTCAAACCCGGCGAGGTGGCGACTGTCGCCGCCTCACTGATGGACGCCGAGCAGCGCCGGGAGTTCGACCGGGATCTGGAAATGAACCTGGCGATCTCGCGTACCGGGATTGGCCGCTTCCGGGTCAACATTTTCAAACAGCGCAACGATGTGTCGATCGTGATCCGTAACGTCAAACTCGACATCCCGCGCTTCGAAGACCTGAAACTGCCGCCGGTGTTGCTTGAAACCGTGATGCTCAAACAGGGCCTGATCCTGTTTGTCGGTGCCACCGATTCGGGCAAATCGACCTCGCTGGCGGCATTGATCAACCACCGCAACCGCCATAGTAGCGGGCACATCGTCACCATTGAAGACCCGATCGAGTACATCCATCGGCATCAACGCTCAATCATCAACCAGCGAGAAGTCGGCGTCGACACCCGCAGTTTTCACACCGCATTGAAGAACACCTTGCGCCAGGCGCCGGACGTGGTGCTGATCGGCGAAATTCGTGACCGCGAAACCATGGAACATGCGCTGGCGTTTGCCGAGACCGGGCATCTGGTGCTTTCAACGCTGCATGCAAACAATGCCAACCAAGCGCTGGACCGGATCACCAACATGTTCACCGAAGAGCGTCGCCCGCAGTTGTTGCACGCGCTGGGCAATAACCTGAGAGCCTTTGTCTCACAACGGTTGGTGCGCACGCTGGACGGACAGCGCAGGGCCGCGGTCGAGGTCATGCTGGGTACACCGACAGTGACGGATCTGATTTGTCGAAACGAATTCACCGAGTTGAAGGGCATCATGGAGAAGTCTGCCGAGCTCGGCATGCAGACGTTTGATGCCGCACTGTTTGCGTTGGTGGTGGAGAAAGTGATCAGTGAGGAAGAGGCGCTCAAACATGCGGACTCGGTAAACAACCTGCGGTTGCGTTTGAAATTGCATGACGATGCCGGCCCCGGGTTGCCGCCATCCTCCTCGGGTGAGTGGGGATTGATGGACTAGAGGATCAACAGCTCAATTCGTTTCTGTTGCGAAATTATTCTAACGCTTGCGGGTTGGCCAGTGCATCGGTGTTCTTCACCGGTTCCCCGTTCACCACGTTTCTCACGGCAAGTTCCACGACCTTGCCGCTGATGGTGCGCGGGATATCCGTAACCGCGACGATCTTCGCCGGCACATGACGTGGCGTGGTGTTGGCGCGGATCACCTGGCGAATCTGCTCCTGCAGGGGGGCATCCAGTTCAACGCCATCCTGCAAGCGCACAAACAACACCACTCGCACGTCATCCTGCCATTGCTGCCCGATGGCCACGCTGTCGAGCACCTGCGGGACTTTCTCTACCTGCCGATAAATCTCCGCCGTGCCGATGCGCACGCCTCCCGGGTTGAGCACTGCATCGGAGCGACCGTGGATCAGCATTGCGCCATGGGGCAACTGTTCAGCGTAATCGCCCTGCGCCCAGACACCGGGGAACAGGCTGAAATAGGATTTTCGCAGCTTTTCGCCATCAGCATCGTTCCATAGCCCGATCGGCATCGCCGGAAAATGCCGGGTGCAGACCAGTTCGCCTTTCTCGCCGACCACCGCCTGGCCGGCGTCATTCCACACTTCAACGGCCATGCCGAGACTCTTGCCCATGATTTCACCTCGACGTACCGCCGACAGCGGATTGCTGTTGACGAAGCACGAGACGATATCGGTGCCACCGGACATCGAGGCCAGGCAGACATCGGACTTGATGTCGCGGTAGACGAAATCGTAACTCTGCGGCGACAGGGCAGAGCCGGTGCACAGCAGGGTTTTCAAACTGCCCAGATCATGAGTTTCGCGAGGTTTGCTGCCACTGCTTTCCAGGGTGGCAAGGAACTTGGGACTGGTGCCAAACACGCTGATGCGCTCGTCGTCGATCAAATCCAGCAAGCGATCATTGGCGGGATGAAACGGTGAACCGTCGTACAGCACCACGGCGCTGCCGACCGCGAGTGCCGAGACCAGCCAGTTCCACATCATCCAGCCGCAGGTGGTGTAGTAAAACAGGCGATCAGCGGGGCCGAGGTCAACGTGCAGCCCGTGTTCCTTGACGTGTTGCAGCAGTACACCGCCGCTGCTGTGGACGATGCATTTCGGCACGCCGGTGGTGCCGCTGGAATACAGCACGTACAGCGGATGATTGAATGGCACCGGTACGAAACGCGGTGCTTCGCCGGGTTGGTAGAAACTATCCCAGAGCGTGACGTCGGCCTGCGTCCGGTAATCCTCGCAGCGGGCTTGTGCACGGGCATACGGCACGATGATCAGCTGTTGCAGCGACGGCAGTTGCGCAAGGATTTCGTTGAGCTTGGTGGTTTGATCGATTTCTTTACCGGCATAGCGGTAACCGGCGCATGTGATCAACACCTTCGGTTCGATCTGGCCGAAGCGGTCGATGACGCCGTGGGTGCCGAAGTCCGGTGAAGAACACGACCAGATTGCGCCGAGGCTGGTGGTTGCGAGCATCGCCACCAGCGTTTGCCAGGTGTTGGGCATGCACGCAGCCACCCGGTCGCCGAGGCAAACGCCGGCGGCTTGCAGGCTGGCTTGAAAACCGCCGACGTGCTCTGCGAGTTCGGCCCAGGTCAGTTGCTCACGCTGGCCATTTTCGGCCACGGCCACCACCGCTACGGCGTCATCGCGACGGCGCAACAGATGCTCGGCGAAATTCACGGTTGCGCCGGGAAACCATTCGGCGCCGGGCATTGAAGGGCCTTCGCGCAGCACGGCATCTGGCGGGTTATGGAAACGAATATCGAAGAAATCGACGATGGCCTGCCAGAACGCTGCGCGCTGATCGATACTCCATTGGTGCAGGGCAGGGTAGTCATCAAGGTCCAGCGAATGGCGCTGATTGACGAAGCGTCGGAACGCATCCATGCGTGATCGGGCGATACGATTGGCGTCGGGTTGCCAGAGGATGTCGGACATTGCGTGTCTCTTGTTATCTGATTCATGCACACAGTCTGTGTGCCAAAGACCCATCTGTGCCGAGGGCGAATTATTGCGCCAGCCAGCCACCATCGATATTCCACGCCGCCCCACGAACCTGACTGCCGGCCTCGCTGCACAAAAATAATACCAACTCGCCCAGATGCTGCGGTGTGACGAACTCCAGTGAAGGTTGTTTCTCGGCCAGCAGATCATGCTGCGCCTGCTGTGGATCGACACCCTTGGCGGCGCGATCATCGATTTGTTTCTGTACCAGTGGCGTCAGCACCCAGCCCGGGCAGATCGCGTTGCAGGTGATGTTGCTGGTCGCGGTTTCCAGACCGACCACTTTGGTCAGACCGATTACGCCGTGCTTGGCGGCCACATAAGCTGCCTTACCCGTCGAGCCAACCTGACCATGCACCGAGGCGATATTGATGATCCTCCCCCAGCCTTTGGCGCGCATGCCCGGCACGCTCAGGCGCGTGCTGTGAAACACCGAAGACAGATTGATGGAGATGATCGAATCCCAGCGCTCGACAGGGAACTCTTCCACGGCGGCGACATGCTGGATGCCGGCGTTGTTGACCAGAATGTCGACACCGCCGAACTCGCGCTCGGCGTAATTGATCATGTCGGCAATTTGCGCCGGGTCACTGACATCGGCCGGATGATGGCCGACTTTACCGCCGAATTGCCCGACCTCAGCGATGACTTTGGACGCATCACCAAAGCCGTTGAGAATCAAATTGGCGCCGGCCTTGGCCAGGCTCAGCGCGATGCCCAGACCGATGCCGCTGGTGGAACCGGTAACCAGTGCGGTCTTGCCGGAAAGAGTCGTCATGAATACCTCACACAATGCCAGTGGCGTAGAAAGTGCCGATCACTACGAAAACCGCCAGGGTCTTGATCAGCGTAATACAGAAAATGTCTTTATAGGCTTCACGGTGGGTCAGGCCGGTGACGGCCAGCAGGGTGATGACCGCGCCGTTGTGCGGCAGGGTGTCCATGCCGCCGCTGGCCATCGCGGCCACGCGGTGCAGCACTTCCAGCGGAATGTTCGCGGCGTGGGCCGCACTGATGAACTGCTCGGACATCGCCGCCAGCGCAATGCTCATGCCGCCGGATGCGGACCCGGTGATGCCAGCGAGCAGGGTCACGGTGATGGCTTCGTTGACCAGCGGATTGGGGATTTGCTTGAGCCAGTCCGCCAGCACCAGAAAGCCTGGCAGTGAGGCGATCACTGCGCCGAAGCCGTATTCCGACGCGGTGTTCATCGCCGCCAGCAACGCGCCGCTGACCGCGCTTTTGCTGCCTTCGGCGAGCTTGCTGCGAATCGCCTGAAAACCGAACGCCAGCACCATCAGAATGCCCACCAGCAAAGCCGCTTGCACCGCCCAGATCGCCGTCAGTTTGGCGATTTCAGTGGTGACTGGCGTGGTCATGCCCGGCAAAGCGAGGCTGTGGGTCTTGCCGTACCACTGCGGGATCCACTGGGTGAACAGCAGGTTCATGATGCCCACCGCCAGCAGTGGTGACAGGGCAATCCACGGGTTTGGCAGCTTCAGGTCCTCAGCGGTTTCCGGCTCGTTGCGCAACTCGGTGCCATAACCCTCACCCGCGCGCATCGCCTTGTTGCGCTGACGCTGCAAAAACAGCATGCCGGCGCAGAACACGAAGATCGTACCGATCACACCGAGCCACGGCGCCGCCCACGCGGTGGTATTGAAGAACGTGCTGGGGATGATGTTCTGGATCTGCGGCGTGCCGGGCAGGGCGTCCATGGTGAACGAAAACGCGCCAAGCGCGATGGTGGCCGGGATCAGACGCTTGGGAATATTGCTCTGACGGAACATCTCGGCAGCAAACGGATAGACCGCAAACACAACGACGAACAGCGATACGCCGCCGTAGGTGAGCAGGGCGCAGACCAGCACGATCACCAGCATTGCCTGTTTGGTGCCGAGCAAGCGGATGGCGGCGGCAACGATCGAGCGGGAGAAACCCGACAGTTCGATCAACTTGCCGAATACCGCACCGAGCAGGAATACAGGGAAATACAGTTTGATGAAGCCGACCATTTTCTCCATGAACACCCCGGTGAACGCAGGGGCGACGGCGGAAGGGTCGGTGAGCAGGACTGCGCCGAGGGCGGCAATCGGTGCGAAGAGGATAACGCTGTAGCCACGGTAGGCAGCCAGCATCAGCAGCGTAAGGGCTGCCAAGGCAATGATCACACTCATGGTGTGTCTCTCCAGAATTGTTATTTTTGTGGGTGGAACGGGTGTGGGAGAGGCGTTAGCGAGATCTGTGCCAGTTATCTAACACGTTGAAATATAAAGGTATTGTCGTGCAAGTAGGGCAGGCTTCAGAGTTTTTGTCTCACTATAGAGACGGCATTAAGCCGAAAAGATCGCAGCCTTCGGCAGCTCCTACAGTGCGGACCCGATATTCCCCTGTAGGAGCTGCCGAAGGCTGCGATCTTTTGATCTTGACGAATTTTCTAATTAATGAGATTTGCGTCTCTTTATAGAGACTCAAGCAATCCCCAGCGCCACCATTTTCTTGTACAGCGTCGACCGACCAAGCCCCAGCCGAGCAGCTGCTTGCGGTACATTTCCCGTGCATTGCGCGAGGGCAGACTGAATCAACTGCCGATCAAACCGCTCGCGTGCCTGGGCGAATGTCTCGCCAGCCAGCGTTTCCACGGTACCCGTCGACGCACGCTCAACCGGCGTCAACGTACCGATCGCCGCACGAATATCCTGCTCGGTCAGCATCAAGTCATCACTGAGCAACGCCGCCCGCTCCAAAACATTGCGCAGTTCGCGAATGTTCCCCGGCCAAGCGTGTTGCCCGAGCAGCTCGAGAGCATCCCGGTGAAGCTCGTGCTGACTGCGCAGCTCTTCCAGAATCGCTTCGCTAAGCGCAGGCAGATCATCAAGACGCTCACGCAATGGCGGCACCTGAATTGGCAATACATTGAGGCGATAGTACAAATCGGCGCGGAATTCACCGCGTTTGATCGCCGCTTGCAGATCGGTCGAGGTGGCGGCAATCACGCGAACGTCGCTCTGAATGACGTCATTGGAGCCCACGGGTTCGAACTCCTTTTCCTGCAACACACGCAGCAGTTTGCTTTGCAGTGGCAGCGGCATATCGCCAATCTCGTCGAGAAATAACGTGCCGCCCTGAGCGATTTGCAGCTTGCCGGTGCGTCCCTTGCGATCAGCACCGGTGAACGCGCCGGGTGCGGTGCCGAAAAATTCCGCTTCCAGCAACGCCTCGGGAATCGCCGCGCTGTTGATGCTGACAAAGGCTTTGTGCGCCCGTGGCGAGGCGCCATGAATCGCCTGAGCCAGCAACTCTTTACCGGTGCCGGTTTCACCGAGCAGCAAAACGGGTGATTCGGCGCTGGCGCTGCGCCGGGCGCGGCGTTTGACCTCGAGGCTGGCGGCACTGGTGCCGATGAAGTGGGCGAAGTTGTATTTGGTCTGCCGTGCCCGCAGCAGAGAGCGGGTCGAGGCCAGCTCCTCTTGCATGCTCGAGTAGCGTTTGAGCATTGGCGACAAGGTGCGCAATTCGTCGAACAGGGCAAAGCCGATCGCACCGATCACCGTACCGGCATCGTCGTGGATCGGCAGGCGCATCACCACCAATGGCTCTTTGGGTGTGTCTTGCATGTCCAGAAGAATGGGGCGGCCGGTGCGCACGACTTCGCGCAGCAAACTGCCGGGAATCACACTCTCGCAGGGTTTGCCGATTGCGCCGGCAGCCGATTCGAGACCGAAACGCCGGGCATAACGTTCGTTCATCCAGACGATGTTGGCATCGCGATCGACAATCACCGTGCCTTCGCTCGACTGCTCGATGATCTCGAACAGCGAGCGGATTGCCAGGGTGCGAACCCGTTGGTAGTCCTTGAGGCTTTCGGTGGTGTTCATGGAGGCTGATCCTGATTGTTTGTTGCCTGCGCCGGCCCTTTCGCGAGCAGGCTCGCTCCCACAGTGAACCGGGGTGTTCACAAATTTTGTAAACGACCGTGAACCTTGTGGGAGCGAGCCTGCTCGCGAAAGCTGCGACTCGATTTCAAGTCGATCGGCAATTATGCCTACCCCGGATGCGCCGCCGCCAACAGCTCTTTGGTATACGGATGCTGCGGCGCGTCAAACACATCATGGCTGGCGCCACGCTCGACCACTTTGCCGTCCTTGATCACGATCATGTCGTGGGCCAGCGCGCGCACCACCGCCAGGTCATGGCTGATGAACAGATAGGTCAAACCGTGTTTTTCCTGAAGCTGACGGAGCAGGGCGACCACTTGTTTCTGCACCGTGCGATCCAGCGCTGACGTCGGCTCATCAAGCAGGATCAGCGCCGGTTTCAGCACCAGCGCCCGCGCGATCGCAATGCGCTGGCGCTGACCACCGGAGAACTCGTGGGGATAGCGATGGCGACTTTGCGGGTCGAGGCCGACCTCTTTAAGCACGCGGATCACTTGCTCATCGCACTCGTCAGCGCTCGACTCGCAATGCACTTCGAGGCCTTCGCTGATGATCTGCGCGACCGACATGCGCGGGCTGAGGCTGCCGAACGGATCCTGAAACACTACCTGCATCTGTCGACGCCACGGGCGCATCTGTTTCTGATTGAGACCGTCGAGCGCCTGGCCCTGAAAGCGGATACGGCCTTCGGAGTCGAGCAAGCGCAGGATCGCCTGGCCCAATGTCGACTTGCCGGAACCGGATTCGCCAACGATGCCGAGGGTCTTGCCACGCTGGATGCTCAGACTGATGCCGTCCACCGCCCGCAGGTATTGCTTGCGCTGGAACAGACCGCCGCCGACGACAAACTCAACCTTAAGGTCGTCGACTTCCAGTACGTTCTCGCGCTCATCTCGAGGCAGCGCTTCGCCTTCAGGTTCGGCGTTGAGCAACACGCAGCTGTAAGGATGCTTCGGCTCGGTAAACAGGGTTTCGCAGGGCGCCTGTTCGACGATTTCCCCGGCTTTCATCACGCACACGCGCTGGGCAATACTGCGCACCAGATTGAGGTCGTGGCTGATCAGCAGCAGCGACATGCCCAGGCGTTGTTGCAGGGATTTGAGCAGCAGGAGGATCTTGCGCTGCACCGTCACGTCGAGCGCCGTGGTCGGTTCGTCGGCGATCAACAGCTCCGGTTCGCAGGCCAGGGCCATGGCGATCATCACCCGTTGCCGTTGCCCGCCAGAGAGTTGATGTGGATAGGCCTTGAGGCGTTCCTTGGGTTTCTGGATGCCTACCAGACCGAGCAGTTCGAGGATCCGTGCCTGCGCCGCTTTGCCGCCGAGGCCACGGTGCAACAGCAGGGTTTCGCCAATCTGTTTTTCGATGGTGTGCAGCGGATTGAGCGAGGTCATCGGCTCCTGAAAGATCATGGCGATGCGGTTGCCGCGCAATTCGCGCAAGACCTTGGGATCCGCACCGATCAGCTCCTGTCCGCGATAGCGAATGCTGCCAGTGGTTTGCGCTTCGCTTTCGGGCAGCAATTGCAGAATCGAATGAGCGGTCACCGATTTGCCCGAGCCCGACTCGCCGACCAGCGCCAGGCACTCGCCGGGGCGAATGTCCAGGCACAGGTCGCGCACCACGGTCTGACTATGGAAGGCAACGTTGAGGTTACGGATTTCAATCAGGTTGTCAGTCATGGCCACGCTTCAGGATCGAGGGTCGAACGCGTCTCGCAACGCTTCGCCGATGAACACCAATAAGGAAAGGATCAGCGCCAGGGTGAAAAACGCCGTCAACCCAAGCCACGGAGCTTGCAGGTTCTGTTTACCCTGACCGATCAACTCACCCAGTGAGGCGCTGCCGGCGGGCATGCCGAAGCCGAGGAAATCCAGCGCGGTGAGGGTGGAAATCGCCCCGGTCAGAATGAACGGCAAGTAGCTCAGTGTCGCGTTCATCGCATTGGGCAGAATGTGCCGGAAGATCACTTTGCGGTCGCTCAGGCCCAGCGCGCGGGCGGCTTTGACGTACTCCAGATTGCGTCCGCGCAGGAACTCGGCGCGCACTACATCCACCAGTGCCAGCCATGAAAACAGCGCCATGATCCCCAGCAGCCACCAGAAGTTCGGCTCGACGAAACCGGAGAGGATGATCAGCAGATACAACACCGGCAGCCCCGACCAGACTTCCAGCACGCGTTGCCCGAGCAAATCGACCCAGCCACCGTAGTAGCCCTGCAATGCACCGGCGGCGATGCCGATCAGCGCGCTGACGAAGGTCAGCATAAGTGCGAACAGGATCGATACTCGTGCGCCGAATATGACCCGTGCCAGCACATCCCGCGACTGGTCGTCAGTGCCCAGCCAGTTGACTGACGTCGGCGGGCTCGGCGCCGGTTTGGTGAGGTCGTAGTTCGGTGTGTCGTCACTGAAAGGAATCGGCGGGAACAGCAGCCAGCCACCGTCCTTGCGAATCAGGTTCTGCACGTAATCGCTGCGATAATCGGCCTGAAACGGCAGTTGCCCGCCGAACTCCTGCTCGGTGTGGCGCTTGAATACCGGGAAGTACCATTGGTCCTGATAGCTGACGACCAGCGGCTTGTCGTTGGCGATCAACTCACCGCCCAGTGTCAGCACAAACAGGCCGATAAACAGCCATAACGACCACCAGCCACGGCGGTTTTTCTTGAAGCGCTCGAAGCGCCGACGCCCTAGAGGGGAGAGCTTGAACATCAGGCGTTCCTCGCGGCGAAGTCGATGCGCGGGTCGACCAGCGTGTAGCACAGGTCACCCACCAGTTTTATCAGCAGGCCGAAGAGGGTAAAGATGAACAGCGAACCGAACACCACCGGGTAGTCCCGCGAAACTGCGGCTTCGTAGCTCATGCGCCCGAGACCGTCGAGAGAGAAGATCACTTCGATCAGCAATGAACCGGCGAAGAACACACTGATAAACGCCTGCGGGATGCCGGACACCACCAGCAGCATCGCATTGCGGAACACATGGCCATACAGCACACGGCGTTCGCTCAGTCCTTTGGCGCGGGCGGTTACCACGTACTGGCGAGTGATTTCATTGAGAAACGAGTTTTTCGTCAGGATCGTCAGCGTGGCGAAACCACCGATCACCAGCGCCGTCACCGGCAGCACCAGGTGCCAGAAATAGTCGGCGATTTTGCCCATAGTCGACAGGGATTCGAAGTTGTCCGAGACCAGCCCTCGCACCGGAAACCAGTTCAGCGAGGTACCGCCGGCAAACACCACGATCAGGAACATCGCAAACAGAAACGCCGGCATCGCGTAGCCAATGATGATCGCCGTGCTGCTCCAGATATCGAAATGACTGCCATGATGCACGGCCTTGCGGATCCCCAGCGGGATCGACACCAGATAGGTGATCAGCGTCGCCCACAACCCGAGGGAAATGGTCACCGGCATTTTTTCCAGGATCAGATCGGTGACTGTCGCGCCACGGAAAAAGCTTTTGCCGAAATCCAGTTGGGCGTAGTTCTTCAGCATCAGCCACAAACGCTCATGGGCCGGCTTGTCGAAACCGTACTGTTTTTCGATGTCCTTGATCAGTTGCGGATCGAGGCCGCGACTGGCGCGTGAGGTGCCGCTCATTGTTTCGCTGGCGCCGCCGCCGACACCCGCGCCACCGATCCCTTGCAGGTGGGCGATGGCCTGTTCTACCGGACCGCCGGGCGCGGCCTGAATGATCACGAAATTGACCAGCAGAATGATCACCAGCGTCGGAATGATCAGCAGCAGACGCCGCAGTATGTAACCCCACATCAGTGCGGCCCTCCGGGTCTGCCACGGGCAATTTTTTCCGCGGTCATCTGCTGATTGGTCAGCGGTGTGCTGCTGATTTCCCACCAGCTCTCGATGGCTTCGTCATTGCTGGCTTGCACCGACGGTATGCCGAAGCGGTTCCACCACACGGTCGAGGTGCCTGGTGGATAGTAGTTGGGAATCCAGTAGTAATTCCATTGCAGCACTCGGTCCAGGGCATGGGCGTAATGCAGCATGTCGGACTGGGTTGAGGCGCGAATCAGGCCGTTGATCAGCGTATCCACCGCAGGGTTTTTCAACACCATGTAGTTGTTCGCGCCCGGGTCGTTGGCCGACGCGGAAGCAAAGTAATTGAGCAACTCGCCTCCCGGGGAAGTACTGACCGGGTAGCCGGTGACGATCATGTCGTAGTCACGGCTCATCAGGCGATTGACGTATTGCGAGGAGTCGATGCGGCGAATGTTCAGGTCGATGCCGATCTGTTTCAGCGTGCGCTTGTACGGTAGTAGCAGGCGATCCATACCGTTCTGGCTGACCAGGAAGGTAAAGCTCAGCGGCTCACCCTGGGCATTCACCAACTGATCGCCATCGGGTTTCCAGCCGGCCTGCTCGAGCAGTTCAAGGGCTTGCAACTGTTTGTCACGGATAACGCCGCTGCCGTCGGTTTTCGGCGCTTCGAAGACTTTGCTGAAAACCTCGTCCGGAACCTGGCCACGCAGCGGTTCGAGGATTTTCAGTTCTTGCGCATCGGGCAGTTCGCTTGCCGCCAGTTGCGTGTTGGAAAAGTAGCTCTGCTGGCGGATATACATACCGCGCATCATTTGCCGGTTGCTCCACTCGAAGTCCCAGAGCATTGCCAGGGCCTGGCGCACACGGCGATCGGCGAACATCGGTTTCTGCAGGTTGAATACAAAACCCTGAGCCGACTGTGGCGCCTCGGTGGCCAAGTGTGCTTTTTGCAGACGCCCGTCGTTCAGCGCGGGGCTGTCGTAGCCGATCGAGTAGCCAGTGGCCGAGAACTCGCGGTTGTAGTCATAGGCACCGCCGCGCAGCACTTGCCGGGCGACGTCGGTATCACCGAAGTACTCGATGCGGAAATGATCGAAATTGTAGAGGCCGCGACTGACCGGCAAGTCTTTGCCCCACCAGTCAGCGTTGCGCTCAAAGGTGATGCTGCGCCCCGAATCGACTTTGCCGACTCGATAGGGGCCGCTGCCCAAAGGTGGTTCATAGCCGCCACCCCCGGCGAAGTCGCGGCTCTTCCACCAATGCTCGGGGAATACCGGCAGGGTCGCGACGTCCAGTGGCAGGGTGCGGTTTTCATTGCTCTTGAAGTCGAAACGCACGATCAGCGGTGCTTCCACTTCGACGCCTTTGACATCGGCGAACTGCGTGCGATAACGCAGGCTGCCCTGGGTCATTAACAACTCGTAGGTGTAACGCACGTCTTCGGCGGTGATCGCTTTGCCGTCGGCGAAACGGGCCTTTGGATTGATGAAGAAACGCAACGACAGACCGTCGTCCGAGCGCTCCATCTTTTGCGCGACCAGGCCGTAAACGGTGTAAGGCTCGTCCAGCGAGCGCTGGGCCAGGGGCGAGTACAGCATGCCGTCAATCTGGGTGACGCCGATGCCTTTGTCTATATAAGGAAGGACGTGGTCGAAGTGACCGATTTCAATCGCCGAGCGGCGCATCGTCCCACCCTTGGGAGCCTGCAGGTTGGTGTAGTCGAAATGACTGAAACCGGCAGGGTATTTGGCGGGCTCGGCATAAACGGTCAACGCATGTTGCGGGGCCGCGTTCACACCGGCGGCGCCCGACAGGAGGGCTAGGGCGGTGAGCATCAATGTGGGGAAAACCAGTCGCATTGTCAGCCTTGGAACCGGGAAATCGATAAGCGCAAGTTTTACGCGAGAGGCACGCCAGTCGCCAGCCGTATGTGTAACTGAAACACAACGGCCCACCAGAAGGCGGGCCGTTGGCTAGCAATCAGGTGACGGATCAGTCCTGACGGCTGGTGACTTCCAGCAGGTGATAACCGAACTGGGTTTTCACCGGGCCTTGCACGACGTTGATTGGCGCACTGAAGACCACGGTGTCGAATTCCTTGACCATCTGGCCAGGACCGAACGAACCCAGGTCACCGCCCTGACGGCTGGATGGGCAGGTGGAGTTGGCCTTGGCGACTTCGGCGAAATCGGCGCCGCCTTCGATCTGGGCCTTCAGTTCGTTGCACTTGTCTTCGCTGGCAACAAGGATGTGGCGGGCAGTGGCTTTTGCCATGGGGAAACTCTCCAGTCTATTTCAGTAAAGTGTGGAGCCTACCGGATTCAGTGGGCGAATTCTCGGCAAAGTTCCGTTCGCAGGGGTGCGGGCTGATCAGAGATTCGCAGCTCGCAGGCGCGCGGCGTGTTCAACGTAAAGATCAATCGGATCGAGTTCGCGGATGGCCGCGCCAGCAGTGCGGCGCAGACTGCTCAGGTGATCCAGCGGATAGTCGGAACGGATCACGTGCCCCAGATGAGAGCTGAAACGCCCGACGAAACCGTCATTCTGTTCTCCTTCAGTCATGAAATATTGTGACAGCGCCAGGCAAACGCTGCGTACCGGGTCGCCAATCGGCAGCTCGTCTGTCTCGTTTGTCGGCAACACCCCGCTCCACGAGTAATAGTGCACGCCATTGACCTTTGCTGCGCCATGTCCGCCCCAGGTGCCGGGCAGCCCTTGGGGGAACCTGTCGTTGAAAGTGCCCACGCCCTCGGTTGTCAGTCCATTGAGCGCCGCCAGTGCATTTTGCGGCAGCGTGACGCTACCGCTGAGCAGTGACAGAAAATCGGCAAACAGTGTCGCCACGTTTTGCGCGACGATTTCCGGCAGCCGGCCTGGCACCAGCGCCTTGCGCAGGAAGTCCGCCAGTTCCGAACCGTGGTTCGGGCCGCTGACCGAAGTCACCGAGGCGATGGCGTCTGGCGCAAGCGCCGCAGCGTATCGTGCAGCCAAAGCACCCTGGCTGTGCCCGATGAGATTGACCTTCCTGGCATGCGTGCCGCGCAGGACACTATCGATCTGCTTCAACAGTTGCTCACCCCTGACTTCATTGTCGTGGGTTGCGCTGAGGTGGGGAACGAACACTCGGTTGCCAGCCGCTTTCAGGGCGCTCTTGACGTCATGGAACAGCTCGAAATGGCCGATGCGTTCGAATCCGAACAGGCCGTGTACCAGAAGGATGGGATAACGAGTTGTAGCATTCCGTTGCATGTTCTTACCTTTTTCTCAGAAGTTCATCGGGAAATCTGTGGGCCACTCTAAAACACACAACTCGTTTAAGAAGTAAGAAGAGGCTTCACTTGCCCGTTGAATCTGGACTATGGGCTGTATGATTTTTCGGATACTTGGGAAGTCCAAATCGGAAGATCTGGCGGTCTCGCGCCTGGGCGAAGTCGATTTAGCGTCGGTTGCCTACTGGGCTAGTAGCTTTTACTTCGTGTCTGCGGCGTATTGGGCTGATATCCAGAGCAGGAACAATCGCGTTGAATGTTGACTGTCGACGTCGTCAATGAAGACAGCGTTAGTCCAAGGCATGGAGCCAACAATGAACACGCATGAAATCGAGTTTTGCTACCGGATGCGCCACCCCGCCAGCCCTCTCGCCGCCAAAGAGTTGCTGCCGGCAGCGACGCTCGAATCGCTGGAAGGGCGCGTACTTGATCCTTCGCTGGGCAAAGTCGTCGTCCGTATTGCCCCTTATCCGAACATGGCGTCTGGCGATCAATTGCTTTTGCGCTGGGAAGGGCTTGATATAGAGGGCTTCGCCTATCACCACGAAATGACGCGGCATGTCAGTGAGGCCCAGGTTGGCAAAGACATCATTTTCGTGATCAAGGGGCTGCATATCGCCGCACTGGATGGCGGTTCACTGGAGGTCTACTGGACACTTTTCAGCGCCGGCCTGACCGAGCCCGCATCGTCTGCGCGCGTGCAATTGTCGGTAGGCGATACACGGCCTCAACTGCTGGCTCCACATATTGTGGACGCAGTCGCCGGGACACTGGATCCGGCACGGGTCACGGAAGGTGCACTCGTCACTCTCCAGCCTTATGCCCGCATGGCGGCAGGTGACCACGTTGCGTTGATGTGGTCTGGAGACACCTCGCCTCTATCATTCAGTGATCGATTGAAGGTCGAAGTCTTCGCTGTTGCCGACACCCTGTCTTTCTGGATCCCGCATGAGTACATAGCTGCACATCTTGGAGGCGAGGTGACGGTACGCTATCGAGTCGAGCGAGAGGGTGGTGCGGTGCTCGAATCCGATCCCGCGAGAGTTCTCATCAGCGCCTTGCTGCATGGTCAACTGGACGCACCCGATGTGCTTGAAGCTGAGGATGGCGTGTTATTGGTGCAGGATTGCATTGATGGCGTCACCGTTGTGATCGGCAATGCCCGGACGCAAGAAGGCGAGCTGGTCTATCTCAAGTGTGATGGCGATTTTTTCAATCACCGCGATGACCGCGAAATCACCCGGGAAACCGCCGGCAAGCCGCTTATCTTTATCGTGCCACAACGCTTCTGGCGCGAGCATCACGGGTCGATCGTGCGCGTTGCCTACACGGTTGAGCGTTTGGATGACGTCAGTCAGGAGTCTGCGGTGACGCAGGTCCGGCTGGAGGCGTAGCTGGAGCGGACCACCCTCCGGTTCTTTGACCGGAGGGTAGCGCCGTCAACTTCAGTGGTGCGCGCCAATGCGCTGAGCTGCATCAAGCAGCAATTGTTGCGTTGCGTCAAAGCCGAGACAGCCATCGGTGATCGATACACCGTACCGTAGCGAGGCACTCAGCGGCTGACAACCTTCGAACAGGTGAGACTCCAGCATCATGCCGATCAGGGAGCTATCGCCCTGCAAGCGTTGTTCAAGCACTTCATTGAAAATGCCTGGCTGGCGTAATGGATCCTTGCCGCTGTTGGCGTGACTGCAATCAACCATGATCCGGTTCGGGACCTTCAGCCGGTTCAGGTCAGCGTGGATTCTGGCAATGCTCTCGCGATCATGATTGGGGCCGTGATGACCGCCGCGCAGGACCAAATGAGTATCAGGGTTGCCTGGTGTCTGAATGATCGCCGGGTGACCCTGGCTGTCTACTCCGAAATGCCGATGAGGATGGGCTGCCGAGCGCATGGCATCGACAGCTACGGCTGCGCCGCCGTCGGTGCCGTTTTTGAAGCCTACGGGCATGCTCAAACCACTGGCCATTTCGCGATGAATTTGAGATTCGGTGGTGCGTGCGCCAATGGCAACCCAACTGAGCAGATCGTCAAGGTAGCCGGCCGCCAGAGGTTGCAGCAACTCGGTCGCCACGGGCAGACCGAGGCGGATCATTTCCAGCATCAGTTCACGGGACAGTGCCAGGCCAGCGGCCATGTCATCACTGCCATCCAGGTGCGGATCGTAAGCCAGGCCTTTCCAGCCAACGGTAGTGCGCGGCTTCTCGACGTAGGCTCGCATCACCAGGAGCATTCTGTCGCTGACCTGTTCGGCCAGTCGTGACAGTTTGCCGGCATATTCGAGTGCAGACTGGGGATCGTGAATAGAGCAGGGACCGACGATTATCAGCAGACGCTGATCATCACCGTTGAGGATCGCTCGAACCGCCTCGCGATGGGCGGCGACTTGTTGGCTCAAGGCATTGCTCAAGGGCAATTGCTGTTTGAGTTGCAACGAACTGGGCAGACGCACGGTCAGCGCTTCGTTGGCGCAATCGAGGGTGGACAATGGCAGAGCAGAAACGGACGAGTTCATATTCGGTCTTCCTGGGCTGGCGGCGGGTTCTTCCCGCGCGCTCGGCCCTACTGGGGTGTTCGACAATTGGCCGTATTGGCAATGTGGGCGTGTTTGCCACCTGTAGGTGACCGATCGGAGGCGGCAGGCTGTCCCGAGCGGAGACTGGTAAATCGCCAGGCGCTAAAGCTGTCGTAACGGTAATAAGTGGCGTAGTTCATTTCGTGAATCCTCAAAGTATCTGGTGTGTTGCTGAAAAAGTTCGGGGCTGAAAAAACAAAACCCCCGGTCGGGAGGCCGACCGGGGGTTGAGAAATCTCTGGTAGGCGACCCGTTATCATGGGCGCCGTTTGGGTATCAGGCGCGCCAGTGGCTAAACCAATACCCAAAATAAAAGCTGACCGGAGCGCAAACGTCATTCACCCGGGCAGCCGCAACCGAGCGCAGGGCGCTGGCGGTACGAAGCTGTGAGAGGGTGTTGAACATGGTTTGTCTCCGATGAGTGGGCCGAGCTTACTAGAGGCCGATGTGGCTCAGCAATCAGAAATTGCTATCGCGTTATCAACAAAATGCCTATTGCCTGATTTGGGCAAGAGTGGTGACACTCAGCGTTTTGCTTGATTGCCAAGGATGAACCGTGTCGACACTGACCATTGCCGCTGCCCAAAGCCTCTCCCTTGCCGGGGACCTCCCCGGGAATATTGCCCGACATTGCCGCTTCATCGAGACAGCAGCGGAGCAGGGTGTTGAGTTACTGGTTTTTCCCGAGTTGTCGCTGACTGGCTATGAAGGAGATGCGGCCGCAGCGTTGGCGATCGAACCGCAAGATGCCGTGTTGCAACCTCTTAGGGGTTTGGCCCGAAAGCTTGGGGTAACTGCCATTGTCGGTATGCCCATCCGGTTGGAGGGCAGTGTTTCGGCGCTGATCGGCGCTCTGGTTCTGGGCGCGGATGGTTCTCTCGGCGTGTACAGCAAGCAGCATTTGCACACGGGCGAGGAACTTGTTTTTGCACCCGGTTTCGGTGGCCCGACGCTGAATATCAACGGGGACGTCGTCGCGTTGGCGGTGTGCGCCGATTTCACGCATGCCAGCCATGCCGCGGCGGCCGCCGATCAGGGCGCTAACCTGTACGCAGCCGGTGTATTGATCAGCGAGAAAGGTTACGCAGTTGATACGGTAATACTTCAGGGCTACGCCCGGCAACACTCGATGGCTGTGCTAATGGCCAATCACGGTGGGCTGACCGGCGGTTGGCAATCCACCGGGCGCAGTTGCATCTGGTCTGAAGACGGTTCGCTGATTGTTGCCGCTCCGGGGACGGGCGATCTTCTGGTTGTCGCTCAGCGTAATGAAGGTGTATGGCAGGGACGGGTTGTTCCTGTTACGCAAGCCCGATGACATTCCAGTTGCGTCTTGCCGCTCCAGAAGACCTGGGATTTGCCCGCGATCTCACCTGTCAGAACATGCTGCGTTACTACATTCACCATGACCTGTTATGGCAGGATGAAGCGTTTGACGTAGCGTGGTCGGGGCGGCAGAACTGGCTGATAGTGAGGGGTGAGCTGGCGCTGGGGTTTCTCAGTCTCAGCCGGGATCTGCGTGCACTCTACATTCGGGAGTTGCAGATTGCTGAAGCGTTTCAGGGGCAGGGCGCTGGTTCCTGGGCGATTGATCAGGTTATCGACATGGCCATTAAAGAAAGGCGCCGGGCTCTGCGCCTTACCGTGTTCGAAAATAATCCGGCAAGAAACTTGTACGAAAGAAAAGGACTACAGGTTCAGGGTGCGGACGAGTGTTTTCTGCGAATGCAGCTTGATATAAGTACACCTGTGCTCTGAAACCCGCAGCCGGCAAGCCTTCAATGATGAATTGAAACTTTTTAAATGAAGCTTTCCGCTAGGTCTGTGTGGCACTTTTTGCTAAGGTGTCCGGCATCCCAATATGACCATATCGCGAGGTGTCTGCTTGATTAGGGTGCTAGTGGTCGATGACCATGATCTCGTTCGTACAGGCATTACACGTATGCTGGCCGATATCGATGGCTTGCAAGTGGTTGGCCAGGCCGAATCCGGGGAAGAGTCCCTGATCAAGGCCCGAGAGTTGAAGCCCGATGTGGTGCTGATGGACGTCAAGATGCCTGGCATCGGCGGCCTCGAAGCCACGCGCAAACTGTTGCGCAGTCATCCGGATATCAAAGTGGTCGCGGTTACGGTGTGTGAGGAGGATCCTTTTCCGACACGCTTGCTGCAGGCTGGCGCTGCGGGGTATCTGACCAAGGGTGCGGGTTTGCCGGAAATGGTTCAGGCGATTCGCCTGGTGTTTGCCGGACAACGCTATATCAGTCCGCAAATCGCCCAGCAATTGGCGATCAAATCCTTTCAACCGTCCAACGATTCTCCTTTCGATGCCTTGTCCGAGCGCGAAATTCAAATCGCGTTGATGATCGTCGGCTGTCAGAAGGTGCAAATCATTTCCGACAAGTTGTGCCTGTCGCCGAAAACCGTGAACACCTATCGCTACCGTATTTTCGAGAAGCTTTCGATCAGCAGCGACGTCGAGTTGACACTGTTGGCGGTTCGTCACGGCATGGTTGATGCCAGCCTCTGACCATGACTGACACATTCGATTCCGGCGCGTTTCTGTCGACAGTCAGCGGCCGCCCGGGCGTCTATCGCATGTTCGACAGCGATGCACGCCTGTTGTACGTGGGCAAGGCCAAAAATCTGAAAAAACGCCTGGCCAGCTACTTTCGCAAAACCGGTCTGGCGCCTAAAACCGCAGCGTTGGTGGGTCGCATTGCGCAGGTCGAAACGACCATCACCGCCAACGAAACCGAAGCGCTGCTGCTTGAACAAACGCTGATCAAAGAGTGGCGGCCGCCGTACAACATCCTGTTGCGCGACGACAAATCCTATCCCTACGTGTTTCTGTCCGACGGGCAGTTTCCGCGCCTGAGCATTCATCGCGGGGCCAAAAAAGCCAAGGGCAAGTATTTCGGTCCTTATCCGAGCGCCGGCGCCATACGCGAAAGCCTGAGTCTGCTGCAAAAGACCTTCTTCGTTCGCCAGTGTGAAGACAGCTACTACAAGAACCGTACCCGGCCATGTCTGCAGTATCAGATCAAACGCTGCAAAGCGCCTTGCGTCGGGCTGGTCGAGCCTGAGGTCTATGCCGAAGACGTGCGTCACTCGGTCATGTTTCTTGAGGGGCGCAGTCACGCGCTGACCAACGAATTGTCGACGGCGATGGAAGAGGCGGCGATCAACCTTGAGTTCGAGCGAGCTGCCGAGTTGCGCGATCAGATCGCGCTGTTGCGCAGGGTCCAGGATCAACAAAGCATGGAAGGCGGCACAGGAGATATCGACGTCATCGCGGCTTTCGTCAACCCGGGTGGTGCCTGCGTGCATTTGATCAGCGTCCGCGGCGGGCGCGTGCTGGGCAGCAAGAATTTCTTTCCGCAAGTCGGTATCGAAGAGGATGTGTCGGAGGTCATGGCCGCGTTTCTCGGCCAGTACTTCATCAGCAGCCCCGAGCGGGATTTGCCGAGCGAACTGATCGTCAATGTGGTTCACGAAGATTTTCCGACGTTGATCGAGGCGATCCACGAGTTGCGTGGCCGAGAGCTGGCCATCAGTCATCGGGTGCGTGGTACACGTGCGCGCTGGCAGCAACTGGCCGTGACCAACGCAGAGCAGGCATTGGGCGCACGCCTGGCCAACCGTCAACACACGGCAGCGCGGTTTGAGGCATTGGCCGAAGTGTTGAATCTGGATGAGCCGCCGCAGCGTCTGGAGTGCTACGACATCAGTCATTCCAGTGGTGAGGCAACGGTTGCTTCCTGCGTGGTGTTTGGCCCGGAAGGCGCAATCAAGTCGGACTACCGGCGCTACAACATCGAAGGAGTCACGGCGGGTGACGACTATGCCGCCATGCATCAGGCCCTTACACGACGCTTCAGCAAACTCAAGGAGGGCGAGGGCAAGCTGCCGGACATCCTGCTGGTCGACGGTGGCAAGGGTCAGCTGTCGATGGCTCGTGATGTTCTCAATGAACTCGCCGTGCCGGATCTGATCTTGCTGGGTGTCGCCAAGGGGGCCACGCGCAAGGCAGGCTTCGAAACGTTGTATCTAAATGATGCGGCGCATGAGTTCACCTTGCGTGGCGATTCGCCGGCGCTGCACCTGATTCAACAAATCCGCGATGAGGCCCACCGTTTTGCAATTACCGGACACCGCGCCCGCCGCGGCAAAACCCGCCGTACGTCAACGCTGGAAGGCGTTGCGGGCGTTGGCCCGACCCGGCGTCGCGACTTGTTGAAACATTTTGGTGGATTGCAGGAGCTGACTCGTGCAAGCATCGAAGAGATCGCCAAAGCCCCGGGGATCAGTAAAAAGCTCGCAGAGTCGATTTATGCAAACCTGCATAGCGAGTAGAATGCCCCTTCACCTCGTAGCCAGTTGTGCCGATGAATATCCCTAATCTGATTACCGTTCTACGCGTTCTGCTCATTCCGATCTTCATTTTGCTGTTCTATCTGCCTTATCAGTGGAGTTACATGGCCTCCGCCTCGGTGTTTGCCTTTGCGGCAGCGACTGATTGGCTGGACGGCTACCTGGCGCGCCGCCTCGAACAAAGCACTCCGTTCGGGGCGTTTCTCGATCCGGTGGCCGACAAACTCATGGTCGCCGTGGCATTGGTGCTGCTGGTGCAGGAGCACGGCAATCTGTGGCTGACTTTGCCTGCGGCCGTCATCATTGGTCGCGAGATCGTCGTTTCGGCACTGCGTGAATGGATGGCCGAACTCGGCGCCCGTGCTCACGTCGCAGTCTCGAACCTGGGCAAATGGAAAACCGCTGCGCAAATGCTGGCACTGGTAATCCTGTTGGCCAATCCAAAGGACTTCAGCTTCTGGGTGATATTGGGTTACGCGTTGTTGATGGTGTCCGCAGGCCTGACTTTATGGTCGATGGTTCAATACCTTCGTGCGGCCTGGCCACATCTGAAAACCGATGTTGAAAAGAAATAAAACTTTTTTGAATCAAAGGGTTGACGGGGCTTCTGAAATCTATAGAATGCGCCACACCAAGCGGGAATAGCTCAGTTGGTAGAGCACGACCTTGCCAAGGTCGGGGTCGCGAGTTCGAGTCTCGTTTCCCGCTCCAGTTTGTACGTGTTTGTTGTTGTGCTACTGACAGCAAATGCTTTGAGGCCGAGTAGCAAAATGGTTATGCAGTGGATTGCAAATCCACCTACGCCGGTTCGATTCCGACCTCGGCCTCCACTATAAACAAGCTCCGTAGATCCATGATTTACGGAGCTTTTTTATTTCCAGTGCGCTGCAAGATTTAGTTTTGAAAAGCGGCCACTGCGAACTTGCGTCACCGGGAAGTGATGTATATATTTCCCGCTCTGCTGCCAAAGCCCGATCCTGTCAGGATTGCGAATCGGCGGTTGAAGAGAGCAAAACCGCGCTACCGCCCGAATGGCGAAACTGGTAGACGCATGGGACTTAAAATCCCCCGCTCGTAAGGGCGTGCCGGTTCGATTCCGGCTTCGGGCACCATATACGCTATTCAGTTCTTCTCCAGACCTATCAGAAAGCTCCGCTGGCATAGACCTGACGGGGCTTTTTCTTTGTCCGCGCCTACACACCTTTCTTTTTTGTACATCATTCAGTCTTTCCCCGGTTCGATATGACTGTGAGGGCGGCTGCAAGATTTTGATAAATCAACGCCAGGGCGAGTTTGTCCGGCTTGAGTAATGTCTCTGACATTCCCCCAATATCTTCCACCTTCAAGCAACCCCTTGCGGGGTCATTGCACACAGGCCCATGAGCCATCTGGCCACGCGGATGAAGAAAAGTAACGAAGAAACCCGGCCTGGCGCCGGGTTTTTTATTTGCGCTGATCAGGAAGCAAAAAGCCCGAGCGTCGCCGGGCTTGTCAGGCGAAACGTCAGCGCGAATCTGCCTCGCGCGCGATCTCGGCGGCAGATCTTTCCCTTCGTCTGCGAAGCCAACTGTAAAACGCATGAACCGGGTGCAGAAAGGCCACAAGCACGGCCAGCAACATGATGATGAAGATGATAATCAGCGGAATGCTTTCGTGCGAGAACATGGTGGGTACTCCTGTAGTCACTATGTCGGAACCGCAGGGTAGACGCGTTGCTCGCTGTTTTCGATGAACGTATGTTCATCCCCGGGTGCTTGATCTGTGCTACGACAGGGCTCGCGGCAATCTTTGATTTGCGCAGGGAGCACGCACCACAATCTGTAGAACTGCCCCCTCTGCTAACACCTATGGTTGATTGCCGCATATCGGTTTTCCTGCAAAGATTTTCTGTCGATTTTTTCTTCGCGTTTCTCTCAGCTACGGTTAGCAATGGCGCCAGCTGGCAGCCAGGTAACGGTGTCCGATGATCAAGCATTTACCAATGGCTGCGATGGCGATGAATGAAGGTATGCAGGTTCTGTGGGACGACGGAGAGCGCATGTTCTGTCGGCGCAAACATGCGGGTGACGGTCTGGACGTGAACGTTCTCATTGCCTCGACGGCAGCGGAGCAACCTTGGCGCACCACCCTTGATCGCCTGGCCCACGAGTATTCACTCAAGGATGAACTGCAGAGCCCGTGGGCGGCTCGCCCGCTGGAGTTGCTGCGTGAAAATGGCACAGTGCAGCTGGTGCTCGAAGACCCCGGTGGCGTGCTGCTTGCCGAATTACTTTCGGCGCCGATGCAAACCGAGACTTTTTTGCGGTTGGCCATCAGCATCTCCGTAGCGCTGGGCAAGCTGCACAACTGCGGGCTGATTCACAAAGACATCAAGCCTGCCCATATTCTGGTCAACTGTGACGATGGTCACGCACGGCTCACCGGGTTCGGCCTGGCGTCGCGATTGCCTCGCGAGCGGCAGGCACCGGAACCGCCCGAGACGTTGTCCGGCACGCTGGCGTATATGGCCCCGGAGCAAACGGGGCGGATGAATCGCTCGATTGATTCGCGCAGCGACCTCTATGCCTTCGGCGTCACTCTCTATCAAATGCTCACCGGTTCGCTGCCTTTTGCTGCGGCTGACCCGATGGAGTGGCTGCATTGCCATATCGCGCGCAAGCCAATGCCACCGAATGTGCGTGTCACCACCGTGCCCGAAATGCTTTCGCAGATCGTCATGAAGTTGCTGGCCAAGACCGCTGAAGAGCGTTACCAGTCCGCGACCGGGGTCGAGCAGGATTTGCGCCGCTGTATGCAGCACTGGCAACGGCAGCAGTCAATCAGCGAATTTGCGCTGGATGAGCGGGGGATGTTCGACCGCTTGCTGATTCCCGAGAAGCTTTACGGGCGCGAATCCGAGGTCGAGACCCTGATTGCCGCTTTCAAACGCATGACGGTCAGTAGCCAGCCCGAGTGGGTGTTGATCTCCGGTTATTCGGGCATCGGCAAGTCTTCACTGGTCAGCGAATTGCATCAAACCTTGATTCCGGCACGCGGGCTGTTTGCTTGTGGCAAATTCGACCAGTACAAACGCGATGTGCCCTATTCGACGCTGGTGCAGGCTTTTCAAAGCCTGGTGCGCACGTTGCTGAGCAAAAGCGACGCCGAGTTGGCCGGTTGGCGCGATGAATTGCTGGCGGCGCTCGGCGCTGAGGCGTGGCTCATGACGGAGCTGATCCCGGAACTCAAGTTGATCATCGGAGAAGTGGCCGCAGTCGCTGATCTTGAACCGCCTCAGGCGCAGCGACGCTTCCTGCGGGTATTGCGCAGATTCATCGGCGTGTTTGCCCGGGCCGAACATCCATTGACGCTTTTTCTTGACGACTTGCAGTGGCTGGACCTCGCCACGCTCCACTTGCTTGAGGAGCTACTGACCCGGTCGGACGTGAAGTATTTGCTGTTGATTGGTGCTTATCGCAGCAATGAAGTCGATGCCTCGCACCCGTTGACGGCTCGGCTGCAGTCGATAAAAACGGCGGGGGGGCGGGTGCAGGAGATGACTCTGGCGCCCCTTGCCCGGTCGCACATCGAGCAGTTGCTCGCGGAGTCGTCACAGTCCGAACGTTCCTGCATCGCGCCGCTCGCGCAATTGATTCTGGACAAAACGGCGGGCAATCCCTTTTTCGTCATTCAGTTTTTGCAAACGCTCGTCGAGCAGGGCCTGCTGGCCTACGACCATGAAGTCCGACGCTGGGTCTGGGATGCAGACTGTATTGATGCTCAAGGTTATACCGATAACGTGGCCGATCTGATGATCGGTAAACTGGCACGGTTACCCGCCCAGACGCAGCAAGTCTTGCAGCAGTTGGCGTGCCTGGGCAACGTCGCTGACCTCGCCACGCTCTCAACCGTTCTAGGCGTGGCTGCCTCGCAGATTCATTCACTGTTGTGGGAAGCGGTTCGTCACGAACTGATCACGCGTCAGGATAACGTCTATCGATTCGTTCACGACCGGGTTCAGGAAGCGGCTTATCTGTTGATTGAAGAAACATCCCGCGCGCAAAGCCATCTGCGAATCGGTCGAATATTGGTCGCACGGACGCCAGCACGAAAGCGCGAAGAAGCGATTTTCGAGATCGTTGGCCAGCTCAATCGTGGCGCCGTATTGATGGACGAACAGGAGGAGCGCGAACAACTGGCACAGTTGAACCTGTTGGCGGGGCAACGCGCTCGGGCTTCGACGGCCTACGCATCGGCGCTGAAGTATTTCGCCCTCGGTTCAGACCTGCTGGGGGACACAGGGTGGGAGTGTCAGCGTCAATTGCTGTTCGCTCTGGAGTCTAGCCGGTCCTTGTGCGAATTTCTCACCCGGCAGTTGCCTGCCGCCGAAGCGCGCTTGAAGCGCTTATCACGACGCGCCCTGACACTGCCTGAACGCACTCAGGTCGCCTGCCTGCAAGTCGATCTCTACCTGATGCTGGATCAGAGTCACGACGCGGTGGCGGTCTGTCTAGCGTTCCTGCGTCATCTGGGCATCGATTGGCCGGCACATCCCGGTGACGCAGAGGTGGAAGATGAATACCTGCGCATCGAGCGTCAGCTCGGCGGCAGACGCATCGAGGCGTTGATCGACCTGCCGCCCATGGAGGACGCCGTTGCTCTGGCCACTCTTGAGGCGTTATCCAAGCTGATTGTGGCGGCGCTGCACATGGACGGTAATCTTCCCGGCCTGGCTATCTGCCGAGCGATCAACCTGAGTATCGAGCACGGTAATAGCGATGCTTCGTGCGTGGCCTATGCCAACGTTCCGAGGATCGCCGGACGGCGTTTTGCCGATTACCCGGCGGGTTTGGCTTTCGCTGAACTTGGCTGTCGACTGGTCGAGCGGCGAGGCCTGGAGCGTTATCAGGCGCGCACTCAACTGGCGTTTTTGCTGTTTGCCCAACGCTGGGTTCAACCGGTGCGCACCTGTGTTGCGCCATTGCGTCAAGTGTTCGAGGTGGCCAACCGCACGGGCGATTTGCCGGTCGGCGCTTTCGCCGGTAACAGTCTGGTCTCCAATCTGTTGGCCACTGGCGAACCGTTGGCCGAACTGCAAGGCGAAGCCGAACGCGGTCTGGCCTACGCCCGGAAAATAGGCTTTGGTCTGGGCATCGATTTCATCGAAGCACAGTTGGGGTTTATCCAGATGCTGCGTGGCCAGACGCGGCCTTTCGGCCGACTCGAAGCTGCGCCACCTTCTGACCTTGGTAACGAGCATCGCCAGACATCCACTTCGCTGGTGTCCGCTTGTTGGCGTTCGATTCGCAGGTTGCAAGCCAGCTATTTCGCGGGTGATTACCCAGCGGCTACCCAGGCGGGCCTGATCGCTCAGAAGTTGTTGCGGTCGTCACACGCATTCATTGAAGAGGCCGAATACTCCTTCTACAGCGCCCTGACAGCTGCCGGCCTGTGCAGCGCTGCCTCTGCCCAAACCCGACAGGCATCCCTTGCAGACATTGGCATGCACCATCGGCAACTGCAGGTGTGGGCTGATCTCTGCGCGCAGAACTACGCCAGTCACGCCACGCTGGTGGCCGGTGAAATGGCACGTATTGAAGGCCGATACCTGGACGCCGAGCAGGCCTATGAACAGGCTATTCATCTCGCGCAGAGCACTGGGTTTTTGCATATCGAAGCTCTGGCCAATGAACTGGCGTCGCGCTTTTATGCGCAGCGTGGCCTGGGAAAAATTGCCCGAATGTACCTGCAGGATGCCTGTTACGGCTATCGACGCTGGGGAGCCGAGGGCAAGGTTCGGCAACTGGAGGCTGACCATCCGTTTCTGCGCGTCGAACAACCGGTACTCGGGCCGACCACCACAATCGCCACACCGGTCGAACAGCTGGACCTCGCCACAGTGCTGAAGGTCTCGCAAGCGGCGTCCAGTGAGATCGTCCTGGAGCGGCTGATCGAAATGATCATGCGCACAGCCATCGAACAGGCGGGCGCCGAACGCGGTGTGTTGATCCTGACGCAGGCCGGTGAACAGCGGATTGTTGCCGAAGCGACGACCCGCGATGACACCACGCAGTTGGCCCTTCGTGATGAGCCGGTGAGTGCGGCGCTGATACCTCAGTCGATCCTTTTCCATGTGCTGCGTACCCAGGAGAATCTGTTTCTGGATGACGCGCTGGCCGAGCCGCCGTTCGCCGTCGATCCTTACGTCATCGAGCACTGCGCACGCTCGGTTCTGTGCCTGCCGCTGATGCACCAGGCGAAGCTGATCGGCGCGTTGTACCTGGAGAACAATCTGAGCTCGCGAGTGTTCAGCCCGACGCGGATTGCAGCGTTGAAACTGGTCGCTTCGCAGGGTGCCATCTCACTGGTCAATGCGCGTCTGTACCGTGATATTGCAGTGCGCGAGGCGAAAATCCGTCGTCTGGTTGACGCCGATATCATCGGCATCTTGTTCTGGACGACTGAGGGCGAGATTGTCGAAGCCAATGACGCATTTCTGCGCATGGTCGGTTACACGCGCGAGGATGTGGTTTCGGGGCGTGTGCGGTGGCGAGAAATGACCCCGCCGGAGTTTCGCGATGTCAGCGAAACGGCCATGGCCGACGCCGTGCGAACCGGGCACGCGCCGCCATTCGAGAAGCAATACTTCAGGAAGGATGGCAGCCGCCTGCCGGCGCTCGTCGGTCTGGCCATACTTGAAAGCAGTCAGCAGCAGGGCGTTGCGTTCGTCCTTGATCTGACCGAGCGAAAACTCGCCGAAGCCAGCAATCGCGCCAGCGAGCAGCGTTATCGCGAGATTCAGGCGGAACTGGCGCATGCCTGTCGCGTCGCGACGATGGGCCAGCTTGCCGCATCGATCGCTCACGAAGTCAGTCAACCGCTGGCCTCGACACTCGCCAGTGCGCAGGCGGCGGTACGTTGGCTGACCGCCCAGCCAGCGAACATCGAGGAAGTGCGATTGTGCCTTGAACGTATCGTCAAGGATGCCAATCGGGGCAGTGAGGTATTGGCGCGCATTCGCGGGCTGATCCGCAAATCGCCACAACCCAGGGAGTCGGTCAACCTCAACGACGTTATCGGCGAAGTCATTGAAATCACTCGCGGTCAGGCCCAGAAGGGCGATGTAGCGGTTCATCTGCAGCTGTTGCCCGGGTTGCCTCGGGTCAACGGCGATCGGGTCGAACTGCAACAGGTGGTGCTCAATTTGATGATGAATGCGCTGGAGGCCATGGGCAGCACAAGTGCCGGCGAGAGAGCGCTGGGCTTGCGCACGCAGATCACGGAGACGGGGCAGGTATGGGTCAGCGTCAGCGATTCCGGGCCGGGGTTCGGCGCGCAGTCCTGTGAACATCTCTTCACGCCGTTTTACACCACCAAACCCAGTGGCCTGGGCATGGGCCTGGCGATTTGCCGATCGACCATCGAGATCCATGGCGGGCAACTCTGGGCCTGCGCCAACGAACCCTGCGGTGCGATTGTTCAGTTTGTCCTGCCCGCCGAAATGGTTGGTTGACTGGCTCATCGAGCAGATCGGCCGGGGCGCAAAAAAAACGCCCGCCAAAACAATCAATGGCGGGCGTTTGGGAAGTGCCGGCGCAGCAAGGAGAGCGCTGCCCCGGTCAGGGACTTGATTTCAGATCAGGCAGCGCGCCCGTTTTGCTCAAGGCGCAGGCGATTGAACCCCACCAGGCGCATGACGTAACCGAGTTTGATTGCCGTGGGCCCGAGTATCGTCAACGCATGGGCGGCCACCAGTTCAGGCAACGTCAGGTGCGCGTCAATGCCGTAAGCCAGGATGACCCCGACGACGAGCATGATCAGCCCGCCGAGCAGCAAAGCGAGTGACAGCTTCAGCACCCGATAGGTACTTTCGAAAAAGCTGAACATCGTCCGACGCGGCTCAAGCCACTGGGATCAACGGATCGGCAGCCGCCAGTGCCGTCGCCCGATCCGCTGCCGGTGGGTAGATCCACACGGTATTGATCTGCGTCTTGAGCTCTTTGGCCTCCTGCCCGACCAGTTTCAACTGACGGTCCCAGCCTTCGGTGTAGACCGCGCCCCAGGCTCCCAGATCAAGGCAGGTCACATACTTGGGCTGGCTGTAGGTCATCGGTTCGACGCCCAGCAGATCCGCGGCGACGTTGTTGCCGGCATACCGACCCAGACAAATAGCGTGTTGGCAGGACATGGCAGCGAAGTTACCGACGGTATCGGTAGCGGCGTACGCGACATCGCCGGCGGCAAAAACATCGGTGTGGCCGAGCACTTTCAGGTGGCCGTCGACATGCAGGCGGCCTTGCGGATCGCGGGTGCCGGCCACCTGTTCAGTGAGCGCACTGGCGCGGAAACCAACGGTCCAGATGACCGTGCTCGCCTCGATGCGCTGTCCATCGGCCAGGGTGACACCACCGGCATCGACGGCGGCGACGGAAGCGTCAAGCACCCATTCGACGCCCAGTTCTCTGGACGCTTCGACGATGGAAGGTCGAATGCCATCACCCAGCGACGCGGCGATCTGCGGGCCCCGATCCACTACGATTACGCGGATATCGGCGTCGTTGCCCAGTGCAGCACGCAAGCGGGCCGGTAGTTCGGTCGCGGTTTCGATACCGGTGAAACCACCGCCAGCCACCACCACGGTGTTGCGAGCAGCGCTCGGCGGCAGGCTCTTCAACGACTTGATATGGGCTTCGAGGCGAGCGGCCTCTTCAATCCCATCGACGTCGAAAGCATGCTCGATAATGCCTTCCAGCGCCGGACGGATAACGCGGCTGCCAGCAGCCAGCACCAGGCGATCGTAGCTCAGCGTGCCCTGCGCGCCGGCGGCGTCGGTGTAGGTGACGCGTTTGCTGTCGGTGTCGATGTTGTCAGCGCTGCCTTTGACGAATGTCACCCCGACGGCCTCGAACAGTTCGCCCAGGGGGGCCTTCATGGTATGGACATCCGGCTCGTAAAAACGCGGGCGGATACGCAGTTCCGCCTGCGGAGCGAGGAGGGTGATCTGCACATCGTTACGATCATGCTGGTCCAGCAGGCGGGCTGCGCTCAAGGCACTCCAGACGCCACCAAACCCTGCGCCAATAACCAGAATATGCTGTTTCATCGGATGACTCCTGAAGAAAAATGGATCATTTAACGGGCAGTCTGTTCAGGCGTGACCGTTTCCAGGTCACGCGATGTGCAGGCTGCAATCAACGACCGCCGTGCGCGTGCCGGTTTGATTCGCTGGAGGAAATGCTATCGGGTCAACGTTGGCGAAACACTTCTACATAGGGTCAGCGCCGCCATGCCTAGGTGTGAGGCGGACATACCCAGGTATATAGGGAGGACGGTCAGGCGGGGCGATTGAGGATGGCGTCGATGCAGGCCAGGAGTTCGCTGCAAGGGAATGGCTTGGGAAACCAGGCCACGGGTTCGGCGGACTTTGCGCTCAGGCGAGGTGGGCAGCCCTGGTAACCGGTGATGAAAATGATCGGCACACGAATGCCTCTGGCACAGAGTTGATCGTACATTTGAATGCCCGACAGACCGGGCATCTGTATATCTGAAATGAGGCAGCGTGTGTGTTGCGCTGCACTCGAGGACAGAAATGCCTCGGCGCTGGCGTACAACTGCACGGTGTACCCGTTGGACCGCAACAGACTGTCGAGCGCCATGCGTACGGACTCATCATCGTCGACAACCGAAACAACAGCAGTGTGGGCCATTTCTATACCAGGACGATCTCGGGTAGCCCAGCAAGGACGCCCGCCATTTGCGCAAGATACGCCGCTCGATCAAGCGGCGTACTTATACGTGCGTATAGAAATCGCATTGAACTTTCGCGGTTCTGCAGGGTAGCGCGTGGCGCAGATCACACGGCTGTCAGCGTGAAAACCGGCTGCGGTATTCGCGCGGCGTAATCGAGAGGTGACGGTGGAAGGTATAGCGCATGCGCTCCTCGTCGCCGAAGCCGCATAACTGTGCGATCTGATCGATGTTGCGCTCAGAGTCCTCGAGCAGCCGCCGTGCGGCTTCCAGGCGAAACAGCTCCAGCGCTTTCGCAGGCGTACGCCCCAGCTTGTTTTTGTAGACGCGGGCAAAGTTGCGGGTGCTCATCTGCGCCTGGCGCGCCAGTGACTCGACTGTCAGACGAGGGTCGCTGAGGTTATCGCTGATCCATAGATGCAAAGCGTCAAAGCTGCCTCGGTCGTCAGTTTGCGCTTGCAGCAACTGGCTGAATTGCGCTTGCCCTCCTGGGCGCTTGAGAAACACCACCAGTTCCCGTGCGACTTCCAGTGCGACGTCGCGACCGCAATCGGCTTCGACCAGTGCCAGTGCCATGTCGATGCCGGTGCTCACGCCCGCCGAGGTCCAGAGCGTACCTTGCTGGATGAAAATCGCATCAAGGTCGACATCGATGCCGGGGAAACCATGCTTGAGCAGGTCGCACATCGCCCAGTGCGTGGTCGCGCGCAAACCTTCAAGCAGTCCGGCCTGGGCCAGCAGAAAGGTGCCGCTGCATACCGATGCGGTGCGTCCGGCCTTGACCGACGCCTCGCGCAGCCAGTTCACCAGGGCGACTTCGTCAATCAGCGCCTGACGAATGTCGGGCGCGCCGGGCACGATCAGGGTGTCGATTGCCAATCCATCGAAAGTGGCCAGGGATGTGGTGTGCACCGACAGCCCCTCGGCCGTGGCGATCAGTCCACCTGCAAGGCTTGCCGTGTGTATGTCGTAGCCAGGCAGGCCGCGGACGGCCATGGCTTTGGACGCGGCCCAAAATACGGTTTGCGCACCGGTCAGGTCCAGCAGACCCATGTGTGGGTACGCGAGAAACACCAATGTGCGCGGTTGAACGCGCAGATTGCTGATGTGGTGAGTCTCGGGAAGAATCGAGTTCATGATTGCATTGAGGCCCGGTACGAATGATTGAGGTATTGGCAGCCATCCGTTTTGGCCGTAATCCACGGTTATAAGTCATAAGCCTTTCGCGCGCCAGCCGGCATGTGTTGGCGGGCGAAACGCTCTTCTCACTGAATGACGGGGGGCCCGAGTATCAGCGAGAAGGGCGCAGACATGGCGGGTCAGCGACAGGCCAGGCAGAAACTGGCGACCGCGCCGGCGCCATAGGTTGCGCTGTTGTCTGCCACGCGATTTTCGATCAAACGATCCGAGCCGCCTTCGGCGATTTGATTCTGCTGCAGGCGATCGGAGCCGTCGGCGGCGACTTGACGTTCTCGCAGACGCTCGGCGCCGTCGGCGGCAAGTTGACGTTCTTTCAAACGCTCAGCACCGCCTTCAGCGACATGCTGATCCCTGGCCTTGTGGCGCGTGTGTTGCAACAACGGCGCAGATGCATCCCGGTCACCCCCGGCGCGACCGCCACTGCGAACTTCAGTGGCATATATCGTTGATGACAGACAGCTGACGGTGCTCATCAATGCCATGCTCAGAAACAGATTGGGTAGTTTCATTGTTTGATCCACTCATTAATTATGGAAGTTTGCACAACAGCATCAATTTTAATGAAGTGGTGAATTTCGGCACTTATGCAATGGGTTGTCCGGGCGCGCCGATTGGTATTAAAGACTCATTCCTGGGTATATCTGCCGTTTACCGATAAAGGACGTTTATTCAACGACGTTTCAGTCGTGGCGGGCCGTCGTGGCAACCACAACAGTGAATACGTTTTAACCGGCAGGTTGGCACTTATACATTGGTATGGCTCACCGTTGCCGCAACGTCGGTGGCACTCACGCAATACGGTTCTTTCCCTATACCCGCGTATGGTTTTTGGCGCCGTGGTCGCCATGCACACTCCTTCTCAAGGAGCGCTGTATCGCTCTCGCCAACAGGGCATTCGCCCAAAAGGGTTTTTGAATCAGTAACAGGAGCGCGACCATGTCAACGTATCTGAACCACTCTGCGGCGTATCAGCAAGACTTTGCACCGCAAACTTCCTCCGGCCAGACCATCACGTCGACCTTCGGCGGCGTGCAGGAACTGGTTCCTTCGCGTTACGCGCTGCGGGTCGGCGACATTGATGTGGTCGTGATCAGCGATGGCGTGCTGCCTCTGCCGACATCGACCATGTCTACCAACGCCGACCCGGCCGCGCGCGCCGCCTGGTTCAAGGACATGTATCTGGGGCCGGATGCATTTGACTGGGCCTTGAACGTGCTGGTGATTCGCAGCGGCGAACAGATCATTCTTGTCGATGCCGGGCTGGGCGGGCAGTTTCCCGGTTTCCCGCGTGCCGGGCAATTGCCCAAGCGCCTGCAAGCCGCTGGCATTGATCTTGGCGCGGTGACGGACATAGTGATCACCCACATGCACATGGACCACGTCGGCGGATTGCTGGTCGACGAAGTGAAGAACCAGCTGCGTCCGGACGTACGCGTGCATGTTTCGGCAATCGAGGTGGCGTTCTGGGAAACGCCGGATTTCACCCAGACCGTCATGCCGACACCCGTGCCGGATGTACTGCGCGCGACCGCCAATCAGTTTATCGAGGCTTACCGCGGTAACGTCCGTACATTTGATGACGAATATCAGGTGGCGCCCGGTGTGGTGGTGAAACTCACCGGTGGTCATACACCGGGACATAGCGTCGTTTACGTGAACTCCGGCGGGGAGCGCCTGACCTTTGCCGGCGATGCATTGTTTCCGGTGGCGTTCGAACATCCTGACTGGCACAACGGCTTTGAGCACGATCCCGACGAGTCGGTCCGCGTCCGGGTTCGCCTGATGCGGGAGGCGGCGGCAAGCGGCGAATGGTTCGTCGCCACCCACTTGCCGTTCCCTTCGGTCGGTCGCGTGGCCGTCGACGGTGAGGCGTTCCGCTGGATTGCGGCGTTCTGGGATTACTGATGAGCCAACCGGGTAACGGTAAGGCTCTGTAGACACTGTGGCACGCTGCGATCGTTGATCTTGTTTCAAATGACAAGATCCAAAGATCGCAGCGTGCCGTTTTTTTTGCAGGATTAAACATTCAATGGTCGCGACTAAACCCTGAGAGCTTGCCAGCGAACCAACATCGACGCTGGCTGAGGCGACGCCAACGCAAGCAGGCTGGCAGTTTCGCCATCAACGCCCGCGCTTCAACGCCCGCTCAATACAGGCCAAAAGCGCCTGAGTGTCGAATGGTTTGGAAAAGTAACCTTCCGGTTTCCTGACCCTGGCACTGAACTGCGGGGGCAGGCCAGGCTTTCCCGTGATGAACAGGGTCGGAATATGAGCATTCTTCGCCGCCAGTGCCTCGTACAGTTCGACTCCGCACATGCCGGGCATCTGGATGTCGGAAATCAGGCAATCGGTGTGCTCGCAGTCACCCGCATCAAGAAACGCCAATGCACTGCTGTAAGTCTTTACGGTATAGCCGTATGCGCGCAATAGACTGTCCAGAGAAACAAGCATACGTTCATCGTCATCGACGACTGCAATTACTGCGGATTTGAACATGGCAGACCTTGCGTCTTTACCCTGGTTATTCATGGGGCAAGTTGTTCTTGATCAGGGAAAGAAACTGCGCGTTGCGCCGAGTGCATTCTTCGAAGAGCCTTTTACTGGCAGGGTCTTTATTGGCGATCGCACACTCGCGAAACTCGCGCAGCATTGCGTCCGCGACCTGTAGCCGGCGCACACCTCGACAGATGTCGGCCAGGCAGTCGGCGAAACACTGGGTCTCGGTGGCCCCGCTCAGGCTGTAAAGCCCCTCGGCTTGCGTGTAACCACCCAGGTCAGCGATACCGGTGACGAGGAACCGGGTGTAGTTGGCATTGGCGCGAGCGAGTCTGCAAAACATTTGCTGGACTGGCCGGAAACTGACGTTATGCAGTTTTTTCTCAATGCATTCGAGCTGCGCCTGAATGCTCACCGTTGTGCGCAGTGTCTGCGTAAGGGCGTCGATAACATCAATACGCGCGGCGGTGGACAAGGATATATGCGCGCCATAACGGCTGATGCGCAGCGGATGACTGATCCGGTATAGCGTTTGCGGTGCGTTCATGACAACCGTCTCAGGCTGGCGCGTCAGCGCGGTAAGTGACTTGTTGGTGCGTGGTAAACAGCTTAAGGCGACGTGTTGCCGTTAACACTTCTACCTTGAGACGGCGGGCTAGCACGTGGGGTCAGGCGCCTCATACCGGGGTATGAGGCGTGGCGTCAGTCGGTTGCATATTGCGATTGCAACAACGGACTCCATTGTTCCTGATTGTCCGGGCGCCGGTAGTAAACCACCATGCGCCGGGCGACCTGCATGGCCACATCACGACCGTTATCGGCCTCGACCAGCGCCAGCGCCAGGTCGATTCCGGCACTGACACCAGCGGAAGTCCACACCGGAGCCTGCTCGACGAAAATCGCTTCGCGGTCAAGTTCGACCCGCGGAAACATCTGCTCGAACAGGTCTGCCATCAGCCAATGCGTCGCGACTCGCAAGCCGTCGAGCAAGCCGGCGCGAGCCAGAAAAAAGGCGCCGCTGCACACGGAGGTGGTACGCCAGGCCTTGCCGAAGGCGACACGCAGCCAGTCCACCAGTGGCGCGCTGTCCATCAGTGCCTGGCGAATGTGCGGCGAGCCGGGAACGATCAGTGTATTGATCGGCTCATCAAGCAGATCGTCCAGACGCAAGGTCTGGACGACAAGACCTTCACCCGTGCGGACCGGGCCACCGTGCAGGCTGGCCGTGTGCAGCACATATCCGGGTAATCCGAGGTCGGCCAGGCAGCGGGTCGCCGCCCAGAAAACCGTCTGGGCACCGGTCAGGTCCAGCAGGCCCATTTGCCCATAGGCAACAAAAATGATGGTGCGAGGATCGGCGCATTTTGCGCGGTGAGCGTTTTCTGGATTAGGCACTGCCGAAGCTCCTTAACGCCGCATGGCGAGGGTGGATAACATTCATTTTTCGAGCCTGAGCGAGTTCAGCGCAATCGCAAACATGAACTGCGTGCCGAGCCCCTCGTTACTGTTGACCCAGATGCGACCACCGTGAAATTCAATGATCGAACGGCAGATCGACAGGCCCATGCCCAGCCCGGTGGGTTTGGTGGTGAAGAACGGATCGAACAGTGAAGGCAGAATGTCCTCGGCAATACCGATACCGGAGTCGGCGATTTCGAGCACGGCTTCGTCTTGTTGTACCGAAGTGTGAATGCGGAGCACGCGCGCCCGGTCATGAACATTGGCCATGGCCTGGCAGGCATTGATGATCAGATTGATGATGACTTGCTGCAGTTGCACCCGGTCTCCTTTTATCAACGCGTCCGGGGCGCCGAGCTGCGCGTGCGTGCGGACGTCGTGCAGCGCAATGTCGTGCTGCATGAGCGTCAAGGCATCGGTGACGATGTCGTCGAAGATTTCGACTTTGCGCTGCACTTCGCTCTGGCGCGACAGCGCCCTGATACAAGTGATGACATCGGACACTCGGGCGGAGTTTTGTATGACCCGGTCCAGGGATCGTCGCGCTTCTTCCAGGTTGGGCACGGGGCGATTGATCCAGCGTTTGCAGGATTCGCCACTGGTGATGACTGCTGCCAGCGGCTGGTTGATTTCATGGGCAATGGAGGCGGCCAGTTCGCCCATTGAAGTCAACCGCGTGACGTGGGCGAGGGTTGCCTGAGAATGAAACAGCGCTTCTTCGGCCTGTCTGGACTGTGTGACATCCATCAACGCGCCGGCGTACTCGGTCCGTGTGCCGTGCTTGAACAGCGGGCTGGCGATCATTTGTACATATTTGGTCCGGCCATCCGGCATGACCAGTCGATGTTCGACTTCGATCAGGCTTTTCTGACGCCTGGCCTGTTCCACGACACTGTCGACAATGGGCAGATCATCGGGATGCGTCCGCGCCTGAATCAGCGCCAGCGTGGGCACGACGTGCGGCGGGTACTCGAAAATCCGTGAAGACTCTTGCGACCACGTTACCGTCACTTCGTCATGGATGATGAAACCGACGCTTCCGGTATGACTGAGTTGTTGCGCGCCCAGAAAGAACGCCTCTTTGCGCTTAAGCGTTTCGGTTGCACGCTTGCTGCGCAGGGCCAGCAAACTGATGGTGGTCAGCGCAATCAGACAACGGATGAAGGCGGCGATCAGCTTGTAATCACGATAGCCTTCGTCAGCGATGAAACTGGCGGTGAGGATCGTTACGCAACCGAGGGCAACGGCGAGAAAGACCGGCACCGAGAAGATGCTCGCCGACATGAAAACCAGGGTGATGTAGAACAACGTCGGTGCGACGTCCAGTTCCAGATACGCGTTGGTAATGAAGATCATGCTGCCGACGGCGATGGCCGCCAGCCAGGCGAGGGCGTCTGAACAAAAAAACTGTGCGCGACGTTTGATGATAGACATTTTTTATTCCGGGTTTTTGCTATCGGACGGCACGCGCAAGATCATCGCTGATGCCGGGCAAACTCTTTGACAGACGAAAAATGACGAGGGAAGAAAGGTGTTTTCGATGACGGGTTGCTGGCCGCCCCAACCACGGGTTTGCCATGAAAAAAGATGGTATTGCAACGGCCTGGGCAGGGCACCGCTACATTGGGTCATTGCCGCCATGACTAGGTATGACGCGGATATACCCAGGTATTAATGGCAGGGCGCCAGACGGCGCAGGGGATGACGCAAAGGGCTGTCGCGCAGAATTTTCAGCGCCTTTTGACGCGCTGTCAGTGAGAAGCACGATGTGGGGAACACACCGTGCGGGTTGTGCGATCAGCGGTTTGCCGGCTGGGCGGCAATGGCCTCGGACATGCGCACCAGATCGGCAAAGGAGCGCGCACCCATCTTGCGCATGGCCTGGCCGCGGTGAATTTTCACGGTGATTTCACTGAGGCCGATTTCCCCGGCGATCTGCTTGTTCATCAAGCCAGAGGCCGCCAGCGCCATGACCGTCTGCTCGCGAGCCGTCAGCGTAGCGTGACGTGCCCGTAATTCATCGGCGTGTCGGCCCGACTCACGACGCTGTTTGTCCCGGGTGTGAGCGGCGCACACGGCATCGATCAAGTCTTGCTCGCGAAACGGCTTGGTCAGGAAGTCCACTGCACCGGCTTTCATGGCGCGCACCGTCATGGCGATATCCCCGTGCCCGGTGATGAACACAATCGGCACGCTGATGCCGGCGATCGCCAGTTCGTTCTGAAAGTCCAGACCGCTGCTGCCTTGCAGGCGCACATCAAGAACCAGGCAACTGACGGTATCCGGGCGCTGATGGTGCATGAACTGGGCGACCGATCCGAACAACTCGACCTGCAGACCGATGGAGCGCAGCAGGCTGCCGAGGGATTCGCGCAGGGCTTGATCGTCGTCGACAATGTAGACCACGGGGTCGCCTGGATTTTTGTTCGGCACGGGATGATGGTTCATTGCTTTTTCCCAAAAGGTTTGACTGTGTCAGATCGCCGAGGCGTAACCGGGGTCGTTAACGGCCAACAGCGGCAACGCAAACATGAATGAGCTACCCTGACCGACCGTGCTGCTCGCCCAGATTCGCCCCTGATGGGCGTCGAGTATCGAGCGGCAGATGCTCAAGCCCATCCCCAGACCGTGCTCCTTGGTCGTAAAGAACGGTGTGAACAACTGTTCCAGTAAAGTGGCGCAGATACCCGGGCCTTGATCGGCCACTTCCAGCAGCGCCTCGCGGTCACTCACCGAGGTGCGCAGCAACAGCGTCCGAGGCGCGGCGTTCACCGTGCTCATCGCCTGGCAGGCGTTGATGATCAGGTTGATGATCACCTGCTGTAATTGCACGCGGTCGGCGCTGATCTGACCGTCGAAAACCGTCAGCTCGATTTTAGCGCTGATCCCGTGATCGGCCAGTTCATGCCTGACCAAAGGCAGGGTCTCGTTGACAATGTCGTTAAGTGACTCGGTGCGCCGCAGCGGAGCGGATTTTTGTGACAGCGCCCTGACCCGGGCCGTGATCTCGCTGCCCCGATCGGCGCTGGCGATGATCCGCTCCAGCGCCTGGCGCGCTTCCGGCAGATCGGGTTGCGGGCGGCTGAGCCAGTTGCGGCAAGCTTCACCACTGCTGGTAATCGCTGCCAGTGGTTGATTGACTTCGTGGGCGATGGACGCCGCCAATTCGCCCAGAGCGGTCACTCGGCTGACATGTGCGAGTTGCATCTGTGCCTGGCTCAGCGCGGCCTCAGCGTGTTCGATGGCGGTCACGTCCATCAGCGCCCCAAGGTATTCGAAGCGATCAGGGCGGGTGCAGAGCGGCGTCGCGATCATGTGCAAATGCCTGACGCGCCCATCCGGCATCAACAAGCGATACCTGACTTCGATCATTGCGTCATGGCACGACGCTTTCTGCAAAGCGTTCAGCACCAGCGGTACGTCCTCCGGGTGGGTGCGAGCGAGGATCATGTCCACGGTGGGCGGCGTGTCTGACGGATACTCGAAGATCCTTGCCGACTGTTGCGACCAGCCGATGCGGGTGAGGTCTGCGCGAAAACCGAAGCAGCCGGTCTGGCTCAGGCGCTGTGCGCCGCTCATATAAACTTCTTTGTGGCGCAGGTGATCGGCCACCTGTTTGCCGCGCAAGGCCAGCAGCGCGATCGCTGCGAACACCGCCAGTTCGCGTAGCCAGTGTGCCGTCGATTCCCGCTGCTCGAATCCGCCCTGAAAGACAAACATCACCGTCAGCGCCAACATGCTCAGCAGTACCGTGTAGATCACCCCGACGATCGTCAGCAAGTTGGCGGTCAACAGCAGCAACGCAAGGTAAAGCGCAGTGGAGGCGAAATCGACATCGACTTGATTGGCGAGGAACATCCCGCCTGCCACCAGCACCGCCATAAACCCGATCAACAGGTTTTCCAGCGGCTTGAGAGAGGCATCGAGCAGACGCGTCAGCCTTGGGTTCGAGTTAAACGGCATCTGACTGCAATTTCCTTTGGCGCAGAATTCGCGCGGCGCGTATTTGCAGAGGGTATGGACGGATGTCGATCATGCGCGCTCTGGTTTGTTGTAGGGGGCGGGAGCAGAGAATCGGTTCAGTATCGTAGTTGGCCGGGCGCTGCATCGGCTAGGACAAAAAACCCGGAAAAACCGCCATCCCGGGTTTCCCTGTTCTGCCTGCCATCATCTGCAAGTTGTTTATTTCACGGGCTTTTTTTATCTGGTTCATACAGAGGTATCAAAGCCTGCACCTAACGCATGATGGTGCTGTCCCGATGTACCACAGACGTCCGGCGAGCGCCGCCGTAACCTGAGCGTGCTCTCTGTCGATCTCAATGGCCGCATGCCGGGTGGTGAACTCCATGAACAGAAATGATCTGCGTCGCATCGACATTCATCTGCTGGTGGTGTTCGAGACAATGATGCATGAGCGCAATGTCAGCCGCGTCGGTGAAAAACTGTTTCTCGGTCAGCCGAGCATCAGCGCCGCGTTGGGCCGCTTGCGCCATTTGTTCGATGACCCGTTGTTCGTGCGTGCTGGCAGATTGATGGAGCCCACGGCGCGGGCGGAAGAAATTTTCGCCAATCTGACGCCGGCACTGGATGGAATTGCTGCGGCGTTGAACCGATGCCAATCGTTCGAACCCTGCACCAGTGACGCGACGTTTCAGGTCGGTCTGTCCGATGATGTCGAATACGCGTTGCTGCCCCGATTGTTGCGGCATCTGCGTGCCGAGGCGCCGAACATCACGTTGATCGTGCTGCGCGTCGACCAGCAACAGATGTCACAGCGGCTGTTCAACGGCGAAATTTCGCTGGGCATCAGCCACACACTTGATTTGCCAGCCAGCGCGCGCCGCAAGGTGCTGCGCCCGATCCGGCCAATGCTCCTGCGCACGGATGATCGTCCCGGCGAATTGGGCCTGGATGAATTCTGCCAACGTCCGCACGCCGTTGTGTCTTGCATGGGCAACGCCACCGATCAGACCGATCATGCCCTGAGTCGTCTGGATCGGCGCCGCAAAGTGGTGTTGGCGGTGCCGCAGTTCAGTGCGCTGCCCAGACTGTTGGCGCACAGCGAGATGCTGGCTATCGTCCCGGATTATGTCGCTAGGGCGATGGTCTCGGTGGAGGGCGTCAGAGCCGAACCCGTGCCGCTGCCACTGCCGGTGCAGGAGCTTACGATGGTCTGGCGTGCCGCGGCGCACAACGATGCCGGGCAACGCTGGCTGCGTTCGCGGTGCCAGGCGTTCCTCGGAGTGCCTATTGAATTGCAGGTGGTGCCAAAATCTTCAACGCCCTCGCGCATCGGTTCGACGTTATTGGCGGCGTGGTAGGCTGACGTCGGGCCAAATCATCGTCGAGCCAATAAAAAGCTCCGATTCAATCGGAGCTTTTTATTGCCATGTGCACGCGCTTTCCGGCTATCGGTCTGTCTCAAGCGTTGATGAACGCCAGCAGGTCCGCATTGATTTGTTCGCCGTGGGTGGTGCACATGCCGTGGGGCAGGCCGGGGTAGGTTTTCAGCGTGCCGTGCCTGAGCAGTTTGATCGACAGCTGAGCCGAGTTGGCGATCGGCACGATCTGGTCATCTTCACCGTGCAGTACCAGGGTCGGCACATCGATAGTTTTCAAGTCATCCGTGAAGTCGGTTTCGGAGAATGCACGAATGCAGTCGTACTGCGCTTTGACCCCTCCGCTCATGCCCTGGCGCCACCAGTTTTCAATGATCGCTTCGCTGACTTTGGCGCCTGGGCGGTTGAACCCATAGAACGGGCCACTTGGGAAATCCCGATAAAACTGCGTGCGATTTTCCGCTACTGCTTTGCGCAAGCCATCGAGCACGTCCAGTGCGATGCTGCCCGGATTGTTCGCGGTGCGCACCATCAGCGGCGGGACAGCACCGATCAATACGGCTTTGGCCACACGACCGCGACCATGACGCGCCACATAACGCGCCACCTCGCCACCGCCGGTGGAGTGGCCGATGTGCACGGCGTTACGGATGTTCAAGTGCGCCATCAACTCGGCAACGTCGGCGGCGTAGGTGTTCATTTCGTTGCCGACAGCGGTCTGCGAAGAGCGGCCATGACCACGTCGATCATGGGCGATGACCCGAAAGCCCTTGTTGAGGAAAAACAGCATTTGCGCATCCCAGTCGTCGCTCGAAAGCGGCCAGCCGTGATGAAAAACGAGCGGCTGGCCGTGCCCCCAGTCCTTGTAGAAAATCTGCGTACCGTCCTTGACGGTGAACAATCCAGAGCCATTGGCACTGCCAGCGCTTCTGCCGCCCGTTGGCGCGGTCGTCTGTGTTGACTGTGCCGCCAGTGCAGGCAACGCCACCGCGAGGGTAGCGGCCATGGCCCCGGTAGTGATCAAGCCTCGACGTGTGGTTCCGCTGGTCTCGTCAGTCATGTGCAACACCCTTTGAATGGTTGAGATAAAGAAGCGACAAGGCGTGAGCCTCGGTCTGGGCAATATTTGGGCAAAGGCCGGAGACTGACCACCAGACATGGGTGTTTGAAACTAATGCTTTGGTATGCCTGCCGGTCATGCGCAGGCATGTGAACGCCACAAGAAAACGTGAGAGTGAACTCCGGGTTCAACCTAAAGAAGGATCTTGGAAAAGCGAGAAGCCTGAAGAAGCTGGGGGCAAAAAGCACCTGCTCAATCAGGCATTGAACAGGTTGAAAAGCTGCAGCGTACAACTGACAAATAAACAAGGGCCGATTAATCGGCCCTTATTCATCCAGGTCTAAACGAATGCCTGTCCAGCAAAGCCGCGAGGCAGCCGTTGCAGGCCGGCCATCTCCGTCAACCGCTCAATCCACTCGGCGCGCCAGTTCGTGGCGTGTGCGGTTTTTGCTTGCCGGGCGTTGCGGCGCGCGGCATTGCGTTGATCTTTTCTCGCCTGTTTGTAGGCTTCGGTATTACGGCAACTGCGGCACTTTACGCGATTGAGCTCTTTGCTTGCTGCCAGTTGGTTGCCTTTATGACCACAGGCCAAATGGCCGCCGACGTTGAAGTGAATGACCATGAACTGTCTCCTTCGTGACGTGTACAAGTTTTGACCGTTCATGGACAGCGCAGTTCTTTGACTGGATCAGCACGCAAAAAAACACCCGCATGCGGGCGGGTGAGAGGGGTTTATCTAAAGGAGTGAATGCACTGTAGGCGCGCCGATGTGATTTTTATGTGAAAAGAAACAACCCGCACAGGAAATATACAAACAGCGCACAAACGACAGCGCGGTGACGCTTGTATCACCGCTCCTGGACCCTCTTTCGATGAACGTTACGCAACCGGTTTACCTGAATCGAGGCAGTGGCCGATCAACAGGTTTGAGCGCCGATAGCGTGTTGCGGATCAGCGGGGCATCCTTTTCGATATCGTTAAGGCGGTCGCGGATGCGCAGGGCGGTCGGGTGCCCGCCTTGGTGGTCGACCCAGTCGGCGATCTCTTTGCAGGCGGCCGCGAGGCGCGCTTGGCGAGCGTCGAGCAGGGTGAGGAGGGTGGTGATGGACTCTTTTTCGGACATGGAACACCTCCGTTCGATGAAACCTGAGCTGCAGCAAAAAGCCCGCGTGTTGCGAGCCTTCTGCCGTGGGGCGCTGCTCCTTCAGCTGGTTTCAGTATAGACCCGCTTATGATCGGCATCAGCCGGACGATTCGCGGACCGCTTTTGGGGAACTGGCTGCGTTGAGGCGTTTGCATTCACGTCGTGCGTCCTCTTCAACGTCGTAGCCATCGCCGATGAAGCCGTTGGTGCGGGTATCGCAGATGCGAAACCAGCTCAAGGCTTCGGCGGGATCATGCTGGCTGTCTCCGGCGCGTCGACCATGAATGATGATCTTGTTGCAACGCTTCACAACGAAAATGTCTTCCATGGCGTCACCGCAGCTGATTCGTGTCAGATCAACTATAGAAGCCCCCGGCAATCGTGCAAAAAATACACAGGTCAACTCGTCGGTTGCCGACGCTATTCTCAGCGCACCGATCAATCCAGAAGTTGGTCAACGGGAACGAATCTTCGACGCTGGTGAGCTGCCGGTCCTGGGCTGTTGCTGGGTGATAAATTGTCGATCAAGGCGCGGTGGTGATGTCGCTCATGCGTTCAAGAAACATTGCCAAAGCCACTTCTTCGGCGCGCAGGCCTTTGCGCACGCGGGGGCGCGGTAATTCGGCGAGGGTGCCGAGCATGAAATTCTCCACTACCGCCGGGTGGATATAGCACTTGCGACACACCGCCGGGGTGTTACCCAACTGCCTGGAGACATTTTTCACCATCTCCACCACATGCCGTTTGGCCTCGGTCTCGGATTCATGCTTGAGTTCGCGCAATACCGCCAACGCCAGGGCGCTACCAGCCCAGGTGCGATAGTCCTTGGCGGTGAAGTCGGCACCGGTCAGGGTTTGCAGGTAGGCGTTGACGTCGGAAGAGCTGACGGTGTGTCGCTCGCCTTGTTCATCCAGATACTGAAACAGGTTCTGCCCGGGAATCTCCAGACAGCGCTTGATAATCCGCGCCAGCCGCCGATCCTTGACGGTGATCTGGTGTTCGATGCCGCTCTTGCCGCGAAACTGAAACAGAATCGCACTGCCGTTGACTTCGACATGCCGGCTGCGCAGGGTGGTCAGGCCGTAGGAGCGGTTGTCGCGGGCGTATTGCGTGTTGCCGACCCGAATCAGCGTGGCGTCGAGCAGGGTGATTACGGTGGCCATGACCTTGTCGCGACTGAAGCCGGGCGCGGCCAACAACGCTTCCAGTTGCTTGCGCAGTTTTGGCAAGGCCAGACCGAACTCGCGCAGCCGCGAATATTTATCGGCATCGCGCACTTCGCGCCAGCGAGCGTGATAACGATATTGCTTGCGGCCACGGGCATCACGGCCGGTGGCTTGCAAATGACCTTGCGGATCGGGGCAGATCCACACATCGATGTAGGCTGGCGGTACCGCGAGAGCATTGATGCGTTTGATTTCGTCGGTGTCGGTGATGCGCTGGCCTGACGGCTCGAAGTAGCAGAACTTGCCGCGCAGTTTCTTGCGGGTGATACCGGGCTGGGTGTCGTCGACGTAATGCAGGTCGGATGGCAGGTCGGCAGTCAGCACGGTGTCGGGCATGGCAGTTTCCTTTAATGGCGCGGCGGTCTGTAAAGCGATTGACCGCACGCCGTTGCCGTGGTGCCGAATGATTTAGGCGAGGACCGCGACCGCTTTGATCTGCGCCCATAAATGCTGGCCCGGATGCACGCCCAATTGGTCTCTGGAGTAGCGCGTGATGCGTGCGACCAATGGAGTACCGCCGGCGTCGAGACGAATCAGCACGTGGGCGGCATTGTCTGCTGATTGCTCGCTGACCACGGTGACCGGCAGTCGATTGAGAATGCTGCTGAACTCGCTGTTCTGCAGGCTCAGGCTGATGTCCCGGGCGTGCACTTTGCAGCGTAGGGGCTGACCCAATGCAATTGGCGCGTGGGTGACGCGAATGCTCATCTCGGTGGCCGGCAATTGCAGGCTCAGTAACTGGTAGTCCGCGTCGTAAGCGCTGACCTGGCCTTCAATGATCACGCCAGCGTCATCGCCCATCGCCATCGGCAGATCCAGACGCGCGAGAGTTTCACCGATCGGGCCGCTGGCCAGCGCCTTACCTTCGCTGAGCAACACCAGATGGTCGGCCAGCCGCGCTACTTCGTCCTGCGCATGACTGACGTACAAGACTGGAATGTCCAACTCGTCATGCAACCGTTGCAGGTACGGCAGGATTTCGCTTTTGCGCTGGCTGTCGAGAGCGGCCAGTGGCTCGTCCATCAACAGCAGTTTCGGGCTTGTCAGCAACGCACGGGCGATACCGACTCTCTGGCGTTCGCCTCCCGACAAATGCTGCGGATGACGTTCGAGCAAATGACCGATACCCAAGAGTTCAGTGGCCTGCGCCATGTCTACCCGACGTTGGGATCTGGCGATACGCTTGAGGCCGAATTGCAGATTGGCCAGCACTGACAGGTGGGGGAACAGGCTGGCTTCTTGAAACACATAGCCGAGCGCACGTTTGTGTGGCGGGACGAAAATGCCGTTGTCGCTGTCCTGCCAGACTTCGTCGTTGATCTGCACGAAGCCATGTTCAGCGCGTTCAAGCCCGGCGATACAGCGCAGGCAGGTGGTTTTGCCCGAGCCGGAATGCCCGTAAAGCGCGGTCACGCCACGGCCGGGCAAGTTCAGGTCGACATCGAGGCCGAAGTCCGCATAGACCCGTTTCAGACGTACAACAATCATTGGTCAGCTCCAACCTGCGCGGGTCTTGCGGCTGGAGTACAGCGCCAGCAACACCAGAAACGAGAACACCAGCATCGCCCCGGCCAGCCAATGAGCCTGTGCGTATTCCATTGCTTCGACGTGGTCGTAGATTTGCACGGAAACCACGCGGGTCTTGTCGGGAATGTTGCCGCCAATCATCAGCACCACGCCGAATTCACCGACGGTATGCGCGAAACCGAGAATCGCCGCAGTGATAAAGCCGGGGCGCGCCAGCGGCACAATCACGCTGAAAAAAGTGTCCCACGGATTGGCACGCAAGGTCGCGGCGACTTCCAGTGGGCGGGTGCCGATCGCCGAGAACGCGTTTTGCAACGGTTGCACCACGAACGGCATGGAATAGATCACCGAACCGATCACCAGGCCCGTGAAACTGAAGGTCAGGGTGCCCAGACCCAGCCATTGGGTGAATTGGCCGAGAAACCCGTGCGGCCCCATCACCAACAATAGATAGAAACCGATCACGGTCGGTGGCAGCACGAGGGGCAGGGCGACAATTGCCCCGATCGGGCCGCGCAACCACGAGCGGGTGCGCGACAACCACAGGGCAATCGGCGTGCCGACAACCAGCAGAATCACGGTGGTCAGGGACGCCAGTTGCAGGGTCAGCCAGATCGCCGCGAAATCGGCACTCGTCAGCGACATTTACAGCTGGTATCCGTAGGACTTGATCACCGCAGCGGCTTTCGGGCCTTTGAGGTATTCAACCAGCGCCTTGGCGGCGGCATTGTCTTTGCCCTTGTTGAGAATGACGGCGTCTTGTTTGATCGGGTCGTGCATGCTGGCAGGGACGATCCATGCCGAACCGCTGCTGACTTTGCCGTCCTTGTAGATCTGCGACAGGGCCACGAAGCCCAGTTCGGCGTTACCGGTCGAGACGAATTGGTAAGCCTGGGTGATGTTCTGACCTTCAACGATCTTGGCTTTGGTCGCCTCGGTCAGTTTGAGTTTTTCCAGCACTTGCGTGGCGGCCAGGCCATAGGGTGCGGCTTTCGGATTGGCGATGGACAGGTGCTGGTACTCGTTCTTTTTCAGCACCTCGCCTTTGTCATCCACATAACCCTCTTTCGCCGACCACAACGCAAGTGTGCCGACGGCGTAGGTGAAGCGCGAGCCCTTGACGGTGTCGCCTTCTTTCTCGAGTTTTTCCGGGGTGGTGTCGTCAGCGGAGAGGAACACTTCGAACGGCGCGCCGTTTTTGATCTGGGTGTAGAACTGGCCGGTGGCGCCGTAGGCTGCAACCAGTTTGTGCCCGGTGTCTTTTTCGAAATCGGCGGCGATGGCCTGGATCGGCGCGGTGAAGTTGGCCGCAACCGCTACCTGAACTTCATCAGCCTGAACAGCGCCGACGGCGAAGACCGCGAGCAAGGAGGCCACGCAGGCAGGGGCAAAACGTGGGGCACGAATGGTCATGTAACAGCTCCGTTATTGGCGAGTGCAGAGCGCAGCTATTGTTGGAAGTGGACTGCGCCCATGCAGGGGGGGTAATTCGCTATATAGCGGAATATATAGCGAAATACCGCCAAACAGGAAGTGTTGGTTGAAACCCGTGTGAGGACGCCTGAATCCTCACACTGCGCAGCTCAATGACCAGTGAGTTTTGCCAGTGCACCTTCAGCCAGTTGCCGGGTCAGTTCAGCGCTACCCATGTCTTTGCCCAGGGTGAATGCCTGACCCGCCCAGAGGTTGGCAAACTCTGCCTCGTTGATTGCTCGCAACGGCATCAGCGCCCCACCGGCCAAGGGAAACGCCGGTGCTTTCGAAGACATCGGCCCCAGCTCACGCATGACGCGGTTGAGAATGCCCCGCGCCGGCCGCCCGGTGAAAATATTGGTGACCGCCGTTTCGCTTTCCTTGGCGGTGCGCAGTGCCTTGTGGTGAGAAGCGCTGACTTTCGCTTCTGGCGTGAACAGGTAGGCAGTGCCAACCTGTGCCGCTGAGGCCCCCAACAGGAACGCTGCCGCCACGCCGCGTGCATCGGCAATAGCCCCGGCGGCAATCACCGGCACTGTCACCGCATCGACTATCTGAGGCACCAAGGCAAACGTGCCGACCTGACTGCTCAGGTCATCACTGAGAAACATGCCGCGATGGCCGCCGGCCTCGTAACCCATGGCGATAATCGCGTCGCAGCCGTGCTGTTCCAGCCAGATCGCTTCATCGACAGTGGTGGCCGAGGAGAGGATTTTTGCTCCGGTTGCCTTGACCCGATCGAGCAGGGATTTCTCTGGCAGACCGAAATGGAAACTCACCACCTGCGGCCGAAATTCTTCCAGCACCTCACAGGCTGCCGCATCGAACGGCGCGCGGTTCGACACCGGCGTCGGCGCAGCGAAATCGGCACCCAGTTCACGGTAATAAGGCTCCAGCAGATGCTTCCAGTCACGTGCTCGTTGCTCATCGGCTGTCGGTGGCTGATGGCAGAAGAAGTTCACGTTGAAGGGCTTGTTGGTGTGCTGGCGAATGGTTTTCAGCTCTTCGCGCAATTGCTCGATGCTCAGCATCGCCGCCGGCATCGACCCCAGACCACCGGCATTGCACACGGCGATGACCATGGACGAATTCGTCGCACCGGCCATCGGGCCCTGGATGATTGGCAGTTCTATGCCGAGCAGATCAAGTATGCGGGTGTCTGGCCATTGGCTCATGAAAGATGTTCTCCGAACGAGGTAGCGGGCAGGGACGGCAGAACCGGTTTTTAACAGCAAAAGCGGATCCGCAGCCAGTTCGAAATTCAGAACAACCCGTGCAGTTTTTCAGCGTCGATGAAGTCCGCCACCACCACCGCCAAACGAGCGATTCATCAATTGTGAGGAGTTGTGAAAGTTGTTGGTGCGCTGGTTGCCGAAGTTGCGTGCGGCGGATTCACGGTTGAGATTCTGCAACTGGGCATTGTTATTGACCGGTGCATTCCGGGTCGCGCCACCCTTGACCATTGGTTGCCAGCCGTTATCGGTTTTTTTGTACACGTTGCCATCGTGACCCGCGTAAACGTTGTCACCCACGCGTGCAGCGCCGCCATTGCGCCCGCGAACGCCACCATACTGTGTGGTGTTGCCAGTGTTGGGGTTGTACACGGCGCCACGATTGGCCGTGACCTGCGTACCGCTGCGCGCATTGCCGGCGGTGACGCGTTCGCCGGCAATGGCGCCACCGTTCGGTCCGACGGCCACGCCGCTGCGCCCAGCCGCGTAATTTCCGGTGTAGACGTTATGCACGGCACCGCGTTGACCGGCAGCCGCGACGCCAGTGCGTGAGTTATAGGAAGAACCAACCTGACCGGCCCAGCGATTGCCGGTCCAGGCGTTGTAGCCAGCGCCATAGCGGCTGACCGTGGCCCGGTCACCCCATTGGTGATAGATGTTGCCGGTAGTGCCCGCCCAGCCACCGGGACCCCAGGCCACCGCGCCACCGCGGTAACCGTAAGCGGCGCCGCCCCAGGCCAACGGCGCTGGGTACAGGTGCGGGCCCCAGGCGTATCCCCAGCCGTAATTGCCCCACCACGGGTAGGCGCCCCAGCCCCAACCCATGGCGACAGTGCTGCCGCCCCAGCTCCAGCCAAAACCGAAACCGAAAGTCCAGCCCGTCCACGGTGTATAGCGAATGGCGACGCCAAACCCATAAGTCACCGGCGGGCCATACCAGACGCTGCCCACCCAGGGTGTGTAGGGATAACCGGTGCCATAGACCACGACGCCCGTGGCCGTATCAAGATTCGAACCCTGATAACCGGGCGTGTAGCCGACGACCACGGTATCGCCGCTGGACTCGTAGACTTTGACGTAGGTGAGGTAGTGCATGGGCGAGCTCGGCGGGATCGAATAGATCACCGCCGGCACGGAACTGGCGACAAGCCAAGGGCCGCTCACGCTGGTGGCGGTGAACCAGATACCGTTTTCCACGGCGTACCAACTGTTGTTGTCGACGCGGATGATGGGCGTTGCGCTGTTGACCACGTATTGCAACGTCGTGCTGTTGATGGCTTTGAGTTGCGGCTCGCCATCGAACTGTGGCGCGGTCATGTTTACCGCGCTTTTCTTGATCGCCGAGGTCTGTGGAATGGTCGCGGCGATAGCCGCTTCTTTGGCTTGCGGTGTGCCGGCTACCGACGCCTTGATGTTTTCTTTCGGGCTGTCGTCGGGGATGTTGGCGAAATCTGCCGGCAGTTTGTCTGCCGGGGTAAACGTCCACGGACCATTCATGTCAGTGGCGCGGAACCAGCGGCCGGAGATCAGCACATAGCTGTTCTGGTCACCGATCTCCTTGAAGATGTGCCCGGTGGTATTGGTGACATACAGCAAGCCTGTGCCTTGAATCGGTGACCACTGCGCTGCGCCATCGGTGACCAGCAATTCGGTGGGAGTGGTGGCGATGAAAATTTTCGGTTGTGGCGGTTTGGCCAGGCTGGGGACCTTGTCTTTCGGGTCGCTTTGCCCGGTCAGCAGATCCACTTGCCGGCTCTGAATGGCGGCCTGTTTGGCTTTCGCCAGATCCGCCGGCGGTGTGGCCAGACGCGTATAGGCGCCATTGAGCTGATCGGCGACCATCCAGCCATCGAAGACGTGCAGGTAATGTTTGCCCTGCGCGTCTTTCAACAACAGCGGGCGAGTGTTGATCACCCGTTGCAGCGCCGTGCCGTCTACCGGCCGGTAGGCCGCGTCGCCATCGATATAGACGAGCAGGGCGGGGACGTCGGAGCTGATGATCGTCGGTGGTGTGTTTTCCAGCGGCGCGCTGTCAGCTTTCTGCTCGGCTGACAGTACGCCGACGGCCGCTTCGAGTTGATCCAGCGAGATGGTTTTCTTGCGGTTCTCGGCGTCTTTCTGCAAAGCCGCAACCCACGTGGTGGCTTGACTGGCATCAGCCGGGAAATCGGCCTTGATGATTTTGTACTGATCCAGCGCGACCCAGCGCGTGGCCTTGTCGACCAGCGTATGCGCACTGAATTGCACAATGCCATAGGTGGATTTGCCATCCGCGCCAGTGGCTTCAACGGCTGCGCGGGCATTGAGGGTGTAGCCGTCCCAACTGTCGAGTTGCGGCTGATATACGGTCAGTTTCGCTTTGCCGCTGCTGATGACTTGTGGCCAGGTCGGCTCGATCGGGGCCTCGGTGGCCTCGGTGGCCGGTGCCGCCGAGGCGCTGCCGAACGCCAGCAGAAAGAGCATCAACAGCACGAAGCACGAGCGCGGGTAAGACATTGTCAGCTCCATCGACAGGCCTATTTCTAAAGGAATAACGGCAAAAGCACGACCGTCGAAAAAGCATAGCCGCCCGCCATGGAAATACCCGGCGGATTCGCCGATTGGCGCAAAGTCGAATGTGGCAGGGTGTTGCGATGTGGTATTTCAAGGCACGACATTTTGAAAACAGTCATGCGAGGCAGTCATGTTCAACGCCATTGTGATCGACAAAGACGACAGCGGTTATCGCGCCAACCTGCAGCAGGTCAACGAAGAGCAATTGCCCGAAGGCGATGTCACCGTGGCCGTCGCGTACAGCACCCTGAACTTCAAGGACGGTCTGGCGATTACCGGCAGCAGCCCGGTGGTGCGCAAATTTCCAATGGTGCCGGGGATCGACCTGGCGGGCACCGTGGAAGCCAGTTCCCACCCCGACTATAAGGTGGGTGATCAGGTGGTGCTGAATGGCTGGGGCGTTGGCGAAAATCACTGGGGAGGTCTGGCGCAGAAGGCGCGGCTCAATGGCGACTGGCTGATTCCCTTACCCAAGGACTTTACCGCGGCGCAAGCCATGGCCATCGGTACGGCCGGTTATACGGCGATGCTGTGCATTCTGGCGCTTGAGCGTAATGGCGTGACGCCAGAGCAGGGTGAAGTCCTGGTGACGGGCGCCAATGGCGGCGTCGGCAGTTTTGCCATCGCCCTGCTGAGCAAGCTTGGTTATCGCGTCGTCGCGTCCACCGGCCGCGTTTCCGAGCATGAATATCTGCAGCAATTGGGCGCCAGTGAAATCATCGACCGCGCCACGTTGTCAGCGCCCGGCAAGCCGCTGGCCAAAGAGCGTTGGGCAGCGGTAATCGATTCGGTCGGCAGTCACACGCTGGCCAATGCTTGCGCGAGCACCCGCTCCGAAGGCACCGTCGCCGCCTGTGGTCTGGCGCAAGGCATGGATTTCCCGGCTTCGGTGGCGCCGTTCATTTTGCGCGGCGTGACCCTGGCCGGCATCAACAGCGTGACCCAGCCCAAGGCCCGCCGCCTGCAAGCGTGGGATCGTCTGGCCAAGGATCTGGATTTCTCCTTGCTGGCCTTGATCAGCCATGAAATCGGCTTGAGTGAAGCCATCGATGCGGCGCCGAAATTGCTCGCCGGGCAACTTCGCGGACGGGTTGTGGTGGACGTCAATCGCTGACAACCGCCGATGGCGCGGGACAGCCTCTCAGGACGCCGTCTCACGCTCCAGCAACTGACGCTTGCGCTCGACACCCCAGCGATAACCGGAAAGATTGCCATCGCTGCGCACCACGCGGTGGCAAGGGATCGCCACCGCCAGGCGGTTGGCTCCGCAAGCCTGGGCCACCGCGCGCATGGACGTCGGTGCGCCGATGCGCTGGGCAATTTCGGCGTAGCTGGCGGTGCTGCCCAACGGAATCTCCCGCAGCGCTTGCCAGACACGTTCCTGAAACGCTGTCCCACGCACGTCCAGTGGCAGGTCCAGGCCAATGGCCGGCGCTTCGATAAAACCCACGACTTTGGCGATCAACTGTTCAAACTCGCTGTCTGCGCCAATCAGGTTGGCTTTACGAAACTGATCCTGCAGGTCGCACACCAGTTGATGCGGGTCGTCACCCAACAGAATCGCGCACACCCCACGCTCGCTTTGCGCCACCAGAATCGCGCCGAGCGAGCATTGGCCGACGGCAAAATGAATGTCGTTGTTCTTTCCGGCAGCGCGATAGTCACCGGGTTTCATCCCCAGCAAGTGATTGGCTGATTCATAGAAACGACTGTTGGAGTTGAAACCTGCTTCATACAGGGCGTCCGTCACTGAACTGCCGTCCGCGAGATGCTCACGCACTCTGCGCGAACGATGGGCCGCCGCGTAGGCTCTGGGTGTGAGGCCGGTGGCGGCTTTGAACACCCGATGAAAGTGAAACGGGCTCAAACCGGCCGTCTCTGCCAGCTCGCTCAGGGCGGGCGGATTCTCGGCCGTTTCGATTTGCCGGCAAGCTGTGGCGACGGTCGCGGCATGCTGCGCGGCGACATCACTTTGATCCTTGCTTGCACGTTTGCTAGGCCGGTACCCCGCTGCTTCGGCCTGTTGGGCGGTGTCGAAAAACTCGACATTTTGCGGTTTCGGCAGGCGTGCCAGGCTGCTCGGGCGGCAGTAGATGCCAGTGGTTTTCACCGCGTAGACAAACTGCCCGTCCGCCTGCGGATCGCGCGCAAGCACGGCGGCCCAGCGAGGATCATGTTCGGTGTTGAGCGGGGTCGAAAGCGTTTTCATGATGAGTGATCCGTTGACCTGTTTGATTCAGGTTAACCAGCCTCGCCTGGCACAACACTCCGGGCCTTGCGGTCAAACTTTTCGAGCTCAGCGAGCAACCCGAAAAGTCAGGTTGATCCGTTGTTCACCCAAGCGTGGATGCTGACCTTGTTTGATCGGCAATACGCCGTGGTAGCGCAATCGGTCAACGCCGCCCCAGACCACCAAGTCACCGTGCAGCAGGGGGATTCGCCGGGTCTTGTCGCTGCGTGCAAAACCACCGAACAGAAACATGGCCGGCAATCCGAGTGACAGGGAAACGATCGGCGCGGCGTAGTCCTTTTCGTCTTTATCCTGATGCAATGACATTTTTGCGCCAGGGACATAGCGATTGATCAGACAGGAATCTGCAGTGAAATCAGAAAAACCAGCTCGCTCGGCAGCCGAATGCGCCAGAGCAGCGAACGATGTTGGCATCTGCGGCCAAGGCTGCCCGCTGAGCGGATCGACAGCCGAATAACGATAGCCGCTGCGATCGGTGATCCAGCCCCAGTCACCGCAACTGCTGGTGCCGACTGACATGCTGAAGCCGCCAGGTGTCACCATGTGACGCAAGGGCGATGCGGCGAGAACGACGTCCAGTGCCGGCAGCAACTGATCGACAATCGGCAGGGCGAAGCCGCGCAAGAGCCAGGATTGCTCGCCAATTTGTTCGGCTCGGGCTTGTTGTTCGGGTTCGTGGTCAGCGAACAGGTCGAATGTTGTTGAAAACATAGCCATCAGGTTGCGTCGTGAAAGATGATGCCTAGGGTATGCCTTTTTCCACTGTGCAGGCGACTGACGCCATGACGCATGGTCACTCGATAGTCGCCGCGCCCGCCTTTGACCGGGCGTTGATTCACGGCAAAAATCAGTGCGTCGCCTTGTTTCAGGTCTTGCACCAATGGACGCGATTGCATGCGCGGGCGTTGTTCGGTGAGCACGAATTCGCCGCCGGTAAAATCCTTGCCCGGTTCTGACAGAAGAATCGCCACTTGCAAGGGAAATACCAATTCGCCGTACAAGTCCTGGTGCAGACAGTTGTAATCCTGCGGGCCGTACTGCAATAGAAGCGGAGTAGGGCGCGTCTGGCCGGCGGCATGGCAGTGTTGTAGGAACTCGCTGTGGGTCTCGGGAAAGCGCTTTGCCAGGTTCATGCGTTCGAACCAGCGGTTTGCCAGCGGCACCAGATGAGGGTAAAGCGCAGTGCGCAGGCGTTCTACGGTTGAGGGAAGCGGATAGCGGAAATACTTGTACTCGCCACGACCGAAACCGTGACGCGCCATGATGACCTGCGAGCGAAACGGTTCGGCTTGCGGATAGAGCGCACTTAAACGCTCGCAGCTTTTTGACGACAGCAGTGAGCGGATAATCGCGCAACCATCGTGATCCATTTGCTGCTCCAGACTTGCCCAGTCGAGCAACTCCAGCCGGGAGGGTGACATTGACATGCTGACGCCTTGACTCATGGTCGAGGCGGTCAGCTTAGGCAGGGCCTTGCGGCAGAACACTCCGCCGCTTGCGGTCGAATTCGTGGTTGCGCCTTACAGTGCTTTGCTGACGCTGATTTCGCTGATCACGTCGTCGCTCTGACCGTGAATCGCGTCCAGAGCAACTTTGGCTTCTTCTTCGGTGCCGTTTTCGAGCTGCGCGAACTCAAAGCGGCGTTCACCGTTGAGTTTGTACTTGATGACGTATTTGGTCGTTTGGGCCACGGTCATGCTTTCCTTTCTGGTTGGATGGCGCGTCTCAGCTGAGTTTGGTGCTGGAGCGACGGATGATCTTGATCGAATGGGTCAGCGTCGGCTTGCGGGTCACGCTGATCGCACGGCGGTTGACGGTGTCGATGGTGATGTTCCAGAAACCGGTGCTCGGCGCGGTGATACGGGCCGGAAACGTGTCGAAGGCGCCGCCGTGATAGGTGTGACGGCCGCCATTCTTGAAGCTGCGGAAGTTGGCGTCGTTCATCAGACGGATGTTGCACATTTGCGAGCATTGGATGACGACGATGTCGTCTTCGTTGAGGTGCTCGCGCTGGTGAATGAATTTCATGGGCGCCTCCAGAAGGGCTTTTTCTACAAAATCAAAACGATAGCTTGTAATTGCGCGCAGTTTATCAGCCTGCACGGGTTATTATCTGGCCGTCGGGCGTTGGTTTGACAATTTTGAACAGATATTCGCGATTGGATGCGAGTTAAATGCAGAAGGCCCCGGAGAAAAACGGCATTTGTGCTGTCGGACGGTCTTTAACGGAGGAATTGTATGAAGTGGGGTGTGGTGTGTCTGCCGTTGGTTCTGGCTGTGGGTGGTTGTGCGAGTGTTTCCGAAATCAATGAAACGCTGCCGACCGTGAGCGTAATCTCCGGCAAGAAACCCCATGAATATGCTCAATGCCTGGCCGAGAAGCTGGCGGACAGCCGCGGCGCGCTGCAAATGCAGCCACACAAGGACGGTGTTCGGGTCATCGTCCCGGGGAAATTTTCCACCGGCGCGGCAGCGGTATTTGATATTGAAGATCGCTCCGGCGGCAGCAGCATCAAGCTGCATGAGCGCATGTCGAATGTGCCAGTGCGTCCGCGTGACGTGCGAAACGCTGCCAATGCATGTATTTCCGGCTGATAGACTGACAGTCATCAGCACCGATGCCGTCGCAGTCATGCTGTGACGGCATTTTCATTTATGGAGCCGCGATGAAGCGAGAGCAAGTACGGGAACGCCACGTAGAGGGGCTGATCTCTGCCACCCACGTCATCCAGAACCCGGCGAATCCGGGAGAATGGATTGTGTTTTTCAAGAAAAGCGCTGGCCGCAGTTATTTCCTGGTGGACGATAACGACGAGGTCGAGTCTTTCAATCGACTCGACGATCTGATCGAGGTGGTGCGCGGACTCGGAATCAAGTTCGCCGAAATTCATATGTAAGGTCTATTTGCAGACCACGACGACGCTGCGGTTTTTGTAGTTGCCGACATCGACGCCGAGGGTTTTGTCGCTTTCTTTGGGCGCAGGCGTGCCGTCAGTGCCAACGATGCGATAGCCAGTGCCCGCGCAAGAGGCATCGGCCTTTTCATAGCAGGTCGCCCAGGAGTTGGCTTCGCCGGAGCAATCGATGGACAGCCCCTGTTCGCCGTTATTCAGGTAGGTAGGTTGGGAGGTGGCGCAGCCGGCCAGAGCCAATACCGCAATCAGGGGCAGCCATTTTTTCAAGGTCATGTTCGTGGTCTTCAGCAAGGGGGACTAGACGCTCTGACAGCGCCGCTGTGAAAAGGTTATAGCGTTTGGCCACTTGTTTGTAGGTGGGCACAAAAAAGCCCTGCTCAAAGGCAGGGCTTGGGGCGTATCGCAGCAGATCAGTCCTGATCTTTGCCGCGGCGCTTGGCCGATGCCGGAGTGTCGGTGAACACTGCCGCTACATCGGTCGCCATTTGTTCGCTGTCGAAAGGCCCGGCGATGTGTTCGCCATTGGTGGTGGTCAGCGTCCACTTGCCGTCTTTCTTGTCGATCACATACCCGTTGACGATTTTTACCGCAGCCATCTATTTGTCTCGTTCGCTGGTTCAAAGGCGCCATGATACCGGCAAATGCTGGCATTGGGGGGCGATGAGCGTATGGTAATCCGGATTGTCGACAGCTTTGAGCTACGCTGATCTGGCTGCGTCAGGATGTCGATGGAACTATCGGCGAGAATATTTCTCTATGTTGGCATCGGTTAGCCAGTGCGGGGCATTGTAAGGTGCACGCCGCCTGATTAGACTGCGCCGAAACTCGTACACACAGCCCTTTCAAGGACTTATATGATCAAGAAATGCTTGTTCCCAGCAGCCGGTTACGGTACTCGCTTCCTGCCAGCGACTAAAGCCATGCCTAAAGAAATGCTGCCGGTGGTAAACAAGCCACTGATCCAGTACGGCGTTGAAGAAGCTCTGGACGCTGGCCTGACGGAAATCTCCATCGTGACCGGTCGTGGCAAGCGTGCTCTGGAAGACCACTTCGACATCAGCTACGAGCTGGAAAACCAGATCAAAGGCACCGACAAAGAGAAATACCTGGTCGGCATCCGCAAACTGCTCGACGAGTGCTCGTTCTCCTACACTCGCCAGACCGAAATGAAAGGTCTGGGCCACGCGATCCTGACCGGTCGCCCGCTGATCGGTGACGAACCGTTCGCCGTGGTCCTGGCGGACGACCTGTGCGTCAACCTCGACGGCGACGGCGTACTGACCCAGATGGTCAAACTGTACAAGCAGTTCCGCTGCTCGATCATCGCCATCCAGGAAGTCGATCCGCAGGAAACCAGCAAGTACGGCGTTATCGCTGGCGAGATGATCCGCGATGACATCTACCGCGTTCACAGCATGGTCGAGAAACCAAAACCGGAAGACGCGCCATCGAACCTGGCCATCATCGGCCGTTACATCCTGACCCCGGACATCTTCGACCTGATCGAACAAACCGAGCCAGGCAAGGGCGGCGAAATCCAGATCACCGACGCCCTGATGAAACAAGCCCAGAACGGCTGCGTCATGGCCTACAAGTTCAAAGGCAAGCGTTTCGACTGCGGTGGCGCTGAAGGCTACATCGAAGCCACCAACTTCTGCTTCGAGAACTTCTACAAGACCGGCAAGGCTTATTAAGAGCGCTTGACCGGTTTGCAATAAAAACCCGCTTCGGCGGGTTTTTTCATTTTGCGCCCCCATATGACTGGCAGCGCTTGCCCAATGGGTGGCTGCAGGTATGCTGATCCCCTGCCGAGGAGATAGAAATGGCCTACGATTTTGACCTTTATGTGATTGGTGCCGGTTCCGGCGGTGTGCGCGCTGCGCGTTTTGCGGCCGGGTTCGGTGCGAAAGTGGCGGTGGCGGAGAGCCGTTATCTGGGCGGGACCTGCGTCAACGTCGGCTGCGTGCCGAAAAAGCTGCTGGTGTACGGCGCGCACTTCGCTGAAGACTTTGAGCAGGCGTCCGGTTTCGGTTGGAGCCTGGGCGAAGCGAATTTCGATTGGGCGACGCTGATCGCCAACAAGGATCGCGAGATAAATCGCCTCAACGGCATTTACCGCAATCTGCTGGTCAACAGTGGCGTGACCTTGCACGAGGCGCACGCGAAGATCGTTGGCCCGCAAGAGGTTGAGGTGAATGGCGAGCGCTTTACCGCGAAGAACATTCTGATCGCCACCGGTGGCTGGCCGCAGATTCCGGAGATTCCGGGGCGCGAGCACGCGATCGGTTCCAATGAAGCGTTCTTCCTCAAGGAGCTGCCAAAGCGTGTGCTGGTGGTTGGCGGCGGTTACATCGCGGTCGAGTTTGCCGGGATTTTCCACGGTCTCGGCGCGAACACTACGCTGCTGTATCGCGGTGACCTGTTCCTGCGCGGTTTCGATGGTTCGGTGCGTAAGCACTTGCAGGAAGAGCTGACCAAGCGCGGTCTGGATCTGCAGTTCAACGCCGACATCGCGCGTATCGACAAGCAGGCTGACGGCAGTTTGAAAGCCACGCTCAAGGATGGTCGTGTGCTGGAAGCGGATTGCGTGTTTTACGCCACGGGCCGGCGCCCGATGCTCGACAATCTGGGTCTGGAAAACACCGATGTGCAGCTCACCGACAAAGGCTTTATCAAAGTCGACGAGCAGTACCAGACCAGCGAGCCGTCAATTCTGGCGCTGGGCGATGTCATCGGTCGTGTGCAACTGACGCCTGTGGCTTTGGCTGAGGGCATGGCGGTAGCGCGGCGTCTGTTCAAGCCAGAGCAATACCGTCCGGTGGATTACAAGATGATCCCGACGGCGGTGTTCAGCTTGCCAAACATTGGCACGGTCGGTTTGACCGAGGAAGAAGCGCGCGAGGCGGGTCATGATGTGGTGATCTTCGAAAGCCGTTTCCGACCGATGAAGCTGACCCTGACCGAATGTCAGGAAAAGACGCTGATGAAGCTCGTAGTCGACGGCAAGACTGACAAGGTCCTCGGCTGCCACATGGTCGGCCCGGACGCGGGTGAGATCGTGCAAGGTCTGGCGATTGCCTTGAAGGCTGGCGCAACCAAGCGTGACTTCGACGACACGATCGGGGTGCACCCGACGGCCGCCGAAGAATTCGTCACCATGCGTACGCCGGTCGGCGCTTAAGCGTCTTTCGGCTTGGCTGAGTCTGGCGCTGCCGCAACGGTAGCCGCCAGACGCTGGCTTTCTTCCAGGCTTGCGTGAGCCTTGTTCAATTCCTTTTCCAGTGACTGGTTGAGCAGCGTCTGCTCCTCGACGCTCTGTTTGAGTGTCTGGCTTTCCAGGGTGGCTACGCGCAAGCGTTCCTGGAGGAGGGTGCGCTCGCTGTCGACGCGGGTCGCTTGCTCCAGCAGTTGATCCTGACGCTGATTGCTCTGCTTGAGCTGATCTTGCAGCAAACTCAGCTCGCGTTGGGTGCCACGGTTTTCCGTGAGCAGGCGTTCGTTGTCGCGGTGCAGTTGCGTGATCTCGTCCTGACGGACCAGTGCGCTTTGCTGCGCCTGACGCAGTTCGGCCTGAATCTGCTGCACTTGCGCTTCGTGACGGCTCTGTTCCTGCTCGCGCTGCTCTTTGCTGGCGTTGCGATAGTGCTCTAGTGCGTCACGGGCGTGCAGGTGTTTTTCTTCCAGCGAACGAATCTGTTCGTCTTTGTCCTGCAGGCGCAATTCAAAATCGGCCAGTGCCTGATTCAGCCCGGCATTGCGGGTTTGTTCGGTTTGCAGCATCGACCGGGTGTTGCCAAGCGCTTCGGACTCACGCTCCAGCGCAGCCCCTTGAATGTCGTGCTCGTGTTCGAGCTTTTCCAACGCCTGGCGCATTTGTTTCAGCTCCGACTCCAGTGCTTCGCGCTGTTCCTCGAACTGCTCGCGGGCCTGCTCGATAGGCTCTTGCGCCTGTTCTTTGAGGCGTTGGGCGAGGCGCGAGACGAGGGCGGTCAACTCGTCATCGATGGGTTCCGCCGAAGCTTCTACGGGCTGAGCACCGTCATCCAGCTCTTTCAAATAGCGATGGATCGTGGTTTTCGAGCCGGTGTTGCCCATTTCAATGCGTACTGCATCGATGCTCGGGTGTTCGCCACGGGCGAGGATCGCTGTGCGCGCGATCTGCACCAAGGCTTTGGTAATGCCGCCACGGGCCATGTGAACTCCTACGGTTACGTACTGTGGTACATGCCACTAAGTTACGCAGTGTACCATTTCAAAAATAAAGATAAACCTTTGATAATAAAGACACGGGATATACTGGTATTACCCAGTGTCAGGCGGCAAAATGCGTTTCTGCATCCCTGTCTCAGTACGCCAGCGAGAAAACAGCCCATGAGCGATCTGGATCGCTATCTGCAAGCCGCCACCCGTGACAACACTCGCCGCAGCTATCGCGCGGCCATCGAGCATTTCGAAGTGAAGTGGGGCGGGTTCTTGCCGGCAACCGCAGACAGCGTTGCGCGGTATTTGGTGGCGCACGCTGAGGAGTTGTCGATCAACACGCTGAAGCTGCGTTTGTCGGCGCTGGCGCAGTGGCACAACAGCCAAGGGTTTGCCGATCCGACCAAGGCGCCGGTGGTGCGCAAAGTCTTCAAAGGCATACGCGCATTGCATCCAGCGCAAGAGAAACAGGCCGAGCCGCTGCAGTTACAGGATCTGCAGCGAGTGATCGATTGGCTCGAACATGAAGTACAAACCGCGCGAGAACAGCAGGATCGCCCGTTATTGCTCAAGGCCTACCGTGACCGCGCATTGATCCTGCTCGGATTCTGGCGCGGCTTCCGCAGCGATGAGTTGTGTCGCTTGCAGATCGAGCACGTGCAGGCGCACGCCGGCAAAGGCATCACCTTGTATCTGCCACGCAGCAAGGGAGATCGAGAAAATCTAGGGCAGACTTATCAAGCCCCGGCGCTACTCAAGCTTTGCCCGGTGCAGGCCTATATCGACTGGATCACCGAAGCGGCACTGGTGCGTGGCCCGGTTTTTCGCAGTATCGACCGCTGGGGCAATCTGAACGAGGAGGGGCTGCATGCCAACAGCATCATTCCTCTACTGCGTCAGGCATTGCAGCGCGCCGGCATTGCCGCCGAAAACTACACCAGCCATTCATTGCGTCGAGGCTTCGCAACCTGGGCCCATCAAAGCGGCTGGGATCTAAAATCCCTGATGAGTTACGTCGGCTGGAAGGATATGAAGTCCGCCATGCGCTATGTTGAAGCCAGCCCATTCCAAGGGATGGCTCGGATTACGGATAACCCGGCTTCGTCGTAGATATCGTTTTCTTCTATTAATACAGTCGGCTAATAGCGAAAACAAATCAGCAGCATCAGGTTTGCCAATGAGCCATCCGTCGAGTGAGTGGGTAGGATTCACCCATCAACTTCATAACCCCTGACGGAGAGTCATCAATGCCTATCATCAACAGCCAAGTAAAACCGTTCAAAGCTACCGCGTTCAAAAACGGCGACTTCGTTCAAGTCTCGGACGCTGACCTGAAAGGCAAGTGGTCGGTCGTGTTCTTCTACCCAGCCGACTTCACCTTCGTTTGCCCAACCGAGCTGGAAGACCTGGCTGACAACTACGCTGCTTTCCAGAAACTCGGCGTAGAGATCTACAGCGTTTCCACCGACACCCACTTTGCCCACGCTGCCTGGCACAACACTTCGCCAGCCATCGGCAAAATCGAATACACCATGATCGGCGACCCGACCCACGCCATCTCCCGCAACTTCGACGTGCTGATCGAAGAAGTTGGCCTGGCTGACCGTGGCACCTTCGTGATCAACCCTGAAGGCCAGATCAAAATCGTTGAACTGAACGATGGCGGCGTTGGCCGTGACGCTTCCGAGCTGCTGCGCAAGATCAAGGCTGCTCAGTACGTTGCTGCTCACCCAGGCGAAGTTTGCCCAGCCAAGTGGAAAGAAGGCGAGGCCACTCTGGCACCGTCCCTGGACCTGGTCGGCAAGATCTAAGTCTGTGACACGCAACTCGGGGCGGATCTCCGCACCTACTTAAGTTAGCTGCACCGCCCCATAAAAATGCCCGGGCGAGATTCGCTCGGGCTTTTTTTCGCCTCAAATAAAGGAAATCGCCCGTATGTTGGACGCCAATCTTAAAGCCCAGTTGAAATCGTACCTGGAACGGGTCACCCAGCCGATCGAGATCGTTGCCTCCCTCGACGACGGTGCGAAATCCCGTGAAATGCTGGAACTGCTGAAAGACGTTGCCAGTCTTTCGAGCCAAATTACCTTGATCGACAGCGGTGACGATGCTCGCAAGCCATCGTTCTCGATCAACCGTCCGGGCGCTGACATCAGTCTGCGTTTCGCCGGCATCCCGATGGGCCACGAATTCACTTCGCTGGTGTTGGCCTTGCTGCAAGTCGGCGGCCACCCATCGAAAGCCAGTGTTGAAGTGATCGAGCAGATCCGCACGCTGAAAGGCGAGTTCAGCTTCGAGACGTACTTCTCGCTGTCCTGCCAGAACTGCCCGGACGTGGTCCAGGCGCTGAACCTGATGGCCGTACTCAACCCGAACATCCGCCACGTCGCTATCGACGGCGCGCTGTTCCAGGACGAAGTCAACGATCGCAAGATCATGGCCGTGCCGAGCATTTACCTCAACGGTGAAAACTTCGGTCAGGGCCGCATGGGTCTGGAAGAGATTCTCGCCAAACTCGACACCGGCGCTATCGAGCGCCAGGCCGAGAAGATCAGCGCCAAAGAAGCGTTTGATGTGTTGGTCGTCGGCGGTGGCCCGGCCGGTGCTTCCGCAGCGATTTACGCTGCACGTAAAGGCATTCGCACCGGTGTTGCGGCTGAGCGTTTCGGCGGTCAGGTGCTCGACACCATGGCCATCGAGAACTTCATTTCCGTGCAGGAAACCGAAGGGCCGAAACTGGCCACCGCGCTGGAAGAACACGTCAAGCAGTACGACGTCGACATCATGAACCTGCAACGCGCCGACAAGCTGATCCCGGGCAAGAACGGCGAGTTGCACGAAGTTCACTTTGCCAGCGGCGCCACCCTTAAAGCCAAAAGCGTGATTCTGGCGACCGGTGCGCGCTGGCGTGAAATGAACGTGCCGGGCGAGCAGGAATACCGCAACAAAGGCGTGGCGTACTGCCCGCACTGCGACGGTCCGTTGTTCAAAGGCAAGCGTGTGGCGGTGATTGGCGGCGGTAACTCCGGCGTGGAAGCGGCCATCGACCTGGCCGGGATCGTGTCGCACGTAACGCTGCTGGAGTTCGACGTACAACTGCGTGCCGACGCCGTATTGCAACGCAAGCTTCACAGCCTGCCGAACGTCACCGTGATCACCAGTGCGCAAACCACTGAAGTCACCGGTAATGGCGAGAAGGTCAACGGTCTGCGCTACAAGGATCGCAACACTGATGAGCTGCGTACCGTCGAGCTGGAAGGGATCTTCGTGCAGATCGGTTTGCTGCCGAACACCGACTGGCTGAAGGGCACCATCGAGCTGTCGCCGCGTGGCGAGATCATTGTCGATAACCGTGGTGAGACTTCGATCCCGGGGATCTTCGCTGCCGGTGATGTGACGACTGTGCCCTACAAGCAGATCGTGATTGCGGTGGGTGAGGGCGCGAAGGCTTCACTGAGCGCTTTTGATCATTTGATCCGCACTTCGGCTCCGGCATAACTGTCAGGCCAGAAATGAAAAAACCCGTGAGCGATCACGGGTTTTTTATTGCGCGCGAAAAACTGCCCCTCACCCCAGCCCTCTCCCGAAGGAGAGGGAGCCGACCGAGGTGTCTGGCGTTGTCCGTCGACCTGAACGATCCAGTCGATTATGGAGTCAGCGCCATTCGTTCAAGTCGATGAGCCTCTGCCATATTCCCCGATCAATCTCTCCCTCCAGGAGAGGGAGAGGGAGAGGGAGCCGGTCGAGATGTCCGAAGTGGGGTGTCGATCTGTAAGACCTGATCGATTTTGGATTCAATGCCAATCGTTCAAGTCGGCGTAATTCTCCAATATTCCCCAATCAGTCCCCTCTCCCTCTGGGAGAGGGCTAGGGTGAGGGGCTTTTGCTTTTACAGCGGCGCAGGCTGAATAATCTCGACCCAGTAACCATCCGGGTCCTTGATGAAGGCCAAGCTTTTCATGCGGCCATCGGTCAGGCGCTTCTGGAAGTCGCAGCCCAGCTCTTCAAAGCGTGCACATGCCGCGACAATATCCGGCACCGAAATGCAGATATGGCCAAAACCACGCGGATCGGTATTGCCGTTGTGATAGGCGAAATCGGCGTCGTTCTCGGTGCCGTGGTTGTGAGTCAATTCCAGTATGCCTGGAATCGACTTCATCCACTCGGTGCGCGCAGCGGCGTCAGCAGGAATCTGTGCCTTGTCGACCAATGCCAAGAAGTACAGGCTGAACTCGGCCTCGGCGAAGTCACGCTTCTCAACCAGCGAGAAACCCAGCACGCGGGTGTAGAAGTCCAGGGATTTGCTGATGTCTTTGACACGCAACATGGTGTGGTTGAAGACAAAATTACGGGTTGCGCTGTCTGGCGTGGCGGTGACGCCGGGGAAAGTGTTGAGTTCGTGCAGGCTCATGGGCCCTCCAATAACTATGGGCGAGTGAATGGGCGCAATGATACGCATGCCTGTCGGCATCGCCAAATGAAAGGGCAGACTTGCCCTGCGTGCGGGCGAGCCTCAGACTTTACCGCTCAATCTGCGAGTGCGTCCGGCAATGATCCGACTGTTCAAATCCGTGTTTGTTTTTTCTTTATTGTCGTTTGTGGCGGTGTGCGCGTCAGCGGACGAACCGAGCATCACTTGGCCGGCCGGTTGGCAAGTCGAGGCGCTGCCTGAGGCGACTGCGCAGGTTTCCCGTCAGCGAGCGGTGAAGAATGATGCCGATGGCAATCAGGTGATGGTGATGGAATTGACCATGACTCAGGTTGAGGAAGGTCATCAGGTCAATTTGCAAGGCGTGCTGCTGGAGATGCGCAAGTCGATACAGAAGGACTTCTTCCAGGGTGGCTACCAAAGTGTCTGCAACAAAGTGCATCCGGCCACGCTGGGCACTTTGTCAGCACTGGAAACCACTTGCACGATCACCGAAAACGGTCGGCATGTGTTGTCGCAAACCTTGGTCGCGGCGGTCGAGGCGGACAAGGCTTATGTTCTTTCCTACGCTGGGCAGGCAGAGGTTTATAAGGCAAGCGCAGACGAGATAGTGGCGGTGAGAAACAGCTTGAAACTTTAAGTCGCTGTACTCTTCATGGCTTGATTAGATACCCGAAGGGATTAAGCACAAAGTTTAACGCAGGGCTGCGATCGCAACATTGCGCAGCAAAATGTTTAGCTGTCTGACTCAGCCACGTTACAGAAAAGTCGAAATTGTTAGATGAAATTCATTTCATTTGTTAGATATTGTCAATAAAAAAGCCCTGCATCATGCAGGGCTTTTTTGTTGGCGTCGGATTAACCGCGCAACCAGGAATCAACGGTAGCTGCACCGTATTGTTCCTTCCAGGCTTTCAGGCCGCGATGGTTGCCGCCCTTGGTTTCGATCAGTTCACCGGTGTGCGGGTTGTGATAAACCTTGACCACGCGAGCGCGGCGGGTTTTAGGTGCTGCAGAGGTCTGCAGACCGGATTTTGCCGGGTTCGGATCGAGAATGGCGATGATGTCTTTCAGGCCTTTGCCGTAGTGTTTCATCAGCCCCTGGAGCTTTTCTTCGAATTCGATTTCTTTCTTGAGCCCGGCATCGTTCTTCAGCGATTCCAGCTGCTTGAGCTGTTCCTGAAGGGCCTTTTCAGCTGCACGAAATTCAGCGAGTCTGGACAATATCTTTACTCCAATAGTGTATTTGGCTGATACCAACCGCAAACAAAGCTGTAAGCCAAGAGCCTTGAAGCGACTCGGTGATAAATGGCTCACCTGCCAATCTTGCTCAGGTTGAAAAAATTGTAGTAGTTAATGCGCCAAGAGTAAATCCTGATGTTGTCTTCATGTAACAACAGCGGTCTTTTGTATCAATTTGGTGCGTCTGGTCGGTACGCTCGTCTTAATCCGGCTTAGTTAATGGTGAGTTAATGCGCTGATGAAGTCCGCTGCCGGCATCGGTTTGCCGAACAGGTAGCCTTGCAGAAAGTTGACGTGATGTGCTGTCAGATAGTCGGCCTGCGCCTGAGTTTCGACACCTTCGGCCACAATACCCAAATCAAGCTTGGCCGACAGTTCGATAATGGTGTCGAGAATGTGTCGGGACAGCGCATCGATGCCGATCATGGCGACGAAACTCTGATCGATCTTGAGGAAGTCCACATTGAATTTGCGCAAGTAGCCGAGGCTCGAGTGGCCGGTGCCGAAGTCGTCAATCGCGATCTTCACGCCCAGCGCGTGCAGTTGCTCGAACAATTGCCGGGTGATGTCGGTCGGCTCGATCAATTCGCGTTCGGTCAACTCCAGTACCAGGCTGATGCTGTCGGGCGCGAACGCGGCGAGGAACGTTCGGCAGTCGTCCACCAACTCCAGGTTTTTGCAGTGGCTCGCGGTGATATTGATGCCGATATGAAACGGCGGGGTGAACGTCGGTGACAATGGGCCTAACAGCGCTGCGGTTTGTTGCATCAGTGCGCGAGTCATCGGCACGATCAACCCCGAATGCTCGGCGAACGGAATAAACAGATCCGGGCGCACCAGACCTTCTTTGGGATGAGCCCAGCGCATCAACACTTCGGCCCCCGACCATGCCTTGCTGTCGCCATGCACCACGGGCTGAAAGTAAGGAATGAACTCGCCTGCCTCCAACGCGCGGAGCATCTCGTGGCTCGGTGACGTGGAGCGCTTCTGCAAGACATGGCCGATGGCCCCCGATACCACGCCAAAAAAGATCAACAGACTGAACAGCGGCGGATACTCATCGGCCATGTAGCGCCAGGTTTCGCCCTCGGGAAAACCCGCAGAAACGCTGAACGCATAACGGGAGGAGTCCAAGCTGTTTTGCGCTATCGGCAACGCTGGCAGGGCGCCACTGTGCACTTTGCCGTCGGCCGACAGCCAGTTGTCGCCCACTTGCAACACCAGCAGCATGTGCCGACCGATCAGACGCAACATGTTGCTTAGATGGTAACCGTCCAGTGTTGTCAGGGCACCGCCGCGACCTTCGCTGAGCCGATAGACCAGCAGAGCGGTGTTGGGTGTCACCGGGTTGCCATTCATCAGCCACAACTTGCCCTGGTTGTAGTCGCCTGCGTTGACGGCTTCTTTATAGTCGCCAAACAACGAGCTGCAATAGAGATTGTCGTCCCACACCAGATTGGTCGAGCGCACGAACGGGCGGCGAGTTACTTGCTCGCGTAAAGCAAGTTTGACGTTCTCACACGTCTGGCCGGCCAGTGGCAGCAATTGATGGGCGGCCTGGGCGGTGTTGTCGAGCATCAACTCGAATTGGCGCAACGCCTCTTCGGCAGTCTGTCTTGAACCTTGCTCCAGCGTGCGTTCGGCTTGCATATAAAGAATCGCGCTACCCAGCAGCACCGGAAGCAAACCGCTGAGCAGTGTAAAAACGATGCGGGTGCTGCGCTTGCGGCGGGGTCTGACGGTCAACGGCATGGGCGCATCCTGTCGCGATGGAGTGGGGCTCTCGAATGCAGGCCGGATAACGGCGCGCCGCTGAAAAACACATCAGCCAGAGGGGATGATAGATGGCAGAAGGCGCCCGCGCCGCTCATCAGTAGTTCATCCGCGTCGCTAATTCGATAAAAGCCAGGGTGGCAGGGGAGGCCTGGCGCTGATCGAGGACGGCAAGTCCAACCTCGCGCGGCACGGCGGGTAACAACGGCCTTTTCACGTAACGAGGGGAGCCGCCGTCCGGCAAAGACCCTTCGGCAACAATCGTGATGGCATCGCCACGGCTGACCGTGTCGAGGGTGCTGAGCAGTTGCGAGCAGCGATACCGAATGTTCGGTTGCAAACGCGCGGCTGTGAACAGCCGCGACACCAGTTCCGCTGATCCGGCCTCGGTCAGCACGAACGGGGTGTCGCACAAGTCCGTGAGGCTCAACGCCGACCTTGCTGCCAGCGGATGGCTGATAGGGAGCAGGGCAACCATCTGATCTTCGAGCAAGGCAAACGTGTCGAAACGCTCTTCGGGCAGTACTACGAAACCGATGTCGATCCGCCGTTCTTCCAACCATTGAGTCACTTGACGGTCCGGGCCTTCATCGATGTGCACTTCGATGCCCGGATGCGCTTCTCGATAGCGTCGCAGAATATTGGGCAACAGTTTGATCGACGAAGTTGGCCCGAACGAGCCGATGCGCAAGGTGCCGCTTTTCATCCCGCGAGCATCGGCGGCCTCCTGGCGCAGAGTGTTGGCCAGGCCGAGCATGGCGCGGGCACGCAGCAACAATTGTTCGCCGATATCGCTGAGTTCCACTGCCGACTGGTGTCGACGCAGCAGCTCGACCCCCAGTTCCTGCTCCAGCGATTTCATTGCGTGGGACACCGCCGACTGTGAAATCCCCAACCGATGGGCCGCGAGGGTAAAGCCGCGCAGTTCGGCGACCAGCGAGAAAATCTCCAGTTGCGTAAGGGTCATGAGTATTTGCTCATTTTACGATGATGGGGAATGAGGTGAATGATACGGCATTCCTCAACTTCCTAGGTCTGGAGCGTCATGCGCAACGCCGAGCAGCTGCACACAATTTCATCCGACATACCCGTTTACCTGACGCTGGCGGCGGTCACCATGATCTGGGGCGGGACCTTTGTCGCCGGGCGTTTCCTGGCCGGCAGCCTGAGCCCGATGTTCGCCGCCAGCCTGCGCTTTTTGCTGGCCAGTGCAGCGTTGCTCGGCTTTTTGTGGCTGGCGCGGATCCCCTTGGCGCGGCCGACGCCCCGGCAATGGCTGCAACTGACTCTGCTGGGTTTCTTCGGGATTTTCTTCTACAACCTGTGCTTCTTTTACGGCCTGCAATACATCAACGCCTCGCGCGCCTCGTTGATCGTCGCGTTGAACCCGGCAGTGATCGGTCTGGCCTCGTGGTGGTTGTTCAAAGAGCATCTGGGCCGGATGAAAGTCGCCGGCATCGCCACCTGTATTGTCGGCGCCGGTATGGTGATCGTCAGTCGCAATCCGCAATTACTGGCTGCAACGCCCGATGCATGGATCGGTGATCTATTGATTCTCGGCTGTGTGCTGGGATGGGGCGTTTACTCGTTGTTTTCCCGTGAGCTGAATCAGACACTGGGGCCAGTGCAGACCGTGACGTACTCGATCCTGATCGGCACGTTGATGTTGTGGTTTCTGGCGGCGGTACGCGGCGAGTTGAGCTTGGGGGAGCTGAATAACCTCGGCCTGCCGCAATGGTTGAGCCTGATTTACCTCGGTGTCCTCGGCTCGGCGCTGGCCTACATCGGCTACTACGACGGCATTCGTAAAATCGGCGCGACGCGCAGCGGCGTGTTTATCGCTTTGAACCCGTTGACGGCAGTCATCCTTGGCGCGCTGTTACTGGGCGAGCAACTCACGGCGGCCATGTGCATGGGCGGAGCGCTGATCCTGAGCGGCATCTACCTGTGCAACAAACCCCTTGCAGCGGGCGCAAAAAAGCGGATTTTATAGAGAGAGCAGACAAGCCTATTTACGCTGTGTAGAATCGGTTTACGCATACAATAATAATCGTCTTCTGGCAGCAGAAGCCTCGCCCGCAAGAGCCTTGGGTCGACAATGAAGATATTCGGGTTTCAACTGATCTACGGTGACTTCCTCGCCCGCAGTGTGCGTGGCATCTCCTGTGCGCCACCCACCGACCTCGCAGACTGACAAATAACCCAGGTTAATTTGATAAGAATGATGAGGCGTCACCATGACAGATTTATACGAAAACCCAATGGGCCTGATGGGCTTTGAATTCATCGAGCTCGCATCGCCGGTACCGGGCACCCTGGAGCCGATCTTCGAGATCATGGGCTTCACCAAAGTCGCCACCCACCGTTCCAAGAACGTACACCTGTACCGTCAGGGCGCGATCAATCTGATCCTCAACAACGAACCGAACAGCGTCGCCTCGTACTTCGCTGCCGAGCACGGCCCTTCGGTGTGCGGCATGGCGTTCCGCGTCAAGGATTCGCAAAAAGCCTACAATCGCGCACTGGAACTCGGCGCTCAGCCGATTCATATCGAAACCGGTCCGATGGAGCTGAACCTGCCGGCAATCAAAGGCATCGGCGGCGCGCCGCTGTACCTGATCGACCGTTTCGGCGAAGGCAGCTCGATCTACGACATCGACTTCGTGTTTATCGAAGGCGTTGATCGCAACCCGGTCGGTGCCGGCCTGAAGATCATCGACCACCTGACGCACAACGTGTATCGCGGTCGCATGGCCTACTGGGCGAACTTCTACGAGAAGCTGTTCAACTTCCGCGAGATCCGTTACTTCGATATCAAGGGCGAATACACCGGCCTGACCTCGAAAGCGATGACCGCACCGGACGGCATGATCCGCATCCCGCTGAACGAAGAATCGTCCAAGGGCGCGGGCCAGATCGAAGAGTTCCTGATGCAGTTCAACGGCGAGGGCATCCAGCACGTGGCGTTCCTCACTGACGACCTGATCAAGACCTGGGATCAACTGAAGAAGATCGGCATGCGCTTCATGACCGCGCCGCCGGATACCTACTACGAAATGCTCGAAGGCCGTCTGCCGAACCACGGCGAGCCAGTTGATCAGCTGCAATCGCGGGGCATCCTGCTCGACGGCGCCTCGGAGCAGGGCGACAAGCGTCTGCTGCTGCAGATTTTTTCGGAAACCCTGATGGGCCCGGTGTTCTTCGAGTTCATCCAGCGTAAAGGCGATGATGGTTTCGGCGAAGGCAACTTCAAGGCCTTGTTCGAATCGATCGAGCGTGACCAAGTGCGTCGCGGTGTACTCGCAACCGAGTAATCCGCCACTGAACTGAAAAAATCCCGGCCTGCAGAGATGCAGTGCCGGGATTTTTTTTAAGATCAAAAGATCGTCCGATCGCGGCCCGAGCCTTCGGCAGCTCCTACATTTGCAATGCATTTACCTGTAGGAGCTGCCGCAGGCTGCGATCTTTTGCTTTTAAGGGCGGCGTTGCCGCATCAGGTGTTTGAAGCCTTCAAAGACCAGCACCACAACCGCCAGCCAGATCGGAATGTATGTCAGCCATTCCCCGGACTTGATGCTCTCACCGAGCAACAACGCCACACCCAGCAACAGCACCGGCTCAACATAACTCAACAGGCCAAACAAACTGAACGGCAGCAAACGGCTGGCAATGATGTACACCACCAACGCCGAAGCACTGATCAATCCAAGCAATGGAATCAGCCACATCAGCCCCGGATATTGATCGAACACGGCCATGCCTTGTTCGCCGCCCTGCACGAACCAGTACGCGACCGGCAACATCAGGGTCATGTCGACCCACAGGCCGCCGAGGTTGTCGGTTTTCAGGAATTTGCGCAGCACGAAATACAGCGGGTAGCCCACCACGACCACCAGCGTCGCCCAGGAAAAGCCGCCGACCTGATACAGCTCATTGAGCACGCCCAGGCTGGCGAAAAACACCGCGACTTTTTGCAGATACGACAGGCTCTCACCGTAGGCAATACGCCCGGTCAGCACCATCGCCAGTGGCAGCAGGAAGTAGCCCAGCGAAACATCGAGGCTGTAGCCGTTGAGCGGCGCCCACATGAACAGCCACAATTGCACACCGAGCAGGGCCGCCGAAACGATCAGGCCTGCGATCAATTTCGGCTTTGCCGCCATCAGCCGAACCAGCTCCAGCACCCGCCGCCATTCCCCGGACACCAGCATGAACACGGTCATGCACGGAACGGTCAGTAGCATCCGCCAGCCAAAGATCTCCACGCCACTCAACGGCGTGAGCAACGAAGTGTAGTAATACATGACGGCAAACAGCACCGAGGCTGAAACCGATAGAGCGATACCTTTAGACAAACTGTCCTCGCGGGTTGATGGTCAAACGGGGCGCGAAGGATACGTGGTTTTTGTGCTGAATATTGGCCAAGTGGTCAATATTCCCCACATCCTGAAGATAAGCACAAAACCTGTGGGAGCGAGCCTGCTCGCGAAAGCGGTGTGCCAGACAACGCAGATGTTGAATGTGCCGGCCTCTTCGCGAGCAGGCTCGCTCTACAATGGATTTGTATTGCGCCCCCAATCTGCTTACTTCAAGCCGAACGCGGTTTACGCCCAGACACAAAATGACTCACATCGTTGAACCCGGGTGTCGATGAATGCCCCGGTGTTACCAGCGAATCGATAAACGCCTCATCCTCAGCCGTAATCTTCACCGTTTGCGCCAGGGTGTACGCATCCCATTGCGCCTCAGTGCGCGGCCCGACAATCGCCGATGTGACCGCGCCGTTGTTCAACACCCAGGCAATCGCAAACTCGACCATGCCGACCCCGCGTTGCTCAGTGTATTGCTGAATCTGCTGGGCAATGCGCAGCGACTCCACGCGCCACTCGGTTTCCAGAATGCGCTTGTCCTGACGCCCGGCGCGGCTGTTCGCGTCCGGTGTCGCGTCCGGCGCGTACTTGCCACTGAGCACGCCACGGGCCAGCGGACTGTAAGGCACCACGCCAAGGCCATAGGTTTGCGCGGCCGTGATCTGTTCGGTCTCGGCCTGACGGTTGACGATGTTGTACAACGGCTGACTGATCACCGGACGGTCAACGCCGAGTTTATCGGCGATGCGAATCACCTCGGCAATCCGCCAGCCGCGATAGTTCGACAAACCCCAATAGCGGATCTTGCCCTGACGAATCAGATCGCCAATCGCCGACACACTCACTTCAAGCGGCGTGTTGTGGTCTTCACGGTGCAGGTAATAGATGTCGAGATAGTCAGTACCGAGCCGGGTCAGACTGGCATCGATGCCATTGAAGATGTGTTTGCGGCTCAAACCGCTGCGATTCGGCACACCGTCCACCGGGCCGAAACCGACCTTGGTCGCCAGCACCCACTCATGCCGATGCCGGGCAATCGCTTCACCGACGATCTCTTCGGAACGGCCGTTGGTGTAGACGTCGGCGGTGTCGATGAAATTGATTCCCTGATCCCAGGCCTTGTTGATGATGCGCAGTGAATCTTCGGCGCTGGTCTGCTCGCCAAACATCATCGTGCCGAGGGTGAGGGTGGACACCTGTAACCCTGAGTGACCGAGTGTGCGAAAGCTCATGCCGAAATCCTTTTGTCGGTGGGAAAGGGTTAATCAAATACCAGAAGCGTGCGATGCGGCAAAGTGAATTATTGGCTCAATTCTGCGCAACGTTCTTGCAGAAACGCCTGCAACACCCTGACCCGTTCAGACACTTGAACCCGATGCGGACACAGCAAATTGAACGGCACGTTTTCACCTTGCCAATCATCGAACAACGTTACCAAGCGCCCGGCGCGGACGTCTTGGGCAATGTCGAGCCAAGCCTTGTACGCGATGCCATGCCCGGCCAGCGCCCAGCGGCGGGCGACTTCACCGTCGTCGCTGAGGTAGTCGCCGTGGACTTCCACTTCCTGCGTTTCAGCGCCGCGACTGAAGCGCCAGCTGTTGTAGGGCCGGCCATTGCGCAGGTAGAGCAGGGCGCTGTGCCCGGACAATTCACCGGGATGTTGCGGGGTGCCATGGCGCGCCAGATAGTCAGGGCTGGCGCAGGCGACGCGGCGGTGTTGCGGCAGAATCGGCAATGCTACCAGCGTCGAATCGCTCGGTACGCCAAAGCGCAGCGCTACATCGACGGTCTCGCGAAACAGATCGGCGTGCCGGTCGTTGAGCAACAATTGCAGTTGAATGTTCGGATGTTCACGCTTGAAATCGTCGAGCCACGGTAACAACACATTGCGCCCGAAGTCCGACGGCGCAGCCATTTGCAACACGCCGCTCAGCCCTTCGCTTTGCTGCTTGAGTGCCTGTTCGCCCTCGGCTAGCGCCGCCAGTGCCAGGCGCACGCTTTCAAGATAACGCCGACCTTCTTCAGTCAGACGAATGCTGCGGGTGGAGCGTGCGAACAAACGGATACCGAGGCGGGTTTCCAAGCGTTTCAACGCAATACTGGCGGCGGCTGGCGTCAGCTCCAGCGCGCGAGCAGCGGCGGAAATGCTGCCAGCATCGGCGACACGAACGAAGATCTCCAGATCGAGAATCGAGCTCATTGCTAAAAATCCTTTAAAGATCTTTGCTTTTTTGCGGGATTTTTTCGTGATTGGCAAGGTTGGATACTGCAATCAATCAACTATCGCAGGAGAGGCGCATGAGCTGGACATTCGATCATCTGGCGTTCAATACCGCTGACGGGCAGACCTTGCAGGAAGATTTCGCCAAGTTGCTCGGGTTGAAGCCGGGCCGTCGGCCGCCGTTTCCGTTCCCCGGGCGTTGGCTGTATCAGGATGAACACGCCGTGGTGCATGTGATTGAGCGGCCGTTGCCCGATGACACGGAATTGAGCCACATCGCGTTTCGTACCGATGAGCCGGCGGAAACGGTGTTGCAGCGGGTGCGTGACAGTGGATTGCCGTATCAACTGGCGCAGGTGCCGGGTGAGGGGATTGCGCAGATTTTCGTGCAGATGCCGGGTGGTCTGGTGATTGAGCTGGACGCCAAAGCACAGCCCTCACCCTAACCCTCTCCCAGAGGGAGAGGGGACTGACCGAGGTGTTTGAACGAGGTACACCGACGTGCAATACCGAGTCGAACTCAAGTCTTGAAAAGCACCAAAATCGGCTCCCTTCTCCCGAGTCGAACTCAGGTCTTGAAAAGCACCAAAATCGGCTCCCTTTTCCCGAGTCGAACTCAACTCTTGAAGAGCACTGCAATCGGCTCCCTTTCCCCCTCGCCCCCCTGGGGGAGAGGGCTGGGGTGAGGGGGAAAAGATCTACAGAACACCACAAAACCCAAGTCGAAACCCCAATAAAAAACGGCCCAGAAAAGGGCCGTTCTCCTGTGCATCAAAACCTCAAGCCCGCAACGTCCGCGTCATGCGCAACGCCAGCAAACTCCCGCCAACAATCACCCCCGCCAGCAAATACAACGCCGCATCGGTCGAACCGGTGCTGTCCTTGACCCAACCCACCAGATAAGGGCTCAGGAACCCGGCCATCTGCCCCATCGAGTTGATCAACGCCAGCCCACCGGCCGCAGCGCCGGCACTCAACATCGCCGTCGGCACCGGCCAGAACATCGGCAGGCCAGTCAGCGCACCCATCGTGGCAATGGTCAGACCGAGAATCGCAATCGCCGGGTTAGCCGCGAAGTTCACCGCAATCACCAGACCGATCGCGCCCATCAGCATCGGTACCACCAAATGCCAGCGACGTTCTTTACGAAGGTCCGCCGAACGCCCGACCACCAGCATGAACACCGCCGCCAGCAGATACGGAATCGCACTCAGCCAACCGATCACCAGGTTATCGCTGAAGCCGAGGTTCTTGATGATCGACGGCAACCAGAAGTTGATCGCGTACACGCCGCTCTGGATGCAGAAGTAGATCAGACCAAACGCCCAGATCGCCGGGTTCTTGAACACCGCCAGCAGCGAGTCGGAAGTGGTTTTCGGCTTGTTCGCCAGGTCTTCAGCCTGATCCGCCTCCAGCACCGCGCGCTCATGCGGGCTCAACCATTTGGCGTTGGCGAAGCTGTCGCTCAGCAGGAAATAGGCGAGGGCGCCGAGGATCACCGTCGGAATACCCTGCAGCAGGAACATCCACTGCCAGCCGGCCAAACCACCCTGGCCCGCCGCGAAGTGATTGAGAATCCAGCCAGAGAACGGGCTGCCGAGCAAACCGGACACCGGGATCGCCGACATGAACAGCGCCATGATCCGGCCACGGCGGAAGGTTGGGAACCACTGCGAGAGGTACAGCACGACACCTGGGAAGAACCCGGCTTCGGCCGCACCGGTGAACAGCCGCAGGGTGTAGAACTCGGTCGGGGTGGTGACGAACAACAGGCAGGTCGACAGCGTGCCCCAGGTGATCATCATCACGGCGATCCAGCGCCGTGGGCCGAATCGGGTCAATGCGAGGTTGCTCGGCACGCCGCACAGCACGTAGCCGATGAAGAAGATACCGGCACCGAGGCCGTACACGGTTTCGCTGAATTTCAGGGCGTCGAGCATCTGCAGTTTGGCAAATCCAACGTTGACCCGGTCGAGGTAGTTGAACAAGTAGCAGATGAAAATGAAGGGGATCAAACGCAGGGTGATGCGTTTGTAGACGGCGTTTTTATCGTCATCGATGGTCTGGGTAGCTGCGGCGCTCTGCGACATAGCGGCTCTCTCTTTATTATGATTTTTTGCGATGCAAAGGGTAACGTTGATCGCCCCGAGAGTCTCGGTCACCTTTGGCCGGATTGTCTTTGTGCCTGAGCACAGGGTTTGCCGCCAGACCCTGTGCGGGTGAACAACCGACTGCCGCGTTTTTCAAGGATCTTGCCCATCATGTTTGAACTCGATCACGACCTCGCCCAGGACATCGTCGACCGGGCCATGGCCATTTTGCCGTACAACGTCAACGTCATGGACAGCCAGGGGCTGATTCTCGGCAGCGGTGAACCGGAGCGCATCAACACCCGTCACGAGGGTGCGCAACTGGTGCTGGCCAACGGTCGCGTGGTAGAGATCGACGCGCAGACCGCCGTGCATTTGAAAGGTGTGCAGCCGGGCATCAACCTGCCGCTGTTGCTCGATCAGCGCTTGATCGGTGTACTCGGCATCACCGGCGAACCGGAGCAGTTGCGCACTTATGCCGAACTGGTGCGCATGACCGCCGAAATGCTCGTCGGCCAGCGCAATCAGCAGGCCGAGCAGCAATGGCGGCGCCAGCGTTGCGATGATCTGCTGGCGTTGCTGTTGAGCGAGGCGGGGGACTCGCCGCGACTGGTCGATGAGGCACAGCAGCTCGGGCTTAAACCGCAATTGACGCGGGTGCCGTATCTGTTCGAGCTGGGCCTTGAACATGGACCGGGGCAAACCGTCGAGGCGCTGAGTGCCTGGCTGATGTCGCGTTATCCCGATAGCTGGTGCGTGAGTTCGGCGAAGTCATCGCTGCTGTGGTGTCGACCGGCAAGTCAGCACCTCGAGCATGATCGCTTGCTGGAAAAACTCGACGGCCTCGGCTGGAAGATTCTGCGCATCGCCGTGGGCGGGCAGGCCGATGGATTGGCGGGGCTGCGCCGTTGCTATCGGCGTGTGGGCGACTTGCTCGCCTATGGCCGGGAAGTGTTGCCGCATTCGCGATTGCTGACGCTGAACCGCTATCGCTTGCCGGTGATGCTGTGGCGCCATCGCAATGACGATGCGCTGGACGAATTGCTCAAACCGCTACGCAAGGTGATCGCCAAGGACGGCAACGGCCAGTTGCTGGCGACGTTGCGCAGTTGGTGCGAGCACGATGGCCAGAGTCAGGCCTGTGCCGATGCGTTGGGGATTCATCGCAACAGTTTGCGTTATCGGATGGAGCGGATTGCTGAACTGAGTGGGGTTGATCCGTTGCGGCTCGATGGGATGCTGGCGCTGTATCTCGGGGTGCAGCTTCTACCCCAGACAGATCTGTCGGCATGAAATGTTCTTCAGGACGCCTTCGCGAGCAAGCTCGCTCCCACAGGGGAATGCATTTCAAATGTGGGAGCGAGCTTGCTCGCGAAGGCGGCGGAACATTCAACATCAGATCTTTTGTGAAAATGAACAATAAACGCCCCCGCCACTTGTGCAGCGGACAGGCGTCAATACGCAGGCCGACTGGCAGCATGAGGGGCATTGCAACTGGAGAATTCGCATGAAGATCGTCATCGCCCCCGACTCGTTCAAGGACAGCCTGAGTGCCCAAGGCGTCGCTGAAGCCATTGCCCTTGGCCTGGCCCAGGTCTGGCCGCAGGCCACACTGGTCAAATGCCCGATGGCCGATGGCGGCGAAGGCACGGTCGAATCGATCCTCGCCGCCTGCGAAGGCGAACTGCGCCGCACCCGCGTGCGCGGCCCGCTGGGCACATCTGTCGACGCTGCTTGGGGCTGGTTGCCGCACAACCATACCGCAATCATTGAAATGGCCGAGGCCAGCGGCTTGCAACTGGTGCCGCTGGGGCAACGCGATGCCTGCATCAGCAGCACTTTCGGCACCGGCGAACTGATTCGCGCAGCACTGGATGCCGGCGCGCAGCGGGTGATTCTGGCGATTGGCGGCAGTGCGACCAACGATGGCGGCGCAGGGGCGATGCAGGCGCTGGGCGTGAAGTTGCTTGATGCGCAGAGTCAATCGCTGGTACCTGGCGGTCTGGCGTTGGCGCAACTGGCACAACTGGACCTGAGCGAACTCGACCCGCGTCTGGCACAGGTGCGTTTCGACATCGCTGCTGATGTGAACAACCCGCTGTGTGGCCCGCACGGTGCCTCGGCGATTTTCGGCCCGCAGAAAGGCGCCTCGCCGGCGCAGGTGCAGCAACTCGATCAGGCGTTGGGCCACTTCGCCGAACTGTGCGCGCAGGCCCTGGGCAAAGACGTTCGTGACGAGCCGGGCAGTGGCGCGGCGGGCGGTTTGGGTTTTGCCGCCAAAGCGTTTCTCGGGGCGCAATTTCAGGCCGGGGTGGAAGTGGTTGCCGAACTGGTCGGCCTCGCCGACGCGGTCAAAGGTGCCGATCTGGTGATCACCGGGGAAGGGCGCTTCGATGCGCAGACCCTGCGCGGCAAGACGCCGTTCGGCGTTGCGCGGATTGCCAAGCAGCACGCGGTGCCGGTGATTGTCATCGCCGGCACTTTGGGCGAGGGTTACCAAGCGCTTTACGATCACGGCATCGATGCGGCATTCGCCGTAACCAGCGGCCCAATGACGCTGGAACAGGCCTGCGCCGAAGCGCCGCGCCTGCTGCGTGAACGCGCGACGGACATCGCCCGCGTCTGGCAGCTTGCCGCGAAATCCTGAGCAAATCCTGTAGGAGCTGCCGAAGGCTGCGATCTTTTGATTTTGCTTTTAAAAGTCCAGATCAAAAGATCGTCCGATCGCGGCCCGAGCCTTCGGCAGCTCCTACACAAAGCGATCCTCCAGTGTTTCATTGCTGTAACACCCTGAAAAATAGTTGCTCTTGTCCCGCAATCTTCCTAAAGCCTGGCCGATACAGCTAACAGGCGCGCACATAACTTCCTAAAACAGTGACGCCGGACTGAGCCCGCCCCCCTCGGGCCAGTGATGACGCATGGACGCTCGTAGTTTCTATCTTTCGAGAGCTCAACTATGTCCCTGCGTAACCTGAATATCGCGCCCCGTGCCTTCCTCGGTTTTGCCTTTATCGCCCTGTTGGTGATCGTGCTCGGCGTATTCGCCGTCAACCGTATGTCGATCATCCGTCAGGCGTCCGTCGAGATGGATTCGACGCAACTTCCCAGCGTGACGCAACTTGCCGTAGTGACAGAAAACGTCCTGCGTCTGCGCATTCTGTCGTTCCGCGTGCTGGTCAATCGCGAAGCGGCCGGGTTGCAGGAAGCGCAGACCCGCATCGGCGTTCTGGTCGACAAGGTTCGCGCCGCCCAGGCCAGTTACGCCGCACTGCCGGCAAGTCCGGAAGAGCGGGCGTTGTACCAGACCTTCGCGACCACGCTGGACAACTACCTGCAAGCGCAGAATCAGATGATGGAGCTGTCGCGCCAGGACAAACTCGACGAGATGCGCAGCCTGATCAACACGCGGATCAAGGACGGCACCGACCAGATGGGCGAGCAGCTCAATAAACTGATCGTCATGAATGCTTCCGACGCGAAAACCGCGTCGATTCAGGCCGGCCAATATTATGACAGCGCCATCACCGGCATCATTATCGTCGCTGTTTTCGCAGCCTTTGCCACGGTGCTACTGGCCTGGTTGCTGACCCGCAGCATCGTCACGCCGCTGAACCGTGCCGTGCAGGCCGCGCAAACCATTGCTGACGGCAACCTCACCAAAGTCATCGAAGTCGATGGCAAGGATGAAGCGACGCAGTTGCTGCAGGCGCTCGCCACCATGCAGACCAACCTGCGCAAAACCATCGAGCAGATCGCCGGTTCCGCCACGCAACTGGGCGCTGCTGCCGAAGAACTCAGCGCGGTGACCGAAGAAGCCTCCCGTGGCTTGCAGCAGCAGAACAACGAAATCGAACAAGCCGCCACCGCCGTCAACGAGATGACCGCCGCCGTCGAGGAAGTGGCGCGCAACGCCGTGTCGACTTCGGAAGCCTCGAACCAGTCGACCCATGCCGCCCGTGAAGGTCGCGACCAAGTGGTGAAAACCGTCGACGCGATCCAGACCATGACCCACGACGTGCAAAACACCGCGCAGATGATCGAAGGTCTCGCCGCGCAGGGCCGCGACATCGGCAAAGTGCTCGACGTAATCCGTGCCATCGCCGAACAGACCAACCTGCTGGCGCTCAACGCCGCGATCGAAGCCGCGCGCGCCGGTGAAGCCGGACGTGGTTTTGCCGTGGTCGCAGACGAAGTGCGGGCACTGGCCCATCGCACCGCGCAGTCGACCCAGGAAATCGAAAAAATGGTCGCCGGCATCCAGAACGGTACCGGCGAAGCGGTTTCGTCGATGCAGCAAAGCAACCAGCGCACCCAGACCACTCTGGAAATGGCCCGCGCGGCCGGTGTTGCGCTGGAGCAGATCACCCAGTCGATCCACCAGATCAACGAGCGCAACCTGGTCATCGCCAGTGCTTCGGAAGAGCAGGCGCAAGTCTCGCGCGAGGTCGACCGCAACCTGGTCAATATCCGCGATCTGGCCACGCAATCGGCTGCCGGGGCCAACCAGACCAGCGCCGCGACCCATGAACTGTCGCGTCTGGCGGTTGATTTGAATGCGATGGTGGCGCGTTTTGTGATTTGAGATACGGTGAAGGCTGGAGACCGCGCAATCAGGAGACGTACATGCGCTATTCAGCCTTGACCCAACGAATCGCCGGAGAAGGAGCCGCCGCCTGGCAGATTCACGACCGAGCGCTGGAGTTGCGCGCCGAGGGTGTCGATATCCTGCTGCTGAGCATTGGCGATCCGGATTTCGATACACCTCTGCCAATTGTTCACGGCGCGATCGACAGCTTGTTGGCCGGCGATACCCATTATTCCGAAGTGCGCGGTCGTTTGGCGCTGCGCACGCTGATTGCCGAACGCCATCGTCGGCGCAGCGGGCAAGCGGTCGATGCCGACCACGTGATCGTCATGCCCGGTGCGCAATGCGCGGTGTATTCGGTGGCGCAATGCTTGCTGGATCCGGGCGATGAAGTGATCGTCGCCGAACCGATGTATGTCACCTACGAAGGCGTTTTTGGCGCTTGCGGCGCGACGGTGGTGCCGGTGCCGGTGCGCCCGGAAAACGGCTTTCGTGTCGACCCGGTCGATGTTGCTGCGCGCATCACCCCGAAAACCCGCGCCATGCTGTTGAACAGTCCGAACAATCCGTCTGGCGCGAGCCTGTCACTGCTGATCTGGCAGGAATTGGCGGCGCTGTGCGTGCGCCATGATTTGTGGTTGATCAGCGACGAGGTTTACAGCGAGCTGCTCTATGAAGGTCAGCACGTCAGCCCGGCGAGTTTGCCGGGCATGGCCGAACGCACGGCGACCATCAATAGCCTGTCGAAATCCCATGCCATGACCGGGTGGCGCATCGGCTGGATGATCGGGCCGAAGTCGCTGGCCGAGCATTTGGTCAATTTGTCGCTGAGCATGTTGTTCGGACTGCCGGATTTTGTGCAGAAAGCCGCAGAGATTGCGTTGGAAAGCGATTTGCCAGAGGTGACTCAGATGCGCGAGGAGTATCGCCTGCGTCGGGATCTGGTTTGCGAACGTCTAAGCGGTTGTCCGGGGCTGTATCCGATTCGCCCGGATGGCGGCATGTTCGTGATGGTCGATGTGCGCCAGACCGGGCTCGGTGCCCAGGCGTTTGCCGAACGGTTGCTGGAGGGCTATGGCGTGTCGGTGCTGGCCGGCGAGGCGTTCGGGCCGAGTGCGGCGGGGCATATCCGTATTGGTCTGGTGCTGGATCGGGTGAAACTGGCGGATGCCTGTGCGCGGATTGCGCTTTGTGCTGCGCAGCTGTTACAGGCGCGCAGTGCCTGATGGTTTTGTGTTGCCCGTCCCGGCCTCTTCGCGAGCAGGCTCGCTCCCACATTGGTTTTGTGAACACTGAAGATCCAGTGTGGGAGCGAGCCTGCTCGCGAAGGCGGCATTACAGTCACCGATTAATTCAGCCCTGCCAGGCCGATGGATTCACCAGATTCGCCGGCCTCTCTCCCTTCAGCGCCGCCAACAGATTCTCCACCGCACACCGCGCCATCGCCTCACGCGTCTCATGCGTCGCCGAGCCCATGTGCGGCGTCGCCACCACATTGTTCAACTGCAACAGCGGCGAATCATGGTTCAGCGGCTCACGCTCAAACACATCCAGCCCCGCCGCACGAATCCGCTGATGACGCAGCGCATCGATCATCGCCGCCTCATCGACCACCTTGCCCCGCGAGATATTGATGAAGATGCTTTCCGGGCGCATCAGCGCAAACTGCTCGGCGCCGATCAAGCCTTCGGTGTGCGCCGTCAGCGGCAAAGTCAGGCAAATGAAATCAGCCTGCTGTAACAATTCTTCGAGGCTGCGATATTGCGCATCGAATCGCGCCTCGACCGCCGGTTTACGCGACTGGCTGTGATAGATCACCGGCATTCCAAACCCGAAATGCCCGCGCTGCGCCAATGCTTCGCCGATGCGGCCCATGCCGATGATGCCCAGCGTCTTGCCATGCACATCGGTGCCGAAATGCGCGGGACCGATATTGCGGCTCCATTGCCCGCTGCGCACCATGTTCGCCAGTTCGACCACGCGCCGGGCGGCAGCGAGGATCAAGGCGAAACCGGTGTCAGCGGTGGTTTCGGTGAGCACGTCCGGGGTGTTGCTCAGCAGGATCTTGCGTTGGCTCAGGTAATCGATGTCGTAGTTGTCGACACCTACCGAAACGCTAGCGATAGCTTCGAGTTGCGGCGCCAGATCAAGCAACGCCGCATCAAGTTTCAGGCTGGCGCCGAGCAAACCGTGGGCGCGGGGCAGGGCGTCGCGCAGTTGCATCAGACCGTCGGCGTCGAGGCTATTGATCAGCGTCACTTCGCACTGTTCTTGCAAACGCGCCATCAGCGCAGGCGAAAGTTTCTTGTACAACACGACCTGTTTTTTCATGGCAGAAGTCTCTTCAGGAATGTGCTGGCACGGCACGCGTGGCAACGGCTTTGGCGACGACGCGATCACTGGCGCCGGGCTTGAGAAAAATTGTCAGCACCACCGACAGCAGCAGGGCGCCGCTCATCAACAGATACGAAGCGCCGGGCGAACCGGTGGAGCTGTTCAGGTAACCGACCAGATACGAGCCGCCGAACGAACCGAGCGCGCCCATGCTGTTGATCAGCGCCATCGCGCCACCGGCCACGTTGGCCGGGAGAATCTCCGGGACGATGGCAAAGAACGGCCCGTAAGGTGCGTACATGCAGGCGCCGGCAATCACCAGCAGCGTGTACGACCACCAGAAATGTTCAGCGCCCAGTGCGTAAGAACCGTAAAACGCAATGGACGCGATCAGCAGCGGCGGCCAGACAAAGCGTTTGCGCTTCTGCAACTTGTCCGAACCCCACGACACCACGAGCATGCCGATCACCGCCGCTAGATACGGTAGCGCCGACAGCCAGCCGGCTTCGATCATGTCCATTTGCGCGCCGGCCTTGAGGATCGACGGTAGCCACAACACGAACCCGTAGACGCCGATGCTCCAGCAGAAAAACTGCAGCGCGAGAATGATCACCTTCGGCGAACGGAACGCCTCGGCGTAGTTTTTCACCGCTTTGATCCCGACCTGTTCGGCGGCGAGTGCGCTTTCCAGATCGTGCTTTTCCTGGTCGTTTAGCCACTTGGCCTCGGACGGACGATCATCGGCCAGACGCCACCAGATAAACGCCCAGAGCACCGCCGGCAAACCTTCGATGATGAACATCCAGCGCCAGCTGAAATGCTGCACCAGATAACCCGAAACCACTGACATCCACAGCATGGTCACCGGGTTGCCGAGGATCAGAAACGTGTTGGCCCGCGAGCGTTCGGCACGGGTGAACCAGTGGCACAGATACACCAGCATGGCTGGCATGACAGCGGCTTCGACCACGCCGAGCATGAAGCGGATGACGATCAGCCAATAGGCGTTGGAGACCACGCCGGTTAACGTGGCGAGACCGCCCCAGAGGATCAGGCTGACGAAAATCAGTTTCTTCACGCTGTGTTTTTGCGCGTAGATCGCACCGGGTACCTGGAAGAAAAAGTAACCGAGGAAGAACAGTGCACCGAGCAGTGATGACAGGCCCGGGGTGATCATCAGGTCTTCGGCCATGCCCGATGCAGCGGCGAAACCGTAGTTGGCGCGATCCAGATACGCCAGGCTGTAGGTGATGAACACAATCGGCATGATGTACCACCAGCGGCGGGTGGCGAGAGTTGCGGTTTTCATGGGTCTTGCTCCTGAGCTTGTTGTTTTTGTCGCAGCAGGTTCAATGAATCGGTTGCCTGTCAGGGCCTCATCGCTGGCAAGCCAGCTCCCACAGGGATCTCGGGTATGTCAAAGATTGCATTGCCAACATCAACCCTTGTGGGAGCTGGCTTGCCAGCGATGGCGGCCTCAAATTCGCTGAAGAGTTCAGCCCGGGTTGGAAGGCCTTCCATATCCCCGCGACTCTGCACTGCCCGACTGCCAATCCAGTTCGCGCGCTGCACCGCCTCGGCAAAACTCTGCTGTTCGAGCAGGGCGCTGATCATCCCCACTGCAAAACCATCACCGGCACCGACCGTGTCGACGACATTGGCCACCGGCACACCGGCGACAAATCCCGACGCCAGATGCGTTCGGTAATAAGCGCCTTCCGGCCCGAGTTTGATCGCCACCGCTTCCGCACCTTGATCGAGATAAAACGCCGCAATGTCCGCCGGATCGTCAAAACCAGTCAGCAAGCGACCTTCGCTCAAACCCGGCAACACCCAATGGGCGAGGGCGGCGAGGCGATTGATCTCAGTGATCATTTCGCGCTCGCTGGTCCACAGGCTCGGGCGCAGATTGGGGTCGAACGACACGCTGCGCCCGGCATTGCGCATGCGTGTCATCAGTTCGAAAGACATCTCCCGCGCCGAAGCCGAGAGCGCCGGAGGAATGCCGGTGGCGTGCAGATGGCGGGCGCTCAGCAGATTGGTCGTAATCGACTGCGGCGACAAATGACTGGCCGCCGAACCGCGCCGGAAATACTCGACTTGCGGATCGCTGCCATCGTCATTGCGCGATTTGAACTGGAAACCGGTCGGGTGCTGTTTATCGACATCGACGTGGCTGCAATCCAGACCTTCCTTGATCAAGGTCTGCACCACAAAGCGCCCGAGCGAATCATTGCCGACCCGGCTCAGCCACGCGACGTTGAAACCCAGCCGCGATAGCCCGATCGCGACATTGCTGTCCGCTCCGGCAATACGTTTGTGGAAGTGCTCGACCGCCGCCAGATCACCGGTCTGCTCGGCGACCAGCATCGCCATGGTTTCGCCGAACGAAAGAATATCGATCTCAGACATGCGCAGGCTCCAGACGGGATTGGCCGAGGCGGGCGAGGGCGGCCACGTGCTCGGTGGTCAGTTGCACCAGATCTTCGCCCTGCAATGGGTATTCGGCGGCGCGCATAACGCCTTGGGCCATGTGCCGCAACAGTTGTTCCCACAGATGCAGGTCACTGACCGCCGGCGGCACCGCCACCAGTTTGCCGTCGGGGCGGCGGGCCACGGCTTTGCAGTGCACGTAACCGACGTGCCGGCCCAACAGGCGCGCCGCGTTGGTGGCGGACTGGTCCTGCCACTGCCAGTTACCAATGTCGAAGGTCATCTTGATCGGCAAGCTGTGCTGCTCGACGGCGGCGAAGAAGCGCTGAAACGGCTCGATCCGACCGCCATGCAAGGTCTGGTCGTTCTCCACCAGCAACTGCACCGGGCTGAGTTTCAAGCGTTCGTCCAGGGCTTGCAGATCATTGTTATCGGTGAAGTAGCCGAGAGAAACCTTCAACCATTTCGATCCGAACGCTTCGGCCTGTTGCAGCGCGGTGATCAGCTCGGGATTGGGGCGTGACTGGCCGGCCAGCCAGAGTTCGGTGGGCGAGGAATAGATGCTTTGCAGACCTTGCGCCAGCGTGGCCTGAGCCAGTTGCGCAGGGTCTTCACGCGTCAGCAGCTCTTCGCGCCACTCAATGCGATTCGCCCCGGCCGCAGCCAGAACATCGATGAAAGCATCCTGCCCGCGCTGGCGCACAAGCTCGGCGCCGTAGCTGGACAGGCTGATGGAAACGGCGGGTTTATTCATTGTTATTGACCTCTGAAACCGGTTTCATTTTTGTTCAAAAAAATATCAGGTGTTTCTGTGTTGTCCTTTAGGGCGCCTTCGCGAGCAGGTCGAATCGTCGCACCGTCGCTCCCACATTTGGAACGCGGTCACCTGTGGGAGCGAGCCTGCTCGCGAAGGCGTCAGATCAAACACCACCAACCTCACGGGTCGACCCACGCTCAACCAGCACCGGCGCAAAATCCACCACCCGCGCCACCTCATCATCCCCACGCAAACGCTTGAGCAGACACTCAAACGCCCGCGCACCAATCTCTGCCGTCGGCTGAGCCAGCGCGGTAATCCCGCTGCCCACCAACGGATACCAATCCAGATCATCCAGGGCGATCAGCCCGACGTCCTCGAACAATCGGCAACCCATTTGGCGTAACGCAGTCGTCGCAGCCAGCGCCGCTACGCCATTGGCGCAAAACAGCGCTTTCGGACCATTACCGGGTGTGTTTAAAAAGGTTTGAAGTTGCGCGTTCAGATCATCGCCGGTTTCCAGCACCGCCCCGGTCAACCCCGAGCGCTGCGCAATCTGCGCCTGAAAACTGCTGACCCGCTCAATCCGCGAACTGGTGCCGTCGTACGGTTCGGTCACCAACAGCAAATCCCGATAGCCACGTTGTTCAAGGTGCGCGAGGGCCATCTGCACCGCTTGCGGGTTATTCAACCCGACCATGTCGCTGTCGAGCCCGTCGACCTTGCGATCCACCAGCACCAGCGGCATCTCGCGGCGCAACTCGTGCAACTCGTCGCGATGATGCCCCAGCGTGTTCACGATCAGCCCTTCGATGTTGTACGAGCGCAACAGCGCCAAGTGCTGGCGTTCCTGCTCGTCATCGCGGTCGGTGTTGCACACCACCAGGCTGTAGCCGTGGGCACGGCAGGCGGTTTCCACCCCGTGCATCACGGCGATTGAATAAGGGTTACGGATATCGGCCACCAGCATGCCGATCAGGCGTGTGCGACCGCGTTTCAGACCGCGAGCCATCTGGTTGGGGCGATAGCCGAGTTCCGCGATGGCCTGCTCGATGCGCAGGGCAATGGTATCGGAGAGCAGGGCGCGGTCATCGCCGATAAAGCGCGAAACGCTGGCCTTGGACACACCGGCGCGCTCGGCAACATCGAGCATGGTCACGCGGCTGCGCTGGGCGGCGGAGAAGTCGTTCACGGTCTGAAACCTTGTTATTGGATTTATAGGCTCAACGTCTGAATACAGCGCTGAAACCGGTTTCAGGAAACACCAAAAACAAAGCTTCCGTCAAGTGAATGATCACCAGCGATCTTTGTGCCGCCGACGGGCGGGGTCGCGTCAGCCGAACAAACCCGCGGCGATATTGATCGAAAATCCCAGAATCGCGGTGTTGAACACGAATCCGATCAACGATTGCGCCAATACGATTTTGCGGATATCGCGGGTGGCCACGCCGACATCTGCAGTCTGTACGGCCACGCCGATGGTGAAGGAGAAGTACAAGAAGTCCCAATAGTTGGGGGTCGTCAGCCCCTCGGCGAAGCGCAACGCCGGCTCTTTGCCATTCCAGGTGTAATACAACCTGGCGTAGTGCACGCAGAAAATCACCCCGATCAGCAGCCACGAGCCGATCACCGTCAGCGCGGTGAAACCGTAGTGCAGCAGTTTGCGCGTGGTTTCCAGGTCCTTGCTGCCAGCCAGCTCGAAGGTGATGGTCGCCAAACTCGCCAGCGCGGCGATGCACACCACGAACAGCACCAGCCCGGCATTTTCGTCTTCGACTTCAGCGATGCGTTTGACGTCCGGAGCCTTGGCGCGCACGGTCAGCCAGAACATCAGGATCAGGTAAGTCCAGACGCCAGCGTTCCAGCCGATGAGGATTTTGCTGACGATGGAATCGGCGGGGACCAGGAGACCGGTGGCAAGGCCGAGGAGGGCGGCGGCAGACAGGCGAGGGTGGGTGCGGGCGAGGAAGCGCATGGGGACTCGATGGGCCAAGGTGGTTCAGACACCTTAGCCCAGCGATGGCGGATATGACCACTGGCTCAAGTTTATGACGATCCATGTGGGAGCGAGCCTGCTCGCGAAGGCGTCGGTACATTCAACATCAATGTTGACTGACCGGACGCCTTCGCGAGCAGGCTCGCTCCCACAATTCAGATCAGTGGGATTTGGTGAATCGTTGTACGAGCTTCATGACCACCACGAAGAAGACAGGTACGAAGATGACTGCCAGCGTTGCGGTAATCATCCCGCCGATCACGCCAGTACCGATCGCCTGTTGGCTCGCCGAGCTGGCACCGGTGGCAATGGCCAATGGCACAACGCCAAGAATGAATGCCAGCGAGGTCATTACAATCGGCCGCAGACGCAGGCGTGCTGCCTGCAACGTCGCATCGATCAGATCGTGACCTTCGTCGTACAGGCTCTTGGCGAACTCGATGATCAGGATCGCGTTCTTCGCCGACAGGCCGATGATGGTGATCAGGCCAACCTTGAAGAACACATCGTTGGGCATTCCGCGCAGCGTCACGGCCAGCACCGCGCCGAGCACGCCCAGCGGCACCACCAGCAACACCGAGGTCGGAATCGACCAACTCTCGTACAGCGCCGCCAGACACAGGAACACTACCAATAGCGACAAACCGAGCAGGATCGGTGCCTGGTTGCCGGACAAGCGTTCCTGCAACGACAGACCGGTCCATTCCTGGCCCAGACCTTTCGGCCCCTGCGCCACCAGACGTTCAATTTCCGCCATGGCTTCACCGGTACTGTGCCCCGGTGATGGTTCGCCGGAAATCGCGATCGCCGGATAGCCGTTGTAACGGGTCAACTGCGCCGGGCCCTGAATCCAGTTGGCCTGGACGAACGCCGACAGCGGCACCATGTGCCCGGCGTTGTTACGCACATGCATTTTCAGCAGATCGGCGACCTGGCTGCGTTGATCGCCTTCGGCTTGCACGACAACGCGCTGCATGCGCCCCTGATTGGGGAAGTCGTTGATGTAGCTGGAACCGACGGCAGTGGACAGCACGTTGCCAATGTCGGCAAACGACACGCCCAAGGCATTCGCCTGTTTACGATCCACGATCAGTTGCACTTGTGGCGCTTCGGCCAACGCGCTTTCACGCACGTTCATTAGCACCGGGCTTTTCTCGGCGGCAGCCAGCAACTCAGTACGTGCCTGCATCAAGGTCGCATGGCCAAGGCCGCCGCGATCCTGCAAACGGAACTCGAAGCCGCTCGACGTGCCGAGGCCATCCACGGGCGGAGGCAACACCGAGAACGCCATGGCGTCCTTGATTTCACTCAGGGCGATATTGGCGCGATCGGCAATCGAGCTGGCCGCATCATCACTGCTGCGCTGCGACCAGTCCTTCAGTGTCGAGAACGTCAGTGCCGCGTTCTGGCCGCTACCGGAGAAGCTGAAACCGAGGATCACCACCGTGTCACTGATCCCAGGCTCGCCGGCGTTATGCGCCTCAAGCTGTTCAGCCACGGCTACCGTACGATTCTTGGTCGCACCGGGCGGCAGCTGAATGTCAGTGATGGTGTAACCCTGATCTTCCACCGGCAGGAACGAGGAGGGCAGACGCGCGAAGCACAGCCCCAGTCCTACCAACAGCACAACGTAGATCAGCAGGTAACGACCACTGCGTTTCAGCGCATAGCCGACCCAGCCCTGATAGCGATCGGTCAGGTGCTCGAAGCGGCGGTTGAACCAGCCGAAGAATCCGGACTTCTCATGATGTTCGCCCTTGGCTATGGGCTTGAGCAGCGTCGCGCACAGTGCCGGTGTCAGGGTCAGGGCGAGGAACGCCGAGAACAGAATCGACGTCGCCATCGACAGCGAGAACTGCTGGTAAATCACCCCGACCGAACCTTGCATGAACGCCATCGGAATAAACACCGCGACCAGCACCAGGGTGATGCCGATGATTGCGCCGGTGATCTGGGTCATCGCCTTGCGCGTGGCTTCCTTGGGCGACAGACCCTCGGTGGCCATGATCCGCTCGACGTTCTCGACCACGACAATCGCGTCGTCGACCAGAATGCCGATGGCCAGCACCATGCCGAACATGGTCAGCACGTTGATCGAGAAACCCAGCGCGAGCATGGTTGCGAATGTGCCCATCAAAGCCACCGGTACCACCAGCGTCGGGATCAGCGTGTAGCGCACGTTCTGCAGGAACAGGAACATCACCGCGAACACCAGCAACATCGCCTCGCCCAGGGTGTAAATCACTTTGGTGATCGAGACTTTGACGAACGGCGAAGTGTCGTACGGGATCTTGTATTCCACGCCCACCGGGAAGTAGCGCGACAGCTCATCCATCTTCGCCCGCACCAGCGTCGCGGTGTTCAGCGCGTTGGCACCCGGCGACAACTGCACGCCGACGGCGGTGGACGGCTTACCGTTTAGGCGCGTACCGAACTGGTATTCCTGACTGCCGATCTCGACCCGCGCGACGTCACCGATACGCACAGTGGAACCATCGCGATTGGCTTTGAGGACAATGTCGGCGAACTCTTGCGGCGTCGACAACTGACCTTTCACCAGAATGGTCGCGGTGATTTCCTGGCTGGATGGATTGGGCAGATCGCCGATGCTGCCGGCGGAGACCTGAGCGTTCTGCGCGACGATGGCTTCATTGACGTCAGCCGGTGTCAGGTTGAACGCGATCAGCTTCTGCGGATCGATCCAGATGCGCATGGCCCGTTCGGCGCCATACAACTGCGCCTTGCCGACACCGTCCAGACGCTTGATCTCGTTCATCACATTGCGCGCCAGATAATCGCTGAGCGCCACGTCATCGAGCTTGCCGTCGCTGGACGTCAGGGTGATCAGCAAGAGGAAGCCGGACGAGACTTTTTCGACCTGCAAACCTTGCTGATTGACCGCTTGCGGCAGGCGCGACTCGACTACCTTGAGGCGGTTTTGCACGTCGACCTGCGCCAGTTCCGGGTTGGTGCCCGGCTGGAACGTGGCTTTGATCGTCGCGCTGCCGAGGCTGCTTTGCGATTCGAAGTACAGCAGATGATCGGCGCCGTTGAGCTCTTCCTCGATCAGGCTGACCACGCTTTCATCGACGGTCTGCGCCGAGGCTCCCGGGTACACAGCGTAGATTTCGATCTGCGGCGGGGCGACGTCCGGGTATTGCGCCACCGGCAACTGCGGAATGGCCAGCGCACCGGCCAACAGGATGAACAATGCGACGACCCAGGCAAACACCGGGCGGTCGATAAAGAACTGCGGCATAGAAAAGCGTCCTGCTTACTGACCAGAGGTCTGGGCAAGTGGAAGAGGGGTGTCATCGATCTGCACGGTTTCGCCGGGACGGGCGTGTTGCAGGCCTTCGATGACGATGCGGTCGCCGGGCTTGAGGCCGCCGGTGACGATCCAGCGATTGTTCTGCACCGCGCCGAGTTGGACCGGTTGTTCGGCGACGCGCATTTGCTCATCGACGGTCAAAACCTGGGCAATGCCGGCGCTGTCACGCTGCACGGCACGTTGCGGTACGGTGATGCCGTTCTGGATGGTGGCCTGCTCGAGGCGCACGCGAATGAAACTGCCCGGCAGCAAGTCGAGATCCGGGTTGGGGAATTCGCTGCGCAGGATGATCTGGCCAGTGCCCGGGTCGACCGTGATGTCGCTGAACAGTAATTTGCCCGGCAGCGGATAAAGGCTGCCGTCATCCTGAATCAGCGTGGCTTTGACCTGATCCTGGCCGACTTCCTGCAGTTGCCCGGAGCGGAATGCGCGGCGCAACTCGTTGAGTTCACGGGTCGACTGGGTGAGGTCGGCGTGGATCGGGTTGAGCTGCTGAATCAGTGCCAGCGGCGTGGTTTCGTTTTGCCCGACCAGCGCGCCTTCGGTCACCAGTGCGCGGCCAACACGCCCGGAAATCGGCGCGGAGACGGTGGCGTAACCGAGGTTCAGTTTTGCGCGTTCGACAGCAGCCTTGTTGGCCGCAACGTCAGCGGCAGTTTGCCGGGCATTGGCGCGGGCGTTGTCGTAGTCCTGGCCGCTAATGGCCTGGTCATCGATCAACTGGGCATAGCGCTGCTCTTGCAGTTTGGCCTGGAAGGCATTGGCTTCTGCCTTGCGCAACGCGGCTTCGGCGCTGTCGAGGTCAGCCTTGAACGGCGCCGGGTCGATGCGGAACAGCACGTCGCCCTTTTTCACGTCGCTGCCTTCGCGGAAGGTGCGCTGCAAGACCACGCCGGCCACCCGTGCCCTCACTTCGGCGATACGTGGTGCGGCGATGCGGCCGCTGAGTTCGCTGCTGAGCGTCAGGGGGTGCGCTTCGATCGTCTCGATGCGCACCGTGGCCGGTGGCGTCTGATCCTCTGCCTTCGAGGACGAATCACAGGCGCTCAGCGTCAGCGCCATCGCGATCAGGCCGAGCCCGGCCAGCAGTTTGTTCGACATGTACAACCCCCAATATTGATGTCCGCATCCTACGGGCAGACGCCGAGATTAGCGGTGAAGCTTTGTAGGCGCTGTGTGAAATTGTGTAAGGGTTTTGCTCAGGGATGGGCGAGGGCGTATATCCTTCAGGTCTTGAAATTTATTGCGACAGATAGATAGCTTTCGCGAGCAGGCTCGCTCCCACAAGGAATCGCATTCCCAGTGTGGGAGCGAGCCTGCTCGCGAATGGGCCGTATCGGTCGCCACAGCACTTTCTGGATCACCCCATGCCCAACATCCTCCTGGTCGAAGACGACACCGCCCTCGCCGAACTGATTTCCAGCTACCTGGAACGCAACGGTTATTCCGTCAGCGTGATCGGCCGTGGCGACCATGTGCGCGAGCGGGCGCGAGTCAATCCGCCGGATCTGGTGATTCTCGACTTGATGCTGCCAGGGCTTGATGGTCTGCAAGTCTGTCGTTTACTGCGCGCCGATTCGGCAACATTGCCAATCCTGATGCTCACCGCCCGCGACGATAGCCACGATCAAGTGCTGGGTCTGGAAATGGGCGCCGACGATTACGTCACCAAACCTTGCGAGCCTCGGGTCTTGCTGGCGCGTGTGCGCACCTTGTTGCGCCGCAGCAGCCTCGGTGAACCGTTGACCGTCAACGACCGCATCGTCATGGGCAATCTGTGCATCGACCTGTCCGAACGCACCGTGACGTGGCGCGATCAACCGGTCGAGTTGTCCAGTGGCGAATACAACTTGCTCGTGGTGCTGGCGCGACACGCCGGTGAAGTGTTGAGCCGCGACCAGATTCTGCAACGCCTGCGCGGTATCGAGTTCAACGGCACCGACCGCTCGGTGGACGTGGCGATTTCCAAGCTGCGCCGCAAGTTCGATGACCACGCTGGCGAGGCCCGCAAGATCAAGACCGTGTGGGGCAAGGGCTATCTGTTCAGCCGTTCCGAGTGGGAATGCTGAGCTGATGTTTCGCATCCTGTTTCGCCTGTATCTAGTGACGATCGTTTCCTACAGTGCGGCGATCTATCTGGTGCCGGATCTGGTGGTCATGGCGTTCCGCGAGCGCTTCGTCACTTACAACCTGGACTATTCGCGCGGACTGCAATCGCTGATCACCCGGCAGTTTCACGCGGTGCCGCAAGCGCAGTGGCCGGCGCTGGCGGCGTCGATGGACAAGGATTTCCAGCCGCTGCACATCGTTCTCGCGCGGATCGACGATGCCCAGTTCACCGCGATCGAGCAGGAGCGCCTACGGCGGGGTGAAAACGTCGTGCGCATTGGTGATTGGGGCTGGCGCACGCTGGCGGTGACGCCGCTGGACGACATCTCGGCCGTGCAAATGGTCGTGCCGCCGGACCCGATGGACGTCAATCTGTTGTACTGGAGCATCAACGTATTGGTCGGCGCGACGCTGCTCGCCTGCCTGCTGATGTGGCTGCGCCCGCACTGGCGCGATCTGGAACGGCTCAAAGGTACCGCCGAACGCTTCGGCAAGGGCCATTTGAGCGAACGCACGGAAATTGCCCCGAGTTCCAACATCGGCAGCCTTGCCAACGTCTTCGACACCATGGCCGGCGATATCGAAAATCTGCTCAATCAGCAACGCGACTTGCTCAATGCGGTCTCCCACGAATTGCGCACGCCGCTAACGCGGCTGGATTTCGGTCTGGCGCTGGCGCTCTCGGACGATTTGCCGGCTGCCAGTCGCGAGCGCTTGCTGGGACTGGTCGCGCATATCCGCGAACTCGATGAGTTGGTGTTGGAGCTGTTGTCATACAGTCGCTTGCAGAATCCGGCGCAAATGCCAGAGCAGGTCGAGGTGTCGCTGGATGAGTTCATCGACAGCATTCTGGGCAGTGTCGATGAAGAGCTTGAGTCGCCGGAGATCGTCATCGACGTGTTGCTCCACGGTCAATTGGAGCGGTTTTCGCTCGATCCACGCCTGACCGCGCGGGCGATCCAGAATCTGCTGCGCAACGCCATGCGCTATTGCGAGAAACGCATTCAGATTGGCGTGCAGGTCAATGCCGAGGGCTGTGAGATCTGGGTCGATGATGACGGCATCGGGATTCCCGATGACGAGCGTGAGCGGATTTTCGAGCCTTTCTATCGACTGGATCGCAGCCGGGATCGGGCGACCGGTGGTTTTGGCCTGGGCCTGGCGATCAGTCGCCGTGCACTGGAAGCGCAGGGTGGCACGTTGACGGTTGAGTCTTCGCCGTTGGGCGGTGCGCGGTTTCGGCTGTGGTTGCCCACTAACGCCTGAACTTCATGCCCCTGAAAAGATACCTGTGGGAGCGAGCTTGCTCGCGAAGGCGGTATGTCAGCCAAATATGCGTTGACTGACCCGACGCCTTCGCGAGCAGGCTCGCTCCCACATGGGGATTGCGTTGTTCAGACCAGCTCTGTGGATTGAATCAACCCGACCCCGGCACTTTGCATACGCTCAATCGCTGCCGTCAGTGATCCGTTCAGATCGATCGCCCGGCACGCATCCAGCACCACATAAGCATTGAATCCCGCCGCCCGAGCATCCAGCGCTGAATACATCACGCAGAAATCCAGTGCCAGGCCCACCATGTAGACCGTATCGATCCCGCGCTCTTTCAGGTAGCCGGCCAGCCCCGTGGTGGTTTGGCGATCGGCTTCCAGAAAGGCCGAGTAGCTGTCGATATCAGGATTGCAGCCCTTGCGAATGATCAACTGGGCATGAGGCAAGTCGAGTTCCCGGTGAAACTCGGCCCCCGCTGTCGATTGCACACAATGGTCGGGCCAGAGTGTCTGCTCGCCGTAAGGCAATTGAATGACATCGTAGGGCTGGTGACCGGGATGACTGGAGGCGAATGAGGCATGGCCGGTGGGGTGCCAATCCTGTGCAACGACGACCTGGGTGAACTGGCGGGCGAGCCGGTTGATCAGCGGCACGATCAGATCACCTTCCGGTACCGCTAATTGGCCGCCGGGGGTGAAGTCGTTTTGAACGTCGATCACCAGTAAGGCAGTGCGAGACGAAATCGCCATCGGGGGAGTACTCCTGGAATATGACTTTCTTCGGCGTGGAAGTAACGTTTCTCTTGGCACAAAACGACTGCTCAACGAATTCAGGCGTGGGATAAGCCGCTCTACGATTGCTGCGAATGGCGCCGGCTTTCGTTCGCCTTTTGCGGTTACTCCGACCAATGGTAGCGTTTTAACCGGTTTTACAGGGTTCACCTGTCAGATCTGACAGTAGGCAACCGCGGGCGATGGGTGTTTCATGCGCAGGACAAGAACCCCTGCTTCCGATCGTATCGGACCCTGCTCCCAAAGGATGATCACTATGGACGTCAAGACCCTTGAAAAACCGCGAATTGCCGGCATGAGTCAGCCGGTCCCCGGGCCAGAAAATGCAGATGCAGGGCTGCCTCTGGCACTGACTTATCTGTACCCGGAAGGGGTGAAGGTGTTCATCGAACCCGCCACTACCGCGCAGGACAATGACGTCTATGTCGTGCGTTTGAACGGAGAACGGGTTGCGGAGAAACCCATCGCCACCGGCGAGGCCTCTCAACGGGTAATCGTCTATGTGGCTGCGGACAAATGGAAGAGTCCGCTGAATGTTCTTGATTACGGGATAGAGCGAGATGGCGTGGAGCTCGAAGCTTCGGCGCCGTTGACGGTTATTTATCACGACAAGCGTCCGGGTAACGTGGACCGTTTTCCTGAGGAGGAAGGCCATTCCGAACTGGTGTTTGAAGTGGCTCCGGATGCGTTGGATGAAGGTGTAGACGCCGAGCGTGCGCGTACAGGCGTAAGCATCAGCGTTACCTACCCGATAATGAGAGCGTTCGACACCATCGTGGTGTATTGCAACGGTAAAACCTTCAGTCATGTGGTCAGTGAGGAAGCGGCGGATCAGCAGCGGCCCATCCAGATGACCATCGATGAGGCGACCTTTCGCGCGGCCGGGGACAGTGCTCACTTTGAAGTGCGTTACACGGTATTTGATCGTGTGGGTAACAGTCCGGATGTCAACAGTCCGAACTCGGCCAGCCAGTATCTGTACGTCAACCTGAATGGCACCTGGTATGACCCACCGATCCTCAGCGAGGACCCCGATGATCCTGACGATGACGCCAGCAGCGTCGAACTGGAAAAACTGGCTGGCGAACCGGCAATTGCACAAATCTATGTATCGCGCAGTTGGCTCAGAGACGATGAAATCCGTTTGACGGGGCGCTTCTATGCTAAGGACGGAGCGTTACTGGAACATTTGACGCTGACCGAAAAAGTGAAGAATGCACCGTTTTCCTACTCGATCCCTGTGCCTTACGCTGCGTTTGCTGCCGCCGCGAAGGGACATGCAGTGTTTTCGTATCAGCGCGTCAGCCAGGGGGTCGAACTCGACCGCTCCTATGTCCTGAAAACCAGTATCACCGGCGAGCCCGCTGCGACCCTTTTACCACCTGCACTGGTGGGCTCCGGTTACCTGATCGATCCTCTGGATTTGCCCAACGGTGTGACAGCCCGAGTCGAATACCTGGAGGATCAACCCGGGGACAAAGCGCGGCTGTTGGTCCAAGGCATAACCGGGCCGGGCTCGCCAGTCTTTGTTCCAAGCACCTTCAACAAGAACCACCGGGCCAACTTTCTGATCGAGTCTTCAGTGCTGGCGGCCAGTCATGGCAAGACAATCCAGCTGTCATGGGAGTTGCTGCGAGGTGCGGCCCCTCAACCCTCCGCGCACCGTGACGTGGTGATCAAGCGGATCGAGGATCGGGATCGACGGCTGCCCACACCCGATATCCCTCAGGCCAGCAACGGGATACTTGATCTGGGTGATTTTACCGGTGGTGCGCAGGCGCAATGTGCGGTGTGGCCATTGATGGCGGAGGGGCAATTGCGTTGGTTTCGTTTGCACGGCACAGATATCAACGGTGACAGTTACACGATTGTCCTCGCCGAAGCTGCTCCAGTGACAGCGCCGGAAAAAGACAGCGGGCTGGATAATGCGTTGCCTCGCAGCGAACTCCGGAAACTCAAACCGGGTACGTCCGTGCGCATGGAGTTGAAAGTTGCCTATGACGGGCTCAATGACGAAACCACTGCAGTGGTGTTCAATTCGCCGACATTCACCGTGCTGAATTCTCCCGCGACGTTAATGGAAGATTTCACCGGCGTGCCGAATCAGACGGCACGACAAGGCGCAATCATGGAAACGCCCACTATGCAGATCACGTTCAAATCCGGTGATGGCGAATGCGCGATCATGCCTCGTTCCGACATCGGTCAATCCTTTCCCGGTCGAATCGATGGTCAGGTACTGAGCATTGGCCGCGACGCCTTTGGCGAGGCCGCGCAGGTAGTGGAAATAAAACTGAAGAATGCCTGCTCGCGAATCAGTTTTTTTCATTTAAGCGTTAACTATGAGGACAGCACCGTGACTTACTACACCAGCAATGGGGAGCTTTTGGGGCGTCAGGCGTTAGGTTCGTCCTACGGCACACCGGTCAATGTTGCCTTTGATGCACCGGGGATCGCACGACTTGAGTTCCATAGTCCGAAACCTGACTGGTTTTCCCTTGACTCCTTTAAAGTGGATGCCTAGTGCCGTCAGACCAGTTCCGCCAACTTGAACATGCCGGTCAAGGCACTAGCCGATGGATCGCGATTTCAACAGTGTTGCGCTCTGCTCAAGTGCAGCCGCCGGAACGTGTCCGATCAACATCCAGGCATGTTCATGCTCTGTCCAGAACACTACGTTCATCTCGTGTCGACGTTCATGCTCAAGCGCTCGGCTACCCTGGTTCGAGCGCGTGACGCATAACGCCAGAGGCCCATGCCTGGCATCGAGGTACATGATCTGTGCGATCGGCACACCGTCGTATTCAAGCACTTGTGCGCGTTTGAATTCGGCACCCGGCAGTTTCAACGTGGCGGGTGAGAGATTCAGGCCCAGACGCGCATCAACCGTGCGCAGTTGCGCGCGTTGGGAGGCTTCGTCGGTGGGCAGGTGATCAAGCGTTTGCGGCACATACAGCGCCATGTAATCGCCCACCAATGCGCGCCAGTTGTTCGATTGCGCGGCGTGCCAGCCGAGGAATAACCGGTCGGCCAACACGCCTCCGGCCAACAGCGCAGCGGCCGCGCCACCGATAAACCAGCGGCGACTCAGCCCAGGCTTTTCTGGCGAAGGAATGGCATCCAGCCGCGCTTGCAGTCGATCCAGCGGCGCCTGTTGCGCCAGCTCGTCATAGGCGTTCTTGAACGGCAGATTACTGCGGCTCAGCCATTGCACGCGCAGGCTGAGCAGCGGGTCTTCGACAATGGCATTGTCCAGTTGGTTGCGATAGTCGCCGTCCAGTTCGACGTCGAGGTAGGCGACCAGTTGTTCATCCGAAGGTTTGTTCATGAGCGGTCTCCTTCGGTGGTTTTTGGCACAGCCTGCAACGGCGGGTATTCGGCGAGTTTCAGGCGGGCGGTGGCCAGACGGCTCATCACAGTGCCGATCGGCACTTGCAGGATCTCCGCGACTTCGCGGTAGGACAAACCTTCGACGTAGGCGAGGTAGACCGTTTCCCGCTGGATTTCAGGCAGCGCATCGACGCGGCGAATCACTTGCGCCGCCATCACGTGCGTCTGCGCCGCGTATTCACCATCGAACGCCAGTTGACCATCGGCATCGACCTGTCCCGTCCCCTGACGCACGCGACGAGCGCGCACTTCATTGAGCCAGATCGAATGCAGAATGCTCAGCAACCAGCGATCCATGCGCGTACCGGCGATGTACTGATTGGCGCGCTCCAGCGCTCGTACACACGTGGCCTGTACCAGATCCTCGGCCACGTGCCGGTTGCGCGACAGCAGCAGACCGTAGCGCCACAGTCGCGCCAGATGCTGCCCGAGTTCTGCTCTGAATGCCTGATCGTTGAAGATGATGGCGGCCCTTATAAGTGCTCAGGTTTTCGATGAGTCGTTGATGGCTTCAGCCAGGTCCTGATATTCCTCGCACGAGGTGCCGCAAATCGATCTGATCTGCTGCAACTGCTCCTGCGCCAGGTCGACGCGGCCTTTGATTACATAGGCCTCACCGAGGTATTCGCGCACTTGCGCGTACTGCGGATCGAGCTGCACCGATTGCAGGTAATAGCCGATGCCCTCGTCGGTGCGCCCCAGTTTGCGCGAGGCGTATCCGCGATAGTTGAGGGCCTTGGCGGTGTTCGGTTGCTTGAGCGTATCGAGCAGCACCAAGGCTTCTTCGTAGCGACCGGCCTTGGCAAGGCGATAGGCGTAATCAGTACGGTCAGCGTCCGGCAGCAGACTGCTGGTTTGCAGCACGCATTTTTGCGTTTTGCTGTCCCAGACCTGGCCTTTCGGGCATTCGGGCTTCTGCACCGGTTCTTCTTCATCACCATTGGCCAAGGCCAATTGGCTGGACATCGCGGCGACCAGCAGCAACGGGGCGGCGAACATAACGGAACGGATAGTCATGGGCAAGGCTCCACAGGGGTTATGTTTCACATTGAACACCACAGGGTGAATTTTTATTCATTGCTTTATCAGTGACTGTTCAAGTTCAGCGTAAATTCAAGCGCTATGCTCGGGAGCGTCTGCCGTCGATCCGATGTTTTGTCGTAAGGAGAGTTGCCATGACCGATCACGTCCATCATTCAGCCGCTGCCGGCTACAAAACCGCCGCCGACACCTACGTCAAAGGGCGGCCGGACTATCCGCCGCAGGTCAGTGAGTGGTTGACTGCGACGCTGGGCCTGGATAGGCATAAAACGGTGATCGATCTGGGCGCCGGCACCGGCAAGTTCACCGGACGCCTGGTAGCGACGGGCGCGCAAGTGATCGCCGTTGAACCGGTGGCGCAGATGCTGGAAAAACTGTCTGACGCCTGGCCCGATGTGCTGGCTGTGTGCGTTACGGCGACCGACCTGCCGTTGCCGGACGCTTCAGTGGATGTGGTGATTTGCGCGCAGGCGTTTCACTGGTTCGCCAGTACCGAGGCGCTGAGCGAAATCGCTCGAGTACTCAAGCCGGGTGGCAAGTTGGGGCTGATCTGGAACTTGCGTGATACCGCAGTCAGTTGGGTGCCGAAACTGGATGCCATCGTCAACGCACTGGAAGGGGACACGCCGCGCTATTACACCGGCACCTGGCGCACAGCATTTCCGCACCCGGCTTTTGAGAAATTGCAGGTTGAACAGTTTCATCATGGTCATACCGGCTCACCGGAAGATGTGATCTTCAACCGCGTGCGCTCGACCAGTTTCATCGCCGCGCTGCCGGATGCGAAACGGGCGAAAGTCGATGAGCAGATTCGTGCGTTGATTGCCGCCGAGCCGGAACTGCGTGACAGGGATGTGGTGACGGTGCCGTATGAAACGGCGGCGTATGTTGCGATTAAGCGGGGCTGAGGTAGCCGGGTTGCGAGAACGCCGGGCTAACCCTGTCAATGTTTACCCCGGCCCTTGGTTGCAGCCGAGGTAAAGGTCTAATTTGTCATGTTGAACTTGCCATTTTTGATAAAGACTTGCTGCCCGTTTTTTTCATTCAGAGCTGTAAAAAACACTGTGCCCTCCACTTGTTCACCTTCGGCTGACGGCACGATAGTTAGCGTTATTTGTCCTGATGTTGAATAGTACGGCTCCGCATCACCAAGAGTGCCGACCGCATAGCTTCCTCGAAAGTCGCCGTCCCTGGTCAGCGGATAGGTGCCTGCCGTTACCCCCACAGGGAAATAGACACTCAGATAGGCGTGTCGCCGCGGAAGCGGTCCGTCGAATTCCTGATCGCCAATAGCTTGCCAAAAAGGGACAGGCACCGGGCGAGAGCTGATGGCCAGATTCACTAACGTCGTATGAAACAACAAGCGTTCACCACCTTCCGTCTCGGCAGAAAACTCTCCTGTAGATGTGTACGCTGAATCACTCATTGCTCATGCTCCTGACGTATGGCCTCAATGGGATCAAGCTCCCGGTGAAGGCTCAAGTTACTGCATCAGGATGTGCCGCATAACTGTCATAGTTGACAGTTGACATCTGGGTTGATCAGGCATTCTTGAACGACATGCACCTTGCCAGTGCTGACACCAACCCCTGTGGGAGCGAGCCTGCTCGCGAAGGCGATCTACCCGGCATCCGATAACCCGGATCAACCCACCCGAGCCAGATCCACCAGCTTCCTGTTGCGCTCGCGAACCCCACGCACCACCAGATACAACAACGGCCCGATCGACACAAAAACCGCCGTCAGCAACAAATAAGGCACCACCGACCAGACCGACTGCCCACGCGATCGGGCATCCTTGACCATCCACACCCCGGCCAGTGTGGCCAGCAGATACAGGTCAATCACCACCTGCGCGGTGTCGGGCCGCGACATCAGGCTGATGCCAAAATCGATCAACGACTGTTCAGCCTGGAGCATCACCGAAACGGTATAACCGCTAAACGCGAGCAAAGCCGTGAGGGGCAGGGCGATAGACATCATGCAATCCTTCCTTGGTGTGATGAGAGAGTCGCCAGACTAACGCCGCCGCGCAAAATTGGCCATTGACTTGCCATTAGCGCACAGGCTAATTTCCAGCCCATGACTTCGACTGTATCGCGCTGCCAGCCAAGCATTATTACCGCCATTCCTCATTTGGCGGGCTAGCTCACGACTGCAGCACCCAACCCGCCCTAGAGGCGGGTTTTTACTTTCTGTCTCCGGGGTTCTGAAAAATGTCAGGAGACGACCATGCCGCACAGCCCCGACCAGCAAACCCTGCTTGAGCACTACGTGAAAAAGATCCTCGCCGCGCCGGTGTACGACCTCGCGGTGCGCACGCCTTTGCAAGCGGCGCCGGCGCTGTCGGAGGCGCTGGGCAACCGGATTCTGCTCAAGCGTGAAGACCTGCAACCGACGTTCTCCTTCAAGATCCGTGGTGCCTACAACAAACTGGTGCAATTCAGTGACGAGCAAAAGGCGCGCGGAGTAATCACCGCATCGGCCGGCAATCACGCGCAAGGTGTGGCGCTGGCAGCTCGCGAGCTAGGGATTGCGGCGACCATTGTCATGCCGGCGACGACGCCGGAACTGAAAGTGCTGGGTGTGCGCAGTCGTGGCGCTGAAGCGCTACTGCACGGCGAGAGTTTCCCGTTCGCGCTGGCCCACGCGCTGCAACTGGCGGAACAGACTGGACGCACCTTCGTGTCTCCATTCGATGACCCGGAAGTGATCGCGGGGCAGGGCACCGTGGCGATGGAAATCCTTCGTCAGCATCAGGGCACACTGGATGCGATCTTCATCCCGGTGGGCGGTGGCGGTCTGATCGCCGGCATCGCAGCCTACGTCAAATACCTGCGGCCGGAAGTGCGGATCATCGGCGTCGAATCCGAACACTCCGCGTGCCTGAAGGCTGCGCTGGAAGCCGATCAGCGTGTCGTGCTGCCTAATGTCGGTACGTTCGCCGATGGCGTGGCGGTTGCGCAGATCGGCGCGTTCGGGTTTGAGGTTTGCCGCTTTTGCGTCGACGAGGTAATCACCGTCAGCAACGACGACCTCTGCGCGGCGATCAAGAACATTTACGACGATACTCGCTCGATCACCGAACCTTCCGGCGCCTTGGCCGTGGCCGGGATCAAGCAGTACGTAGCGCGAACCGGGGTGCGCGAGCAGACATTCGTGGCGATCGACTCGGGCGCCAATATCAACTTCGACAGCCTGCGCCATGTCGCCGAGCGCGCCGCAGTCTGCGGCGTCTCGGCGTGAAGCGGTTTACGGCAGCAAGGGGCGCAGGAAGCTGCGCTCATAGCTGACGATGAACTTTTTCTCGACCAGGCTGGCTACCAGTGCGGTGCTTTCCGGATCGGTCAGCGCGATGTGCCGATAGCTTTCGTAATCCGTCAGCGACGGAAAACTGAACAGGCAATAAGCGATATTGTTCGCGCCTTCGGACGGCAGGAAGTAGCCGTGATGAGTGCCGCCCAAGCGCTCGACGATGCCGAGCCAGGCCTTGGCGTAGGCCTCGAACTCAGGCAATTGGTACGGATCAATGACATATCTGACGTGGCAAGTAATCAAGCAGCGAACTCCTTGTTCGGGTTATTCCTGCAGGGCTGTACCGACTTTGTCCGACGCCGACCAGATGCGATAGCGCACTTCGACGTCCGACGGTGCGTACACCACGACCGGCAACTTGCTGTTGTACCGCAGCATGAAGCCGTCACCGACGACAGGCACGAACGCGCGTTTCTTCTGGCTGCCGGGCGGGCAGGCCATCATCGTACTCATCGGCCCAATGACCTTTTCCAGTCGATAGAACGGATAACCCCAACCTTCAAGATTCTTCTCATCGAGAACACCGCCCAAACGCTGGCGGTTGCAGTCCACTTCCAAAGTTTTGCCGGCGAGGATTTCAACCTGGAAGTTCTCTTCCTGCTCTTGCTTGGGCAAGTGAATGACCTGACGGGTGAACCCGGCTTCAGCCTTCGGGAACGGCGCGACGTCTTCAAGCTTAGCGGCGTGGGCGAGGGTGGACAGGCTGGCGATGAACAGCCCGGTGGTCGCGTAAACGCGGAAAGAACCCATGGAAGCCTCCGTGCGGGTGTAGGGTGGATAACGGGCATTCTTACCGTCATGGGCCGTGATTGCAAACCAGCGTCGAGTTGCAAATTGCAGTACCCGCCGAGGCCATTCTTGCAAATTGCAAGTAGCCAAATACTGGCACCGCCGCCAAGTGCTTGATTTCATGAGGGTGAAAATGAACCGATGAAAGGCACGCTTTATGCGTCTTTTCAGTGCGGCGCACCGGCCTTGGGCGCCTACACTCCAATGGGCATTTCGCAGTACCACCGCTTGTCGCACCAGGGAAACAGCGGGGACACACCCGTGCAGGGGCAGCAACGGTCAGCGTGAATACTTGATTGGCATCTCACAGTAAGGAGAGGGTTTCGCCATGTTTCTGTCTGCCTTGGAACTACGCAATATCATTGAAAGCAGTTTTCTGCCGAAACGCTGCCAGTGCACGCTGTCGCCGGACTTGTCGATGACCGTCAAGGTTTTCGGCGATCACCAGACCGATCAAGTCGATCTGCTGGTCAGCGGCATCGACGCCAGCCATCTCAACGGCTGTCGTGAAATCAACGAACTGATCGCCGGGCTGCGATCGGATCTGAACCAGCAAACTGTGCAACACCACTACAGCCCACACTCCAGAGTCGTTTAACGCACCGTTTCACCCAGTTCGACCGTCACGCGCCGGGCCTGCACAAAACCAAGGCCCAGCGCGAACTCGACCAGCACCGCGAGCAAAATCCCGGGGCCGGCATGGCCGTTTAGCCATTCCGCAAAACCCAGCACCGCCAAACCAAAACAACCGACGATAAACCCGTTACTCAGCGCATTACGCCCCAGCGACGGCGGTGCATTACGCACCAGATAAAACATCACGCCCAACGCCGCAAACACCACTGCACTGCGCCGCGCGACAAACCCTGCAGCGTCGGAATACTCGATGCTCCAGATCGCCAGCAGCCTCTCCGGGAAAACGCCCCAGGCCAACGCCAGCAAAAAACACAACGAACACGTGAAGCCCGACAACGTGCGAAACGACAACTGCATGGCGAATCCTTGCGGCAGTGAGGAGGGCTCCGAGCATAACCGCCGAAACACCCCACGCCTACCGCAAAACCGCAAATCAGACGTTTCTGTCAGTTCTGGAAGTTGCACGCGTCAGACAATTTCCGGTAGCTGATTTCCTCGGGCTTACCGGCATTGTCGATGTACTTCATATCGGCCGTGACCACTTTGCACAGTTGCGTTGGCGGCTCGGTCAACGACACCACCTTGGCCACATGCAGCGGCATGCCGTACTCATACGGCACGGCTTTGGACGTGGCAGAGGTGTCATTGGCCTGGGCCAGCCCGGCAAACGCGGTGCAGGCGAGGGCGGCGCTGAGCAATAAAGGACGAATGTTCATGAAAGGACTCCCGAGTGGCGGTTCTAGAGTTCGGCGTGATGCACCCGAACCTGCCGCACTGGGCAACAGCCAGAATGGCTGAGGGCGTGCGGTTCAGTAGAGTTTTTGACCACGGCGTTAAGGGATGGTTAACCGAGCTGAACGCCGGCTGTCAGGGAGTGGGGTGGTTTTCTTCGGGATGTTTGGCGAATTCCTACAAAGGCTGCTGCCTTGTCTGCTTTCGGCGGCTGGAGCGGGGCGGTTATTGTCGGTTGCCGCTGCAAAATCAGTGGTTCGGGTTTGGTCACCTGATAACTTCCCTTATTGCAGATGTGCCATCATTTGCGCTGCGGACATCTGTGTCCGTGCGGTGCATAGCTGTGGCGGCTGTGTGCAGGACGCCTTCGGGCGAGCTGAGTTGGGGTTGTTCTCGGTTGACCAAGCCTGCACACAGTCCGCCTCCCACTGTTTGGTCACAGTGCTGGCGGTTACTTTCGCCCCAATTGAGTAATCACCTATGCCGATAATCAAACTGCTACAAAACCGCTATCTCCCCCTCAGCAGCAACGTCACCGAAACCCCGACACTGCTCATCGACACCCAAGCCAACCCGAAAGACATCCTCGAAGCCGCCGTCCAGCGCATCCGCGCCGCCGCTGACCTGCTCGAAACCCTGCATTGCCTGTGCTTCAAGCACGCCGACGTGCAGGACATTCCACACATCACCCATGCGCTTTACCTGCTGACGCAGGATGGCAATGATTTGCTGCAGGTGGCGCAGCAGCAGATGTTGAGTTGGAAGGCGCCGGTTTGATGGGCTAGTGAAAACGGCAGGGGTGAACAGCTGAATTTACGCGGGCTGATTCACTTGCTGCCGGTTAATGCAAGCGGGGTGTTGTGCGACTAACCGCTGGGGCTGCGGTCAATCTCCTAGTTTGTCAGGGAAAAATGAGAGGGGTGGGTGAGTGTCTTTCCACTGTTTTGCGAAAACTTTTGATTGCTCGATTTGCTCGGGTGTCATCTTCTCAGCAATTTTTTCTATCTTCCGGTCAACATAATCTTGAATGCCTCCGGCATCATTCAAGTCTTTCATTAGATAGAACATCGCATAGCCTTCGACTAGATTCAGTGGGTAGCCAATTTTATCTGGCGTATGCGAAATGTAAGCACCATAGTTGCTCATAGCATCTTGCTCGCCAGTTTCAGCTGCAATTTTTAGCCAATGATGGACAGCCTGCATGTCGCCGTCCCTGTAAAGAATTTCCAGATAGTTATTCATCGCTTTAGGGTATCCACCCTCTGACGAAAGCCTTAACCAATTTCGGACCGATTCGTCGCGTTTCCCAGGGATAAAAAAGAATCCCTTCCCCTGCCGCTCACTCACCGCCATCCAATACTGCGCAAGTGGGTAACCAGCGTTTGCTGACTTTTCAAGCCATTCGTCATTCAAAGTTATTTCATACATCAAGAATAGAGACTCAGCGTCACCGCTGTTCGCTTTTGCCAACGCTAGTTCTTTGGCATACGCAAACCACTGAGCAGGACTTTTGGAACTGGCAGGGCAGTTATCCATTATCTTGCACAAATCCGAATTTTTACGGCCTAGCTGAATCATCGCGTATATGGAACCATTCATCGCAGCCGTTTCATACCAGTGCTGTGCTTCGGGCGTCATGTATCGGTTTCGCTTTCTTAGCGCTTCGCCTAGGTAGTATTGCGATTCCACGTTTCCAGCTTGCGCTTCTTTTTCTAATACAGGAAAGGCTGCATCAAGCTTTAGCTGATTATATAAAATAATGCCTGCAGATACTTCGTGCGCTGGCTGCGACGCAAAAGTAAGTGTGGCACTTGTTAAAAATGTCGCGATAATAAAATATCTAAATGGCCTCCCTGGCGTTAATATCCTAGCTTGTCCGGAAAAAATGAGAGTGGCGGGTGAGTGGTTTTCCACTCTTTAGCTATTCTTTCTGAATCTTCAATCTGTGCTGGTGTCATTTTCTCGCGAATTTCTTCACCTTTTCGCTCAACATATCTTCCGATTCCGCCAGCATCACCTAGATCTTTAAGCAATGTAAAAAGCGCATTACCTTTAACTAGATCTAGGGGGTAATCCAGTTTGTCTGGAGTGTGGGAAATATAGGCACCATAGCTGCTTACTGCCACTTGGTAACCACTGCGGGCTGCTAACTCAAGCCACTGGCGAATACTCGCTGTGTCGCCTTCTCTATGTAAAATTTCTAGGTAATCCATCATTGCTTTTGGATATCCGCCTTCCGACGAAAGCAAAAGCCATTTTTTTACAGATGCATCACGTTTTCCTGGAATCAAGAAGAAACCTTCGCCCTGACGCTCGCTGACCGCCATCCAGTACTGCGCGAGCGAGTATCCCGCGTTTGCGGATTTCTCTAACCACTCACGATTAAGAGTGATTTCATACATTAGATACAAGGATTCGGGATCGCCTTCCTGCGCCTTTGGTAGAACTAATCCTTTAGCTTGTGCAAACCATTCCGCTTGGGTTTTCTTGAATGGAGGGCAGTTGCCAATCTTCTGACAAAAGTCATTTTTGTGTCGGCCCAGTTGAATCATTGCATAGATATTGTCTTTTTCTGCCGCCTTTTCATACCAATGTTGCGCTTCGGGGGCCATGTAACGGCTTTTTTTACGAATGATTTCCGCCAAATAGTATTGAAAGTCCGAGTTTCCGTCGTTGCTTTCAATTTGGAGTTGTTGAGTCGCTGCGTTAATATTGAGTTGGTTGTATAGAACTAATCCTGAAACTTTTTCAGGGGCGCTGTCTGCCGCCAGACTTGGTTCCGCCCAAGAAAAAAGAGCAATTAATAAAGGCCAAGTCAAGAATCTTGTCATTCTAATTATCTGCCTAGCTTTTCGGGGAAGAAGGAGAGCGGTGGGTGAGTGGTTTTCCATTGCTCAGCGACAGCTTTAGAACTTTCTATCTGTTTAGGTGTCATTTTGCTGCCAATTTCTTCGAGAGTATCTTGAACGAAATCTTGAATAGCGCCTCCACCATCCAGCTCTTTCAGAAGGCTAATCAGTGCATAACCTTTAACAAGGTCGAGGGGATAACCAACTTGGTCGGGTGCATGGGCAATGTAAGAGCCATAGCTGCTAATTGCTTTTTGATCGCCCGTTTCAGCTGCTGCCTGAAGCCAATGGCGCACCCCATCAAGATCGCCTTTCTTATACAGGATCTCAATGTATTCCATCATTGCTTTTGGATTGCCGCCTTCAGAGGCAGCTTTCAGCCATTTGCGGATGGCCTCATCACGTTTTCCAGGTATAAGAAAAAATCCCTCACCTTGTCGATCTCCGACGGCCATCCAATATTGAGCGAGTGGATATCCTGCATTTGCAGATTTCTCTAACCACTTATGATCCAAGGTGATTTCATACATTAAATACAGAGATTCTGGATCGCCGTCATTTGCCTTCGGCAAAGTGACCTTCTTGGCTTCCACGAACCACTCGGCTTGAGTTTTTTTAGACGGTGGGCAGTTTTCCATTATTGCGCAAAGATCGTTTTTTGCTCTGCCCAACTGAATCATAGCGTAAATCGAGCCATTCATCGCCGCTGTTTCATACCATTGCTGTGCTTCAGGCGTCATATATCGGTTACGCTTTCTTAGCGCTTCGCCTAAGTAGTATTGCGACTCCACATTTCCAGATTGCGCTTCTTTTTCTAATGAGGGAAAGGCTGCGTCAAATTTTAACTGATTATATAACGCAATGCCTGCAGAAACTTCGCGCTCTGATTTTGACGCAAAAGCAGGCGTGGTACTTATTAAAAATGTTGCGACAAAGAAATACCTGAATAGCCTCACTGGCGTTAATATCCTAGCTTGTCAGGGAAGAACGAGAGAGGCGGGTGGTTGGCCTTCCACGTTTTTGCGAGTTCTTTTGCTTTCCCTATCTGCTCTTTTGAAAGGTTTTTTTCCACTTCTGGCAAAACATCGTTAACATTGTTTGTTACGTTTCCACCACCATCAAGCTCTAGTAGATTTGATAGTAGCGCATATGACGTCACTGGGTCTGAGGTGAATCCGTATTTTGGTTCAACTTCGCCTATATAAGAAGCATAACCAAAAACCGCTGATACGTAGCCTGAATCTGCAGCTTTTTCATTCCAAGTTCTAAACGATGAAAAGTCGGCTTTTTCAAGCCTGGCAGCGGCAAATCCCATCATAGCTGGAGGATAGCCATTCTCTGCAGACGCTTTCATCCACTTTTCGATTTCATCTGATCTTCTGGAGGGCAGTAGGAATACTCCGCCACCTTCTTGATATTTAGTCGCTAAACGAAATTGCGCCAATGCGAAACCTTTTTCTGCAGATTTTTCTAACCATTCATCGTTCCCTGTTATTTCCCATAACAAGTACATAGACTCAGCATTTCCATGAGATGCCTGATCAGTTGCAAGCTTCTTAGCTTCATTCATCCAGCCTTCAGGCGATTGCTCAGAGGGGGAACAATTCTTCATGGTTACGCACAAGTCTTGGTCCGCTCCTCCGAGCCGGATCATAGAATAAATATTGCCTTTTTTTGCTGACTCCTCGTAAGCTTTTTGTGCTTCCTGAGTCAAGTATCTGTTGTTTTTTCTTATTGATTCACCTAGGTAGTAGAGTGCCTCATCATCGCCACCATCAGCTGCGATCTTCAAAAACTCAATCGCAGAAGTGGCTTTGTATTGATTGTAGAGTTTTATCCCCTCGCTTTTTGATTTTTGTTGTTGGGTGGATAGCTCGGAGTTTGCATGCTTGCTAAACAGCATGCATGCAAATGCCAAGCTTAGAGTCAAGATTTTGAGTGGTTCAAAGTAACTTGGTCTTGCAATTATGCTTGTTTTTAATTGTAGAGGCTGATGCAAGATTAAAAGCCTATTTTTTCAGGGAAGAAAGAAAGAGGCGGGTGAGTAGCCTTCCATTCAATCGCATATTTTTTTGCTTCCTCAATTTGAGCTGGCGTCATTTTCTCTGCTATTTGAGGTAACTTGCCATCGACATAAGCTTGAATGTTTCCACCGCCATCCAGTTCTTTAAGCAAGGATACGAGTGCGTAGCCTTTAACTAGATCTATGGTATAGCCAACCTTGTCGGGAGTATGGGATAGATACGCACCATAACTTGCAACGGCGGCTTGGTAGCCGGTTTTTGCCGCCACGTCCCACCAATATCGAACACTTTCTAAATCGTTTCGTTGGAAAAGGATCGATATATATTCAATCATCGCTGGGGGATAGCCACTTTCTGAGGCGGATTTTAGCAACTCCTCCTCAGCATTCTTCCTCTTCCAAGGAAGTAAAAATGTGCCTTCGCCCTCGGCATAACGATTGGCGAGTAACCACTGTGAAGGTGCATATCCAGCTGCCGCTGACTTCTCCAACCACTTTAACTCTGCAGTTGCATTGTACAAAATCGCCATTGCTTCGCCATCTCCACTTACGGCGCGAGGAGTTGCGGTTTTTATCAATAGGTCTAACCATTCACTCGGTTTTTTGCTTCCTGGAGGACATTGATTGATGACGGAGCAAAGATCTCCTGAAGTCGTTGCAAGTTTGAACATTGCATAGTAATCGCCCTGGGAGGCTGAAGCCTCATACCATTTTTTTCTTCTTTATTACTATAGCGCTTCTTTTTGCGAAGTTCTTCCGCTAGGTAAAATTGGGCCTCTGCATCTCCAGCTTCCGCAGCGATACGTAACTGCATCTCAGCAGCTTTGTATTGGTTGTAGAGTTTTATCCCCTCGTTTTTTGATTTTTGTTGTTGGGTGGAGAGCTCGGAATGTGCATGTTTGCTAAACAGTATGCATGCAAACGCCAAGCTTAGAGTCAAAATTTTGAGTGGCTCAAAGTAACTTTGTCTCGCAGTTGAGCTTGGTTTTAATTGTAGAGGCTGATGCAAGATTAAAAGCCTATTTTTTCAGGGAAGAAAGACAGAGGGGGGTGTGTAGTCTTCCACTTGGTAGCAAAGTCTTCTGCTTCCTGAATCTGCGTCGGGGTCATTTTTTCTGAAATTTGTGGAAGTGTCTCCTCAACATCTGTTTGTGCTGCTCCGCCGCCGTCTAGCTCTTTCAGCAGAGAAATTAATGCATACCCTTTGATTTTATCTTCCGTAAATCCGAGTGCTTTAGGGTCGACGGCTAAAAAGTAGCCATAGTTATAGACGCCGGCCTCATATCCAATCGACGCCGCTTTTTCTACCCAATAGCGGGCTTGTTCCAGTTCGCCTTTTTCTCTATATATACCAAAAAGTTGCATCATTGCTTTAGGGTTTCCTGCTTTCGCAGAAAGTAAAAACCAATGTTCGACTATCTCTTGGCGCTTCCATGGAAGAATAAAGCCTTCTCCTTGACGATCACCAATAGCCATTCGATATTGGGCGATTGCATCTCCTGCGAGTGCTGATTTCTTTAACCACTCTCTCTCTGCGGTCAACTCATACATTATGTAAAGAGCTTCCGCATCACCGCGATCGGATTTGTCTTTCGCGATTCTCGTCGCTTCAGCCAACCATTCTTTTGGTTCTTTTTTTCCTGTTGGACAATTCTTCATTGTCAAACATAGGTCATTATCGGTTCGGCCGATTCGAATCATCGAATAAAGGTCGCCTTGGGTGGCTGCGGCCTCATACCATTTATAAGCTTCATCGGTGATGTATTGTTTGTTTTGGCGTATTTCCTCTGCTAAAAAAAACTGCGCTTCAGCGTCTCCTGCTTCTGCCGCTATTCGTAATTCGGGTTCGGCAGTCTTATACTGCTTGAATAGTATTATTCCGCGTTCTTTCGCTGATTGCTGCTGAGAGCTAAGCGTCGCAGAAACACATGTTGGTAGTATGATGAATATCGCTACGGCAATTGCTTTAAGTATTGTCATGATTGTGTCTTACTCATTTATTCTTCTGGGCCGTTATATGTTGCTCTTCCGCCAGGAAGGTATGTCCGGCCATAATGCGTAAATCGTTGACAAAATCCGTCTAGTCTCGCGCCAAGCTCCTCAACATGTTTTTTGTATCTGGCCCTCATTTGGTCGTTTCTCTGGTCAGCTAAGCGGAGTATCGCTTCGGACATGAAGTTATCCATGGCTAGGCGTTGCTCACAATAAATTTGGCCTTTGTCGAGACCTTTGGTTCCAAATCTATTCATGCTGATGCACGCTTCTTCAAACTGTGCTTGAGCTTGCGTCAAGGTATTTGTTTTTTTTGCGTTACTCAGAATCCAACCCAATATCCTTTCAACTGCTTGTTGTTGAATAAGGTGGGTCTGCGATCTGTCGTAAGTATATTTCTTCTCTCGAGAAGCACTATCTGCCGAAACATCCGTGATGTTAGAACTTTCAGCTGCTGAAGTTAATGTCATTAACATAGGGCCGAGCGCATTGGGTGTGGCATTCAAAAACCACTGCTCCAACTCATTCTGATTGCGATAAGTCATAATCGTGTGGGCAATGATGGCTCCTCTACCTCCGCCAGTTAACGCCTCATATAAAGACATCACCATATCCACGCCTTGCATATAAAATATCGCCACTTCCATGCCCGCAGCACCGAGGAAGTTAAGTTTGTCTATGTAATTGGCTGCATCATCGGTTACAAAAATCAGCGATTTATCCTGATTTTTGTGCATCTCACGGCGCAGGAGGTTAATCAGGTCAATGACGCCGTCATAACCGACTTCGAACTGGAATTCGCCGCCGGCTCCGGCACCGACAATGACGGATGCCTTGAACCGCATGATGAAGCGGCCTTCGTGCAAGGAAATACCGATGTCTGCTGATGCACCGAGGCCGTATGCGGCGGTGAAACCGGCGGTCAGTCGCGCCAGACTCGACCATTGGCTGGCTTTGGTGCTGTTGACGCTGTTGGTCATTCCTGGTGAAGGTGCGGTTCGCAATGCTGCGATTTCTTTTGGCGGCGCCCAGTTCAAGGCGCCTGTCAGTAGGATCCCTGCCTGCACTCCCGCAAAGAGGTTGAACTGGGCTTTGGCGCCGTCCTCTACCCGAACTTTTGCCGCGTTACCTTCCAGCACCGGTTCGCTTCTCGCGGTTGCAGCGGTTGCATGTGTCGTATCCGGTCGTTTTGCGTCGGTGATTTCCGGTAGGTTCAGGCCGCCTTGCACGTTTGCACGTCCCAACTGCACGCTGGAGGAAAGGAGGAGGGTGGCGCCGGTGTATCCCCAGGCTCTAGCGCCCAGGTGGATCGAGAACCGACCTAGATTCAGGTTTTTGCGGTTTTTCTCATAGTCGAGGTAAGGGATCAGGATGTCTTGGGCCTGATCTCTGCCCGGAAGATCCATTTTCATCAATTCAACTTCGCCACGGGCGAGGTCAATGCCCAGACTCACTTCTGCCTTCGCGGAGGCTTTGAAGTTATCCGCCACACTGAATGTCGGGCCGGTTATCTTGGCGCCGGTGTGGATTGATGGCTGTGGCGGTGTGAGGCAACGCACGAGTTGAGCTTGAGGACTATTGTCGAACAGGCGCAAGGAGCTTCTGACTTCTTCCTTGAACAGCAACTGACGAAGACGAAGTCCCCAATCCTTGCGGGCTCCGGCATCCTCAAAGGTTTCGACCTTGTAGTTCTTCGATTTCAGGTAAGAGTGGAACATTTCCACATCAAACCAGCCTTTCTCATCAAACCAGTCACTCTGCTGATCTTTGATGGCGAGTGCACCTTCAAGCCGCAGCCACTCATGGAAAGGATTGTCGTCAGTGTCCGACGTTGCTTTCCCGGTGCTGTTCCCCGGAAGTTTCTGCAAGTCTTTACTTGCCTTGGCGCCGATTTCACTCGCGTCCTTTTTCAATACCTTTGTGATGCCTTCGAGATTGAGCAGGCTCAGGTGTTTGACAGGACTGTTGGGGCTATTGAAAAGTGCTACTTCGCGCAAAGGAAAGCCTGCTTTGACCAAGCGTTCTTCCGGTTTCGGCTGAAATTGCTCGGGCTCCCACAGCAGATGTCGCAGCGGCAGGGCTGCGGCCACTGCAGCCTCTGCGTCATCGCGAAGTTGCAGGCGATCTTGCTGAATGCGCTGCCATTCTGCCCGTTCCGCCTCCACGATACCTGCAGGTGCCGCGACGTTTTGCCCGCTGGCGTCAATCCAGGCTTTATATTTCGTGCGGATCTGCTCCGTGAGCTTGATCTGCCGCTGCTCCATCTCGAGATATGCCTTGAATTTCTCGATACCTGCGCTGATGTCGCCAGTGTCAGGAATTAGCGCAAATTCCGGTAGGGCCAGCCCATAGTCGGCAACTTTCAAAATCGCATCGATATAAGCAGCAAAGTCTTTTTCGACTTTTTCGCGCTCGTTGGCGACTTCCTTTAAATAACCACACATCCGGGCTTTGCCATCGATGACGCAGTTTGTGGCGTCCAGATAGGCCTTTTTGTTTTTCTGAAAGTCTGCCTCTTTCAGAGTCGTCAACTTGCCACTCTTGGTGAGCGCAGCGCGGGCCTTCAAGTAAGTCTGCACGCGATTTCTTGCTTCGATCGCCCCTGGGGAAAACAGGTTGCCGCTTTCGTAGGTGTAGCCAGCAGTTTTTGCCTGTGCGACTGCAACCGCTTTCAGCTTTTTCCATTCGTTGTAGAGGCGCTGCAGTTTCTGCCCATCAGAGTTGGCTTCAAGCAGGCTCGCTTGCTGTTGATTGGCAAGCTCCCGATTGCGAGCGTATTCGCTTTGGTCCGGCAGTTTGTCCAGCGCTGCGGAGTTTCGAGCCTCTCGGCTGACAGCCTTCAATCGCATAGCCATCGTGGGCTGCGCGATATCGGGTTCCTGAGCCTCGATTTCGAGCATTCGGCTTTTTTGCTCGCCTTGCAGGAAATTACTCAGCTTCGGCTCCAGGAAGTATTCCAGAAGCCCCGCGGTGTTCATCCCCTTGAGTCGTTCTTCTGGAGACTTGCTGGCGCTGATATGTTGCTCGAGTTCATTCATCGCCTCTTTGATCGAGCTGGCCGCACGTTTAGGCAATAGGTAAAACATTTTTTCTTTGGTGGCGTAGATCACTTCGCCATATTCCGTCGAGCAGGCCGTCTTTACCTGGTCGAACGCGTTGGAACAACTGTCAGGCGCTTCAGGCTGGGGATCAAGTTCCAGGGCAGGCTTGCTCTCGACCGGTACCGCTGAAGTCGATGGGTTCGCAGCTGGTTTGTTGAAATCTACCTTGGGTGCTACTGAGATATCAGTTTCCATTTTGCTTCCATTCATTCTTTACGGACGGGTCATCAAGCAGCGCTGATAGCGAGTTGCTGCAACTGCTGCACTTTGATGAACGACTCTTCCCTGGATTGCAGGATGGCCATTGCCTGAGGCTGCGTCTCGAGCAGCGGGCCGTTGGTGATTTGGCCCAGTTTCAGTAAATGGCGACCTTCGTAAATGTTGTGGGCAACCAGCACGTTCAGGTTTTCCACGAGGTTGGGCAGTTGTTCGTCGGTGGGTTCACCGTAGGCTGCGTATTGCTCGTCTGCCCAATAAACCCAACCCAGATGCTCCTGAACCTTTGGCGCTGTTGGCGGCAGGTTGAACGCTGAGACGTCGCCCAGCCATTCAAGTTCCGAAACGGGGCGCCAACTGAGCCAGCGACCGCGATTACGCCCGAAGTGGAGCGGTGCCGGGCTGTAAACGTGTTGCCAAGGACCGAAAAGCTGATGCGAACTTTCACCAGCGGTGTAGGCCAGCGCGGCCCACAGGCTTGGCTTGTGATAGCTCAACAGGCTTTGGCCACCGGAGCCATCGTTGGCACGCAGGAGCCAGCGGGCATGTGCCAGTGCCTTGGCTGGATCTGTTGTGGAGAGGGCAATGCCGGAGAAATTTTCTTCGCAGAGCTTTGCCGCTTCGGCTGCGAGTCGACTGCCCCACGGGGCGACCAGCCAGAGAGGACCGTCAGCGGCAATTTCAGCGAAGTCGGTGTTGAGAAACAGACCTTGGGTGTCTACGGGCTCACCGACACGGTAGAAGCGGCTCATGGCTTCCGGCTGGCGGACGCGATCGATGATGAAACACAGGGTCAGGTCGGAGCTTTCTCTCGGCAGTTCCTCGAACCCATGGCGTGGCGCTTCGAGGAGGGCGCTCAGCGCTTTTACATGCATGTGCAATCCTTACGGCTGCAGGCGCCGTTGCTTTGTTTTCCGCACAACGGCGTGATACCTGACTCGTTCAGACGCTTTGGAAGTGGGATGAGTACTTTTCCAGCCTTATCCGCATCCGCCACCTTCATCGGTCCCGGCAGCAATGGTGCCGCAGGCGTCCCGACCCCAGGCGAGCCGCCGGTATTGATCTTCACCTCGGCCCCGCTGATGGTCACGCCACCCGCATCGACCTTGACGAAACTCCCACCAGCCTTGGCCGTGAGTTCCATTGCGCCTTCGACCACCACTTTCTGGCCGGCGTAGTAATGGATTTCTGACCCGGCCTCGACAAACTGCGCAGTCCCGACCTTCAGGTGCTGGGTGACACCCACGGTCAGGTGATCATCCGCACGCATCTCGCTGATGCGATCCAGATGCGTAATCCGGTGCTCTTCAACCTTGAACTCACTCAGCGTATTGGCTTCAACCGTGTCGTGCCGTTCGTTGCCCACGCGAATCTTCTGGTCGTGCTCGATGTTTTCGTCCCAGTCGCGCTGGGCGTGGATGTAGATCTGTTCGGCGCCTTTCTTGTCTTCAATCCGGAACTCGTTGTAGCCCTTGCCGCCCGGTGAGCTCAGGGTCTTGAAGGTGCTGCGGGTCTTGTTTGCCGGCAGGTCGTAGGGGACGACGTTTTCCTTGTGGTACAGGCAACCAGTGACAAGTGGCTGGTCGGGATCGCCTTCGAGGAAGGTGACGAGGACCTCCATGCCGATGCGCGGGATGGCGATGCCGCCGTACGCGGCGCCGGCCCAGCCGCTGGCGACGCGCATCCAGCAGGTGGTTTTGTCGTTGGACTGGCCGTCGCGGTCCCAGTGGAATTGCACTTTGATGCGGCCGTACTGGTCGCAGTGGATTTCTTCGCCCGCCGGGCCGGTGACGACGGCGGTCTGGCTGCCGAGGACTTTTGGTTTCGGGTGTTCGAGGGCAGGGCGGTAGTGCGCGTCCCACGGGGTGGCGAGGAAGCTGTTGCGGTAGCCCTGGTGGAAATCGCTTTTGTTGTCGGTGACGTCGCTGGTGACGTTTTCGCCGAGCACTTGCGGCTGTTTCCCTTCGTGGAAGACTTCCAGCAGCAGCCACAGGTCATTCCATTCGGCGCGCGGGTGTTCGGCCTGCGTGAGGAAATGGCCGCTGGTGAGGGTTGGTTCATCACCTTTACCTTCGGCGAGTTTGTAGTCGCTGCGATGGCGTTCGAGGGCGCGGGTGGAAAGGAACTTGCCGCGCTCGCGGGTGGTGAAGCGGCCGGGGTAGTCGTAGTCTTCGAGGTCCGGGGCAAAGGTGCTTTTCGCCGTGCCTTCGGGGAGGATCTGCGGTTTTTCGAAGTCGTAGTCGCGGCGGCTGACGCGGGTGGTGCGGGTTTCCAGACGCAGGTTGAAACGCTTGATCACCGGTTTGTCGGCGGCCATGCCGGAGTCTTGCTGGTAGCTCACCGGTTTCAGCTTACGGAACACGGTCTGGTCGTCGCCGAACACCAGTTTGTGGCCGCTGCTGCTGTGCTGGAAGTGGAAGTGAATGCCTTCTTCCTCGCACAGGCGCTGGATGAAATGCAGGTCGGATTCGTCGTACTGCACGCAGTACTCGCGTTCCGGGTATTCGGCGTTGAGCTGGAAGCTGTAGGCGTCGGCAAGAATGCCGCGATCTTCCAGGACCTGAGCGATGATCTTCGGCACGGTCAATTGCTGGAAAATCTGCTGATCGTGGTTGTGCCGCAGGTAGGCCAGTTGTGGCACCAGGCTGAGGCTGTAACGGGTCAGGGTCTTGCCGGAGTCGCCTTGCTCGATGCGATAGACCAGACCGTGGATCTTGCCTTCGCCGGTCGGGCCGAAGGTCAGGACGCCGGGTTTGTGCAACAGCTCTTCGAGTTTGAGGTCGGGGCGGGCGCTGACGAGTTCGAGGTCGAAACGGAACGGTTCGTTGAGGGCTTCGCGACCGGTGAAGCTGAGGACTTGCAGGTCGGCGTTGGCGCCTTCAAGCGTGAGGGTAATGTGGGTTGCGTTGGCGTCCAGCATGCCTTGAATTCCGTCCGTTGAATAAGCAGGTGACGGATGATGGAGGATTAAGCGGCCTCGTTCAAGGCACAAAAGCCGTAGGTCTGGCAGGTTTGCGGTATAGGGAAAACCCTTAGATGGGGTGTTTGGCCCAATGAAACCGGGTGTTTAGTGCGAATTGGCGTTGATTGCCGGCAACTTTTCCCACGACCCTGGGTTGAAGAATCCTCAGTCAGATTCAGACTAAAGTCGCCTGTAGCCCGTCAAAGCCATCTGCCATCATTGCCGCTCACCCCTGCGTGTTCACTTTCTCCTGGTTCAATTCGACCCGGGACGGGAGCTATTTTTCTGGCTTGTTGCGCGCTTGCGCAAACGCTGCATTGTTGGAGTTTTTCATGCGTCCCCTATTTCCCCTCATCACCCCGCGCCAGTCGTTTGGCTTCGGAGCCGTTGTGCTGTGCGCAGGTTTTACCGCACAGGCTCAGGCCAGCGGATTTTTTGAAGACACCACGGCGAAAATCGAATCGCGCACGGTGTACTTCAACCGCGATTTCCGTGATGGGAGCACCTCGAACGCTCAGGGCGCCTCCAAGCGTGAGGAGTCGGCACAGGGTTTTATTCTCAACCTGCAATCGGGCTACACCGAAGGTACGGTGGGTTTTGGTATCGATGCGTTGGGCATGCTCGGCTTTCAACTCGATTCCAGCCCGGACCGCAGCAACAGCGGCTTGCTGCCCTCCAGCGGCAACGATCCGCGCGGCTCGAAAGGCCAGTACGCGAAAATGGGCCTGACCGCCAAAGTGAAGGTTTCGAACACGGTGCTGAAGTACGGTGCACTGCTGCCTGATCTGCCGTTGCTGAAATACAACGACGGCCGTTTGCTGCCGACCATGTTCAACGGCGCCATGCTCACCTCTAAAGAGCTGAAAGACTTGACGTTCATGGCCGCGCGCCTGGACAAGTACACCGCGCGTGATTCCACCGATTCGCAAGACATCCGCGTGCACTGCAAAAACAAGCGCTACGCGTGCAACACCACCGCCGACCATTTCGACATGTACGGCTTCGACTACAAGATCAATGATCGCCTGACTGCGCAGTATCACTACGCCGAACTGGAAGACATTTATCGTCAGCACTTTGTCGGGCTGCTGGGTAATCAACCGTTAGCTGGCGGCGTGCTCAAAGCGGATCTGCGCGTGTTGAAAAGTGCCGACAGCGGTGATGCCAAGGCCGGTTCCATCGATAACCGTGCGTTGAGCGGCATGGTGTCCTATGCGCACAGCGGTCACACGTTCAGCGCCGGTTGGCAGCGTATGAACGGCGACAATTCGATGCCGTACCTCGATGGCAGCAATCCGTATCTGGTCAACTATGTGCAGGTCAACGACTTCGCCGCTGCGCAGGAACGTTCGTGGCAACTGCGTTATGACTATGACTTCAAGGCCATTGGCATTAATGGTTTGAGCTTCCTGACCCGCTACGTGAACGGTGATCACATCAAGGTGTTGGGCAGTGATCAGGAAGGCAAGGAATGGGAACGCGACAGCGAGTTGAAGTATGTGATTCAGACGGGCACGTTCAAGGATGTGAGTCTGCGTTTGAGGAATGCGACTTACCGGACCAACTATGAGAAGTTTGCCCGGGATGTGGATGAGACACGGTTGATTGTGAGTTATAGCTTTTCCGTTCTGTAACGGCCCCAATGTAGGAGCTGCCGCAGGCTGCGATCTTTTGACGTTGATTGTTAAAAACAAGATCAAAAGATCGCAGCCTTCGGCAGCTCCTACACGGGATCCCGAAACTTTTACAACCAATGCCAGAACCGGCTCCAGAACCCCCGATTCAAATCCTCCTTGCACCCGGCATATTGCCGCGCATACACGTCCGAGCGATTCTGCACTTTGCGTGCCGTTGGCATCAGCCAGGCTTTGCTCGCGTAAGTCTTGTTGCGGAATCCGCCCCAGCCTTCGTGGTAGTTGAGGTACTGGTTGTAGGCGTCGTACTTGTACACGCCGTTGATCGAATAGGTCTTGTCCATGTACCAGCCAACAAAGTCGATGGCGTCGTCGAAGTCTTCGCGATCGGCGCCGCTGCGGCCGGTGCTTTTCTGGTAATCGGCCCAGACTTCATCCTTGGCTTGCGCATAACCCGAGGCGGTCGAGACGCGGCCCCACGGGATCACCCACAGCAGGTATTTGCGGGGGGTCTTGGCGTCGTAGCGGTAGCCGGATTCCTGATACATGATCGCGAAGGGCACCTGAATCGGCACGCCCCAGCGTTTTTGCGTGACTTGCGCAGCGTCGTACCAGTCGCTTTTTTCGCGGAAGATTTCGCAGATGTCTTCCGGCGAACGGGGCGGCGAGGTGCCGCACCCGCTCAGTAGCGTTGCCAGTGTCAGTAGTCCAAGCGTTTGCCCGTAATTCAAAAGCCGTTATCCCGTCGTGCGCAAAAAGGCCGACAGTCTACGCGTTCAGCTCAATTGGTGACGATAGGGCAGATCCGGGCCGGTTTTGCTGCAGGTCAGCGCGGCGGCTTGCACGGCGAACCTGAGCATGGCGTCGATCTGCTCGTGCGCGAGTTGCTGCACGCCTTCGACCGAATCCAGACCGTGCTCGGTCAGCCAGGTGATCAGCGCGGCCTGGAAGGTATCGCCCGCGCCAACGGTATCGGCAATCTTTATCGAGGCTGCCGGGACTGACCATGTGCCGTGTTGGCGGCTGAACGCAGTAGCGCCATCGCCGCCACGGGTGAGGAAGACGATCTGGCAGCGATGTTCGAGCCAGCCTTCGATCACCCGTTGCGGATCCTGTTCGGGGTAAAGCAGGCTCAGGTCTTCGTCACTGACCTTGATCAGATCGGCCAGTGGCACCAGCGTCGCGATGCGCTCGCGCCACAGGTCGATGTTCGGCTCGGGATTGAGGCGTACGTTCGGATCGAGGGTGATCAGGCGTTTGCCGCTCTCGCGTTGTACCAGCGTCAGCAAGGTGTCGCCAATCGGCTGCACCACCAGCGAGAACGAGCCAATGTGCAAGCCGCGCACCTCAGGACCCAGCGCTGGCAGATGAGCCAGACTCAACTGCCGGTCCGCGCAGCCTTCACCGCGAAAGCTGTAGTGCGGCGAGCCATTGGCACCGACGGCGACCATGGCCAGCGTGGTCGGCGCGGCGAAATCCACCAGATAGTCCGGGCGCACACCTTCATCCCGCAGCACTTGCCGCAAACGACGGCCGAGGTAGTCAGTGGACAGCCCGCCAAACAAGGCCGAGTCCACCCCCAGACGGCGCAAACCGACGGCGACGTTGAACGGCGAGCCGCCGGCAATCGCCTTGAAGTTCACTTTCGAAGCCAGACCGCTGGCGTCGTCTTCACTGAAAAAATCGAACAGGGCTTCGCCACACACCAAATACATAATTGTTTGCTCTTTATAGGGTTGCGACATGCTGTTGATAGCGTTCATAGGCCTGCTGGAACGCCGCGACGTTGGCGGCAATCGGCAGGGTTTCACTGCTGGAGTCGAGTTTCACGCAGCGCTGACACAGGTCGGCGAGGGTGTTTTCGTGGCCGTTCGACCAGGATTTGCACCACGCCGCTTGAATCGCTGCGCCGAGGGCTGCGGCTTCGCTTTGTTCGGTGCAGATCACCGGGGTGTTCATGATGTCGGCGACGATCTGCCGCCACAACGCGCTTTTCGAACCGCCGCCGATCAGGCAAATGCTGCGGCTTTGTAAACCATTGTGGCGCAGCAAATCCAGCCCGTAGCGTAAACCGAAGGTGGTGCCTTCGACGGCGGCGCGGCACAGATTGGCCTGGGTCAGGTTGTCCAGCGTCAAGCCGTGCAGGCTGCCGGTGGCGTGGGGCAGGGCGGGGACGCGTTCGCCGTTGAGGAATGGCAGCATGCTCACGCCGTCGGCGCCGATGGGCGCCTGGGCGACGAGGTCGTTGAACTGCTGCAGATCGAGGTCGAACAGCTCGCGAATCGCGCCGGTGGCGTTGGTCAGGTTCATGGTGCAGATCAGCGGCAACCAACCGCCACTCGACGAACAGAACGTCGCGACCGAGGCATCCGGGCTGACTTTCGGCACTTCGGAATAGGCGTACACCGTACCGGAAGAGCCGAGGCTCATGGTGATCGCGCCGGGCTGAATGTTGCCGGTGCCGATGGCGCCCATCATGTTGTCGCCGCCGCCGCTGGAGACCAGCGCATTGGGGTTGATGCCGAGGTGTTCGGCAATCGCCGGCAAAATGGTGCCGACAGATTGATGTGCATCGATCAGCTCAGGCAATGCGGCTTGCAGGCGTCCGCTGGCGTCGATGTCGCGCAGCAGTTGCAAGTCCCATTGGCGGGTGCGCACGTTGAAATAGCCGGTGCCGGAGGCGTCGCCGTATTCGCTGCAGGCGCGGCCGGTGAGCCAGAAGTTCAGGTAGTCGTGGGGCAGCAGGATGCGTGCGATGCGTGAGAACACCACGGGGTGCTGCTCTTTGGTCCAGAGCAGTTTCGACACCGTGTAGCCCGGCGCGATGACCACGCCAAGGCGTTCCAGCGAACCTTTTTCACCGCCCAGATGCACCAGCATACGGTCATTTTCGGCGCTGGTTTCGGTGTCGCACCAGAGCTTGGCCGGGCGCAGCACTTCGCCTTGATCATCGAGCAGGACCAGACCGTGTTGCTGACCGGATACGCCGATGCCGAGGATCGACTGGCCGTCGACATTCGCCGCGAGCAATGCCTGGCGGGTGGCGAGGGTGAAGGCTTCCAGCCATTGCTGGGTGTCTTGTTCGCGACGGCCGTTGGCGCCGCTGATCATCGTGTGTGCGGCGGCGCCTTGGCCGAGGACTTGACCGCTGATGGCGTCGAGGATGATGGCTTTGGTGCCTTGGGTGCCGCAGTCGATGCCGAGGAACAGTTGTTGTGTTGTCATGTGTGAACCACTCGGGGTGTGGTGAAGATCAAGAGCTTACCCCCTCACCCCAGCCCTCTCCCCCAAGGGGGCGAGGGGGAAGGGAGCCGATCGGGGGCTGTTCAAAATCTGAGTTCGACTCCGGATATCTCAAACCGGGGCTGTTCAAATCCTGAGTTCGACTCCGGTTCTCTCAAACCGGGGCTGTTCAAAACCTGAGTTCGACTCCGGTTCTATCAAACCGGAGCTGTTCAAAACCTGAGTTCAACTCCGGACTTTCAGGTCGATGTAAGGTGTACAAACCACTCGGTCAGTCCCCTCTCCCTTTGGGAGAGGGCTAGGGTGAGGGGCTTTTCAATCCAGAATCCGCTGCAAAGTCCGCGTCACACCCTCTTCACGCAAACTGTTGCAGCACCACTCAAACGCCGCCACAAACTCCGCCGAACGCGGAATCGCCGTGCCGAAAATCTCCTCGACCGCCAACAACCGCTGCGTAATTAAAGCATCGTCCGCGACCAACGCCTGACAAAACGCCGCGCGCGGATCCGGGATCGAATAGGTATCGCCATTCTCATCGACCCCCTTCAAATACAACGCCCAAGCCGCCACCACCAACGCCGCGCGCTTGGTCTCCTGCCCATCAGCAATCAACCGGTTGATCGTCGGAATGGTGAATTTGGGAAACTTCGACGAGCCGTCCGAACACACCCGCTCCAGCTGATCGGCAATCGCCTGATTGGAGAAGCGCGCCACCAGCGTGTTTTTGTAATCGGTCAGATCAATGCCCGGCACCGGCGCCAGTTGCGGGGTCACGTCGAGATACATATAGGCGCGCATATAACGTACGAACAGCGGGTCGTTCATGGTTTCATGAACAAACCGATAACCCTTCAAAAAGCCCAGATAGGTCAGCGCCAGGTGGCTGCCGTTGAGCAGTTTGATCTTCATTTCTTCATAGGGCGAAACATCGTCGGTGAATTGCACGCCAACCTTTTCCCAGGCCGGGCGACCGTTGACGAATTTGTCTTCCAGCACCCATTGCACGAACGGCTCGCAGACCACCGGCCAGGCATCGTCGACGCCGTGTTTGTCGGCCAGTTGCAGGCGATGGGCAGTGCTGGTCATCGGTGTGATGCGATCGACCATGGCGTTGGGGAAACTGACGTTGGCGTCGATCCAGCTGCACAGATTGCTGTTGCGCAGTGTGGCAAATGCCAGCAACGCCTTGCGCGTCACGGCGCCGTTGTGCGGCAGGTTATCGCAAGACATCACGGTAAACGCCTGGATGCCTGCCGCGCGGCGTTTTTCCAGGGCTGCACACAAGAAACCGAACACGGTTTTCGGTGCATCGGGATGGGCCAGATCGTGTTGGATCTGTGGCAAGTGCGCCATGAATTCGCCGTTGCTGTCGTCAATGCAGTAACCGCCCTCGGTGATGGTCAGCGAGACGATGCGGATTTGCGGATCGGCGAGTTTGTCGATCAACGCCTGAGCGTCGTCCTCGGCCAGCAGCATGTCGCGAATCGCACCGATCACGCGGACTTCGGTGTCGTCGCCGTCGCCGAGTTCGAACAGGGTGAACAGGTAATCCTGTTCCTTGAGGTCACTGCGGGCGCGGCGGTCCTCAGCGCGCAGGCCGACACCGCAAATCGCCCAGTCGAGGGCTTCGCCGGTGTTCATCAGCGCATCGGTGTAATACGCCTGATGCGCGCGGTGGAAGCCGCCGACACCAATGTGTGCGATGCCTTGACGCGTGTCGTTGAGGCTGTAGGCCGGCAGTTGTACTTCGCTGGCCAGACGATGGAGATTCTGTTGGTTGAGTTTCATCGGGAATTCTCGAAATCAGGCCGCAGCACGCAGCGGACGGGTCAACGCGATACCTTCGGCATCGAATAAATGGCAGTGCGCCGGGTCGAGGTGCAGGCTCAGCTGTTCGCCGTAACGGCTGGCCAGATCACCGCGCACGCGCATGGTCAGGGCTTCGCCGGCGTTGGTGGTGACGTGGCAGAAGGTGTCGCTGCCCAGGCGTTCGCTGACGTCAGCGGTGACTTGCAGCGTGCAGTCGCCCGCTTGCGCCAGCTCCAGATGTTCCGGGCGAATGCCCAACGTCACGGCGCTGCCGACACTGAGGTTGGCGGCGTTGAACGGCAGGGTGATGCGCGTGCCGGCGTCCAGCGACACTTCGCAGCTTTGGCCGTCGACGCGGGCGATCTTGCCTTTGAGGAAGCCCATTTTCGGCGTGCCGAGGAACCCGGCGACGAACAGGTTCGCCGGGTTGTGATAGAGGTCCAGTGGCGAGCCGACCTGTTCGATCTTGCCGCCATTGAGCACCACGACTTTGTCGGCCATGGTCATCGCTTCGACCTGATCGTGGGTGACGTAGATCATCGTCGCTTGCAGGTCTTTGTGCAGGCGCAGCAGCTCCAGGCGCATCTGCACGCGCAGCGCGGCGTCGAGGTTGGACAGCGGTTCATCGAAGAGGAAGATTTTCGGATTGCGCACGATGGCGCGGCCAATCGCAACGCGTTGACGCTGGCCACCGGAGAGCTGTTTCGGCTTGCGCTCAAGCATCGGCCCGAGCTCGAGAATGCGCGCCGCTTCGCCGACTTTCTTCTCGACTTCGGCTTTCGGCACGCCGGCCAGATCGAGGGCGAACGACATGTTCTTTTTCACGGTCATGTGCGGATACAGCGCGTAGGTCTGAAACACCATCGCCAGATCGCGCTTGGCCGGGCTGACTTCGGTGATGTCGCGGCCATCCAGTTCAATGGTGCCGTCGCTGACTTCTTCCAGGCCGGCAATCAGGCGTAGCAGGGTGGATTTGCCGCAGCCCGACGGGCCGACGAAGACCACGAATTCCTTGTCGTTCACTTCCAGGTCGATGCCTTTGATGATGGAGAAGCCTTCGAAGCCTTTTTGCAGATTCTTGATTTTCAGGTTGGCCATGAGGATGGGCCTCCACAATGTTGTTATTCGTATGAGCCTTGCAGGCTTTTTTGTGGGAGCGAGCCTGCTCGCGAAGGGGCCGTGTCAGTCGCCATCAGGGTTGAATGACACTCCGCTTTCGCGAGCAGGCTCACTCCTACAGGGGAATGTGTTGGGTTCGGGATCTTCATTTCACGGCGCCAAAGGAGAGGCCGCGCACCAGTTGTTTCTGGCTGATCCAGCCGAAGATCAGGATCGGCGCACAGGCCAGCGTCGACACCGCCGACAATTTGGCCCAGAACAAGCCTTCAGGACTCGAATACGAGGCGATCAACGCGGTCAGTGGCGCGGCTTTCGACGAGGTCAGGTTCAGCGACCAGAACGCCTCGTTCCAGCACAGAATCAACGACAGCAGCACGGTCGAGGCGAGGCCGCCCTTGGCGATCGGCAGCAGCACGCGGACCATTTCCTGCCACAGTGTGGCGCCGTCGAGGCGGGCGGCTTCGAGGATGTCTTTGGGGATGTCCTTGAAGTAGGTGTAAACCATCCAGACCACGATCGGCAGGTTGATCAGCGTGTAGATCACGATCAGTGCGATGCGCGTGTCGAGCAGGCCGAAGCTTTTCGCCAGCAGGTAGATCGGCATCAGCACGCCCACCGGCGGCAGCATCTTGGTCGAGAGCATCCACAGCAGCGTGCCTTTGGTGCGTTGGGTTTCGTAAAACGCCATCGAGTACGCCGCCGGCACCGCGATCAGCAGGCACAAAGCGGTGGCGCTGAAGGAAATCACCACCGAGTTCCAGGCGAAGCTGAAGTAGTCGCTGCGCTCGTTGATGTGCAGGTAGTTCTCCAGCGTCGGCGTGAAAATGAATTGCGGCGGCGTGGCGAACGCGTCGATTTCGGTTTTGAAACTGGTCATCACCATCCACAAGATCGGGAAGAAAATCACGATGGCGATGGCCCAGGCCAGGGTGCCGAGCAGCAGGCTTTGCAGCCGGCGGGATTGTTGAAGAGTCATGGCAGGCCTCAGGCTTTGTCAGTCAGGTTTTTGCCGATCATCCGCACCAGAATGATCGCGGCGATGTTGGCGATGACCACAGCAATCAAGCCGCCCGCCGACGCCATGCCGACGTCGAACTGCACCAGCGCCTGGTTGTAGATCAGGTAGGCGAGGTTGGTCGAGGCGTAGCCGGGGCCGCCGTTGGTGGTGGTGAAAATCTCAGCGAACACCGACAGCAGGAAGATCGTTTCGATCATCACCACCACGGCAATCGGTCGTGCCAGATGCGGCAGGGTCAGGTGCCAGAAGATCGCGATCGGCCCGGCACCGTCGAGGCGCGCGGCTTCTTTCTGTTCCTGGTCCAGCGACTGCATCGCGGTCATCAGAATCAGGATGGCGAAGGGCAGCCATTGCCACGAAACAATGATGATGATCGACAGCAGCGGGTAGTGTGCGAGCCAGTCCACCGGTTGCGCGCCGAACAGCTTCCAGATGTAGGCGAGGATCCCCGAGACCGGATGGAAGATCAGGTTCTTCCAGATCAACGCACCGACCGTGGGCATGATGAAGAACGGCGAAATCAGCATGACCCGCACGATGCCGCGACCGAGAAATTCGCTGGCCTCCAGCAACGCACTGATCAACACGCCCAACACAACACTGATCAGCAACACGCTACCGACCAGCAACAGCGTGTTGGTGGCACCGGGCATGAAGCCCGAGTCGGTCAGAAAGTAGGTGAAGTTCTCCAGCCCGACGAACTCGTTCTCACCGGGGTAGAGCAGGTTGTAGCGGATCATCGAGAAGTAGATGGTCATGCCCAGCGGCACGATCATCCACAGCAGCAACAGGGCCACCGAAGGGCTGACCAGAAACCAGCCGGGATTGCGTACGCGGACCTTGCGCGCAGGTGGCGTCAGGTCGAGGTGGGCTTTGGCAGTTGAAGTATTCATGGTGATCACAACCGAGTCATACAGACCTATGGAGATCCCATGTGGGAGCGAGCCTGCTCGCGAAAGCGCTGGATCAGTGCCATGTGTTTTGGCTGGCACGACGCCTTCGCGAGCAGGCTCGCTCCCACAGGAGGCAGGAGCAAGTCGTTCAGCGGTTACTTGGGATAACCGGCGCGCTTCATCTCGCGTTCAGTGGTTTGCTGCGCGGCAGTCAGGGCCTGATCCACCGTGGTTTGGCCGATCAGCGCCGCCGAGAATAGCTTGCCGACCTGCGTCCCCACTGCCTGGAACTCAGGAATGGTCACCAGTTGAATGCCGATGTACGGCACCGGTTTCAGCGTTGGCTTGCTCGGGTCAGCCGCTTTCAGCGATTCGAGCGTGACCTTGGCAAACGGCGCGGCGCTCATGTAGGCATCGCTGTAGGTCGAGGCGCGGGTGCCTGGCGGTACGTTGGCGATGCCGTCAGTTTTGGCCACCAGTTCGCCATATTCTTTGGAGGTTGCCCAGGCGCTGAATTGCTTCGCGGCGTCTTTGGCTTTGGAACTGGTCGGAATCGCCAGCGCCCACGAGTACAGCCAGGCCGAGCCTTTGTCAGTCACTTGATGCGGGGCGAAGGTGAAGCCGACATGATCGGCAACCTTGCTCTGGGTCTTGTCGGTGACGAACGAGCCGGCGACGCTGGCATCGACCCACATCGCGCATTTGCCGCTGTTGAACAGTGCGAGGTTTTCGTTGAAACCGTTGCTGGAAGCGCCCGGCGGGCCGGATTTCTTCATGGTGTCGACATAGAAGTTCAGCGCGTTTTTCCACTCAGGGCCGCTGAATTCCGGTTTCCACTGCTCATCGAACCAGCGCGCGCCATAGGCGTTGGCGACGGTGGTGATCAGCGCCATGTTCTCGCCCCAGCCGGCCTTGCCGCGCAGGCAGATGCCGTACTGTTCCTTGTCCTTTTTCGTGAGCTTTTCGGCGAAACCGGCAATCTCTTCCCAAGTCGGACGCTCGGGCATGGTCAGGCCGGCATCCTTGAACAGGTCGGTGCGGTAATAGGTGATCGAGCTTTCCGCGTAAAACGGCAGGGCGTACAGCGAACCCTTGACCGACAGGCCTTCACGCACCGACGGGAACACATCGTCGAGGGCGTAACTGGCCGGCAGATCCTTCATCGGTTCGAGCCAACCCTTTGCGCCCCACAGTGCCGCTTCGTACATGCCGATGGTCAACACGTCGAACTGACCGCCCTGAGTGGCGATGTCGGTGGTCAGGCGTTGGCGCAGAACGTTTTCTTCGAGCACCACCCAATTGAGTTTGATGTCCGGATGCTCGGCCTCGAAGGTTTTCGAGAGCTTTTGCATGCGGATCATGTCGCTGTTGTTGACGGTGGCGATGGTCAGGGTCTGGGCGCCAAGGCTGACGCTGCTGAGGGTCATGCAGGTGAGGGCAAGCAGAGCTTTTGCAGTGGGTTGCATCGTGCACTCCTTTTCTGCGTCCGGTGGGAGGCAGAAGGACAGTTATTGTTTTTGTGTCTTCCGACGACAGGAAGAATGTGCACTGATTACAGCCTTCAATCGCAGGGCTGACAAATCATCCCTAGCACTTTTATCGATACTTTTTTGCACTGGGCTTTTGCTGACTAAACGCAGGGAAGGGCGTTTCAACGCCGAGGTGCTATCGAATGCGTACAGGTTTCTGATGTCGACACAGCCCCTTGTAGGAGTGAGCCTGCTCGCGATAGCGGAATGTCAGCCAACATTTCTGCAAGCTGTCACACCGCTATCGCGAGCAGGCTCAGTCCTACAGTGGAATTGCGTTGTCAGTGGTGGTTCTGTTCGGTCAGGCGCTGCACCGCGAGCCGTCGATAATGCGACGGCGTCATGCCCTTGAGCTGCTGAAAGCGCCGATTGAAGTTGGAAATGTTGTTGAAGCCGGATTCGAAACACACATCGGTCACCGGTTTATCGCCGTCAGCCAGCAGTTCACAGGATTTGCTGATGCGCAGGCGATTGACGAACTCGATGAAGTTGCGCCCAGTGGCCTGTTTGAACACTCGGCTGAAATAAGTGGGTGTCATACCCAGATGTTCCGCGACTTCCTCCAGTGAAATATCCCGGGCGTAGTGCGCAAAGATGTAGTCCACGGCGCGGTTGGTGCGGTCGATATTGTGTTCATCGGCCAGTTGCGTGTTAGTGGCGCCCGAGAGCAATTGATAGTCGTCACTCGCAGCGAGCAATTCCATCAGGATAAAGAAGTGGCCGAGGCGGGTAATGCCTCTGGAATCGGCAATGCGCTGCATCAGCGTCATGGCCTGGCGAATCGTGTGCTTGCAGCGGAATTCGATACCGTACTGCGCACGTTCCAGCAGCGGTGCAAGGGATTTGAGTTCGGCGAAAACCTGATGGCCGTCTTCGAACAATTCATCGGTGAAGTTGACCAGCATGTCGCGCTTTTCAACCACTTCGTCTTCAGCTACCTGGCTGATCCAGTTGTGCGGCAGATTGGGCCCGGTGAGAAACAGGGTTTCGGGATAAAAGTTGCCGATGTAGTCGCCGATGAACACCTTTCCGGCGCTGGCGACGATCAGATGCAGTTCGTATTCCTTGTGGAAATGCCAACGTACCAGCGGGCAGGGGAAGCCGTGCTGGCGGTAGATGATGGACAACCCGTTATGGTCATCCATCAACTCGTATGAAGGGTCGGTCACGCGGGCGGTTCGGGTCATGGCGGGCAGCTTTTTTGTTATCGCCCGCCGATCATGCCTCGTTTGCCGTGGCGTGCGCCAGTTCGTTGCGAGGGCATTCCATGGAGCTGACTCAATCAGACTGCACGCGCAGCGTTACTGCGCCTTCTCGTTAGCTTTCTCAAGATTGGCCAGACAGCAATAAAAGACAATTTTCGAGTCTTTAATAAAATCGAAATTGATGATGTTGCACAGCTTCGCCCAGCCTGTCCTGTCCGGGGAGAACCAGGTGTCCAGATCATTAAGAATTCGCTTTGGCCCGCCGGGAAACGTAAAACACGTAGCAGAGAGCGACCAGAGGTGTTGCCTGCTCCTGGGCTCGGCCATTACCTTTGTAATGAATTGGTGCAGGTCAGTGGTGCTGACAAGGCTTTGGCCGATCCATTTGTGGTTGATTGGTGAGTAAAACCGATTGTCGTTTGCGTTCCACGGCATCGACGCTGTAACCAGGACTCTTTGCAGAGCACTTGATTGTTTGAGCTGGCCAAGTGAGCGGTACACGTTATGGCTGGGAATCATCCGTTCACCAAGATGTTGCAGCATCAAATCCCTGAACTTGATGAAGTTGAACTCACTGTCACCTTTTTTCAGTTCATGAAAGTCGAGGATAATGAATTCATCCGGTCTTTCCGAGAGGAATCTGTTGACATCGCGAACAAGATCTTCAAGGGTTCGCGAAGTAAGATACCCGTTGTGCTGAAAACGGAACTGACTGAAACCTTTGGCTTTGTCGTGATACTCCAGGCGAACATCCAGTGCTCGGGCACCGAGGTTGAGTTGCGCGTAGAAAGAATCATCCTGGCAGGCGATGAGGTTTTTGCCTGGAAGCAATGCGTACGAGGCTTTCCAGTCACAGCCCGCATTATGCGTTCCAGGCAGTGTCAGTTCAAAAAGGGACAAGTTATCAAGTTGCGGGATGGCGGACATCCATTGATTAAGTGGAATGTTTTCGAGTTTGGTGTTAAGCATTTCATTGTCCTGCGTAAAGTTATAGAAGTTGTGCGCGCAGGATGTTTATAGTGTCTGGGGCTTGTTTGGCCAATGCTTTGTTTAATGCAATTCGTGTATCGGTGGATGCGGGCGTGCGCTAGGTAATGCCGCCAAGTGTTTTTTGTATGTTACTTGGCGAACATGATTCGCTTGGTTTACTGTTTATCAGCTGTTTGAATGGCGGAGGATATAGGAAGAATGCCCTCGGGATTTTTCAAAGGCCTTCTTGATATTCGCCTGATAGCAGAAATAAACGAGTTTTGAGTTTTTTATGAAATCGAAGTTGATAATGCTGCATTTTTCTGCCCAGTCACTGTTGTCTGGATCGAACCACGTGTCGAGCTGATCAAGCATTCTGACAGGCCCGCCAGCGTCATAGATGGCTGCCGACAGCGACCAGGGTGCCGACTTCTCAGGAGGCTCAGCCAACACTCTGGCAATGAACGCCTGCAGGCGCGTGTGTTGGGGTTGAGCTATCTGCTCCAGGGTATCTCCGACAACTTTCAGAAAGTCACTGCCGGCCCATTGATGGGTTATTTGCGCACCGAAGACGGTTCGGTCCAGGTGGCGGTTGGCAGGTCCGGTGACCAGCACACGCTGAAGTCGGCTGACGTCCTTTAATTGACCAAGTGTCAGGTGTCTGTTGCCGGTGGGGATGATGTGCTCACCCAGTTGCACCTTCATTACCTCATTGAAGTATTTGAAATCGAAGGGTTCAGCGCCGTGTTCGATTTTGTGAAAGTCCAAAATGATGAACTCATTAAAACTTCTCTCGAGAAACGCTTTAATGTCACGAATAAGGTCGGCCAGCGTGCGCGAAGACCAGGTCTTGTCGTGTACAAACCGGAACTTTTCAAGCCCGTTCGCATGGGGGTTGTAAACCAGGCGCACATCAAGCGCCCGGGCACCGCGGTTGAGCTGACTGTAAAAGGATACGTCCTGGCAGGCGAACCAGTTACGCGTGAATACATTGGAATAGTCGGCTTCCAGGTCGCAACCGGCGTTATGGGTGCCTGGCAATGTCAGCTCATTGAGTGAAAGTGTGTCGATTTCCGGGGCTGCATTCATCCACTCGTAAAGAGGCAGTATTTGTCTGTTGAGTTGCGTCATGTTATCCATCCGGCACAAGTGAGTAATGAAAGTCATTATTGATGCGAGAGCGGATGGTTATAGCGCTTGATATTTGTTTGGCCAATATCGGTAGTTATGCAGTGTGTGTCGTCACGACCGGTTACTGATCGTCACGTTGGCGAAGTATTGCGGTTTTTTGCTTCAATCCATTGCGCCATATATTGAGTACTTTTGTGCGCATGATGCCGCAACATGCTGCCGATAAAGTTATTGGCTCTGAGTGTCGGCAAGTTCAGTTGGCAATCACGCAGCTTTTCGATCAGCGCCTGACCATGCACTGCCCGTTGGTAGCGCTCGCCGAGCAAGGTGTTTGCCGCCAATTGGCTCGCCTGCCACTGCGTTTCATCCTGATAGAGGCGAACGGCCTGGTTGGCCAACTCGGTCGCCGAAAGCGCAACGGCACCGGGCCACGGCTGACCGGCATGCATGCCCTCCGCTCCAATGGGGGTGGTGACACTCGGTGTGCCGCACAGCATGGCGTCAACCAGTTTGCCCTTTATACCGGCGCCGAAGCGCAGCGGGGCCAGGCAAACCCGTGCGGCGGACATGACCTGCAACGCGTCTTCGGCCCAGTTCATCACATGAAAGCCCTGCGCAGCATTATGCAACGCCGTGGCCTTGGGCGGTGTGTATGCGCCATAGATGTGCAACTGCGCTTGCGGCAATTGCTGACGTATAAGTGGCCAGACGATGGATTTCATCCAGAGCACCGCATCCCAGTTGGGCGCGTGCCGGAAGTTGCCGATGCTTACAAAGTGCGCTCGATCGGTGAAGGCCGCAGGGGGGGCACCTGGCAGGTCAATCATCAGTGGGCACCAATGCAACAATTGACGTGGCAAGCCGAATTGTTCGACCAGCAAGTCAATTTCCACTTCGGAAATCATCAGGTTCAGATCGCAGCGGTACAGCGCCGCGATTTCCCGTTTGGCCAGATCAGTATCGGCCATCAACTCAAACTCTTCGCGCAATGCCGGCGCAAACAGCTCGCTGAAGTCGTCCTGATCGCTGTTGGCTTTCAGGCGGTCCTTGAGCCGCTGATGGCGGGCATGTCGCAGGCTCTGCAGGTCGGAGGTTTCCAGCACACGCAGGGCCTCGGGGCAGTGCTTTTCAACCCGCCAGCCGAACTGCTCCTCCATCATGAACTGGTCGAACAGCACAATATCCGGCGCCAGTTCACTGATGAATACGTCGAAACTGCTGTTGTTGAGTTCAATGGATACTTCGCGAATACCCAACGCAGATAGATCTGCCTTATGTTCGCCGGGGCCGGCGGGACTGCTGAAGGTGATGTCCCAACCCTGTTGCAAAAACGTTTCGAGGATCTGCATGACGTGGCCACTGGCGGCGGACGAGCGCGGTTCGGGCCAGACATATCCGATGACCAGGACTTTGGTAACGGGCTGAGTCATTAGCAGTGATCCTATGCAGCAAAGCGTGGGCGAAAAAAGGGCGCAATTAAACCACAGTGGTGGTTGCTTGCACCCGGTTATCAATCAGGCCCGGTGGCGGAAATACAGGTAAGACCTACGCTTTGCCCAGGTTGAGGCCCAGAGTGCCGAGGAATGGTTCGGCTGCGGAATTTTTCAGCGCTGAGTCGAGGGTCGAGATGTTTATGCCAAATCCAGCTGGATCGGATTTGATTTGATCAATCAAAGAAACCGCTATTTCGTAAGAGTCTGCGTTGTACAGAGCCGGGTGCTTCTGAATCAAAGTCGGAAGACTCGGACGAATGGAATCAAACTGATGCAGATGGGTGAAGCTGTCCGTGCTCACTGTTCTGTAAGGATTGGAGAACGTCGGATCGACCATGCGCGGGTTTCGTGCGAGATCAATCAGAGAAGCCACATCGGTTTGCGCGTATTCCAGGGGCTTTCCGTAATACAGATCGAGTGTGCCGGGTGCGCCATGGGACATCTCATGGATCAGAACATCCGCTATCCGGGTTTCGTCGTATTTGGATGTGCGATATAGATCATCCAGATGTTCCGGAAAAATCTTGATGAACCTTTTGATTGATTCCTGATGTACGGTGCCCTTGACGACTGCCTTTTTCCATTGTTTGTAATCGGGCACATTCAAGGCTGCCACCGCAGGCACATTGGTTCTTTTGAATGATACGTTTGCGAGCGTGAAAGCATCCAGATCCTTGCGCATTGCCTGCAGTCTCGACCCTATGTGCTTTACGGCTTCGTCAGACCCAGTACCAAACACATAAGTAAGAATCTTGCGAACTTCGAATTCCCATTCCGAGTCGCCCAACAAGGCGATGGCATTGTTGAGTTTGGTTTTGGCGGCGGGGATTGCTTTTTTCAAATAGCGTTTGGTGTAACTTTTTGGCATGAGCTTGCGCCAAGGTAGGGAAGGCAGTTTGAACTTGTAATTCAGACTGTCCATTTTGGCTCCCCATGGTTCGCCCAAACGGTTCAACGCGTACCATTCATCACTGTGGCGTATGCCCCAAACCTGGAACACGTCTGCGGATTCTTGCGCAGTTTGTCGGATGCCCAGGCGGATAGTGTCTGGATCGACAGCCTTCGAAAGTGCGTGATAGGGCGTCTTTCCCGACCATTTGCGCGCATCGTAAATGGCGCTTTCGAGGGCAGCCACACTGCTGTGCCAGCCTTTACGCAAAAGTTTGGCACCATTCACAAGCAAATCGGTTGCGCCATCCAGCGGATTGAGCAAGTTGCTGATCAATCCAGCGCCTGTCGAAGCTATCTTGCTGGCCTTGGTGGCGATACTCATGCTCGTGGCGGCCAGGCTGGCAATCTTTGCGATGGCTCCGACCACTAACAGAATGGTCATCGCGGCTTCCAGGGTGCACGCCTTGGCTCCGTCCAATTGTCGCTCGATGTCGTCTGAACCGAGATCTTCGATGCATGACTTGAAGGGCACGACAAAGTTGAGAAACGTGTCCAGGTCCTTTTCCCGTTTTGCACGCAATGCTTCAAGCCGGGTCTGGCCCCAGCACTCTTTGACCAACTCATCGTAAGTCGCGACGGGTCTGTGCTTGAGTACGAAGTTCACCAGACGGTCGAACTCTGTCGAGTAGAAGCTCTGGTAGTACCCATTTATTGGCGACAGTGGCGCGACGGCTGACAACTCGGCAACTTTGTCGATCACCCCCGAACTGACGTCCACGAGACCGGGCGTTACACCATGGGTATAACACTCGATGTTCATCGGCAGTTGATGAACTTTCGCAGGCGCAGAGTAATTCGTCTCATTGCTGCGAGCGGGAGCGCTCAACAGATTTTCCCTTTGCACAAGCTTGGCCAACTCGGTGTTTTCGCGACAGACGCCGTGCAGCGTGAATAATTCGTAACAGGTCACCCGGCCTTCGAACTCGCAGCAGACCACTACGCCGTAGCGACCCTTTGCTTCATCTATTTCTTTATGACTTTCCGTCGGTTTGCGCTCAGTCGTTTTCAGAATGGCGTCAAGGGTCGTCGCGATAGGATTGGCCGAGATACCGGTAATCGATTGGAGTCTGGCGACCGAGGGCCTGACGGTGAACATCGTCACCTTGCCCTTGAGCAATCGAATCCGGTCGAGCAATGGCATTGAAGTAAATGCTTGCTTCAAATGCGTATTCATCGCTTGCGCATACGCCAGATAGGCCCGATTGAACTGACGGTAGAACTCATCGTCGGGAGAAACCAGATTACCGCGCATGTTGGGGAACGCTGTATAGATGCTTTCCCCTTTTTTCAAATCCCAATTGCCGGTCGCCAAGTCGTTGGACATATGCAACTCGACAGGTGACATTTTTAGCGAAATGTAAGCGTCTTCCAGCGGTCGATTGCGCGTTTGCTGAAGGACGTCGCTTTCAAGGTAAGTGCAACCCTTGGCGACCTGCTTGAGGATATCCAGTGCCACGCTTTTGCGGGTTGGCAGTTGACGCGTCAGTGTTTCAGCGTTTTCGGCAAGCGTCCTCGCGTGTCGGGCGTAGGCGTCCGTGGCGACTTTCAGTGAGTCAGTGACTGATTTTTCGACGTCATCAGGCGTGACGATTTTGTTGAGCACTGCCCAATCAATCACAGGATCCACGGCGGCCAAAGCGTCGAGCATCTTGCGCGATTCGGTCACTGGTTCCAGTGTCGAAAGTTGCTGCAATTGCGCGTAAGTCATGGATCGAGTCGAGCCTGGCGCTATGATTTCTTGCACCGCCACGATTCGGCAAAATTCCACGCATTGCGGCGTTCCCACTAGCAGGGTGGCAGGTAGACCTTTGACCAGAAATTCCGGCGCAGGCTCCGCCAGCAGCAAGTGAGCGGCCAATGCTGCATTCTTTTTACTCACCCTGTGGTGCTCGATCAGGTGATTCTCGAAATCGGTTTGAATCTCGGCGAAGGACTTTTCCATATGCTTGGCAGCATACAAATCGAAACCGGCAACATGATTTCGCGGTACATCTTCTCCGACTTGAGGATGAAGATTGAGCAGCAGCGAAGTCAGGACAATCTGCTTGCGCGACGTTTCCGATTGCGGTTGGTTGTCGCGCGCGCCGTACCAGTCAAGATCCCGTACGTAAGCGTCGGCCCAGTCAGCAGCGATGGGGCTGGAAACAAGTGCCTTGATAATGTCCTCAGCCTCGGCACGTGTGAAGGGCGCAGTTCGTCCGCCAAAAATGCTCTCCGACAAATGCTCCAGTAACGATTGATCCTTGATGTAACTGGTGATGAGTTTGCGGAACTCACTGCGCTCAGTTGCAGTAAGCGTCGCCGAGTTGCCTTCTCCAGTCTTTATCATTTCCCAATAGTTACTCAACTCTGGGCTTGCAGGAGGGGCAGCTTGCATGAATGCCAGTAACCGGTAAACGTCGGCGGCATGGCGAGGGGTCAAGTAACCGTGGAAAGCCAGCCATTGTGCTAAATCAACTTCGTCTGCGGTGGAAATTTTGCCACCGGTCAAATGGGCCATTTCAACCAGTGTCTGCAGATCATCTTTCAGATCAGGGGAAAGTTTGAAGGCGTTTGCAAAACTCACGATCGCACCGGAGTGCTTTGCATTTATTTCGCCTTCAGCGGTCACTTCAAAGTCTGAGTGCTCGGAAAGTCTTAGCGTGCCCAGTAGTCTTTTGAAGGAGTCTTGTTCGGACATCAGTTGCAATAGCTGTCTGCCGGGAAGCAGGGCGTCTTCAAGTGACGATCCCGACTCCACAGAAAGTTTTGCGCCTTCCAGTGAAATTCTTTGCGCAGGAGCAAGATGTGCTGAGCGCTGCTTGAGTTTATATATCACTTCCTCTCGTTCACGGTTATCGCTTGCAACGTATTCACGGTGACGGTTAGAAGAAGGGGCAGGTCGGGATAAGTAACGTTGATTCAGGGAGTTTGAAAGTTTTAGGGTCATAATAAATTCGTTTATTTTGGTTTGTATGTTTGAGTGATCCTCTTTTGTTGGGCTGCGTTTATCAAGAAGCATTATGTGAGTGTGTTTTTCAACAGCTCGCCAGCTTGTATTTTATTCGCGAAAATATGAGGCCGGACTGCCCCTTGAAGTTGTTTGAAAGGGGCGGTCCGTTGACTTGTTTATTGAGTGATGCTTTTTACTTTGTCGCGCAATTGATCGATCGAAAAGGGTTTGCCGATGACCTGCATGCCTTCGGGCACTTCGATACTTTCAGCGTAACCACTGGCAAACAGGATTGGCAGGGCGGGGCGCACGATGCGTGCCTGAGTCGCCAACTCACGACCATCCATACCCGGCAAACCTACATCGGTCATCATCAAATCAATGTTCTGGTTCTTGTCATTGAGAAACTCCAGCGCCTGTTCGCTGCCGTCAGCCTCCAGCACCTTGTACTCCAACTCCTCCAGCACATCGACGATCAGCATGCGCACAATGGCATCGTCTTCTACTACAAGGATGATGGACGCTGGGGTGGACATAATAGAGGCTCTCAAAGATAGAAATTCAGGGGTATCGGCCGGTCGAATCTGCCGGGCTCATGCATGAGTAAGTGGCGCATGGCCATAAGTTCCCGGTTTGATACAAAAAACATTCACTGCAAATGGACAGGCAAGGATAACTGTTGGCGTGGCTCTAGACGCGAGCAAATGTAGGAATTTGCTGCCAAAGCTGTGAGAAAAATGGATCCATACCACCGTTTTGGGGCAAACTCTCGGGTTTTCAACAGTTCGACAAGGCTGCCCCATGTCCTCTCCGTCTACGGTTGATGAGCAACGGTTTCGCAAACTCCTGAGTCGCAACATCAGTCTGCCATTGGGCGTCGGTCTACTCAGTGCCGTGTTCTTCGTGTCGCTGATCACTTATCTGCTGTCGGTTATCCAGTGGGTGGAGCACACCGACCGAGTGATCAATAACGCCAATGAAGCGGTGAAGCTCACTGTGGACCTGGAAACCGGCATGCGTGGTTTTCTGCTCAGCGGCGACGAGCACTTCCTCGACCCTTACGAGACGGCCAAGCCGCGTATCACCGTGGCGCTCAATACCTTGCTCGAACTGACTGCCGACAATCCGGTGCAAACCGATCGTCTGCGCCGCCTCCAGGCGTTGCAGACCGAGTGGGCCAATTACGCGCAATCGATGATCGATCTGCAGCGCTCCAGCGGCGATTACCGGGGCGCGGTCAAGGCCGGGCGTGGCAAGCGCCTGACGGACGAAATCCGCAAGCAATTCGAAGACGTTATCGAGACCGAACAGGTCTTGCGCACGACGCGCAATGAAGAGGTGCGCCGCACCACAATCTGGAGCATCAGCCTGTACCTGCTGTTCATTGCCGGTATCAGTGGTTTGCTGGCTTATATTGGCCGACGTGATCTGGTCAATCTGTCGACCAACTACGGTGCCAATCTGGCCGCACAGCAAGCCAGTGCCGTGCGTCTGGAACAGCAGGCGTGGTTGCGCAATGGTCAGACCGAACTGGCCGAACAGGTGCTGGGACAACTGACGCTGAATCTGTTGGGGCGCAATATTCTGCAATTCTGTGCGCAATACCTCGGCACCGCCGTAGCCGCGCTGTATGTGCGTGAAGAGCACGGCGGCCTCAAGCGTGTGGCGACTTATGGCTTCTCCCGTGAGCAGGAAGAGCAGGAACAGTCGATCTACAGCGGCGAGGGCATCGTCGGCCAAGTGGCGCAGCAGGCGCGGCTGATTCGTCTCGATTCGGTGCCGTCCGACTACTTCAAAGTCAGCTCCGGGCTGGGTGAAGGCTTGCCGCACAGTGTGCTGGTGGTGCCCACCAGCGATGATGATCGGGTCAACGGCGTGATCGAATTGGGTTTCCTGCGGCCGCTCAATGATCGCGATATCGAACTGCTGGAGTTGATTGCCGGCAACATTGGTACCTCCATTGAAGCTGCACGCTATCGTCAGCGCTTGCAGGAAGTGTTGGCCGAAACCCAGCAGCTCAACGAAGAGTTGCAGGTGCAGCAGGAAGAGCTGAAAACCGCCAACGAAGAGCTGGAAGAACAATCGCGGATTCTCAAGGAGTCCCAGGCGCATCTGGAGACCCAGCAAGTCGAACTGGAGCAGACCAACGAGCAGCTGGCCGAGCAGGCGCAGACCCTGGCCGAGCAACGCGACGCCATGGACCTGAAAAACACCGAACTGAATCAGGCTCAGGTGCAGCTCGAAGAGCGCGCCGAAGAGCTGCAGCGCTCAAGCAAGTACAAGTCCGAATTCCTCGCCAACATGTCCCACGAACTGCGCACGCCGCTGAACAGCTCGCTGATTCTGGCCAAGTTGCTGGCGGAAAACCCGCAGGACAATCTCAGCGCCGAACAGGTCAAGTTCGCCGAGTCGATCTACTCTGCCGGCAACGATCTGCTCAACTTGATCAACGACATCCTCGATATCTCCAAGGTCGAGGCCGGCAAGCTTGAAGTGATTCCGGAAACCACCAGCGTCGCGCGTCTGGCCGATGGCCTGCGCAGCGTGTTCGAACCGCTGGCGGCGGACAAACGCCTGACATTCACCGTCGCATTGCAACCGGACGCGCCGACTACGCTGTTCACCGACCGCCAGCGCCTGGAACAGGTGATCAAGAACTTGCTGTCCAACGCCCTCAAGTTCACCGAACAAGGCGCGGTCAGCCTGACGATCAGCGGTCAGCCCAACGATCGCATCGCGTTCATCGTGCGCGATTCGGGTATCGGCATTGCCGCCGATCAACAGGAAAGCATCTTCGAAGCGTTCCGCCAGGCTGACGGCACCACCAACCGCAAGTACGGCGGCACCGGGCTCGGCCTGTCGATCTCCAGGGATCTGGCGACCTTGCTGGGCGGTTCCATCAGCGTCAGCAGTGTACCGGGGCAGGGCAGTGTGTTCACGCTGGTGCTGCCGCAGCAGTACAACGAGCTCAGCGATGTATCGAGCGCACCGTTGACCTTCAGCCCGCCAGCACCAGCGGTGACCGCGCCCCTTGCACCTGCTGTTTCGGTTTCGCCGTTGGCGCCGGTGCACATTCCGCGTTTCGCCGATGACCGTGACAAGGCTCCCTTCGCCACTCGCTGCATCCTGGTGGTGGAGGACGAGCCTAACTTTGCGCACATCCTCTACGATCTGGCGCATGAACTCGGTTATCAGTGTCTGGTTGCCCATGGTGCCGATGAAGGTTACGACCTGGCTCGCGAGTACGTGCCGGACGCGATCCTGCTCGACATGCGCCTGCCGGATCACTCCGGTCTGACCGTGTTGCAACGCTTGAAGGAACACGCCGAAACCCGCCACATCCCTGTGCATGTGATTTCGGTTGAGGACCGCGTCGAAGCGGCGATGCACATGGGGGCCATTGGCTATGCGGTCAAACCGACTACCCGCGAGGAACTCAAGGATGTGTTTGCCCGTCTGGAAGCCAAACTGACCCAGAAGGTCAAGCGAGTGTTGTTGGTCGAGGACGACGATCTGCAGCGCGAGAGCATCGCCCGGCTGATCGGTGACGAAGACATCGAGATCACCGCCGTGGGCCTGGCGCAAGACGCCCTGAATTTGCTGCGCACGACGATTTTCGACTGCATGGTCATCGACCTGAAGCTGCCGGACATGCTTGGCAATGAATTGCTCAAGCGCATGTCCACCGAAGACATCTGCTCGTTCCCGCCAGTCATCGTCTATACCGGTCGTAACCTGACGCGCGATGAAGAGGCAGACCTGCGCAAATACTCGCGTTCGATCATCATCAAGGGCGCACGGTCGCCGGAGCGTCTGCTCGATGAGGTCACACTCTTTTTGCACAAAGTCGAATCGCAGTTGTCCCATGAACGGCAGAAGATGCTCAAGACCGCGCGCAGCCGCGACAAGGTCTTCGAGGGTCGCAAAGTGCTGCTGGTGGACGACGATGTGCGTAACATTTTCGCCCTCACCAGCGCCCTGGAGACCAAAGGTGCAGTTGTGGTCATCGGCCGGAACGGGCGTGAGGCGATTGAAAGACTCAATGAAGTCGAGGACATCGATCTGGTGTTGATGGACGTGATGATGCCGGAAATGGACGGTTTCGAAGCCACCATTGAAATCCGCAAGGATCCGCGCTGGCGCAAACTGCCGATCATCGCGGTGACGGCCAAGGCCATGAAGGACGATCAGGAGCGCTGCCTGCAGGCGGGCGCCAATGATTACCTGGCCAAGCCCATCGACCTGGATCGCCTGTTCTCGCTGATTCGCGTGTGGTTACCGAAGATGGAACGCATTTAGTGGAACGTAGTCACTCCGTGGAACGAAACAGTGAAATCGAATTGCGGCTGTTGATCGAGGCAATCTACCTCAAGTACAGCTACGATTTTCGCGATTACTCAGGCGCTTCGATCAAGCGCCGGGTGCAACACGCGTTGAGCCAGTTCGAGTGCGCGACCATTTCGGCGTTGCAGGAAAAAGTCCTGCACGACCCGACCGCGTTCATGCAATTGCTGCAATTGTTGACGATTCCCGTCAGCGAGATGTTTCGCGACCCGTCGCACTTTCTGGCGATTCGCAAGGAAGTGGTGCCGCTGCTCAGGACCTATCCGTCGATCAAAATCTGGATCGCCGGATGCAGCACCGGCGAGGAGGTCTATTCGATGGCGATTCTGCTGCGCGAAGAAGGCCTGCTTGATCGCACGATCATTTACGCTACGGACATCAATCCGCGCTCGCTGGACAAGGCCAAGCAAGGGATTTTCTCGATGGAGAACGTCCGTGCCTATACCGCCAACTACCAGCAGGCCGGGGGGCAGTGTTCATTTGCCGACTACTACACCGCCGCTTATGGTTACGCGATTTTCGACAAGAGCCTGTGCGAAAACGTGACGTTCGCTGATCACAGCCTGGCTACCGACAGTGTGTTCTCGGAAACCCAATTGATTTCTTGCCGCAACGTGTTGATCTACTTCAACAAGAAACTTCAGGATCGGGCGTTCGGGCTGTTCCATGAATCGCTTTGCCATCGCGGTTTTCTGGTGCTCGGCAGCAAAGAGACGCTGGATTTTTCCAGCTACGCCAACCAGTTCGAGCCCTTGGTGAAACAAGAACGGATCTACCGCAAATCATGAACGACACCACGGAGCTGCCTCGAATCGAGGCTATTGTGGTCGGTGCTTCGGCAGGTGGTGTCGAAGCATTGATGAATCTGCTTGGCCCTTTGCGCAAGGGGTTTGTGTTGCCGATCATCATCGTGCTGCACTTGCCTGAAGAGCGCCGCAGCCAATTGGCCGAGGTGTTTGCCCGGCGTCTGCTGCTGCCGGTGCAAGAGGCGACGGACAAACAGGACATCGAGGCCGGTACGGTGTATTTCGCCACCCCCGGTTATCACCTGTCCGTGGAACAGGATCGCAGTCTGTCCTTGAGCCTTGAGGACCGCCTTCATCATTCCCGGCCATCGATCGATTACCTCTTCGAATCCGCCGCCGATGTCTACGGAACCAGGCTGGCGGCTGTGTTGCTGACGGGCGCCAATCACGATGGTGCGCGCGGTCTTGCTCAGGTCAAACGCCATGGCGGGCTGACCATCGTGCAAGACCCCGAAGACGCTCAGGTCGCCACCATGCCTCTGGCCGCGCTGAAAATTCAGCCGCCGGATCATGTCTTACCCATTCACGGCATCGGCCGTCTGCTAGTCGAGCTGGAACGAATCGCATGCTGAGTAATATCCAGGCAAAACTGCTGATCGTCGACGATCTGCCCGAGAACCTGTTGGCTCTCGAAGCCCTGATCAAACGCGAAGACCGCACTGTTTACAAAGCGCTGTCGGCGGACGAAGCACTGTCGCTGCTGCTGCAACACGAGTTCGCCATGGCCATTCTCGACGTGCAGATGCCCGGCATGAACGGCTTCGAACTGGCGGAGTTGATGCGCGGTACCGAGAAAACCAAGAACATCCCGATCATTTTCGTCAGCGCCGCCGGCCGTGAACTGAACTACGCGTTCAAAGGCTACGAAAGCGGCGCGGTGGACTTCCTGCACAAGCCGCTGGATATCCACGCGGTAAAAAGCAAGGTCAATGTGTTTGTCGACCTGTACCGCCAGAGCAAAGCCATGAAGCAACAGGTCGAAGCCCTGGAGCAGGCCCGGCGCGAGCAGGAGGCACTGCTGCAACGGTTGCAGAGCACCCAGCTTGAACTTGAGCAAGCGGTGCGGATGCGCGATGACTTCATGTCAATCGTCGCTCACGAAGTGCGCACGCCGCTCAACGGCCTGATACTTGAAACCCAATTGCGCAAGATGCACCTGGCGCGGGACAACGCCGCAGCGTTTACCCTCGACAAGATGCACGCCATGGTCGATCGCGATGAGCGACAGATCAAAAGCCTGATCCGGCTGATAGAGGACATGCTCGACGTGTCGCGGATCCGCACCGGCAAGCTGTCGATCCGTCCAAGTCGTTTTGATCTGGTGCAGTTGGTCAGCAATCTGCTGCAGAACTTCGCGCAGCAGATTGAGGCAGCGGAAACCACCGTTTCCTTCGAAGCGGAGCATCCGGTGGAGGGTTGCTGGGATGAGTTCCGCATCGAGCAGGTCATTTCCAATCTGTTGACCAATGCCTTGCGTTACGGTGGCAGAAGCCCGATTCAGGTGCGCGTCTACCGTCAGGGCAATCAGGCACGGGTCGAGGTTCAGGACCACGGAATCGGCATCAGCGAAGAGAACCAGAAGCGCATTTTCCAACAGTTCGAACGGGTCTCCGCCAAGACGGTAGTGGCCGGCCTCGGACTGGGTCTGTTCATTTCCGAGCAGATCGTCACCGCCCATGGCGGTTCCATCGTCGTCGAGAGTCAAATCAACGAGGGCGCCCTGTTTCGCGTTTGTCTGCCGGTCGAGGAAAACGGCACATCCGACGCAACCTCTGAGTGACCACACGGTCGTATCAGCAGCTATTGACCGAACAAAGGCTTCCCATGAGTGTAGATGCGCAAGATGTAGTACTCGTCGTCGAGGACGAACCGGTTATCTTGATGGTTCTGACAGATTACCTGTCGGGCCAGGGCTATCGCGTGCTGCAGGCCGAAAACGGCGAGCAGGCCTTCGAAATTCTCGCGAGCAAGCCACATCTGGACATGTTGATCACCGACTTTCGCCTGCCTGGCGGTATTTCCGGCGTGCAGATTGCTGAACCTGCGGTAAAGCTGCGTCCTGATCTGAAGGTGATTTTCATCAGCGGTTACCCGCAGGAAATCCGCGAGACCGGCAGCCCGATTACGCGCAAGGCGCCGATTCTGGAGAAACCGTTCGATCTGGATGTCTTGCAGGAAAAGATTCAGGAGTTGCTCGCGTAAAGCCCTGTAGGAGCTGCCGAAGGCTGCGATCTTTTGATGTTGATGATCAAGAACAAGATCAAAAGATCGCAGCCTTCGGCAGCTCCTACAGTTTCAGTGTTTCAGCGGTTTCAGCTTTTGATCATCTCCCGCACCTTGGCGGTCAATAGGTCGAAAGTGAATGGCTTGGTGATCATCTGCATTCCTGAGTCGAGGAATCCGCCACGCACGGCCGCATGTTCGGCGTAGCCGGTGATGAACAACACCTTCAAACCCGGCCGGTATTGCCGACCAACTTCCGCAAGTTGGCGACCATTCATGCCCGGCAGACCGACGTCGCTGATCAGCAGATCAATGCGTTGCGCTGAGTTGAGAATCGGCAGGGCACTATCGGCGTCTCCGGCCTCCACAAATGCATAACCCAATTCACTGAGCACAGCACTGACCAGCACGCGTACGGCCGGGTCGTCTTCGACGATCAGCACGGTCTCGCCATCTATGGCTTGGGGAGCCTGCTCGGTATCGGAAACGGGAAGTTCGAGTTCTTCGCCACGGAACCGCGGCAAGTAAAGTTTGACCGTCGTGCCCTGATCGATTTCGCTGTCGATCGAGACGTGCCCACGCGACTGCTTGCTGAAACCGTAGATCATCGACAGGCCCAGACCGGTACCCTGACCGATCGGCTTGGTGGTGAAAAATGGATCGAATGCACGGCTTACCACACTCTGCGGCATGCCGCTGCCGTTGTCGGTGACGCTCAACATCACGTAATCACCAGGCTCAAGATTGGCGTAGGCCTGAGTAAAGTCACGGTGCAGTACCTGATTACTGGTCTCGACCACCAGTTTGCCGCCCTCGGGCATGGCGTCGCGGGCATTGATCACCAGGTTGAGCAGGGCGCTTTCCAGTTGATTGGGATCTGCTTCGGCGACCCACAACTTGTCGTCAAGACGCATGTCCAGCTGAATGCTTTCGTTGAGACTGCGCTGCAATAGCTCGCTCATCGACAGCACCAGGGTGTTCATCTGTACGGCTTTAGAATCGAGCGATTGTCTGCGCGAAAACGCCAGAAGCCGATGCGTCAGGCCGGCGGCACGATTAGCGGAGGTCACACCCAGATCGATCAGGCTGTCGAGGTCTTCGGTGCGACCTCGCGCCAGGCGCCGACGCAGCAGTTCAAGACTGCCGATGATGCCGGTAAGCATGTTGTTGAAGTCGTGGGCGATACCGCCGGTGAGCTGACCGACCGCTTCCATCTTCTGCGACTGGCGCAACGCTTCTTCGTTGTGCCGCAGTTGGGCGGTGCGTTCCTCGACCTGTTGCTCAAGCGTTTCCAGCGTCGATTGCAGGCGTCGTTCACTTTCACTGAGATCGATCAGACGGTCGCGGGCTTCATACTGTCGTCGTCGACCGCGCAAGGCAGCGGATACCAGGCTGACCAAGGTGGCCGGGTGAAAAGGGCGCTCAAGGAAAGTCACGTTGCCCAACAGGCCGCTGAGGTGCGAAGACGGGCCTTGCTCCTGTCCGCCGTGATGGGTGAGCAGCACAATCGGTAGATCCGACCACGCCGGTTGTTGCTCCAGATAGTGCAACAACGCCTCCATTTCCGGACCGCGTAATGCTTCTGCCGCAATCAACAATAGCCCGGCACCGGGTTCCAGTTGCGTACACAGCGTGGCGAGATCGGGGGTGATCATGCCGCCGTAACCCGCCTCGTTGAGAATCATCAGCGCAATCTGACTGTCGCGGCCCATGGGCGCCAGAATCAGCGCCCGTTCGGACAGCGGAACCGCAACTGTCACGAGCCTTGTTCCTGTAACAGTGGATTACTCGCGCCGAGGTAAGTGGGCACCCCGCGAAGCACGCCTTGAAAGGCTTCCAATGGTTCGCCGATGGTCATGCCCTGTTTCGAGATCCGGTATTCACGAATCGTTGATTCATGGCTGCCGGTGCGTTTCTTGATAATGGATATCGCACGGCGGACTTTGCCGATGGCTTCGAAGTAGCGCAACAGAATCACCGTGTCAGCCAGATAAGTGATGTCGACCGGCGCCTGCATGTCGCCAACCAGACCGTGCTGGGCCACTGTCATGAACGTCGCCGCACCTTTGCGGTTGAGATACAGCAGCAGCTCGTGCATGTGCAGCACCAAAGCGTTTTCTTCCGGCATCGCCGCCTGATAGCCGTTGATGCTGTCAATGACCACCGTTTTGATCTGGCGCTCGTCGACGCAACGACGCACGCGGTGGGAGAACTCACCCGGTGACAACTCGGCGGCGTCAACCTGCTCGATCAGCAGATTACCGGTGGCGCGCAGGGCCTTGAGATCGATGCCGATATTTCTCATGCGCTCGAACAGCAGTTCCAGCTCTTCGTCGAAGATGAACAGCGCGGCTTTTTCCCCGCGAGCCACAGCAGCGGCGGCGAAAATCATCGATATCAATGATTTGCCCGTACCTGCCGGGCCAAGAATCAGGGTGCTGGAGCCGGTTTCGATACCGCCGCCGAGCAAGGCATCCAACTCTTTGATGCCGCTGGTCAATTGCAGGCGCGGATAGTCACCACGGTGCTCCGCCGCTACCAGGCGCGGGAATACGTGCACGCCATCACCCATGATGGTGAAGTCGTGATAACCGCCGCGGTATTTTTGCCCACGGTATTTGATCACGCGAATACGTCGGCGCTCGGCACCGTAGTTAGGCGTCAGTTCTTCAAGACGAATCACCCCATGGGCGACACTGTGCACGGTCTTGTCGAGGGATTCGGTGGTCAGGTCGTCAAGCAGCAACACGGTGGCGTCGTAACGCACGAAATAATGCTTGATCGCCAGAATCTGCCGGCGATAACGCAAGGAGCTTTGCGCCAGCAACCGGATCTCCGACAGGCTGTCGAGTACCACTCGCGTCGGCTTGAAGCGTTCGACCACCTCGAAAATCTGCTTGGTCGCCTCACCCAACTCCAGGTCGGAGGAATACAGCAGGCTCTGCTGATGTTCAGCGTTGAGCAGACTTTCCGGGGGTGTCAGCTCGAAAATGTGGATGTTCTCGTCCAGCTCCCAACCATGGGAAAGCGCCCCTTGGCGCAGTTCACGCTCGGTTTCCGAGAGCGTGATGTACAACGAGCGCTCGCCGGCTTTGGCGCCGGCCATGAGAAAATGCAAAGCGACTGTGGTTTTGCCGGTACCGGGTTCACCCTCCAGCAAAAAGACATGCCCGCGAGACAAGCCCCCGGCGAGGATGTCATCCAGGCCTACAATACCGGTGGCGGCTTTCGCACTGATCAACTCGTTAGATGTCGACAAAAAATGCCCTCTCATGACTACGGGAATCGAGACCGCTGACTGAATTGAACGGCCTGAACTACTTGACCCGTAGCAATGATGGCAGTTCCGCTTTTTCTTCAGCGCGAAAGGATTTACCCCATTGCCGCAGGATCAGAGACCTTGCTGCAGCGCCGGATCGTCAGGGTTCAACTGCTCCAGTTGAGCCAGCAAAATCTGTACGTTCTGCAGTTGACCGCTTTCCTTCCAGTAATTGATCAGCAAGACCCGCGCCTTGCGGTCGGCAGGGTGGCGCTGGACGATTTCCTGCAACTGTTTCTGCGCCGCTTCCAGCTCCTGCGCACTGTGCAGGGTGGTTGCAAGGTCGTAGCGGTAGTCCTTGTTATCGGGTTCCAGTTCGACAGCCTTGGACAGGCCGAGCAAGGCATATTCACGCTGGCCGTGGTGCAGCAGCCACAGGCCGAGGGCATGTTGCAGATAGGCGGAGTCAGGCTGGGCTTTAAGCTGTCGGGCGAGCAGTTGGCGGGCGGCGTCACTCTGGCCCTGGCGGTCGAGCACGTCGATCTGCATCACCAATGCCGGCAGGTTGCCGGGTTCCAGCCGCAGTGTGTTGTCCAGCGCCAGCTGCGCTTCCTTGAGTTCGGCGTTATGTATATAGAGGCGCGCCAGTTGCGCATAAGACGCGGCGCTTTCCGGTTGATCCTTCAGCGCCTGTTCCCAGCCATCGATTGCCTGCTGCAACGGTGCGAAATACAGACCCAGTTCGTCCGGGGACAGGCCGAGCAGAGCATTGATTGCCGCAAAACGAACGGTTTGATCCTCGTCATCCAGCATCGGCCCCAGCAACAGGCTGCGTTGCCCGCCAGGCACCAGGCCCACGACACTTTTGATCGCCGCCAGGCGCACCGCGGGCGCTTCGTTCTGGAGATCCGCGTCGGCGAGCTTCAGGGCCTGTGGGCTTGGGTAGTTGGGCAACTCGCCATGCAGCCAGACACGCCGCTTGACCGAAAGATCCGGACGTCCCAGTTGCTGATACAACTGACGCGCCGCGCCCGGTTCACCGGTACGGGCGGCGCCCAGCGCTTCGCTGTAGCCATGTTTGATTGCATCCGGAATCACCGCAGTGGTGCTGCGCACGGACAGCCAGACCACGGCGGCAATGAGAACAAGGCCAAGACTGATAAGCAGGTAGCGACGAGACTGAGGCATGCAGGTTTCCGAAAACAGACGTACTTGAGCAGAGCGGCAAGCTTCGGTCAGCTCGGGCTCTGAGTCAAACACCGAGCAAGCGAATCGCCCTACAAGTTCTGTCGACTTCGAAACCCGTCAGGCATGCGATGCAGTGTCTACGCTTGCAGGAGTCGCTTCGTTGAGTGTTGCCATGCAAGCTCTGTTCAATTATTTCAAGGTTGTGATCCATCCAGGTCAAGCCGTACTGCTGTTTGCCCTGCGTACCATTGCGGCGGGTCTGTTGACGTTGTATCTGGCGTTTTTGTTCGATCTCGATCAGCCCAAGTGGTCGATCATGGCGGTCGTCATTGTCAGTCAGCCGTTGGCGGGCATGGCGCTGGCGCGCAGTTTCGGCCAGGTGATCGGCACCACCCTTGGTGCGACGGTTGCAGTATTGATCATGGCGGTCTTCCCGCAGGCGCCGCTGCCGTTCATTACCACGCTGGCTCTGTGGCTGGCGCTCTGTACCGCGGGCGGCACGTTGCTGCGTTACACCAGTTCCCAGGCGTTTGTACTCAGCGGTTATACCGCTGTGGTAGTGGCGTTGCTGGCTATTCCTGATCAGGATGGCACCTTCCTCCTTGCCATTACCCGTGTTACCGAAACCTTGCTGGCTGTGGCCTGTGTCTGTGTGGTCAGCCTGCTCACGGCGCGCCCGCAAACCGTGGCCAAAGGTTACTTCGCCAAGGTTGATCAGGTGATCAAGCTGGCAGCGAGCCATGCCGCGGCAGTGTTGCGCACGGAGGAAAGCGAAGCCGATTTTCAACACCGACAAATGCGTTTGCTTGGGGAGATCAGTGCCCTGGAAGGGTTGCGTCGCCATTTGTATTTCGATGCGCCACGTTTGCGCAGCGCCAATAACCTGGTGCTATTGCTGGGCAATCAACTGATGCTGCTGACCTCGCGGTTGACCGCTTTACGGCATCAGCGCGAACTGCTGACCGAGCGCTGGGAGGGTGATCTGCCCCTCGATATCCAACGCCTTCGTGCCGATGAACTGGCACTTCTCGACCAATTGGCGGAGCAGGGGCGGTCACTGCCTCCGGATAGACGCCATCACATAGTCACTTTGCAGCAACAGTTCGAGGTGTTGGCCTATAAGGCCGAGCAACTGACCGAAGACATGAGCGCTACTCTGCGTTCGCTGGCATGGGCGTTGCGTTGGGAACAGGCGCGGCTGTTACAGCAACTGGAACAGATTCTGGAGTTGAGCGATGCCATTCAGGAAGGGCGGGAGGCCAGTTGCCTTTATCGTGGTCAGGCCAGCCCCTTGCACCTGGATTTCACTCTGGCCTCGATGAACGCCGTCCGCGCCTTTACCGCATTACTGGTTGCCGGGTTGATCTGGATCGAAACCGCTTGGGATGGCGCACGAGGCGGGATGATTCTGGTGGGCATTCTTTGTTCGCTGATGGCGACGTTTCCGCGGCCGCTGCTGGCCGCACAGAGTTACGCCCGAGGCTTGGGGCTGGCGCTGGTGGTATCAGCCTTTTATCAATTCATGCTGGTACCGGCGATCAGTGATTTCGAGCTGTTGGCATTACTGCTGGTACCGCTGCTGTATGTGATCGCTGTCGGCTTGGCGAGTCCGGCAACAGCGGGGATCGGCATGGGGTTGGGATTGTCGAGTTTCCTGCTGCTCGGCCCGCAAAATGTCGGCACCGGGCAGAACACCGCGATTCAATGGTTCGAATTCGCCGGCGCCTACGTCAGCGCGGCCATGCTTGCCCTGATTGTCTATGCGTGGATTTTCCCGTTTCGCCCGGCGTGGCGCCTTCGCCGTCTGTATAACGAAGCGCGCGAGCAGGTGTATGCGCTGACCAAAACCCCCGCGACCGATGAACAACAGTTTGCCTTCGAAAGCCGTATGGTCGATCGCCTGACCAGCATGCTCGGCCTGCTGCCAGCGGCGAACAGCCGGCCCATGCAGCAACTGTATGAAATCAGTCTGGCTTGCGTGGCACTCGGCGTGGCGATGCATCAGTTGCGACAGCAGGCACACAACAATGCGCTGCTGACAGATGCCGTTACTCAGCGTCTGGCATCGGCCGTGCGCAAAACCGGGCGCTTTGTCGCCGGGCGGCAGGATGTCGAACTGGCGCCATTGATGACCACGCTGCATATATTGGGCGACGAACTCGATGAACTGCACGTCGCCAGCCATGAGCATGTCTGGTCGCTGTTTCGTATGCGTGTGGCCCTGTTGATCGTCGTGTCATTTCTGCAGCGCCACGGTGACGATATTCAGCGTACCGTCCCGGAAGGAGAAGCAGCCCTTGCCCATTGATTTCGAAATCGGCGGTGTCTATCTGCCGCCCATTGCCCAGGCGTTACTGTTGGCCATCCCGATATTCATGATGCTGGACTGGGGATTGCGGCGTCTGGGCGTGCTGCGTCTGGTCTGGCATGAGGCGCTGTTCGAAGGTGCCTTGTATGCCTGCGTATGTGCCACGCTGATTTTGCTGATGGGAGCCTGATGCCTTGAAAGTGCTATTCACGCGATTGATCACATTGGCGGTGGTGCTGCTGGCGATCGTACTCGGCTGGTTTGCCTGGGAGCATTACACCCGTGCGCCGTGGACCCGGGATGCACGGGTGAGGGCGGATGTCGTGACCTTGTCTGCCGACGTTTCGGGGCGGATTGTCAGGCTTGCGGTGCAGGACAACCAACATGTCGCCAAGGGGCAACTGCTGCTGGAAATCGATCCGGCGCGCTATAGCCTGGCGGTGGAGCACGCGCGACGGTCGGTGGAGGTCGCGAAGGCAACGCTGGGCCAGTCTCAAGCCTCCATTGTTGCCAGTGAAGCCTTGCTCAAGCAGCGGCAGAGTGAAGAGCGCCGACGACGTACGCTCAAGCAGGGGTTCGCGATCTCTGGCGAAGAGTGGGAAAAATCCAGTACCGATGTGGCCGTGGCCCAGGCGGACGTGTTGCGCAATCAGGCCAATCTCGGTCTTGCCGAGGCCAATGTGCAGTTGGCGATTGCCGCATTGACCCAGGCTGAACTGGACTTGCAGCGCACCCGCGTCGAGTCGCCAGTCAGCGGTTACGTGACCAACCTCCTGACCCGTGAGGGTGACTACGCGGTGAGTGGCGGCGCGTTGTTGGCGCTGGTCGACAGTGACTCGTTCTACATCAGTGGTTACTTCGAAGAAACCAAACTGCCGCGTATCGGCGAGGGCGATCGGGTGCGGGTGCAATTGATGAGCGGGGAGACTTTCGGCGGCACCGTGCAAAGCATTGCCTTCGCCATTGCCGACCGGGAGAACGCGCCGGGCAGTCGGCTACTGGCCAACATCAACCCGAGCTACACCTGGGTAAAACTCGCGCAGCGAGTGCCGGTGCGGATCGATATCGATGGCGACTACGCCGGTAAAAACCGCCTGCGAGCGGGCACCACAGCCACCGTCACAGTGCTGGAAAACACCCGATCTGAAGAACACCGTTAACCCCATGGGAGCGAGCCTGCTCGCGAAAGCATTGGATCAGCCCCGATGGTATCGCCTGACACACCGCATTCGCGAGCAGGCTCGCTCCCACAAGATTTCATTGATCAAAAATCAAAAAAAAGCCCCGCGACCGAATGATACGCGGGGCAAAAAATTTGGTTGGTTGCGGCCAACCAAAGGAGCTCTTTAACAATCGATTACTTGCTGGCAACAGTCTCCGGTTGCCAGCCGCCGCCAAGGGCCTTGTAGATCGCGACAATGCCGCGATACAGATCGACTTCAGCCTGGGCCTGACTGTCTTCGGCGTTTAACCGTTCGCGCTGCGCGTCGAGCAGCACGAGGAAGTCTGTTGTGCCTTCGCGATAGCGGATTTCAGCGAGGTCGGCAGCCTTGCGGCTCGATTCGCTCTGACGGATCAGCGAGATCAGGCGTTGCTGGCGTTTGCCGTAATCGCTGAAAGCGTTTTCCGACTCTTCCAGTGCCAGCAGCACTTGTTGCTCGTAAGTCGCCAGTGCGCCTTCGGCTTCAGCATCGGCGCCACGCAAACGGGCGCGTACGCTGCCAAGGTCGAACGCCGCCCACGTGATGCTCGGGCCGAGTGCCCAGGCGTTGGCCGCCGAGGAACCGATTTGCGAACCACGCCCGGCCGTCCAGCCGAGGAAGCCGCTGAGGCTGACCCGTGGGAACAGATCGGCTTTCGCGACACCGATGCGCGCCGTGGCCGAAGCCAGATTGCGTTCAGCGCTGAGAATGTCCGGACGACGCTGCAGCAGTTCACCCGGATCACCGATCGGCAAGGCTTTGGCAATCGCCGGCAAGTCTTTCGGACTCAGATCGACAGTCAGTTTGTCCGGACGCTCACCGAGCAGGGTGGCGATACGGTTTTTCTGCCGAACCTGTTCCGCCTGCAACTGCGGCACGGTGGCTTCAACGTTGGCCAGACGCGCATCGGCGCGCTCGACATCAAGCTGATCACCGACACCGGCGTCTCGCAGGCTGATGGTGATCTTGCGCGATTCCACCTGATTGTTGAGGTTGGCCACGGCGATCTTTTCGCGCAGTTGCGCGCCGCGCAGTTGACCGTAAGCGTCGACCAGTTCAGCAATCATGGTGACTTGCAGTTGGTACAGATCGGCTTCGGCCGCTTGCTGGTCGGCGTCGCTGGCTTCCAGATTGCGCTGGATACGCCCGAACAGATCCAGTTCCCAGGCCATGTCCAGCCCCAGGTCATAGCGTTCGCTATTGACCCGGTCGGTGGTCTGGCCAGGGATTTGTCCCTTGGCCAGATCACTGCTGACGCGGCTGGTGATGGTCGGCATCGCATCGTTGCTGGCGTCGTCGCGGATCGCCCGGGCGGCTTTCCAGCGGGCGAACGCCACGCGCAGTTCACGGTTGCCTTGCAGCGATTGGGTCACCAACTGATTGAGGGTCGGATCGTCGAATTGCTGCCACCAGATGCCTTCGAATTTCGAACGGTCGAAGTTCTTTTGCCCGGCGGCGCCGTCGGTGACGGCCGTGATATTGGCCGCCTCCGTGGCTGGGGTCTTGTAGTCGGGGCCGACAGCGCAGGCGCTGAGGGCCAGCACCAGCAGACTCGGCAGGAAGACTTTCAGACTCATTGTTGCGCCTCCAGTTTCAGAGCTTTGGCCGCTTTGCGGGCTTCGCCGCGTTCGACAAAGTTACGGATCAGTACGTAGAACACTGGCGTCAGCAGCAGACCGAAGAAGGTCACCCCGAGCATCCCGGAGAACACCGCCACACCCATGGCGTGACGCATCTCGGCACCGGCACCGCTGGAGAACACCAGTGGCACCACACCCATGATGAACGCGAAGGAGGTCATCAGAATCGGCCGCAGACGCAGACGGCAGGCTTCCAGTACCGCCGCGAGCGGGTCGAGGCCTTCTTCCTGTTTGTCCTTGGCGAATTCGACGATCAGAATCGCGTTCTTACAGGCAAGTCCCACCAATACGATCAAGCCGATCTGGGTGAAGATGTTGTTGTCTCCGCCCGAGATAATCACGCCGGTGATGGCCGACAGCAGGGTCATCGGTACGATCAGGATCACCGCCAGTGGCAGGCTCCAGCTTTCGTATTGAGCGGCCAGCACCAGGAACGCCAGCAATACGCAGAGCGGGAACACGAACAGCGCGGTGTTGCCGGACAGAATCTGCTGGTAGGTCAGGTCGGTCCACTCGTAGGTCATGCCGTTCGGCAGTTCATCTTTCAGCAGTTTCTCGATGGCTTTTTCCGCCTGGCCGGAGCTGTAGCCCGGGGCAGCCGCGCCGTTGATTTCTGCAGTGATGAAGCCGTTGTAGTGCATCACGCGATCCGGGCCCGAGGTGTCGCTGACCTTGATGAAGGTCGCCAGCGGGATCATTTCGCCTTTGTTGTTGCGTACTTTCAGTTGACCGATCTGATCGGATTCGAGGCGGAACTGCTGCTCGGCCTGAACGTTGACCTGATAGGTGCGCCCGAAGCGGTTGAAGTCGTTGGCATACAGCGAACCCAGGTAGATCTGCAGGGTGTCGAAGATGTCGCTGACAGCCACGCCGTGGGTCTTGGCTTTTTCACGGTCGATGGCGGCATCGACTTGTGGCACGTTCACCGTGTAACTGGTGAACAACCCGGCCAGTTCCGGCACGCTGTGGCTCTTGTTGATGATGTTCATGGTTTCTTTGTACAGCTCGTCGTAGCCCAGGTTGCCCCGGTCTTCGATTTGCAGGCGGAAACCACCAATGGTGCCCAGACCTTGTACCGGCGGTGGCGGGAAGATCGCCATGTACGCCTCTTGAATGTTCGCGTACTGACCGTTCAAGGCCCCGGCAATTGCACCGGCGGACATGCTCGGGTCTTTACGCTCGTCGAACGGTTTCAGCGTCACGAAGACGATGCCGGCGTTCGGGCTGTTGGTGAAGCCGTTGATCGACAGCCCCGGGAACGCTACGGCGCTTTCCACGCCTGGCTGTTTCAGCGCCATGTCCGACATGCGCTTGATCACTTCTTCGGTGCGATCCAGGCTCGAGGCATCTGGCAGTTGTGCGAAAGCTACCAGGTACTGCTTGTCCTGGCCGGGGACGAAACCGGTCGGCGTGCTGGAGAAACCGAAGAAGGTCAGCACCATCAGGCCTGCGTACAACAGCAGGGCGATGCCGCTGCTGCGGATAACCCGGCCCACCGTACCGACGTAGCCATGGCTGGCGCGGTCGAAGAAGCGGTTGAACGGACGGAACAACCAGCCACCGAATATCTTGTCGAGCACCTTGGAAAAGCGGTCTTTCGGTGCATCATGGCCTTTCAACAATACTGCGGCCAATGCTGGCGACAGGGTCAGCGAGTTGAACGCCGAGATCACGGTCGAGATGGCGATGGTCAGTGCGAATTGCTTATAGAACTGCCCGGTGAGGCCGGAGATGAACGCCGCCGGAATGAACACCGCACACAGCACCAGCGCCGTGGCAACGATCGGACCGGTTACTTCACGCATGGCCCGTTTGGTTGCTTCGACCGGTGTCAGTCCGAGTTCAATGTTCCGTTCGACGTTTTCCACCACCACGATGGCGTCGTCGACCACGATACCGATGGCCAGTACCAGGCCGAACAGCGACAGCGCGTTGAGCGAGAAGCCGAACAGGTGCATCACCGCAAACGTACCGATCAACGATACCGGCACCGCCACCAACGGAATGATCGAGGCGCGCCAGGTTTGCAGGAACAGGATCACCACCAGTACCACGAGGATCAGTGCTTCGAAGAGGGTGTGAACCACCGCCTCGATCGAACCGCGCACGAAGATCGTCGGGTCATAGACGATGCTGTAGTCCATGCCTTGCGGGAAGCCTTTCTTCAACTCGTCCATTTTCGCCCGAACGTCGTTCGAGATGTCGATGGCATTGGAGCCTGGACGCTGAAAGATCGGAATGGCTACGGCCGGCTGGTTGTCCAGCAACGAACGCAGCGCATATTGGCTGGAACCCAGTTCAACGCGAGCGATGTCCTTGAGGCGAGTGATTTCACCGTCGTCGCCTGCACGAATGATGATGTTCTCGAACTCTTCCTCGGAGACCAGACGACCCTGTGTGTTGACCGACAGTTGGAAGCTCTGGGCATTCGGGGCAGGGGGGGCACCGAGTTGACCGGCCGCGACCTGACGGTTTTGCTCACGAATCGCGGTGACCACGTCGGTTGCAGTCAGATTGCGCGAAGCGGTCTTGTTCGGATCGAGCCAGACCCGCAGCGAGTAATCGCCCATACCAAACAACTGCACATCACCAACACCGTTCAGACGAGCGAGCTCATCCTTGATGTTGAGGATTGCGTAGTTGGACAGGTAGAGCATGTCGTAGCGCTTGTCCGGTGAGGTCAAGTGCACAACCATGGTCAGGTCGGGCGATGCTTTGTCGACGGTGATACCGATGCGCGTCACTTCCTCGGGAAGCTTCGGCTCGGTTCGGGTCACCCGGTTTTGCACCTGCACCTGCGCATTGTCCAGGTCAGTGCCCAGGGCGAAGGTGATGGTCAGAGTGATCTTGCCGTCGGCGGTCGACTGCGAGGACATGTACAGCATGTTCTCGACGCCGGTGATGGCCTGCTCCAGCGGAGCGGCCACGGTTTCACCGATGACTTTGGGGTTGGCGCCCGGGAAGTTGGCACGCACGACCACGGTTGGCGGCACGACTTCCGGGTATTCGCTGATCGGTAGCTGGAACAGCGAGATCGCACCGGCGATCAGGATCAACAGCGACAGCACCGCTGCGAAGATCGGCCGTGAAATGAAGAATTGGGAAAAATTCATCGGAGTTGTCGTCCCTTAACCGCGTGGGGTCGTAGCAGCCAGCTTCACAACCGAACCGGACGCGCCTTTGGCAGGGGCGACTTTCGGCAGGTTGCTGGCTTCCAGCGCTTGACGTTGTTGAGCGAGTGCCGCGATGGTCTGTTCGCTGGCCATCGGCACCACTTCAGGCGTGACCGGTGAACCAGGACGAACCCGTTGCAGACCCTTGACGATGATCGTGTCGTCCTTGTTCAGGCCGGTACGGACGATGCGCAGGCCTTCGATTTTTGGACCCAGTTCGACGGCGCGGTAGGCGGTTTTGTTGTCCGCATCCATCACCAGTACGAACTTCTTGCCGAGGTCGGTACCGACCGCTTCGTCGTTGATCAGCATGGCGTTGTAGGTGCCGCTGCCGACCAGCTTCAAGCGTGCGTACAGGCCCGGGGTGTAGGTGCCGTCGCTGTTATCGAACACCGCGCGACCACGGATGGTGCCGGTTTTCGGGTTGACCTGGTTGTCGACGAAGTTCATCTGGCCGAGGTGCGGGTTGCCGTCTTCATTGGACAGGCCCATGTACACCGGGGTCGTGGCGCCGCGTTGACCGTTGCGGGCGAGCTGGGTGTACTTGAGGAACACACGCTCGTCGGCGTCGAAGTAGGCATAAACGCGGTCGGTGGATACCACACTGGTCAGCGGGGTGGTGTCGGCGGTCACCAGGTTGCCGGCCGTGATCTCGGCACGGCTGACACGGCCACTGATCGGCGCGGTCACGCGGGTGAAGCTGAGGTTCAGTTTGGCCAGGTCCAGTTGCGCTTGCAGTGCACCGACGGCGGCGCGGGCTTCTTGTGCAGCGCTGGTGCGCGAGTCGGCCAGTTCGGCGGAAATGGCGTTGCTGGCACGCAGACGTTCACCACGACCGGCTTCGTTTTCACTGCGGGTGGCGTTGGCGCGGGACTGGGCGACCAGTGCTTCGAGGCGGCGCACCTCAGCCTGGAACGGACGCGGGTCGATCTGGAACAGCAGGTCGCCTTTCTTGACCAGTGCGCCCTCAGTGAAAGCGACGTCATCAATCTGGCCGGAGACTCGTGGACGGATTTCAACGGTTTCCGGTGCTTCGAGGCGCCCGGTGAATTCGTCCCACTCGTTGACCGGTTGTTCGATCACCTTGGCCACGCTGACTTTGGCAGCAGGCGCGGTGGCGGCAGTCTCCGGAGTCTTGCCGCAGGCGCTCATCACCAGTACGGCCAACATGGCCAACGGGAAGCGCAAATGTTTGAGTGACTGTTCCATGGATGCATCCGCCAATGTATTGAAGATGGGCGGATGATGCTCGGCGAGGTGTGATGGCACGAATCGAATGAAGCAAAGGTAACTATCATTCGGAATGATATAAGACCCGAACGAGCCCTCTAGCATGCACCTTTCGTTAGGTGGCTATCAATCTCTTTGAGGGCAATTCTGTGTTGCCCGGTGTGCAAAAGTCAGGAGCGAGGCTGCGCGGCGGGGATTACGCGGGGATTAAAAATGCCGAACCCGCCATGGCGGCGGGTTCGACAATGCGATCAGAGTTTCGGCAACTGACCGATGCGGCCGATCATTTCCGTGACGATTTGCAGATCCAGCTGGAATTGCTCCACAGTCTTGAACTCGCCATCGGTGTGACCGGTGTATTTCACATTTGGCATGGCCAGACCGAATTGCACGCCGTTGGGCAATTCATGCACCGAGGTGGCGCCGGCGGAGGTGCCGAACTCGTGTTTCATGCCGAGATTTTCTGTTGAAACAGCCAACAGTGTCTTGACCCACTCACCCTCAGGATTGCGGTACATCGGCTCGTCGATCGAATAGTCAAAAGCAACGGCTACGTGGCTCTTCTTGCTCCAGGCAGCCAGTTTCTCTGCGATTTCTGCTTTGAGCTTCTTCGGCGACTTGCCCTTCGGCACGCGCAGGTTGACCGCGAGTTTGAAGGCTTTGTCATCCATGCCGACGTAGGTCAGCGATGTTGTCAGCGGCCCCATGAAGGCATCGGAGAATCCGACTCCCAGCTTGTTACCGAGGTAATCCAGACCCCAATTGTCGGCAGCGTAACGTGCGGCATCTGTGATGTGGTTGTGCTTGAACGCGACTTTGCCATCAAGGCTATTGATAAAGACCAGCATCCGCGCGACCGGGTTGACTCCGGATTCGGGCTCGGAGGAGTGCGCAGATACGCCAGTCACGGTGAGTTTGACGTCTTTGCCGTCGACCTTGGTGCTCACCTGGAAATCGCCGCCATTGCGCTTGGCAAACTCGTCACCGGCCTTCTGCAGGCTGGCAGCCAGCTCCGCAGGCTTGTCGGTGACCAGGGTGGCGACCGATGCCGACGGAATCTGGTTGTTCGCCAGGCCACCGGTCATCGAGGTGATCTCCGCACCTTTGCCTTCACCTTTGCGCTTGGCAAAGTTGGCCATAACGGTGCCATAGCCTTTCTCGGCAATCACCACCGGGTAGCCGCCATCCAGCGCCAGGTTGTAGTTCGGCGTCGGATTGCGTTCGAAGTAGTAAGGGATCGCGTCGCCCGTGGTTTCTTCAGTGGTGTCGACCAGCAACTTGAAGTTGCGCACCAGCGGTAGTTTTTCTTCCTTGATGACTTTCATGGCATAGAGCGTGACCACGATGCCGTTCTTGTCATCCTCGGTGCCGCGACCATACATGCGGTCGCCGATCAGGGTGATCTTGAACGGGTCGAGGCGGGTACCATCCTTGAGCACCCAGTTTTCCGGCGTCACTGGTACCACGTCGGCGTGGGCATGAATGCCGACCACTTCATCGCCGCTACCGTCGAGGGAAATCTCGTAGACGCGGTTGTCGATGTTGCGGAATTTCAGATTGAATGACTCGGCAAGACTTTTGATCTTCGCGGCGATCTTGATGAATTCCGGGTTGTCATGCTGTTCGACACCGTCCTTGCGATAGGTCGGGATCTCGACCAGTTCGCGCAGGGTTTCGGTGGCGGCGGCGCTGTATCTCGCTCGCGTGTAGAGACCCAGCAGACGATAGATTTCATTCTGCTGATCGGCGCTCAAAGTCTTGTTATCGAGGTACGCGCCAATGGCCGGGCCAATGTCGGCGGTTTTCGCCAGATCGCTCTTGCCCAGGCTGCCGAGGAACTGGCGGAAGTCTGTGGCTTTGTCGGCGCTGTAGGTCCTGAGAATTTCAGCGCTCTGCTGCGGGGTGATATTGGCTTGCGCGGGCGCCGTGAACACGGCAAGGCCAGCCAGCATCAAGGTGGTGGCAGCCAGTTTTTTGAAAGGGACATTCATTACGAAGGGCATTCCTTTGCAGGGCAGTGAGTTAGGCGTGTCTCAAGGTTGAGACACATACACTTACAACCTAACACCGTGCCAGAGCCTTGCGGGAGTACTGAAAGGGGATGTGTCGCACAAAAATGCAAAAGAGGCGCACAAATGAAAAAGCCCGGGGACGGTTTCCGGGCTTGTTTATGAGTGAGATAAGTCGCCGACCAGAGTCTCGGCGAATCCTTACACCAGGTTCAGCAAAGGGCGGCTACCTGAAAATCTGCTCCATCATCAGCCTGGATGGGATCAGCAACGTATTCGTGTAATAGGCCTCATACCCATAGGCAGTTATGCGAACTTTGCAGGGAATTGAAGCTTGCGACGCCAGCAACGGTTTGATGGCGTCGTAGTCATTCAAGTCGCGTTGCGCGCCATTCGGATTGCTGTAGTAAAAGATCAGATCGGAGGAAAACTTGTAATTGGGCCTGGCTTGACTGCTTGCGTTCACTCGCCCTTCGGCTTTTACCGCGATTGGATGCTCGGATGAGAACTCCATGTCTCGGTTCAGAGAGCAGATCAGGGTAGGGCTGAGCTGGTTGAAACTTTCGTAATCATTGAAAGCGTTCTGCAAATCCACAGTGGAGTTGAAGTGTGCCGTGAACAGGTTGGCGGGGCCGAGCTCAAACGACGATAACGTGAGGTCGGCGGGTGGAATACTGGCCGTTTTTACGCAGCCAGTGCAGAGAAGAACTACCAGGTAAATGACTGCGCGGAATCTGTTCATTGGCCGAAGATATCGTTGATTGAATCAAAAATCAGATCTCGATGTAACGGGAGGTAAATGAGTCAGTGGCACGGATCATCCACTACCTGCGTTCGGCTTGCCTCACCTTGCGACTCAATCCAGGTGTCTTGCCCGTAATGCGCTTGAATGCACGACTGAAGGCAGCCTGGGAGGTATAGCCCAAACGTTGTGCTACTTCTTCAATCGGTAGCCTTTCGAGGGTCAGCCACTGGCTTGCAAGCCGCATGCGCAGTTCGGTGACATAGCGTAGCGGGGCCATGCCAATCGTAGCCTGAAAGCGGTCCGCGAAGACCGAGCGTGAGGAATTGCAGTGCTTTGCCAACTGCGCAACAGTCCAGTCGCGGCCCGGTTGTTGATGGAGCGCAAGCAGTGCTCCGGCCAAGCGGGGATCGCGCAAGGCGGCGACCAGGCCAGAAGCATTGCCGCAGGCGCACTCGACCCAGCCGCGAACGACCATGGCCGCCACCACGTCGGCCAACCGCGCGAGGATACCGGCGAAGCCGACACGGGCGGCGCTGACCTCGCGTTCCATGGTGGTCAGGATCGGCACCAGCCCTGGGTAACGCTGGCCGCCGGCATCAATCAGCATCAGTCCCGGCATCAGCCGGCCAAGGCCATGGATACTGCCCAGTTCAAACTCCATACAAGCACTGAACAGAATAGTGCTCGGAGTGGCGCCGGCATCGGTTCCGGTATTCACCGCGCTGACGGTTTCACCCAAGGGCGCACCGTCTAGATGATCGATGTCCTGGACAGGCGCGCCCTGATGGGAAAACAGTTGATGGGCTGCGCCATGGGAAATAAACACGGCGTTGCCGGCAGACAGCGCGTACGTGGTCCCGTCCTCCATCCGCAACACCGCATTGCCGACGGCCATGAAGTGGAACCAGGCGTGCCCAGGTTTTTCAGCAAAGCCCAAACCGAAAGTTGGACCCGTCTGGATGCGCCGGTATTCAACACCACGCAGGCGCATGCCGCGCAACAGCTCGTTGATAAGGTCCGAGGAAAGAGCAAACTGATCTGCAGGCATCGTTCAGGTGTTTTAGTCAAAAAGTAGAGACTTTGAATCATAGATCATCCGGATTTCGGTGCCTAGACTTCGGCTCTTAATGAAGATTGGGAGATCCGTGCAATGACTGACTGTGTATGTAACACCGTGTCCGACCGCCATTGCGGCGTCGGCGCGGACGTAGAGCCTGCAACCCCCGCGTGGATGGCCGTATTTTCGTTGGCAATGGGTGTGTTCGGGTTACTGACCGCTGAGTACCTTCCGGCCAGTTTGTTGACGCTGATGGCTACCGACCTGGGAGTGTCTGAAGCGCTGGCTGGCCAGGCGGTAACGGTAACCGCCGTGGTGGCGTTGTTCGCTGGCTTGTTGGTGCCAGGCCTGACCCGCGGCATCGACCGACGTTGGGTGTTGCTGGGTTTTTCCATGTTGATGGTCGCCTCCAATCTGTTGGTCGCCGTTTCCTCCAGCTTCGCGGTGCTGTTAGTGATGCGCATCTTGCTGGGCATTGCCCTTGGCGGGTTCTGGAGCATGGCGGCGGCGGTAGCGATGCGCTTGGTGCCGAGTGCGCTGTTGCCCCGGGCGCTGTCGATCATTTTCAGCGGCATCGCCATCGGCACGGTCGTTGCGGTGCCGCTGGGCAGCTATCTGGGTGGGCTGTATGGCTGGCGCAGCGCGTTCTTCGCCGCGGCGGCGGTAGGCATGGTCACCCTGGCTTTCCAGGCGCTTACTCTGCCGCGCCTTGCGCCGCGCCGGCCGGCACGCCTGCGCACTGTGCTCGAGGTGTTGCAGCGCCCAGGCATCGCCATGGGCATGTTCGGTTGTGTGCTGGTGCACAGCGGGCACTTCGCGATGTTTACCTATGTTCGGCCATTCCTTGAAGGGACTACCGGCATCGGCGCGCAAGGGTTGTCACTGATGCTGCTGGGGTTCGGTGTGGCGAACTTCGTCGGCACGCTGTTGGCCGGCAGGCTGCTGGAGCGCCACCCGCTGGCCACTCTGGTGCTGATGCCCGCGCTGGTCGGCGTTGCAGCACTGGCGTTGGTGCTGTTGCCGGCCTCGGTGCCGGGGCAGGCGCTACTGCTGGCGGTCTGGGGCATGGCCTTTGGTGGTGTGCCGGTGGCGTGGTCGAACTGGGTCGCCAGCGCGGCACCTGATCAGGCGGAAAGCGCTGGAGGCATGGTCGTGGCCTCTGTGCAGTCAGCCATCGCCACTGGCGGTGCAATGTTCAGCCTCGGTGGCAGCGCAGGCGTATTCGTAGCGGCAGCCGTGTTGATGCTGCTGGCCGCGTTGCTGATTGCCCTGCGTGTCCGCGTCCCTTCTGGTCATGGCGTTCGCCAGTCCAAGCCCGCGCTGCACCTTTGATCCGGTTTGCCAAACCGCCTCGATCCTTCCGTAACCAGGGGCGTAGCCGTGTTATCGAGTTGCAAGCGGGGCGAACCGATCCTGTTCTGCTACTGAACTCCCACGCCGCTAATGGGCCAATTGGATTGGGTCCAACTGGCGCAGAAGCCGGATCCCGAAATCTGGCAGGGTTGGGTCAGTGAAGCAGCGGCCAGGAAAATCGATGCGACGTTCTGGAAGGTTTTCCAAGGCAGGGAAGCCTTTCTTTAATCGCAGATAGATTGCGCTGAGTTTGCCGATGTTCGCCGTTCTAAAGTGCGCACCGTCGCGGTCGATAACTCAGAGTACGCATGGGCTCTATCTCCTCATAACAACACATGCGACGTTCAGTGCTAGCGTTTCCCCTTGCCAAAACTATAAATATCCGCAGGTGAAGTCATGAATATCAAGCAGAAGCTGACCTGGGCGTTCGCAGCTATCGCGTGCGTCCCGGTCATCTTGGTCGCCGTTTTGGTAGTGCTGAATTTGCGAGAGGGGGCCCAGGCCAATTTTCTCGACAGCAGCGGTCGTGAGATCCGCCAGATCGACAATGGCATGAAGCAGTTTTTCGACGGCATAAGCCAAAACGTCGACTATATAGCCAAGGACCCGCGCGTTGTCGCGGCGAAAGACCTCAAGAGCTACGCGGGTGCCGAAGCCGCGCAAATTCCACTTGCTCAGGCCAACAAAGAGCTGCTGGCGATATTTGACCAGTTCGCCAAAAGTCATCCGAGTACTGCTTACCTGTCCCTGGGTCTGAGTGACGGCGGCTACGCCAGTTGGCCGGACGACACCAAGCTGAACAACTACGATCCGCGCGTCCGTCCCTGGTACAAAGCGGCCATCGCCACGCCAGGCGCCACTGTGCGCACGGGTGCCTACTATTGGGCACCGGACGATGTGACGCTGATCGGCACCGTGCGTACTGTCGCCGACGCCGCCGGGAATATCCTGGGAGTGGTTGGCCTTGACGTATCGCTTAAACAGCTCACTGAACTGGTGCGCAACATCAAGCTGGGCGATAGCGGCTACCTGATGCTGGTGGAAGACAACGGTAACGTGCTGGTAGACGCCAGCGACGCGAAGCACAACTTCAAACCTCTGGCCGACCTGGGTCCCAACTACGCCGAACTAGCCAAGGGAGGCGACGGCGTGACCCAAATCGAGATTGATGGCGTGGCCTACATGGCCAACGTGGTCAGTTCCAAAGACCTGGGCTGGCGCTTTATCGGCCTGATCAAGCGTGATGAAGTGATGGCCGACGTCAGCCGGCTGACTTGGTTGATCGCCGCCATTGCAGCGGCATTGGCGTTGGTGTTCGCGATAGTAGGCGCCAGCTTTGCCAGCGTCATTGTGCGTCCGATTCGCGGCGTGGCCGACGGCCTGCAAGAAATCGCCGAGGGAGAAGGCGACCTGACGCGCCAACTCCAGGTGCAGGGCAAGGACGAAACCGCCAGCCTGGCGGGCTGGTTCAACCAGTTCCTGAGCATGATTGCACAATTGGTGCAACGCATAGGCAACGCCTCATCTGACCTGCAGACCGCGGCCGCCGAGACTAGCGAAGTGGCCAACAACATGAACCAGGCTGCAGGTCGCCAGCGTGAGGCCGTGGAGTTGGTGAGCACCGCGTTCAACGAAATGGTCGCTACTGCCAACGAAGTTGCACGTTCGTGCAGTGCTGCCGCGTCGAGTGCCGACGAAGGCTATCGCGACGTACATGATGGCCAGCAGCACATCGGCGAAGCCACCGGCAGCGTGCTCAAGCTCAGCGAAGACCTGCAAAAGTCGACCCAGACCATGCAGTTGCTGGAGCAGGACAGCCAGAACATCAACACCATTCTCGATACCATCCGCTCAATTGCCGAGCAGACAAACTTGCTAGCGCTCAATGCGGCGATTGAAGCCGCGCGCGCCGGTGACCAAGGCCGAGGCTTCGCCGTGGTCGCCGATGAAGTCCGCGCCCTGGCTCGCAGGACAGCCGACTCCACCGGCGAGATCGACAGCTTGCTGGGCAATCTCGCCCGCCGCACCCAAGAGGTCACGCAGCAGATGCAAGGCAGCCTGCAAGTGTCCCACGCCAGTGTGGAACGCATTCAGCAGGCGCGTGACAGCTTCGACAAGATCCGTGGCTCGGTGGACTCGATCCGCGACCAGAATACCCAGATCGCCACAGCCGCTGAGGAGCAGCACCAGGTGGCCGAAGAGATCAATCGCCACATCGCGCAGATCCATGCCGATGCCCAACTGGTCGAAGGCTTTGCTCAGTCGTCACAGGCTGGCTCGGGTCGATTGATAGACATTTCCGGTCAGCTCAAAGGCCTGGTGGGTCGTTTCAAATATTAGTATCCCGACCCGAATGAAAACGGTGAGCACTCACCGTTTTCATTCGGCCGACATGCGCAGTTTTATTGCTTCCACTGTTCCGCTGAAAGCCTTAGACCGGTCTATCGAATAGCGGAGAAGACCCCTAGAGACTATCCGGATCCCCAAAAAACATTTTTACTGGGCTCTAGGGCGGTAGTTACAGCCTGAAAAAAACGAATTATGCCCCCAGTTATGCCCCCATTCACACCGGGCGTACGAGCGATCGCGAACGGCATTTGCCGACACGGACCTGGGGGGCCGTGGCTGGTATTCAGTGCGCCTCCATATACTGGATGAGCAACCCGAATGGGGCAAATCCGTGGTCGCTCGGAAGAGGGTTCTGAGTTGATATCCCTAGGCGGACTTTTCGGGTCTGTCTCTCTGCATCTATCCAGAAATTGGCTCGCGAGATGCTCATGCTCTGCGCGATGTTGCAATACGCGGTTGCCAGGGGGATCGATCCGCGTGTCCATCGACACCAGTCGCCTAGACACGGAATCAGCATTGAGACGGGGCCGCTGATCTCGGATAGTTCGGAGGCGCTTTTACAGGCTGCTGTGGAGGGCGCAGGGATCATTCTGACGCCTGATTGGCAGGCCGGGGCGGCGGTGCGCGATGGCACGCTTGTACAAATACTGAGGCAATGGGAAGGCCCGGCACCGGGTGGGATCTATGCCGTGATGCCCCGGGGCGATTGGTTCCGACGAAGACAAGGGTGTTTGTCGATCAAATTACCCATGCGATTCAGGCGGCCTGGGAGCAGTAAAAAGAGATCCCCAATTAACAAAATAAAATTGTGTTTGTGAAAAATTTATATTGATTTTTTTTAGGTTGGTTCGGCTTTAGCATAAATCCACCGTCAAAAAACGTCGGGCAGCGACCACGGTGTCCGGCACCACAAACCAATAAAAATTGTTATCGGAGTCCTGATGAGTCTTTCTCCTTTCCACCTCGCAATCCCTGTGTATGACCTGGCAGCTACGCGCACCTTTTACGGTGAGGTATTCGGCCTTGCCGAAGGCCGCTCAAGCGAGCAGTGGGTAGATTTCGATTTCTACGGCCACCAGTTGGTCATCCATGAACACCCGAAAACTGCTTCTCAGGAAAGCGTGCACAGCAACCCGGTAGACGGCCACGACGTACCGGTTCCGCACTTCGGCATCATTCTGGAATGGGCTCAATGGGAAGCACTGGCCGAGCGTTTGAAATCCTTCGGTACCAAGTTTGTTATCGAACCTTACATTCGCTTTAAAGGCCAAGTCGGCGAGCAAGCCACCATGTTCCTGTTCGACCCGTGCGGCAACGCGCTTGAGTTCAAAGCGTTCAAGGATATGAGCCAGCTCTTCGCAAAATAATAAAAATCTGGAGCACGTTAAAGCGTGCTCCAGAAAACATAAATGAGCTGGAAGCTCATGAATCTAGCTACTGCCGTCACGCAGTCCTTTCATTCCAACAAAAAGGCTAGACATGAAACGTATCCCCTTAGTTTGGCAAATCGTTGCCGGGCTGTTGCTTGGCGTGCTCGTGGGTTGGTATTTCAATACCCACCCGGAAAATCAAGTGTGGGTCAGTACCGAGATCCTTAAACCGCTCGGTGATATCTTCATCAAGATGATGAAGATGGTCGTCGTGCCGATTGTTTTCTGCTGCATGATCCTCGGCATTGCCGGGGGCGGTGATAACAAATCGTTCGGGCGCATGGGCGCAAAGTCGTTGATCTACTTCTTTGCAATCACCAGCCTCGCCATCGTGCTCGGCTTGTGCTTCGCCAACCTTTTCGAGCCGGGTAAAGGTACCGAAATCGCGGGTATCGCCCACAATGCGGCAGCCGTGCATATGGAGCCGTCGAAAGGCGCGCTGATCATCCTGCAAAACATCGTGCCCGATAACGTGATTGTCGCGATGTCGGAAGCGAAGTTGCTGTCGGTGTTGTTCTTTGCCGTGCTGCTGGGTATGGCCTTGAACACGTTGCCTAAAGAGAAAAGCGCACCGGTCATTGCGGTAGTGCAGGGTTTCTCCGACGCCATGTTCAAAGTCGTGTCGTTTGTCATGGCCTATGCACCGATTGGTGTATTCGGCATGATCGGGGCCACGGTGGCGACCTTCGGATTTGCCTCGTTGCTACCGTTGCTCAAGCTGATCGGCGTGGTGTACCTAGCGCTGATTACCTTTGCGCTGGTGATGCTTGGCGGTATTTGCTACTTGATCGGCGAAAACGTCTTCAAGTTGATCAAGTACTTCCGCGATGAGCTGATCCTGGCCTTCTCCAGTGCAGCCTCTGCGGCGGTCATGCCGCAGTTGATGACCAAACTGGAGGCCTATGGCGTGCCTCGGCGCATCGTCAGCTTCGTGGTGCCGGTGGGTTATGCGTTTAACCTGGACGGTGCTTCGATCTTCCTCGGGGTGGCGACGATCTTCATTGCCCAGCTCTATGGCATCGACCTGTCACTGACTCAGCAGATTTTGCTGGTGGTCACGATGGTGCTGACGTCCAAGGGCGCTGCGGGTGTACCTGGGTTTGCCATCATCATTCTGTCGGCCACCTTGGCATCTGCCGGGCTGCCGCTGGAAGGGGTCGCGTTGATTGCCGGGATCTTCCGGATCATCGACAGCGGCACTACCACCTTGAACGTGCTGGGTAATGCAATTGCACCCCTGGTTATCGCCAAGTGGGAGAAAGCACCCTTGGAGCGAAAAAGCGCTGTAGGGGGCGAACAGAACGCTTAATCAGTGACACACAAGAGCCTTCCACGTTAACCGCGTCGAGGGCTCTTTTTTTGGCTGATAAACCAATAAGAAATTGTTGCGTGTTCATTCTTTTCAGGCGCCGGGGTGCCCAGTTCCGATAACGAATCGCGCCCTGTTAGTTGCCATTGTGCTGCCATTATTTATAAAAAAAACAGGTGGTCTATGTGCAAGAAATCAGAGTTCTATCGGACGCGTCGCTGCGTCGCACTGTGGATGATGTTGCTATTTATGGGTATCTATCAACCGGCAATCGCCAGCCCACGCACTGCGTTGACGCACTCTGCGGTGGCCGTACCTGACCAAATCGCTGCGAACACCGCCAACGCAATCTTTGCCAAAGGCGGGAATGCCGTGGATGCGTCCGTCGCTGTTGCCTTTTCCCTGGCCGTGACCTACCCCGAAGCCGGGAATATCGGCGGCGGTGGTTTCATGACCGTTTATTACAAGGGCAAACCCTACTTTCTCGATTACCGCGAGCGTGCGCCGCTGAAAGCGACGCGAGACATGTTCGTCGACAGCTCGGGTAAAAAAGTGATTGCTGCCGACCAACCGCAAGGCAGTGTGATCGGCCACCGGTCGGTGGGCGTGCCGGGCACGGTCGCCGGCATGTGGGAGGCGCACAAGCGCTTTGGCAAGCTCAAATGGGCGCAGCTTATCGAGCCGGCCATTGGCTATGCGCACCACGGCTTCGTCGTCGATGACGCACTGGCCAGTATTGCTGCAAGCGAAAACGCTAAACGCTTCGCCGGTAAAACCAACTTCGCTGAACATTTCGGCAAGCTGCAGGCAGGCACTACCTTCAAGCAGCCTGAACTTGAGGCGGTTCTCAAGCGCATCGCCGCGCAGGGACCGAAAGGTTTTTACGCTGGTAAAACCGCTGCGCTGATCGTGACCGATATGAGTGCCAATGGCGGGCTGATCAGCACGCAGGACCTGGCCGACTACAAAGCCGTGTGGCGAGATCCCATACAAGCCAACTGGAATGGCTTTCAGATTGTCACCGCTCCACCGCCCAGCTCCGGCGGGGTCGCGCTCGTGCAACTGTTGAAGATGAAAGAGATGCGCCGCGAGGATTTCCAGGGCGTGCCGCTCAATTCCGCGCGCTATATGCACCTGGTGGCGGAGATCGAGAAGCGTGTGTTTGCCGATCGGGCGCAGTACCTGGGCGATCCGGATTTTTATACGGTGCCGGTGCATGAATTGATCGACGAACACTACCTGGCGGGCCGGGCGTCGCAGGTCAATTTGTCGGTCCCTTCGGACACCAATAAGGTCGTCGCCGGTTTGAATATCGAATCGCCGGAGAAACCCCAGACCACGCACTTCTCAATCGTCGATAGATGGGGCAATGCCGTTTCCAACACCTACACGCTCAATGGCTTTTTCGGCTCCGGTGTGGTCGCAGAAAAAACCGGTATTTTGCTCAATGACGAGATGGATGACTTTTCGGCACTGGCTGGGGTGCCCAATCAGATGGGCGTCGTGGGCACTGATACCAATGCTATCGAACCCGGAAAGCGGCCATTGTCTTCGATGACTCCGACGATTTTCCTGAAGGACGGCAAGGTCGCCCTGGTCATTGGTACACCGGGTGGCTCGCGGATTTTTACGTCGATCTTTCAGGTTGTCAGTAACGTGTATGACTTTCACCTGGGGCTGAAAGACGCGGTGGGTGCGATGCGTTTTCACCACCAACTGCTGCCTGCCAACACGATCTTCTGGGAGCCCTACGCGGCGATTTCCGGGCAACTGGCGGCGGACCTTGACGTCGCTGGCTACTACCTGGCTAACCAAGGCTTCAACGGTGATATTCAGGCAATCCGCGTTGAGCACGGCGTGCCTGAACCCGTATCTGATCCCAGGGGGAGGGGCGTCACGTCCATCGCCAAGTAGCGGGCCAATCCGCTCGTCTGGCATACGAGCATTTGGCCAGAAGCACTCGGTAAGGGGTGGTCATCCAGGTGGATCGAGATCCACCAGTGTCCACGCCCCAGTGCTAGTTCTTTATCCTGCGCTGAGGCGTTCGCCTGCCTGACAAGAATCTAAAGTTAGGCGAGCGATTCAAATGAATTTGCATCAATCTCAGCGCGCCTGAATGCCAGGATTGCACGCTCATGCACCGCTCCCCACTCCCGCATCGCGCTGATCAGTGGGGCAAGCGTGTTGCCTAATTCTGTGAGGGAATACTCGACCTTGGGCGGGACCTCTCGATAGATTTCGCGATGGATAACCTTATCTGTCTCCAGCTCTCTGAGTTGTAGTGTGAGCATTCTCTGGGTCACATCTGGCATCAGCCGGCGCAATTCGTTGAACCGCTTCGTTCCTGACATCAGATGGAACAGTATGAGCGATTTCCATTTGCCGCCGATGACATCCACTGTGAAGGCGACAGGACAGGCAAACGCTTCAACTTCACTCTGTGGGGCGCATTTCTTCAAAGGGATCTCCTAGGTATAAAAAATGTACCTACAGCACAAAAATGTGCGTACTTACGCGAGTCGGATGCGCACGTTAACATTATTCCATATCGATCACTATGGAATTAGTTAGATGAGTTTGCTGCTGTCTCCTCATGAAATCAAAGGCCTTAAACTGAAAAACCGCGTCGTTATGTCGCCGATGTGCATGCACATGGCTGCCGATGACGGCTTTGTCACTGAGTGGCACCGAGTGCATTACGGTGCTCGCGCGTTGGGCCAGGCGGGGCTGATTTTCCCGGAAACGTTGGCAGTCCACGCCGACGGTCGTATCGGGGCCGGTGACCTCGGTATCTGGAGCGACGCACACATCGTCGGCTTGAAAGCGCTGACCGAACTGCTTCACAGCTTTGGTGCAAAAGCCGGTGCTCAGATCGGCCATGCGGGGCGCAACGCTGACCTGCCCAATCTCATTCACATCGCGCCATCGGCTATCCCTTTCACGGAAACCAGCCCCGTGCCTCGCGCACTCGCGGCTGAGGAAATTCCGGGGTTGGTAAAGCTCTACGGCGATGCCGCACGACGTGCCAGTGAAGCGGGCTTTGATGTGCTTGAGATCCATGCCGCACATGGTTATTTGCTGAGTGAGTTCCTCTCACCACTCGCCAATACCCGCGACGACGAATATGGCGGTGATGCCAAGCGTCGCTATCGCTTCCTGCGCGAAGTGCTGGAGGAAGTCAAAACCCATTGGGGCGATCGCCCTCTGTTTGTTCGTATCTCCAGCTCTGATTACGCCGAAGGCGGGAATACCCCCGAGTCGTTCCTTGAATACGGTCGCTGGATGAAAGAGCAGGGCGTCGATCTGATCGACTGCAGCTCCGGCGGGATCAAGATGATCAAGGTGCAGACCTATCCTGGTTACCAAGTCCCGGCCGCTGAGTTGCTGCGCAAAGAATTGCATATTGCGACGGGTGCGGTGGGTGTCATCCAGAGTGGTCGTCAGGCCGAAGACATCCTGCAAAACGGCCGAGCTGACTTGGTGTTTGTCGGCCGACAAATGCTGCGTGATCCGTTCTGGGTGCGCACGGCAGCAGATGATTTGAAAGAAATCATTGAGATTCCTGCTGCCTACACGCGTTACGGGTCTGTATGGCTTGATACCAAAGCCTGAACTTGTCCACGTCGAACGCGCGCCGCTGGGGCGCGCTAATCTTCAATCCTATGAAGCAGGAGTCAACCATGAGCAAACCTACTTACGTACACGAATATCAAGCCGTCACCGAGGTGCTGAACCAGTACATCGAGGGCTGCAAGCAAGCAAAAAGCAGCCTCATGAAGCCAGCTTTCAATGAACAAGCGACCATGTTTAGCGTCGATGGCGACGGTAAGCTGGCCGGTGGCGCAATTCCAATCCTGTTCAAGGGGATTGATGAGGGTTTTCGCCCCTCTCCAGATGCACCGGCAGCTATCGTCCGCATTGAGATTGTCGGTACGGCGGCCAGCGCGCGCATCGACGCCAACGACATGTCAGGCATTTCTTTCACCGACTTTTTCCATCTGCTGAAAGTCGATGGCAAGTGGACGGTCGTCAGCAAGATCTTTCACACCCACGTCGCGCCTTGAACCTCTGTCGTCCTTGAGTCTGCTGTAGCTGATTGCTTCCCGGCACTCAGCCATACAAATGGAACCGTCATGAAAACCCTTACCTCCGCTCTCGCTTTTACGGTCGTTACTCTTGCGCCGGGTAGTGCCTCCGCCACCACATACCCGGGAGTTGAGCACAACACGGCGAAACTCTTGCAATCGCTTGAAGGTGTGCCGACGCTCGATTCCATGAAGCCGGTCGATGCCCGTGCCGCGCTTGCGGGCGCCCAGGCTGCCCCTCAAGTGGCCTTGCCAGCAGCTGATGTCAGTGAGAAGACGATCCGCGTCAACGGCAGCGATCTGAAGTTGACCATCGTGCGCCCGGTCGGTAGCCAACAAAAGACGCTGCCCGCGTTCATGTATTTCCATGGCGGCGGCTGGGTGTTGGGCGACTTCCCGACCCACGAACGACTGGTGCGTGACATGGTGGTAGGCTCGGGTGCGGTGGCGGTCTTCGTCAACTACAGCCTCTCGCCAGAGGCAGCATATGGCGTCGCCACCGAGCAAGCCTATGCCGCGACAAAATGGGTCGCTGAACATGGCGAAGATATCAAGGTAGACGGCACTCGCCTCGCCGTAGCCGGCAATAGTGCTGGGGGGAACATTGCCGCCGTAGTTGCCCTGATGGCGAACGAGAAGGGTGTACCTGCACTGCGCTCGCAAGTGTTGCTGTGCCCAGTGACAGATTCCAATTTTGACACGCCGTCGTACAAGGAGTTTGCCAACGGCTATTTCCTGACGAAGGACATGATGGCCTGGTTCTGGGACAATTACGCACCCGACGCCGAGACACGCAAACAGATTTACGCTTCTCCACTGCAGGCCACGACCGAACAGTTGAAGGGCTTGCCCCCGACGCTGATCCAGACAGCCGAATTCGATGTCCTACGCGATGAAGCTGAAGCTTACGGCCGCAAGCTCGACGCTGCGGGTGTGCCTGTGAAGACGGTTCGCTACAACGGCATGATTCACGATTTCGGTCTGTCGAACGGCTTCAGCCATCTGCCGACGCCGCGCAGCGCGATTGCGCAGGCTTCTCAGGAACTTAAGATCAACCTGAGCAAGTAATTTCAAAAACAAAGAACCCGCAGGTCACGGTGAAACTGCGGGCTTCGTCATTGAAAACACCTCGTCATCTCATTGCGAAGCTGCTTGCGCACAGTCGAATTCCGGAGTTTCTGCTGCGTTTGTGCGGTTGAGCATGTTTCAATAATTGCACTCATTATGAAGAGCGACTAAATGAAAGTTATATCTATTAAGCAGTTGTTTTTTTGGGCCTTGATTTCAACCTTTGGTGCGATGGCTCAAGCGGAAAACGCACCAGGTGGCCCACAAGTTCTCAGCAGTAAAACAGTCAGCAAAGCTACGTATGTAGAAGACTATCAAGCTATTACAGAGGTGCTTAACAAGTATATTGAGGGTTGCAAGCAGGCCAAGAGCAGTATTATGAAACCCGCTTTCAATGAACACGCGACGATGTACAGCGTCGGTGCCGATGGCAAGTTGGACGGCGGCGCGATTCCAATCCTGTTCGAGGGAATTGACAAGAATTTCCGTCCATCTCCCGACGCGCAGGCCGCGATTACTCGTATTGAAATCGTCGGTAATGCCGCGAGTGCTCGTATCGAAGCCAACGGCATGTCAGGCCTCTCTTTCACAGACTTCTTCCAGTTGCTGAAAGTAGAAGGCAAGTGGACGGTCGTTAGCAAAATTTTCCAAACCCATGAAGCACCTTAACTAGTTAGGGTAGCGCTGAAAATTGAGTTCGAAATCGAAGGTGAGTTTCACGAAGTACTCGTCAGCACTTATCTAATGCTTCTTCACTGCATGCTCGGTAATCAGTTGAGCCAGTAGTTTTACTGGTTCAGTTAGACTGCGGCGTGCACGGTGCACCAAACCAATATCACGATGGAATGTACGTTGTTTCAGGTCGATTGCACGTACCTCGGCAGGCCATTCTTCACGGGTGGCCGTTTCTGGCACCAAGGCGACTCCAACGCCGTTTGCAACCAGTTTGACGATTGCATCCAGTTCATCGAGCTCGCAGACTTCGTGTAATGAAAAATGGGTTTGTCGCAGAAACCTATCAACTTGGCGTCCGCCGAAGGATGATCGGTCATAGCGTATAAAGGGTTGGCTCGATACCAATTCAGCCCAATCGTCTCCCGGCATATCGGCGGGGACGATCAGCCGGTAAGGTTCACGCGCCAAGGTTGTCCAGCGCAGATCACTGTGAAGCGAGAAGGGCGGGCGGATTATCGCGGCCATATCGATTTCGCCTGAATCGACTTGGTTCACCAACTCCATCGACAAGCCGGGGAGCACTCGCGTCCTGCATTGCGCAGATCGTTGATGAAATTCAGCCAGGGCATCTGGCAAGAAGGAGCGCTGAACCGAGGCAATCGCTCCAATGGTGACCAAAACGTTCGCAGGAAGACCCACCGATGTCGAGCCCAGATCTTTAAATTGGCGTACCAGTTCCTGACCCTGCGCCAAAACCTGGTGACCCATTCGATTTAGCTGAGCCGAGCGTCCCTTACGGTCGAATAGCTGTACCCCTAGCTCCGCCTCAAGGCGTTGCATCTGGGCGCTGACGGCGGCTTGGGTGAGGCCGATTTTGCTGCCGGCAGCCGCAAATGTGCCTTCTCTCGCCACAGCGATAAGTGTTTTCAGTTCTTTGATCATGCTCAAATAATAATTATGTTTTGCTTCGAAATATATTTATATTTTTGTCGCTGAAGCGCTACGTAAAATTGCTTCCGATACAGGTGAACAAACGTCAGGCACTCTAGCGGGCGCCTGACGCTAGATCATTTTTTTGCTAGCATGCGCGGCATTATGAAGAAACCCGCCCATGACATGCGCCAGCACATCATCGATGTCGCCAGGTCGCTGATGACCCAGAAAGGTTACACCGCCGTCGGCCTTACCGAGCTGCTCGCGGCAGCGGGTGTACCTAAAGGGTCGTTCTACCACTACTTCCGATCCAAGGATGAGTTTGGCCAAGCGCTGCTCGAAGAGTACTTTGAGGAGTACCTCACCAGGGTCGATGTGCAACTGGCCAGTGAGGGCTCCGGCGCTGAACGTCTGCTGATCTATCTACGCTATTGGGCCGAGACTCAGGCGTTTGATCACACCGATCAAAAATGCCTGGTAGTCAAATTGGGTGCGGAAGTGTGTGACCTGTCAGAAAACATGCGCGGTGTGCTTGAGAAGGGTACCGCCCTGATCATCGAGCGGATGAGTCGTTGTGTTGAGCAGGGTAAAGCGGATGGCTCCATAAGAGCATCCGTTGATTCAGCAATACTGGCTGAAGCGCTTTACCAGATGTGGTTGGGCGCCTCGTTGCTGGTCAAAGTCAACAAAACACGTGAGCCTTTTGACGCTGCGCTTGATATGAGCCGACGCTTGTTGGCTTAGTGTCGATCGGCCGGCTTGGTCATGCTGCCCGATGGCACCACATGAATGCCAGGGGCCTGACTGATCGCGGCGTCAAGCAATGCCCGCGCAATCAGCGCCGGGGGATTGAGACGCCAGCGTTCAGGTAACAGCGGCGATGCAAGTTTGAGCATCCGGATCAGTGCACGCTCTGCATGGCGTACCTCCTCACGCTTGCCTCCGATGACACCCGGCCGCACGTACGTCAGCGATTCAAACCCCACCTTCGCCAGATCCTGTTCCAGGCGGCCTTTGACCTGGTTATAGAAAAACGAAGATCCCGCATCTGCGCCGATAGCCGAATTGAGCACGTAGGTCGGCGTTCCATGCGCGCGTGCGAGCCTGGCCACTGCCAATGGATAGGTGTGGTCGACTCGCTCGAAGGCTGCCCTGGAGCCAGCTGTTTTAAGCGTGGTACCCAGCGTGCAGATCACAGCATCTGCTTGCCAGCGATCAGCCTGTTCGTCCAAGTGATCAAAATCGATGGGCGTGGCGATGAGTTTAGGGTGCGCCGCCAAAGTCTTGCGTGTTGGCGCGTAGACCTTGCCGACGCGCGGATCCGACAGGGCCAGATCCAGTACATGGCTGCCAACCAGCCCGCTTGCGCCGATCAGTAGCAGCTTGAATGTTGTGGGTTCGTTCATGCTTGAGTGCTATTCGGCACAAAACTCTGGATAGCCTCGTTGACCGGTGTGCTGCCTTGGGTCAGTTCGATAATGACGCGACTGACGCCGGGCTGTTCGATGATCTGCAACAAGGCTGCGGCGACATCGTCGCGCGGCACGTCGCCATAGGGGATAGCCAGGCCAACGTGGACCTTGCCACTGCCGGGTGAGTCCAGCAAGGTGCCGGGGCGCAGAATGACCCAATCTAGATCGCTTGCGGCCAAGTGCACATCGGCGCGTTTTTTCACGGCCATGTAGTTTTCGAAGGTCTCGGAAACTGATTTTCCACGCGATGCCTCTGGAAACGCCGACACAAGAATAAAGCGCTGAATGCCCGCCAACTCAGCCGCGGCTACGGACAGCTCAAGGCCGTGACCGTCGATGGCATCCGTCATCTGCTCGCCGCCTTTGCCGCCGGCACCCGCCGCGAATACCACGGTATCACTGCCCGCCATCAGCTTGGCCAGAGCCTCTGTGTCGAGGTCAAGCAAGTTACCCGCCACGGGGATGGCGCCGAGTGCTTCGAGTCCCTCGGCCTGTTCCGCATGACGGTATAACGAATGTGGTTGATGGCCTCGGTCTGCCAGTTGTCGAGCAAGGCTTCTGGCCACTTTACCCGAACCACCGACGATAAAAACTGAGTGCATAGTTCCTCCAGATCAGGCGATGTTTCAAAAATGTCCCCCTCAAGCGAACCTCCAAACGCGCTCGGCGAATGCACGCTGAGGGTTATTCTATATTGGTCACTACAGAAACTGTCAAGCGCCTGGGAGATTTGGCCCCATGCACCTGCCTTGTGTGCAATCGGCGCAAGAGGCCAAAAAAATCAGTCCGGAATAAACAAATAAAATTGATATATTGCATCCATATATATTGTTTTAATTGTCTGCTGGAGGCCGCTAGCATTGATGCACTATCAACAAAAGCTCAAAGAGTGGCCCCATGCAATTGCTCGGAAATTTGCTGAAAGCGGTTAAACCCTCGCCAACGCTGGTAATCACGCGCAAGGCGGCAGAGTTACGCCGCAATGGGGCCGATATCATCAGCCTGTCAACCGGCGAGCCGGACTTTCCAACCCCCGATCACATCAATGCGGCTGCCAAGGCGGCGATTGATGCAGGCCAGACCCGCTACACCGATGTAGACGGCACTCCAGAACTCAAAGCGGCGATCGTTCGAAAATTTCAGCGTGAAAACGGCATCACCTACGCGAAAGACGAAATCAGCGTCGGCACCGGCGGTAAGCAAGTGCTGATCAATGCGCTGCAGGCCACCCTTAACCCCGGGGATGAAGTCATCATTCCTGCGCCTTACTGGGTGTCCTATCCGGACATGGTGCGCCTGGCGGGGGGCACGCCCGTGGAAATCCGCTGCGCGGCCCATCAGCATTTCAAGATCACCGCTGAGCAACTCCAGCAAGCCATCACGCCGCGTACCAAGTGGCTGATTTTGAATTCGCCAAGCAACCCGACGGGTGCGGGTTATAGCGCGGCAGAGCTTGATCGGTTGGGCGCCGTATTGTTGGAGCATCCGCAGGTCTACGTGCTGACGGATGATATGTACGAGCACCTGAGTTACGACGGTTGGGTGTTTTCCACGCTGGCTTCGCAGGTGCCGGCGTTACATGGTCGCGTGCTGACCGTGAATGGCGTTTCAAAGGCCTATTCTATGACGGGCTGGCGCATTGGTTATGCGGGCGGTCCTAAACCTTTAATTGCTGCCATGGCCACCATTCAATCGCAGACCACGAGCAACCCCTGCGCAATATCCCAGGCGGCTGCCGTGGCAGCGCTGAACGGGCCTATCGATTTTCTGGCTGAGCGCAATGAAGTGTTTCGTCAGCGCAGGGATCTTTGTCTGGACGCTTTTAACACCACTCCCGGCCTGGTATGTCGCCGTCCGGAGGGCGCTTTTTATCTCTTCCCTTCATGCTCGGGGCTGTACGGGCGCAAAACGCCTGCAGGAGCGGTGCTGACTAATGACGTGGATGTCTGCCAGTACCTGCTCGAAGCCGCACAGGTGGCGGTGGTACCGGGGAGTGCGTTTGGGTTGGAGGGTTATTTCCGCATCTCCTTTGCGACCTCCACGGTGCTGCTGGAGCAGGCATGCGCGCGCATCAAGGCTGCGTGTAAACAGCTTGCTTGAATGCAGCGCGTGGTTTGGCGGAGTTGGTTCCAGTCAAGCTGACAGGGAAGGGCTCAGCATCGCTACGGCTGTTGCGCCGATGCCTTGCAGATCTTCCCTGCTGGCAGCGTCATGTGCCTGCAGGGACATGCCTTCGAGCAATGTATTCAAGGCAGCGGCGAGCAGGCGAGTGTTGGTTTCCGGCTTGAGCTGACCTTGTTCCACTGCGCGATCCAAGCGCTGCTGTAAGTAGTCACGGCCTTCCTGGCGCAAGGCCTTTAGGGTCGCGGTGACTTCACCGGCATCGTCGGAGACATTGACTGCCGCGAGGACGACCATACAGCCGCAGGGCGCCTCGGGTTCGGTCAAGATCGACGCGGAGGTGTGGAAGAACTCGCTGATGGCAAGCACTATGTCGGGCTCGGTGTCCATGCGCTCCCACGTGGCATCCCAGAACGTCGCTTCGTAGTAGGCAACCGCTTCGAGAAACAACTTGGCTTTGTTGCCGAACGCCGCATACAGGCTGGGAGGGCTGACGCCCATGGCTGAACACAATTCCGCCACAGAGGCCGGCTCGTAGCCACGCCTCCAAAACACTGCCAGCGCCTGCAGCAGAGCCTGGTCTCGATCAAACGCGCGCGGGCGTCCTTTTGCGCGTGGAACAGAGATTGGGGTGGAGTTGGTCATTGAGTGCAGCACCTTGGGGGCGTATCGCCAGACGAGCATGCCTGGAAGAAAGTTCTGCCCAATGATACACAAAATGAAATTTTCGGTTGCGTAGCGTAATTCTGAGCTTTCAGTTCGGCCGTGACGGGTGCCCAAGGGCCGGTACGTCGTATCGCTCAAGCACGTGGCCAATACCGCTCAATAGCGGTATCACATGCTTCGCAATATCATCGGCGACTGCGGTGGGCACCATCTCTGCGTTTCGGCGAAAAAACAGTGGGTCCTGAAAAACCAGCCTGAGTTTGGACAGGCTGTTGCTGACCGCAGGTTGCCCAATGTTCAACCGCTCGGACGCCCTGGTGACACTTTTTTCCTGATACAGCGCAGCGAAGATCACCAGGCAATTGAGGTTGAATTGCGCAAGGCACTCGGTGTTGAACGTTGACGTGGGGGGAGGGGTGTTCATGAGCTTTACCCTGTCATTTGTCTTCGTTCGCCGTTGGTCGTAGAAAGTGAGCCTATTCTAAAATTTACTAGACGACCGGTCTATTTTTAATTAGGGTGGCTGCATTATGAAAAAGCATCATTCTGAAACACGCCAACACATCCTGGATGTCGCCAGGACGTTGATGACTCACAAAGGCTACACCAGCGTAGGGTTAGCTGAGGTGGTAGCGGCTGCGAGCGTGCCTAAAGGTTCGTTCTACCACTACTTCAAATCCAAGGAAGAATTTGGTCAGGCATTGCTTGAGCAGTATTTTTCCGACTACTTCGCAACAGTCGACACGCTGTTGATGGGTTCTGCACCCGCCGCGCAAAGGCTGCTGAGTTACTTCCAGTATTGGGCGCAAACTCAGTGCTCTGATTTGCCTACCGACAAGTGCCTGGTGGTCAAGTTAGGCGCCGAGGTCTGTGACCTCTCGGAGGGCATGCGCCTGGTGCTCGACCGAGGCACGCAGGCTATCCACGCAAAGCTTGAGCGCTGTATTGAGCAGGGGCTTGTCGATGGCTCGATCACGTCCACAGCGCCAAGCGCGACGCTTGCGCAATCGCTCTATCAGGTTTGGCTCGGCGCTTCGTTGATGATGAAGATCGGCAAGCGCGACGACGCCTTTGAAACATCCCTGACTCTGGCAAAGCGATTTTTGTCGTAGTTATTTTTTACCAACTTACTAGACGACCGGTCTATTTAATTGAGGTCTATCATGACAGACAACGCCACTCGTACCGACTTATTCACCCCCATCAACCTGGGCGCGATGAAACTCGCCAACCGTATTTTGATGGCGCCTGTCACCCGTAGCCGCTATGCCGAAGATGGCATCCCCAACGAGCTGCACGCTGAGTATTACGCTCAACGCGCCACCGCGGGCTTGATCGTCGCCGAGGCCACCAATATTTCCGCGCAAGGCCGCGGTTACGCGGCCACCCCCGGCATCTGGAGCGAGGAGCAGGTTGCGGGCTGGAAGAAAGTCACGGACGCCGTGCATGCCGCCGGCGGGAAGATCGTCAGCCAGCTATGGCATGTGGGACGGTTCTCCAGTGTCGAGTTGCAACCTGACGGTGCCGCACCGGTCGCACCTTCCGCGATCAAGGCTGAAGGCGACACCTATACCACCAACGGCTTCGTCCCGGTGTCGATGCCACGGGCGCTTGAAACCGATGAGATACCGGGGATCATCGAGCAGTACAAACGTGCTGCCGAGAATGCCAAACGCGCGGGTTTTGATGGTGTAGAGGTTCACTCGGCCAACAGCTACCTGCTGGACCAGTTCCTACGGGACTCGACCAACCATCGCACCGACCAGTACGGCGGCTCCATCGAAAACCGTGCGCGCCTGACCCTGGAAGTGACCGAAGCAATCGTCAAGATCTGGGGCAACGACCGGGTTGGCATCCGTTTGTCGCCGGTGACGCCTGACGCCGGCAACACGCGGCCCGACAGCAATGTGATGGCGATGTATGGCTACCTGATCCAGCAACTGAACGCATTCGATCTGGCTTACCTGCACTTCGTTGAAGGCGCGACCGCCACCTCGCGTGAAGTGCCGGAAGGCGTGGACATGGACGCATTGAGCGCGCAGTTCAACGGGCCCTTCATCGGCAACAACAACTACGACCTGGACATGGCTATCGAGCGCCGCGCCCAAGGCAAGATCGACGCCGTAGCGTTTGGTCGCCTGTTTATCTCCAACCCGGACCTGGTTGAGCGCTTGCGTCGTGGGGCCGAACTGACCATCGCACCGCGCGAGTCGTATTACGGCGGCGGCGCCAAAGGCTACACCGACTGGCCTGTCGGCAACTACTGATCCGCTTATATCCGCGATAACCCCAAAAACTGCCCGCACAGACGGGCAGTCACCAACGAGAGGAACGCCCATGAACTATCTGCAGAATAAAACCGCGATCATCACTGGCGCATCGTCCGGCCTGGGTGCTGCATCGGCACGTGCCTTGTCCGAGAAAGGCGTTCGAATTGTCGCAGCAGCCCTGGACCAGCAAGGCCTGGACGCCATCGTCAGCGAACTGAAAGGAAAGGGCGGTGAAGCGGTAGGTCGCGTCAGCGACGTTACCAACCCTGAGGATATGAAAGCGCTCGCGCAATTCGCCCAAGACTCTTTCGGTTCGGTGGATATCCTGATCAACAACGCAGGCTTGATGCTGTTTTCCAACTGGGTTGACCTGGCCACCGATGATTGGGAAAAGATGATCAACGTGAACATCAAAGGCTACCTGCATGGTATCGCGGCGGTGTTGCCGTTCATGCTGAAACAGAAGTCTGGCCAGATCCTGAATATGGATTCGGTCGCCGGTCACCAAGTCGGGCCTGCTGCGGGTATCTACAGCGCCACCAAGTTCTTCGTTCAGGCTATGACTGAGTCGATGCGCAAAGAGCTGGGCGTGCAGCATGGCATCCGTGTCAACACGGTCAGCCCGGGTGTGATCAACACCGGTTGGGCCGATAAAGTCACCGACCCGGCTGGCCGTAAAGCGGCTCAAGAGCTGAATAAAATCGCTATTTCGCCGGACGATATCGGTCGCGCAGTGGTGTACGCACTGAATCAGCCTGAAAACGTCACCGTCAACGACCTGATCATTTCGCCGACCCGCCAGGATTGGTAAGTCATAAGCGTTGAAATCACCCAGCCCAGGCACCGGCGCAACGCCGTGTGCCTGGGCGCTATAGGATCCGTCCTGTGCTCCCGAGTAAAAGCACTGAGACCCTTCAATGTTCAATGACATTCGTATTTTGATTGTCGACGGTGGCGCTGGCGAAGAGCCTGCGTGACGCTGGAAGGATGGTTGGCGCGGGCGTTCTATGCATCGCTGTACCGCATACCGCAGTCGCGCGCTATGGCCTAGTACCCTATGCATTACTGATGTCGGGTAACCATCTGGGGCCAGGCACCGAGCCTCGGTTGACACTGCATTAGATCACTGATGGAGTTAGCGCTTCTCCGATCGCATAAAAGTGGCCGCCTGCGATGTAGTGCAGGCTACGAAAGTCCGGGTGCGCACGCTCAAAGTGCCAATGGCCGTCGCTGAATACCCGTGTGTCGGCCCAGGCAGCGACGACTTCACCGATAAACAGGTCGTAGGTCGACTGGTTGTGAGGTTCGGGCAATAGTTTGCACGCAAGCCAGGCCGAGCAGCCGGCCACGAATGGCACGTCATGGCCGCTGATACTGAATAGCTCGACGCTGCTATGAGCCAGCTTCTGTGGATCTTCCTGCAGGCTGACGCTGCCGACAGCGCGGGTCAATTGCAGCTGTGCCACGGTGGGAACCTGAATCACAAAGAGGCCGCTACGCTCTACCAGTTCGCGGGTTTTGGCGATCTTGTCCAGCACCACAGTGACTTTGGGCGGTGAGAAATCCAATGCACAGGCCCATGCCGCGGCCATCACATTTCGAGTCTCCTCGTGTTGAGCAGAAACCAGCACGGTGGGACCGTGGTTGATCAGCCGATAAGCTTTTTCAAGCGGCACTTCGGCAATGTGGTCGTGCATCGTAACTCCAGAAAAATTGAACCCCGCATCCATTGCTGGAGCGGGGTAGGGCACATTCACGCTGTGGCGGTTTGGTTCAGGTAAACCTGGAGGCTTTCATGCCCGCCGACAATGAGCGACTCGATGGTCGAGGTCCATTGCCCCGCTGGGTCAGGCTCGCGCGTATCGAAGGTCGCAGACCACAGAATCACGGTTTCGTCCTTGCCAGTCAACGGGATCAGGCGCACGGTCAACACGTAGTTGTCGACGGGCAATGGCGCTTCAACGAAACGGTAGGAGAACTGCAGATTTACCGCGTCTATCGACAACAACTGCTCGCGCAGAATGGCGCCATCCTGCAACGTCAGCCTACGGATGCAACCGACCAGACCGTCCGGCTGACCGTCTTCGATGACGCTCTGCGGGATCGCCGGGTGCCACTGGCTGATTTTCCCGAAGCGCTTGAGTACATCCCAAACGCGCTCGGCGCCGCCGTCTACAACGGCGCTGTATTCAACTTTTGCCATGATTTATCACCTTAAGAAACAGCATTACGTTCAGGCTGCTCGGGTCAGCCTTCAAACTGGTGATAAACCTTAGCGATCACCTTCCAGGTGCCGTCGATTTTGATCAGTGTCAGGTAATCGTTGTAGTCGGCACCGATCGCGTCCTTTTCCATATCCACCCGTACCACGGCGGTGGTTGGGGTGATCGCCAGCACGTCCAGGCGGGTACTGATATCCGGGGCCGTGCCATTGGTACGGACGAAGTCGAACAGGTTGCTGATCGGGCCGCCCAACAGTTTGCCGTTGGTGAAGCCGTACATCACTGCTTCCTTGTGGAAGGCCTGCTCCAGCACTTCCGGGCTGCCGGCACGCAGGCCGTCAGCGTATTGCTGGGCCACGGCGACAACGGCGTTGTAGTCCTGGGTGGGTACAGCTTTGATGTTTTTGCTCATGGTCAAACCCCTTTGCATGGTTTTGGCGCCAACAGGGCGCGGTTCAAACGGCTGGGTTAAGGAGCAACGTGGGTGTGGTAGATCTTGCTGATGACGGTCCACTTTCCGTCAACCTTCAGCAAGTTGAAGAAATCGGTGAAGCAGAAGCCGGAGATGTCGTTGGTATCGATACGTGCGCTGGCAGCGGTGCCTACGATATCGACGTTGACGATGGCGCCTTTGGCTTCCGGTGAGGGACGGAAGGCGCTGTCGATGATGTCGAACAGACCCTGGATCGGGCCTCCGGTCAGCTTGCCTTCGCCATCTACACCAAAGATGGTGGCCTGCTCGCTGAAGGCAGGTTTCATGAGGCTGCTTTTGGCTTGCTTGCCACCTTCGTTGTAGTGGTTCAGCACCGTGACGATGGCGTTGTAGTCTTCGACGTAAGTTGGGTTGCTCATGGTGTAACTCCTAGTTTGAAGAAGGTTGAAGAAGGGCTTGGTTGATCGCTTTGCGTGCATATCTGGCGACGGTCAGTAAGGCTATCAATGCAACGACCAGACCCGTCCAAGTCATCATTTGAGTCGATCGATTGGTCGTTACCTCGCCACTGATTATCTGTGCGACATCAGCCGCCAGAGAGCCCAAGTACGCATACAGAAATGTTCCAGGAAGCAGGCCGATCCAAGTCGCCAGGAGGAAATCTCGACGGGCGATACGGCTGGCTCCGAGTCCATAGCTCAGCGGAGCGAACGGCACGATGGACGCTAGGCGCAAGAGAAAAACAATTCGAAAACCTCCTGACTCGATTGCGTGGTCGACCGCCGCTGATGTGGGGCTGTTCGCCAGGCGTCGTTTGACCCAAGGGCGCAGAAGCGATCTGCCCAAGGCAAACGCGACCGCTGCAGCCAGCAAGCCAGCGGGCGAGATGAGTAGCGTTCCCCCCATCGGGCCGTACAAAAAACCGGCGAGCGCCGTGAGCATTGAGGCGGGTACGAAGGCGACAGTGCCCACCACAAATATCGCGGCATACAGCGCAATCCCGACGACTGCGAGCGAGCGAATAATCTCGGTCCACTGGGCGACGCTGTGTACGGCCAGGTCTATCACGTTGCCTACCCGATTCATTCAGTTTGTGGGAATGCTTCCCGTCCAGCGCATCACTGAAAGCCATTTAATTAGCGATCGCTACATATCGCGTGTATTTTATAGTGGTCACTACAGTTAGTGTCAAGACATTTGCTTTCGGTGTTGGTGGGGGCGAAGTAGGCGTTCGACGGTGCTTTGCAACCAATGCCTGATGCCCTGGGGCAGAACACCATGACGCCAAGGTTTTACGCACAGGACACCTGTTTCTACAGCTCCATGGGCAACTACAGTTTTGAGGGCAGGTGCGAGATGACTAAGGCGGTGGGTTATGACGCCACCTATCTTTCAATCTGCGATGGACGCAACTGGGCAACTGCCCAGCAATTGAACAGCGTCAAGGACGCGTTACGACATTGAGGTAGCGGGCATCTATGTGGTGCTCAACCTGCGCCTTGGCGCAGAGGCGGAGCAGAACGCGGGCATTTATCAGATGCTGAAAGTGGCACCGCCACGCTCCACCGTCGAATTGGTGATTAAAACCGCGGGGGATTTCGCGCGTTCGGACCCAGTGGGCGATGAGCCTGTGGTGCGTTTGTTGGCCGAAGCCTTGTCTATCGCACAGCAGAGCAATATAGGCATCCTGATCTACTCGCATTTGCTGCACTGGAGCGAAAAGCACGACGACGCCCTGCGCATTTGTGAGCGACTCAATCACCCCAACCTGAGCCGCTGATTCACGCCAGTGTCAATATGATCACCTTCGGCCACGCGGAGTTTGCCCAGCTAATCCTGGAGGTGTTTGCCCTTTTGCAAGGCCGGGCTTCGCTGCGCGGCCTCAACCGCAAGAAACTCATCGTGCACTTCGTCCCTGGGCTGATACTTAAAGGGCGTCAACGCACGCAGCACCGGGATAATCATCTCACTGGAGCCGGTCTACGCCATGGCCTACGCGTGGTGGTTGTTCCTGGAGCGCCGTCATATCGGATGTTGACAGGAGCGGTGTTGATGGTACTGGCTACTGTGTTGTCGGCACAGAGTGCGGGGGGGATTCGCGCAGGACCAATAGCGGAGCGGCTACTTGACTCACCTATGGTGATCTCGCCACGTCCTGTGATAATCAGGGTAGGGCAGATCACAGGTGCTCCCTGTTTTTTAAAAGCTCTCAGGATTCCCACTGATATGTTGAAAGCCTCAGGCCGGTCTATCGATTCGCAGAGACTCCGATCGGAACTGCCCTTATCAATAGCCTGTTTGGCCTTAGGCTGGGGGCATCCTTTTCGAAGCATCCAATGCATGCCCTCAAATGTGCCCCCAATGTAGCAATCCACTGGAAGTGAATGGAGCTCCATGGTTTGTGGAAAGGCAGAAATGATCAGCTAAACAGCCTGTCCGACGACGCCTAAAGACTCTCAGGGTCGCCAAAAAACATCTGAATCCGCGACCGCAACCAACGCTCACCCGGATCATTATCCTGCGACCCCCGCCAAGCCATGTGCAACTCAAACGTGCGCGTCGGCAACGGCGGATCTTCCGCGCGAACGCCGCCAGCCGCCGTCAGCGCTTCCGCGGTGTAATCCGGCACGGTCGCCACGATGTCAGTGCCGGCCAACAACGTACTCAAACCATTGAACTGCGGCACCGCAAGCACCACATGGCGCTTGCGCCCGAGTTTCTCCAGTTCTTCATCAATAAACCCACTGAGATCACCGGCAAACGACACCAGTGCATGCGGTCGCGCGCAGTAGTCGTCCAGGCTCAACGGTCCCGGTACGGTATCGGCGCGCAGCAGTTTTGGCGCGCTGCGACGCAGGACCTTGCGCTTGGCGTTGGCTGGCAGGTCGGTGGTATAGCTGACGCCAATGGATATCTCGCCGGAAGCCAACAGGCCCGGCATCAATATGTAGTTGACGCGACGTATCACCAGCACGATGCCTGGCGATTCGGCGCGCAGGCGTTTGAGCAGCATCGGCAGCAGGGCAAATTCGACGTCATCCGATAAACCGATACGGAATACCGAAGTGCTGGTCGCCGGGTCGAATTCGGCCGCGCGGCTGACGGCGGTCGAAATCGAATCGAGGGCCGGCGAGAGCAGGGCGAAGATTTCCACCGCGCGGGCGGACGGTTCCATGCTGCGCCCGGTGCGCACGAATAGCGGGTCATCGAACAGGCTGCGCAGGCGCGAAAGCGCCGCACTGATCGCCGGTTGACCGAGAAACAGCTTTTCTGCCGCCCGGGTCACACTGCGTTCGTGCATCAATGTTTCGAATACGATCAACAGGTTCAGGTCGACACGACGCAGGTCATTACGATTCATCTGGAGTCCTGGCAGAGTCATCAAGCTTGACGAGAGCAGCCATATGAGAACAATGGCCGGCATGAATCTTACGGGGAAAGGCTGGTACTCTGCACCGGAAAATTCAGCTTAACTGAGACGGTGGCAGCAGTTTTTTCATGGATTTTGCCAATGCCGCCCCTGTTGCGGAATCAATGACAGGCATGTCGACTATTAATAGCCACTGATAGTCTTGGGTCAAAAGCCCAGATAGAGTTCATGGCATTAGAGGTTACTTTGACGAGGTTTGCGATGTCCCGCACGATCCGTTTTCACAAGTTTGGTCCGGCCGAGGTGCTCAAATGCGAAGAGCATGCGGCCGCTCAGCCAGGTCCTGGCGAAGTGCAGGTGCGTGTCGAGGCGATCGGCATCAGCTGGTATGACACCCTCTGGCGTCAGAATCTGGCCTCGTCTCAGGCGCGACTGCCTGCGGGTCTTGGTCACGAGATGGCCGGTGTGATCACCGCTGTCGGCGACGGTGTTGATGATCTGGCAGTGGGTGACAAGGTCGCCAGTTTTCCGGCCGAGAGTGCGAACGACTACCCGGTCTACGGCGAATCGATCGTGCTGCCGCGTACTGCGCTGACCCGTTATCCGGATGTGCTCAGCCCGATTGAAGCCAGCGTGCATTACACGCCGTTGCTGATCGCCTACTTTGCCTACGCCGATCTGGCACGGGTCAAACCGGGGCAGTTTGCGCTGGTCACTGACGCCAGTCATTGCGCCGGTCCATCGTTTGTCCAGTTGGGCAAGGCAATGGGGGTGCGAGTGATTGCCGCGACCAAAGAAGCCGAGGAGCGCGAGTACCTGCTGTCCCTTGGTGCAGAAAAGGTCATCGTCACCGAAGAGGAAGATCTGTTGATGCGAATCAACAAGATCACCGACAACCGTGGTGTCGACGTGGTGTTCGACGGCCTCGGCGGTCCGCAGATGTCGCTGCTTGGCGATGTGCTGGCGCCGCGTGGCAGCCTGGTGCTGTATGGCTTGCAGGGCGGCAATCAGACGCCGTTCCCGGCCTGCGCAGCGTTCCAGAAGAACATCCAGTTTTTCGTGCATTGCATCGGCAACTTCACCGGCAAGCCGGAACTGGGCATCACTCAGGATCACGTCGCTTTGCAACGGGCCCTGCGTGACATCAACCAGTTGACCACTGACCGCGTGCTGCTGCCCCTCAAGACCCGTGTATTTCCGTTCAACGAGTTCGTCGAAGCGCATCGCTACATGGACGAATGCCCTTGTCGCGAACGGGTTGCTCTGCAAGTCGAACCGGCGTAAGCCTTGTAATCAGAGTCCGTGGCCCCACGGACTCTTGTGCGTTTATCCTACCGTGTAAAACAGAGACCCCGAGAGCTGCACCCGACGCCGTTCAGCAACTGAACTGGTTTTTGCTCTCGATCTGTATCTTCTAATCACAACATAAGCCCTGATAATTGAATGATTACTTTCATCTCAAGGAATGAGCCATGACTGTGCATTCAATTCGTCCCTCACATTATCAAACGGCTAAAACTGTTGATCGCACCAACTTCTGTTTAATTGTTGTAGGGCTATTCCGAAACCGCTTCTCTTTTTCTTGTACTCACTTGTCGTGGGATGTTGTGGGAAGTTTCCTAGGAAGATTTAATTCTAGAAAATCCCTAGCAATTACAGAGGGTTGACACTGCCTTTCGGTGGTAGGCTGGCTTTCTTGAACTCAAGTGTTTCAAATAACTACAATTTTGTAAGTGTTAGCATTTGAGCGTCTATTACTTATTGATGAATTGTCGTGCGGCTAATGATTTGACTGCATGCCATGAAACTTTTGATACCGGGTAAATACCGATGAGCACTATCCATGATCAGGCAATGAATTACGTCTACCAGCAAGTCTTGCAGCGTCTGCTGAGTTTCTTCTCTCGCGCAGAGCGCACGGCATTGCAGTTGCTGATCCAGCGGCTGGCCGTCGCTGCGGGCGGCATGGAGAACATCGGTCATTTCAAAGTGCTGGTGAACCAGTCCGGGGCGCGTGACAGCTGTTATACGCTGGCTTTGTTGCGGGCTGCGCAGCTGACTATCGCCGGGCGGGCCCCCGCAACCTTTCAATTGCGTGTAGCGACCCTGCGTTGGAATGGCAACACTCAAACGGCACTGCAGAACATGCATCGAAGCTTCAGTGCGCTGTTCCTGTATGACGATCCTCGGGTCGAGCTGATGATGGTCGATCATCGCCAGGTTTTGCCGTTCGACCATCAGGCACCACTCAGCGACGAGGGGCGTGAAGCCCATCGCGTGAATTTGCTGGTGCTTGGTCATCGCCGAACGTTCAACGAACCGCTCGAATTGTGGGATGACGCCTATCTGGCTACCGCTGAGTTCTACGGTCAGATCGCTCGCTGGAACAGTGGTGTTGATGCAATGATCGGTAGCGAGCCCCCACAGCGCCAGAAGCACTTCCTCGACGGATTGAGTCGAGCAGTACAGAAAGCGGCAATCTCCGGACCACTGCTCAATACCTCGGGCTTTGAAATGCTGTTCCCTGTGCTCGATGGCCTGGGGGGTGATTATTATCGCGAGTTCTACACCGACGAAGATCGCGTGACGTGGCGGCCCGAAGGGCAGTTCGAGGCCTGTCGGCGTACCGGTTTCATCAATATCAACGACATGATCGTCGGCAAACTGGAAGAGCGCTGGCCTTTGCTCAGCGACTTTCTGGGATTCCAGGCAAATGACCAGAGCCTTTATCAAAATGACGACGAATACGCAGAGCCCCTGGTCGCGGCGCATTTGCGTGGTTTGCAGGCGCAGTTCATCGAAGGTCGCACGTATGAGGATGGAATCGGTAAATACCTGCAGAACCGCTTGATGGAGATGCGGCGCAAGCAGGTGCCCGAACCGCTGTGCGAACAGTTGCTCAGCAGTTTTGGTGACCTTGAAGATCCCAAGCACTTGCGCATGCAGGCAGAGGCCAGTTTGCTGGCGAGTTTCGATCTGAACGAAGCGCAGTTGACGTGTCTGTTGTTTGCACCGTTTATAGATAGCGGTGCCGGGCTTGAAAGGTTCCTGCGCAATTGTCATCCCGGGATGTTGGTGGCAATGCCTGATCTGCATCGGGCCATGCAGGGCCTCAATGCGCCGGAACAGGTCCTGAAGTGGATGACCGATGTCAGCGGTTTGCCGGTCGCGATGATTGTTCGTCTTTACGCAACGGGGCCCATTCGCATGCCGGCAACCAGCGAAGGCGTTGCGGATGACGCAAATCTGAACGAGGCGGGTCGCGGGGCGACAGTCGATCGGTCGGCGGAAGGCTGAACGTGAGCCATCTGCCAGTTTTCGTATCACAGCCAATGGCTGCGGGGTCGTGAAGGCTCAGGAAACCGACTTCGTTTATCAGGCGGTTTACCGCTACCTGACGCAACTGATCGACGAAGCGGGGAGCAGTTCGGCGGTGCGCCTGCCTTCGTTGCGGCAGTTGGCTGACCGACTGAATGTGTCCATTTCGACCGTTCAGTACGCCTACGCACTGCTGGAAAAGGAAAACAGGGTCTATTCGATCGCCAAGTCCGGGTATTACGCGCAGGCGCTACCCACGATCGAGATGCCCGGTAGTGGCAATGACTTGCTTGAGACGGTCTACGTCAACGCCCGCCGCCCGGGCATGTGTGTGTTGAGCGCCGACGATCCGGCGACCTTGCAACCGCTGGACAGTCCGCTGTTGATGCTTGAGCGGGAACTGCTGCGGCAATATCCCCGCCAGCCACAATTGCTGTTGCAACCTTGCGGTGATCTGGAACTGCGCACAGTGCTTGCGGCGCGCTACACCTCGTCAACGACGAATTGCTGGCATGCGGATGATGTCTATGTCGGTGCCGATCTACGCGGTGTGCTGGAGATACTCATCTCCGTGCTTGAGTTGCGCGGCGCCACGGTAGTGGTTGAATCGCCCTGTGACTGGATAATCCTGCGTCTGCTGGAAACTGCCGGGGTGCGGGTTATCGAGTTGCCGCTACTGGAGGGGGGAGTGATCGATCCGCAACGGCTGGAGTCATTGCTTAAAAGCGAGCCGGTGCGATTGATTCTTCTGTCCTCGATATTGAGCATGCCTCACGGTAGCCTGCTGTCTCAGGCCAATCGGCAAACGGTTGCACATTTGCTCGGGTGTCATGGCACCTGGGTGCTGGAAAACGACTGCTACAGCGAACTCGACGAAGCAGTCGGCACCGATCGCTTGCGCGACTGGCTGGACCCTGATCGTTTGTTGATATTTTCAACGTTCGAGAAATTCATCGGTGCGGAGGCTCCTTTTGGTTATGTCCTGTCACACCATTGGCGAAGTGAGCTGCAGCGCCACTTTCTGCTGCGAGCATTTCGCTTGTCGCCTATTCGCCAGAAGGCAATTGCCAGGCTGTTGGCTGGCGGTCGCCTGGATCAGCATTTGTCCGTACTCAGACGTATGCTCAGAGAGCGCCGCACGCCCCTGATTCAGCTACTGCGCGAGCGTCTGGGCGATGTATTGCAGATTGTCGAGCCGCAGGGAGGGGCGACGATCTGGGCGCGCTCACTACGTCCGGTGGATATGGGGAACGTTTTTCATCGCCTGCTCAAGCAACAGATCATTATTGCGCCCGGTGAGTTGTTCAGTCTGCAAGGGTTGCACGCGCACCATTTGCGTTTGAGCCCGCTGTTCAATGGTGACCATGACTTGGTCAGCGTCGCCGGGTTGCTGGGCGAAGCGTTGCGGCTGGCGCCGTCAGACTAACGTTAAAAAACATCGGAAGTGCCGCGGATAGATACCATCGCGCTGCGGTCAAACTGCCAGTAAACTGCGCTCTATTCCTGAACCACTCTATTTCAGAGGTTTTGCATGACACTCAGTCCTTTTGCGGGCAAACCGGCACCGGCAGAATTGTTGGTCGATATCCCGCGACTGGTAACGGCTTATTACACCGGTCAGCCTGACGCCTCCATTTCCACGCAACGTGTGGCGTTCGGTACTTCCGGGCATCGGGGCAGTTCCTTCGACTTGAGTTTCAATGAATGGCATGTTCTGGCCATCAGTCAGGCGATCTGTCTGTACCGTGAAGCCCAAGGGATCACCGGACCGCTGTTTGTCGGCATCGACACACACGCACTGTCGACCCCGGCCGGGGCCAGCGCGCTGGAAGTATTGGCGGCCAACGGTGTGACCGTAATGATCGCCGAAGGGGATGAATACACGCCAACGCCCGCTATTTCCCACGCCATTCTGTGCTACAACCGTGGCCGTACTTCGGGCCTGGCCGATGGCGTTGTCATCACGCCATCGCACAACCCGCCGCAAAGCGGTGGCTACAAATACAACCCAACCAACGGCGGCCCGGCCGACACCCACATCACCAAGTGGATCGAAGCCAAGGCCAACGAACTGCTGGCCAATAAGCTGGTAGGGGTTAAACGCATCAGCTACGAGCAAGCCCTCAAGGCCAGCACCACCCATCGTCACGACTACGTAAACACCTACGTGGCCGACCTGATCAACGTGATCGACTTCGACGCCATTCGTGACGCCAAACTGCGTCTGGGCGTTGATCCGCTGGGTGGAGCAGGGGTGCGCTACTGGTCGGCAATTGCCGAGCATTACCGTCTGGACCTGGACGTGGTGAACAAGGAGGTCGATTCGACCTTCCGTTTCATGACCGTCGACTGGGATGGCCAGATTCGTATGGACCCGTCGTCGAGCCACGCGATGCAGGGTCTGATCGGCCTGAAAGAGCGCTTCGATGTCGCTTTCGCCTGCGACCCCGATCACGACCGCCACGGCATCGTGACGCCGTCCGGTGGTTTGCTCGCGCCGAACAACTATCTGGCGGTGTCGATCGATTACCTGTTCCAGAACCGCCCGCAGTGGCGCGCGGATGCTGGCGTGGGTAAAACCGTGGTCAGCAGTGGTTTGATCGATCGCGTCGCCAAGCGTCTGGGTCGTCGTCTGTACGAAGTCCCGGTCGGTTTCAAATGGTTCGCTGACGGCCTGTTCGATGGTTCGTTGGGTTTCGGCGGTGAAGAGAGTGCTGGCGCATCTTTCCTGCGTAAGGACGGTGGCGTGTGGAGCACTGACAAGGACGGTTTGATCCCGGCCTTGCTTGCCGCCGAAATGACCGCACGCACCGGTCGCGATCCGAGCCAGGCCTACAAGGCATTGACCGATGAGCTGGGCGAACCGTTCTCGGTACGCGTCGACGCCAAGGCCAATCCGGAGCAGAAAGTACTGCTGAGCAAACTGTCACCTGACCAGGTCACCTCGACCGAACTGGCCGGTGAGAAAATCCAGAGCATTCTCAGCCATGCACCGGGCAATGATCAGGCGATTGGTGGTCTTAAGGTGATGACGGAAAACGGCTGGTTCGCCGCACGTCCGTCCGGCACCGAAGACATCTACAAGATCTACGCCGAAAGCTTTATCAGTGACGACCACCTCAAGCAACTGGTCGTCGAAGCGCAGACACTGGTGGATGGCGCCATCTCCAGCAAGTGATGCTCACAAGCGCATGAAAAAAGGGGCAACCGTGATGGTTGCCCCTTTTTTTTTGCCTGCTATTCAAGTGATCAAGCCAGATCCACCAGGACGATTTCACTGTCCTCAATGGCCGTAACGCTAAGCACGCGCTCATGCGCCACTGCCACACCGTCTCGGGCTTGTGCGCGCAAGCCGTTGACTTCAATCGCGCCGGTGGCCGGCACCAAGTACGCACGACGGCCTTCATCCAGATGATACTCCGCGGTTTCCCCAGCCTTGAGATTGGCCGCGACCAACCTTGCATCGGCACGAATCCGCAGGCTCTGGTCATCGCCATCCTTGCCGCTGGCCAAGGTGACAAAGCCTTCACGCTGGCCTTTCGGAAATGGTTTCGCACCCCACGATGGCGGGGCACCGGTTTCCGTCGGCAGAATCCAGATCTGGAAGATCTTGGTGTCTTTCGCTTCCAGGTTGTATTCGCTGTGAGCAATACCGGTGCCGGCGCTCATTACCTGGACGTCGCCAGCCTCGGTGCGGCCCTTGTTGCCCAGATTGTCCTGGTGAGTAATCGCGCCTTCCCGGACATAGGTGATGATTTCCATGTCGCGGTGTGGGTGCTGCGGGAAGCCGGTGCCCGCCGCGATCACGTCGTCGTTCCACACCCGCAAGTTGCCCCAGCTCATGCGCTGCGGGTCGTAGTACTCGGCGAACGAAAAGTGGTGATGGGCATCCAACCAGCCGTGATGGGCGCCGCCCAGCGAGCTGAAGGGTCTGAGTTCAAGCATGATCGTCTCCTGAAAAGGTTCGTCATGGGGCGTGATGAGTTGCACCCGACGCGATACCGGTGGTTTATGACGGCGATCATCTATCAGTCAACTATCGATAAAAAGCGTAAAAAGTGCGGCATTACCATCGAAACGACTGATAAGAAAAGGCTCGAAAGGATCTCATCCAACCTTCAGTTCACCGCCTAAACCAATGACCTGTAAGCATTTCGCTAGAACTAAGCGGCAAATACAGACACCATAGCCGCCACAGCCTCACACACTGGAGCCCGTCAGCGTGGCGCAACAAACCCCCGATCTTCCTCCCGAACTTCGCCCCTTGGCCGAGATGCCATGGTTCAAACGCCTGGCTGCACGCTTCTTTGGTCACGGTTTGACTCGGCTGCGGGCTCAACACCGAGCATCGTGGTTGCACGGTCAGGCCGACGGCTTCCGTAGCGGCCATACCGCTGGTGTCGAATATGGCTTTAACGAGGGCAAACTTGAGGGGCTGGAAGAGGGCCGTCAGGTGCTGCTGATCCGTGACAGTCGCAACACCGAGCATCGCCCGCCCAGTGTCGATAATCACCTGTTTGACGATTGGCGCCTGCCGCTGACGGGCGAGCTGAAAAAGCGCATGAAGGCCGATGTCGCCCGTTTGTTGCCTGAGCACGCTCAGCCAAGCGCCGCGCAGTGGAAGATGATTTTCAGCGAAACCCCGTCAACCTCAGTGGTTGCTGGCGCAGGCGCGGGCAAATCCACCACGCTGGTACTGCGCATTCTATTGCTCCACCACTATCTGGGCTTTGAACTGGATTCGATGACCGTGGTGACGTTTACCCGCGAGTCGCGCAAGGATTTCATAAACAAGCTGATCGAACTGTTCGCACTCTGGGGCCAGACGCTGAATCTGCGCCAGGCGCGCGAACTGGTGCGTACCTTCCACTCGCGCATTCTGCCGATGGTGCGCAGCTTGCCGGGTTTCGAACGCTTGCAGGCTTTTGAAAACCTCAGCCATCGAGCACAAGGTGCTGAGGAGGAGGTCGACAGTAACCCGTTCGACCTGCGCATCAACGACGTGCAACGTCAGCAACTCAACGCCTGTTATCACCGCTTGTTCAATGACGACGAGCGTTTCCGTCAATTGATTCAGCCACTGTCGCGCGCCGGTTTACAGCTCAAGGAGCTGGAGCGTGATCACCCGGACGTGCAAAAGCGCGTCGCGGTAACGGAGCTGGCTTCGCGGCGCGACGAAGAACTGTGCGATGCCATCGAAGACTTGTGGTTCCGTGCTGGCGCCTGGCCAATCAAGGGCATTGAGCCGAACCGGCAGAGTTTCGATATCAACGGCGCAAAATTTCATTGCCATGGCTATATTCCGAGCCTTAATGCCTGGGTGGTGCTCGGCTTCGATCCGCGGGAAAATCCGCAGTTGAGCCGGCCAAACGCCAAGCTCAGCGTGCGCGCTGAGTGGGCTGTGAAGCGCACCCTGTTTCAAGCTTTCTGTCGTAAGCCTTTGATTTGGCTGGACAGTTACGAGTCATCGAAGCGCGTTCTGGCAACATTAGCGGGTGATGCCAGCGCAGGGCCGGGCTTTGATTACAAGGTCAAAGGTGAACTGGCTTCCGCGCCGTTGCTCGACTGTTTCGTGGCGGCAGCGGGCTTCATCGAGAACCTTGGCCTGGACGTGCCTGATGCGGTCGGTCGCATGAGTTTTGCCAAAGACGATCCTGACCGTTTCTTCTTTGAGGCCCTGAGTCTGTTCTGGCGGGCATTTGAAGATCATCTGCTCGATCAGAAACCGCCAATCATGACCTACAACCGAATGTTCGCGCTGTTCAGCGAACACTCGCCGGAGAACCTCAAGCTGTTGAGCGATGAGTTAATCAGGCCGTTGTCGCACTTGATGATTGACGAGTTTCAGGACGTATCGCCGCAGATCGTTTCGTGGATTCGCGCCAGCCTCACGGAAATCCGCAGCCGTGGCCCAGCCATGCATGTCGGGCGGGGCGCGCAGCGTTCATCGTTGCTGTGTGTCGGCGATGACTGGCAGTCGATTTACGGTTGGCGTGGCAGTTCGCCGAGTTACTTCATGGCGTTCGACAAGGAGTTCCCGTCGCCGAGCACCACGCGGGTGATGCTCAGTGACAATTACCGCAGTCATCAACACATCATTGATGCCGCTGAGCACATCGTCCGCGCGGCGCCGGCGATCCCCGGCAAAAAAGCCAAGGCCAGCGGCGCGCCCAAGCCGCTGCAGCCAGTCAATGTGCTGGAGCGCGACGATCAGGCCTTGGGGCAACGCCTCGCCGAGCACTACCGCCAAGGCCATTCAATCTTGATGCTTTATCGAAAAAGCAGCGATAAGTCATTGATTGAACAGCATATTCAGTCTGTAGTTAATGTGGATTCGAGCTTGCCATACGAAGCGCGGCGCCTGAAACAACTGACCTACCACAGCGCCAAAGGCTTGCAGGCGGATGCGGTGTTTCTGCTCGGTGACTGTCAGCACCTGACCAGTTCGCCCTACAAGAACCAGGTCTACCGCATGGCAGGATTGGGTAAGTCGGGCGACAGTGAGCCGTACGACAGTGCGCAAAAGGACGAAATCCTGCGCCTGGCCTATGTCGGTATCACGCGGGCTGTCAGCCATTGCTACTGGTATGTCGAACCGCAGGAAGCGCAAGCGGTGAACATGCCCCGGGCGTCTGATCGGGTGGCCAAGGGCAAGCCATTCTTCGTTGATCACCGCACCGCCAAGCAAACCGCGTGAGCACAAAAAAGCCCGCATCGATGCGGGCTTTTCGTTTTAAATCATAAGTTTATGCGTAACTCTTGAGAGACTCTGGGGGAATGAACGCTTCCAGCTCATCCTCCACAGCCTCGATGATTCGCTCGACATCCGCTGCATTCATCACCGTCGCGCACGGGATCCCGGCGATGGCGATCATGGTTTCGCCGCTGGCACGATCGAACAGCCGGGCGATCATACTGCCCGGCGCGTCCATCGTTGCTTCAAACCCCATCGGATGAAAATGCCAGCGCATCAGCTGGCATGCATTGGGGAACGTGACTTTGCTTGACCCTTTATTCATATGTTGCCCGCCTTCTTCATCGAGCGCTTCCGTTTGCTCATGTTAGGTGGGAAGAGCCTTCATTGGCTCAACCGGTAACTGACATTAAAAGTAGCATCTGCATGTGAAATTCCTGTGAGATTTTTCAGTTCATTTTGCGATTGCTTCGCATTTTTTGATGTAAGTCACGGCCTACGCAATCATCGCCAAAGGGCCACTACGGATTAGCCATTGAAGCCCGCGCCGAACTTCGGCAAGCTCGGTTCTTTTGCGCCGAGCCCTTTATGCACGCCGACGAAGACGGCCCAGAACAGACCCAAGCCACGGCGGCCACGGTCATGCGTTATCACCTGAGCTGGAAGCACCGCGACCTCGACAGCGTCATGGCGCTGTACCACCCGGACATCCAGTACAACGATTTCTTCCAGAACCGCGTGCTCGGTCTCGATGAGTTGCGTGAATACGTGCGCGTGAGCATGCCGCGCGAATCCGACGAAGCGCTCGAGCATTGCGACCGCATTCGCGTCGATGGCAACACCGCGTTCATCCAATATGAAGTGACGCTGCGCGGTGGTGAAGGGTTGGTGTCGTTTCGTTCCAGCGAAGCGATCACGGTCAGGGACGGCCTGATCTGGCGCGTCAATGAGTACGCTTCATTGGTACGCGCGCAGTCCGCCAGCACAAAGGTACTCAGTCAGCGTCCAGCGGCCAGTCGCCTGGGCCTGTCGCCGCGCCAGTTGAGCTTCATGGCCGAAGACCTGCAGCAGTATTTCGAAAAACAGCAGCCGTACCTCGATCCAGAACTCGACTTGCAGCGGGTGGCGAAGGAGTGCGGGTACAGCCGCAATCAGATTTCCTATCTGCTCAATCAGGTGCTCGGGCAAAGCTTCTATCGCTATGTCAATCAGGCGCGCCTGCAACATCTGCTGCGCTCGCTGGATAACGCCACGCCACCGCTGCGCATTGATGAGCTGGCCTTCGCTGCCGGTTTCAATTCGTTGTCGGCGTTCTACAGCTGTTTTCGCCAGCACACCGGCCAGTCGCCCAAGGCCTACGCGAAACAAATTTCTTTGCGGGCACGCGCGCAAGACTTCGACTGAACACAGCCACTAGGATCGACGCCATCGAAGGTTTTCAGTGGCGGAGTCTTGCATGCCGGCGTGGCGCACTATCAGTTTGTGGATGGATCAACTCGATGAGCCGCTGACCGCGCGGCCCGAGCTTGAGCGAGATCTGGACGTCGACGTGGCGATCATCGGCGCCGGTTACACCGGATTGTGGACGGCGTACTACCTGAAGAAACTCGCGCCGGGTCTCGACATTGCGATTGTCGAAGCGCAGACCGCCGGATTTGGCGCCTCTGGGCGTAATGGCGGCTGGCTGATGGGCAACCTGCTCGGCGAGGATCGTCTGCTGGCCGGGTTGTCGCCAGAGCAACGCCGCGCCTCATTCGATCTGCTGCACAGCATTCCTGATGAAGTCGAAATCGTCCTCGAACGCGAAGGTATCAACTGCGATTATCGCAAGGGCGGTGTGCTGTATTGCGCGGCGCGTTACCCGGAGCAGGAAGCCTCGCTGCGTGAATATCTGGACAAACTGCACGCCCAGGGCCTCACCGACGACGACTACCGCTGGCTCAGCCCTGAACAACTGGCGCAGCAGATCCGTGTGGCCAAGCCATATGGCGGGATTTACGCGCCACACGTGGCGACCATCCATCCGGCGAAACTGGTGCGCGGTCTGGCGCGCACCGTGCAGAACATGGGCGTGAAAATCTACGAAAACAGCCCGGTCACGCAATGGCAGTCGGGCAGCTTGCGCACCGCCAAGGCCAGCGTGCGCAGTCGCTGGATCGTGCCGGCCGTCGAGGGTTATTCGGTGACTTTGCCGCCGCTGGGCCGCTATCAATTGCCGGTGCAGAGCCTGATTGTCGCCACCGAACCCTTGTCTGCCGCGACCTGGGACGAAATCGGCCTCAGCCGGGGTCAGGCATTCAGCGAGTTCAGTCGTCAGGTCACCTACGGCCAGCGCAGCGCCGACAACCGCCTGATCTTCGGCGCTCGGGGCGGGTATCAGTTCGCCGGCAAGCTACGCCACAACTTTGATCTGACCCGCGATGAAGTCGAGCTGCGCCGCTATCTGTTCAGCGAATTGTTCCCGCAGCTGAAAAACGTGCAGATCACTCACGCCTGGGGCGGCAATCTCGGCATGTCCCGGCACTTCAAACCGCACATGCTCTGTGATCGCGCCAATGGCATCGCGCTGTCCGGCGGTTATGGCGGGGAGGGCGTCGGCGCGAGCAATCTCGGCGGCCGCACCTTGGCGGATCTGATTCTCGAGCGCGATACGGAACTGGTTCGCCAGCCATGGGTGCTGCCGGACGGTGGCATTCATGCGCTGCGTGCGTGGGAACCGGAGCCGTGCCGTTGGCTCGGCTACAACGCGATCATCAAAAGCTTCGTCCACGAAGACCAGACCTTGGCCAATCCGGCGACTGCGCCATGGCGGCGCAAGCTCGCCAGCCAGGTTGCGGGGTTCATGGAAGGTTTCATGCACTAAAAGCCGTTAATTTAAAAGACAGGTCAGACCATGAGCATTACCCAGTTCAAAAACACCGCAACCCTGCTACTCGATGAATCCAGTCCGGTAGCCGTACCCCTCGGCGAGCCGGTGGCGATCGCTTCAACCACCAGCGTCGAGCGCGACGACGGCGTCGAAACCGGCGTCTGGGAATGCACTCCGGGCCGCTGGCGCCGGCAGATCAACGCGCAGGAGTTCTGTCACTTCATTTCCGGGCGCTGCACGTTCACCCCCGACGGTGGCGGCGAAACCCTGCACATACAAGGTGGCGACGCACTGATGTTGCCGGCCAACACGCTCGGTATCTGGGATATCCAGGAAACCGTGCGCAAGAGCTACGTGCTGATTTTCTGATTGTTTTGATCCTTTGATTGCCTGCCAACAAAAAAGAAAACCCACACAGGAATCGATCCATGATCCGCAAGACCCTCGCTCTGGCACCGCTGATGCTCGCTGTTTCCCTTGCTCAGGCAGCGGAAACGGTCAAGGTTTACAACTGGTCCGACTACATCGCGCCGGACACCACCAAGAACTTCGAGAAAGAGACGGGCGTCGGTGTCACCTATGACGTCTACGACAGCAACGAAACCCTCGACGGCAAGTTGATGACCGGTAAATCCGGGTACGACGTGGTGTTCCCGTCCAACCACTTCATGGCCCGGCAGATTCAGGGCGGGGCACTGAAGAAACTCGACAAGAGCCAGTTACCGAACTGGAAAAACCTCAATCCGGTGCTGCTCAAAGCCCTGCAGACCAACGACCCGAACAACGAGCACGGCTTCCCGTACCTGTGGGGCAGCACCGGCATCGGCTACAACATCGCCAAAGTCAAAGCCGTGCTTGGCGACAATGCGCCGGTGGACTCCTGGGACCTGATCTTCAAGCCCGAGTACATGGAAAAGCTGCAGAAGTGCGGCGTGGCGATCCTCGACAACGGTCCGGAATTGCTCCCGGCGGCGCTCAATTACTTGGGCTTGCCGCACCACAGCAAAAATCCCGAGGACTATAAAAAAGCCGAAGCGCTGTTGCTGAAGGTGCGGCCGTACGTCAGCTACTTCCACTCGTCGAAATACACCAGTGACCTGGCCAACGGCGACATCTGCGTGGCGGTCGGCTTCTCTGGCGACATCCTGCAGGCCGAGAACCGTGCCAAAGAGGCGAAGAATGGCGTCGACATCGGCTACGCGATTCCCAAGGAAGGCGCGGCGATCTGGTTCGACATGGTCGCCATGCCGGCCGATGCGCCGGACGAGAAGGCCGGTTACGCGTTCATGAACTACCTGCTGCGCCCGGACGTGATGGCCGGCATCAGCAACTACGTGCACTACGCCAATGGTAACGAGCAGGCCGACAGCCTGATCGACCCGGCGATCAAGAACGACACCAAGGTTTATCCGAGCCCGGAGATGATGGGCAAGCTGTTTGCGCTGGAGGCGATGCCGTTGAACATTGACCGGATCCGCACGCGGGTGTGGAACAAGATTCGGACTGGTAGTTAATCACCCAGGCATACATAAATCCCTGTGGGAGCGAGCTTGCTCGCGAAAGCGGTCGGTCATTCAACATCAATGTTGTCTGGCCCGACGCCTTCGCGAGCAGGCTCGCTCCCACAATGTCTTTCAGCGTTTAACTGGTTGATATCAATGCACTGGCATCGCACTAATAATGTGCGGAAAAGTGAGACGCGCCTAACAAAAAACAACTTACTCATATTTAATATTTAAATAGAAAATCGTCAGACAATTAGGCGAAAGCCGCGCAACTAAAACATTCTTTCATCCCCGCGCGCTTTGTTTACGGCAGTTTTGCGAAACAGCCCGATTTGATTTCAAAAAAATCCTTTACGGCAGATTTCAAATTGTGTCAGGTTTCTTACGCCTTCATTGGGCGAGTGATAGGACGATCTCGCCAGAGAGAGTCCTATCGGACAAAAACTGTTCCATTGCTAAACAAGGAAGTGTGTTTATGTCGAAAGTAAAAGCGAATGCTATTGATACCGCCGAACAGGCTTTTCAGCTGTCTGCCTTCAGCTCGGCGTATAACCAGATCAATAGCTTCAGCCATCAGTACGATCGTGGCGGCAACCTCACGGTCAATGGCAAACCCTCCTACTCCGTCGACCAGGCCGCAACCCAGTTGCTGCGCGACGGTGCTGCCTACCAGGACAAGGATGGCAGCGGCAAGATCGAACTCACCTATACGTTCCTGACTTCGGCATCGTCCAGCACGATGTACAAGCACGGGATCACTGGGTTCAGTCAGTTCAGTGCGCAGCAACAAGCCCAGGCCAAGCTCGCCATGCAATCCTGGGCTGACGTGGCCAACGTGACCTTCACCGAGAAAGTCTCGGGCGGTGACGGCCACATGACCTTCGGTAACTACAGCGGTGGCCAGGATGGCGCTGCAGCGTTTGCTTATCTGCCAGGCACCGGCGCCGGTTATGACGGCACCTCGTGGTACCTGATCAACAGTGGCTACACGCAGAACAAGAATCCGGATCTGAACAACTACGGTCGTCAGACCCTGACGCACGAAATCGGCCACAGCCTGGGCCTGGCTCACCCTGGCGACTACAACGCCGGTAATGGCAACCCGACCTACAACGACGCTTCCTACGGGCAAGACACCCGCGGCTACAGCGTCATGAGCTACTGGAGCGAAAGCAACACCAATCAGAACTTCAGCAAGGGCGGTGTCGAAGCGTATTCGTCCGGCCCGTTGATGGACGATATCGCTGCTATCCAGAAGCTCTACGGTGCCAACACCACCACCCGTACCGGTGACACCACCTACGGCTTCAACTCCAACACCGGTCGCGATTTCCTCAGCGCTTCGTCGTCGAGTGACAAAGTGGTGTTCTCGGTATGGGACGCGGGCGGCAAGGACACCCTGGACTTCTCGGGCTTCACTCAGAACCAGAAGATCAACCTCAATGACGCCTCGTTCTCCGACGTTGGCGGCCTGGTGGGCAACGTGTCCATCGCCAAGGGCGCGATCATCGAGAACGCCATTGGCGGTTCCGGCAGCGATCTGCTGATCGGCAACAGCGTCGCCAACGAACTCAAGGGCGGTGCCGGCAACGACATCCTCTGGGGTGGCGGTGGTGCTGACAAGCTGTGGGGCGGTGCCGGTTCGGACACGTTTGTGTTCGCTGCCAGCTCCGACTCCAAGCCAGGTGCGATCGATCAGATCCTCGATTTCGTCAGCGGTCTGGACAAAATCGATCTGACCGGCATCACCAACGGCGCCGGCCTGCACTTTGTCAGCAGCTTCACCGGTTCCGCCGGTGACGCGATTCTGACGTCGTCGGGCGGCAACAGCCTGCTGTCGGTGGACTTCTCCGGGCACGGCGTGGCTGATTTCCAGGTCAGCACCGTTGGCCAGGCAGCCACCAGCGACATCGTGGCGTGATGTAGCAGTGGAAAGCGGCGTGTGATGCGCCGCTTTCTTTGCTTGCATCGGGTTGGATGGTAAGCAACGCTACACGCCGGAGCGAATATTCCCATGATCAGTAAAGCTTTTACCTACAAGGCAATGGCGTGGCTTTCGGCGGCGCTCATGATGATTTCAGGAGAAACCAGTATGGCAAGCAGCCTCAGACTCGAAGAGCCCTCGGTATTTGCGGGGCAATGGCAAGCGACATTATCTACCCGGGATGATGATCGAGAAGCGCAAAAGCAGCAGGACAAGCCTTCGAATACTTGCCTGATCGACCTTGAATCCAATCAGACCTTGGGCAAAGGGGCCGACTGTCTCGGTGCCTGGCTTGAGCAAGCCCCGATCGGTTGGTTTCCCGATCCGGACGGCCTGTCGATTACCGGCAAGGAAGGCTCAAGAATCCAGTTCTTCAGCCGACAACGTGATGGGCTTTATCTGACCACTTTGAAGTCAGGTCTGGTGATTACGCTTGAGCGCGCAGCGCAATAGCCTTGACTATCCAGACGGCGACAAAGTTTTAATATAAAGCGCCACGCTATGGTTATAAGTAACGCTGAGTGGCAACTGCGCCGCATTTAATTGCTTGAGTTGTTGTGAAAGTGTAAGCGGTAGACAAAAAATCAAGTTCCGACGTTGTGCGGTTAATTAATTCGAGTCTCGCCAACGAATGGCGGGAGATATTTTCCAGGAATAATCAATGAAGATGGCGAAGGCCCCAGCCACCGCGCCCTTATTCAAGGCATTGGGTGACTATAAAAGTATCCTGATCAGCGTCGGTTGCTTTACTGCGCTGATTAACGTGCTGATGCTGGTGCCCTCCATCTATATGCTTCAGGTATATGACCGGGTGCTGTCCTCGCAGAACGAGACCACCCTGGCAATGCTGTCGCTGATGGTCGTCGGTTTCTTCGCCTTTATCGGCCTGCTGGAAGTGGTGCGCAGCTTTATCGTGATCCGCATCGGCAGCCAGTTGGAGCGCCGCTTCAACCTGCGCGTTTACCAAGCCGCGTTTGAGCGCAACCTGTTCCAGGGCGAGGGCAACGCCGGGCAGTCGCTGGGCGATCTGACGCACATTCGCCAATTTGTCACCGGTCCTGCGCTGTTCGCGTTTTTCGATGCGCCGTGGTTCCCGGTCTATCTGTTCGTGATTTACCTGTTCAACGTCTGGCTCGGCGTGCTCGCCACGGCGGGGGCGTTGTTGCTGATCGGCCTGGCCTGCCTCAACGAATACATGACCAAAAAGCCGCTGGGCGAAGCTGCCGGTTATTCGCAAAAGTCCAGCCAGTTGGCCACCAGCCATTTGCATAACGCCGAAACCATTCAGGCGATGGGCATGCTCGGTTCCCTGCGCAAGCGCTGGTTCCAGGTGCACTCGCGGTTCCTCGGTCTGCAGAATCAGGCCAGCGACACCGGTGCGGTGATCAGTTCGCTGAGCAAAACCCTGCGCCTGTGCCTGCAATCGTTGGTGCTGGGCCTGGGCGCTTTGCTGGTGATCAAGGGCGACATGACCGCCGGGATGATGATCGCCGGTTCCATTCTGATGGGCCGCGTGCTCAGCCCGATCGACCAGTTGATCGCCGTGTGGAAGCAGTGGAGCGGGGCGAAGCTGGCCTACCGCCGTCTCGATGCGCTGCTGCAAGCGTTCCCGCCGAGTGACGACGCCATGGCGCTGCCGGCGCCGAAAGGCCAGATTACTTTCGAACAGGTCAGCGCCGGCCCACCGGGGCAACGCACGGCGACCCTGCAAATGGTCAATTTCAATCTGAATGCCGGTGAAGTACTGGGCGTGCTCGGTGCATCCGGTTCCGGCAAATCGACGCTGGCCCGTGTACTGGTCGGTGTCTGGCCAACCCTGGGCGGCACCGTGCGCCTCGATGGCGCGGATATTCATCGTTGGAACCGCGATGACCTTGGCCCGTACATCGGCTATCTGCCGCAAGACATCGAACTGTTCAGCGGCAGCATCGCTGAGAACATCGCCCGTTTCAGCGAGGCCGATCCGCAGAAAGTCGTCGCCGCCGCGCAACAGGCCGGCGTGCACGAAATGATCCTGCGTCTACCGCAAGGCTACGACACCCAACTGGGCGAGGACGGCAGTGGTTTGTCCGGCGGCCAGAAGCAGCGCGTGGCCCTGGCGCGTTCCATGTATGGCACGCCGAGTCTGGTGGTGCTGGATGAACCGAACTCCAACCTCGACACCGTCGGTGAAGCGGCACTGGCCAGCGCCATCGCTGCGCTGAAAGCCCAGGGCACCACGGTGGTGCTGGTGACGCACCGTTCTTCGGTGTTGGCCCAGGCTGACAAACTGCTGGTGCTCAATGACGGTCGTTTGCAGGCATTTGGCCCAAGTCAGGATGTGCTCAAGGCACTCTCAGGCCAGCAAGAACAACAACGGGAAAAAGCTGCGCAGGCACCGGGCGGGCTCAGCATGAGCCGACAGTATCAGCCCTCGACAAGGAATACGGGTGTATGAGCAGCGCCAGCATGAACACTGAAAACGAAGCGAGCATGGAACACGCCTACATCACCGAACGCCCGGAGCGCGATGCGAAGTTCTTCGCACGTATGGGCTGGATTCTGGCGATCGTTGGCGCCGGCAGTTTCTTCACTTGGGCGGCGTTGGCGCCGCTCGATCAAGGCATTCCGGTGCAGGGCACGGTTGTCGTGTCGGGCAAACGCAAAGCCGTGCAGTCGATGAGCAGTGGCGTGGTCAGCCGGATCCTGGTGCGCGAAGGCGAAATCGTGAAGCAGGGCCAGCCGCTGTTCCGCCTCGATCAGACGCAAGTCGCCGCTGACGTGCAGTCGCTGCAAGCGCAATACCGCATGGCCTGGGCCAGCCTCGCGCGTTGGCAGGCCGAGCGCGACAATCTCAAGCAAGTGACCTTTCCGGCTGAGCTGAGCAATGACCCGGATCCGCGTCTGGCACTGGTGCTGGAAGGCCAGCGCCAACTGTTCAGCAGCCGCCGCGAGGCGTACTACCGCGAGCAGGCCGGACTGCGTGCGAGTATTGAAGGCGCCACCGCGCAACTGGCCGGCATGCGCCGCGCCCGCACCGATCTCAATGCTCAGGCCGACTCGCTGCAACAGCAGTTGAGCAATCTGCAGCCGCTCGCCGACAACGGCTACATCCCGCGCAACCGCTTGATGGAGTACCAGCGGCAACTGTCGCAAGTGCAGCAGCAACTGGCGGAAAACACCGGTGAAAGCGGTCGCGTGGAGCAGGGCATCCTCGAGTCGCGCCTGAAGCTGCAACAGCATGCCGAGGAATACCAGAAGGAAGTCCGCACGCAACTGGCCGAAGCGCAACTGAAAAGCGTGACCCTGTCGGAGCAACTGACTTCGGCCGGTTTCGACCTGCAACACAGCGAAATCATCGCCACCGCCGACGGCGTCGCGGTCAACCTCGGCGTGCACACCGAGGGTGCCGTGGTGCGTCAGGGTGAAACGTTGCTGGAGATCGTTCCGCAAGGCACCACGCTGGAAGTGGAAGGGCACTTGCCGATCAACCTGATCGACAAGGTTGGCGCGCACTTGCCGGTGGACATCCTGTTTACCGCGTTCAATCAGAGCAAAACTCCGCGTGTACCGGGTGAGGTCAGCCTGATTTCCGCCGACCAGATGGTCGATGAGAAAACCGGCGTGCCTTATTACGTGTTGCGCAGCAGCGTCAGTGACCAGGCCATGGAAAAACTCAACGGCCTGGTGATCAAGCCGGGCATGCCGGCAGAAATGTTCGTGCGTACGGGCGAGCGTTCACTGCTCAACTATCTGTTCAAACCGCTGCTTGACCGGGCCGGCTCTGCGCTGACCGAAGAATAAGGATGTTCGGCTGTATGAATAAGCTTTCCACGCTCGCAGCAGCATTCTTGCTGCTCGCGAGTCACTCGGCAGTGGCGGCCATGGGGCCGTTCGAGATCTACGAACAGGCGTTGCGCAATGACCCGGTGTTCCTCGGGGCGATCAAGGAGCGTGATGCCGGCCTGGAAAACCGCGCCATTGGCCGTGCCGGCCTGCTGCCGCGCATCGGTTACACCTACAACAAGGGGCGTAACTCGTCGAAAGCCACCTCCCTCGACGAGCGCGCGCGCAACCGTACTGACGACCGCAATTACAGCAGTTACGGCTCGGCGCTGACGTTGCAGCAACCGCTGCTCGACTACGAGGCCTATGCCGCCTATCGCAAAGGCGTCGCGCAGTCTCTGTTTGCCGATGAGAACTTTCGCGGCAAGAGTCAGGAGTTGTTGGTTCGCGTGCTGGATAACTACACCAAGGCACTGTTCGCGCAGGATCAGATCGACATCGCTCAGGCGAAGAAGAAGGCGTACGAGCAGCAGTTCCAGCAGAACGAACACATGTTCAAGCAGGGCGAGGGCACGCGTACCGACATTCTCGAGGCTGAGTCGCGCTATGAACTGGCGACCGCCGAGGAGATCGAGGCGCGCAATGAACAAGACGCGGCGCTGCGGGAACTGGGTGCGCTGGTGGGCACGCCAGCGGTGGACATTGGTGATCTGGCGCCGCTGGATCAGAACTTCCAGACCTTCGCGCTGATGCCGGCCAATTACGACACCTGGCACGAAATGGCGGTGAGCAATAACCCCAATCTGGCCTCGCAGCGTCAGGCCGTGGAAGTTGCGCGTTATGAGGTGGAGCGCAATCGTGCCGGGCATCTGCCGAAAATCAATGCCTACGCCTCGATGCGCCAGAACGAATCGGAAAGCGGCAACACTTACAACCAGCGCTACGAGACCAACACCATCGGTTTTGAAGTCAGCGTGCCGTTGTATGCCGGTGGCGGGGTGTCGGCCTCGACGCGTCAGGCCAGTCGCACCATGGAACAGGCCGAGTATGAACTTGACGGTAAAACGCGCGAGACGCTGATTGAGCTGCGTCGGCAGTTCAGTGCTTGCCTGTCTGGGGTGAGCAAACTGCGCGCTTATCAGAAAGCGCTGAGCTCGGCGGAAGCGCTGGTGGTTTCGACCAAGCAGAGCATTCTCGGTGGTGAGCGGACCAATCTCGACGCGTTGAACGCCGAGCAGCAACTGTTTACCACCCGCCGCGATCTGGCGCAGGCGCGGTACGACTATCTGATGGCCTGGACCAAGTTGCATTACTACGCCGGGACCTTGAACGAGCAGGATCTGGCACGGGTGGATGAGGCTTTTGTGGTCGCTCAACAGCCCTCACCCTAACCCTCTCCCAGAGGGAGAGGGGACTGATCGGAGGACATTTTAGAAGTACACCGACCTGATCGAGCGGCACCGAATCCATAATCGACCAGGTTTTTCAGGTCGATGCATGACGCAAGACACCTCGGTCAGCTTCCTGTTCTTTGGGAAGGATCTGCTTCACCGAATCCATAATCGACCCGTTTTTTCAGGTCGATGAATGACGCAAGACCCCGCGGTCAGCTCCCTCTCCTCGGGGAGAGGGCTGGGGTGAGGGGGAACAGGCAACACCGCAAAACAACCTGCATAAAACAATAAAAGTGAGTGGTGAACATGGACGTACGCATCAAGCCGATTTCGGTCGGCACCCTGCTGCTTGTGATTTCTGCGACCCAGGCTCAGGCCCAGTACCTCGAAACCGGCAAACCCGGCGATCCCACCAGTTGGCGCAGCGCCGAATTCCTCCGCGACTGGGGCCTGAGCCGCATGCAAGCCGAGCAAGCCTACGCCGCCGGGATCACCGGCCAAGGCGTGAAAATCGGCGCCCTCGATTCCGGTTTCGATGCCGCCCACCCGGAATTCGCTTCAGCCCGCTATCACCCGGTACTGGCCAGCGGCAGCTACATCGACGGCTCACTGTTCAACGTCGATGGCACCCTCAATCCCAACAACGACTCCCACGGTACTCACGTCGTCGGCACCATGGGCGCCTCACGCGATGGCAGCGGCATGCACGGCGTGGCGTACAACGCGCAGATCTACGTCGGTAACACCAACAAGAACGACAGCTTCCTGTTTGGCCCCAATCCCGATCCGCGCTATTTCAAAGCGGTATACGACGCCTTGGCCGATGCCGGCGTGCGCGCGATCAACAACAGCTGGGGCAGCCAGCCGCCGGATGTCAGCTATCGCACCCTGGCCGATCTGCACGCCGCTTACGCCCAGCACTGGAACAAGGGCACATGGCTCGACGCGGCAGCGGATGTCTCCCGGCGCGGTGTGATCAACGTGTTCAGCGCCGGCAACAGCGGCTATCCGAATGCCAGTGTGCGTTCAGCGCTGCCGTATTTTCAGCCGGATCTGGAAGGCCACTGGCTGGCCGTATCGGGCCTCGATCAGAGCAATCAGCAGAAGTACAACCAGTGTGGCCTCGCCAAATATTGGTGCATCACCACGCCGGGGGCGAAGATCGACAGCACCATTCCCGGTGGCGGTTACGCGATCAAATCCGGCACCTCAATGTCGGCGCCGCATGCGACCGGCGCGCTGGCGCTGGTGATGGAACGCTACCCGTACATGAACAATCAGCAGGCCCTCGAAGTGCTGCTGACCACCGCGACGCAACTGGATGGCTCGGTCACCGATGCGCCGACTGAGCGAGTCGGTTGGGGCGTGGCCAATCTGAACCGGGCGATGCGCGGGCCCGGGCAATTGCTCGGTGCGTTTGATGCCAGCCTGGGGGCAGGGCAGCGCGATGTCTGGAGCAATGACATCTCCGACAAGGCGCTGATTCAACGCCAAAGCGAAGATCTCGCTGAGCACACAACCTGGCAGCAAACCCTGCAGGACAAGGGCTGGCAGAACGGCGTTCCCGCAGGCGCCAGCCAACAGGATCAGACCGATTACGCCGTTGGCACTGCCCGTGATGCAGCGGCGGCGAGTCGGGTGTATCAAGGCAGCCTGATCAAGTCCGGCGGCGGGCAGCTGATTCTCACCGGCGCCAACACCTATCGCGGTGCAACTACGGTCAATGGCGGCTTGCTCACGGTCAACGGTTCGCTGACTTCCGCTGTGACGGTGAATGACAGCGGCACCCTCGGCGGTTCCGGGCGAATCGGCGCGCTGCTTGCCAACAGCGGCGCTCGCGTGGCACCGGGCAACTCCATCGGTACGCTGAATGTGGACGGTGACGTGACCTTCGCGCCGGGCTCGACATACGCCGTTGAACTGTCGCCGACCAGCAGCGACCGCATCGTTGCCGGCGGCACCGCCAACATCAGCGGCGCCACCGTCGGCCTGTCGCTGGAAAACAGCCCGACGCTGCTCAGCACCACCGAAGCGCAGAGCCTGCTCGGTCGCCAGTACGACATCCTGCAAGCGGCCGGCGGCATTCAGGGCCGGTTCGGCGCGGTGCTGCCGAATTATGTGTTTATTGGCGGTAGCCTCGACTACGCCGCCACCGGCATTCAGCTCGATATCGTACGTAATGCGACTACCTTCAGCAGCGTCGGGCAAACGCCAAACCAGCGTTCGGTGGCCGTTGCCGTCGAAGGCCTGGGCGCCGGCAATTCGGTCTACGAAAGCCTGTTGCGTTCATCCGACGCCTTTTCGGCGCAACAAGCGTTCCAGCAGTTGAGCGGCGAGATCTACCCGGCGTTGAGTTCGATGCTGATCAACGACAGCCGCCAGTTGCGCGACGCGGTGGGCGAGCGTCTGCACGATACCAACGCAGCGCAAAGCAACGGCTGGATCAAAGCCCTCGGGGCGTGGGGCTCGACCGATTCGAGCCATGACACGGCGGGCTACAACACTTCGATTGGCGGATTGCTGGCCGGTGTCGATGGCGCGCTGGACGAGCAGACGCGCATCGGTCTGGTCACCGGTTACAGCGATAGCTCATTGAGCATGGGCTCGGGCACGCATTCCTCGGCCAAGGTCGACAGCTATCATCTGGGCGCGTACGCCGGCCGTGAAGTTGGCGCCTGGCGCTTGAGCACCGGCGCGGCTTACAGCTGGCATCGCGCCGATGTGAAACGCGATCTGCAATACGCCGACGTCAGTGGCAAACAGAAGGCCAAGGTCGATGCGGCAACCACGCAAGTGTTCGGCGAAGCGGCTTATCGCTTGCACCTGCAACCATTGGTGCTGGAGCCGTTCGCCAACCTCGCCTACGTGCATCTGGACACGGAAGGTCTGACCGAGAAGGGCGACGCAGCCGCGCTGAAAAGTTCGGGCGATCAACGTGACGCCGTGCTGAGCACCCTCGGCGTGCGGGCGATCAAGACCTTCAATCTTTCGCCCCGGCAATCGCTGGACGTGAGCGGCCACCTCGGCTGGCAGCACAGCCTCAGCGACATCGATTCCGAACAGCATCTGCGCTTCGCCAGTGGCGGCACGCCGTACGCGGTGGAAAGCTCGGCGTTGGTGCGTGACGCGGCGCTGGTCGGCGTACAGGCCAGCCTCGCGCTGAGCCACGATGTACGGGTCAACCTGGATTACAACGGACAACTGGCCAATCGCGAAAAGCTGCATGGCGTTGGCTTGAGCCTGAACTGGCAGTTCTAACCCCACGCTCTGCGTCCGATCGTTCCCACGCTCTGCGTGGGAATGCCTCTAGGGACGCTCTGCGTCCAGTGACGCGGAGCGTCACGGGCTGCATTCCCACGCGGAGCGTGGGAACGATCAGTTGCTCTGTGTGGGAACGATCAGGATTTTTCGCAACATCACTAAGGAAGGTCGCTGGATGAATAACAACAATACCCCCGCGCAAACGGGTGGCCGCTTTGCCCTGAAAACCCTCACGCTCGCCGTGCTTTGTGCCATTGGCACAGCCCATGCCGCACCCTACGTGGAGAGCGGTCGCACGGGCGATCCGTCGAGTTGGCGCAGTGCCGAGTTTCAGGCCGATTGGGGCCTGGGCGCGATCGGTGCCGATCACGCCTACGCCGCCGGCTATACCGGCAAAGGCGTGAAACTGGGGATCTTCGACCAGCCGGTGTACGCCGCGCACCCGGAGTTTTCCGGCAGCAATAAAGTCGTCACCCTGGTCACCAGCGGGATCCGCGAATACACCGACCCGTATATCCCGGTCAAAGCCGGCGATGCATTCCGCTATGACGGTTCGCCCTCTGTCGGCTCCGATGGCAAACTCGGCGCCCACGGCACCCACGTCGGCGGTATCGCCGCCGGCAGTCGCGATGGCGGACCGATGCACGGTGTGGCGTTCGGTGCGCAGATCATCAGCGCCGACAACGGTGACCCGGGCCCGGAAGACGGCATCGTTCGCGGTAACGACGGCGCGGTGTACAAGGCCGGTTGGGACGCACTGATTGCCAGTGGCGCGCGGATCATCAACAACAGTTGGGGCATCGGCATCACCGACCGTTTCGACCTCGGTGGCCGCGATCCGGCGTACCCGCATTTCACCGTCAATGACGCGCAGTTGCAGTTCAACGAAATCCGCACACTGCTCGGCACCAAACCGGGCGGCGCCTATGACGGCGCAATTGCCGCCGCGCGCAGCGGCATCGTCACGATCTTCGCCGCCGGTAACGACTACAACCTCAACAACCCGGACGCCATCGCCGGCCTCGGCTATTTCGTTCCGGACATCGCGCCGAACTGGATCACCGTTGCCGCGTTGCAGAAGAACCCGGACCTGGCCAGCGCCAACCCGTACATCATGAGTACGTTCTCTTCGCGCTGCGGCTACACCGCGAGTTTCTGCGTCTCGGCGCCGGGCACGAAAATCTTCAGCTCGATCATCGAAGGTACCAACGCCGACAACCTGACCACCGGCTACAAAAACTACAACGGCACCTCGATGGCCGCACCACACGTGGCCGGCTCCATGGCGGTGCTGATGGAACGCTTCCCGTACATGACCGGCGATCAAGTCGCCACGGTCTTGCGCACCACCGCCACCGACCTCGGCGCGCCGGGCATCGACGCCTTGTACGGCTGGGGCATGATCAACCTGCGCAAGGGCATCGACGGCCCGTCGATGTTCGTCACCGAACAGGACATTCCGGCGGAATTCCGCATCGACGGCGCTTACGGTTCAGGCCAGTTTGTCGCGGATCTGCCGGGTATCGGCGCGATCATCGATCAGGGCAAACCGACCGAACGCGTGTGCACCGACATCACCTGCGGCCTCGACACCTGGCGCAACGACATCTCCGGCCACGGCGGTTTGACCAAGCAAGGTATCGGCACGCTGGTGCTGACCGGCAACAACACTTACAGCGGCCCGACCCTGGTCAATCAGGGCCGCTTGGCCATTAACGGTTCGCTGCAATCGGCGGTGACGGTGAATGACGGCGGTATCCTCGGCGGCAATGGCCACATCGGCGCGCTGTCGGTGAACAGCGGCGGTACGGTCGCACCGGGTAACTCCATCGGCACCCTGAACGTGGCCGGTGACGTGACCTTTGCACCGGGTTCGACCTACGCTGTAGAGCTGTCGCCGACCAGCAGCGATCAGATTATCGCTACCGGCAAAGCCGTGATTGAAGGCGCCACGGTGAGCATGTCGCTGGAAAACAGCCCGAGCCTGTTGACCACCAACGAAGTGCAAAGCCTGCTCGGCACTCAGTACAACATCCTGCAAGCGGCGGGCGGCATCGAAGGACGCTTCGGTCAGGTGTTGCCGGATTACGCCTTCCTCGGCGGCACGCTGGCGTACTCGGCCACTGGCATTCAGTTGGCAGTCGGGCGTAACGATGCCTCGTTTGCCAGTGTCGGCCTGACGCCGAACCAGCGTGCGGTCGGTGCGGCAGCTGAACGGCTGGGCGCTGGCAATGCGCTGTTCGAAACCCTGTTGCTGTCGCCGAATGCGGCGTCGGCGCAGCAAGCCTTCCAGCAACTGTCCGGGGAGATCCATCCGGCAATCGGCACCATGCTGATCAACGACAGCCGTTACCTGCGTGAAGCGGTGGGCGAGCGTCTGCGTGAGCGTGATCTGTTCAACGCCGGTGCACCGACTGACGATCGCAGCAACGCCTGGGTCAAGGTCTTGGGTTCGTGGGGCAAGAGCGATGGTGGGCATGACAATGCCGACTCCAACAGCTCTATCGGTGGCCTGCTCGCCGGTGTCGACGGCTTGATCGCTGAAGATACCCGTCTCGGTTTCGTTACCGGTTATAGCGACAGCTCGTTGAGCATGGGCAGCGGCACGCATTCGTCGGCGTCGGTCGACAGCTACCACTTGGGTGCGTACCTGGGGCATCAGATCGATGCGCTGCGTCTGACCGTCGGCGGCGCCTATAGCTGGCACCGTGTCGACGTCAAACGTGACCTGCAGTTCGGGGACGTCAGCAGTAAACAAAAGACCAAGCACGATGCCGCAACCACGCAAGTGTTCACCGAGGCCGCTTATGATCTGGGCCTGCAACCGATGAACCTGGAGCCGTTCGCCAATCTGGCTTACGTGCACCTCAATACCGAAAGCTTCACCGAAAAGGGTGACGCGGCAGCGTTGAAGGGTGGTGAGGACAACCGCGATGTGGTGCTGTCGACCCTCGGCGTGCGCGCCAAGCGTTCGTTTGCCTTGTCGGACCAGCATCAGCTGGAACTGGGCGCGAGCCTGGGCTGGCAGCACAATCTGAACAACGTCGATGCTGACAGCCATCTGGCCTTTGCCAACGGCAACAGCGCGTTCACCGTGCAGGGCGTGTCGATGGATCGCGATGCGGCGGTGGTCGGCGTGCGCGCAGGTCTGGCGCTCAACCGCGATGTGCGGGTGAACCTCGATTACAACGGGCTGATCGGCTCGAACGAGAAGGACCACGGCGTGGGTCTGACCCTCGACTGGCAGTTCTAAGGCGTGCTGGCAGCTCTGCAAAGAGCTGCCAGACATTTGATGGAAGAGAGAGCACAACATGGGACTGTTCGATTATAAAAATGCCGATGGCAAAGCCTTGTACAGCGATGCCATCGCACTGACGCTGTATGCCTACACGCCGACTGGCAAACCGTTGCCGGCCACTGCTTGGGCGCCGGTCACAGCGACGGCGCTGGGCTATCAGGGCAAGGTCGGGCCGCAAGGCACGTTCTTCGGCGAGAAGGATGGCTTTACCAGCGCCGAAGCCGAAGTGCTCGGCAAATACGACGCTGCCGGGAAACTGATCGGCATCGGCGTGGCCTTTCGTGGCACCGGTGGGCTGGGTTACAGCGACACCTTCGGCGACTTGAAAAACAATCTGCTGGCGGCTATTGGTCCATCGGACTATGCGAGCAACTACGCGAAAAACGCCTTCGACAATTTGCTCAAGGCTGTCGCCGCGTTCGCGATTGCCAATGGCATCGGTGCCAAGGACGTGCTGCTCAGCGGCCACAGCCTCGGCGGGCTCGGGGTCAACAGCGTGGCCGAGTTGAGCGCGAGCAACTGGGGCGGCTTCTTCAAGGACGCCAACTACATCACCTTCGCCTCGCCAACCCAGAGCAGCACCGGCAATAACGTGCTGAACATCGGGTTCGAGAACGACCCGGTGTTTCGCGTACTCGATGGCACCACGTTCAGCACTGCTTCGATGGGCAAGCACGACAAGCCCCACGATTCGACCACCGACAACATCGTCAACTTCAATGACAACTACGCGTCCACCGCGCAGAACCTCGTGCCGTTCAGCATCGTCAATCCGCTGAACTGGTCGGCCCACAGCTCGTTGGGCTATGCCGATGGCTTGAATCGGGTGATCGATTCGACGTTCTACAACCTGACGCATAAAGACTCGACGATCATCGTCTCCAACCTGGAAGAAGCGTCCCGGGGCAAGACCTGGGTTGAAGATCTCGGCCGCAGCGGCGAGCCGCACACCGGCAGCACCTTCATCATCGGCACCCAGAGCAACGACTGGCTCAAGGGCGGCGCGGGCAATGACTTTCTCGAAGGCCTCGGCGGCGATGACCGTTTCCGTGATGACGGCGGCTACAACATCCTGCTCGGTGGCCAGGGCCACAACACCTTCGAACTGCAGAAACCGTTGCAGAATTTCAGCTTCGCCAACGACGGTGACGGCACGCTGTACGTGCGCGACGCCTACGGCGGGATCAGCATGACCCGCGACATTGGCGCGCTGGTGAGCAAGGAGTCGGGTTCGTGGTGGGGCAGCAAGGAAATCACCTGGGGCGTCACGGCCAAAGGTTTGACCAATGGCAACGAGCTGACCCAGTACAACCACTCGCTCAGCGGCGACGGCTACGGCAATGCGCTGCACGCCACGGCCGACGGTGACTGGCTGTTCGGCCTCGGTGGCGATGACAAGTTGATCAGCGACAAGGGCCATGTGACCTTCGTCGGTGGCGCCGGTAACGACGTGATGAGCGCCGTGGGTGGCAACAACACCTTCCTGTTCAGCGGTGCGTTCGGTTTTGATGCCATCAACGGTTATCAGGGCAGCGACAAACTGGTGTTCATGGGCGTCGAAGGCGCGGGGCAGGGCTACGACTACAAGCAACACACGTCGCAGGCCGGCAACGATACCGTGCTGAAGATTGGCGACTTTGCCGTGACCCTGATCGGGGTCGGAGTGGCTAACCTGTCGGACTCCAGTTTCATGTTCGCGTAGATCCAATGTGGGAGCGAGCCTGCTCGCGAATGCGTAGTGTCAGTTGAAGTACTCGTACCTGACGCACCGCTTTCGCGAGCAGGCTCGCTCCCACAGTAAAAACAGCAGTAAGTAGTACTGAAATGCTCCGGGGCGTCCCCGTGGGGCGCCCCGGCTGTGAGCTATCTCTAACAATTCCAACAAGAGAGAGGCAATAGCAATGGGTGTGTATGACTACAAGAACTTCGGCACAGCCGATTCCAAGGCGTTGTTCAGCGATGCCATGGCGATCACGCTGTATTCCTATCACAACCTCGATAACGGCTTTGCCACCGGTTATCAGCACAACGGTTTCGGCCTCGGCCTGCCCGCCACGCTGGTCACGGCGCTGCTCGGCGGCACCGATTCGCAAGGGGTGATTCCCGGCATTCCGTGGAACCCCGACTCGGAAAAACTCGCCCTCGAAGCGGTGAAAAAGGCTGGCTGGACGCCGATCACGGCCTCGCAACTGGGCTACGACGGCAAGACCGATGCGCGGGGAACCTTCTTCGGCGAGAAGGCCGGTTACACCACTGCCCAAGTGGAAATCCTCGGCAAGTACGACGCCCAGGGCCATCTCACCGAACTCGGCATTGCCTTTCGCGGCACCAGCGGCCCGCGGGAAAACCTGATCCTCGACTCCATTGGCGACGTGATCAACGACCTGCTCGCCGCCTTCGGCCCCAAGGACTACGCCAAAAACTACGTCGGCGAAGCCTTCGGCAATCTGCTCAATGATGTGGTGGCATTCGCCAAGGCCAACGGCCTCAGCGGCAAGGACGTGCTGGTCAGCGGCCACAGCCTCGGTGGCCTGGCGGTCAACAGCATGGCCGATTTGAGCGGCGGCAAGTGGGGCGGTTTCTTTGCGGACTCCAACTACATCGCCTACGCCTCGCCAACCCAGAGCAGCACCGACAAAGTGCTCAACGTCGGCTACGAAAACGACCCGGTGTTCCGCGCCCTCGACGGCTCGACTTTCACCGCCGCGTCGGTCGGCGTGCACGATGCGCCGAAAGAGTCGGCCACCGACAACATCGTCAGTTTCAACGATCACTACGCCTCGACCGCGTGGAATCTGCTGCCGTACTCGATCCTCAATATTCCCACCTGGATCTCGCACTTGCCGACCGCGTATGGCGACGGCATGAACCGCGTGATCGACTCAAAATTCTACGACCTGACCAGCCGCGACTCGACGATCATCGTCGCCAACCTCTCGGACCCGGCGCGGGCCAACACCTGGGTGCAGGACCTCAACCGCAACGCTGAAACCCACAAGGGCAGCACGTTCATCATCGGCAGCGACGCCAACGATCTGATCCAGGGCGGCAGCGGCAACGATTATCTGGAAGGTCGCGCCGGCAACGACACCTTCCGCGACGGCGGCGGCTACAACGTCATCCTTGGCGGGCAGGGCAACAACACCCTCGATCTGCAAAGCGCGGTTAAGAACTTTGACTTCGCCAATGACGGCGCCGGCAATCTCTACGTGCGCGATGCCAACGGCGGGATCAGCATCACCCGCGATATCGGCAGCATTGTCACCAAGGAACCGGGCTTTCTCTGGGGCCTGTTCAAGGACGATGTGACCCACAGCGTCACGGCCAGCGGCTTGAAGGTCGGCAACAATGTCACTGCGTACGAATCCAGCGTCAAAGGCACCGCTGGCGCCGACACGCTGAAGGCGCATTCGGGTGGCGATTGGTTGTTCGGGCTGGACGGTAACGATCACCTGATCGGTGGCACAGGCGATGACGTGTTTGTTGGCGGTGCTGGTAATGACCTGATGGAGTCGGGGGGCGGGGCGGATACGTTCTTGTTCAACGGTGCGTTTGGGCAGGATCGAGTAGTCGGTTACACGTCCAACGACAAACTGGTGTTTCTCGGCGTGCAGGGTGTTTTGCCGGCGGAGGACTTCCGTGCTCATGCCTCTTCAGTAGGACAGGATACGGTGCTGACGTTTGGCAACGATTCGGTGACGCTGGTCGGGGTGTCGCTCAATAGCCTGAGTGCTGACGGTGTTGTGATCGCCTGAGGTTGATGGGGCGCCGGTAAGGGCCTCTTCGCCAGCAGGCTGGCTCCCACACTGGATCTGTGTCGTTTATAAATCCCCTGTGGGAGCGAGCCTGCTCGCGAAGAACGATAACTCGGTTTCAAAAGTGACTCGATGGCCACGACCTGACTCAAAGCCCTGCGAAAACAGGAAATGCGGCCTAAAGCCAGCACGTGCACACACGTTCTATAGCTAGCCGCCATTGAGTACAGGAGATTCAAACGTGAAAGGTTTCAAGGGGTATGTCGGGTTCGTTGCACTGGCGCTGTGTTCGGCCAATGTCTGGGCCGACCTGCCTCAAAGTTCGATTCTGAGCCGTTACGGCATCACCACCGACCAACTGCCGAGTCCGCCGAAAACCGAGGCGGTCGAGCCGGTTGAAGAGAAGAGCCGCTTTCAGATTCAGCCCGAACAACCGTTCGTGACCCTGCGCCTGGGTGACGGCAAGCAGCCGCAGACCACCGGCAATCTGAGCATCGATCGCATGGCGCAGCAGGATCTGGAACGCTGCCGGCGCTTGCAGGGCGAAGTGGTCAAGCGCGGTGGCACGTACATGCCTTGTGACGGCAGCATTCCGGGCATGCCGACCTTCGAATAACACGTAATGATCGTTCCCACGCTCTGCGTGGGAATGCCTCAACGGACGCTCCGCGTTCGGCTTTGAAGGGACGCGGAGCGTCCCGGGCTGCATTCCCACGCAGAGCGTGGGAACGAGCGAAACCTAGTCTTCTTCGCGCACCGTGGCTACTTCATCGGCGCGAACCTTCACCTTGGACCCGGAAATATCTTCGAACTCATAGAAGCCATCCTTGGTTTTGGTTTTCGGCATGTCCTTGGTCAGATACTGGGTGCCGTTCTGCAGAGTGACCACCGTCGGGGTCGAGCAACCGGCCAGTGCCAGCGCGGCAACGACGGCGAAAGGGATGCCCAGTGACTTGATTTTCATACCCACCTCTAAATCCTCATTCGATGTGATGCCGAGCATTGTCGGCCTTCTAACGCGGTTGGTGCTATCTCCGTGAGAAAAGTTCGATAGCCCGGCGAAAAAATGCCATTGATCATTTTCCGTTTGCACCGGGCAGGGCACAGCTGTTATCTGTACGCATAACCAGTACTCGCTCGCCATGGCCCCAGAATTCCCGTGACTGCCAATCCCCTCGACGACCCGTTCTATTACCTTAACAACTTCCGGCAAGTGCTTGATTGGCTTGAGCTTCGCTATGCCGATGTGATGGGTGAAACGGAGCACGCGTTCATCCGCGACTTCAAGGCCTTGCCACGCGCGACTCAGGGTTTGCTGGTGCGGATGGTCATGCGCAAGGGCGTGCATTTTCGCGCCGGCAAACTCAATTACGCTGAAATCGGTGACATCGCTGCGGCCGCGCAACCCTTGCTGGAGCGTGGCTGGATCGATGAACACGCGCCGCTGGCCCTCGCCGAGTTGTTCGACGTGTTGCTCAAAGCCGAGCTTGTGCAGGCCTTCGGCGCCGCCATCGAACAGCCCAAGGGGCGCAAGGATGACTGGCTGCCGCTGCTGGCCGAGCAGTTCAGCGAATTGCGCTGCCTGCGCGACTGGGCGCCACTGCTCGATGACCGGCTGTTCAGCCTGACCATCATGGACCTGTGCGACCGCTTGCGGCTGATGTTCTTCGGCAACCTGTATCAGGACTGGTCGGAATTCGTCCTCGCCGACCTGGGCATCTTCACCTATGAAAAAGTCGAGTTCTGCGCCGACTCGCGGGGCCTGCGCAGCCGCGAAGACGTCGACGCCTGTCTGTTCCTGCACCACTGCCAAATGCGTTTCGAGGCCGGCGAGCCGCTTGAAACCATCGTCGAGCAAGTCAGTGCCTTGCACTTCGACAACCCGTGGCTGCAACGCCGGCGTGGCAAGGTGTTGTTCCAGATCGGCCAGTATTGCGAGCGCATCAGCGAGTTTGCCCTGGCCCTGAGCATTTACCGCGACTGCGCCTATCCCGGCGCGCGTTTGCGCATGATCCGTGTGCTGGAGCGCAGCGGCGAATACCCGTTGGCGCTGGAACTCGCGACGCTGGCAGAACAGGCGCCGGAAAGCGCCGCCGAGCAGCAAGGCCTGCAACGGATATTGCCAAGGGTGCGGCGCAAACTCGGCGGCCCGCCGCTCAAACGTGCAGCCGCCAGACCGGTCGAGCGACTGGACCTGCAGTTGCCGCGCAGCGATCCTGCGTTGTCCGTGGAGTTTTACGTGCAGGCGCATCTGCACGATGACGAGGGCCCGGTGCATTACGTAGAGAACAGCCTGATCAACTCGCTGTTCGGCCTGTTGTGCTGGCCGGCGATTTTCGCGCCGTTGCCCGGGGCGTTCTTTCACCCGTTCCAGCGGGGCCCGGTGGACCTGCTCAACGAAGATTTCCAGCAACGCCGCGCCGAGCTGTTTCAGGCGTGCCTGCGCGAACTCGATGACGGTCGCTATACGGCGACCATTCGCCAGCGCTTCATCGACAAGTGGGGCATTCAGTCGCCATTCGTGTTCTGGGGCGCATTGAATGAAACGTTGCTAGAGCAAGCACTGGCCTGTCTGCCCGCCGAACACCTCAAACACTGGTTCAACCGTTTGCTGCTCGACATCAAGGCCAACCGCGCCGGCATGCCCGACCTGATCCAGTTCTGGCCGCAACACAAAACCTACCGAATGATTGAAGTGAAAGGCCCCGGCGATCGCCTGCAGGACAATCAACTGCGCTGGCTGGAGTTCTGCCACCAGCACCAGATGCCAGTGGCCGTGTGTTACGTGCAATGGGCGGAGCAGAGCGCTTGAGCTACAGCATTGCCGTGCGCGCACTGTGCGAGTTCACCGCCAAGACCGGCGACCTGGACCTGCGCTTCACCCCGTCACCCACGGCGCTGGAAGGCATCGCCGGGCACCGCACCGTGGCCTCGCGGCGCAGCGAAAAGTATCAAAGCGAAGTGGCGCTCGAAGGCGAGTTTCTGCAATTGAAGGTCAAGGGCAGGGCGGACGGCTACGACCCGGCGCAAAACTGCCTGGAAGAAGTCAAAACCTACCGTGGCGACCTGAGCAAGCAACCGGCCAATCACCGCCAGTTGCACTGGGCACAGGCAAAGATCTACGGCTGGTTGATGTGCCGAAAGCTCGAACTTGAGCAGATCAATCTGGCGCTGGTGTATTTCGATATCGTCAGCGAGAAAGAGACCTGTCTGGTCGAGGCGTTCAGCGCTGATGCGTTGAAAACCTTTTTCGAGCAGCAATGCACGCTGTTCCTGCAATGGGCGGAACAGGAAATGGCCCATCGCGAAGCGCGCAATCTGGCCGCGCAACAACTGGCGTTTCCCCATGCCGATTTTCGTCCCGGTCAGCGGCATCTGGCCGAGTCAGTGTTCAAAGCCGTCAGCACTGGCCGTTGTCTGATGGCCCAGGCGCCGACCGGTATCGGCAAAACCCTTGGTACGCTGTTCCCGATGCTCAAGGCGCTGGCACCGCAGCAACTGGACAAGGTGTTCTTCCTTACCGCCAAGACGCCGGGACGCAAACTGGCGCTGGATGCCAGTCAGGTGTTGTTCGATCAGTCGCCAACCTTGCCCCTGCGGGTGCTGGAAATGGTTGCCCGCGACAAGGCCTGCGAACACCCGGACAAAGCCTGTCACGGCGAGTCCTGCCCGTTGGCTCAGGGTTTTTATGATCGCCTGCCAGCCGCGCGGGAAGCGGCCAGTCGAATCCGCCTGCTCGATCAAGCGGCCATGCGCGAGGTCGCCGCACAACACGCGGTGTGCCCGTATTATCTGAGTCAGGAGATGGCCCGTTGGGTGGACGTGGTGATCGCCGACTACAACTATTATTTCGACTTCAGCGCCCTGTTGTTTGGGCTTGCCCAGCTCAACCAATGGAAAGTCGCGGTGCTGGCGGACGAGGCGCACAACCTCGTCGAGCGGGGCCGGCAGATGTACAGCGCCACTCTTGATCAGTTCACGCTGGGCAGCGTGCGCAAAACCGCACCCGCCGCGCTGAAAAACTCCCTGCAACGCATCAACCGTGAATGGAACGCCCTGCATGCGCCGCAACTGGCGGCGTATCAGGCGTACGACAAAGCCCCGGAAAAACTCCTGCAAGCGATTTCGCTGTGTTGCGCCGCGATTGGCGATTACCTCAATGACCATCCGCAGGGTCTCGACAGTGCCTTGCAGAATTTCTACTTCGACCTGCTGCAATTCGCCCGGGCCGCGGAGCTGTACGACGAGCATTACCTGTTCGACATCAGCAAGCGCGACCTCGAGCGTAAAAAGCCGCTGTCGCAGTTGTGCCTGCGCAATGTGGTGCCCGCCGCTTTCATCGGCCCACGCCTGAAAGCGGCGCGCAGTAGCGTGCTGTTTTCCGCGACCCTCAGCCCGCGTCACTATTACGCCGATTTGCTCGGTACGCCCGCCGACACCGTGTGGATCGACGTCGAATCGCCATTTTGCGCCGAGCAGTTGCAGGTGCAGATCGTCAGCCGCATCTCGACGCGCTTCAATCATCGGCAGGCCTCGTTGGAACCGATTGTCGAGCTGATCGCGCGGCAGTTCAGCGAGCGCCCCGGCAACTATCTGGCGTTTTTCAGCAGCTTCGATTACCTGCAACAAGTGGCGTCGTTACTCGCCGAGCGTCATCCGCACATCACCCTCTGGCAGCAATCGCGGGGGATGCTCGAAGGCGCACGGCAGGCTTTCCTCGATCAGTTCACCGCCCACAGCCAAGGCATCGGCTTTGCCGTGTTGGGCGGTGCGTTCGGCGAAGGCATCGATTTGCCCGGTGCGCGCTTGATCGGCGCGTTCATTGCGACGCTGGGGCTGGCGCAGTTCAATCCAGTCAACGAACAACTGAAATACCGCATGGCGGCTATCTTCGGTGCCGGTTACGACTACACCTATCTGTACCCCGGCGTGCAGAAAGTGGTGCAAGCCGCCGGGCGGGTCATCCGTACCCGCGAGGATCGCGGCGTGGTGCTGCTGATTGACGACCGCTTTGCCGAGAGCCGGATCAAACAGCTGCTGCCGCGCTGGTGGGCAATCAATCATGAGTCGGCCGCTTCCCAATTCGCTGGATTGCCGCATACTTCCGATCATGACAATGGCTGGTGAGTGTGATGAGCGAGAAAAACAAGACCGTGGCGATCGAAGAGATGCGTTTTCGTCTGCTGATCGATGCGGTGGTCGACTATGCGATCTACATGATCGATCCCGACGGCATCATCACCAGTTGGAACTCCGGCGCCAAACGCTTCAAGGGCTACGAAGAGGCGGAAATCCTCGGCGAACATTTCTCCCGCTTTTATACCGCTGAGGATCGCGCCGCCGGTCTGCCGCAACGGGCGCTCGATACGGCGATCCGTGAAGGGCGCTTCGAAGGCGAGGGCTGGCGGGTGCGCAAGGACGGCACCAATTTCTGGTCGCACGTGGTGATCGATCCGATCATTGATCCCAGCGGCAAGTTGCTCGGTTTCGCCAAGATCACCCGCGACCTGACCGACCGCAAAATGGCCGAAGAAACCCTCAAGCAAAGCGAGCAGCAGTTCCGCTTGCTGGTGCAAGGCGTCACTGACTACGCCATCTACATGCTCAGCCCCGAAGGCCGGGTCAGCAACTGGAACCAGGGCGCCCAGCGCATCAAGGGTTATCTGCCGGAAGAAATCATCGGTCAGCATTTTTCGATCTTCTATACCCCCGAAGACCGCGAACTCGGCGAACCGCAACGGGCGCTGGAAATCGCCACCCGCGAGGGTCGCTTCGAGAACAAGAGCTGGCGCATGCGCAAGGACGGCACGCGGTTTCTCGCCCATGTGGTGGTTGATGCGATTCGTGGCGATACCGGCACTTTGCTCGGTTTTGCCAAGATCACCCGCGATATCACCGAAGCCCACCAGGCGCAGCAAGCGCTGGAGAAAACCCGGGAAGCGTTGTTCCAGGCGCAGAAGATGCAGGCCATCGGTCAGCTCAGCGGCGGCATCGCTCATGACTTCAATAACCTTTTGACGGTGATTCTCGGCAATCTGGAGATCGTGCAAAAACGCATGGGCGACGATGCGAAAATCAGCCGCCTGCTGGAAAACGCCACCCAAGGCGCATTGCGTGGTGTGTCACTGACCCAGCGTATGCTGGCATTTGCCCGCCGTCAGGAATTGAAAACCGAGTCGGTGGATATTGCGCAACTGGTTCAGGGCATCACCGGGTTGCTGCGCAGTTCGCTGGGGCCGGGCATTCGCATCGATACGCTGTTTCCTGCAGATCTGGAGCCGGTGCTGGCGGACACCAATCAGCTGGAACTGGCCTTGCTCAACCTGGCAACCAACGCCCGCGACGCCATGCCCGACGGTGGCGCAGTGAGCATCAGCGCTGAACCGCAAGTGGTGCTCGAGCTGGGGCATTCTGATCTGCCGGCGGGGCGTTACGTCTGCCTCAGTGTGATCGATACCGGGGAGGGCATGGATGAGCACACGCTGGCGTCGGCCAGAGATCCGTTTTTCACCACCAAAGGTTTGGGCAAGGGCACAGGGCTGGGCTTGTCGATGGTCCACGGCTTCATGGAGCAGCTCGGCGGTCGTTTTGTCCTCAAGAGCGAAAAGGCCCAGGGCACAACGGCTGAACTGTGGATTCCGGTGGCCGTCGAGGGCACGACCAGCAAGCCGCTGCATCCGCCCGCCGAGCCAGTGACGGTGCCACGACTCAGCGTGCTGGTGGTGGATGACGACTCGCTGGTGTTGACCAGCACCAGTCTGTTGCTCGAAGACCTTGGCCACCGGGTGGTCAGTGCGACGTCCGGTGCGCAGGCGCTGGCGTTGTTTGATCAGGGCGAGGTCATCGACCTGATGATTACCGACATGGCCATGCCGCAGATGAGTGGCGCGCAACTGGCCCATGCGGTGCGTGTGCTTAAACCGGATCTGCCGATCATCCTGGCCACCGGTTACGCCGAGCGTCTGGAAGGTTTTGCCGCGCAACTGCCACGGCTGCCCAAGCCGTTCACGCAGATGAATCTGGTGGCAATCATTGCTCAATCGATGAAATGAGGCGCCGGTCAATCCGGCTGAACTTGCGCGCCAACGGGGACTTCTAAACGTTTCCCCCACTCCTGGAGCGTGCATCTTTTGTCTCGCATACTGACTGAGCCCACCGCTGAAGAAACTCTGACCGAACATGACGCCAAGATGTTCGGCTCACCCAAGGAACGGCTGGATTTCTATCGGCGGGAGATCCAGTACGAAACCAGCATCCTCGCCAATCGCACCGATGCCTATCTGGCGGCGCAGTCGTTTCTGGTGATTGCCTTTGCCTCGTGCATGGCCAATCTCAATCCAGAATGGGGCAAGTTATTTACGTTGGTGGTGCCGCCGTTTCTGGCGCTGCTCGGGTTGCTCAGCTCGCTGAATGCCTGGCCGGGGATTCGCGCGGCGTACGACATCATCGATCACTGGCATTTCAAGCAGAGCCACTTGCTGCACAGCGAGCCGCTGATGGGCTTGGCGTATGACGAATCGCCGTTGTTCAGTGAAATGGAGTCGAGCCACAAGGGGTATAGAAAGTCGCTGCTGTTTTCGGTACGCACGCCGTGGATCTTTGCGACGTTCTGGGTGTTGTTGGGGAGTTATGCGGTGTTTATTCAGGTGACCAATCCGGGGGGGTGATTGGTCTTCACGCAAAAGCCCGGCTTATATCGCCGGGCTTTTTCATTCGCTCGGATTTTGTGTTGCCATTCAGATCGATCCCCCTCACCCCAGCCCTCTCCCCCAAAGGGGGCGAGGGGGAAGGGAGCAGATCTTCGTGCAGTTCAAAATCTGCGTTCGACTCGGTATCTCAGGTCAATGTCTGAGTTCAACCCGGTATCTCAGGTCGGCGTACCTCATCTATTCAACTCGGTCAGTTCCCTCTCCCTCTGGGAGAGGGCTAGGGTGAGGGGCTGTCAGGGTTCACTCGAAAAGGAGCCGATCTCCGTTGTGTTCAGAATCTGCGTTCAACCCGCTATCTCAGGTCGGCGTACCTCATCTATTCAACTCGGTCAGTTCCCTCTCCCTCTGGGAGAGGGCTAGGGTGAGGGGGCTGTACTGGCTCACTCCACGGTCTCAAGCTCTCGACGCAACGCCGCCGAGTTCTGCGACGACATCGGGATCGGCGGGAAGTCTTCGTTCAACACACACAAATGATCGATAGCATCTTCAAACATCGAGTCGGCTTTCTTGCGCAGCGCCCGGTAGTGCTCAAACTGTTCAATGTCCATATCAGCCACGTCAAGCAGCGCATTGGCCGCTCGATTAAGCGTATGGGCGTTATCGAACAATTGACGATTGCGTTCCAGAGCCAGTGCTCTGCAAGCCTTGATTTGCGCCGGAGTCGAGCATTCTTTCATGACCGTAACCTTATTCTTCAAGGATTCCTTTAACAGGCTTAAACGCCGCAGTGGAACCGAACCTGCCGGGCCCCGCTGGACACATCCGGCGAGGGGTTATGCTTGTGACTGTCGGCGTTTGCCGAGGGATCCATTTTTTTAAAGAAAAAAATTCGATCAATCCTCTGAATAAATCCAAGAAACAAAAATCAGTTTTTTTGTTTTTTACGCTGTTCATAGCGAGCCAGGATCGGTTGCGTGCTGATGCCGTGAAGCAAAATGCTCAGCGCCACCACCGACAAGGTCAGGTCAGTGCACACGCTGGCCACGCTATCGGTCAGCCCATGATTCAAGGCATAAAACAGATAGAACAGGCTGCCGATCCCACGAATGCCGAACCAGCCGATCAACAGCCGTTGCCGTCCCTCCATCAGTGCACCCCACGGCATCAGTGCGACGCAGATCGGGCGGATCAGGCAGAACAGCACGCCGCCCACCAGCAACGCCCGCCAATCCCAGTGCGCCACCAGCACCACGCCGAGCAGGGTCACCAGAAACACTTCCATGGCGCGCTCGACCAGACTGCCGAACGACAACATATCGCCCATCATTATTCCTGCAGCCACCTGACTGCTTTCCAGCCGCTCGGTATCGCCGTGCACCGCGTGCTGCGGTTCGACGTTCTGATGGCCGACCACCGGTTGCACCAGATGCTCGGCAGGCGGTTGGCCGGCGCCGGTGGATTTGACTTCGACTTGCCGCAGACCCAACCCGGCGGCGAATACCGACAGGAAGCCGTAACCGCCGATGGCTTCGGCAACGACATAGGCGAGGGCAATCAACGACAACGCCAGATAATCATTGGGGCTGAGCGTGCTGTCGTCATTGTGGATTCGCAACGAAAGGGTCACGCGACCGATACCTCGGCCCATCCAGTAACCGGTAAGCAATCCGGCAGGCACTGCCCACAATACGTTGCGCAACACCCAGCCTTGCCATTCGGCAGCACTGCCGTCGCCGTGCATCAACAACAGACCGAGAATCACAAACGGAAAGGCAATCCCATCGTTCAACCCTGCCTCACCAGAGAGCCCGAAACGCACGCTGTCGACATCCCGCGCATCGTTGACCTGCACCAACGCCGCCAGCACCGGGTCGGTCGGTGCCAGAATTGCGCCGATCAACAACGACGGTCCCCACGGCAAGCGCAAGGCAAAATGCAGCAGCAAACAAACGCCAACGATGGTCAGCACCATCACTGGCCCGGCCAGACCAAAGGCGATCCGCCAACGCTTGTCGCGCAGGGGTAAACGCAATTTCAAACCGCAGACGAACAGGGAAAACAGCACCGCGACTTCCGTCAGGTGCTCCATCCACAGCGAGGCGTTTTCCAGTGACAGTTTCAGCAGATCAAGGCCGCTGGGGCCGATGCCGATCCCCAGCAACAAACACACGGCCGACGTCGTCACCGGCATCCAGCGCAGGTACGACGAGGTCAGTGCCAGGGTCAACAGCACGGTGCCGAGCACCGCCACCCACACGATAAAACTCATGATCTGCCGCCCTCAAGTGGTGGATATGACGGCAATCGCACCGTGTTCAATGGGCCTTCAGTTTTACTGTAGGCGTTGGCGAAGGGGGCATCACAGCATCGGCTTACCACCGGTCACGCCATAACGCTGGCCGGTGATGTAACTGGCTTCGTCCGAGGCCAGCAGCACGTAGATCGGCGCCACTTCCACCGGTTGCCCGGGGCGGCCGAGCGGGGTGTTGCCACCGAAGTTCTGCACTTCTTCATCGGGCATGGTCGAGACGATCAGCGGCGTCCAGATCGGCCCAGGCGCCACGCAGTTCACGCGGATTTCCTTGGGCCCGAGCATCTGCGCCAGACCGCCGGTGAAGTTGGCGATCGCGCCTTTGGTGGTGGCGTAGGCGAGCAGGGTGGGTTTGGGCATGTCCGAGTTGACCGAGCTGGTGTTGATGATCGACGAGCCGGCGCGCATGTGTTTGATCGCCGCCTGACACAGGCGGAAGATTGCGGTGATGTTGACGTCGAAGGTCATCACCCATTCTTCGTCGGGGATTTCCTCGAAGTTTTCGTGAGTCATCTGGAATGCGGCGTTGTTGACCAGCACGTCGATGCGGCCGAAGCGCTCGACGGTCTTGTCGACCAAGGCCTGGCAGTGGGCCTTTTGCGCGATATCGCCCGGCAACAACAGACACTGACGCCCGGCCTGTTCAACCCAGCGGGCGGTTTCCTTGGCGTCCTCGTGTTCATTCAGATAGGCGACCGCAACGTCGGCGCCTTCACGGGCGAAAGCAATGGCCACGGCGCGGCCGATACCACTGTCAGCGCCGGTGATCAGGGCGATCTTGCCAGCCAGTCGCCCGGAACCGACATAACTTTGCTCGCCGCAATCGGGATAGGGCTCCATTTTGCGCTGCGAACCGGGAACGGTCTGGGCTTGTGCGGGGAAGGGCGGTTTTGGATAGTCGGTCATCGCGGGTCTCCGAGGTCTCATGGCTGGTATGGGCGGTTGACCCGGTGTGTTTGCCGTGAGTTCGATCGGATTTACGCTGCATTTCTGACTTGGAAATGCAAAACCAATGTGGGAGCGAGCCTGCTCGCGAATGCGGTGTATCAGTCGCCATCATTCATTGAATGACAGACCGCTTTCGCGAGCAGGCTCGCTCCCACAGGGTTTAGGGGGGGGGCTCAGGTATTGCGTTGTGCCAGGGCGCGCTCCATACGGGCGATGCCTTCTTCGAGCAACAAGCGCGGGCAGCCGAAGTTCAAACGTACGAACTGCTGGTGTTGATCGCCGAAGTCCAGACCGGCGCTCAGCCCCACTTTGGCCTGCTCAAGAAAGAACTGCTGCGGATCGTCCAGGTCCAGCGCCGAGCAATCCAGCCACGCCAGATAAGTGCCCTGCGGCACATTGATGGTCACGCCCGGCAAGCGGCTGCGCACCGCGTCAACCAGCCAGTCGCGGTTGGCCTGCAGGTAGGTTTTCAACTCGGTCAGCCATGGCCCGCCTTCGCTGTAGGCCACGCGGGTGGCTTCCATGCCCAGCGGGTTGACGCTGTCGACCATGCCGCACCGGGCGTGGTTGACACGTTCGCGCAGGGCCGCATCTTGAATGATCATGAACGAGGTCTTCAGGCCGGCGATGTTGTAGGCCTTGCTCGCCGACATCAGGGTGATCGTGCGCTTGGCAATTTCCGGGCTAAGGGAGGCGGTCGGAATATGCACGCGACCGTCGAAGCACAGCTCGGCGTGGATTTCATCGGAGATGATCCATGCGTCCTGCGCCGCACAGATGTCGGCCACGGCTTGCAGTTCGTCACGGCCGAACACTTTGCCGATCGGATTGTGCGGGTTGCTCAGCAACAGTGCGCCGCCACCGTTCAGCGATTCACGCAGTACGTCCAGCGGGGTGGCGTAGGTGCCGTCGGCTTGTGCGACGAACTCCAGCTCGACCTTGTTCAGCCCCCAATGGCCCGGCGCATGGCGCAGTGGCGGGTAGTTCGGGACTTGCACAACGACGTTCTGCTGTGGCTGCACCAGCGCTTTCAAAGCCATGTTGAAGCCTGATTCGACGCCCGGCAGGAAGATCAGCTCTTGCGGTTTGACCTTCCAGGAAAACTTGTTCCAGAGGTCGGCGACGATGGCTTCGCGCAGGTTCTCCTGAGGCACGCTGTAGCCCACCAACGGGTGCAGCAAACGTTGCTGTAAAGCCTCGATTACCACCGGTGGCGCGGCGAAATCCATATCAGCGACCCACATCGGCAACACATCGGCCGAATAGCGGCTCCACTTGGTGCTGCCGGTGTTGTGGCGGTCGAATAGCTGATCAAAATCGAAAGTCATGCGCGGTCTCGTGAAGGCGGAATGGTCCTGCGGGGCATGATAAGCCCATGGCCGTGCAGGAGCACACAAAACCTGTGGGAGCGAGCCTGCTCGCGAAGGCGGTGTGTCAGTCAATATTTGTCTTAACTGAAAGGGCCTCTTCGCGAGCAGGCTCGCTCCCACAGGTTTTCCAGTGCATGACCGATTGTCGCCGACGGTCGGTTTTCACACAGATCGTGTGGTCATTGTCTACAGTGAAAAGGTCGGCAGATGTTTGCCGCAACCGTGATTGTCCAGATAAAACCCGGCACAAGTACCGGGTTCCACCTGATCAGGAGTGCACGATGGATCTCAGCCGTCGTCAGTTCTTCAAGGTCGCCGGTATCGGCCTTGCAGGCTCGAGCCTGGGCGCGTTGGGCATGGCCCCGACGCAAGCCTTCGCCGAGCAGGTGCGCCACTTCAAGCTTGCCCACACCCATGAAACCCGCAACACCTGCCCGTATTGCTCGGTCGGTTGCGGTTTGATCATGTACAGCCAGGGCGATACCGCGAAGAACGTAGCGCAAAGCATCATTCACATCGAGGGCGACGCCGACCACCCGGTCAACCGTGGCACCCTCTGCCCGAAAGGCGCAGGCCTGCTCGACTTCATTCACAGCCCCGGCCGTTTGCTCTACCCGCAAACCCGCAAACCGGGCAGCAGCGAATGGACGCGGATCAGTTGGGACGAAGCGCTCGACCGCATCGTCGACCTGATGAAAACCGACCGCGATGCCAACTTCATCGAGAAAAATGCCAACGGGCAAACGGTGAATCGCTGGCTGAGCACCGGTTTTCTCGCGGCATCGGCGGCGTCCAACGAAGCCGGTTACATCACCCAGAAGGTGATTCGCAGTCTCGGCATGCTGGGGTTCGATAACCAGGCGCGTGTCTGACACGGCCCGACGGTGGCAAGTCTTGCCCCGACGTACGGCCGTGGTGCCATGACCAATACCTGGACCGATATCGCCAACGCGAATCTGATCCTGGTGATGGGCGGCAACGCAGCAGAAGCGCATCCGTGCGGCTTCAAATGGGTGACCGAGGCCAAAGCGCACAACGCTGCGCGGCTGATCGTGGTTGATCCGCGTTTTACCCGGACCGCTTCGGTGGCCGACTACTACGCGCCGATCCGCACCGGCACCGACATCGCCTTCATGGGCGGCCTGATCAATTACCTGCTGACCGAGGACAAGATCCAGCACGAATACGTGCGCAACTACACCGACGTGTCGTTCATCGTCAAAGCCGGCTATGGCTTTGAAGACGGGATTTTCAGCGGCTACGACGTGGCCAAGCGCAGCTACACCGACAAGTCCGGCTGGGGTTACGAACTGGGCGACGACGGCTTTGCCAAAGTCGACCCGACCCTGCAAGACCCGCGCTGTGTCTATCAATTGATGAAGGTGCATTACAGCCGCTACAACATCGACCTCGCCAGCCAGATTTGCGGCATGCCGGTCGACGCCATGCAGAAAATCTGGGAAGAAATCGCCACCTGCTCGACACCGGGCAAGACCATGACGATTCTCTACGCCCTCGGCTGGACCCAGCACTCGATCGGCGCGCAGATCATTCGCAGCGCGGCGATGGTGCAACTGCTGCTGGGCAACGTCGGCATGCCCGGTGGCGGCGTCAACGCCTTGCGCGGTCACTCGAATATTCAGGGCCTGACTGATCTCGGCCTGCTTTCGAATGCGCTGCCGGGCTATCTGACCTTGGGTCAGGACAGCGAGCAGGACTACAACGCCTTCATCCATAAACGCACGCAAGTACCGCTGCGCCCGGGGCAACTGTCGTACTGGCAGAACTACAGCAAATTCCACGTCAGCCTGATGAAGTCGTGGTACGGCGCCAACGCCACCGTCGAGAACAATTGGTGCTACGACCATTTGCCGAAACTCGACATCCCCAACTACGACGTCCTGAAGATGTTCGACCTGATGAGCCAGGGCAAGGTCAACGGCTATTTCTGCCAGGGCTTCAACCCGATCGCCGCGCTGCCGGACAAGAACCGCGTGATGGGCGCACTGGCCAAGCTGAAATGGCTGGTGGTGATGGACCCGCTGGCCACCGAAACCTCGGAGTTCTGGCACAACGTCGGGCCGTACAACGATGTGAAAACCGACGAAATCCAGACCGAAGTCATTCGCCTGCCGACCACTTGTTTTGCCGAAGAGGACGGCTCGCTGGTCAACAGCAGTCGCTGGCTGCAATGGCACTGGAAGGGTGCCGACGGCCCCGGCGAAGCGCAGACCGACATTCGCATCATGAGCGAATTGTTCCTGCGCCTGCGCAAGCGCTATCAGGCCGAGGGCGGCAAATTCCCCGATCCGCTGCTGAAACTGACATGGCCGTACAAGATCCCTGACGAGCCTTCGCCAGAGGAATTGGCCAAGGAAATCAACGGCAGCGCCGTGGCGGATTTCACCGATGCCGCAGGCGTTGCGGTGAAGGCCGGCTCGCAACTGGCCGGATTCGGCTTGCTCAAGGATGACGGCAGCACCGCGTCCGGCTGCTGGATCTTTGCCGGCAGCTGGACCGAGGCCGGTAACCAGATGGCCCGCCGCGACAACAGCGATCCGTTCGGCATGCACCAGCATCTGGGCTGGGCGTGGGCCTGGCCGGCCAATCGGCGGATTCTCTACAACCGCGCTTCGGCAGATGTCGCCGGCAAACCGTGGGATCCGAAAAAACGTCTGGTCTGGTGGAACGGCAAGGCCTGGGGCGGCACCGATGTGCCGGACTACAAGGCTGACGTGCCACCGGAAGCCGGGATGAACCCGTTCATCATGAACCCCGAAGGCGTGGCGCGGTTCTTCGCCGTCGACAAGATGAACGAGGGGCCATTCCCCGAGCACTACGAGCCGTTCGAAACGCCGATCGGCATCAACCCGCTGCACCCGCAAAACAAGAAAGCCACCAGCAACCCGGCGGCGCGGATCTTCGATTCGGTCTGGGAAACCCTCGGCGAGGCCAAGGACTTCCCGTACGCCGGCACCAGTTACCGGCTCACCGAGCATTTCCACTTCTGGAGCAAGCACTGCAAGTTGAACGCGATTGCCCAGCCTGAGCAGTTCGTGGAAATCGGCGAAGTGTTGGCGAAAGAGAAGGGCATTGCTGCCGGAGATCGAGTGCGGGTCAGTTGCAAACGCGGCTTTATCGAAGCGGTGGCGGTGGTGACAAAAAGGATCCGGCCGCTGCAGGTCAACGGCCAGGTCGTGCATCAGATCGGCATCCCGCTGCACTGGGGCTTCACCGGCCTGACGCGTCACGGTTACCTGACCAACACCCTGGTGCCGTTCCTCGGCGATGGCAATACACAGACCCCGGAATCCAAGTCATTCCTGGTCAACGTGGAGAAGCTCTGATGGAGAATCTTTAAATGGCCAGCCAAGACATCATTGCCCGCTCGGCCACCACCACCGTGCCGCCGTCGGTGAGGAATCAGGAGGCGGTGGCCAAGCTGATCGACACCACCAAATGCATCGGCTGCAAGGCCTGTCAGGTCGCCTGCTCGGAATGGAACGAGCTGCGCGACGAGGTCGGCCACAACCACGGCACCTACGACAACCCGCAAGACTTGAGCGCAGAAACCTGGACGTTGATGCGCTTTACTGAGCACGAAACCGATGCTGGCAACCTCGAATGGCTGATCCGCAAGGACGGCTGCATGCACTGCGCCGAGCCCGGTTGTCTGGCGGCGTGCCCGAGTCCCGGCGCGATTATCAAGCACGCCAACGGCATCGTCGATTTCGATCAGGATCACTGCATCGGCTGCGGCTACTGCATCACCGGTTGCCCGTTCAACATCCCGCGTATTTCGCAGAAAGACCACAAGGCCTACAAATGCACCTTGTGTTCGGATCGGGTCGCGGTAGGGCTGGAACCGGCCTGCGTGAAAACCTGCCCGACCGGCGCCATTGTTTTCGGCACCAAGGAAGACATGAAGGAACACGCCGCCGAACGCATTGTTGACCTGAAAAGCCGTGGCTTTGAAAACGCCGGTCTGTATGACCCCGCCGGTGTTGGCGGCACGCATGTGATGTACGTGTTGCACCACGCAGACACGCCGACCATTTACGCCAACCTGCCGCAGGATCCGGCGATCAGTCCGTTGGTGGGCTTGTGGAAAGGCATCAGCAAACCGCTGGGTCTGTTGGCCATGGGCGCGGCGGTGCTGGCCGGGTTCTTCCATTACGTGCGCATCGGCCCGAACCGGGTTGAAGAGGATGAGCATCCGGCGCCACCCGACACCTCGGTGCACGTCGTCGATCCGGCGGTGCACACCTTCGATCCACGCGGGGAGGACCGGCCATGAGCAACAAGACGATCCTGCGTTACACCGCCAACCAGCGCACCAATCACTGGCTGGTGGCGATCCTGTTTTTCATGGCCGGGCTGTCCGGGTTGGCGTTGTTTCATCCGTCGCTGTTCTGGCTGAGCAACCTGTTCGGCGGCGGGCCGTGGACACGGATTCTGCATCCGTACATGGGCATCGCCATGTTCGTGTTGTTCCTTGGCTTGGTGTTCAGCTTCTGGCGCAGCAATTTCTTCATCGCCAATGACCGGCGGTGGCTGCGGCGGATCAATCGGGTGATGGTCAACGATGAAGAAAGCGTGCCGCCGGTAGGCAAATACAACGCCGGGCAGAAGCTGCTGTTCTGGACTTTACTCCTGTGCATGCTCGGTTTGCTGTTCACCGGGCTGGTGATCTGGCGCGCCTGGTTCAGTGCGTATTTCGGCATCACCGTGATCCGCTGGGCGATGCTGCTGCATGCGCTGGCCGGCTTCATTCTGGTGCTGAGCATCATCATTCACATCTACGCCGGGCTGTGGATCAAGGGTTCGGTGGACGCGATGATGCACGGCTGGGTCAGCCGCGCCTGGGCGAAGAAACACCATGAACTCTGGTATCGCGACGTCACCCGCGATGAACGCCAACCGGACGTGCCGGAGCGACCGATCACTAAAAAGGGCTGACTTTTGCCAACCATTCTGGAACCTGGGGAAATCGAAGCGGCGGCCAGTTCGCCGCCGTTTCTGCATCTGCCGCCGCATAACCTGTTTACCCTACGGGCCGCTCGACTGGAGCAATTGGCCGAGGGGCATGCGCTGGCTGAGTACCTGCGGCTGATTGCCGGGTTGTGCCGGGTGCAGCAGCAGGTGTTTGACGATCCACCGCTGACAGCGCCGTTCGATCAGCAGCGGATTGAAGCTTGTCAGCAGCATGGTTTGCCGCCGTTCGCGGCGGACACGTTGGTGCGTGAGGAGGGCTGGCAGGCTTACCTTGAAGCTTTGCTGCAACGTTATGAACCTGCTGAGCAACCTGCCGTCATTGATGCGGTGACGACGTTGCGGGTCGCCAGTTCCGGCCAGTTACGCGCGTGGGCGGTGGCGCTGGTCAGTGGCCAATACTCAATGGTGCCCGCGCAACTGGTGCCGTTTCTCGGTGCGGCGCTGCAAGTGGCGTGGAGTCACTGGCTACTCAGCGCACCGAATCTGCAACTCAAACCGGGTGACAGCCTCAGCCAATGCCCGGCGTGCGGTTCTCCGGCGATGGCCGGGGTCATCCGCCATCGCGGCAAGCACAACGGTTTGCGTTATCTGGTGTGTTCGCTGTGTGCCTGCGAATGGCATGTGGTGCGGGTCAAATGCGTGTATTGCGAGTCGAGTAAGGGTCTGGATTATTTCAGCCTTGAGGACGATCGCCATGCGGCCAATCAGGCGCCGATAAGGGCGGAAGTCTGTCCGGGCTGCAACAGTTATCTGAAACTGGTGTATCTGGAAAACGATGCCGACGCCGAGGCGTTGTCGGCAGATTTGAGCAGTATGCTGCTGGACATGCGTCTGGCCCAGGACGGTTATCAGCGTCTGGCGCCGAATCTGTTGCTGGCTCCGGGAGACGAATGACGAGAGCAAAACTGTGGGAGGGAGCCTGCTCCCGAAGGGGCCATTTCAGCCACATCAGCTTTGACTGACTTACCGCCTTCGCGAGCAGGGATTGGTTGCATGCACTCATTTTGCAGGCCGCCCCAAAACAATGTGGGAGCGAGCCTGCTCGCGAAGGCTTGAGGTCAGTCACATCCACACTAACTGGCACAGCGCTTTCGCGAGCAGGCTCGCTCCCACAGTGCGTCTACACTTCTGAAACCCTTGTGGGAGGGAGCTTGTTCCCGAAGGGGCTGTTTCAGTGGAATCAGGAGTGGCTGATGTCTTCCAGCGTTGCCCTGCGGTTGCCGTCTATTGACGGGTTGTTGCGTCACCCGGCGTGTGCGCCGTTGGCCGAGCGTTACGGCCGGGATTCGTTACTGACGGGGCTGCGTCAGCTGCTCGATGAGCTGCGGCCCGGCGTGTTGAGCGGGCAGTTGGCCGCCGTTGAAATCGGCGCCGAAGTCCTTGCCGGCCGCGTCGGTGAACGCCTGGCCCAGCAACAACGCAGCCATGTGCGCCGAGTGTTCAACCTCACCGGCACGGTGCTGCACACCAACCTCGGTCGCGCCCTGTTGCCCGAAGAAGCCATCGACGCGGTGCAAATGGCCGCGCGTTATCCGCTCAATCTGGAATTCGATCTGGCCAGCGGCAAACGCGGTGATCGCGATGACCTCATCGAAGGCCTGATCCGCGAGCTGACCGGCGCCGAAGCCGTCACCGTGGTCAACAACAATGCCGCTGCCGTACTGCTGACGCTCAACAGCCTGGGCGCGCGCAAGGAAGGCATCATTTCCCGTGGCGAGCTGATCGAAATCGGCGGCGCCTTCCGCATCCCCGACATCATGGCCCGCGCCGGTGTGCGCCTGCACGAAGTCGGCACGACCAATCGCACCCATGCCCGCGACTACGAAGCGGCGATCAGCCCACGCAGCGGTTTGATCATGCGCGTGCATGCGAGCAACTACTGCATCGAGGGTTTTACCGCGCGGGTGCCGACTGCGGAACTGGCCGAGTTGGCCCACCGAAATGGTTTGCCGCTGCTGGAGGATCTGGGCAGCGGCAGTCTTTTGGACTTGACCCGTTGGGGTTTGCCGGCAGAGCCGACGGTGCGGCAAGCGCTGCTGGATGGCGCGGACATCGTCACGTTCAGCGGCGACAAACTGCTCGGCGGCCCGCAGGCCGGGTTGATCGTCGGGCGCAAAGAGCTGATCGCGAAGATCAAGAAAAACCCGCTGAAACGCGCGCTGCGGGTGGACAAGTTGACCTTGGCCGCGCTGGAGGCGGTGCTGGGTTTGTATCGCGATCCGGATCGACTGGCTGAACGTTTGCCGAGTTTGCGTTTGTTGACTCGCCCGCAGGCTGACATCTTCGCCCAGGCTTCACGGCTGCAACCGGCGTTGGCTGAAGTCTTGGGTTCGCTGTGGCAGGTCAGCGCAGTTGAGGCATTGGGCATGATCGGCAGTGGCAGCCAACCGGTCGCGCGTTTGCCGAGTGCGGCATTGTGTATGCGCCCGCAAGTCTCCAAGCGTTTGCGCGGGCGTTGCCTGCTGAATCTGGAAGCGGCGTTGCGGGCCTTACCGATCCCGGTGCTCGGGCGCATCGACGACGATGCGCTGTGGCTGGATTTGCGTCAGCTCGACGATGAGCCGGCGTGGCTCGGGCAATTGCCGCACCTGCAGGTCGAGCCGTGATCGTCGGCACGGCGGGGCACATCGACCACGGCAAGACGTCGCTGCTGCAGGCCCTGACCGGACAAACCGGCGACCGCCGCCCGCAGGAACGCGAACGCGGCATGACCATCGACCTTGGCTATCTCTATGCCGAACTGCAACCGGGCGCGGGGCTGACCGGGTTTATCGACGTCCCCGGCCACGAGAAATTCACCCACAACATGCTCGCCGGCGCGCAAGGCATTGATCTGGTGTTGCTGGTGGTCGCGGCGGACGACGGCGTGATGCCGCAGACCCGTGAACATCTGGCGATTGTTGAATTGCTCGGCATTCCCCGCGCCTTGGTGGCGATCACCAAATGCGACCGGGTTCAGGCGGGCAGGTTGGAAGAGGTACAGCGCCAGATTCTCGATCTGCTGGAACCGGGGCCGTTTGCCGGAGCGCCGCTGTTCACGGCGTCGAGCGTGAGCGGGCAGGGTATCGATGAGTTGCGCCTGGCGTTGCTGCAAACGCAACGAGAAGTGCAGCAACGTAGTCGCGAAGGCGGATTTCGCCTGGCCATCGACCGCGCGTTCAGTGTTGCCGGCGCGGGAATCGTGGTCACCGGGACGGCGTTGTCGGGTGCGGTTGCTGTCGGCGACAAACTCACCCTCGGGCCTTGCGGGAAAACCGTGCGAGTGCGCGGCTTGCACGCGCAGAATCAACCCGCCGAACACGCCTTCGCCGGGCAACGGGTGGCATTGAACCTGAGCGGCGAACGCCTTGAACTGGCGCAGATCCATCGCGGCCATTGGTTGCTGAGCGAGTGGCTGCATGCCCCGACGCAGCGGGTCGATATCGAGTTTCAACTGCTGCCCGGCGAACGTACCTTTGAACACTTTCACCCGGTGCATGTGCATCTGGGTACACAGGATGTCATTGCGCGGGTGGCTTTGCTCGAAGGCCCGCGCCTGAGTCCCGGCGAGCACATGTTCGCGCAGTTGCTGATCAACGCGCCGGTGCACGCGGTGAAGGGCGATCGACTGATCCTGCGCGACCAGAGCGCGCAACGCACCTTGGGCGGTGGCCAGGTACTCGATCCGTTCGCCCCGGCACGACAACGCCGCAGCCCCGAACGTCTGGCGCAACTGCGCACCTTGGCTTCTGGCAACGAGTTCGAACAACTCTTGCCCGTGCTACTCGACTACAGCGCCGGCGGCCTCGATCCGCAACGGCTGGAACGCCAATTCAATCGCCCGCGCTCAACCTGGTCGTTAGCGGAAAACGTCCGCCTGATCGACACCCGCCAAGGCTCGGTGCTGTTCAACGTGCAACGCTGGTCGCAACTGAAGTTCACCCTGCTGGAGCAACTCGCGCAGTTTCATGAGCATGAGCCTGATCAGATGGGCCCCGACCGTGATCGCCTGCGCCGCTTCAGTGGTCTGGCGCTGGAGCGTGCGACGTTTGTGAGTTTGCTGGATGAATTGCTGACGGCCGGATCGATCCAGGCGAGCGGCCCATGGCTGCATTTGCCGCATCATCAGGTGCGTCTGAATGCCGAGGACGAAAGCCTCTGGCGGCAGCTGCAACCGTTGTTCGAAAACGCCGGATTCGACCCGCCGTGGGTGCGCGACGTCGCGAAAATGCTTGGCCAGGACGACGCCGTCGTACGCCTGCTACTGCGCAAACTGGCGCGACTCGGTTTGATGCATCAAGTCGTGCGCGATCTGTTCCTGAGTGACGTACAACTGCGCCAAATGGCGAACGTGCTACTCAAACTCGCCAAGGAAAATCCGCAGATCCAGGTGACAACCTTCCGCGATGCGCTAGGCTTGGGACGCAAACGCTGTATTCAGTATCTGGAATATTTTGATCGCGTCGGCCTGACCCGACGCATCGGCGAATCCCGCCAGATCCGCCCCGACAACGCGCTGGCCAACGCCGACGCCCAATGAGTTAAAGGAAGGCAATCGCGCCCGGTGGCGCGGCCGGGCTTCAAACCCGGATGGGGACGGCATCCGTTCCCGGGCAGGTTCGACTCCGGCTGCCTTCCGCCAGTTTTGCTCAAGACATCCGCAGTCCAGAGTGGGAGCGAGCCTGCTCGCGAAGGCGTCGGCACTGCCGGCGCCTTACTCAGAGTCTGCCGCGAGGCCCGCTACTGCGGCAACTCCAGATTATCCATCACCCGATTCACCGCCAACTCGCCGAGCATGATCAGCTGTGCAATCCCCAACAAAGTACGACGCTGCGACGCGGGAATGAGGTGGGCGAAGTCATGGGCGATGGTTCTGGCTGAAGCGAGCGTTTCGCTGGCATCGGCCAGCAGTTCCTCGTTTTTGAAGTCCGCGGTAACGGCGTACATCCGGCGGGTTTTACGGGGCGGTGGGGTGGAGCCCGGTGGGCAGAGGTAGTGGTCGAGGGCGCGATCGGCGGCTTCGTGGAGTTTTTTTGAATCGAGGGATTCGTAGGGGGAGGTGGGGTCGGTTTCGGGTGGGTTGGGTGTTGGTTTGATCATGGTGAAGCTCCTGAATTTATGGAGCCACTCTTTCTCTGTCGCTAAACAGGTGAAGGTGGCAGCTGTACGCAGGTTAGCGAACCGGTCTCAGGCACACCGGTAGACCCAAAGGTCTCCCGCATACAGCCGCCATAACGTAATTGCGGGCGAAGAGTCCCACAACGAAGCCACGAACGCTGATGCACTGAGTTGGTCCGGGTCGCTAAACCCGATCGCTGATTCGTCAGCGACCGATCCACAATAGAACCCGACCCCAAAGCGCACAAGCCGGCGGATTCTGGCGTAGCTGTAGGCAATGGCGCAAGGATGTGTAGCCTGTAAGACGTGTCTGGAGGTGTCTTTTAAACACTCCAGTGTAAAAGACAAAAAGTCGGGCGATTATCTGGCTGCAAGCGTGGTCCGTCCCTGAGAGATTCGCAGATCCAGGTGACAACCTTCCACGATGCGCTAGGCTTGGGACGCAAACGCTGTATTCAGTACCTCGAATATTTCGAACGCGTCGGCCTGACCCGACGCCTCGGCGAATCCCGCCAGATCCGCCCCGACAACGCGCTGGTCAACGCCGATGCCCAATGAGATAAAGGGAGGCAATCGCGCCCGGTGGCGCGGCCGGGCTTCAAACCCGGTTGGGGACGGCATCCGTTCCCGGGCAGGTTCGACTCCGGCTGTCTTCCGCCATCACTCAAAAATCAAAAGATCGCAACCTCTCGGCAGCTCCTGTTCCGATCCCTGTAGGAGCTGCCATAGGCTGCGATCTTTTGATTGTGAATGCCAGAGAAACGTAGTCTGGCCCGGTTTAGTTGCTTCGTTACACGTCGTTTGTGCAGAATATCCAGTTAATCAGGATACTTGAGAAGTGTAGGTTTTTTGCAGGGAAAAGCCTTATTTCCACGCTGTCGAATGATAATCCGCCCAGCAGTTTAATAGTAATCTCTCGCCACAAACCTCCATCGCCATTGATATTGTATTGATGAACAAGCTCTGTGCCATTGAAAAAGTCAATGCGTACCAGTACTCCTGTTATAACTGGCGGGCCTTGATTTAATCTTGGTGACCAGCACAGGCAATGAAATTTGAGAAGTTTGAAGGTTCTTCCTTTAAACCCGATCACCATTTTTACCTCACCAACATTTGGAGAGGAGTTCAATAAGTCTCTCGCCCACATGTTTGATGTTCCGCTAATATTCACTCTTGTAACATTGATTTTTTCAAAATGGCGTGTTTCACCATCTCTATATTCTGTATTGGGGCCGAAGTTATCAACATAAAGATCTTTAGGAACAACGTTCAGGGTGCGTATGTTTGAATGAACTGTGCCGATGTGATATCGAGATTGAGCATACAAACGCCGTGCTCCCAGCGGCACGATGATCGGGTGCTCCCAGCTACCCGCCGCATCGGCGGTCGCCGTTCCTTTGAATTCCGCACTCGGCTCACTGCCCTCGAAAATATCCACTTGCTGGCCTTTGCTGGCGGTGCCTTGAAGTTTGAGCGTGGTACTTTCGGTCGTGTAGTCGTTAGGAATGTCTGCGCCTGTATCGTCCAGCACTTTGTCGAGCGTTGGAACAATGACTGCAGTGACGGTCAACGTCCTGACCGCCGACACCGGCTCCGTGCCATACAATGCCTTGGCCGTGAAGTTGTGGACTGTCAGGCTCAGGCCTTTCACTTCCAGTTCCCACTTGCCAGTGAAGCCACTCACCTGCGCTGTGCCTTTCGACGTCGCCCCATCAAAAATCTCGACATGCAGCCGTGACGTCGCGGTGCCGGTAAGCTTGATGTTGGGGTCGAGGGTAATGGTGTTATTGGGTATTTCCGCTCCTTTGGAGTCCTGCACCGAGGTAATAACAGGGGTCAGTACACTCGAATACGTGAATGTTCTGCCGACTGATTCCTGGCCGGAGCCATAATCTGCTTTGACCTTGAACGTACGAGTCCCAATGGCGGTCAGCGTGGCGGTGTATGTCCAGATGCCGGTGCCATCGACCGGACGCTTGCCCTTTGGGGTGGCACCCTCGAATATCTCGACCTCCTGGTCTGGCGCGGCGGTACCGGTCAAGGTTACAACGGGATCGACCGTACCACCGTCGTGCACAATTTCTGCGCCTTTGGAGTCCTTCACCGAGGTGATTTCCGGTTTCACATCCTTCACAGCCTTCACGGTATAAACGCGTGATGGGAAAACTACCGCTTTGCTTTCATCCGTACTGCCATCGAAACCAACCTTGAACTCGATCCGCAATTTGGCCCCATCTGCCAATTTGTTGAGTTCGGCCATCGGTGTATATGGTTGCATACCCCCGGGCACACCATCAGGTGGGATGAGGGCGCCGTTGTAGGTGGTGCTGATTGGTGTTGGATTGCCTTCCACAAAATAGCGCAGCCACAGCGTTTGCTTGAGTGCGAGAAGCAGCCACGCGGCAATTCGTGTGCGCGGTTGGCCGGGCAGCGTGGTGACATCCAGCTCTGCACTGGTGATGCCATTGATGACCGGATCGGGCAGCCGATTGTCCTCGTTTTTTATCGGCAGCACCGCCAGGGTGCGGGTTTTCGAGTCTTTCGGATCATCGCTGCCGCGAGCCACGGTGTAGCTCACTGTCACCGATTGGCCGAGGTTAAAAGCAATCACAGTGTTATCAAGCGGAATGTCCTGCGCGCCTAACGTACGTACCGTCCACGGGGCTGTGATATGCGAGCCGCCTTCGGGTGTTCCCGGGGCGCCGCTGAAAGTGACGATGATCTCGTCATCCAACAGCATGCCGACATAGTCGACCACGGCGGTGAGGGTGTCTTTGCCGGCAAACGGGTCGAGGCTGGTACCGTTAGGCGCTTCCTTGATGTCGGGCGCTGTGAGATCCAGCGCCACCCCGACATCGAACTTCAACGGCTCGGCATAACTCGTCCCGCCGGCGGCGCGTTTGATCTCGTACCGGGCGATCACCGATCCGCCTTCATTGCCCTTGATCAGCTCGGCCCCGATGGGGAAGGGTACCGGTTGTCCGGCGGTGAACTCGCTCAGCTTGATCGAGTCGGTATATTCGCCGGTGATCGAACCGTGCCAGAACATGAAGACTTCATCGCCTTTGACCGTCTCGGTATACACCACCGTCAGGGTGGTGCCGGCGGTGTCGGCGGGCAGGACGCCGTTCACCACGCCGGCCACTTCCGGTTGCGGCAGTTCCAGGCGGGCCTCGCCGACTTGCAGGATCTCAGTGTGGATCGACTCGCGAATGGCGCGGGTGGCCTCGTATGTGTCCAGCGTGGCGAGCACCGTCTCGGCGATCAATTGCTGGTAGTAGAACTCGGCCTTGCCGCCGTTGACCGGGGCCAGGTGTTTGCCGTCGATGTTGTACAGCAGCGGTTGGGCCGCGACGATGTCGTTACGGGTGATAAGGCGCGTCGGCAGGTCAGGCAGGTAGGGCTTGAGGCCTGGCGTGGTGCCGAGCATGAATATCTTGAGGACCTGGCCTTCGGCAAAGGATTTGTCGAAGGGGATTTCGACACGCACCTGGGGCAGTGCGGGATCCAGTGCTCCGGAGTTCTCGTCCAGCATTTTCGGCGCGGCCAGCCGTTGGACTTCGCCGATGGCGCGGATGAATTGGCCTTTGGAACGTAGATCAGGGGATGCGTCGGCCTTTTCCAAGCGGTACGACAAGGTGATCTGCGACTTGGCCAACTGGCGCAGCACGGCGTTGGGAACCTTGTCGTCAGTAACGCTCGGCACGCTTGTCAACGCCGCGCCTTCTACTTCCAGATCAATCGGTGGCCCTTCGACCGGTGTGCCCTTGATCCTGATGTAGGGAATGTCACCGACCGTGAACTTGCTGGTATCCGTGGCGATGATTTGCACGGTGCCGTCGGCGTCGCCCAGCTTGTCGACGTCCAGCACGTTGTTCAGTGTTTCCTTGAGCAACGGCGCCCCCAGCCGTGTTGCATCCACCGCCACCACGATGCGTTGCTCGGCACTCCAGTCCTCGGAGCGGTTAAAGACGCAGTCGTACACCTCGAAAACCACGGCCACGCCGGACGTTTCCGCATCACCGGCCTCTCGGATGATCGCTTCCGTGATGCTGATGATGATCGGCGCCTTGCCTTCGGCCTGTTCCTGAGTCAGCGCAGCACTGAACACGTAGATGCCGCCCCAGCTGAGACGACAGACATCGCCCGCCGCCGCGAAGGGGTAGGGCGGTGTGCCGTCAGCCTTGCCAATGCTGATCGGCACGCCAGCGGCGACGTTGTCCTTGTCGATGCCGCCGTCAACGATCTCCTTGGGAATCGTCATGATCAGCTTGGAGTGCCCGCCATCATCGTTGTCGTCATCGCCGCCGGGGCGCGTGAGTTTGACCAGCACCTGCATGACTTCGGACGCTTGATCCATGCCGCCCAGGGGCTTGACCACATAGGACACCGCAAAACGGCCATCGACCATGTGCCGGGACGGCACGAACATGCGCAACTGCGTATTGACCTCGGTCGCGTCGACAGTTTCCACCCAGACGTTCTGCCCGGTGCCCCAAAAGATCGTCAACCTGTCGCCTTCCGCCATGTTGCCCCACGGCCCTGCCTGGCACAGCAGACCATTAAGGGGAAAATTGCCCAGGGCGGCCGCGATGTTGATGCCCCAGATGTCGGGATCCTGCGATACCGGGTCTTTGCTGCGCCCGGGGATGTTGAGTTCTGTGAGGGCGAGAGGCTGATCAGGCGTCGACATGGCATCGGCTCCGTGCGGGAAGGGGACGGAGTGATTGAACGGCTAAACGGCAAATTGCGCACCTGTCAGATCTGACAGGTGCGCGGGGGTATCCGACGAGCGGTTGTTTGCTTTTTCTTGCTTGAGCGATGTGGGGGGCTTTGAAGACGCCTTCGCGAGCAGGCTCGCTCCCACAGATTCGGTGGTGTGAACACAGCCTGGTGATCGACACCGATCCCTGTGGGAGCGAGCCTGCTCGCGAAGGCGTCAGCCGCCCCGACTCAGCACTCAAGGCGTGTCACAGAGGCGCGCTACTGCGGCAACTCCAGATTATCCATCACCCGATTTAACGCCAGTTCGCCGAGCATGATCAATTGCGCGATCCCCAGCAGTGTCCTGCGCAGCGACGCGGGTATGAGTTTCGGGTGGGTTTGGCGTTGGTTTGATCATGATGAAGCTCTCAGAGTCTATGAAGCTGCCACATTTCGCTGCGATACGAAAAAGGAGGTGGCAGCTATACGCGGGTCGCAGACCGGGACTCTAGAACCGGCAGACCCGAAGGTCTCCCACGTACAGCCGCCATAAACAAGCGGGTGTTGTGCGTCCAGAGATCGACGGGCTGCGAGACCCGATCGCTGATTTGTCAGCGACCGATCCACGATAGAGACCCGGCCCAAGGCGCACAAGCCGGCGGATTCTGGCGTAGCTGTAGGCAATGGTGCAAGGATGTGTAGCCTTGAAGGCGTGTCTGGAGGTGTCTTTTAAATACCTGAGTTTAAAAAGCAAAAGATCGGGCGACTGGCTGGGTGCAAACGTGGTCTGTCCCTGTTACGAACCCTGAGTTTAAAAGGCGATTTGCGCTGATTTCACTGGCCCCTTCGCGAGCAGGCTCGCTCCCACAGGTTCGGCGGTGTAAACACAGCCTGATGATCGACGCAGAAACCTGTAGGGGGGAGCCTGCTCGCGATAACGGTGTGTCAGTCAGCATGAATGTTGCTGAAAAGACGCTATCGCGAGCAGGCTCACGCCTACACGGGATAGCGTTTCAAATCGGGATGGGCGGTGGGTTAGAAACCAAGTGGGTACTGGATTACCACGTAAATCCGGTCAATGTCATCGCCAGCCTGCGCTTCATCGGCTCGGTGCGATACATGTGAGACCTGCACCGACAAATCCTTGGCCGTGCCCGACTGCACGACGTATTTCAAATCGATATCCCGTTCCCAGTGCTTGCCGCCGTCACCTTGCTGCGGCTGGTAACTGCCGCTGTCCGCATCAAACGGGTTGTAGGCGCCGCCCTTGGGTGCGTGGATGCCGTCGATGTGGCTGCCGCTGACGTAGCGGGTCATGAAGCTCAGGCCGGGGATGCCCAAGGCGCCGAGGTCGAGGTCGTAGCGCGCCTGCCAGGAGCGTTCGTTGGCGCCGTTGAAGTCGGCGTATTTGATCGAGTTGGCGAGGTAGATCGAGTCGCCGCCAACAAAGTCGAACGGCGTGTCGCCATTGATTCGTTGCCAGCCGAGCATCACCGCATGGGGGCCGAAGGCGTATTTGCCGGACAGGCTGAACGCGGTGTTGTCGATGGCGCCGGCCAGCGCTCGGCCGGTGTCGCGGGTGTGGTAGAGGTTGGCGTCGAGCAGCACGCCGGACTGCTTGAAGTGCAGGTTGCCGTAATACTGATGCCAGGTATCGCTGAGGTCTGAGGCGTACAGCGCGCCGCCGACGGGGCTATCGCTGAACAGATCAGCACCGAGAAAACTGATCCCGCCGGCCTCGGTATTGGCGCCATAGCCGTAGAAATCGCCTTTGCCGGATGAGCTGTCCTGATTTTTGAACGCGGTGAAATGCCCGGCTACCAGATTGATATGGTCAAACTCGGCGCTGTTAAGCAGAAAACCTGTGGCGTACTCCGGTTGCAGGCGTTTGTCGGAGGTGTCGAACACCGGGGTTTCCACGGTCATTTCACCGAAGGCGAGGGTGGTGCGCGAGGCCTTCAACTTGAGCGCACCGCCGGCGTTGGAGTAGTCGTTTTCACTGCGGCCATCGCTGTCGACCGGCAGCAGCCCCGTCCCGGAATGCCCCTTGCCGCCGTCCAGTTTCAGTCCGGCAAAGGCGTGGGCATCAATGCCGAAACCGACTGTGCCGGGGGTGAAACCGGATGAGAAGGTGCCGATAAAGCCTTGAGCCTATTCCTGTTTGTAGTTTTTGCCGGACGCTGAGGGCGAGCGATAGTCGTTGCTCAGGTAGAAGTTGCGGCTGAGAATTTCGCTTTTGGCATCGTCGAAAAAACCGCTGGCGTGGGCGGTGGTGGTCAGACCGCAGAGCAGCGCGAGCAGGGTGAAGCGCGAGGGGGCGCGGTCGATCATGGTCAGTGGCCAGCGGCAATTAAGATGGCTGGGATGATCGCGGGAATGCAGGGCAGGGGATTGAGTGGATGTGCTGAATTTACGGGGTTACACAAAACCTGTGGGAGCGAGCCTGCTCGCGAAGGAGGTGCATCAGGCTATATTTCTGTCGGCAGACACACCGCTTTCGCGAGCAGGCTCGCTCCCACAGGGGATTTGGGTTGATTGTAGATTTTGTGACTGAAACTGAAACCTGTGGGAGCTGGCTTGCCAGCGATGGCGGCGTGTCAGTCAAGTTTATTCAGGCTGACACACCGCCATCGCGAGCAGGCTCACTCCTACAGTTTTAAAAGCGTTACGCCAACGGCGGCGTACGCGGCGGGATCTGGCGTTTGCTGCCGGTCGATTCAAACGCGGCGGCGAAACGCAGCAGGTTCGAGTCGTCGTAGGCGCGGCCAGCGAAGGTCAAACCGACCGGCATGCCGATGTCGGCCATCACGCCCATCGGCACAGTGACGGTCGGTACGCCGAGGTGACGGATCGCGAGGTTGCCGTTGGCCACCCAGATGCCGTTGCTCCAGGCGATGTCAGCCGACTCCGGGTTGACGTCCGCGTCCGCCGGGCCGACGTCAGCGACCGTCGGGAACAGCACGGCGTCGAGGCCCAGCTTATCCATCCAGTCTTCGAGGTCGATGCGCCGGGTCTGTTCGAGGCCGCGCAGGCCGTCGGGCACTGTGGAAATTTCATTCCACGGCGTGATGCCGCGCTCGGCCATGCGCACGTATTCATCCATGCCCGCGACCAGATCACCCTCACGGTTAGGCAGGGTGCCCGGTTCGTGCGGGAAGATTTTCGGCCCGTCGACGTCGACCAGACGATTGAGTTTCGGGTCGCCATTGGCTTGCAGGAAATCGTCGAACGCCCATGCGGTCAGGTCCCACAGCTCATGGTGAAGGAACTCTTTGGAGACCAGGCCCCGGGTGAACACGGTCGGCGCGCCGGGACGATCGCCTTCGCAGTTGGAGACCAACGGGAAGTCGGTTTCGATGACTTCGGCACCGGCCGCTTCAAGGGCCTGACGCGCCTGCTTCCACAGATCGATCACCGATTCGCGGGTGTTGATGCGTTGGCCGGTCGGGCCACCGATGCCCGGGGCTTCGCTGGTGCCGGCTTCAGGGTCGGCATTGATGAACATGCGCGGCACGGCGAAACGCTTGCCGGCCAGCGCTTTGGCGTCGGCGGCCAGATCAGCGTAAGCGGCAGGGCGCACCTCGTTGACGCTCGGGATCGGCACCCACGGTTGCAGGCGCCAGAGGTCGCCACGGGTGTCCGGGTCTTCGGCGACGACGATGTCGAGGACTTCGAGCAGGTCGGCCATGGTGCGTGCGTAAGGCACGACGACGTCCATGGTCGGCGTCAACGGCCAGTTGCCACGCACCGAAATCACGCCGCGCGACGGCGTGTAGGCGCACAAACCATTGTTCGACGCCGGGCCACGCCCGCTTGACCAGGTTTCTTCTGCCAGACCGAACGCGGCGAAACTCGCGGCAGTGGCGGTGCCGGCACCGTTCGACGAGCCGGAAGCAAACGGCGCGGTCAGGTAACCGGCGTTGTAAGGACTTTCGGCGCGACCGTAGACGCCACGTTGCATGCCGCCATTGGCCATCGGTGGCATGTTGGTCTTGCCCAGACAAATTGCCCCGGCTGCGCGCAGGCGCTCGATGGTGAAGGCATCGCGATAGGCGACCAGATCGACAAAGGCCGGGCTACCGGACGCAGCGGTCAGGCCTTTGACCAGATAGCTGTCCTTGGCGGTGTAAGGAATGCCGTCGAGCGGGCCGAGGGTTTCGCCTTTGGCACGACGGGCATCGGACGCCTGCGCTTCGTTCAACGCTTCTGGATTGCGCACGACCACGGCATTCAACGCTGTAGCGGTGTCGGCTCCGTCGTAGGCATCGATACGCGCCAGATAAGCTTGCACCAGTTCGACTGCGGTGGTCTGGCCGGACTCGAGCGCGGCACGCAGTTGGGCAATGGAAACTTCGGTGACTTCGATCATGCGCTCACCGCTGCTTGAATTCGGGTGCTTTTCTTGGAATGGGTGTTCATATCGGTTCTCGTTGCACAGCTATAAGCGACAAGGTTAAGACTGGCGCCTATTTAACACCAAGCGGCGCATGGAGTAATCGGCGGGATTGATCTCCAACCGATTTTCTACCCGACTGGCCCCTTCGCGAGCAGGCTCGCTCCCACAGGGATCGCATTTCAAACAGGCATCCAGGCTGCCAAAGTGGAATGCATTCCAAATGTGGGAGCGAGCCTGCTCGCGAAAGCGGAGCTTCTGCCAACCCATCACTTCAGCCGATCACAAAACGCCGTACTCCCGCGCCGTCCGATCCACCGCAATCCGCGTTTTGTCGATCAGCTCATCCAGCTCCGGGCGCGTAGCAATCAACGCCGGCGCCATGATCATCCGCCCCAATGTCGACCGAATGATCAACCCCTCCTCAAAGCCGATCGTACGGCAACGCCAGGCAATGTCGTTTTCATTGACAAGGCGCTTGCGGCTGGCCTTGTCTTCAGCGAACTGCAACGCAGCCACCAAACCCACGCCCTGAATCTCACCCACCAACGGGTGATTGCCGAACACTTCGCGCAAGCAATTCTGCAGATACGGCCCGGTGTCGGTTTTCACCTGAGTCACCACGCCTTCATCGCGCAAGGCCTTGAGGTTGGCAATCGCCACAGCGGCCGCAACCGGGTGCCCGGAATAGGTCAGGCCATGTGCAAACACGCCACCTTTTTCTACCAACGCCTCGGCCATGCGCCGCGACAGAATCAAACCGCCCATGGGGATGTAACCCGAGGTCAGGCCCTTGGCGATCGACAGGGTGTCCGGTTCAAAACCGAACGCCTGATGGGCGAACCATTCGCCGGTACGGCCGAAACCGCCAATCACTTCGTCAGCACACAGCAGCACATCGTATTTACGACAGATGCGCTGGATTTCCGGCCAGTAAGTCGCCGGCGGAATGATCATCCCACCCGCGCCCTGGAACGGTTCGGCGACGAACGCGGCAACCTTGTCGGCGCCCAACTCGAGAATCTTCTCTTCCAGTTGCCGCGCGGCTTGCAGGCCAAATTCTTCCGGGCTGAGATTACCTTCGTGGGCGAACCAGTACGGCTCATCGATGTGCGCGACATCAGGAATGGTGCCGCCCATTTCGTGCATGAATTTCATCCCGCCCAATGCTGTCGCGGCGAGGGTCGAGCCGTGGTAGCCGTTCCAGCGGCCGATCATGATTTTCTTCTCGGGCTTGCCCATCACCTGCCAGAACTTGCGCACGGTGCGGATCAGCACCTCGTTGGCTTCGGAGCCGGAGTTGGTGTAGATCGCGTGGCTGTAGTGCTTGGGCAGCAGGCTGAAGAGCAATTCGGACAGTTCAATCACCGCGGGGTGAGTGGTGTGGAAGAACATGTTGTAGTAGGGCAGTTGTTCCAGCTGCGCGGTCGCGGCGGCGGCCAGATCCTTGCGCCCGTAGCCGAGGTTGGTGCACCAGAGGCCGGACATGCCGTCCAGGTAACGCTTGCCGTCGTTGTCCCACAACGCCAGCCGATCGCCGCTGACCATCACCCGCGGGCCTTCCTCGTTGAGGGCCTTCTGATCGACGAACGCATGGATGTGGTGAGCGGCGTCAGAGGCTTGGTAATCGCGGGTACTGCGGGTCGAATCGAATTCGGCGGACATGGCGGATCTCCAGAGCAAAGGGCAAGTGAGTGCGTTCGTTGCAGCGCTGCATGGATAAAGTTTTGTCACCTAAAAATATTTTTGTAAAGAAAATATTTGTCGGTGAAAAAAGATCTCAGTACGCTGAGGGCCATTGGCAAGGATCATCAGGGGCAACATGAGCGGACTCAGAGAGCGGCAGAAGGAACAGCGCAGGGAAGTGATCGCTGCGGCGGCGCTGGAGCTGTTCAAAACCAATGGTTTCGCTGCGACAACGCTGGACCAGATCGCCGTGCAGGCCGGCGTTTCCGCACCGACCGTGGTGAATTATTTCGGCGGCAAGCAGGAGATTCTCCTGGCGCTGCTCAAGCAACCGGACGAGCAGGCCATGCGCGAGGCGCGGGCCAATCTGGATGACGACAGCGATCCACTGGAAGCCTTGTGCGAGTTCGAAGGCCTGATGACCCATTACCAGTTGCAAGCGATGCCGGCATCGCTGTGGCGTGAACTGGCGCCGTTTCTGTTCACCGGTGAACTGGCTCGGGCGCTGGATCCGTGGAACACCGCGGTGATCGAGGAAACCAAGGCCTTGCTGGAACATTTTCAGCGCGTCGGCAAGATCCGCGAATCAATCGATATCGATGTCGCGGCGACGTTGTTCAACCAGTATGCGAATGTGGCGTTCATTCGCCTGGCCACCGAAGCGACGCCGGACAGGGAAGCGCATGCGCTGCACATGCGCAGTGTGTTGAGTCTGCTGTGTCACGGCATGTTGGTGAGTTGAGAAAGGGGCAGAGGTGCTATCAATAAGCCATTGCCGTAGAATGACCGCTGATTTTTTTCTGCTTCAATTTGGATGAGTCAATGCAAGGCAATCAGCAAGACAAGGATGTACTTCGCGGTTGGTGTGCTTTTGTCGAGGCGACCGGGCTCGCTAAAAGCCGGATTCAGGATGTGGAGCATGAGCAGGAGATCAGACTCCAAGGCAAAGACATCGAGGAAGATGCCAGCGGGTTCTTCATCTCGCTGTCCAGTGTGCAATCGGAGGCCTTGAGGGTTCGGTTTGCAAAAAGGGACGAAGAGGGACGGTTGCAGACTGAACCGCTGCAGATCGGCTTTCCGCTGTTGCGAGTAATCGAAGGTTCCAAATCATTCTTCGTGCCGCTGTTTCGCTACTCAGTCCCGGACCATTGCCTGTCGACACCGGCGTTGCATCTGTGCGTACCGGTGAAGAAAGGCGCTGAAGTCGTTCCCAATATTGCAGCGTTCCGCCAGTACCTCGACATCGACATCGAGGAACTGGGAGCCGAGCGCCACATGATGAGCCTCGCCGCCGCCTGTTCCGGTAAACAGGGCGAGGACTTTGTCAGTGTGTTTCGAACCTTTCTGGCTTGGGTCAATCATCGACTTGCCGGTTTGAAACCTGATCGCGCCGATCTTTCCGACATTTTTCTGGAAAAGCACATTACTGCGCTGGTCTGTCCTGAGGTGAATACCGACTTCAACTCCAGGGAGCAACTCAAGGACTACAAGATCCTGCTTGAGCGGCCGGACGTCCGAACACCCTCGCTGCTCCAGCAATATATTCTGCAGCGCACGCTCACCACTGCTGCGACGCTTGAATTCACGCGTTTCCCCTACGGCCTGTTCGAACGCAAATATCCGTTGGGGCGAGGCCAGATGGCCACGCTGACACAGGTCTCCAGCGGTGCGCCGCTGGTGGCGGTGCAAGGCGCACCGGGCACTGGCAAAACCACCCTGTTCAAATCGCTGATCGCCAGCCAGCTTGTCGAGCGGGCGCTGGCCTGTATCGGTGGCGCAGACTGCAACCTGGGATTGGTGGTGACCTCCACTGCCAAGAAAGCCGTCGAGAATGTCATCGATGATTTTCGCGATGACCCGTCTCTCAAAGACCTCAAATGGTTGTATTTCCTCGGCGGTGACAAAAATCAAATCACTGACGAAGTCGAGCGCGTCAATGCACTGCTGGTGCAATTGAATGAGCAGACGTACGACAAAACCCGGCAGGGTTCGCTTGCCAACCGGATAACAGCAATCCGACAGCTGATCGACGGGGTTTTCGCTCGCTTCCTCGTTCTGACTCGAACCCTTGATCAGGCGACAGCGGCATTGGCCGCCCCTTCACCCGAAGTGTTCCAGGCGCGCCTGGAAACACTCAAGCGTGAAGTGGCCGAGAAGGGCATCGCGCTGAAAATGCCCGCCGCGCGCGAGCAACCTGCGGAGTTAAGCGTCCTCTCGGCGCAGTGCAAACATGCCCTCGTCGAGGTCGCGGCACACAAAAACCGGCATGCTCAGGCGATGGAATGCTTGTCTCGACACTACAGCAGGCTGATTGATGCTCCGTTCGCCGAAACTGCCTATGAGGAATGGCTCGCCAGTACGCTCAGCGAGACGCTTGAACATCACTACGCCGACTATCCGACAGGATTGTTTGCGCCCTTGCTGGCCTGGATACAACGAAGCAAATACACGCGTGCGCGCAGTCATCTGCAAAAGTCATTTTCGGATGAGTTCTCTCGCTACCAGTTAGCGAGCCTGAGCGATGTCCAGTTCGCCGAGTTGGCGCGCAATCGCAGGGCGCTGTATCAACTCAGTACGACGCAAGAAACCCTGGATATTTTGCGGTTGGGGCTGCCCGATACCGCGCACGAAGAGCAAATCAAAGCGCTGGTCATGGCCATCGAGCAACTTGTTCAGCGAACCCGCGATTGGGCCAGCTACAACAAGGCTCATCATGATTTGCACAGTGAGTTCCCTGAAGGGGATTGGGTGGAAGTGCTGCGCAAACGCTTTATTGCGCAACAGCGGGAAATATTCGAATCCGCCGTCGACTACCTATGGCAAGAACTGCTTCGGCAAAAAGCCGCTCTCGCCCAGGTATTGCCCTTGTGGTGCAACCTGTTGAACGGGCAACTCGACAGCGGTTTCTACAAATGGAAGGACAAACTCGACGAGTTCTATCGACTGGTCAGTCTTGCCTATCCGGTCATGGCCTCGACATTGGCCTCGGTGCAGAAACTGGCCGGATACAAACTGGGCGATCTGAACGGTTTTGCTCCGTATGCGCTCAGTCTGGTAGATGAGGCCGGGATGATTTCGGCGGAATCGCTGGTGCCGCTATTGGCCCGCAGCCAACGGGCGATCGTGGTCGGTGACCCGATGCAAATCGAGCCGATTCGCGGATTGGGTAAAGCCACGGCGGACAAACTCAAGGCGCACTATTTTGCCGATAACACCCTGTACGAGGCGGTCTCACCGATGCTGGTCACCGCTTATCATCGCGCCGCTGGCACATTGAGTGGCGCTGTAACCGATATGGGCAACGGTATCGTTCTGGATGAACACAGACGGTGTCAGCCCGCCATTGCCGAGCTGTTCATGCAGATCGCCGGCTATCGGGGTGTACAGGTTTGCACCAGCGCCCCTGAAGCGCGTATTGGCGCCGCTTGTGACAGCATGGGCGGCTTCAACCTCATGTTTTATGGTGTACAGGGCCGCAGAGGCGCGATGCCCAACACCAATCAGGATGAAGTCGAGGCCATCGGGCTGTTATTGGACAAACTGGAAGCGGCCGGCTACGACCTGACCAAAGATGTCGGGATCATCACGCCGTATTCCAACCAGAAAAACCTGCTGATCAAAGCCTACGGTCAGCGAATGAAACAAAGTCAGGCGCTCAAGATCGGATCTGTCCATCAGTTCCAGGGCGTAGGTTTTGAAGTCATCATTTACTCGCCGGTTATTTTTCAGCGCACTGACCGGAACAACTTTCAAAACGGCAAACCCAATCTGCTGAATGTCGCCGTATCGAGGGCAAAACAGCAATTTATCGTGGTCGGTAACCAGCAGCGTCTGCTGGCTGCCGGGAAGTCGCTGAAGAAAATGGCAGAAGTGTGCTCGGCCTCCTTCTTTGTCAGCATGGAACACCAGAGCCCAACCTATGCGAGCGTTAATGCCAACGGCGTGAAGCATTATTTCGACTGTGATCACATCAGCGCATTCGACACATTGCTATCGGCGTCTCAGCGCTCCTTCACGGTGGTAGTGCCCTGGATTCGCCAGGGCATCAACCGCAATCACCCGCCGCTCAAACTGCTGCGCACCGCCCAGGAGCGCGGGATCAAGGTCACTGTTTATTACGGCTATGACGGGCTGGGACAGAAAAATGCCGATGATGGCGACGCCGGTCTGATCATTGCGTATCAGCGTGAACTGGGCGCCGAATCTGTCGTGCGTTTACCGGAGGGAACCCACGAGAAAATCCTCCTGGTGGATGATCAGGTGGCAACGGTGGGGAGCTGGAACTGGCTGTCGCACAGCTACTATCAATACTGCGCGACGACCACCCACCGATCATTGGCGTTGCGTCGTGAAACCAGCGTCGAGTTGCGTGATCCAGCGCTGATAAGTGCTTTGAAACAAAGACTGGGTCAGGCCTGAAATACAGGCTTGCCCCAGCATTGCCGTCGTTGTCCGGCAGGAGCTCCAGTGGTGACTGTTGCGCCTGCCAAGACCGCAGCCGAACCTTGCGTGTGGGCGCAGGCATGACCGCTGTTCAGGCGGACAACGTCACTCTTTGATCCGCGGATGCTGCTGCACCAGCAACTTGCGCTTCTCCTCCAGTTCGGCAATTTCAGCATCGATGTCTTCGATCTTCTGCTCGATGTTGTCGTGATGCTCTTGCAGCAATTCCTTCGCCTCTTCCAGGTCAGACGCCGCCGGCGCGGCGCCACGCAATGGCTTGTTGGCGGTTTCCTTCATGGTCACACCGGTGACCAGACCGACCACGGCAATCACCATCAGGTAATACGCCGGCATGTACAGATTGTTGGTGCTCTCGACCAGCCAGGCGACCACGGTCGGGGTCAGGCCGGCAATCAATACCGAAACGTTGAAAGCTGCCGCCAGCGCGCTGTAGCGAATGTGCGTGGGGAACATCGCCGGCAGGGTCGAGGCCATGACGCCGATAAAGAAGTTCAGCAGCACGGCCAGCATCAGCAGGCCGGCGAAGATCAAACCGATCTTGCCGCTGTTGATCAGCATGAACGCCGGAATCGCCAGAATGAACAAACCGATGCTGCCGACGACGATGAAGGGTTTGCGGCCAATCTTGTCGCTGATAAAACCAATCGCCGGCTGCACGAAGAGCATGCCGACCATGATCGCGATGATGATCAGCACGCCACGGTTTTCGCTGTAGTGCAGGTTGTGCGACAGGTAGCTCGGCATGTAGGTGAGCAGCATGTAGTAGGTAACGTTCGTCACCGCCACCACGCCGATGCAGGTCATCAGGCTGCGCCAGTGTTTGGTCGCGACCTCTTTGAACGAGACTTTCGGGCCGCCGGCGAGGCCTTCGCGATCGCCTTGCTCAAGCTTTTCGACGTGCTGCTGGAACGCCGGGGTTTCTTCCAGCGCGTGACGCAAGTAGAGGCCGATCATGCCCAGTGGCAAGGCGAGGAAGAACGGCAGGCGCCAGCCCCATTCCTCAAACTTCGCCTCGCCCAGCGTCGTCGAGATCAGCACCACCACGCCGGCACCGAGGACGAAACCGGCAATCGAGCCGAAGTCGAGCCAACTGCCGAGGAACCCGCGCTTGCGGTCCGGCGCATATTCAGCGACGAAGATTGACGCACCAGTGTATTCGCCACCGACAGAGAAACCCTGGGCCATTTTCGCCAGCAACAGCAGGATCGGCGCCCAGATGCCGATCGAGGCATAGGACGGAATCAGGCCGATGGCGAAGGTGCTCAGCGACATGATCACGATGGTCGCGGCGAGGACTTTCTGTCGTCCGTACTTGTCACCCAATGCGCCGAAGAACAAGCCGCCCAGCGGCCGGATCAGGAAGGGCACCGAGAACGTCGCCAGCGCGGCGATCATCTGCGTGCCGGGGTCGGCGCCGGGGAAGAACACTTTGCCGAGTACATAGGCGACGAAGCCGTACACACCAAAGTCGAACCATTCCATGGCATTGCCCAGTGCGGCGGCGGTGATCGCCTTGCGCATCTTGGCGTCGTCGACAATGGTGATGTCGTTCAGGCCGATCGGCTTGACGGTTTTCTTGCGTGATTTCATCCGGGTCTTCTCTTTGCTGATCCATCGTACCGCGTAGATGCCATCTTTTTGATGGCGCGTACTCTTTGGCTCAGATACATGAGGACACGAAATAATTCACTGCCTGGCGCTTTTTTTCCTTGCGCACCTGTGTAGGAGCTGCCGAAGGCTGCGATTGATCGTTCCCACGCTCTGCGTGGTAATGCAGCCGGAGGACGCTCCGCGTCCCAACAAGATCGCAGCCTTCGACAGCTCCTACAGGGGATATGTGTTTACCGGCGGATGGCCGTATACGATTGCCGCAGGTCGCTGGCCCAGCCATCCAGCACGACTTTGACGTCATCGGCGGTCAGCACCTGCCTGTCGTTCTCCAGCGGCACCCCGGTGCCTTTGCGCACCACTTCGGCAATCACTTCGCCGGTCGAACCGTCCTCGAACGACACTTCGGTGGCAACCTCGCTGTCCTGATCACGGATGCCGGTCGCCGTACTGACACCGGCAGCGACGAGGGTGACCGGCAGCCATTCATAAAAGCGCAAACCCTGAGTACTGGTCGCCACTTGAGTGATAGCGGGGCGCACTATCAGGGTGTTCGGCCCGGGTTGATTGACCAGATGCATCACTTTGCTCAATTCCAGCCGCAGCGCCGCATCGTAGTAGTCAGTAACGCCGGACAGGGTGCTCAGCGGAATCCGTTGTGTCGGCTCGGCACTCGGGTAGAACTGACTCGGCGCCAGATAAACCTGCGTGTATCGACCACGGGCGAGGGCCGGGCTGACCCACGCCAACACGGGCTGCCCGGACGGCGACCGGCGCTCGGCCAACACGCTGTAGTCACGCAGAAACCCGGCGTGTTCCGGCGTTTTGCTGCTGCACGCCGCCAGGCTCAACGTGGTGACAATGGACAGCGACAGTGAACGAATACGCGACATCAAACGGCTTCCTTGTTTTGCGCCAGGTTGTCCGAGCATTCGATGTGCAATCGACCATGGGCCATGATCCAGTTCATGAGGTCAGCGGTGTTGACGCTGTGCACGTATTCCACCCAGTGCGCGTTGGTCGGGCTGAAATGCTCGAAGTAACGGCGCAGCACTACTGTGCTTTGATCAGGGGAAACCCCCATGCACGATTCCTGAAACACCACCGGTGTGTCCGGGCCGAGCGCTGCGGTGCGCTGGCTTAGAATCAACGGCCGATTACCGTTGTGCTGCGTGATGCCCGGTTTGCTGTTCAATACCTTCATGCCAATCCCCCCGTTGGAAATAGCCGCAGAATGCCCGCGAGGTTTTGCCAGAGAATGTCCGCTTGATGTCTGCTGCGTAGAAATGTTGCTCGATTGAAATAAATGACCCGGGCGGCAAAATGGCTTTAGATTGGCTTTTTTTGGTGCATGGATCCTGTGACTGTGAGCAGACTGCTGTTCGTCGACGACGACGTGGAAATCCTCGCGCTGCTGAAGAAGTTCTTCGTGCAGCACGCCTATGAAGTCGACGTGGCGCCGCACGGCGAGGCCATGTGGGCGGCGATCGCGCAGAACCGTCCGGACACGATCATTCTTGATCTGATGATGCCCGGCGAAAGCGGCCTGAGCCTGTGCCAGAAAGTGCGCGCGCAGCTGGGCATTCCGATCATCATGCTCACCGCCATGGCCGAGTTGAGTGATCGCATTGTCGGCCTGGAGTTGGGCGCGGACGATTACCTGACCAAACCGTTCGCCCCGCAGGAATTGCTCGCCCGGGTGCGCGCCTTGCAGCGTCGCGCCAGCGAACAGCGTCAAGCAGTTGAGCCTTCACGCCCGGTGATTGGCTTCGCCGGTTGGCATCTGGACATCACCTGCCGCGAATTGCGCTCGCCGGAAAACGTGATGATTCCGCTGTCCGGCGGCGAGTTCGATTTGCTGGTGGTGTTCCTCGATCACCCGCAGCGCATCCTCACCCGCGAGCAACTGATCGACCTGACCCACGGCCACGGCCATGACGCTTTCGACCGCAGCATCGATGTGCAAGTCAGTCGCCTGCGGCGCAAGATCGAACCGGACAGCAAGCGCCCGGACCTGATTCGTACGGTGCGCAACGGCGGCTATTTGTTCACCGCCAAGGTCACACGCTCATGATCCGTCGACTGTGGCGTGGCGACACGCTGCGCCGGCACATCGCCCTGACCATCGTGGCAGCGATGGTCGCGTCGCTGGCGTTGAATGCACTGTTCGTACAAGTCGCCGGCATCTGGGCGCGACCACCGATTGAACGCACCGGCCTGCTGGAGCAGATTGCCGCGACCTCGCGGGTGATCGAAGCGGCCCCGGCCAACCTGCGCCCGCAACTGGCCGCGGCGGCGAGCAGCGCCATGCTGCAAGTGTCGTGGCAAGCGCAGCGCGCGGATTTCGATCTGCCCAATGACGGGCTTCGCCTGCCAGCGAGCAGGGTGCCGGTGCTCCAGCAACTGCTGGGCATTGATCGAAAAATCGAGGTGTTCAGCCCAGGCGACTGGCCGAACGGCAGTCCCCAGGCGCATTACGCCGCCGTCGTGCAATTGGTCGATGGCAGTTGGTTGTCATTTATCCCGCCGGAGCGCAGTTGGGGTCTGGAGTTTGGCGTGCGTATCGCGATCGTCATTGCCTTGGGACTGATTGCCACGTTGCTGGTCGCCTGGGTCGCCACCCGGCAACTGGCCAACCCGTTGCAGCGTTTCACGCGTGCCGCCAGACGCTTCGGCACCGACCTGCGCGCACCGCCGATCAAGCTCGAAGGCCCTGACGAAATTCGTCAGGCGATCATCGCCTTCAACACCATGCAGGCGCAGATCCAGCACTTCATCGCCGAGCGCACGCACATGCTCGCGTCAATTTCCCACGACCTGCGCGCACCGCTGACACGCATGCGCTTGCGCAGCGAATTCATGGAAGACCTCGATCATCAGGGCAAACTGATTCGCGATGTGGAAGAGATGCAATCGATGATCAACGCCGCGTTGGCGTTCTTCCGCGAAGACACGCACCGCGAGCAGAACACCGCGTTCGATCTGTCGGAACTGCTGCAGACCATCGTCGATGACTACCGCGATCAACACCTTCATGTCGATTTCGATGGCCCGGCGCATCTGGTGTACGAAGGCCGGCCGCTGGGGATCAAGCGGGTGATCGTCAATCTGCTGGAAAATGCGCTGAAGTATGCGCAGCGTCCGGTCATTGCGTTGAGGCGTGACGAGTATTCGATCTGCATCGAGGTCAGCGACGACGGTCCTGGTATTCCCGAGGCGGCGCTTGAGCAGGTTTTCGATCCGTTCTTTCGCCTCGAAGCTTCACGCAATCGCGACACTGGTGGTGTTGGCCTGGGGCTTTCAGCGGCGCGGGCGATTGTGCGAGAGCAGGGCGGAGAACTGACGTTGAGCAACCGTAGTGGCCACGGATTGCTGGCGCGGGTCGAATTGCCGCGTAACGGATAGTTGCTGGCGTGAAATTTATTCTGTAGATTTTCATGAAATTATAAAAAGATAATTTCATGAGGCCGCGAATGTTCCTGCAATCCAGCCAGCACGTCGACAGCTATTACGCCCACAGTTGCGCCGATATTCTGAGCCATCGGCCGGTGCTTGAAGGCGAACATGATGCCGACGTGGTGATCATCGGCGCCGGATTCAGTGGTCTGCACACGGCGTTGCGTCTGGCCTTGGCGGGTAAACGCGTGATCGTGCTGGAGGCCAGTCGCGTGGCGTGGGCCGCGTCGGGCCGCAACGGCGGGCAAGCCATTCTCGGCTGGTCGTGCGATATGCCGCCGCTGGAAGCTGCACTCGGTCATGAACGGGCGAAACGATTGTGGGACGGTATGCGTTGGGCCGCTCGGGAACTGCGTGAATTGCCGGGTCGTCACGGCTTCGATATCGATTATCGCCCCGGGCACCTATGGACATCGGTGATGTCGCGCCGGGTCAGTCTGCTCAGCGAATGGCAACACGAGGCCAGCCACAAGTGGGGCCACGATGTGTTGCAGTTCATTCCGCGTGAACAACTGCCGGATTGGGTGGCCACCGACCGCTATCAGGCCGGGCTTTACGACCCTGAGGGCGCGCACCTCAATCCACTGAAACTGGCGCTGGGCCTGGCGGATGCCATCGAGCGAGCCGGCGGGCGTATCCACGAGCAAAGCAAAGCGTTGAGTTATCAGGAGCAGGGCGACGGTTTCCGGGTCAACACCGAGCGCGGTTCAGTGCGCGCCGATGTGCTGGTGCTGGCGTGCAACGCTTACCTCGATGAACTCGACACGCAACTGTCCAGCTGCATTCTGCCGGTGGGCACTTACCAGGTCGCCACTGCACCGCTGGCGTCAGAGCAGGTCACGGCTCTGTTGCCGCGCAACGTGTGCGTGACCGACAACCAGTTCGTCCTCGATTACTTCAGACGCACGCCGGACAACCGTTTGTTGTTCGGTGGCGGCTGTACCTATCTGGGCGGTATGCCCAAGGACATCGCGGCAGCGACGCGGCCGTTTCTCGAGCGGGTGTTCCCGCAGCTCAAGGGCGTCGGCATCGAGTTTGCCTGGGGCGGGCACATCGATCTGACGATCAAGCGCACGCCGGACGTTGGCGGCGAGGGCAACCGTTATTGGCTGCAAGGCTACTCGGGCCACGGCGTTCTGCCGACATTGGCCGCCGCGCGTGCGGTGTCCGATGCGATTCTTGGCGACGCGGATGAACTAGCGTTGTATCAGGGCTTGAGCAATGGCCGTTTCCCCGGCGGCAAACATTTCGCTGCACCGCTGGAGGCCATCGGCAAGGCCTGGTATCGACTGCGCGACAGCATTTGATGAGACTTTTTCGGAATCGGCGACCATGAACAAGCAAGAAGAAATCGCCGCGCTGGCGATCCTTATCCACGACCTGCGCAAGCACAAGAAGTGGACCCTCAAGGAACTGGCCGACAAGATCGGCCGCTCGGTGGGTTTTCTCTCGCAGGTCGAGCGCGGACTGTCGCGGCCCACCGTGGCGGACCTGACCGCAATCAGCGAAACCTTCGGCGTGCCAACCACCTATTTCTACAGCCTGCCCAAGCCCAAGGAGTTGCCGTGGGTGACGCGCCCGGACGAGCGTCGCACGTTGTATTACGCCAATGGCATCACCGACATTCTGGTGTCGCCGCAGATCCGCGCCTCGTTCTCGATGCTCGAAAGTCATCTCGAAGCAGGCGCGAGCAGCGGCGATCGCCATCTGACCGACAGCTCGGAGCAGGGCGGTTACGTCCTCGAAGGCGAGCTGACCTTATGGCTGGGCGACGACGAAGAACCGACCACGTTGAAAGCCGGCGACAGCTTTCAATTCGACAGCCACACCCGCTGTCGCTACGGCAACCTCACCGAGCAGCTGACCCGCGTGCTCTGGGTCTACACCTGATCACAACAAAGGATGAACGATGGACGCTGTCTGCGCTGACCTGCTCGCCGAAGTGCGTGCCTTTCGCCAACGCTACCCCGAGGTGCGTTATGTCGACCTGATTTGCCTGGACATTCCCGGGCACTTCTATGGCAAGCGTTATCCAATCGACATGCTCGAAAAAGTCGCCGCCGGCAGCGTCCTGAAGCTGCCGCAGAATTGCGTACTGCTGGGCGTGCAGGGTGGTTTGTTTCCGATCGGCGATTACTGCTTCAACGATGGTGACCCGGATGCCGTGCGCCGCTTGGTGCCTGGCACACTGAAACCGGTGACGTGGGAAGCGCAGCCGCTGGGGCAAATGCTGATCACCTCGGACGGCACCGAAAAACCTATCGAGTTCGAGCCCCGTGAAGTCCTCGCGCAGGTGCTCAAGCGTCTGGCGCGCAAAGGCATTCATCCGGTGGTGGCGTTCGAGCTGGAGTTTTATCTGTTCGACAAAAAGCTGCGCGACGGTCTCCCGCAATTCCCCCGCGACGACCTGACCGACGATGCCGATGATCAACCGAACCTGCACATCGAACGCCTTTCACGCTTCGCGCCGGTGCTGGATGAAATGGTCGAAGCCACGCGGGCGCAGGGCATCGACGCCACGGTGATTACCGCCGAGCTCGGCCCCGGTCAGTTTGAAATCAACTTCGGCCATCTCGACGACGGTTTGCGCGCGGCGGATTGGGCCGCGTTGTTCTGTCGCAGCACGCGTGGCGTTGCGCTTAAACACGGCTATCGCGCCAGTTTCATGGCCAAGCCGTACTTGCAGCATCCGGGCAGTGGCATGCATGTGCATGTCAGCCTCTACGATTCGGCGGGCAATAATCTGCTGGCCGCGAATGAGCAGCAGCCGCTACGCCATGCAGTCGCCGGGTGCCTGGAATTGCTGCCGCACAGCATGCCGATCTTCGCGCCGAACCAGAACTCGATGCGCCGCTTGGGCGGTACGGTGAACACCGCGACCAAGGCCAGTTGGGGTTTTGAGGATCGTGATGCGTGTTTGCGGATTCCGGAGTCGGACGTGAAGAATCTTCGGGTTGAATATCGCTTGGCCGGGGCGGATGCCAATCCGTATCTGGTGTTGGCGGCGATTCTGGTGGGGCTGGAGCAGGGGCTGGAATCGGGCAAGGAGCCCATTGCGCCGCTCAATGAAGACCGCAGCAGCGGAATTGATTTCCCCAAGGAGATGTTCGAAGCCGTACGCGCGATGCAGCATCAGCCGCAGTTGCGCGAGGGGCTGGGCGCGGAGTTTGTCGATGTGTATTGCGAGAATAAACGTCAGGATCATTTGGCGTTTATGCAGGAGATTGGGGCTCGGGAGTATCGGTGGTATATGTGAGGCGGTGCTTATCCAGAGCGCGCCTTAAATGGCCGCTTTTGAGCGCATTGCACGCCTGTTCATGTGGAAATCGAAGATCACTTGATAATGCGCGATCGTAAACTGGGCGTATCTCCACAGTCGTTGCGCAGAGTAGCAAGGGAAGTGATGGTCAAATGACAAGTCGGCCCATTGAAAGGAATCACGTTTGACCACCCCATCACCTGCTCACACCCTGAGTGCATTGCCCGACCTTGATTACTATCACAGCAGATCGGTGCTGCTGCCTGTTGAAATCACCACTCTTGATGCCTGGAACTTCATGCGGGCCGAGCCGGGACTGTTCATGCGGCTGGCGTTTCGAACGAGGGATGCGATTTCTTCGTTATTTGGAGTCAAGCGCATCGGCGGTTTCTCTGGCGTCCGTCGAGAGGTACTACTGCCTGGCGAAAAACTGGATTTTTTTCTGGTGGAGCATAGCGCCCCCGACCTGCTCATTCTGAGCGTGAGAGACCGGCACCTGGATGTCATGATTTGTCTTTCGATAACAGATCGTGTGTTCACAATCACATCGTCTGTCGTAACGCATAACGTCTTTGGGCGCCTCTATATGTTGCCGGTTGGGTTGGTCCATAAGCTGCTGGTCAATAGGGACCTCGAGCGTCTGAAACGCGAGACAGGCGCCGCCGAAACGTGATTGTCGACGCCAGCGTCAGGAGGGGCCGCTATCGACCAGTCTCCACCTAGCGATTGCAGCTTTTCTAGCTACGCTTGCCAGCAAGAGATTGGTGCAAGTACGCCGACTCCTTAATTGCCTGGCAAGGGAGCCAACAACCATGGATAGCACTCACGGCGTTTATCCATCAGCGACCGTTCTGGTGGTCGACGATACCCCTGATAACCTGATGCTCATCGCCGAGTTGCTCAAGGACAAATATCGGGTCAAGGCCGCCAACAGCGGCGAAAAAGCCCTGCGCCTTCTTCAGGCCGACCCGCTTCCCGATCTGATCCTGCTGGACATCATGATGCCCGGCCTGTCCGGTTATGACGTTGCCGAACAGCTCAAGCTTGACGCTCGCATTCGCCATATTCCGATCATTTTCCTGACCTCGATGACCGCTACGGAGGACGAGATTCGCGGCTTGAGCCTCGGTGCTGCGGATTACATCACCAAGCCAATCATCCCTCCGGTGCTCATGGCCAGGGTCGAGACCCAGATCAAGCTCAAGGCGGTTGCTGATTTTCTGCGCAATCAGAACGATTTTCTGGAGCAGGAAGTGCAACGGCGTACCCGCGAGGTGATCGCCATCCAGGATGTCACGATCCACGCCATGGCCTCGCTGGCCGAAACCCGTGACAACGAAACCGGCAACCACATTCGCCGCACCCAGCATTACATCAAACGTCTCGCTGAGCTGTTGCGCAATCACCCGCGCTTCCGCGACTTCCTCGACGAGGACACGATCAAGCTGCTCTTCAAATCGGCACCGCTGCACGATATCGGCAAGATTGGCATTCCCGATCGCATCCTGCTCAAACCGGGACGACTCACCGCCGAAGAGTTCGAAATCATGAAGACCCACACCACCTTGGGGCGCGACGCCATCCAGCACGCCGAGGATCAGTTGGGCATAAATGTCGACTTCCTTCATCTGGCCAAGGAAATTGCCTACGGCCATCAAGAAAAATGGGATGGCAGTGGCTATCCGCAAGGCGTGGCCACCGATGACATACCGATCAGCGCCCGATTGATGGCTGTGGCGGATGTCTACGATGCGCTGATCAGTCGCCGCGTGTACAAGCCCGGCATGCCCCACGAGCAAGCGGTGAAAATCATCCGCGAAGGCCGGGGTTCGCATTTTGATCCGGACATCTGTGACGCGTTTCTGGCCAATGCCGAGCAGTTTCGCGAAATTGCCGAGCGCTTCGCCGACAGTGACCAAGACATGGCCAGGCAGGTAGCTCTGCTTGAGCAGATTGCCGACCGTCCCTGAACCTCGCGAATCCGTTTGCACATCCAGTTGAAAGAGGCCGTTTATGAACAGACTGTTCGAGATGCTCGAGCGCCTGTCCCTGCGCAGCAAATTGATCATCGGCTTCGCCGCGCTGCTGATATTGATCCTGATACTGGGCGTGCAAAGCCTGCGCACCCAGTATTCGCTCAGAAATGAAATGCAGCAGTTGTACCAACAGGATCTGGTGGGTATCCAGCATGTGCAGGAGGTTCGGGTGCAGTTGCCGCATCTGTTGCTCGCCATGCAACGTGCAATCGCTACCAACAACGCGGACATTCGTATCAGCGCCAGAGCCCAGATGAATGTCGCCCAAACACGACTCCATGAAGCGCTGGAGCAGGTTCGTCCAACACTGCGCAGACAGAGCAGCATCAGCAGCCTGCTGGAATTCGAACGGGTATTGCAGCGTCTGCAAAAAGATGGCGATGAAGCGTTGGAGTTCGCCGGCAAGGGTTCCTTGGGGCAAGCCTTGATGTTGCTCAACAGCAAGGATTTTCTTGCGCTGGAGCAGGGCGGCGACGGGCTGCTCAACCAGATCGAGAAAAACAAGGAAACCGACATCCACGATACAGCGAAGAACCTGGCTGAATACGCAGAGCGTAGTACTGCGATCACGTACATCTTGCTGTTGGGTGGTTCGACGCTGGCCTTGTTGTTGACCTGGCTGGTCAGTTATTCCATTCGCGTGCCGTTGAATCGCGTACGCGTGGCCGTGGATGAATTGGCGTCGGGCAAGCTGGACGGCCAGATCCCGCACACCGACCTGCGCAACGAGACCGGCGACCTGGCGCGTGCCATCGCGACGCTGCAGGTGGAGGCTTGTCAACTTGAACGCCAGCGTTGGGTAAAAGCTCACGCCTCGCTCCTGCAAGTCGATCTGCAACAGGCCGAGACACCGCAACAATTGGCTCAGGCTTTTTTCAGCCGCATCGCGCCCCGTTTGGGCATGTGCCAGGGGGCGCTTTACGTGCTCTATGAGGGCGCGTCGCGCCTGCAATTAGTCGGCGGTTACGCGGTGGACAGTGAGCACCCGTTGCCCGCCGAGCTTGAACTCGGTGAGGGGTTGCTTGGCCAGTGCGCACTGGATCGCCAACCCCGTCAGCTTGAGGATCTGCCCGAATCGTTCTGGCATGTGCGCGCGCAGTTGGGCGCAGTTGCCGCCAGCCATCTGCTGGTGCAGCCGGTGCTGCGTGGCGAGCGCCTGCTCGGGGTTGTGGAAATGGCAGGCTTTCGCTCGCTGGAGGAGCAAGAGGCGTTGCTCCTGCAAGAAGTCCTGCCCAGGCTGGCCGGTGCGATGGCCATTATGGAACGCAGCGAGGCAGCCCAGGCGCTGCTGCAGGAAACTCGACGTCAGGCTGACGAAATGGGCGCGCAAACCTTGCAACTGGAACACCAGGCCAGAGAGCTGGAGGCCCAGCAGGCAGCACTGCGCGCCACCGAGGCCTGGTATCGCGGCATCATCGAGGCAGCACCGGACGGCATGCTGGTGCTGGGGGCTGACGGCCGCATCCTGATGACCAACCCGCAAATGGACACCTTGTTTGGCTACGCCCCCGGCGAGCTGATTGGCGCCAGCATCGAGCGTCTGGTACCGCAGGCTGCCCGCGAGCGCCATGTCAAGTTACGCGACGGCTTCATTGCCAGCGGCGGAACCCGGCAGATGGGCGGCGATCTCGACGATCTGAGCGGGGTACGCAAAGACGGCAGCCTGTTCTCCGTGGAAATCGGCCTTTCTCATCTACCGCGTCTGGAGGGTCGTGGTGTCTGCGTGTGTGCCTCGGTGCGTGACGTGAGTGATCGCCGCGCGATGGAAGCCCGGCTGCGAACCGCCAGCGATCGCCTGAACCTGGCACAAGAGGCCGGTGACATCGGGCTGTTCGACGTCGATCTGGTCAGCGGCACAAATTATTGGACGCCCCAGCTCGAAACCCTGTTCGGACTTGAGCCTGGCGGATTCGGTGGCACGTTGGCGCACTGGCAGGCGCTGATGCACCCCGAAGATGTGGCACGGGTCAGCAGCGCGTTCGAGAGCGCCATCCAGAGTGGCAATGACCGCGTCGAGTTCGACTTCCGGATCGTCCGCAAAAACGATGGACGGGTGCGCACGCTCCGGTCGCTGAACCGCTTCTCACGCACGCCTGACGGTAAGCCATTGCGCGCCACCGGTATCAACATCGACGTCACCGCACTGGCAGAGGCAAGGGCTGCGGCCGAAGAAGCCACGCAGGCCAAGAGCGAGTTCCTCGCCAACATGAGTCATGAAATCCGTACGCCGATGAACGCCATCATCGGTATGAGCCACTTGGCGTTGCGTACCGAACTGGACAAACGCCAGCGCAACTACATTGAAAAGGTCCACCGCTCGGCGGAGAACCTGTTGGGGATCATCAACGACATCCTCGACTTCTCCAAGATCGAGGCCGGCCGGATGAACCTCGAACAGGTGCCGTTCCGCCTCGAAGACGTACTCGACAGCTTCGCTGCCATGATTGGCCTGAAGACCGAGGACAAGGGCCTCGAGTTGTTGTTCCAGATCCCGCCCGACTTGCCCACGGCGCTGCTGGGCGATCCTCTGCGGTTGGGGCAAGTGCTGATCAACCTCGGCAACAACGCGGCCAAATTCACCGAGCACGGCGAGATCGTGGTCGGTCTGGAAGAAGTGGGTGTGCACTCGGACAGCGTGGAGCTGCATTTCTGGGTGCGCGACACCGGCATCGGCATGACCGTCGAGCAGTGTTCACGCCTGTTTCAGTCATTCAGTCAGGCGGACACTTCGATCACCCGCAAATATGGCGGCACCGGATTGGGATTATCTATTTCCAAGAAACTGGTGGAGCTGATGGCCGGCCGAATCTGGGTCGAGAGCGAGCCGGGAGTCGGCTCCACGTTTCACTTCCAGGTTCAACTCGGCGTACAGCAAAATGTTCTGCCGCGTCGCATGTTCAAGGCTGGCGAGCTGTTGGGCATGCGCGTGCTTGTCGTGGATGACAACACCAGTGCCCGTGAAATTCTCTCGGGCATGGCACGCAGCTTTGGCCTGGAAGTGGACGTCGCGCAGAGCGGTAGTCTGGCGCTGCGCATGTTGGCCGACGCCGAGCGCAAGGCACTGCCTTACGATCTGGTCTTGATGGACTGGCGCATGCCCGGCATGGATGGCATGGAAACCGTGAGCAGAATGCATTCCGCCAGTCTGCTGCGCACGCCATCGGTCATCATGGTGACGGCTTTTGGCCGCGAAGAAGCCCGCGAAGAAGCCGAACGCCAAGGCATCCAGTTGCCGGTGGTACTGACCAAACCCGTCACGCCGTCATCGTTGCTCGAAGCCATCGGTGTCGTGCTGGGCAGAGACACGCACAGCGATACTCGGGCTGGCGAACGCTCCCAACACAATGCCAGTACCGTCGCCAGTCTCAATGGCGCGCGGCTGCTTCTGGTCGAAGATAACGAGCTGAATCAGGAACTGGCCAGCGAGTTGCTGGAGAGCGTCGGAATACGCTTGCGACTCGCCACGCACGGCCAGGAGGCCTTGGATATTCTCGGCGAAGATGGCGACTTCGATGGCGTGCTGATGGATTGCCAGATGCCTGTGATGGATGGCTACACGGCCACCCGGCAAATTCGCCAGCAACCGCGCTTCAGCACGCTTCCGGTGATCGCCATGACCGCCAATGCCATGGACGGTGACCGCGAGCGCGCGCTCGAATGCGGCATGAACGACCATATTTCCAAACCACTGAATGTCGAAACCATGTTCGCCACGATGGCAAAGTGGATCAAACCAAGAACCACTCAAGCACCGCTGATCTCAGGTTTCGCCGATGGCTTGCCAGAGCGTCTTGAGGGCATTGACCTGGCGGCGGGTCTCGCCACCTGCATGGGCCGGCGGGATCTCTACTTACGTCTGCTCTGCAAGTTTCGCGATTCGCAGACGGACTTTGCCGAGCAATTCCAGTCCGCACGGATCGATCCGGATCCTGCTGCCCCCGGGCGGCTGGCGCACAGTTTGCGCGGCACCGCCGGCAACCTCGGCGCCAAAGCCTTGGCGCAGGCTTGCGCTTTGTTGGAACAGGCCTGCCAGGACGGCGAGCCGGCTACAGTAGTGCAAGCGCTAGCGATGCAGGTCGAGCAGTGCTTGCGCCCGACCCTGGCGGCTCTGGCCAACCTTAAGGCGGACACAACGGCCTCCACGGATGACGAGCGGCTGGACGAATCGGCAATCAGCGAGCAGATGAACAGGCTTATTGTTCTTTTGGACGAAGGTGATACGGCGGCTTTGGACGTGCTGGCGGCACTGCGCAACAGTTCACTCGATCGAGCGTTGGCAGAACGTCTGACACTCGTCGCGGCGCAGGTGGAACTGTTCGACTTTGATCGCGCCTTGCAGCTTCTTCAGGATAAATGAGCTGGGCGAGCAGGTAGGCCGCTCACCTTTAACGGCAGTTGGTTGGGGGCGGCATGCTGTTCTTTCTCGCATGGCGAAAAAAGCTGAAGCGTAAGCGAAATAAAACTCTGCTTCAGTCTATTGCTGCCAGCCAGTAGCGGACATTCGTGATGGGCAATTTCCGGTCGGAAGCAGATTCTTCAACCTAAGACCAACTTGCCTATCCCCTGCACGGTCACGTAGTAATATCGGCACTTCACTCGTGACATTGGTACGGAAATGCCAGCAGAAATAATGCAACAGGATGGGCTGAAGCTGACCATCACGCCGTGTAGCAGCCGGATTGGCTGTATCGTCGTTCGACTCGCGGGCACTGATCTACACGCAGAAATTACAACGGAATGGACCTCCTCTGCCGATCACCTGCCTCGACTCGACGGATTCTTCGCGTCGGTTGGGCAGCTTGAGGAAGGGGTTTCTAAAGAGTGGCTTTCTGAGAGCCAGGATTTTGCGCTTTCGGCCTGTTTAGATCCTCATTTCCCGGGTTTGGTGTTCTTGCGCGTCTACTTGGGTTCAACGTCAGATGACGACTGCGACTGGCAAATAAATGGGTCTTTGTTGGTCCTCCCCAGCCAGGTTGAGCGCTTTGCAAAAGACTTGTCCGCAATTTAACGGCGCAGTCGGAGTCAAGTCTTTGAACCGCAAATCTGCAACCTGGCGTGTTGGTCGCTAGCTTTTTTTAGCGGAAGCTTTCGCCCAGAAGTAGACCCTCACCTTGAAACGAGTAGAAGCAAGAAGATTCGGAGTAGGAAAATGCAATGTACCTGCAACGCTAAGGGCGAACTTGTAGAGATTGGTCAGAGGTACACGGCGTTTGTCGCAGGAATGCGCTGCCTTGCAACGGCGGACTGGGTCAAACTATTGCAATGCCCCGGGTGTGGGCAGCTTTGGCGAACCGATGAGTGGGATAAATATCAACCGCTGTACGCGCGCAAACTGGACTCGCCCGAGGGCTGGGAATCAGCTGATATGGAGTCCTTGATCAAGCTACGCATCGTCGAGAATCATGGCGGTCTGGATACGTCTGCTTGTCTGGCGAAGGACTGCAAGCAACATGTACTCAAGGGACGAGCCTATTGCGTTGACCATTTTTATGAAACCGGAGCGAGAGGTTGAACCGTTGAAACTGGTCAGAAGAGCGGGATTAAAGGACAGATCACTTTTTTCTGAATGTGGTCTGTCCCTGAAATCTCCGCCAGCCACTCACCCCTTCAACGACATCGGTTTTTCCCCACCCGGAGGCAAGCCAAACAGCCTCCGCACCCCATTAAGAAACGCCCCATAAGGTCGACCGAGCACCAGCATCATCACCGCCGCACCCAGTGTACCACGCACCAGACCTTCTCCCGATGCACCACTGAAGGCAATGATCGCCGCATAGATCGGCACCTGAAAACTGACCAGGGCGATGCTGTCCCAGAGCAACCTCGACAGCCGACCCTGACCGGCGCGCGTCATCAGCCAATCGCGCCAGACACCGTAAGGTCGCGCGACCGGAATCATCAGCGCCGCGCCCAGCAGGCGCGCCTGCAGAACCTGATCCCAGGTCATGCCGGCAATGAAACGTTCATTTATGATGCCGGTGGTGGTGAAAAACAGGATCAGCGCCGTGGTGTCTGCGATAAATGCAGTCCGACGCGCTGGCTGTTGCAGGTGTTGCGGCACATTATTTCTCCTGACAGTTATAGGCCAGTGCTTCATCGTGCTGTGACAGCCACAGCACCGCGAGGTGCAGAGATTCGCCACAGTTTCGCCGTCTGAAAATAATCTGAACCGCTGTCGGACCTGCTCGCCTAATGATTAGCTTGTGGTCAATCGCACAGGCCCCGTGTCAATAACGGCACACTCCGAGAGGTGGTCAACGTGGCTAAAGACGAAAAGAAAAGCAAAGACAAAAAAGGTGACGCTTCGAAAGCCAGCAAGGACTTGAAAGACAAAAAGTCATCACCCGAGAAGAAATCAGCGGCGGCTTCGGCGCTTTCAAAGTCCTCCGACAAGGACAAGAAAGACAAGAAAAAAGACGCCGAGCCGAAGAAGTCTGCCAAAAAAGCGGATAGCAAGCCTGAGAAGGCCAAGGATTCGAAGAAGGCTGATAAGCCGGCTAAAAAGAAAAAGTGATCCTGAAAACAATAAAAAACCCGGCATTCAAACCGGGTTTTTTATTGCCTGCTATTTGGAGATCAGAGCGCCGCTTTCACCTGCAAACCAAACACCAGCGCATTGTCGATGTCCTGCCCGGAAAACGCGCCCGGTTCGATGATGTACTGCATATTCGGGCGCAGGGTCAGCCAAGGCGTGGCCTGATATCCGTAGCCGAGTTCGATCAATTGCTCGGCGCTGTCCAGGTTCGGGAACGCCGTGCCGTTGTTCAAAGCGGCGTCTTGCAGCACGTCACGGCTGCGCGGGTTAGGCACGGCGCGACCATAACCCAGCGCAACGGTGTCACGTGGGCGACCTTCGAACGGTTTGTACAGAACCACGCCGGTGCCGTACCACTTGCTGAACGGCGAAGCCCCTTCGCTGGCCGCCGAGTATTGGCCGAAGGCATGCAGGCTGCGGCCTTCGGACGTCGGCGAATTCCAGACGGCCTGATCGATCAGCAGGTAATGACCGCCACGGCCGGAGACTTCGTCGTCGCTGCCGATACGCTTTACGTCGGAGCTGTCGTAGTAGTAGCCGAGCTTGTATTCGCCAGGCAGATCACCCGCGTGCTTGTACACAAGCTCGATCGGCACCACGGTGCCGGTGGTGTGTTTCGGGCCAAGATGCCAGGCGCGACTGGAGTTGCCGTTGCTTTCCGGATCGACGTTGAACGCGGCCACGCGCAGTTGCCACGAGGACGACAGGTCGTATTTTACCCGCACGCCCAAATGCGCATTGGGATAGTTGGTCCAGCCACTGCCGCCGGACATGTTCAGCGGGTGACCGCAGAAACCGGCGTTCATGAAGTTGCACAGAATGCCGCTGTCGAGGCCGCCGAGGTCATTACCCATGGCCATGTAACCGAGCTTCACGTTGAGCGCCGGGGTGAACAGGCTGCGCTCGTAACTCAGTTCGGTCAGGCGCGTGTACAGGCCACCGTAGTTTTCCTGAATCGGCAGACGGTTGCCGACCAGATCTTCCGAAGCGCTGTTGCCGCGACGGTCGTTGATGGTCAGCTGGACCTTGCCGGCATTGTCGACGCCGTACAGTTTGCTCAGGTCGAACTGCACGCCGAGTTTGATGTTCTGCGAGTAACGCGCCGAGCGATGCAGGCCGCCGTCGGCGTTGTATGCCATTTCACCGCTGTAATCGCCGGTGAACTTGATGCCTTGTTCATCCATCTGGTGACGCAAGCCACCCCAGTCACCGGTAAGGGTGCTGCGGGTCAACAGATCGGAATCGTTGTCGGCCAGCGCGGGGAGGGTAGTGGTGCATGCGACGCCCAGCAACAGGCCTTTGAACAGGTCGGAACGGGAAAAACCAACAGCCGATAGCATGTAAATCTTCCTGCAGAAAACTTGAGCAATAGGGGGAAAGCAGCGCGGCACCCGAAGGTGCCGCGCTCAAAGCAAGCGTCCGCGTTTAACGTGGACGCTGGGGGTTACGGCAAGGCGTAAGCCATCACGTAGTCGCCGCGATCGGTCGACTGACGCGCACCACCGGCGGTGATAACGATGTACTGCTTGCCGGTTTTCGGCGAAACATAGGTCATCGGGCCGCCCTGGCTGCCGACAGGCAGACGTGCTTTCCAGACTTCTTCACCGTTGCCGCTGTTGAACGCGCGCAGGTAGAAGTCCTGGGTGCCAGCGATGAAGATCAAACCACCTTGGGTCGACAGGGTGCCGCCGAGGGTTGGCAGACCGATCTTGATCGGCAGGTGCATGCGGATGCCCAGTGGACCGGTGTCTTCAACGGTGCCGACCGGAACCTGCCAGGCGATTTTCTGGGTCTTCATGTCGATCGCCGTCAGCGTACCGAACGGTGGCGCCTGGCAAGGAATGCCGGCGACCGACAGGAAGCGGTTTTTGTTAACGGCGTATGGCGTGCCTTTCAGCGGTACGGCGCCCATGCCAGTGTTCAGCGCTTCGCCACCGCCAGCGGCCTGGCCTTTGTTCTGTGACGGAATCATCTGAATCCACAGACCCAGACGCATGTCGTTGACGAAGATGAAACCGTGCACCGGGTCAGTGGAGATGCTGCCCCAGTTCATGCCACCCAGCGAACCCGGGAAGCTCAGCGATTTGTCCATGCCCGGCGCGGTGTACAGGCCGTCGTAGCGCATGCCTTTGAAGTCGATGCGGCAGAGCAACTGGTCGTACGGAGTGGCGCCCCACATGTCCGATTCAGTCAGGTGCTGAGCACCGATTTCTGGCATGCCCACCGATTTCGGCTGGGTAGGGGAGTACGGTTCGTTCGGGATGTTCGCCGCTTTCACCGGTACTTCTTTAACGTCAGTCAGCGGTTTGCCGGTGGCGCGGTCGAGCACGTAGATCTGCCCGGCCTTGGTGCCGATGACCAGCGCCGGAATGCTTTTGCCGTCCTTGGTGAAGTCGATCAGGCTCGGCTGCATCGGCAGGTCGAAGTCCCAGAGATCGTTGTGCACGGTCTGGAACACCCAGCGCTCGTCACCGCTGGTGGCGTCCAGCGCGAGAATCGAAGCGCCGTAGGTGTGATCGAGTTTGCTGCGCTCGACACCATAGATGTCGGTGGACGAGCTGCCCATTGGCAGGAACACGGTGTTGGTTGCCGGGTCGTAGGACATCGGCGCCCAGCTGTTCGGCGTGCTGCGCACGTAGGTGCTGCCGTCGGCCGGTGCCTTTTTATCCTGCGGGTTGCCCGGGTCGAACGCCCAACGCATGGCGCCGGTGATCACGTCGAAACCACGGATCACGCCGCCGGGCATGTCGGTCTGCACGTTGTCAGCTACGCGACCGCCAACCACCACGGTGGTGCCGGCCATCAGCGGAGCGGAGGACAACTGGTAGTAGCTGTCCGGGACATTACCCAAACCGGCCTTCAGATCTACCTGACCGTTGTTGCCGAAACCCTGGCAGAACTCGCCGGTGTCCGCATCGACTGCGATCAGACGGGCATCAATGGTGTTGGTCAGCAGACGACGCTGGCAATTGGCGGCCGGCGCAGGCTTGGCTTCGATGATCGACGAGTTGCTCGGCTGAGCAATCGCTTTGGTGGCGTCGAAATAGGCCATGCCACGGCAGCGCTGCCAGACTTTCGACTGGGCGTTGATCGCGTTCTTCCACAGCTCTTTACCGGTGTCGGCATCGAGGGCGATCAAATTGTTGTGCGGGGTGCAGATAAACACCTTGTTGCCAATCTGCAGCGGGGTGAGCTGGTCTTCAGCACCGTTGCCATCGCTCTCGGCGACGTCGCCGGTGTGGTAGGTCCACGCGACTTTCAGCTTGTCGACGTTGTTGCGGTTGATCTGGTCCAGCGCAGCGAAGCGGCTGCCACCTTCGGTATTACCGTAGTGCGCCCAGTCCTTTTGCGCCTTGTCCGGCTCGACCGGGGTCAGGCCTGGGCCAGTGCCGGTTGCCGCCACGGTTGGATGGGCGACAAACATATTGCCGGCCGCTACAACCACGCCGACTGCCAGCACCGCCGCCACAGCGTAAGCGCCGCGACCGGCAACGCCACCGTTGGCACGCTTGAGCAGCGGATAAACCAGCGCCACGACCAAGCCGATCACACTGAACATGAACAGGCGCGAGAACACCGGCCAGAACACCAGCCCGGCATCGCTCACCGCCCAGATCGCGGTGCCCACCAGGAACGCGGCGAACAGCCACGCACCGGCCAGCTTGAAGCGCGCGATCAGCAGACCGGAAACGGCCATGACCAAGCCACCCACCAGGAAGTACCACGAGCCTCCCAGGCTGACCAACTTCACGCCGCCCGCAGCCAGCGCCAAGCCGAGCAGGGCGATGACGACGCCCAGCCCGATCAGAATGAATTTTGATATGCCCGAGAGGCGTTGACTCTGCTTCACGTTGAGTGTCCCGTTGAAATGAGGCGCGCATTATATAGTTAGGTAACTACCTAGTTAAATCACAAATTTCAACGTGAAGCGTAGTTCGCGGTTTTGACTCGCGCCTGCTGGGGGCTCAGATGTGGAAATGTCTGTCGAAATGCGCACAAAAATAGCTGTTATGTCAGATTCATTGTGATTTGTGACAGATATAAGATGCCGTGCCCTCAGGCGTAATGGATTTTTTCCGGGTTGTAAATGCGACGAATAACCGCCAGACAGCCCGACCCAGAGCAGTCGATGGGCGCATCGAGCTATATGGATATGCTTTTTTAATCTTGGAATTCGCCACGGTTTACCGCTCAACTGGCGCCTTTTTGATAGGTGGCTAGTTATGTCCGAGCGATGCGAGGTAGTGGTTCTGGGCTTGGGCGCCATGGGCGCGGCGACGGTTTATCAGCTGGCGAAAGCGGGAGTGAACGTTGTCGGTATTGATCGTCATCACCCACCACACAACCTCGGTTCCAGCCACGGTGATACGCGCATTACTCGGCTTTCAGTAGGAGAGGGCGCGCAATATGTGCCCATCGTGCGCAATTCTCATCGCATCTGGCGCGAGCTTGAGGCACTGACCGGGGAATCGCTGTTCGAACAATCGGGTCTGCTGGTGCTGACGTCGAGCGCCGAGTTCGATCCTGAAGACCCGACCGACTTCACCTTGCGTACCATCGGCTTGGCGCAAACCTACGGCATTGAGCACGAAGTCTTGCCCGCCGAACAGATTCGCCAACGCTTCCCGCAATTCGCCAACGTGCACGACTCGGCCGTCGGCTATTTCGAGCCGGGTGGCGGCTTCGTGCGCCCCGAGCGCTGCATCGATGTACAGCTCAAGCTGGCCGAGCAACAGGGTGCGACGCTTTATAAAGGCGAGACCGTCACTGGGATCAGCTCGAACGAGGAGGGTGTCACGGTCACCACGGACCGGCGCACGCTGTTTGCCAATAAGCTGGTGATCAGCGCGGGCAACTGGAACGGCGAGTGGCTCGGTGAGCCGTATGAGAATCTGCTGACTGTTTACCGGCAAAAACTGTTCTGGTTCGAAGTGGATGAGAACGCCGGACTGGTTGGCCACTCACCGACGTTCATCTTCACCCACGGTCGCGGCGACGACAAAATCAACTACGGCTTTCCCGCGCTACCCGGCGAAAGCAGCATGAAAATCGCCACCGCGCAGTACCACACCGCAACGTCAGCGCAGGCCATTGATCGCACGGTTTCAGCGGCCGAAGCGCGAGATATGTTCGAGCATCAGGTGCAAGACCGCATCGCCGGCGTGACCTCGAAAGTCCTCAAGTCGGCGGTCTGCGCCTACACCGTGACGCCAGACCGCCATTTCATCATCGATGAACATCCTTCGCTGCAACACACGCTGTTCGTGTCGGCCTGCTCCGGGCACGGTTTCAAGCATTCCGCCGCGCTCGGCGAAGCATTTGCGCAGTGGTGCATGCGCGGCTCGACGGACCTGGATCTGTCCTCTTTCTCCCTGAAACGCTTCGAAGGAAAACTATCGTGAAACGCGTCGCGCTCTCTGTGGGATGTGGTGCCGGCCTTCTGATTCAGTCGGGAGCTGCCGTAGATGCTCACGGCTCCCGACATCTTCAAGCGTTCTCTTCAAGCCGGCGCACATCGCCCAAGGAATCACGCTGCATCGACTGCAGGTTTTTCTCGATGGTTTCGCACAGCGCTTCCATCTGAATCTGGTGTTCGCTTTGGCGAAACGGGCTTTGCAGATCGGTGCCGATGCGTTCGATGGCCAGCAGCATAAAACCGACCACGGTCGAAGCCAACGGCGTGAACCAGCCCAAAGACTCCACCAGCCCGACGGGCACGATCAGGCAGAACAGTGAAATAAACAGCCGTGGGAAATACACATAAGGGTAGGGCAGCGGCGTATTCGCGATCCGCTCCATGCCGCCCTGACTGTTGGACAGATCCACCAATGTCGACTCCAGCCGCGCCAGGCGAATGCTGTCCAGGCGCCCGGCCTTGTATTCCCGCGCGAGCAAAGTCGCCGAGCCGGTGAGGATATCGTTGGCAAAATTATTGGTCGTGCCACTGCGGGCGAATTCATCGGCGGGAATAAACGCGCGGACTTCCTCAGGGCAGGGCTGGCCTTGCAGATGCGCCGCGAGGCAATTCACATAGGCGACGTGGCGGCGCAACAGGGTCGACTTGACCGGATTGACCTCGCCGTCGGGATCATCCAGCAACGTCAGCACCTGCCGGGCGAAGCTGCGCGAATTATTGATCATCGAACCCCACAACGTGCGTGCTTCCCACCAGCGGTTGTAAGCGCTGCTGTTGCGGAAACTGATCAGCACGATCAATGCCGAACCCAATAACGTCAGGGGCATCAATGGCAGATTCAGCTTGGCGTTGAGGAACAGCATGAAATCGACGGTGACGGCGATGTCCCAGAGCAGCAGCCAGAACAACGCCCAGCCGACATAGCCCAGAGTCTTGATGATCAAACGGTATTTTCTGACGATGACTGCTTTCAAACGGAAACCTCGTGGCGAGCGGTAAGCGTTAACGCTTTAGCTCGGACGCTGTTTTCGCGGGAAAGGTTCGGTCAATAGTCTGGCAATCGGCGTCTGGACTTTTCCGGGGTGATCATCGCCAAAGGTTTATACCCTACGTTCTCGCTACGCCCGGCACATCCATGTTGATCTTGCGCCAGAAAGCTTCCGCCAGACTGTAGACCGAGAAGGCAATCAGCCCCAAGGCCATCACCATCAAAATCAGCCAGCCAGCGGGTAGATTCTGCAGCGCATCGAGCGCTTCCTTCATTCCAGGTGGATCCATGGCTTGGTAGGTAGAACCACTGACGGCCAGCAGCAATGCAATCTCGATAAACACCACTCCGCGCGCTATCAGACCAAACCGCGAGACCGGGCGGACGTAGCGCATGACATCCTCTTCGGCCTCGAAATACTTCTCGAACGACGCTTTCCAGCCCTTGAAGATGTGAGCAATGCCCACCCCAAGCGGAATGAGGGCGATCAGGTACACCAGCCAGTTCGAATGTTCCCAGGACAGCAAATGCGCCAGCCAGTCTTTGGTTTGTCCTGCGGAATCGCCCGAGCTTTTAATCCCGCTGATGAGTAGACCCAATGCAAAAAACGCCAGAGCAGCGTTGACCAAACCTCCGACAAACAGCCCTGTGCGAATCACCAGACCTTTGAGTTGTTTGCCGTGATGATCGACATCACGCGTTGCCTGCAGGACGCGCCAGGCGGCAAATGCGAGCAGTCCCGCCACGACAAGTCCAACCAGAAAATAGCCGAATGGCTGGCCCAGCAAGGCTTCCAGACTCTTGTGACTGTCCTTCGGCTTGGTTGAATCCTGGGCTGCCAGTAACGCAAAGATACCTATGATCAGATACAGCATTCCTCGGGCGGCGTAGCCTCCCCGAGCGAGGATGACAAGGTTGCTTTGCGCGGACATGGGACGTATTCCTGAGAGGTCATAGGAGAGCAGACCCTTCTGGTCGGGAGGGGTTCTATGACCTGTCGAGGAATGCAGTGTCTTCTCCAGGACATCGGTGCCGAGGCTGTTCACACCACGTCGTTTCGTTGCCGGCCAATAAAGCCGACGCAGAGTAGCCGCGCGGCTCATTCTGCGAGCGCTTTGGCCCTGGCAATTGAAAACGCTTTCGGCAGATTGGCACCATTCTTCACCGCAAGAATCTCCGCCATCACGCTAACGGCGATTTCCGCAGGGGTCTTGCTGCCGATATACAGACCGATCGGCCCGTGCAGGCGCTCAAGCGACGCTTCGGTTTCACCAAAATGTTCGATCAGGCGTTCGCGGCGCAGTTGGCTGTTGCGTCGCGAGCCGATGGCGCCGATGTAGAACGCCGGGCCGTGCAGCGCTTCGAGCAGGGCCAGATCGTCGAGTTTGGGGTCATGACTCAAGGCGACGATGCAGGTGCGCAGATCGACCGCGAAGTCGCGAACCACGTCGTCCGGCATGCCGACGATGCGCTCCACGCCATCCACCGCCCAGGTCTCGATGTACTCGGGGCGCGGATCGCACACCGCCACCTTGAAACCGTTGAACAAGGCCATGGTCGCCAGATACTCGGCCAGCGCGCCGGCCCCGATCATCAGCATCCGATAGCCCGGTCCCAAGGTGTTGAGCATCTGCGCGCCATCGAAGCTGAATTGTTCTGGCGTCGCGGTCGGTTCGAGCATGACCTGACCGGACTCCAACGCCAGACGACGGCGAACCAGTTGCCCGGCGTCCAGTTGCGCCAGCAGCTCATCAAGCGACTGCCACGCCGGGTTGAACTCAAGGATCAGTTCCAGCGTGCCACCGCAGGGCAGGCCGAAGCGATGCGCTTCATCGGCACTGACGCCATAGCGCACCACTTGCGGTGCGCTGTCGCTAAAAGCGCTGCCGCCATGGGCGGTGGTATAGCGATGAATCAGATCGTCTTCAATGCAGCCACCGGACACGCTGCCCATTACGCGCCCATCGTCACGCAAGGCCATCATCGACCCCGTCGGACGCGGCGAAGAACCCCAGGTGCGCGCCACCGTGGCGAGCAACACGCGCTCGCCAGCGGCAAGCCAGTCCCGCGCCGTGCGCAGGACCAGCAAGTCGATGCTTTCCATCAGTCTCTCCTCTTAGCGCATCTGCAGGATGATCGGGCTGCTGCTGGCCGGATCAGTGTGTTCACGCAGTTTGCCCACCGCCTGCGCATCGACAGCACTGGCCTGATTGCCCCAGGTGCTGCGCATGAAGGTCAGCACTTCGGCGATCTGCTGATCCGACAACTGCTCACGGAAGGCCGGCATGCGATAGGCATCCGGCACGCCAGCCGCGACGACACGCTGCGAACCATTGAGGGTGATGTTGATCGCCGAGGCGCTTTCCTTGGCCAGTGCCGAGGTGGCGCCGGCCAGCGGCGGCATCCATTCAGGTTGCCCCTTGCCGTCGAGGCCGTGGCAGGAAGCACAGCGCGCCACGTAGGTATGCGCACCGGGTGAGTCCAGACGTTGCGCTGCTGAAACCGCTTGATACTGCCACGGCGCGCCATCCCGTTCGCGATCCCCGGGAAGCGACTTCAGGTAGTGGGCAATCGCGCTCAGATCGTCATCGCTCATGAACTGCGTGGAGTTGTTGAACGCTTCGGTCATCGAGCCGTAGACCACCGCATGTTGGTTGCGACCGCTCTTGAGGAACTGCACGATCTCAGGCTCGCTCCAGCGGCCCAGGCCGGTGTTGTGATCATCGCGCAGGCTCGGCGCGTACCAGCCATCGAGCAAGGCGCCGGCGAGGTACGGTTTACCGGATTCATCCAGTGCCTTCTCGTTGAACGCCAGACCGCGCGGGGTGTGGCAACTGCCGCAGTGTCCGGCGCCCTGAACGAGGTAAGCGCCACGGTTCCAGCGTTCATCCTGCGACGGTTTGGGCGCATACGGTTCGGCATCGACAAACACACCGTTCCACAGTGCAATTGGCCAGCGCAGGTTCAGCGGAAAGGGAATGGCGCTGGGGATATTCGCCTGTTTCACCGGCGCCACGCCTTTCATGAAGAACGCATACAACGCACGCACATCATCGTCACTGAGTTTGGCGTAGGACGGGTAGGGCATCGCCGGGTACAACCGGCGACTGTCGGGTGCCACGCCGTGGCGCACCGCCCGGTCAAAATCCGCCAGGCTGTAGTGGCCGATGCCGGTTTCGGTGTCCGGGGTGATATTGGTCGCGTGGATTGAGCCCAGCGGTGTGGCCATTTCCAGACCGCCGGCGAACGGCGCACCGCCCGGCACGCTGTGACAGGCCACGCAATCGCTGAGCCGGGCGACGTATTCGCCTCGCGCGACCAGTGCCGGGTCGATATCGGCCACGGCGATCTGATGGGTTTCAAGGCGCGAGACAGGCTCGCGAGTGACATACCAGGCCAGCAGGCCTGCCGCGACCAGGCACGGCACTGCCAGCCAGCCAGCGGTTCTTGCGAATCGGCTGTTATTCATGGACGCTCCGGCGCTGATCAAGTGAAGGTGTGTCGGCTCATGGGCAGGCTGCGCACCCGCTGACCGGTTAGCCTTGCCACCGCGTTGGCGACGGCGGGCGCGACCGCTGGCAACGGCGGTTCACCGATGCCACCCATTTTTTCGCCACTCTCGACCACACGCACATGGACCCGAGCCATCCGCGCAGGCGGCAGGATCGGATACAAGTCGTAGTTGCGCGCCCGGGGTTTGCCATCAATCCACACGGCTTCTTCCACCAGGGTTTGCGACAGCCCCAGCGCCACGGCGCCATTGACCTGAGCCTCGACAATCGCTGGGTTGACGATGCTGCCCGGGTCAATCGCCTGCCAGATGTCGTGCACCTTGACCTGGCCGTTCTCGATGGACACCTCGGCGATCACCGCCGTCTCCGTACCGAACGGCGAAGCCATGGCCACGCCGCGCGCACGTCGGCTGCCATCCTCGGCGGTAAACGGCCCACGCTTCCAGCCGCCCGACAGTTCAGCCACCGCTTGCAGCAGCGTGGTCAGGCGTTTGTTGTCACGCAGCAGATGCAGGCGCAGGTCAAACGGGTCCTTGCCGCCCTTGTCAGCCAATTCATCGAGGAACGATTCATAGAAGAAGTCGTTGAGCGAATTGCCCACCGAACGCCAGTAACCGAGCATCGCCGGGCCTTTGACGTAGATCTGCGCGATGCGTTTGTTGGGGATCGCATAGGTTTTGCCTGACAACCCTTCAAGCGCTGTGGGGTCGAGTTTTTCACCCTGTTTACCGGCGAGGGCTTCGGTCGGGCCTTCGGTGGCACTGATCGCTTCGATTGCCAGCGGCCAGCCGTCGTTGTCCAGCGCGGCGCGGAAATTCACTGCAGCAACGGGACGGAGCACGTCACGCAGGAACTCTTCTTCGCGGCTCCAGATCAGTTTGACCGGACGTCCAACCGCTTTCGCCAGCGCGATCGCTTGCGGATAGGGACTGGCCGAGTCGTAGAGAAAATGCCGACCAAAGAACCCGCCCAGCAGCGGCGAATGCAAGGTGATGCGCGAAATATCGAGGCCCGTACGCTTGGCGATATCCGCGCGGAACATGTCCGGCGCCTGATTCGGCAGCCAGACTTCCAGCGAACCGTCCGGATTGAATCGGGCCAGTGCCGAAGGCGGTTCCAGTTGACCGTGGTTCAGGTATTGGTTGTGGTAAGTGGCGTCGATGCGGGTCTTGGTTTCCTTGAGAATCGCCGCCACGTCGCCTTCGTTTTCATCATCCTTGGCCGGGCCTTTGTCTTCAGCGAGGCGCTTGAACCAGGCATCGCTGGAAAAGTCGGCGGGCATCGGCCGCACTTTGCTCTCGGCCGTTGGCTCTTGCCAGTCGACCTGGATCGCCTCGACCGCACGTTTGGCGTGCCACCAGCGCTCGGCGACCACCGCCACTGCACCCGGCAGACGGTGCACGGAATGCACGCCTTTCATGGCCTTGACCTGCTCTTCGTTGCGCAGGTTGCCCACGGTCATTCCCAGGCGCGGGGCGTGTTGCACGGCAGCGTGGAGCATGTTGTCGACCTTCAGGTCGATGCTGTACAGCGCCTTGCCGGTGGACTTGTCGTAGGCATCGAGGCGCTTCACCGGTTTGCCGATCCAGCGGAACTGGCTCGGATCACGCAGTTGCACCGAAGCCGGATCGGGAACCGGCAGATCCATCGCCCGCTCAGCCAGTTCACCGTAGGCCAGCGAGCGGCCCGACTTGGCATGCACGACTTTGCCGGGCTCGGTGCTCAACTCGCTCACCGGCACGCCAAGTTGCTGCGCGCCCGCCTGCAACAGCATGGCGCGGGCGAGGGCGCCGAGGCGACGCATGACCGGGTAGCTCATGCGCACCGACATGCTGCCGCCGGTGATGCGCATGCCGTTTTCCAACACTACATAGGCTTCGCCGGGCGGCGCGGCTTCGACTAGGAAGGTCGCCGGGTCGGCATCCAGTTCTTCACCGACAATCTGCGCCATCGCCGTGAACGTGCCTTGTCCGCCTTCCATAAACGGGCAGAGCAGACGCACGCGGTTGTCCGGACGGATCTCGAGAAACGCCGGCACCTGCGTGCCGCGTTCGGCCGTCGCCGCTGCAACGGCAGCTTGCACGCGCGTTGTACCGAGCGGCAGACCGAAACCGAGGACCAGCGCGCCGACGGCCGTACCGGTGAGAAAACGTCTGCGCGATACATTGATCGGTTCGCGCAGGTCCAGTGCTGAGGCTTGCAGTGAAGGGTCGATTCGAACGTTCATCACGCGTCTCCCTTGCCGGCCAGCTCATGCATGGCGGCATGAATCGCGTTGTAAGTGCCGCAGCGGCACAGATTGACCATCGCCGCCTCGATCTGCGCATCACTCGGCTTGGGGTTTTGCTTGAGCAACGCGGTGGCGGCCATCACTTGCCCGGACTGGCAGTAACCGCACTGCGCGACTTGCAGATCGACCCAAGTCGACACCACCCGTTTGCCCACGTCATCGCTTTCGATGGCTTCAATGGTGGTGACCTCGCGGCCGACCACACCCGCCACCGGCGTGACGCACGAGCGCACCACATTGCCGTCCACCAGCACGGAGCAGGCGCCGCATTGCGCCAGCCCGCAGCCGTACTTGGTCCCGGTCATGCCCAGGTCATCGCGGATCACCCACAGCAAGGGCGTATCGGCGTCGGCATCGACCTGATAGGTCTTCTGGTTGATTCGTAGTTCCATGATTCACCCGCTGATCATCGGTTGACGTGCATTGTTATGAGCGGTGACACGCGGCGAGGCGCATCACCGTTTTTCGTTCAATTCGCTACTGTGCCCAGGGCTTCTGCTTCAAATGGCTGCCCGCGCAGAAGGGCGATGTCACGACTCGGCGCGGTGCCGAACAGGCGGCCATATTCGCGGCTGAACTGCGAAGGACTTTCATAGCCGACCGCAAACGCCGCCCGCGAAACGTCGAGGCGCTCGACCAGCATCAGCCGCCGCGCTTCGTTGAGCCGCAGCCATTTCTGGTACTGCAGCGGACTCATGCCAGTGAGCTGACGGAAATGATGGTGAAAGGTTGGCGCGCTCATCTGCACTCTCGCAGCCAGATCGTCGATGCGCAGGGCATCGGTGTAGTTGACCTTGAGCCAGTCAATCGCTTTGGCGATGCGATAACCCTGACCATCGACGGCCGTGATCTGCCGCAGCCGCGCGCCTTGGTCGGTGTGCAGCAGCCGATAGTGGATTTCGCGCAGAATCAGCGGCGCCAGCACCGGGATCGCCTCGGGTTCATCGAGCAATGCCAGCAGGCGATCAAGCGCGCCCTCCAGCGCAGACGACAGGCTGCCAATCGCGGCGCCCGTGCCCGTTGCTGGCTGCCGCTTGGCCGGCAAGCCGCTCTTGGTGATGACTTCGGCGAGCATGCTCACATCCAGTTTCAGCACCAGACCGACACAGGGCTGTTCGGGACTGGCAAGCGTCACTTCGGAGTTGGCGGGCAGGTCCAGCGACGTCACCAGAAACCGTGACGGGTCATAGCTGTAACCCTCACCACCGACCCACAAGCGCTTTTCACCGCGACCGACGAGAATCAGGCTGGGTTCGATCATGCACACCACGGGCGGTGCTGGTTGGTCGCGACGAAACAGCGACAAGCCGGGTATGGCCGTGGCGAAGTCACCCGGCGCGCTCACGCGCGGGTCGATGTTCACCGCCAAAGGCGATTCCTCGGGCAGAGGGGTTGGGATCATGTCGGGTCACTCCTGTTGAGCGAACTCTAATGCGCGCGCGAGACGTTTCCTATCCATCACCCTGCATCGCCAGAGGATCAGGCAAGCATTCAAGAGGAATGCACTAGGGAAGGGCCGGATTGACCGGGAGAATGTGTCTATCTGTTTCAGGGGCGGTGCCAGGATGGGCGACACACTGCTTGCCCCTGCGCATCACATCCACCCGTTTTTTCGCATCACAGGTCGTTCCAATGACATTTCCTTCTACAGATCCTTCCAAAAAAACAGGCGGCTGGAGCGCCGTGCTGGCCATGTCGCTGGCCGCATTCGCTTTGGTCGCTTCAGAATTCATGCCGGTCAGCCTGCTGACGCCGATTGCGGCAGACCTGCACATCACCGAAGGCCAGGCCGGGCAGGGCATTTCCGTGTCCGGTGCCTTTGCCTTGATCACCAGTCTGTTGATCGCCTCGGTCGCCGCGCGCGTCGAACGCAAGAAATTGCTGCTGGGCCTGACCTTGCTGATGATCGTCTCCGGTACGGTCGTCGCGGTCGCGCCGGGTTATCCGTCATTCATGGTTGGGCGCGCCTTGATCGGGATCGCGATTGGCGGTTTCTGGTCACTCTCGGCAGCGACTGCAATACGTCTGGTGAAGCCTGAACAGGTTTCGCGAGCGCTGGCCATCGTCAATGGCGGTAACGCGCTGGCCACGGTTATCGCCGCTCCGGCGGGCAGTTTTCTTGGTTCGCTGATCGGCTGGCGTGGCGCATTCTTCTGTGTGGTTCCGGTCGCCGTGCTGGCCGCTGTCTGGCTGCTGATCAGCCTTCCGTCGTTCAAGGCCGAGCGCCAGGCCGGTAGCGGCAACGTTCTGCGGCTGATGAAGCAATTGCCCGTCGCCTTGGGTATGGTCGCCGTCAGCGTCTTTTTCATGGGCCAGTTCATGCTGTTCACCTACCTGCGGCCCTTTCTTGAAGGCGTGACGGGCGTCAGTGTTTCAACGTTGTCCTTGATGCTGCTGGGGCTGGGACTGGCCGGTTTTATCGGCACCTTTCTGATCGAACGGTTTATGGGGCGCGGCCTCTACCGCACGTTGACCGTCATCCCGCTGATCATGGCGGCCATCGCGCTGGCGTTGGTCAGCTTCGGCAAATCACCGGTGCTCACCGCCATGTTGCTCGGACTCTGGGGACTGGTTGCCACGGCCGCGCCGGTCGGCTGGTGGACATGGCTGGCGCAGACGCTGCCGGATGATGCGGAAGCCGGAGGCGGCTTGCTGGTGGCGATTGTTCAACTGGCGATCGCGGGAGGCGCAATCATTGGTGGTCTGGCTTTTGATTTGAGTGGTTATAAAGCTACGTTCGAGCTTAGCGCCGCGGTGTTGGTTGTCGCGTCTGTGCTGGCCTGGCTGGCGGGGCGCAATGCCACGGAGGTTCATCTTGTCGAGGCGAATACGCCGGCGGGAGCTTGATGCCCATCTGAAATTGGGCGAGTGTAGAACGTCAGTTTTCAGCATCTGTACTGGCGCAGCTCGTTGACCCAATAAAGCCAGACTTGACCGAGTCTTCGATCGCGAGAATTGACGGTGCCCGCGGTTAAGCGGGCACTGCTTTCTATATGGGAAAAAGGCCTACACGCCTGCTTACCACTTGTAACTCACTTTCGCGGTAACCTCGCGACCCGGGTTGTAGAAGTTCGCTGTGCCGGAACCGACCACGTGCTGCTCATCCAGCAGGTTGCTGACGTTCACCGCAAGGTCGGTGCCCTTGGCGATCTTGTAGTTGAACGCGGCGTCGAACAGCGTGGTGCCATCGCTTTTGCCGGAGTTGGCGGCATCGAAGTAATAAGAACCGACGTAGCGCGCCCCCAAGCCAACGCTGACATCAGTGCTTGGCACGTCGTAGTAACTCCAGAGCGAAGCGGAATGCTTGGGTGCCGTGGCGAACTCATTACCCTTCAGGGAGCTGCCGTCGTACAACGAACCGCGCTGTACCTCGGACTCCATATAGGAATAACCACCGATCAGGCTGAGGTTCTGCGTCACCTGCGCTTTCGCCTCCAGGTCGAGGCCACGCGCCCGCGACTCGCCCACGGTCTGTTGCTCAATGATGCCGCTCGGCAGCACCACAGCGATGGTGACGTTTTCCTGAGTCAGGTCATAAACGGCTGCGGAGAACAGTGCGTCCATCCCCATCGGCGCATACTTCACGCCCACTTCGTACTGCCGGCCCGTCTGCGGTGTGACGCCAACCTGCGGCGGCGAGACCGATTCCACCATGCTGATATAAGTGGACACCTCGTCGTTGACGATATAGGTCAACGCACCTCGGTAGGAGGTTTCGGAGAAAGTGTCTTTCTCTGTGGATTGCAAACCTTTGCTGGTCAGGTCCATCGAGTCGTTGCGCACACCGCCGGTGACGATGAAACGCTCGTAGAACGACAGGTTCTGCTGAAGGAATACGGCCTTGGTGGTCGCGTCTCGCTTGTTGACGGCATACGGCGCGATTGAGCGTGAAACGCCTGTAAACACGGGGTTTGCAATGTCAATCGAGGTCGTCGGGGCGTAGACCGAGCTTTCCTTGGTGGTCGAATCGAGGTACTCCACGCCCACCAGGCTGCTGCTGTCGATGTTCTCGAAGCGGGCATCGTATTGCAGCATCAGATTGCCGTTGAACTGGTCGGCTTCGGTATCTGTTCCAAACTGATAGCGGTCAACGGTAGTACCGACACGTGCGGCGCTGTCGCTGAGGTAAACGTAGCCAAAATCATCGGTCAGCTTGCTGTAACGCAGATTGCTGCGCAGCACGAAGCCGTTGTCGAAATCATGGGTGACGTTACCGCTGAGGCTGGTGCGCTCGGCATCGTGAAAGTTGTAGCTGGGCTCGCCATAAAACTTGCTGCGGTCGTATTCCTTGTCCAGCGGATAACCGCCACTGTTGGGCGAACTTTCGGTTTTCAGGTAGTCCAGAATCATCGTCGCCGACGTGTAATCCGTCGGTGCCCAGGTCAGGCCACCCATAAACAACTGGTTATCGTCCTGCGAGTGATCGTACTCGCGGTCGCTGTTTTGGCCTTTGGCAGTAAAGCGCCCAGCGAGGGTTTTCTCGTCGTTCAGCGCATCCCCGACATCGATGCCTGTCTCGACATGGTCAAACGAACCGTAGGTCACATAGCCCTGGCCAAACTGCTCGAAGCGCGGCTGTTTGCTCACGAAGTTTACCGAGCCGCCAGGGTCCGCCGGGCCAAACAGAGTGGAGTTGGCACCACGCAGAATCTCGATGCGCTCATAAGCGAATGGATCTTCGCGTACGCCGCGCATCGAACTCAGGGTCAAGCCGTCACGGTAGGTGGTGGCCTGGAAGCCGCGGATCTGGAAATAGTCGTTGCGGTCATCCGTACCATAGAAGTCAGTGATCACGCCGGGCGTGTATTGCAGCGCCTCTTCCGTGGTGCTGACGCTGCGTTGCTCCATTTCCTTGTTGGTAACAACTGATACCGATGCCGGTGTATTGAGAATGCTGGTTGCCACTTTTCCGCCAACCCAGAGTTCCTTGGCGACCACCGAGTTGGCGTCGTCGTCGGCACTGACCCTGACCTTGGCATTGATGATGAGGGGGGCAAGGCGGTAGTCCTCGACATCCGTTGCGTCGAGCTCGAGCGGGCCGGCGGTCTTTGCTTGAGGGACCAGCAGGTAAGCATCCGGGCCTTGCTGTTCGATCTGCAATTGGCTCCCCTGCAGCAACGATGACAGTGCTGCCGACGTATCGAGCGAGCCATTCACGCCAGCGGTGGTGCGGTTCACTACACTCGACGCGTCGAAGGAAAGACTGATGCCGGCCTCGCGCGCAAAGCGATCAAGCGCCGGCGCCAGTGGGCCCGCCGCGATATTCCACTGCTTGACTTGATTGCTGTGGTCAGCGCTCGACGTTTGCGCCAGCGATGGCAATGCGTAGCTGCTGACGATCAAACCCAACATCGCGCCCTGCAAGGCACGATTCAAGGGATGGCGCTGTGAAACCGGGGACGAACTCATTTTCTCGCTCCAAGAAAGGACATCGACAGACTGGCCTGTATTCCGGCCTTCCTTAGAGGTCGAACGATAATGAGAAACCACCTCATTATTTTTTAGGTGGTTTTGATGGGCTCAGGTCGCAGCGGTCACGGTTACCCAGTAACGGGTTCGGTAATCAATGTGCAAGCGCAGTGACTGCGCGATCAGTGCCAGAACCTGATCGTTGTCGGCGAGCTGGAAGGTGCCGGAAACTCGGCGATCCGCGACTTCTTCGGCGCAGCGCAATACCCCGGGGCGATAACGCGACAACTCCACGATGAAATCCTTGAGGCGCATATTGCGCGCACTGATCACGCCGTCACCCCAGCTCCACAAATCGAGGCCTTTGTCGCTGAACGTTCGGGCGCCACCTGATGTAAACAGCAGCTGATTGCCTGCCTGGACGCTGCGGCTTGCAGCAGTTTGACTGGAGCCTGGGAACACCGTGACTGATCCTTCCTGAGCCGCGACAAGCGTGCCTTCGTCCAGCTCGCGTGCCAGAAAGCGCGAACTGTGAGCGCGCATGATCCCGTCACGTGATTGCACCCAGAACGGTCGCGCTTGCGGCGAGTGTTGGTCCGGGCCGACATTCACGATGATTTCACCCCGTCGCAGGATGATCAGGCGTCGCTGGGCGTCGAAATCGCTGTCGACGGCGCTATCGCTATTGAGCTGGATAAGGCTGCCATCATCGAGTTGGAAGCGTCGTTGCTCGCCGGTGCTGCTGCGCTGCTGCGCAAGCATGGCGGGTACGGGTGTGTAGTCCCGGCCGAGCCAGGCTGCCGTGCCAACGGTGGCCAATATGCCCAGTAGCTTCAGGCTGTCCCGCCGCCGCATTCCCTGATGGCTGCCATCAAGGGTTTGTCGCGCCAGTTGAGCGGGTACGTCGGTAAATTCATCCCCAAGCGTTCCCACACGCTGCCACGCCAACACATGCTCTGGGCGCTGCTGCAGCCAGTGCTCAAAAGAGTGCTGTGTTTGTTCATCGGCTTGATTGAAGCGCAGGCGCACCAGCCATTGGATCGCCTGTTCAACAATGGCCGGATCCAGCGCCTGCGGCTCAGGCCTCGACATAACGCAAGTGATAGCAGTGTTGCAGGGCCGTGGCCAGGTCGCGCTCAATCGTCGCCCGGGAAACACCGAGCTTTTCGGCTATTTGCGCGCATGTCAGACCGTCGAGTCGGGCGAATAAAAACGCTTGGCGAACCCTTGGTTTAAGCAAACTGAGCATGCGGTCTATGCGCTCCAGCGCATCAAGAATCAGCAGCCGGCTTTCTTCCGAGGGAACCTCGTGTTGAGGCAGCAACGTGACGCTTTCCAGGTAGGCACGCTCGAGTTCGCGACGACGATACTGATCAATCATCAGTCCGCGGGCGATACTGCTCAAATAGGCACGTGGTTCGCGCAAGGGGCTGGTCTGACGGGATTTGAGCAGACGTACGAAGGTGTCCTGCGCCAAATCTGCTGCGTTATCGCGACATCCAATGCGTCGGATCAGCCAGCCGTGTAACCACGAGTGGTGGGTGCGATAGAGCAGCCCTAGATCTGCAGTACCTAGCGTTTCATCGCTGCGCATCGAATCCCCGGAAAGTACATGATTGATAATTAATCGCATTCTACTCAGGCTACAGGCCTTAGGCAAATACGAGGCGTTCAGCGTTCGCATTGGCGCGAATGGCATCACTCTGTAGGGGCTGCGAGTAAAAGAATGCATCTAGCGTCTGGACGATTTGAACGCTAACCACCGGGCACTTTTTCGTACAGACCCTGGCCAGCGGAAGGCTGCTCAGTGCACCAATGACGGCTGGGTCGCGACCGAGACAGTGAAGACCACGACAAACAGCACGACGACTCCCCAGAAAATCACCATGATTGTCAGCATGACGGCCTTAAGGCCTTGATAAAGCCTGCGCAGCCAATGACCTTCGGGTTTTGCTTCAGAGCGGGTTCTTAGTACGCCTTTCAAATAGAAGCCGAGGAGCGCCAATAGCGCGCCATCGATTGCCAGTGCAGGCAGACCGGCTACGGGGAAAATGCTTTCCCACCGATAGAAAGAAGACCGGCTCAGAAAGACCACATAACAAGTCAGACTGCCGTAGGGCAGTGCTCTCCACCATTTGCCGGCCAGCGCGCCGACAATCAGGCACATGATCACCATGAACGGGCTGAGGAGAATATGGAGCATCCAGTCCAGTACGTTGGGCAAGTAGTCCGGGGAGTGGATGCTGCGCCAGAGGTATTCCAACATTGTTCGGGCTCCTGCCGTCCATGAAGTAAGTGCTGCTGCGGTGCTTCCGTGCTGCAGCACGGTATCGGCGTGTTTTCGGGTTACATAAGGGGGTTATGTGAATTGGGCAGGAACGGACGTTTGCAAAGGACCGGTTCCGCCCTGTAAGCACCGTTTACACAGCTCGATCGCTAGAGTTCCAGCCAGTCAGAATGAAGGTACGGAAAGCGCTCTTGCAGCCACTCAATAAAAGCTTGAACCTGGGGCGCCAGATGAGTCCGGCTCGGGTATAGCAACGACACCGGGCGAGGGGCTGGCCGATAGGGTTTTAGAATCTCCACCAAACCGCGACTTTCCAAATGCTCGGCCACGGCGATCCCGGGCGCCTGAATTATTCCGAAGCCAGACACGCCACACTGAACGTACGCATTCGACTCGGTGACGGTGATGCCGGCGTCAGGCACAAAGGATCGATCCCGACCTTTTACCGAAAAATGCCAGGGCAATGTTCTGTTGCTCTGACCGGACAAGAAGTTGACGCCTCGATGGGAGGCCAGATCGTCAAGTGTCTTGGGTTCGCCATGTTCGTTCAAATACCCGGGCGCGGCACACGTCACCATCGTCGCCATCGCGACAGGGCGAGCGATCAACGTCGAATCAGGTAGATCGCCGATACGCAACGCACAGTCGACGCCTTCGCCGATCAAGTCGACGGCCCGATCAGTCACGCCCAGAACCATGTTGATACTGGGGTAGCAGACGGTGAATTCTTTAAGGCTATTGATGAATTTCATCTGCGCGAAGGCGCTCGGGATATCGACGCGCAGCCTGCCTGTGAGCGTTGCTCCTGATCGATCGAACATTGAGGTCGCAGCAGCAATACCCGCCAGAATTTCCTGTACCCGTTCATAGAATCTCTCGCCCTCGGCGGTGAGTGCGACCTTTCTCGTGGTGCGCTGGAACAAGCGCACGCCCAATGACGTTTCCAGCTCCTGGATATATCGAGTGACCTGAGGTCGCCCGATGTCTAGCGATTCGGCAGCTTTGGTAAAGCTGCCAAGTTCGGCAAGCCTGGCGAACAGGCGCATCGATTGAAGCAATTCCATGACGCTTTCCTATGAACCCGAATGAATCAAAGGTTGAACATGATTGTTATCCAAGAATAGAACAATCATGTCTTTTTCCACGCATTTATTGCGCGCCTTCAGCAGCGAAAAATGCACCCGAGGCGGAACCGGCTCTGGTTCGTGGCCATTGATGTGTAATTGGAGACTGGCAATGAAAGCTTGGTTATTGAAAGATTTCGGACTCGACAACCTGCAATTGGGAGAGGTTGCGACCCCGCAACCCAAGGCTAGCGAGTTACTGGTGAAGGTCGGCGCTGTCTCGCTCAACTTTCGCGACAAGGCTATCGTCGACGGCATTTATGAACCGCACATGGTGCCCAAGCCGCTGATTCCAGTGAGCGATGCTGCCGGCACGGTAGTTGCGATTGGTGACAACGTCACGCGCTTTAAAGTCGGTGATCGCGTCAACTCCCACCTTTACTCCCGTTGGCTGGATGGCGAGCCAGGGCCGAACGAACCCGATTACTGCTTCGGTTCACCGTTGCCCGGCGGTCTGGCCGAGTACATGATCATCCATGAAGACAGCGCCGTCGGTGCACCCGACAACATGAGCGACGAAGAGGCGGCAACACTGCCCATCGCTGCGCTCACAGCCTGGTATTCGCTGGTGGACTTTGGACAAATTCAGCCGGGCCAAACCGTATTGGTTCAAGGCACTGGAGGTGTATCGATATTTGCCGTGCAGATTGCTACTGCGCTTGGCGCGAAGGTCATCGCAACATCGAGCAGCGACCAGAATTTGCAAACCGTGAAGGGGCTGGGGGCTGTGGCGAGCATCAACTACAGAACGACGCCGAATTGGGCGGACGAAGTGCTGAAGCTGACCGAAGGCAAGGGCGTGGATCTGCTACTCGATGTGGCCGGTGGCAGTGGCATCAATCAATCGGTCGCAGCAACCAAGGCATCGGGGCGTATTGCGCAGATCGGCTTTCTGACAGGACAAACCGTTGAACTCAATCTGATGCCACTCATTTTCCGCCAGACAACCATTCGCGGAATCGCCGTGGCGCCGCGTTCGTCATTCGACCGGATGAATACTTTCCTCAACGAGCACGAAATCCGTCCCGTGATCGATCAGGTATATCCGTTCGAAAAAGCACGAGAAGCTTACGAACATCTCGCGAGGGGAGCGTTTGGGAAGGTTGTTATCAAAGTCGCTTGATAACGTGAAGGCGCCAATCTGGCGCCTTTTTTCTCGCTCATCGCAGCTTATTCGCCACCAGAGTCTGAGCCGGGCCAGGCTCAGATTCCGATGTCAACGCATAAGCAGGGGCCGTCGGACGACCCATTCCATCAAGGCGCTACATGAGTTTGAAAAATCTTGCTAATCACAGTCCACTTGCCATCAACTTTCAGCAGATGAAAAAAGTCGGTGAAAGAGATGCCTGACATGTCGTTGGCGTCGATGCGAGCGCTAGCCGCCGTACCGACGACTTCGACGCGAACGATAGCCGCCGGTGCATCAGGAGAAGGGCGGAAACCCTTGTCGATCCCGTCGAACAGGATTGAAATTGCGCCGCCCGCCAGCTTACCGTCGCCATCGACGCTGAACATGGTCGCTTGCTCACTGAAAGCGGGCTTCATGATGCTGCTTTTGGCCTGCTTGCAGCCCTCAATGTACTGGTTAAGCACCTCGGTGATGGCTTGGTATTCTTCCACGTAAGTCGGTTTGCTCATGTGCTTGCTCCTGCTTCATAGGATTAGTGCAAAAAAGGCATCAGGCTCTGGTGTCAAGCCAGACAGATCCATAACGTGTGTAGGCGGCAGGAATCTCAATGATTTCTTTAAGATCATCTGCAGCGCTGCGAACCCAGAATGGATCTCGGAGCATTTGCCGCCCGACAAACACCAGATCAGCTCGGCCGTTCTGCAAGATTTCTTCAGCCTGACGTCCACTCTGAATCACACCCACAGCGCCTGTTGCTATATGCAACTCCTTACGGAGTAATTCAGCGGCCGGTACTTGGTAACCCGGGTAGGTCTCGACCTTGACCATTTTGATCCCACCGGAGCTGCAGTCGATCAAGTCAACCCCCTGTTCTTTCATCCAGCGACCATATTCGAGAAACGACTCGGGCGTGTTTCCGCCTTCGGCGTAATCAGAACTGGAGATGCGCACGAACAGAGGGCGATCTCCCCAATGAGTTTTGACCTCTTCCAGCACCTCGCGCAGGAAGCGATAGCGACGCTTGGCATCACCGCCATATTCATCGTCACGGTTGTTGGCCAGCGGCGAAAGGAACTCACTCAATAAGTAGCCGTGCGCGGCATGGATTTCCAGCACATCGAACCCAGCGTCGCTGGCACGCCGTGCGGCATCGCCAAAAAGTTTAACCAGACCCGGAATCTCATCAGCCGCAAGTTCGCGAGGAACAGGGCTGGTTTGCGTAAATGGAATCGCCGATGGCGCGATGTGAATCAGACCGGGCAGGTCAGCATTGCGCCCGGCATGGCCGATTTGAGCGCCCGCTTTTGCGCCAAAACCGTGAAGCAATTCTGTTAGCGCCTTCAAGCCGACAACGTGCTCATCGCTCCAGATGCCAAGGTCACCGGCTCCAATACGACCGTCAGCCTGAATGGCCAGCGTTTCGGGAAAAATCAGCGCCACCTGACCCAGAGCACGAGCGCCGTAATGAACGCGGTGCCAGTCAGTGACGAAACCATCATCCGCCGCCATGTGCATGCACATAGGGGACATGACGACCCGGTTTTTCAGGGTGAGGCCCTTAATTTCATAGGGTGATAACAACAAACTCATCTGTCCGATTCCATAGTGGTGAATATGGAATCCATGCTAACTTTTGCAGCACATTGTCGTAAGTACGCACAATTTTGTGCGGTAGGCACACTTTTTATACCTAGGTGATAACAGTGAAAAAATGTAACCCTCAGGATGAAATCGAGGCTTTCGCTTGTCCCGTCGCCTTCACTGTCGATGTCATCGGTGGAAAATGGAAATCGCTCATACTTTTTCACCTGATGTCAGGCACGAAGCGCTTCAACGAGCTGCGTCGGCTGATTCCAGATATCACGCAGAGGATGCTCACACTCCAACTGAGAGAACTGGAGACTGACGGGGTGATTCATCGCGAAATCTATCGCGAGGTGCCACCCAAAGTGGAGTATTCGCTTACAGCGTTAGGTCACTCACTCGCGCCATTGGTGAGTGCGATGCGAGAGTGGGGAGCAGTGCATGAACGCACGATCCTGGAACTCAGGCGCTCTGCCGTCTGTGACGACAAGTTGGAATCTCTGGCTTGAATCACGCCGATGGTGAGAGGTGGAGGGGGGGGATCAATGCGAAGTTTGGTGCCCACATCAGTAATGTCTCAAGCGCATTCCGAGATAAAACCATATCAAACTGGTTGCGCCGGATCCGGACATGATGGCGCCCGTCATCATGAATGCAACCGAGCTTCCTGGCTGACTGATCACTAATGTGGATGTCCCCTCATGGTTCGTCGTCCCAATAATCAAGCGTAGTCCCGAGCCGCTGCACAGCGGTGAACGCGCGAGCTCCATTGATTGTGACCATCGCCTGATATTTGCCGGAGTCCGGGTATTGGCAGACTTCGGGGGTTTCTCGGGTGCTAATGGACAGGTACTTCAGCGGCGCATCCGAGGTGTTGATGATTTGATGCGGATACTCGGGGCCGGCCGGAATGAAGATGACGTCGCCGCTTCGGATGGGCAACATTTCACCCGCCACGCGCAGGGTGCCAAACCCTTCCAGGATGACGAACATCTCTTCCTGAGCATAATGAAAGTGGTAGGGACAAGAACGCTTGCCTGGCGCGACGATGTCCATCGACGCACCGAGTTTCTGCGCGACGGTGTCAGTGCCGAGGCGCGCGCCATGGCTCTCGTAAAGAGGGTCGCGGCGCTCGTATTGCAGCGGCACATCATTGAAGTTGCGAATCATGCGCGCAGCTAAAGCACAGGGGTCATTGCTCATTACTCACTCCCGAAAGTATTTGTACGGGCATCCCGCCTCGCGTAGCTAATCGAGTTGCCATTTATGCGGCAGCAGCTCTTCAATTTCACATGCCCGATGCGTAAGCGTTCACCGAAGTCATGATGCATGACTCAGGCCGATGTCTGAAAGAAGGTCTGACGCGTCTGCCGACGCGCCGGGCGAGTGATATTTCCGACCTGTTGCCGCACAGGTGGATGCCCATCTCACTGTGCAACCCTATTTCAACCATTTGCCCGCGACCAGCACGTTCTGTCTCAGCCATACATGTACAAAAGGTTGTCGATCAGTTCTAGGTCCTGCTGCGTGTACTGGACCTTGTTGTACCGTCTAATGTCCTCAAGCACACCCCTGATCGGAACTTGCCGCGAAGGATCCTGAACAATTTCGATCAGACGGTCGTAATCGGGATCTCTTCCCTTGAGGTATTTTTCAATCAGTTCTTTGAGTGCTACGCGCGCCTCTGGATCGGATAGCACTGTCACATCTCCCGCAAAATCGTGAATTCATCGGCTTTGATAATGGATAACGCTGGATTATATCCAGACGTCGTTCAAAGCCGTTCTTTCGCCATCTTCATGCCCGGTGTTCACAATGCCTCGTGGCTCGATCATCATCAGTTTTGCTTCACCTTCAGCAGCTGTCCGATGTTCGACGCCACGGGGTACTACATAGAGTTCACCCGGATTCACATAGACGCAGCCATCCCGCAGGTCGATGCGCAAGGTGCCTTCCAGGACAAGAAATGCTTCGTCGGTCTCAGGATGTGAGTGCCAGATGAATTCGCCTTCGATTCGCACAACCTTGAACTGGTAGTCATTCATTTCTGCAACAACCCTGGGGCTCCATTGCTGTTCGATGAGCGAAGCTTTATGTGCCAGGTTTACAGGAACTGATGATTGTTGATGACAGAGCTTTGACATGACGGATCCTCGGTGTTCGAAGTCGCCATCCTAAGAGCATGGAGCAGGGCGCTCTTGTACGATCCTGCAAGTCAGCGTGCGGCCCGCAATCGTTCCAGCCAGCGCATGGGCGGAACTCCGTAGCAGCGGGTGAAGTGTCGCGTCATATGACTTTGATCGTGGAAACCCGCGACGAGGGCCGCATCCACCAGGGTGAAACCTTCAAGCACCAATGCGCGGAACCGATCCAGACGGCGCAGGGTGACAAATCGGTAAGGGCTCGTACCGTAAAGTGTTCTGAAGTCGCGTGACAGGCTCCAGCGCTCGCGCCCACAGGCGTGCTCCAGCATTTCCAGCGTAATGCACGTGTGCAGATGTTCGAGGATGAATGCTCTGGCGCGCTCGGCAGCGCGGTAATCCAGTCGCTTGCGCCCGCGCGGCTTGCCCGCGACGGCACGCAACGCCATCGCCAAGTCATACAGCGCGTCCTGTTCCTCCAGTGTTTCCAGTGGATGATCCACCGCTTGCACGAATGCTTCACTGGCATAAAACAGACGCGGATCGCTCGACAGTCCCCCAGCGATAAAGGGCAAGGGTTCCCCGCCCAGGACGTTCTGGATTAATGCCGGATCGACGTAGGCCATTCGATAACGAAAGCCTGCATCGGTGCCGGCCATACCATCGTGGAGTTCGTCTGGGTGAAGCACGAGCGTATTGCCGGGGAGACCGTGGCGCATCGAGCCTGCGTAGTGAAAGCTCTGGACGCCCGCCAACGTACGGCCGATCGAGTAGGTGTCGTGTCGATGAGGATCGTAGCCGTGGCTGCCGAACCACGCTTCGATACGCTCGATACCTCCAGGTTGAACACTGCGGATGACCCAGTCGGCATTGCCAGCCTGGCCATTTTTCTGATCCATGAATGTGTACCTTCCCGATTCTGCGCGTTGGTGGTGAAAATTTGTCTGGCGCAAATCATCTTCCCCACAGCAACCTTTCAACCTCATCAAATTTGCCGGCGATCTTCAGATAAGTCTCAGCCCAGATCAAGCCACAGTGGGCCGCAACTCCTGCGCCAGTTCAATCAGTGCGCGCAATCGCGCCGGCACGAAGCGATGGCCCGAGTAGTAGAGCCTCAACCCGCCAAACGACGGGCACCACGGCATCAACACCGGCACCAGGACGCCACTCGCCAGTTCTTCCTGGATGAACCACTCGGAAATGAACCCAATGCCGAGGCCCGACACCGCGGCCTGTTTGATGGCCAGCAACTCGTTGGACGCGAAGCACACCGGCAGATCCATCTGCAGTTTTTGGCCATCGCACGCCAATTCCCATTGGTAGAGGCCACCATGGGCCATGCGCATGCCGATGCTCCGGTGGGTGAGCAGATCTCGCGGATGCTCGGGCACGCCGTGGCGTTCGAGGTACTCGGGCGTCGCCACCATGAGCATGCGGATGTCACCTGAGAGTGCCACGGCAATCATGTCTTGCGGCACAGACTCTGCCAGGCGAATCCCGGCATCGAAACCACCGGCGATGATGTCGACCATGCTTGATTCGCTGACGATGTCGATGCGCACTTCGGGATAGCGCTGAGCGTACATTTTCAATAACGGATCCAACAGCAGGTAGGCCGCGCCATGCGGTGCATTGATGCGCAATGTGCCGCTGGGTTCATCGGGGCCGACGCTGGCTTCTTCGCCGGCACTTTTGATCTGTGCCAACGCAGGGGCGATGCGCGCCACATAGCGTTGGCCGATGTCGGTGAGGGCAACGCTGCGCGTGGAGCGATTGAACAAGCGCACTTTCAGGCGTGCTTCCAGGCCGGCCACCGCGCTGCTCACGGCGGTAGTGGACATGCCCAACTCCTGTGCTGCACCGCGAAAACTGCTGCGGCGCGCCACGGCCAGCACCACTTCCAGCTCTGTCATTGCTGTTCTGTGCATGGATTGTCCTGAATATAAGGATGCTTCATCAGCCAAAGGATGGCTTATCGGAATAATGAACCCTTCTTAGACTCCATCACAGAGGCTCGATTCAGGCGAGTCGTTTTTGAGCGAGGAGTCGCCATGCAACGCATTGAACATATCTACATCAACGGCGAGTTCGTCCTTCCTCACGGTCAGGAATGGTTTGATCTTCATAACCCGAGTACCGAGGAAGTCATCGGCCAGGTTCGGCTGGGCGATGCACTGGACGCACAGCGCGCGATCGCAGCCGCCAAGGTTGCGTTCCCGGCGTGGGCCCGTACCAGCCGGGAGGAGCGCATTGCGGCACTGCACCGCATGCACCGGGCCATGGCGGCAAGGGAGGAGGAGTTGCTGGAAGCCATCCTGGTGGAATACGGCGCGCCTGCGGTTCGCGGGCGCTGGATGGCGACTTATCCGGCCGAGGTGATTGCGCAGGCGATCGATGCACTGGAGGCATTCGATTTCGAGGAACAGGTCGGCATGGCCAGGGTCATTCTTACGCCCGTGGGCGTGACCGGTCTGATCACGCCCTGGAACAGTAATGCGGGTTTCATCTGCAACAAACTGGCCACGGCGCTGGCGACCGGCTGCACCGCCGTCATCAAGCCTAGCGAGATGAGCGCGTTGCAGACGCAGGTCGTGGTCAGGGCATTGCATGAAGCGGGGCTGCCACCGGGCGTATTCAACGTCATCAACGGACGGGGCGATGTGGTTGGCGAGGAGATCGCCCGCCATCCCGACGTGGCCAAGATCTCGTTCACGGGTTCGTCTGCTATCGGCCAACATCTGGTCAAAACCGGTGCGGACACCATGAAGCGCGTAACGCTAGAACTCGGCGGCAAGTCGCCCACCGTGGTGCTTGACGATGCGGATTTCCAGGCCGTCATGCCGATGGTGCTGCAAGCCGGATTTCTCAACAGCGGCCAGGCTTGCATCGCAGGCACTCGCATCCTCGTGCCGCGCCGCCGGCTGGCAGAGTTCGAGCGGATTGCGAAGGAGGGCGTCTCACAGGTCCGATCGGGCGATCCGCGTAACACCGACACCGACATCGGTCCGATGGTGAGCCAGAAACAATGGGAACGAGTGCAACGCTACATCCGTGCCGGCCAGGAAGAAGGCGCGAGGTTGCTGGCGGGTGGCGAAGGTCGCCCGCAAGGCTTGCATGCCGGATGGTTCGTGAAGCCTACGATCTTCACTGATGCCAACAACCGGATGCGCATCGCGCGTGAGGAAATCTTCGGCCCCGTGCTGACGATCATTCCCTACGAGGATGATGCCGATGCGATCAGCATTGCCAACGATACGGACTATGGGCTGAGCGCCCTGGTGTTGGGAAAAAGCGCTGAACGTTGTATGAACGTCGCCCGGCAGATCGATGCGGGGCGCGTGCTCATCAACACCCTGGCCCACGAACCACGTGCCCCTTTCGGTGGATTCAAACATTCAGGCCTTGGGCGCGAAATGGGCAGGTGGGGGATGAGCGCGTATCTGGAGCCGAAGACGTTGATCAGCGATGACCCGGTGAAATGACGGGGTCAGGTTCCTGAGCGCTGGCAATGTACCTGTGGGGCAAGTGGTACAAGGCTACGTAACCTTTGTTGGGCGTGAGGGGACGTGGATTGGAGCGCAATTCATGAGCTTCAGTTATAGCGCCAATGGGAAGCGGTTTCACAAGTCGCTCAACGAAACCATTGACGCTTGGTCAACCGCAACTATGCGTAAAGCCTCATACGGGCTGAAGGTAGGCGATCCGGTGTCGGTTTGGTGCTCTGTTGATCCACGCTCTCCAGACCGACATGTGTTGAATTCAGCTTCACGAATATCTGCAAATATCAGCTTACGTCTCGGCTGACATCCGGTGATGTTCCACCAGGAAGTCCACGAACAATCGCACCCGCGCCGGCATCGTCGCGCCGCCGACGAACACCGCATGAATCGGTTCCTGGTCCCCCGGGTTCCACGCTTGCAACAGCGCAATCAGGTCGCCGCGCTGCAGATCCTCGCTCACGCTGAACTCCCCGATACGGGCAATGCCGGCGCCCATTTGCGCGAATTGTGCCAGCGCTTCACCACTGCTGCATTCGATGTTGCCGCTGACCTTCAGGGCAAACGATTTGCCATCGCGGATGAATGGCCAGTTGGGTTCGGCACGGCGGAAATTGAAGCGCAGGCAGTTGTGTTGGAGCAGGTCTTCCGGTTCCTGCGGGATGCCGTGACGCTGAAGATACTCGGGCGATGCCACCACGACCTGGCCGGTGGTGCCGATCCTGCGTGCGGTCAGCGGGCTGTCGGGCAGATGGCCAAAGCGCACCGCGACGTCGGCTTGCCCGCCGAGAATATCGACCACTTCGTCGCCGAGGTTGAGGTCTACGACGATGTTCGGGTAACGGGCGCTGAAGGCCGCGACCAAGGGAACAATGGCCAGGCGTCCATGGCCAAGGGCGGCGCTGACGCGCAATCGCCCTCTGGGCACGCCTTGGTCGGCGATGGCTTCTTCGACCTCGTCCATGTCGGCGAGGATACGCCGGGCGCCGCGCAAGAACGCTTCGCCCTCGGCCGTGAAGGTGATCGCCCGGGTGGTGCGCAGCAGCAGGCGAGTGCCAAGCCGTTGCTCGGTGCGCGCAATGATCCTGCTGACTGCCGAAGGTGTCAGGCCCAGCGCACGCGCGGCGGCCGACAGGCTGCCTTCCTGGGCCACGGTGGTGAACACGCTCATTTCACCTGACCTGCCGTTGAAATCCACTTGTGCCTCCTACGCAAAGGTGATTGCCAAAAATGCTATCTACCGCCTGAAAAGACGGGATCGTAGCATTGGCGGCATAGATAAGGAGCTTTCCATGCGTATCAATCCACCACTTGTTGCACTCGCCATCGGTGCCTTCGGCATCGGCGTCACAGAATTCGCCCCCATGGGCATGTTGCCGGGTATCGCTGCGGATCTGGGTGTTTCCATTCCCGCTGCCGGTTTGCTGGTCAGTGCTTATGCGCTGGGCGTATTGCTCGGCGCACCACTGATGACCCTGACCACCGGCAAGATTCCCCGGCGCTATCTGCTGATCGGGCTCATGGCGATTTTCACCCTCGGTAATCTGATGTCGGCCCTGGCCACCGATTACTACAGCCTCATGGTTGCCAGGGTCGTGACCTCGCTGAACCACGGTGCCTTCTTTGGCGTTGGCTCCGTCGTCGCCGCCACCCTGGTTGCCCCGGAAAAACGCGCCGGGGCAGTGGCGGCGATGTTCATGGGTCTGACCCTGGCGACCATCGGCGGTGTGCCGCTGGCTGCCTGGTTTGGCGAACTGTTCGGTTGGCGCACGGCTTTCTGGGGGATTACCGGCCTGGGCGTGGTGACCATGGCCGCGTTGTGGTTCGCCTTGCCCAACGTACGGGCGCCGCAAAGTGTCGGTGTCATGGCGGAAATTCGAGTATTGGGGCGCGGCCCGGTGCTGGCCGCGCTGGCCCTGACCGTGGTTGGCTCGAGTGCCATGTTCACCGTCTTCACCTACATCGCGCCGATCCTCAGCAGCGAGACCCATGCGTCCACCGCCTTCATCACCGCCATGCTGATGCTTTACGGTGTCGGGTTGACGCTGGGGAACATGTGGGGCGGCAAGGCCGCTGACCGCTCGATCGATCGCACCCTGATCGTCTCGCTGAGTGTACTGATTGTCGTCTTGTTGGCGTTCACCGTACTGATGCGCTGGCCGCTGCCAGCCGCTGTGGCCATCCTGATCTGGGGTATTGCCAGCTTCGCCCTGGTGCCGCCGCTGCAGATGCGTGTCATGGAAGCGGCCAAGGACGCGCCCAATCTGGCCTCGGCGGTGAACATCGGCGCCTTCAACTTCGGCAATGCGATTGGCGCAGCGCTTGGCGGCGCGGTGATCAGCAGCGGGCTGGGTTATCCGGCGATCTCCCTGGCTGGCGCGGCAATGGCGGGCCTGGGGTTGCTGATGGTGTTGGGGTTTGCGTGGCGTTCCAGGACGCTTGAAGCGGCGGTGGCGTGACGAAGGTGGGGGAGAAGTGATTGGTCACCCTCTATGGGTGGCGGGCGCAAATGATCCTGCTTTGATTCGGTCGCAGGCTAGTGCGGCGTGAGGCGACTCCCGTGCCTCATGCCGCCGGCCGCAATCACCGACCCATCAGTCGAACTTGACCAGATCCTTGAAAATCAATGGTCCCCAGTTATTTCCCCGCGCCTGCACCAGCAGTCCACCTTCCGCCAGCCCACCAAGTCTGATCGGTGAGAAACCGAGATTTTCCGCAAGCGTGGCGACTTCCCCGGCAGCGGCTTCATCGTCGCTCGCCAGAAACACGACTCGCTTGCCTCCCTGAATCGCCGGATCCTGGTCAAGCACGCCGGCGACCAGATGGTTGAACCCCTTGACCAGTCTTGCACCCGTGAAAGCCTGTGCGATGACTGTGGAAGAAGGCTGGCCTCCCAGATCCTCGGGAGGCACACCGTAGGCATTGGTCACATCGATGAGGATTTTGCCTTCCCAGTTCGCCAGCGCCTTCGCGACATCCCGGTGAGACTCAAAACGCACAGCCAAAAAAATGATGTCTGCCTTGATCGCTTGCGTAAGGGTTGCGGGAGCGATCCCGGGGCCGATCGCCGCTGCTACGGCGGCAAAGTCCTGCGGGTCGCGGGTGGTTGCAACGGACACTTCAATGCCGCTTCGGGCGAATGCCCTGGCCAGTGCCTGGCCAAGTTTGCCAAAGCCGATAATTGCGTACTTCATGGGAGTTCCTCAGGTTAGCCACCCCAACGGGCGCCGAACACCGAAGGTGCGCGGCTGGGCGTAGCGTGTCAGATTTGCGCAAGACCGCCGTCGACAGCGACTTCACTGGCGGTCATGAAGCTGCTGTCCTGCGACGCGAGAAACACAGCTGCCGCTGCGATTTCCGCCGGGTCGGCCATCCGCTCGAGCGGATTCATCGAAGCGAATACCTTCATGCCTTCTTCGCCTAGCGCTGCCTTGGCAAGTTCGGTCGCCGTCGGCCCGGGGGAAAGTACGTTGACGCGAATGCCGGTGCCTTTGAGGTCCTGCGCCCAGGTCCGGGCGAGGTTGCGCACGGCAGCCTTGCTCGCGCTGTAGACGCTGAATGCCGGAGCGCCCGTGGTGCCGGCGCTCGACCCGGTCAGAATGATCGAAGCACCAGGGCCCATCAGCGGCAGTGCCTTTTGAACCGTGAAGATCAAGCCCTTCACGTTGGTGTCGAAAATCTCGTCGATGTGTTCAGCAGTGATCTTGCCAAGCGGCAGCTGGTTGCCGGCGCCTGCATTGGCGAAGACGATGTCGAGGGTTCCGCGCTCAGCCTTTACCGCCGCGTACAGCCGGTCCAGATCGGACTGCTCGGAGACCGACCCCTTTACCGCACGGGCATTGGGCCCAAGCTCGGCGACAGCAGCATCGAGTGCGTCCTGCCGGCGGCCGAAAATGAAAACAAAGGCACCTTCCTCGATGAAGCGCTTTGCCGCAGCGAGGCCGATGCCGGTAGCGCCGCCGGTGATTACGGCAGTCTTGCCATTCAGTCTGGTCATGTCATGCATCCTTCGTTGGCGTTATCTTCAAGCAGGGACTGCTTGCTTGAGGTCAAGGATGCGGGCCTGATAACCTAAGGACAAGTATGCACCTTTTGGTAAGTATCAAAAAATGACGAAGAACTCTGAAATCTGTGGCACCGGTTGCGGGCTCAACGCCACGCTGCGCATCATCTCCGGCAAGTGGAAACCACTTGTCCTGTTTTTTCTGCGCGACGGCCCGAAGCGTTACGGCGAACTAAAGCGTTTGATCCCGGGCGTCAGCGACAAAGTGCTGATCCAGCAATTGAAGTATCTGGAGGCCGATCAAGTGCTGGCGCGCAACGACTACAAGGAGGTGCCGCCGCGTGTGGACTACGCGCTGACCCCGCTCGGTCGCAGCCTGGCGGAAGCAATCATGCCGCTGTGCGCCTGGGGAACCGAGAACGCGGGGCAGGTGGCTGGTATCTTCGCCGAGCGCGACGCTTTGGCTTAGCGGGTGCATGGCGACGTGCACCTGACTGCATGTTTTGTGACAACGCTTCATCTAGCGTCACACGTTGTCAGTCACCGACAGGATGAGTAAGCTGCCCCCATGAATCAGCCATCCCTCTCTACCTCCTCGCCGAGCACTCGCGGCCCCGCCGAACACGACATTCGTGACCAGATTGTCGCCGCGGCCAACGCGCATTTCAGCCAATACGGCTACGGTAAAACCACGGTTTCCGACCTGGCCAAGGCCATCGGTTTTTCCAAGGCGTACATCTATAAATTTTTTGATTCCAAGCAGGCAATTGGCGATGCCATTTGCGCCAACTGCCTGGGCCAGATCGCTGCAGCAGTCGAGCACGCGGTCAACGCAGAAGCGCTTTCAGCGACCGAGCGTTTGCGCAGGTTGGTGAAAACCGTGATCGCTACGGGTGTGGACCTGTTCTTCAACGACCGCAAGCTCTACGACATCGCGGCGTTTTCCGCATCGGAACGCTGGAACAGCGCCCAGGTGTATGAAACGCAGATCCAGGGCTTTATCCTCGACATCGTGCGTCAAGGTCGAGAAGCGGGGGAGTTCGAGCGCAAGACACCGCTGGACGAGACCGTCGAGGCGATCAATCTGGCGTTGCGACCTTTCGTCAATCCGCTGCTGCTGCAACACAATCTGGATCTCATCGAGCAAGCGCCCACGCTGACTACCAACCTCATCCTGCGCAGCCTCATGCCTTGACCCATCGCTGAGCAAGGTTTTCAGGCGATTCGAGTCAAGGCGACATCCCCCTTATGAAGTTTCCAGTTCCCGGTACTTGAGTGCCGGGGAGGGCGTTGAATTTAGCTCTGCGTGACTATTGACTGAATTGGTCACATGGATAATATGGCTTCGCTGTAGTGCTCGATGTTCTATTCCAGTGATCTCCATAGAGTCCAATAATGAAAAAAACAATGCTCAAGAGCCCCGTGTGCCTGGCCTTCGTGCTTGCGTCTTCCAATGTGTTTGCCGGTGGCTTTGCACTCAACGAACAAAGCATCAGCGGGATGGGCTCCGGTTTTGCCGGGCGCTCTTCATCAGCCGAAGACGCCAGTACGATCTACGGCAACCCGGCGGGCATGGCGCGGCTTAAACGAGAGCAGGTCAGCGTGGGCGCGGCGACACTGTTCGCCAAGTCTGATATCAGCCGGACGCGCAGTACGTTCGGTGGCAAGGAAGACGGCGACATGGTGCCCACGACCACCGTGCCGATGGGGTATTACGTCAAACCGATTGATGACCACTGGGCATTCGGCGTCGGATTTTATGTACCGTTCGGGTTGATCACCGACTACGGCAGTGGTTTTGCCGGACGCTATTACGCCAACAAGAGTGAAGTCACCACGCTGACGTTCCAGCCGACCATCAGCTACGCCTTTAACGAAAAAGTTTCGATCGGCTTCGGTCCGACCATTAACCGTATCAGCGGCGAGATATCGGGCATGGTTCCCAATCCACTGAGCCCGGGGCGTAATGACGGCAAGCTCAAAAGCACCGGCGATGACACCGCGCTGGGCTTCAACGCCGGTGTGCTGGTGCAGGCGACAGATCAGACCCGCGTGGGGCTGACCTACCACTCCAAGGTCAGTTACCACTTGGATGCGAAAACCAAGGTCACCGATGGCATCTTCAACGTGCTCGGCGTCAGCGGCCGCAGCTATGACGCCTCGCTGGACGTGGACACGCCGGAGTCGGTGGACGTTTCGGTCACGCATCAATTCAATAACGACTGGACGCTTTATGTCGGCAGTACCTGGACGCGCTGGAGCCGCTTCAAGGAGCTGACGATCGAGAACAGTGGCTTGCCGCCGTTGCTGAATGGCCAGTTGGGGACGATCAGCGAAGAGCAGAACTGGCACGACACCTGGGCTCACGCGATCGGTGCAGCCTACCAATTGAATAACCAATGGGTGCTGCGCGCCGGTTTCTCGGTTGATCAGTCACCGGCTAACAACACCAATCGAGGCCCGCGCATTCCGACGGGCGACCGCAAGGTGATCAGCTTCGGTGCCGGCTGGACGCCCGTGGAAAATGTCACGGTCGACCTGGCCTATTCCTACCTTTGGGAGGAGAGCGTCGAGGTCAACGACACCTCGGCATCGAGAGGTGCCTACAGTGCCAGATACAAGAATAGTGCGAGCGGGCTCGGGACTTCGGTGAGCTACCGTTTTTAGTCGGGCCTGTCGGTCGATTCGTGGTTCGATCTTGCAGGTGGTCAGGATGGGGATTGTGACTATTGACGATATTGGTCACAAGCCTGAGAATATGATGATCATCCTATTCCTCAGTAAGGGAACCTATGCGCCGGCTCCGACCTTTCCCCATTGCCGCATGCTTGTTGCCTCTTGCCCTGACCGCCTGTGGCGATTCTTCCTCCGTTGCAGATCCCCGTACGCAGGCGCCGCTGGTCAGAGCCGCTGCGGTCCAAGTGTCACCCGATGTCGCTCGCTCTTTCACGGGCGTGGTCGCGGCGCGCGTTCAGGGCGACCTGGGGTTTCGCGTAGCGGGCAAGGTGCTCGAGCGCCTGGTTGATACAGGACAGGCCGTGAAGCAAGGGCAGCCGTTGATACGTCTCGACCCGATCGACCTCGGACTGCAAGCGCGGGCGCAGCAGGCGGCGGTCATTGCTGCTCGCGCCAGCGCCAAACAGACAGCCGACGACGAGGCTCGCTATCGCAAACTGGTCGGCGTTGGCGCCATTTCGGCATCAGCTTACGACCAGTACAGAGCCGCTGCGGAGACTGCAAAGGCGCAGCTCAACGCCGCGCAAGCGCAAGCGGACGTAGCGCGCAATGCTTCAGGTTATGCGTTGCTGGTTGCTGATGCGGACGGCGTGGTGGTGGAAACCCTTGCCGAACCTGGACAAGTCGTCAGCCCGGGACAACAGGTGGTGCGCTTGGCGCGCGCAGGTCAACGTGAAGCCATCGTGCATCTGCCCGAAACGTTGCGTCCGGCAGCAGGATCCACCGCGCGAGCCAGCCTCTATGGGGTGAATTCTGCGGCGGTGACGGCAAAACTGCGGCTGCTTTCGGACTCGGCAGACCGCACCACGCGCACGTTCGAGGCGCGCTATGTGCTCGAAGGTGCGCTGGCCAATGCGCCAATCGGTGCGACCGTAACCCTCAGCATTGCCGAAGGCGCCACCCAGACACAGGCGTTACAAGTCCCCATCGGCGCCGTTTACGACCCGGGCAAAGGCCCCGGTGTTTGGGTGATCGCCGGAACACCGGCAACAGTGACCTGGCGAGCGGTTCAGGTGCTGGGGTTGAGCGATGATTCGGCGCGTATCGCTGGTGACCTCACTGCCGGTGAGCAGGTTGTAGCGTTGGGCGCCCATCTGCTGCGCGATGGCGAAGCGGTGCGATTACCGCAACAGAGCGAAGCCAGCGTTGCCGGGAGTCGTCCATGAGCCACGGGCGATTCAACCTTTCGGCCATCGCCGTGCGCGAGCGGGCGATCACGGTGTTTCTGATTTTTCTGATTGCCGTTGCAGGGACGTTGTCGTTCTTTCAGTTGGGACGTGCGGAGGATCCACCGTTCACGGTCAAGCAGTTGACCGTGATTACCGCGTGGCCGGGCGCGACGGCGCAAGAGATGCAGGATCAGGTCGCCGAACCCCTTGAAAAGCGCCTGCAAGAACTCAAGTGGTACGACCGCTCGGAAACCTACACACGCCCTGGACTGGCGTTCACGATGGTGTCGTTGCTCGATAGCACGCCGCCGTCGCAAGTGCAGGAAGAGTTCTATCAAGCGCGCAAGAAACTCGACGATGAAGCCATCAGGTTGCCGGCCGGTGTGATCGGGCCGATGGTCAACGATGAGTTTTCCGACGTAACTTTCGCGCTGTTCGCCTTGAAAGCCAAAGGCGAGCCACAGCGCTTGCTGGTGCGTGATGCGGAAGCCATGCGCCAGCGTCTGCTGCATGTGCCTGGGGTGAAGAAGGTCAACATCATTGGTGAGCAAGCCGAGCGCATCTACGTTTCGTTCTCCCATGACCGCTTGGCGACCCTCGGCTTGTCGCCGCAAGACATTTTCGCTGCGCTGAACAGTCAGAACGTGCTGACGCCCGCCGGCTCCATCGAAACCAATGGGCCGCAGGTGTTTCTGCGTCTCGACGGTGCCTTCGACAAGGTGCAGAAAATTCGCGACACGCCGGTCTTCGTGCAGGGGCGCACACTCAAGCTCTCTGATGTGGCGACGGTCGAACGCGGTTATGAAGATCCGGCGACTTTTTTTGTGCGTAATAACGGTGAAGACGCGCTGCTGCTGGGTGTGGTGATGCGCGAGGGCTGGAACGGTCTGGATCTGGGCAAGGCGCTGGATGCCGAGACCGCGCGGATTAATGCGGAAATACCACTGGGCATGACCCTCGCCAAAGTCACCGACCAGGCAGTCAATATCGACTCGGCGGTCGGCGAGTTCATGGTCAAGTTTTTTGTCGCGCTGCTGGTGGTCATGCTCGTTTGCTTTCTGAGTATGGGCTGGCGGGTCGGGGTGGTGGTCGCCGCGGCTGTGCCGTTGACCCTGGCGATCGTGTTTGTCGTGATGGCGGCCACCGGCAAAAACTTCGATCGCATTACCCTCGGCTCATTGATCCTCGCGCTCGGGCTGTTGGTCGATGACGCGATCATCGCCATTGAAATGATGGTGGTGAAAATGGAGGAGGGCTACGACCGCATCAAAGCGTCCGCGTATGCCTGGAGCCATACGGCGGCGCCGATGCTGTCCGGTACGCTGGTGACCGCAATCGGTTTCTTGCCGAACGGTTTTGCCCAGTCCACTGCCGGCGAGTACACCAGCAACATGTTCTGGATTGTCGGCATCGCGCTGATCGCGTCCTGGGTCGTCGCGGTGGCGTTCACCCCGTATCTGGGCGTGAAATTGTTGCCGGACATCAAGAAGGTCGAAGGTGGCCACGCAGCGATCTACAACACGCCGAATTACAACCGCTTTCGCCGGCTGCTGACTGCCGTGATTGCGCGTAAATGGTTGGTGGCGGGCACGGTGGTCGCGCTGTTTTTCGTCGCCGTGCCAGGCATGGGGCTGGTGAAGAAACAGTTCTTTCCGACCTCCGACCGTCCCGAGGTGATGATCGAGGTGCAAATGCCCTATGGGACTTCGATCGAGCAGACCAGCGCCACGGCCGCCAAGGTTGAGGCCTGGTTGCACAAGCAGGACGAGGCAAAAATCGTCACGGCCTATATCGGCCAAGGTGCGCCGCGTTTCTTCCTGGCGATGGCGCCGGAATTACCCGATCCCTCGTTTGCGAAAATTGTCGTGCTCACGGACAGTCAGGAAGCGCGCGAAACCCTCAAGTTGCACTTGCGCGAAGCGGTGGCTGAAGGCCTCGCGCCGGAAGCCCGTGTGCGGGCCACGCAAATTGTCTTTGGTCCTTATTCGCCGTTTCCGGTTGCCTACCGGGTGATGGGGCCTGAGCCGGCGAAGTTGCGCGATATCGCCGAGCAAGTCCGCGGCGTGATGCAAGACAGCCCGATGATGAGAACGGTGAACACCGATTGGGGGCCGCTGACCCCGACCTTGCATTTCAGTCTCGATCAGGACCGTCTGCAGGCAGTGGGGCTGACCTCCAATGCGGTCGCCCAGCAATTGCAGTTTCTGCTCAGCGGCGTGCCGATCACGGCGGTGCGCGAGGATATTCGTTCTGTGCAGGTCGTCGGACGTGCAGCGGGCAATATCAGGCTCGACCCGGCGCAAATCAAAGGCTTCACCCTGGTCGGCGCAGCGGGGCAACGCATTCCGCTGTCGCAGATCGGCGAGGTCGATGTGCGCATGGAAGATCCGATTCTGCGACGCCGTGATCGCTCGCCAACCATCACCGTGCGTGGCGACATTGCCGAAGGCTTGCAGCCACCGGATGTTTCGAGCGTGATCCTCAAACAGTTGCAGCCGATCATTGAAAAACTGCCTTCCGGTTACCGGATCGAGCAGGCGGGTGCCATCGAGGAGTCCGGCAAAGCGGGCAAGGCGATCTTGCCCTTGCTGCCGATCATGATCGCCATGACGTTGCTGATCATCATGGTGCAGGTGCGTTCGATCGCGGCGATGATCATGGTCTTCCTCACCTCGCCACTAGGCTTGATTGGCGTGGTGCCGACACTGCTGATCTTCAATCAGCCGTTTGGCATCAATGCACTGGTCGGGTTGATTGCACTGTCAGGAATCCTGATGCGCAACACGCTGATTCTGATCGGGCAAATTCATCACAACACGCTGGAGGGTCTGGACCCGTTCCACGCCGTGGTCGAGGCCACGGTGCAACGTGCGCGGCCGGTACTGCTGACGGCGCTGGCGGCCATCCTGGCCTTTATCCCCCTGACACACTCGGTGTTCTGGGGCACGCTGGCCTACACCCTGATCGGCGGCACATTCGTCGGCACTATCATAACGCTGGTGTTCCTGCCGGCGATGTATTCGATCTGGTTCAAGATCCGCCCTGAGCACAAGGTTCAGACCGAAACAGTCAAACTGGCGTAGTGACAACGCCTGCAATCGAGGCCCGCTTTCGCGGGCCTCTTTGTCCCCGCGTCAAAGCGTGGTGATCTGCCCGTTGCGATCCAGCTCATACACCTTGTTGCCCTGCAATTTCTCCTTCAGCCACCGCTCCGCCTTGCCCAGCGGCCGTCGCCGCGCCCACAACAAATCCACACCAATCTGCCAGTCCGTATGCGGATACGCCGAGAGCTGAAGTTCCACCAATTCACCCTTGGCCAATTCGCGCTGAACAAGCTGACGGGGCAGGGTGGCCCAACCGAGCCCGGCGCGGACCATTTCCAATAACGCCAGATAGCTTTCCGCTTGCCACAACTGGGTAGAGCGCAGGTATTCGCTGCTCGGCAGTTTGCTTGCGTGGGCGCTGAAGGCCAGGCGGCGATGGACGTGCAGGTCGTCGAAGGTGACGTTGTCGAGTTGCGCCAATGGATGGTCGGGGTGGCAGACGTGCAGCATGATCAGTTTGCCCAGTTGCTGGAACGCCAGTTCCTTGGGATAGCCAGGCTGCGAAAACGCCACGCCGAGTACCGCTTCACCGCTGCTGACCAGTTCGCTGACGTCGCCATACACCGGATGGCGGATGATCAGATCGACAAAGGGGAACGCGGCTTCGAAGGCTTTTAGCACCGGCATGATCGGGCCATACGGCGTTTCAATGGCGAGCGTCAGGCTGGTTTCGACGTTGTCCGAAAGGCAATCGGCGTGGGCTTCGAAGGTCATGCAGCGTTCGAGCACGGCTTCGGCCTGCACCAGCAATTTGTGGCCGCTGGCGGTGAGGGCGGGGCTGCGGTTGCTGCGGTCGAACAGGTCGACACCGAGGTCAGTTTCGAGGTTGGCAATCGCCGCGCTGATGGTCGATTGGGTCTTGCCCAGTTGGCGCCCGGCGGCGGAAAACGATCCGCTTTTGACCACTTGGACGAACATCAGCAGTTGATCGAGTGAGAAGCGCAAGCGGTGAACTCCCGGGTCGAAAATAAAGGTTTGGAGCGGCTAACGAATGCCTGATTGTGCCATCGAAAAAAACGATGGTTGCTAATTTGTTTCATCGTAATAAACGTTCAACTATGGCCCCGCGTCAAACGATCTCCGGGGCGGATCTACCCTTCAAGCGCCCCTGAGCATGCCTGCGATCTCAACAGATGCCGCACCTTCAGGAGCGTGTGAAATGACCACACAACGCATTCATCCGGTGGACGAGGTTTTGCCACTGCGACAGTTGTTCACGTTTGGCTTGCAGCATGTGCTGGTGATGTACGCGGGAGCGGTGGCAGTGCCGCTGATTCTCGGCAGTGCGATGGGGCTGACCTCGGCGCAGATCGTTTTACTGATTAACGCCAACCTGTTGACCTCGGGGGTGGCGACGTTGATTCAAACCCTTGGCTTCTGGAAGTTCGGCGCGCGGCTGCCGCTGATTCAGGGCTGCTCGTTCATTGCCCTGGCGCCGATGATCATGATCGGCAAGGAATTCGGCCTCAGTCAGATTTTCGGTGCGGTGATCGCGGCGGGCTTTATCACCATTGCGTTGGCACCGGTGTTCAGCCGCTTGCTGCGGTTTTTTCCGCCGGTGGTGATTGGCAGTCTGATCACCATTATCGGCATCTCGCTAATGCCGGCGGCGGCGATCTGGCTGGGCGGCGGCAATCCCGACTCGGCGGATTTTGGTAATCCCGCGAACCTGTTGCTCGGTTTGGCGACGGTCAGCGTGACGCTAGTGATCTACGCCAAATGCAAGGGCTTTCTCGGCAACCTCAGCGTGCTGATTGGTCTGTTCGTCGGCAGCCTGATCGCAGCAGCCTGCGGTATGACTCACTTCAATCGTGTCAGCGAAGCGGCGTGGTTTGAGCTGAGTGCGCCGATCGCCTTCGGCGCGCCGGAATTCGCACCGGTGCCGATTCTGATCATGACCCTGGCGATGCTGGTGATCATGGCCGAGACCACCGGCAACTGCTTGGCGATCGGCAAACTGACCGGCAAACCGACCACGCAACAGACTCTCGGCAACGCGTTCCGCGCCGACGGCTTGTCGACCATGCTCGGCGGTTTGTTCAACAGCTTTCCCTACAACGCCTTCACTCAGAACACCGGTTTGATCGCGCTTTCCAACGTGAAAAGCCGCTTCGTCGTGGCCGCCGCCGGGGCAATCATGGTGCTGATGGGCCTGTTCCCCAAACTCGGCGCGTTGATCGCCGCCGTGCCGACGCCAGTGCTCGGTGGCTGCGCGATCGTGATGTTCGGCATGACCACGGTGGCGGGCATTCAAGAACTGTCACGGGTGCAATTCGAGGGGACGCGCAACGGCATCATCGTTGCGGTTTCGGTGAGTGTCGGGGTGCTGCCGATGTCCTTTCCGGCGCTGTTCGAACACGTCGGTCCGACGTTGAAACTGGTGCTCGACAGCGGGATTTTCCTCGGAGCGATCACCGCCATCGCCCTCAACATCCTGCTCAACAACGAAAAAAAATCGACCGAAACCCTCGGCGCTGAACTGGCCGACTGACCTTTTGTTTTCCACTGCCCAGGAGTTACCCATGAATCAATTCACTCAGCTCATCCCGGCTGGCGTCAGCGATCTGGATCTGGCGTTGTTGCGCCAGACCATCGCCTTGTCCGAGGCATCGAAACAACGCGGTCGCCATCCGTTCGCGGCATTGGTGGCCGACCGCAACGGCAAGGTGATTGTCGACGCGGGGAATAACTCGATGCCGCCGCAAGGTGATCCGACTCAGCACGCCGAGTTGGTGGCGGCCGCAGCGGCGGCAAAACTGTTGTCACCGCAAGAGCTGGAACTGTGCACGCTGTACACCAGCGCCGAACCTTGCTGCATGTGCGCTGGCGCGGTGTATTGGACCGGGATCGGGCGGGTGATTTATGCGTTGTCGGAGCATGCGTTGCTGGGGTTGACGGGGGATCATCCGGAGAATCCAACGTTCTCGCTGCCGTGCCGCGAGGTGTTCGCCAAGGGGCAGCGCAAGGTCAGTGTGCTGGGGCCGATGCTGGAGGGGGAGGCGGCTGAACCGCACAAGGGCTTCTGGTTGTAACCGCTTTGAAACGAAGCGCGCGTGGTGTGAGGTTGCGCTATCCAGAGACTTAAGAGTACTTGCTCGCCGAGAGGGAGAAGGTGCGAAGTTTTGGAACTGCCAGCCCTCGGCCGATGCCGAATGAGTAACCAGAACGAGGGCAAAGCAATGACTGAAGAAACAGCACAATTTCCAGAGGAAGAAGTACCTGATCAATCGACGCCGGCGCATTCCACAGAGGAAGAGCAAAAGCGCCTCAAAGATTTTAACAAGGAAGGCATCCCGCCCGGCAGCTGCTGATGGGTAGGCACTGGCTCGGGCCACGTACCTTCGGCGCGTCGCTTTGCGACGCGCCATGAGGCGTTGGCCTGCGCCAGTGCGGCCATCGGCGGGGATTTCAAGCGTGTGTGTCAACGCTGAGTGTCATTTGGATCAATGTTGCCTGCAGCGCGTGGAGGTTGCCAGCACATACAGAAATCTGATTTTGAATCTCGATTGTTCTTTGAGACTTCTCTTCTTCTGGCATATTCATTCTTTCGATTTTAGCCAGCTCTGCTCTGCGAGTGGCAAGTTGTTGCTGCATCTCGGCAATTTGTTTTTTTATGAGCTCGACTGCACTAATAGGCTGTTTGACCGTATTAACACCTTCTTCTCTGGAATCAATTCTAATCTTGTCGTCGCTAGTGGTTTTCTTCGTAAGTGATAGATGATTTTGCGAATCTGATTTTATGTGTTGGTTGTTCTCTGGTTTTTTCTTATAGATGGTTACGCTCATTGCACTGATTTTTGGCATGGCTAATTCTCTTGGCTTTCTCGGCTATAGGGCATTGGGGCTATTGATCTCACACGGTTGCGCGTGAGTGCTCACTACGCCTTTTATGGTAATGAGTCTTCTGCATGTGGATATAGGAATTGTCTTGTTTTTATGCGCCATGGCTAGACGCGCAGAAACGACAAGGCTCTGAATAAATCAGAGCCTTGATATTGAAGATTGAAGAATTGAAGAATTGAACGTGTTATTTCGATGTGTCTACGCTGGTTGAGCAAGAAAGCCGGTAATGCTCATAGTTCAAATCCTTCAGTCGTTCTGGAAGCTTGTAAGGGGCGGGGCAACTTTTACCCTGCCACTTGATTGTAATAATCCCTTGATCTTTGGTAACAAGCGCTAACGCCTTGCCGGTGGGGTCGGAAAGTGCCAGTTGTTTACCATCGGCATCCATCAATACCGCTCCGAATGGGAGGGGGTTGCCCTCGGCATCGTAGAGTTCGAACTGGATCCGTCGACCTTTGCTGCCCTCAAAGCGCGCGAGCACTACTGAACCTCGTCTCGGTACGAGTTGTTGAGTGGCGTTGTCCAGCTCTATGTCACCGCCGAGATTTCGTGTGTCCAGTGTCACCCAATTCACGCGATAGGGCTGTGCGTTTGGAAGGACGGCATAGCCGTTGAGGCCGGTTTTCACGCCGGAGTAGCTGCTGACTTCTACCCCTGACATGCCAGGCACTTCCACCATTGCGAATGTTTCGCCGACGGTCTGGCCCATGTTGATTCCCCCCGCGTGAGCCACGATCGATCCGGCCGCGCTCAGGTTCTGTGATTCATAACCGCTGCCTCGGCTGTAGCCCAATCCCAGATCGCCCATCGCTGTACGGGTACTCAGGCTGAGTGAGCCGGAGCGATCACCTTGCACACTGCGCCCGGTCTGTACGGAATAGTAGGTGTCACTGTCTTCAGTCAGATAACCATTGATCCCGGCTTGTGTACTGGTGCCGGTATTCTGATGATTGCTGGAAATGTAGGCGCGAGGTGCGCGAGGTGTCGATCCGAGCGGGAATGAGATCGAAACGCTCAATTGGGTGTCGTGAGTGGTGTCGCCGCGTGTGCCGAATTCCTCGGTTTTACTCAAGCTGATGTTGTAGTTCAGGTCGCGCCAATTGTTGTTGTAACCGGCGGAGAAGCTGCGCGAGCCGCCGCGATCCCAATAGCGCTGATCACTGGCATTCAAGTACAGCGAGCCGTACTGGCGCGCTTCGCCCAGGGTCTGGTTGACCGTGAGGTCGGTACGGGTTTTGGCGTTACCTGCGCGCCGTGTAGCGCCGGTGCTGGTGTCTTGAACGTGGTCGGTCAGCGTGCGGTAACCCTCGGTCGAATAACGATAGGCGGCGAGGGTGAAGCTGGTATCGGTGCCGGTGAAGGTCTTTGCATAGAGCGCGCGTACGCTGCTGCCCTGGGTCGTTTTGCCGAATGCCTTGCTGGACGATTGCGTGACGTCCAGTGACATCGCGCCAATCGAAGTGTTCTTCGCCGCACCGACGGAAAGCGCCTTGAAACCGTTGCTGGCCTGAATGCCGGCAATGCCTGTCAGGTTGCTGGTCAAGCCGTAGGCGAAAGTGCCGCCCAGGAAGGCCGGCTTGTCGTAGCCCTCGCTGTTATTGTTGAACTTGCCGCTCGACAGGCTGTACTTCAATTGACCCTCACGCACCATCGTCGGCAAGGCGGAGAACGCCTGTCGGGTGACCTTGCGCCGACCATCCGCCTCGACAATGGTGATCTCCAGATCGCCATTGGAACCCGATGGATAGATATCACTGATCTCGAACGGCCCCGGCGGCACGTTGGTGGTGTAAAGAATGTAGTTATCCTGGCGGACCTCGATCTTCGCATTGGTTTCAGCCACGCCACGAATGATCGGCGCGTAGCCGCGCTCGCTGTCTGCACGCATGCCCTCATCAGAGGCCACCTTGACGCCTTGATAGCGCACGCTGTCGAACAGGTCTGAGTCGGAAAAGATTTCACCCGCGCTCAGTTGCCCCTTGATCGCCGTGAGGTCGCGCTGGATGAACGTGCGATTGCTGACAAACCGATTGGGCCGGCCGGTGGCACTGCTGAGGTTGGACTCGTTGCGCAAACGCCAGGCACCGAAGTTGATGCCGTTGCGCAGCCCCAGATTATTGGAGATTTGCGTCGAGTAATCGGTTTTGCTGCGGGTGCTGCTCAACTGATAGTTGATGAACCCGGCGGCCACGCCATCGTCCCAAAGTTCTGGGTCAACATAGCCGCGCATGCCACGTGCCATCGCAACCTGCGGCACGCTGATATTGAGGCGCAGGCGGTTGGCGTCAAAACTGATACTGGCTTGCTCGATCATCGACGCAAGATCGTAGTGATCGGCAGGCCGTTGCTCATCAACCAGACCTTGCTCACGCAGTTTGCGCATGTCCACACCCAGCTGCTGTAACAATTCCAGGGTGATACGTGGCTCGACTTTGCCGTTGAGCGGGTTGGCCGCGAAATCAACGTCGCGACGACCGACCAGCGTGCCGTTGCTGAACACGTCAACGCGATATCGGCCCGGCAGAACGCTGTTGGCATTCAACAAGGGTTGCAGATCGACCGCCGATGAACCTTCCAGAAACAAGGTATTGAACGCTTCACCCGCTACCGCGGCGGGGGCTTCGGCACCCATGGCGAATCCACAAATGGCCATATTGATGGCAAAGCACAATGGATGCAGGCAGCCCAACGCCGTTTTGTTTTTATGGCGCGCAACGTGATGCTTTACACAACTTGAAGATGTGTGGTGTTGGGAGGAAAACATGCAATTTGCCTTATCAGTCCGTGTTGCTTCAACCGGAGTCCGGAACTCGTAAATAGCTTGTAAATTGGCGGGGTGGGGCGGGGAAGTTATTGGGCGGATGCATCTTTCAAGCGCTCGGCATGCCTTTCGGTAGCGCTGAGTGGTGCATCGAATCGTTGTTGTGCGCCGTAATCGTTAATGGCTGAAAACGTCAGATGCGGAGATCCAGGTGGCAACTCTTTCAAGTTGAATGAACGAACTTCGCCCGGAACGATCATTGTCGAATCAATCACCAACTCTGCTTTTTTTCCTGCAGCGACTTTCAGGTCGGCCAGCGACACGTGGTAATTGCTTTGATTTTTAACTTTCAGTACCGACTTGCCAGCTTGAGTGACCAGTTGCCATACAAGTTGCTCCGGCGCTTGCGCAGCGTCACCGGTGAGTCCGTTCGGGCGGAAAAAAACCTTGATGCGCTGACGCACCGCCAGTTGCAGGGTGTTGACATCGGCAGCGCTGGCCTGAGGGATTTCCTGCACGTTCAGCCACACCACTGACTCTTTGTCCGCAGGCATGCCGCGGCCTTCATACAGAATCCTCAACAGTTGCTGTTGATTGGGTTCGAGTCGGGCCAGCGGTGGAGTCACCGCAAATGGCGGCGCGCTGCCAGCCGTGTCGCCGGCATCCAGCCACGATTGCGCGAGGATGGTTTGCCCGCCGTTGCGCACGGTGACGTTTGCCTCTTTGTGCGCGCCATCGAAGATGATCCGGGTGGAACTCAAGGAGATGCTGGCGAATGCCGAGTGCGTCATCAACAACCCGGCAAGCCCCAGGCAGAGCGGAAAATAGCGACTTAACATAGTTTTCACCGATTGATCTGGTGGGGAAGGACGAGGCACAGCGGCCCCGTCCAGGTATTACGCGCTGCTTATTCGTATTCGAGAACGAACGGCAGAGTGGCGTTACCGGTACCTGCAGTAGCGGTGGTCTTGTCGCCGGTGGTGACGTAAGCGGCTGCGAAGGACAGGGTGCCGTCGCCGCCAGTGGTGCCGTCGCCAGTCAGGCTGGTCTGTACTTTGGCTGTGGCTTCGGAGCTCAGGTCGATCAACTGGCCGTTGCTGTCCAGCAGCGCGATACCTACGCCTTTGGCCGCATCAGTACCTTGCAGCTTGAGAACTTTCTTGCCATCAACCAGGCCCGAACCGCCGTTGACGGTTGGTTTGAACAGCATCGACACCTTGGTGCCGGCGTTGCAGTTCACTTTCAGGTTGAAATCGTTGGCAGCCACGCGACCAGCACCCGGGGCAGAATCGGTGCCCATGTCTTTGATCGATACGCTGCCCATGTCCACGGCAATCATCTTGTCGCTACCCGAAGCGCCATCTACCGAGCACGCATCGTTGTTGATGACGCCGGTGAAGCTGATTTGACCGCTGCCGCCCTTGACGGCTTTAGCGGCTTCTTCAGCCAGTGCACCAGTGGAGGCAGCCAGTACGGAAAGAGTGAGTACTGCGAAAGCGAACTTTTTCATGTTTATATCCGAAGTTATTGTGAAGTGCTGCATTGAAATGCCAGGCCATGTTAGGTCGGTGATGGCGATGGGTCTTTGAGATTTGTCTTAAAGCGTGGCAAGTGCGAACAAGGCGGCAATATCGGAAGTGCGTATTTATATTCTCAGTAAAGTACAGCGGACTAAATGAGACAATTCTCAAAGTCGCGCGAGCTCTATCTGATTAGTATTCGCGGACGCAGAAATTCTCAGTCAATGCAAAGTTTGTGAGCAATCTTTCTGTTGGAAGATGATTCAGGCTTTTCGCTATTAATGGCTGATAGAAAGAGGTTCCCGGTTTGTGAACACGCTTCGTATATTGGTATTGGAAGATCACGCCTTCCAGCGCACGGCTGCGGTCAGCGCGCTTAACAGTCTGGGTTACAAAAATATCTTTCAGGCGGCTGACGGAAAGGATGCGCTGGCTGTGATCTCCCAGGCAGGAGGTGTGGACGTTGCGTTGTGTGACTTGAGCATGGCCGGGATGGATGGTTTGACCTTTCTGCGCCTGGCGAGAGAGGCCGGATTGATTCGCGCAGTGATCATCTGCAGTTCACTGCCTGAAGACTTGTTACGCACGGTTGATCGAATTGTCACGCTGCAGGGCCTGGAATTGCTTGGCAGTGTCGGCAAGCCCTTGATGGTCGATGTACTGGCGCCATTGCTGGCTCGCTATCGGCCGCACAGCCAGGTCGAGGCCAAAGTGGCGGAAAGTCATCTCGATCAGCCTACGGAGAACGAAGTACTGGAAGCGATACGCCGGCAGGAATTTCGCGCTTACTTCCAGCCCAAGTTTCATCTGCGCAGTGGTGAGGTGGATGGCGCCGAGGTGCTGGTGCGCTGGCAAAGCCCCAGTCGCGGATTACTTTCGCCGGGTATGTTCTTGCCAACGATCGAGCGTTGCGGGCTGCTCGACGAAATGTTTTTCAGCCTGCTCACGCAAGGACTGAGTCTGCAGCGTTTTGTGCAGTCCCACGGCAAGCCGTTCAAGCTCGCCTTCAATCTCGACGTCACGCAGATGGCCAACCCGAATCTTGTCGACCGGATCAAGGCGCTGTTGCGCATTCACGGCGCCTCGCCAGCCGGGCTCATATTCGAGCTGACGGAAACCGGTCTGCTGCAGATGCCCGAGATCAGCATGGAAAACATGGTGCGTCTGCGCATGCTCGGCTTTAGCTTGGCGATTGATGATTTCGGTGTCGGCTATTCTTCGCTGGAGCGACTGTGTCAGATGCCGTTCAACGAAATCAAACTCGACGCCGGCTTCGTGCAGAATTTCCAGCAGGCTCGCTACAGTGCGGTTATCCACGGTGCACTGGCCTTGGCGCGCGAGCTGGACATGCGAGTGGTCGCAGAAGGCATTGAAACCGCAGATCAGGTCCATCACCTGGCTCGACTCGGTTGCCAGTGGGGGCAGGGTTTCTTCTATGCCCGACCCATGAATTGGGCGCACCTGGTCGATTGGCGTTTCGAGGGTCAAAAGTCGTCCTGGCGCCGCGCAATAGGCACGTCCGACCTTTGATGAGTGCGCGCGGTCTGACTTTTGGGACAAAGCCCTATTTCTTCACGTCCTCAAAACAATCATCATGTGCCGAGAAATCAATCAGATGCACCTGAATGCTTCGGTGATGCCCGGGATCTGCTGCGGTTGCCAAGTGCTGATGATCCTTCAACCCTCCTCATCATGGAGTTGCTCATGCATTGGTCAGTCGTGAATCCGTTACGCGTTGCCATCCTTGATGATCACTCGCTCATACGTCTGGCGATGAAATCGCGGCTGACGCGCGAAGCCGAATTCAGTGTCGTGGGCGTGTACGCGAGCAGTGCGCAGTTGCTCGCTGGATTGCGCGAGACCGAAATCGACCTGCTGATACTCGACTACAAGCTGCACGATGGCGAGCTGGACGGGCTTAATCTGATTCGCCTGCTGCGCAAGCAATATCCGGGCATGCGCATCCTCGTCTCATCCTCCGAAGAGCGCCCGGCGGTAGTGAACATGGCGATCGGAGCGGGTGTCAGCGGATTCTTCGGCAAGTCCCAGCCAGTCGATGACCTGATCACTGGCATCCGCTGCGCAGCGTCCGGCCAGTTGTACCTGTCGCCGGCAATGGCCTTCGAACTTGATGTGCTGCCTGTGTCAGTCGATGAGCCTGCTGGTACCAATGATGACGGCGCGGCGCACAGCGACGATTTTCTGAGCAATCCTCTGCTGTCGCCGAAAGAGAAAGAAGTCTTGCGCTGCTGCCTCGAGGGTATGGGGGTGACGCAGATCGCTTTGAAGTTCTCGCGCAGTCGCAAAACCATCAGTGGGCAAAAACAGGCCGCTTTCAAAAAGCTTGGCATTCGTGGTGATGCAGAGCTGTTCAAGTTGCAGCACAGCCTGACAGCCGACAACCAGGGATAACTCGCTTATGTTTCATCTGTTGCGCGGTGTTTTGCTCGTCAGTGTGCTTTTCGTATTCGGTAGCGGGTCGTTGTGGGCAGCAGAGCCGCGCACTCTGCAGGTGTTCGGTCGATCGGACTGCAAGGAGGTGCAAGTCGATCTGGGCAATGAAGACTGGAGTTGGCTACGGCAGAAACGCAGCCTCGTATTGGGATCGGCGCTTCCGGATTTTCCGCCCTATGTGATGACCGCAAGCGGTACGCGTTATGAGGGGATTGCCGCCGACATTGCCTGCATTATCGGCCAGGCCTTGCATGTCGAAGTTACCGTCAAGGCTTATCCTGACCGTCGCGACGCCATGGCGGCGCTTGAACGCGGCGACATCGATATGTTGGGCAGCTCCAACAGTTTCGAGTTGATCGACGGCCTCGTCACGCTCAGTAAACCTTATGTCGAAGACGTGCCGGCAATGTTCATGCGCGGCGATGATCGTCGACCGATGCCGGCCAATCTGGCCGGTTTGCGTATTGCGGTTGCCGACGATTACCTGCCATCCAGTCAGTTGCATGGGTTGTATCCCAACGCCGAGTTCGTACTTTTCCCATCGAACGAGTTGGCACTGGCTGCGCTGGCCTTTGGCAAAGTCGATCTGTTTATGGGCGACACGGTGTCCAGCAATTATCTGATCAACCTCAACTACTTCAACTATGTGCGCCTGCACTCTTTCGTGAAGACGCAAACCAGCGGTTTCAGCTTTGCCCTGCGCCGAGGTAATGATCAATTGTTGCGTCTGATCGACTCGGTCATCGAATCGATGGGTGAGGGCAAGATAGCCGAAATCTCCAAGCGCTGGTCCGGTGGTGGCGGGGCACTGACACCCAAACGTATCGATCTGACACCTGGTGAAGCACGCTGGCTTGAGCTGCACCCGGTCGCGCGGTTCGTGATCAATGATGATCAGGCGCCATTTGCGTTCTTTGATGGCGATGGCAATTTTGGCGGGATCGGCGCCGATCTGCTGGAGCTGATTCAGCGGCGCACTGGTTTGCAGATCGATGTAGAGCGCACCGACAGTTTTTCCAGCTTGAGCACGCGCCTGCTGGATGGCAGCGCCGATATCTCGTTGCTGACGCCAACCGTCTCCCGTGAAGTCGGTATGCGTTTCACCCACCCGTTCCTTGCCAGTCCCTTTGTGATCGTCACCGCCAAGGACGCAGGCGCGCCTTCAAGCCTGCAGGAGCTGCGCGGCAAGCGCGTCGCCGTCCCCGAGAGCTCCGCAGAGCGTGAGCTGCTCAAGGATTATCCCGACATTGAAATTGTCGACAACGAGACAGTGCTCGGCGCTCTGGCTGACGTGAAGGATGGGCGAGCAGACGCGATGATTACCACGCTGCACAGTGCGCGCTATTACATCGCTCACATCTACAGTGACAGTTTGCGCATCTCCAACATCGTCGGCATGAACAAGGGTTTTCTCGCCTTCGCCGCCCGACGTGCCGATACCGAACTGGTCAGCATTCTGAACAAGGCTCTGCTGAGCATTCCACCCGATGAGCTGGACGTAATCCTCAACCGTTGGCGCCCCATTGCTGCGTTCTCGGGCTTGTCATGGCGCGATTACAAGACGTTGATCTACCAGATCAGCGCTGGCGCTTTCTTGATTATCCTCGGATCGCTGGCGTGGAATTTCTATATTCGCCGGCAGATCCGCGAGCGCAGTCGGGCAGAGCGCTTGCTCGGCGATCAACTGAAGTTCATGGGGGCGCTGATCAACGGCACGCCGCATCCCATTTACGTTCGCGATCGGGAAGGTCGGCTTGTCACCTGCAATAACAATTATCTGCAGACGTTTGGCCTGTTGGAAAAGGACGTGATTGGCAAGACCGTGCTCGAAAGCGGCAAGCGCAATCGCCAGGAGGCGTTGCAATTTCACGATGACTATCTGCGCGTCATCGAGCGGGACGAACCTTACGAGGTGGATCGCACGCTGCATGTCGGTGATACGCGGCTGATCATTTATCACTGGATTCAGCCTTATCACGACACAACGGGCGAAGTCAGAGGCGTGATCTGCGGCTGGATCGACATCAGCGAGCGCCGCGAACTGATCGAAGAGTTGCGTTCGGCGAAAGAGCTGGCCGATGAGTCGAGCCGCGCCAAAACCACATTCCTGGCGACGATGAGCCACGAAATCCGTACGCCGATGAGCGCCGTGATCGGCATGCTTGAACTCACACTCAAGCGCGCCGAGCAGGGCCACTTCGATCGACCGGCGATTGAAGTGGCCTACGACTCGGCCAAAGGCCTGCTGGAGCTGATCGGCGACATTCTCGATGTGGTTCGCATCGAGTCTGGGCATGTCAGTCTTTCGCCGAAACGTGCCAACCTGCGCGAACTGGTCGAATCCGTAGCGCGGGTCTTCGACGGCCTGGCCAGGCAGAAGAGTCTGGTGTTGAAGCTCGATATCGACGCCACCGTCGGCTGTGACGTACTGGTTGATCCGATGCGCTTCCAGCAGGTGCTCTCGAACCTGGTCGGCAATGCCATCAAGTTTACCGATACCGGGCATGTCAGCGTCTCGATTCGTGGCCAACGCCTTGCTGACGAACGTTTGCAGGTCGACTTGAAAGTCGAGGACACCGGCATCGGCATTTCCAGCGCTGATTTGCAGAACCTGTTCCAGCCGTTTTCGCAAGCCAATCACGGCCCCTCGAACCGGGGCGGCACCGGTCTGGGGTTGGCGATTTCACGCTCGTTGTGCGAGTTGATGGGCGGGCGACTGAATATAACCAGCACCTTGGGCAAGGGCACCTGCCTGGAAGTGTCGCTGTTCTTCAATATCCTAAGCCCGCTCGGCGGCAAGGTGCTGCCTGTTTCGGTTGTCCAGGACAAGCCAGTGCCGACGCTGCGGATTCTGGTAGTGGATGACCAGAGCGCCAACCGCCTGTTACTGACGCAGCAGCTCAGCTTTCTTGGGCAGGCGGTGCGTGATGCCGCCGATGGTGCGCAGGCATTGGCATTGTGGCGCTCTGAGCCGTTCGACATTGTGATCACGGACTGCAACATGCCGGTCATGAACGGCTATGAACTGGCCCGCACCATCCGCCAGGACGAACGCGACAGTGGTGGCGCGCCGTGTATCGTCTTGGGCTTCACAGCCAACGCGCAGCCGGAAGAAAAAGTGAAATGCCGAGAGGCGGGGATGGATGACTGTCTGTTCAAACCGATCAGCCTCAGCACCTTGTCGACCCTGCTTGCCGGCTGGGAAAAAGATGTCGAAACCGAGCCAGTTGAGAGCCCGCCTGCGACGGGTACCAAGGAGCTGGGATCGATTCGCGAGCGTCTGAACGAGCTCACCGGAGGCGATCTCGACATGATGAAAGAACTGCTGCGCGAGGCGCTGTCGAGTTGTGAGAAGGATCTGGAGGAACTGCATTCGCTGATACCCGAAAGCGATCCCGGGTTGTTGGCTGACCTGGCACATCGGATCAAGGGCGCGGCGCGCATTGTCGCCGAGCATCAGGTCATCGAGGCGTGTAACGAGCTTGAGGCCGAGTGCGAAGCGCCGGTCATCGATCCACTGGATATCAATCGCAGCGCGTTGAAGCTGGAGCATGCACAGGCTGATCTGATCAAGAAAATCAAACGGGTCGAGCTGTAACCGTATTGGCGCAGGGCTCTGCTGACTGGCCTTGCATTGAAGGGGGATGCTAAAGATCATTTTGCAACGGGCGATACCTTGGTTAATAACCATGGAGTTTCGCGATGATCATTCGACGTCCTTTATTGATTGCCTGTCTTTGCCTGCTGGGTTTTGACACCGTCAGCGCGGCCCAGTCTGCGCCCGTCAGCGGAGTGATTCGCTTCAGTGGACGGATTGTTGAGGCAAGTTGCACGGCGAGTGGCGCCAGCCATGCTTCTGTCGAGCTGCTTGATTGTCCGCAGGCGAGCACCGGTCAGATATTCTCGGTGACTAACGTCAGTGCAGCAGGGCGGGGTGAGCCGCGCCAGCAAGTGTTCGTGAAGATGATTGCCGATTCCCACGAGCAGGAAAAATATTACGACCAGCGTTTGCTGCTCACGGACAACAAGGGCCATCAGATAACGACTGGCAATTACGTCGTGACGCTGACGCTACCTTGATGGACTGAGAAAGAATGAGTTTGCGCCCCTTGTTTCAAGGTTACTGACAACAAGGGGCGTTAATAATGAGAATTGTCTGGTTCGTACACAACCGTCCCGCGCTTCTGGCATTGCGCCGCTCGCCACCGCTGCAAAACCCCTCCCTCCAAAGACTTTGAACCATGCCGTGCCCCGCTAGCGCGGGCTTGTCAGCAAAGTGTGGTTTTCGTTCAGCGATCCCCGTGCTCATTTTGAGACAAGTCTCATATCGGGCTGGTTGGCCCTTGGTTATTTTCTTGAAAGGAAGAATGGAGCTGCCAAAGGTGTCCGATGTTTCTTGAAAATAACCGAAGTCGATCCTTGCGGATCCTGATCGCCGATAACGACGTGCGTAGAGGTCTGTCGATTGAACAACAGTTCAACAAGCTGGGCTGTCTCAGCGTAGTGAACGTCTGTACTTATCGTGACCTGAGAGTACTGACGTATTACTGCCCCCAACGGCTCAGCCTGGTCGTGGTCAATGCTGAGTTGCTCAACGAGATGGCGATGGATCCGCTCGATTTTTTTGGGGAAAACCCGCTGATTCGTCACCTGCTGATTTTCAACCCCAGTGATGATCATCAGTGGTCGAAGACTTTTTTCAACCCGCATCCGCAACGCTGGATGCGTCTGGTCTCGAAAATCGATCTGCCGCGATTGGCGGATTTTCTGATGTTGGCCGACCCGACGCTCAAGGAGCTGGCGGAGCCGGCCTCATCCGATTCCACGCTTCCTTCAGGTGCAAACCGCTAGCTGTTGCGCCTTCCCGCGTTAATCCGCTTGTGCTTTGAGGTGCTATTGCACAGCGCCTGCTTTGCTGCCAACCCGTTTGCCCCATTGTCTTGAATACACTCTAAGGTAAGCATCATGCTGCTTCGTAAACTCAATCTCGCGCCGCGTTCGGCGCTGTGTTTTGGCTTGTTCTGTCTCATGATTATCGCGATCGGATTGATCGCCTTGCAGCAAGTCGACTTGCTCAACAAGGCAGAAACCTATGTCGAGACGACCATCGTGCCAAGCATCAAGCTGCTCGGCCAACTGGATCGCGAGTTCATCGAAATCAAGGGCAATAACGCCCGTTTGCGTAACCCTATCGAAACCCCTGAGCGCAAGGCTCAGGCCCTGATGGACATTCAGCAATCGCGTCAGCTCATCAAAAATCATCAACGAGCGCTCATTGATCTGCTGACAACTGACGCTGGGCGTGAGGCCTTCGAGGCGTTCGCCAAAGCACAACAAGTCAATGATCGGGCGCAGGACCAATACCTTGAAACCGTGGCGAAAGGGCAGCTTGAAGCGGCCATTGCGCTGTCAAAGAATCAGATGCGTGCCGCCTCGGACGGCGTGCAGGTCGCGCTCAAAAAGCTGATTGCTCTCAACGAGATCGAAGCATATGAAGCGGGCAAGCAGGCCGACAATGTCTACGAACACACGCTGTTGATCGTCAGTGTGTTCATTGTCATTGCCATCGGTGCTTCCTTGGCCCTGGCGGTGTTGTACACGCGCAGCCTGACGGTGCCGATTGCAGGCTCGCTAAGGGTTGCGGAATGCATCGCCGCCAACGATTTGAGCGAAACCATCGCGCTGGATGGTTCCGATGAGGCGGCGCAGATGCTGTCTTCGTTGGCCGCGATGCAGGCCAGTTTGCGTGATGCGCTGATCATGATCCGTGACTCGTCCACGCAGTTGGCCGAAACCTCGGAAGTCATGCACGGCGTCACCGAAGATATTTCGCGTATCACTCAGCGTCAGAGTCATGAAATCGAAATGGCCGCCACCGCCGTGACTGAAATGAGTGCGGCGGTGGAGCAGGTCGCGGACAACGCCGCATCGACCTCGCAACTGACGTCGGAATCAAGCGCAGCAGCTGTTGCCGGTAAAGCCCAGGTCAGCGAAACGGTCGCGGCAATCAATCTGATGGTTTCCAGCGTGCACAGCACCTCGGCTGAAGTGCAGGCGCTTTCTACGATGGCGAGCGATATCAGCAGCGTGCTGGACGTGATCCGAGAAGTCGCCGAACAAACCAATCTGCTCGCTTTGAACGCGGCCATCGAAGCGGCGCGGGCGGGGGAGGCGGGCCGTGGCTTTGCCGTGGTTGCAGATGAGGTGAGAGGGCTGGCGCAGCGTACTCAGAAATCTACCGAGGACATCGAGTCCATGGTCAGCTCCATTCAGTCGGGCACCAGCAGGGCGGTTTCTTCCATGAGCCACACCCGCTCTCAGGCGGAAAGAACACTTGAGATGGCCAATATCGCCGGCGAAGTGCTGACCGACATCACTGGCTCTCTGAATCTTATCAATGAACGAAACCTGCTGATGGCGACCGCTGCCGAAGAGCAAGCTCAGGTTGCACGCGAGGTGGATCGAAGCCTTATCAGCATTCGCGACCTGTCTTGCGAAACCGCAGAAGGTTCGAAACAGACGGCAGTTGCATCGGCGGAGCTTTCGCAATTGGCGGCCTCGCTGAATAAGTTGACCAAGGAATTCAAGCTTTAAAAAGTTAACGGGAAGCCCTGATTGCCAGGGCTTTTTCGGTCCGCGATCAATCGTATTGCGCAACGAGTGCAGGCTCATTTCTGTGTTGGCAATGCGGTTTGTGCCGTCAGCTGTTCAATGCAGTGGGCGAGTTGTTTTTCATAGCTTTCCAGCACGGCTTCAGCATCAGCTTCGCGCTCATCACGCAAGCGGAAGAAATCGTCGCGATTGAGCTGGTCCGCGACGAGCCGGATATTTTGCTCAATGATCGCGCACAGTGAGTCTTCGTCCTCTAACGCGGTGCTGGTTTGCGCCGCGCGTTGATTGTTTTCCAGTTCGGTCTTTGCCGCCTCGGCGGCCTTCGCTTGTTCCTTCGCAGTCACAAGGTCGGTTTCCAGGGCCTGCTTTTGTTCTGCCAGACGCTTGAGTTCTGCGCTCATTGACTGGATAGCATCGGCGCGCTGCGTGAGCTGGACCTCCTGTTGTTGCACCACGGCCTTGAGTGGAAACAGATTGTTGAGCTCATGACCGGCGACGACAGTCATGGCGATCAGCGCCAGTGCCAGAATCGTCAGGCAGTAGATGGCGGCGTTGCTCTGGGGTTTTGCGCTATTGAGGGTATCGAGGGCTCTCACGGAATCGTTTCTCCTATCAAGAGAAGTCAGTGTAATGCCAGAGTTTCGTTGTGCCTTTAAGACGAGTCTTAAATTGGTTGTTGGTTATTTGCGCTGGCAAAGGAAGGTGTTCAACTTGGTCTTTTATAGATAATCCGAATTTAGCTAGCTGGCTATAAGTCCATGAGAATTGTCTGGTTGTTGAATAAATAAACCTTTTGCTCAAGTGTTATTTATTCATTATCTTTTCGCTCCGCTTATGGTGATTTTGCTGCCGGTTAAATATTCGCACCATCGTCAATTATTCAGTTGTTTGCATGCAATGCAGAGTCAGGGGGAGTGTTATGAAGTTATGCCATATATCAATTGTCGGGCTCTTGTACATGCTGTCGTCAAACGCAACGGCGGCGGTATGCGAATTCTATCCCGACAATTCCATGGGCAACCTCCGAGTTGTCCTTCCGGCCACGATCTCGGTACCGCGGGACACGCCGAACGGCACGGTTATCTATGAAAGCCCAATCGTGACGCTGGGAGCCATTCCCAGTTCGTTCAGGTGCTCTGCGGTACACAATGAAGGGGTGCGAAATTCTGTGGGCACCACCCAGGCGGGCGCGCAGACTTTTCCCATTGGAAATACCGGCATCGGCTGGCAATGGGTTCGACCGCCATCGGGCAAAGTATGGAAAGGCTTTCCGGGTGACTCCGACGTCGCTGGCGGTTGGGGGTGGAATGGCACTGAGCACATCTTGCGGCTTGTAAAGACGGGGGAGATTTCCGGTAGTGCGACGATACCCTCAGGCCAATTAGGGAAATTTGTCGCTGCTGAAATCGAGCCTCTTGCATTGAATACAAGTGGCACGCGGGTGGTCTCACAGTCTTGCGAAACACCCGATGTAAAAGTTGATATGGGTAGCTATAACTTGAGCGATTTCCCGAAGAACGGTGCCTATGCCAAGGAGCAATACTTTTTTCTCAGTATGAAAAACTGTCCTGCCGGAATAAACAACTTCCGCTACTCCTTTTCGCCCACTGCGGGCAGCCCTGCGTGGGACGCTAATACTGGCATGGTAAATCTGAACAGTAGCTCCACTGCCAAAGGTTTGGCATTGCAGATGCGCTTCAGAGACGGGAAGCCACTCAAGCTGAATCAGAACTACATAACGAAAGCGCCTACATCGGAAGGCGGGAATGCAGCTGTAGACTTGCAAGCGCGTTTCGTGCGCATTGAACCTTCCAATGCGCAAATGAAGGCAGGCGATGCCAACGCCGAAATTGCCTTTGTCGTTGAGTATCTATGAGGAGGCCAACAGCTTCTTCACCTCAGCCACAATCACCGCAATGTCGAAAGGCTTGGGCAGCACCACGTCGAACTTTCAAAGAAAGGCATGAGAAGCAGGTTGTCGACAGTACGGGACAGGTCGACAAAGCCGGAACACTTATGCATGTCCATGCATAGGTAGAAAACGGTGCCCATCAACGGCACCGTTTTTAATAGACTATTCGACCCGTTTTAAACCAAGTCTTCTGGCTGCATCGTCAAAATGATTTTCCCGACGTTTTCGGAAGACTCCATCCGGCGATGCGCATCAGCAACCCGTGCTAGCGCAAACGTGCTATCGACCACCGGCTCAAGGCTTCCGGCCCCCTCGAAGCGATCAAGCCAGTGCTCGCGAAAGCGTTTGATCATGGCGTGCTTCTCCGGTTGCGTGCGCGACTTCATCACCGTGCCAATGATTTGCAAGTGGCGGTAAAGAATGTCCTCCAGCGCCACCGTGACGTTGCCGCCACCGCCGAGAATTCCCACCTGAACCAAGCGACCGCCGCGTGCAAGGGACGCGATGTTGCGGGCGAAGTAGGGCTCACCGATAAAATCGATGATCACATCGACGCCGCGACCCTGGGTTTTGTCGGCGATCACCTCAGCGAAGTCCTGCGTCTTGTAGTCGATCGCCACGTCTGCGCCCAAATGCTCGACACGCGCCAACTTGCTGCCTTCGGTGGTCGCATACACCGTGGCGCCGGTGGCGTAAGCCAACTGCACCGCAGCAGACCCGACGCCGCCAGCGGCCGCATGAATCAACACCGAATCGCCAGCCTTGAGCCGAGCCAGGTGCATCATCGCTTCATGTGCCGTGACGAAGACCTCGGGAATGGCCGCCGCGTGTACATAATCAAGCTGCGCAGGGATGTGCATGGCCATGCGGTAATCGATGCGTGCCCGCTCGGCGTAGGCGCCGCCGCCGACCACACCCATGACGCGATCTCCGACCTCGAACCCTGTCACCGCGCTACCTTTGCCGATCACTTCGCCGGCGATTTCCAGGCCGATGATCAGCGAGTCACCGAAATTCGGATGGCCGTACCCGCCGGTCCGGTGAGTCAGATCCGCACGGTTCACCCCGGCTGCATAGACACGTACCAGCAGGTCGTCAGGACGGACTTCAGGATCGGCGACCTCGACGAGTTCAAGGACGTCTGGCGCACCAAACTCTCTGATGTTGATGGCTTTCATTCAGTTGTTCTCCGTTTCGCTGAACGTGGCGTTGGCGATAGCCGATGCGGTGATGGCGCCAGGGAAGCCCACGTAGAAAGCCAGGTGCGTGATCGCTGCCGCCAGTTCGTCTTGGGTCACACCGTTGCCAGCCGCCCGGCGCAAGTGAGCAGGCAACTCTTCCGAGTGACCAGCGGCTATCAATGCCGCCACGGTGATCAGGCTACGGTCGCGCGGGGACAGCGCCGGGTCACTCCAGATTTGCGGATAAAGCGTCGAGTCGACGAATTGCGACAGCTTTGGCGTGAACGCGCGCGCGGCTTCGCGAGGACTGCTGAAATTGAGCTTGGACATGGGCGAGTTCCTTAAACCTGGCTGATGAATTTGTGGGTCAGATAGTGCTCGATGCCTTCAATGCCACCTTCGGAGCCGTGACCGCTTTCTTTCATGCCGCCGAACGGGAGCTCGGTCGCGACGATGCGATATTGGTTGATCCCGATCATCCCGGCCTCTAACCCGTCAGCGACATCAATGGCCGTGCGCGCGTTGGAGGTGAACGCGTAGGCCGAGAGTCCGTAGGGCAGGCGGTTGGCTTCTTGCAGTCCATCGGCCAGTTCATCGAACGGCATCAGCACGGCGATGGGGCCGAAGGGTTCTTCGTGCATGACGCGGGCGTTCATCGGCACATCTGCCAGAACCGTGGGTTGGAAGAAGTAGCCTTCGCCAGACAAGGCTTCACCACCGGCCAATACCCGAGCGCCTTTTTCAACGGCATCGGCGACCAGTTCTTCCATTTTTGCCAGCTGCCTTGGGTTGGCCAAAGGTCCGACCTGAGTATCCGGATGCAGGCCGTCACCGATTCTCAGGGTTTGGGTCGCCGCGACAAAGTGATCGACAAAGGCTTGATAGGCGCCACGCTGGATCAGAAACCGAGTGGATGAAATGCACACCTGCCCGGTGCCGCGAAAGCGGTTGGCGACGCCTTCGACTGCGGCTTTTTCAATGTCGGCATCCTCGAACACCAGCACCGGTCCGTGTCCACCGAGTTCAAGGGTGATGGGCTTCACGCCTTCGGCAGCGCGTGCAGACAGCAGGCGACCGATAGGCACCGAACCGGTGAAGGTCACTTTGCGAATGATCGGCGAGGCGATCAGATGGCTGGACACTTGATCCGGTACGCCAAACACCACTTGCAGCACACCCTTGGGCAATCCTGCATCGTCGAGTGCACGCGCCAGGGCCAGCGCTGTGGAAGGGCTTTCTTCACCGGGTTTGAGAATGACGCTGCAACCGGCGGCCAGCGCTGCCGAGAGCTTGCGTGCCGGGGTGATGGCCGGGAAATTCCACGGTGTGAATGCGGCCACTGGGCCGATGGCCTGGCGTTTGACCAGTTGCACCACGCCTGGCCGGTTAGCCGGGACCACACGGCCATCGATACGCCGGGCGCTTTCGGCGAACCATTCGAAATACTCCGCCGCACGGGTCACTTCATCCAGGCTTTCACCCAGCGGTTTGCCTTCCTCCAGGGTCATCTGCGCGGCGATCTGCGGCGCACGTTCGAGGATCAGGTCGGCGGCACACTTGAGGATCTTGGCGCGTTTGTCAGGCACGGTCTGGCGCCATTGCTCGAAGCTCAGGCGAGTCACTTCCAAGGCGTGATCAAGATCGCCTGCGGTGGCGAGCGGGACGCGGCCGATTTCCCGGCCGGTCGCCGGGTTGACGACGGCGGCAGTATCGCGCCCTTCGGCACTGATCCATTCGCCACCGATGAAAAGATAAAGCGGGTCGTAGGAGGTTTTCATGATCTGCCCTTCAGTTGGTTGTCAGAGATTCGGATGAAACCCGGCGCCTGTTCAGGCGGCCTGTGCAACCAAGTCTATGGAAGGAGGGGCCATTGATTTAGACGGGCCAGAGGGAATCATTGTTGTCGCCAGAGGTAATATCGAGCCGCGGGCCGAACGTGTAGCATCCGGAAAAAATGCGCGTTATCACGGGTCAGCGTCAGATCTACAGGAAGGTCGCGATGGACAAGCTTTCGAACATGTCGGTGTATATAAAGGTTGTCGAGATGGGCAGTTTCACGGCCGTGGCCAATCATCTGGACTCAACGGTCGGTAACGTATCGCGTGCTGTCTCTGCGCTGGAAAACGTGCTCGATGCGCGCCTGTTGCAACGCTCGACCCGACGCCTGTCGGTCACCGATGCCGGGCGACGGTTCTATGAGCGCTGCACGAAGATTCTGGCTGATCTGGAGAGTGCCGAAGCCGAAGCCAGCAATGCCGCGCTGGAGCCTCGGGGAACACTGCGGGTGCATTGCGTCCCAGGACTGGCTCGACACCTGGTTACCGGGGCGGTGCTGGGATACCGCCAGCAATTCCCGGAGGTGACGGTGGATTTATTGCTCTCGCAACGCATGCCTAACCTTTTGGAAGACCAACTGGATGTCTCGATCCTGATCGCCCGAGCGTTACCCGATTCGGCGTATGTCAGCCAGAAGATCGGCGTCAGCCATTGTGTGCTGGTGGCGTCGCCGGATTACCTGGCTAGGCATGCGGCCCCGGAGACACCTGAAGACCTGCGGGATCACCAGTGTCTGTTGTTGGGTACCGTGGACTATGTCCGGGATGAGTGGCAACTCAAAAGCAAGGCAGGGGACGCGATATTTGTCCCGACAGGGCCAAGTTTCAGCGTTAACGATATGGATGCGATGGCACATGCCATTCGAGAGGGCGCGGGGATTGGCTTGCTGGCCGGGTTCACGGCCATTGATGATCTGCGTTCCGGCAGGCTCGTGCGGGTTTTGCCTGACTACCATACCTATGAGCGTAACGTGTACGCCGTCTATACCTCTCGGCAGTTTGTCGATGCAAAAATCACCCGGTTTATTGAAACGCTGAAAGATCGGGTTGGCAGTCAACTGGCCGCCACGGCCAAAGAACTTATCGATTGAAATACTGCGGAGCAAAAAAGCTATTTGCGCCTCGATGAGACCACTCTCCGAGGCGCAATGATCGGCAAACAGCTGACTTAGCCCTGGCTGCAACGGCCCATGACGTTATAGGCCAGTACGTGGCGTTTGCCTTGCGAATCCTGGTAGGTCATGTGCGTCGTTACCACTGCGCAAACATCCGGCACCGGGTCTTCAGAGATGACCTTGGCGACATCGAGGTGGCTGTCGTAGGCATATTGTTCGACCTGTTGAGTTTTTGCAGTCCCGTCCTGTGCCGCTACCACAGAGCTGAAGCCCAAAAGTGCGACGATGATCATTGCAGTTTTCATGATGAGATTTCCTAAAGTAAGTTTGATGTTGCTGGCAGGACGAACTTTAGGCTTGAGGGTTTTGCGCAAACAGACGCGAATCCGGGAAAGACTTTTATCAATTCCGAACACAATCTTGGGGTGTCTGACATTAGGGACGCTTCACAAGGTCCGGCGAGGCGGGACAGTAACCGGGCTTGAATGCCGCGCACCCTTGGATGCGCGGCAGACTATCGTTTGGATACTCACGAAACTGTCGCGAGACGAACCGCGCTTTTACAACGCAAACGTAGTCCCACGGGTATTCACAAACAGTGAATAGATCGAGTGACTGCTGGCCATGAACAACCGATTACCTTCGCGTCCCCCGAAGCACAAATTCGGGCAGCGCTCTGGCAGCGAAATGTGCCCGATGGCCTTGCCCTGCGGATTGAAAACGCGCACGCCGTCGAGTTTTTCCAGGTCGGCCTTGGGGTCACCATTACCGCCCCAGCCACACCACAGGTTGCCCGCTTCGTCGCACTTGATGCCGTCGATCGCGGCATAGTCCAGCCCTTCGATGTGCTTGCGGCGTTCGCCGAGTGTGCCGTCGTCCTTCACCGCAATCGCCCAGATCAGGCGATTGGGTTTGGCGCGACCTTCAACGACGTACAGTATTTTCTCATCGGGAGAAAAGCACAGACCGTTGGGGCCGTTCAGATCGTCGATGACCCGCGTGACCTTTTTGCTCTCGCCGTCGATGCGGTACACGGCGTGGGGTTGGCTCGGGGTGATTTTGTGGCCCTCGTAGTTATTGCTGGTCTGGAAGGGCGGGTCGGTGAACCAGATCGATCCGTCACTTTTGCAGACGATGTCGTTGGGCGAGTTGAAGGGTTTGCCGTCGAAGCTGTCGGCCAGCACGGTGATCGTGCCATTGGCTTCGGTGCGCGTGACGCGCCGGCCTTCGCTGGTGGTGGTGGAGCCTTCGCAGACGATCAGCCGCCCTTGGCGATCCCGGCACATGCCGTTGGAAAAGTTCGAGTGTTCGCGGTACACGCTGAAGGTATCGGTGATTTCGTCCCAGCGCATGATGCGATTGTTGGGGATGTCGCTGACCAGCAAATAGCGGCCATCACCGACCCAGACCGGTCCTTCGGCCCAGCGCATGCCGGTGGCAAGTTTTTCAACACTGGCGTTGAAAACACGTAGTTCGAGGAAGCTGTCGTCGAGGATATGAATCAGCGGATCTGGGTAGCGCTGACTCAAGGGTTCGGCGGCCTCGGCGATCCGCGTCAGTGCGGTGCTGCCGACGGTGGCGAGCGTGGCGGAAACAGCGAGGGATTTTTTCAGGAAGCTGCGGCGGGTATTGCCTTGCGCTCGGTCAGGGCTTTCAGGTCGAGCGGACAGGGATGAGTCCATGTAGCGATCTCCGTGGTTTTATTTTTTTTCGGGGAGATGTAGTAATACCTTGTGATAGGACATCGTACAAGTTGTTCGTTGTCCGCGAGTTGTAGGGCGCTTGTCCATAAGCGCCCTGATCGGTCAGCGGTCCAGCCAGAGCTTGATCTGCGCGCAGACGGCCTGGGTAGAAATGCCGTAACGATCATGCAGTGTCGGCAAAGCACCCGCGTCCAGAAACGCGTCCGGCAAGGCGATCTGCCTGAACGCTGGCGTGACCCCGTTACGCAGCAGCACACCAGCGACGGCCTCACCGAGACCACCAATAATCGAGCTGTTTTCTGCGGTGACCACCAAACGACCTGATTTGCGTGCTTCGGCAAGAATGGCTTGCTCATCCAGCGGCTTTATCGTCGGTACGTGCAGTACGGCGACATCCACGCCATCGGCTTGCAGTTCCTTGGCGGCTTCCAGTGCACGCATGGTCATCAGGCCGGTGGAGATGATCAGCACATCGTTACCGGTGCGCAGGGTTTTGGCTTTGCCGATCTCGAACTGATAGCCGTACTCGTCGAGCACCAGCGGTACGTTGCCGCGCAGCAAACGCATGTACACAGGCCCTTGATGCGCGGCGATCGCTGGTACGGCCTGTTCGATTTCCAGGGCATCGCAGGGGTCGACAATCATCAGGTTGGGCATGGCACGGAAGATGGCCAGGTCATCGGTGGCCTGGTGGCTGGGGCCGTATCCGGTGGTGAGACCGGGCAGGCCGCAGACGATTTTGACGTTGAGGTTTTCCTCGGCGATGGCCATGCAGATGAAGTCATAGGCACGCCGCGAAGCAAACACCGCATAGGTCGTGGCAAAGGGGACGAAGCCTTCACGGGCCATGCCCGCGGCTGCACTCATCAGCAGTTGTTCGGCCATGCCCATTTGATAGAACCGGTCCGGGTGGGCCTTGGCGAAGATGTGCAGGTCGGTGTATTTGGACAGGTCGGCGGACAGGCCGACGATGTCCTGGCGTTGATCAGCCAGCGCCGCCAGCGCATGACCGAAAGGCGCGGCTTTGGTGGCTTGGCCCTCAGAAGCGATGGACGCGATCATCGCCGACGTGGTCAGGCGTTTCTTGCTCGGCTCGGCAGTCGGCATGGGTGTTTTGACGGCGTTGTTCATTGGTTTTTTCCTTCTTCAAGATTGCGCAGCGCCAGGTCCCATTCGTGCTCTTCCACACGGATGAAGTGGGTTTTCTCGCGGGTTTCCAGGAAGGGCACGCCTTTGCCCATTTTGGTGTCGCAGATGATCACTCTTGGTTGGCTGCCAGAATGATTGCGCGCGGCATCGAATGCGCTGACCAGCGCCTCCAGATCATTGCCGTCGACGCGCTGGGTGAACCAGCCAAACGCCTGCCAGCGATCGACGATGGGTTCGAACGAAAGGATTTCACTGGAGTGACCGTCAGCTTGCTGGTTGTTGACGTCGACGATGGCGATCAGGTTGTCGAGCTTCCAGTGCGAAGCCGACATCACCGCTTCCCAGGTCGAGCCTTCGTTCAACTCGCCATCGGACAGCAGGTTGTAGACGAAGGAGGGCGAATCTTTGCGCTTGAGGCCCAGGCAGGCACCGACAGCGATGCCCAGCCCCTGACCCAACGAGCCGCCGGTGATTTCCATGCCCGGGGTGTAGGCGGCCATGCCCGACATCGGCAGGCGACTGTCGTCCGAGCCGTAGGTTTCCAGCTCTTCGAGCGGGATGATCTCGGCTTCGATCAGCGCTGCGTACAGCGCAATGGCGTAGTGACCGATGGAGAGGTAGAAGCGATCGCGCTGCTCCCATTCAGGGTCTGCGGGGCGATGATTCATCGCATGAAAGTAAGACACCGCCAGCAGATCGGCAGCGCCGAGAGCCTGGCCGACGTAGCCCTGACCCTGGACCTGGCCCATGCGCAACGCATGGCGGCGAATGTTGTGCGCGCGCTCTGTCAGGCTCAGGGATGCAGCGTGTGAAAGATTAGTCGTCATGATGAAACTCCATTAACTCAACGATTGACCAGGGCGGCGGGAATGCGCAGGACCAGACTGGCGCCGAGGAACAGCACCCCCGTAATCAGGTACATGCCGATGGCGCTGGAGCCGGTCAGGGTGGTGATCCAGCCGATCAGATAAGGCGAGCAAAACCCGGCGAGATTGGCGAAGCTGTTGACCGCAGCGATGCCGGCGGCGGCAGACACCCCACCGAGCAGCGTGGTGGGCAGCATCCAGAACAGCGACGTTGCGGACAAAATGCCGGAAGCGGCCAGGCACAGACTGAGGATCGACAGCGTTGAGTTGCCGCCCATCATCGCCGCTAGGCTTAAACCGATCGCACCGGCAATCATCGGCACGATGAGGTGCCAGCGGCGCTCGCGATGTTTGTCACCACTGCGGCCCACCAACAACATCGCGACGATGGCGCACAGGTAGGGCAGGCTGGTCATAAAACCGATGTGCAGCGGGTCGGAAACCCCCGCATTGCGCACCAGTGTGGGCAGCCAGAAGGTGATAGCGTACTGGCCCATCACCACGCAGAAGTAGATGGCCGCCAGCAGCCACAGACGGCGATCGCGAATGAATTCGCCAACCGAGGCGTGGGTGACTTTTTGCTGGTCGTCTTCGGCCAGTTCGCGAGTGATCAGGGCTTTTTCTTCGTCATTCAGCCAAGTGGCCTGATGCACGCCGTCTTTCAGATAGCTCAGCACCAGCAGCCCGACGATGACGGTCGGTACCGCCTCCAGAACGAACATCCACTGCCAGCCGGCCCAACCGTGCACGCCGGCGAAGTGGTTCATGATCCAGCCGGAAAGCGGACCACCGACCATGCCTGACAGCGGAATGGCGATGAACCACAGCACCGTCATGCGTGCCCGACGGTAGGACGGAAACCAGTAGGTGAGGTAGAGCAACAGGCCCGGCGCCAGACCGGCTTCGGCAATCCCCAGCAGAAAGCGCAACGCATAGAATTGCCACGCGGTTTCGACGAAGGCGAACAGCGCCGAAACGATGCCCCAAGTGATCATGATCCGCGCGATCCACACGCGCGCACCGACCTTGTGCAGAATGATGTTGCTGGGCACTTCGCAGAGGAAATAGCCGATGAAGAACACGCCGGCGCCCAGTCCGTAGACCGTTTCGCTGAGGGCCAGATCGTTCATCATTTGCAGCTTGGCGAAGCCGACGTTGACCCGATCCAGATAGGCGCACAAATAGCACAGCATCAAGAAAGGCATCAGGCGCCAGGCCGTTTTGCGATAGGCAGAGGAGCGCACGGTCGAAACCGCTTCGAGCGACAGGGTAGTCATGATGGTCTGATCTCTTGTTTTTATTGACCGCCAGGCCATCAGGCCCGGCTGCATCATCGATCCAGAACCGCACGGGCCGCACAGGCCCGCCCAGAAGTACTCAGTGAATCAGCATGCCGCCGTTCACATCCAAGGTGATGCCAGTCAGATAAGAGGATAAGTCGCTGGCGAGAAACAGCGCAGCGTTGGCGACGTCCTGCGCCTCACCCAGGCGACCCAGCGGAATGCCGTCGATGATTGCGTGACGGCGCTCGTCCTGCATCAGGCCGCCGGTGATGTCGGTGTGGATCAGGCCCGGCGCGATGGAGTTGACGCGAATGTTGTCGGGGCCCAGCTCCCGTGCCATGGCTTTGCCCAGACCCAGCACACCGGCCTTGGCCGCGCTGTAATGCGGGCCGCCGAAAATGCCGCCACCGCGTTGCGCAGACACCGACGACATGCAGACGATGCTGCCGCTGGCCTGCTGACGCATAAGCGGAATCACCGCTTGGGACATGAGCAGGGTGCCACGCAGGCTGACGTCCAGCACCTTGTCGTAGTCCGAGGGACGAATGTCGAGGGTTTTGAGTGGCTGGGTGATGCCAGCGTTGTTGACGAGGATATCAATGCGCCCGAAGTGCTCGATGATGGTGGCGACGGCTTGCTGAACCTGCGCCTCGTCCGCGACGTTAGCCGCCAGTCCCAGGTGACCTTCGCCCAACGACGCGGCGGCGTCGCGTGCTGCGGAGGCATCCAGATCGAGAATGACGACACGAGCGCCTTGTTGTGCGAACGTCGTCGCTGTAGCGCGGCCGATGCCACGGGCAGATGCGGCACCGGTGATGATTGCGACTTTGCCTTGGAGAAGCATGGAGGTGTTCCTCTAATTGTTTTTATGGGTTCGGTCCGCAAAGAACCGATGACTCAGCTTGTCCTCCAGACCGGCCCTGAGCAATAACGCAAACCTCACTGGGTGCTGAAAAAAATTCAGCACTCGCCAGCGCTGTCTGCCAATGCTTGAATAGCCATAAGCCCGGCCCAAGCCACTTGCAGCGGAAAAACAATCATCATGAGTTCATCTGGCGATGCACCTGCGACCCTGCCACCCCTGAAAGCCATTCAGGCCTTTGAGCAAACGGCACGCTTCGGCAACGTTGCCCGCGCGGCCGAATTGCTGGACTTGACCCCGTCAGCGGTCAGTCACCAGTTGGCCAAGCTGGAGGCGATGATCGGGCGTCAGCTATTTCTCAGAACAGCCAGAGGCGTGACATTGACGCCGGTGGGCGAGCAATACCTGACTGAAGTGTCCGGCATCCTGCACAGCCTGGCGGTGGCGACAGAGCGTGCCGCCAGCGATGTCAGCCTCGATTGTCTGCGGTTGCACTCGTCGCCCAGCTTCGGACTGCTGTGGCTGATGCCGCGGCTGGAACAGTTTCGCCAGAGTCATCCCGACATCCAGCTCAATCTGTCGTGTTCTTACGAATCACTGCATTTCAGTCGCGACAAGATCGATGTCGACATCCGTCACGGCATGCCCAATTGGCCAAGTTTCGAAGTCCGTACGGTGCGCAATGAAAAAATTGCCGTGCTGGCGTCGCCGAAACTGCTGCAGCAACGCCCGATCCGCACAGTCGCGGATCTGCTCGACTGCAATCTGATCCTGTCGGAAGCGACGCTGATCAAGTGGCCGCAGCTGTTTGCTCAACATGGCCTGTCGCGTCCTGAAAAACCCTATTCACTCAGCTTTGACCGCTCCTACATGACATTGGAGGCGGCCAGCCACGGTCTTGGGTTCGCCTTGGAAAGCACGCTGCTTGCGCAGGATTATCTGGCGCGCGGCGCGTTAGTCGAAGTGACGCCAGGCTTGAGTGCCCCGATCACCGCACACCACCTGGTGTTCCCGAGAGCGCACGCCGGTTTTCCGCGGGTCAGGCGATTTCTGGAGTGGATGCAGAATGAGCTGGGGCACGACTTCAACTACTGACGGTTATGTCATGAAGCCTGTGCCCGAATGTCGGGTATCTACTGATGTATCTCGGTCACGGACATGGTGAACACCAATTTGGATCTGCCCGCGTTGGAATAGGAGTGAGGCACATCGGTTTTCGCCACTGCCGAACTCCCGGCAGGAATGATCAGCTCTGTTTCCCCGATCATGCATTTCAACGTGCCTTTCTCTACATGGAACAGTTCAAGCGTGCCTTGAGGGTGCCCCGGTGAAGCGAACGATTCACCTGGATGCATTTCCCAGCGCCATAACTCGATCATGTTCGGGCCGGACGTTCCTGCAAGAAGTCGCGCGGTGCCTCCAAGGTCACCGGTCCAGAGCGTAGGGATATCCTGGCTTTCGATGATATGGGCAGAGGGTGCCTCGGTCACATTGACGATGTCGGCAACCGACAGGCCCAGCGCGGCTGCGATTTTGCAAAGAATGCCGATACTGGGATTCGCGGTGCATTTTTCTATTTCGACGACCATTCCTTTGCTCACGCCTGAGCGCCGAGAAAGCTCGTCCAGCGTGATTTTCTGTGCCTTGCGGGCTTGTTTGAGTGTCCGCGCAACGGCCAGGCTGACGGCTTGAGCATCAGCACCCGGGGTAGTCGACAAGCTGGCATTCATGGTCATTGATCAGGTTCATGAAAAAAAGTGCCGGAATTTTCGGCCCTTAACGATCGTGGCGTCAATCGACTCAGCCACTGAAGTGGATCATGGCGGTCATTATATTGACTAAATCGGTCATCGATAGATAGCATGAAACACCATTTGAATCCTCGAGGTTTTTTATGCAGTCCGTACTGCCGTTGATTGATCAAGCCGTTGCAGAACTGGCTCCGGAGTTCCGGGCCCTGAGCATTGTGGTGGAAGCTGCACTACTCACCCGTCCTGAAGTTGCTCGGGCCGCCCTGGATCATGCTTGCAAGGCTGTGCAGGCGGGTGGTCCAAGCTGGGGAGACGCTCACCTTGCCGCCTGGGCCGACGCCTTCAGAAAGTTCGGGGCCAAGCCGCAGCGCACGCCTTGTTCAGCCGAAGCGTTGCGTAAAAGGGTCTTACGTGACGGGACCTTGCCGAGCCTCGATCCCATCGTCGATCTCTACAACGCCATCAGTATCGAGTACGCCATTCCGGTGGGCGGGGAAAACATAGACGCCTATGCAGGCTCACCGCAGCTTGTTGTCGCCGATGGCAGCGAGCCGTTTGACACGATGAAAGAGGGCGTTCCTGCTGTCGAGTATCCGGATGCCGGCGAAGTGGTCTGGCGTGATGACAAAGGCGTGACCTGCCGCCGCTGGAATTGGCGGCAAGGTGTCAGAACCCGCCTCGGTGTCGATGCGCAGAACATGTGGTTCATTCTGGAGAGTTTGCCAGCGATGCCGCTTGATGCCTTGACTGAAGCCGGGGACAAGCTGATCGCAGGTTTGCAGCAAATGATGCCCGGCGTGCAGATTGAAAGCTCGCTGATTGGCCCTGGGGCCAACTAGCCGACAGACCACTGAAAAGAGCCTCGATGAAAGAAGGGCGCTCGCCGTGATGCCCTTCTCGAGTTCAAACGTTCGGAATCTGCTGCGGGCACCATTGGGTATCAGTCAACCATCACCTCATTTAGTGCCTGCTCAAGCAGGCTGACCGTACGCTCGATATTCTGCAGCTTCTCCAGTCCGAACAGACCGAGGCGGAAGGTCTGGAAGTCGGCCGGCTCGTCGCACTGCAACGGCACGCCGGCAGCGATCTGCAGGCCGTGATTGGCAAATTTCCTGCCGCTCTTGATATCGGCATCATCGGTGTAGCTCACTACAACACCAGGGGCCTGAAAGCCCGCAGCGGCCACACTTTTGATGCCTTTGCCGGTCAACAGCGCACGCACCCGATCGCCCAGCGCCTGTTGTTCATCGCGAACCTTGTCGAAACCGTAGGCTTGCGTCTCTTTCATCACCTCGTTGAACCGCGCCAGGGAATCGCTGGGCATGGTCGCGTGATAGGCATGTCCGCCCTGTTCGTAGGCCTGCATGATCTGCAGCCACTTTTTCAGGTCGCAGGCGAAGCTGCTGCTTTGCGTCTGTTCGATACGCTCGAGCGCCGCAGCACTGAACATCACCAGCGCGCAGCAAGGGGAGGCGCTCCAGCCTTTCTGGGGTGCACTGATCAGCAGGTCGACGGCGCATTTGTGCATATCCACCCAAATCGTGCCGGAGGCGATGCAGTCCAGTACGAACAGACCACCCACCGCATGCACGGCGTCGCCGACGGCCCTCAGGTACTCGTCGGGCAGGAGGATTCCGGATGAAGTTTCAACGTGGGGCGCGAAGACGACTTTCGGTTTCTGCGCCGCGATGGCGGCAAGCACCTCGTCCAGCGGCGGCGGGGCGTAGGCTGCCTGGCGACCCGTCTCGACCGGCCCGGCCTTGAGCACCGTAGTGGCCGCCGGGATGTTGCCCATCTCCAGAATCTGGCTCCAGCGATAACTGAACCAGCCGTTGCGTAGCACCAGACATTGCTGGTCGGTAGCAAACTGCCGCGCCACCGCTTCCATGCCGAACGTGCCGCTGCCCGGAACCACCGCCACCGCCTCGGCGTGGTAGACCTGTTTCAGGGTCGTGGAAATGTTCTTCATCACGCCTTGAAAGGACTGCGACATGTGGTTCAGCGAGCGGTCGGTGTAGACCACGGAATACTCGACCAATCCCTCGGGATCGATGCTCGGATAGAGCTTGGACATGGTGACTCCTTTGGCAGAGGGCTAAACATCATTGGCAAGCAAGTGTAGGCAAAGGGCAGGGATCAGCTCATCGAAATGCGCAAATGAGGTTAGAGTGCTCGGCAATGTCTCAATCGTTGCGTGAACCATGAAGCTGCCGCTGTTTATTTCTCTGGATGGGCCCAAGGGCACCGGCAAAACCACACTGCTGGAGGCCGTTACCGCCGCACTGCGGGCAAACAACCAGAAAGTCATTCGGCTGTGCGAGAGAAAAAGCGATCCATACCGCGGCGAAACCATGGCCCTGGTCAACCAGCTCGCCAGACATCCCTCGCGGGAACTGGAGTGGGCGGTGTGTCAGCGCCTTGCGGATAGCCGACGCTGGATTTCTGAGCGGGTGCTGCCCAAACAGCCGCTGGACAGCATCATCCTGATCGATCGCTGGTATCCGTCGGATGCCGCATTTCGCCACAGCGTGCCGTTTGCCGAGATTCTGCAGTTGAACATGCAGCGAGGCGTGCGCGTGCCGGATCTGCATGTCGGCGTTGTCACTGCGCCGGATATTTCATGGGCGAGGGCGACGGCACGATCGCGTGGACTAGGCGGCACAGTAATCCAGAGACACGCCGAGCACGTCGTGTGTAGCGAGATGTTCGAGCAGGCGGTTGCCGATCACGGCTGGGTGTTGTGCCGTAACGAAGGAACCATCGAAGCCGCAACGACTCAGGTAGTTGCAGAGATCTATAAAGTGCTTGGCTGATTGTCGAATCAGCGCCGCCTGATCTAGTTTGAATGTCAGGTTTCTCTGACATGAGCTTACCGTACTGACGGATCACACGCCCCCCATGCTCACAAACCTCTGGTATGTCGTTCTCCCATCGTCACAGCTGACTGATGGATTGATGCCGGTTCAATTGCTCGGACAACCCTTCGTTGCGTTCCGCGATGACGCGGGTGTCGCTCATGTGCTCTCGGATATTTGCGTGCATCGCGGCGGTTCGCTGTCCGCCGGCACCAAGGTCGACAACAGCGTGCAGTGTCCCTATCACGGCTGGCGGTTTGGCGCTGATGGTGTTTGCACGCTGATACCGGCGCAGCCGGACCTGCGGATTCCCGCCAAGGCCCGCGTCGATGCGTACCCGACACTGGAGCGATATGGCTGGATCTGGGCGTTTTTAGGTGATCTGCCGGAGTCTGAGCGCCCACCGTTGCCCATGCTCGACTGGATCGACGATCCCGCCATCCGCGTGGTCTCGGGCCACTTTGACTGGCAGGCCAGTTGGGACCGTATTATCGAAAACGGCCTGGACTTCGCGCACGCACCGTTTGTCCATGGTTCAACCTTCGGCGATCCGGATCACCCCGAGATTGAATCATTCGAGGTCGACAGCGATGCGTGGAGCGGCAGCGCCCAAATGCTCATGCGCAGGCCGGCGCGCAAAGGTCTGTTGAGGCGTAAATCCTCCACTGAGTTTGTCAGCGTCGCCACTGTTCCGGGGTTTCACCTCTCGGGTCCGTGCACCACGCTTGAGCTTGAGTTGCCGAATGGCTGGCGAATCTACATCGTCTCGGCGCATGTCCCGATTGACGCTAACCGCACGCGCACTTGGTGGATGATGGGCAGAACGTTCCTGCGCACCCGACTGCTGGATCGCAGGTTTATTGCGAGCAATATTCGCATCTTCGAACAAGATCACGCTGTGCTGAAAAACGTCCGGCCCGAACGTGTGCCGGACTCTTTCCAGCAGGAGGTTTCGTTGAAATCCGATGCGCTGCAGATTGCTTTTCGCAAAGGCGTGCAGGCACTGGAGTTGCGCGGCTGGCGCATCGATGAAGAGCGTCTTGCGCGAACCTTCACCGGACGCCAGGCCTGTGCAGTACCCAGCCCCGAACGTCGTCAGATTCGCGCTTGGGCGATCGAGCCGATTCCGCTCGTGGATATCACCCACGAATCTGAATAGTGCTGCGAGCCAGCCTGCGCTTGGCGCAGACTGGCGCAACCCTCAGCGCGTCTCACATTGCGGCGAAGGCTCGCCGCTCAGTGCATCAACCATCGGCGGATGCTCTTGCACCGCTTGACGCAAATCTTCGGTCACTCGCAATTCCGCACCTGTCGGCGAGAACGTGGCTGCCGCTGCAAACGGCGCGGGATTGGCCGGAACCGGGCGTTTGCCACGGCGCCACAGGAAGAAGGTGACCATGCACAGATTGACCAGTGCAAACACCCAGAACAAACCATTGGCACCGAACGAATTCATCACCGGCGAGATCATCATCGGACTGATCGCCGAGCCCAGTGAGTTGATCAGCAACAGGCCCTGAATCATCGGCACCAAGGCTTCGGCCGGGGCGCGGTCGGCGGCGTGGCTGACCGCGACCGGGTAAAGCGCGAACACACCACCGCCAAGCAGAAACAACATCACCGCGAGCATCGTCGAGGACAGCGGTAGCAGCACGATCAGCAGCGACAGCAGTGTGCACGCCACCGTCAAAAGAGTAAGAACCTGCAAACGATCCTTGCGGTCGGACCAACGCCCGACCGGGTATTGCAGGAGCATCGCGCCGAGGATCGTCCAGGCCATCATGCTGCCGACTTCACCGACATTCAGACCGCTGCGTTGCAGGTACAGCGGCAGCAAGGTGTAAATCGCCGCGATGGTCACCCCCGAGCCGAAACAGCCGACCAGTCCGGTCGGCGTCACGCCCAGCAGTTGCCGTGGCTTGAGCGGTTCAACCTGATCGAGCAATGGCGACACGCGCGGCAGGATCACGATCGGCAGCACCGACAAAGAAGCGAGCATGCCGGCGACCATGAACGGTGCGCTGTCGCTCAAACCGGTGATTTTGCCCAACGTTGCCTGCCCCAACACACCGGCGCCGTACAAGACGATCATGTACAACGCGAGCAAGCGCCCGCGAATCTTCGCGTCGCCCGCCAGCAGCAGCCAGCTTTCGATCACCAGAAATACGCCGACCGTGGCCCAGCCGTTGATCAGGCGCAGGGCGAACCAGCCCCAAGTGTCATAGAACAAGCCCTGCAGCAGGATGGTCACGGCGATCAGCGAGGCAAAGCTGCCGTAGGCGCGGATATGACCGATGCGCAGAATCAAGCGGTCATTGAAAACGGCGCCCAAAGTCAGACCGATGAAGTAGGCCGATGAAACGATACCGATCATCGTGGTCGACGCACCGGCAGCGTCCAGGCGAAGGGTGGTCAGCGATGACATGAAACCGTTGCCCAGCGCAACAATGAACAGCCCGAGCAGGGGCGCCAGCGCCATGGCCAGCAAACGCGGAGACATAAAAACCTCTAGAGATCGAACAGCGCAACGTGCGGCTCTGCGCATGCGATTGCCAAGCCGGGGTGTGTGGTGCGGGCGCCTGCCAGACGGGCAGGGCGGTTGGATACGTTTCGGTCGCCAGATCCGGCGACTGCAAGAGCGCGCGGATTCTAAGGCTTGTACGGAATTTTCCAATGGCTGTTTGCTGCGACAGTTGGACGCAGGTCAATCAAGGTCGTGACATAACGACAGCTCATCGTTTGCACAGCAAAAATGTTCCTTTATTGATCCTCTTGCGCTGGTTAGCCTGTGCGGTCGGTTTGCCATTTTGTGCCAGGAGTCATGATGCTGATCAAAGGTGAGCGGGCAGCCACAGCGTGTGGTTTGGTGGCGATCGTTTTGTGGAGTACCGCCGCCGGATTGATCAGGGGCGTCAGCGAGCACTTCGGTCCGCTAGGGGGCGCTGCGTTGATCTATTCGCTGGGCGCCATGCTGTTGCTGGTGTTCCTTGGCCGCCCGCGGATTCGCTCGACTTCCAGGCTCTATCTGCTGCTCGGCAGCGCATTGTTCGTCGCTTATGAGGTGTGCCTGTCGTTGGCGCTGGGTTTCGCCAGTGATCGTCATCAAGCCATCGAACTGGGCGTGGTCAATTATCTGTGGCCGTGCCTGACCGTGGTGCTGGCGATCGTCATGAACGGGCAGAAAACCCGCTGGTTCATCATTCCAGGCTCTGCGTTGGCGATTTTCGGCATCTTGTGGGTGGTCAGTGGCGAGGGTTTATCGCTGCCGGGGATTGTGCGCAATGTTCAGTCCAACCCGCTGAGCTACAGCCTGGCATTGACCTGTGCGATCACCTTTGCGCTGTATTGCAATGTCACGCGTCGCTATGCAGGTGGGCAGAATCTGGTGGTGCTGTTTTTCGTATTGACGTCCGTGGTGCTGTGGGCGAAGTGGTACGTCAGCCAGGAACAGATTCCGCCATTCACTTGGGAAAACTCCCTGGAGCTGCTGGCAGCCGGAATCGCCATGGCTGGCGGTTACGCGCTGTGGAACATCGGCATTCTGCGCGGAAACCTGACCTTGCTGGCGACCGCGTCCTACTCCGCGCCCGTGCTGTCGTCGGCGTTCGCCGCGGTGTGGCTGGGCGTGAGTTTGCAGATGCAATTCTGGCAGGGCGCCGTGCTGGTGACGGTGGGCTCGTTACTGTGTTGGCAGGCGACCCGGCAGCACAAGATTTCCCAAGCAACTCCGATCAAGGTCAGCGTGGGCGAAAACCCTCACTGAAAGAGGCCTTAGCGGCCTGCCTTAACGGATGCTAAATTAGCGTCGCAACGCAAGTCTCCCGCAATCACGCGGGTTTATGGAGAGCAACAGCATGGAAGCCACCCCTGTAGACCGTTCAGCCCCGATTCGTTACTGGGCAGTACTGGGCTTGTCACTGCTGTTCAACCCCTCAACCCCGGCCATGGCCTTTACCCCCGAGCTGCATTCGGCCTACGCGCTAAAAGCAGCGCAGGCGTTTCAGCGCTGCCCCGGAGTAAAGCTACCTGTGCAGTTGGGCGAGGCGTTGGCTAAAGGAACGGATGCAGAAGACTCAAGCCCGCTGACGATCCTTCAGCGCGCCACCCACTGGCATTTCTACAACCGCAACGAAAAGCTTGAGCCATTCTGGTTCGTCGAGCGCAATCTGGACGCGATTTTCAGCAAACGCATAGAGAAACTGAACGAGCTGCTGGATAAACCTGATGCCGACCCGGTTGAGGTCTACGAGCAAGCAGGAAGGGTTTTGCATTACATACAGGACATGAGCGTCCCCGGCCATGTGGTGCCGGCTTACCACGCAAAGTTACCGGGCAATCCTGCCGATCCGTTTGATGAGTTCGAGAGCATTGAAGCCCTGCCGGTGTTCGACTTGTCTGACTTGCAGTGTCAGGCACTTCGTGATGAGGCGGATAAAGCCGATGCCAACCCTCGACGTTTTCTGGACGCCGCTGCCACAGCAACCTTGCAAGCGATAGAGCAGATAGACGCGGCCGGTAAACCTGTCGTCGACGGCGCATGGAAATCGTATTGGGTGTATCCCGCCCGAGATACCGATGAGGCCCGCAAAGGCTGGGGCCAATACGGTACCTGCGAATTTGCAAAGGGCAATGTCAATGCTGGGTGCAAGCGTGAAGAAGAGCTTGTGGCGTTGTTCGAACAACAGTCTCGGCAGGCTCAGAGAAACTCGGTGCTGATGCTTTTTTATGTGCAAAAGAAGCTGGCCGAAGCAGGCCAGAAAAACGCCAGTGCAATGGCTGATCAATAGTGGGGACTGAAATTTAGAATGCGCCGCTTAATAGCTCATGGATGTGTTGTTGTCAGTGTTGCGATGCTGTGTTCAGGATGTACCTCCTATGCGACCGTGCCGACAATCAACGAACACGCTGGAACCGCAACCCAGGAAATCATCTCCAGCTTCAGCTACGAAATAGACTCTCCCTGGAAAAACAGTCGCCTTGGCAAAGACGCCTATGCGCTGACAAAGAACATGATTCCAAATGCACAGGATCTCAGCTCCAGACCTACCGCCTCAAGCCCCCCTGCACTGGAAATAAAAATCTCGGAATTTTCATTGGGTGGCGCTTGCACACAAGAGTATTTGACGGGGTTGAGTTTCGGTTTGATTCCGAGTTGGTGTACGAGGCCAGACCTGTTCAAGTTTGATTTCATTCTGAATAAAGATAACGGCTTTTGCAGGCAAAGAACTTACTCAGTAAGCGCCACAACCGTTTCACACCTCGTGATGATTCCGTTTGCGCTGTTTGAGCCAGAGAAACGACCACTGGCCATTTATCAGGCTTCGCTAAAAGATTTCCTTCAAGCCGATCAATGTTCCAAAGGCTTGTGACCGGCGCATCAGGCCTTCAAAAATCTCGCGGCGTAACTGACAAACAACAACAGGAAAACCAAGCCACCCAATGCGACCACCAGCGTACTGAGATGCGCAACCATGCCGATGAACGCTGGGCCCATGAGAATGCCGGCGTAGCCCATCGAGATGATCGCCGGAATCGCGGTGCGCTGGGGCATGCGCTGTTGCCGGCCCGCCGCCGTAAACAGCACCGGGACTATGTTCGAGCATCCGATACCGACCAAGGCATAGCCCAGCAATGCCGCCTGCCAACTATCGAATACTAGCGAAACCAGCATGCCCGCCGCCGCGCAGACCCCGCCCAGCGCTACCACGCGAACGCCACCCAGTCGGCTGACGATGGCGTCTCCGGTCAGGCGCCCGAGCGTCATCGCCGCCGCGAAGCTGGCATAACCCAAACCGGCGTAGCTGGGTTCCATTGCGCGTTGCGAGGCGAGAAAAACCGCGCTCCAGTCGAGCATGGCGCCTTCCGTCAGGAAAACAATGAAACACAGGCTGCCCAACAGCAGCACGATCCCCCGTGGTATCGCCAACAACGGGCCGTCTCTTTCCGTGCCATAGGTCAGTAAGCCTGGCGCAGCCTTGTACAGTGCGGCGAGGATGATCGCCACCAGACAAAGTATCGACAGTAGCGGATCCAGACCCAGGCTGAGCATCGCCGTCATGGCCCCGGCACCGGCGATACCGCCGACACTGTAGAGCCCGTGGAACCCAGATTGCAGGGTTTCGCCGCTGTTCTTTTCAACAATGATCGACTGGATATTGATCGCGCAATCGAGCATGCCCATGCTGGCGCCGAACCCCAGCACCGCAAGCGTCAGCCCCGGCAGCCATGTCAGATGGCTCAGCATCGGCAGCACCGAACACAACGCGATAGTTGAGCAGATGATCACTGGCCGGCAGCCAAAACGTGCAGTCAGGTAACCGGCAAACGGCATGGCGACGATCGAGCCGATACCAAACCCCAGCAACAACAGGCCCAGTCCACCGTCGTCCAGTCCGGTACGCGCTTTGACTAACGGCACGAGTGGCGCCCAGGCCGACATCACAATGCCGGTGATCAAAAATACAATGCGCGTCGACACGCGTTCGCCGTGGTTTGTATAAGCTGCCAGGGATGACGTCGAGGAGTTCATTAATGCGGACATCCTTATCGGTGTCTCCCGGCTTTTTTCGGTTACCAGCCGGAACAACAGCTTATCGAGACGAAAGAGTCCCTCCAGCATCCGTCGGGATGCTGAAAGGAGGAGGGGTGGAACTGGTGAGGAGAACGCAGATCAGCCAACAGACTTCAACGGGATGGGGCCTTTGAGCCGATCCATCATGGTCGCGCAATACCAGTCATCGAACTGACAAACGCCAGTCTCGGCGGTTTCCGAATAAGGCCCCGGCTCGTACGACGGCGAGGTCACGCCACGCTGGGTGCCCTCGACCAACGTGCGGTCCTGATCGTTGGTGGCAATCCAGACCTTGGTCAGGCGCTCGAGATCGTAATCAACGCCTTCCACTGCGCTTTCGGGTACCAGCCATTTGGTGGTGACCAATGTTTCCGTGGCGCTGATTGGCAGAACGCGGAAGCTCAGCGCATGGTCACCGAGGAAGTGATTCCAGGTGGAGGGGTAGTGGAAGTACAGCAGCGCACCGATGTCCGTTTCAGCCGTCTTGTCCAGGCGACCGGCAACGGCCGGTTTGCCGTCCATGGTGTAGCTGACGGCACCGGATGACAGCGGAATACGGGTCATGCGGAACTGACCATTGATATCCATCACCAGACGGCTTGGTAACCCGGCGCTTTCGCACTTGGACCAGTAAGCCGATAGCTCTGGATCATCTTCGCCACTGACGCCGCCCACCGAAAGGTTATCGACGAACGAGTGCAGCAGCTCCGGGTGTGAGCCGTCGCAGTGATAGCACTCGCGATTGTTTTCGAAGACCAGTTTCCAGTTGCCTTTCTCGATGATGTTCGATTCGAACGCCACTTTGCAGTTTTCAAGGTAATGCGGCGCGATGAAAGGGCTGACGGCTTTGCGGAAACCTTCGAAATCAGGAGCCTTGGCGGCCACGCAGACATAAATGTAGGTATCGACGATCTCGCAGTGAACGCTTTTCAGACTGTATTGGGATTTGTCGAAATCCTGGCCCATGTTGCCGGCGAACAACAGGTTGCCATCCAGCTCGTACGTCCACTTGTGATACGGGCAAACCATCTTCGCCACTTTGCCGTGATCGGCCTCGCAGATTTTTGCGCCACGGTGACGGCAGGCGTTATGGAATGCCCGGACCTCGCCGTCTTTGCCGCGTACCACTGCGACGGGATAGTCACCGATCTGTAGAGTGAAATACTGCCCCGGCTTGGTGATTTCAAAGGTGTGGCCGGCGAAGATCCAGTCCTTGTGCCAGATCTGCTCAAGGTCCTGACGGTAAACGCTTTCATTGCTGTAAAGAGCGCCTGGCAGCGAGTGCCAGGCTTTACGCTGTGCAATCAGGTCAAAAACGCTTTCTTTATAGTTCATTGTTATCCTCCCATAGGCGACATGGGTCTCAGCCTATATGGCCGAAGACAGACGTCACAAACGACATTTGCTGTGGGCAATTCATGTGTTGGCGTTATCGATGCAGGCCTGACTGGAGTGGTGGGACTTCGTGAAAAATCAGTTCCAAAGCAGTAATGGCGCAACTGGATTGAGCGATGTGTTTGATCGCTGTTTTCACCTCGGCACTGCGCTCTACACCGAGACCGCTGGCGAACAGATCAAATTTCTGGCTCAGCTCTTCAGCACTCAAAGCCGTTTCGGGATCGCCCCGCGCGGCGGTGACCGGACTCACCAGCACGGCACCGTTCTTCAGCGTAATGGTTAATCTGGAGAGAATTTCGGCGGGAAAGCGGGCCGAGATATCGGCGGCTTCGACGACTTCGATACGGCGGCTCAATGCCAGAATGTCTTCGGCAAAAATCGCCGCCCCGGTGACTTCCTCCGGACCGACCTTGCCCCGCACAATCAGTGCTGCCAGCGGGAAGGCCAAGGCGTACTGCGCCTGGTCGGCATCACTCGGCACGTGGCCCTGTAAACACATCGACTCGTAGAACGTTTCCACGCGAACGGTTTCAATCGAATCCGTATCAAGCTCAGGGGTTTCCCGCAGCAAATCGAGCATGGCGGTCAGCGCCGGTTGTGCCCAGCGGCAAACTGGCCAGGGTTTGAAGTACTGACTGTCGATCTCCCAGCGTGCACCGATGTCGTTCCAGTATTCGGCGACGGTGACGTCTTCAACCGTTTCTGCCGGTGCACCGGTGATGCCTTCCCGGGCCATGAGCAGCGCATTCAATCCGGCAAATGCCCCTGCACCGTGGGCATCGCGCAGCATGGTCGGCGCTTGCACCACGCGCATCATTGGACAGCGTGCGCTGAAGTACTCGGCGATGCCCAAGGCATGGCGAAAGGACGGTTCATCAAAGCCCAGCAAGCGTGCCCCGGCGCAGACAACGCCCAGCGCGGAAAAACCACCCGATGCGTGATAAGTCGGCGAGGTCGCCATCAAGGCCGAACCTGCCCGCAGTGCCGTTTCATAACCGATGCACAGGGCGGTGAGCAGTTCATGGCCGCTGATCGACTGGCTTTGATGATGCAGCGCATCGGCGAGGGCAAGTACGGCGGGAACAACGGTCGCTCCGGCGTGCCCCTTGGATTTGAAGTGGCCTTCATGGGCGTCGAGGCTGTCAGCGCTGAAACCTCCGGCCCAAGCCGCACCAAGCACATTGACACGCTGCCCGGCAAAGATCAGGCGACTGCTGTAAGCGCCCGCCGGGTAATGCTGTTCGGCAAAACGCCGCATCGCGATACTGGTGTCATTGCTGGCCGCGCCGGCCATGACGCCGACGATATCCAGCAGACTGTCTTGCACGATTGCACGGGTCTTGAACGGGGCATCGAGGAAATCAAAGTCGCGACAGAATTCGAAGAGTGACATTCAACAATCCCTTCCTGTGAGTTGAGCCGAACCGATCATGGCCGGCGCGGCTCAACAATGAGCCAGGGGGAGGGTGCCGCTCTAGCAACATTTTCGTCGGGCTATTGATAACCAAATCGCCCGACGCTTGTGCAGGCTGGATTAACGGCGGGGAAACTTCGCCAGAATCCATTCGCGAAAACGCCGCAGTTCATCTTCGTTTTCGGAGCTTTCGCGACAGCTCAGGTAGTGCCAACTGTTGCGCAATTGCACCTGCTGCTCGATCGGTCGCACCAACAGGCCTTGCTGCACCAATCCCGTGACCAAGTGATTCCAGCCCAACGCAATGCCCTGATGGGTCAGGACCATGCTGATCAGCAGGTTGTAGTCGTTGGCATTGAAGATCTGCGGACTGTTCGGCGGACGGTCATCGATATCGATGGCCTGAAACGCTAGCCACACGCCCCAGTCGACATGCTCGGCGACTTGCGAGCGGCCATAGGGACTCAGATTGAGCAGGGCCGAATCGCGCACGCCTTCGATCGTCGAAATTTCCGGGTGTTTCTCCAGATACTGCGGGGTGCACACCGGGTAAATCACGTCGTGGCACAACGGGTAGCTTCTATAACCGTCACGGATGCGCGAAATCTTGGTGATGAAGATGTCCGGCTGCACACCGGGTTCCATGGTCAGAAAGTTCTGCGTGGTGATCAGGTTGAGTTCGATGTCCGGGCACTGGGCGAAGAACTCCTGCAGATGATTCGACAGCCACAGCGCGGAAAAGGCCGGCGAGCAACAAACGGTGAGGACCTTCTTGGTCGACTGACTGCTGCGGATGCGTTCGGCAGCCTGGGCGATGTTGACGAACGACAGCTGCGCGGCATCGAAGAACACCGCGCCGGCGGCCGTCAGTTCCACCGCACGACCGACCCGGGTAAACAGCTGCGCGCCCAGATAGCTTTCCAGCTCACGGATCTGCCGGCTGATGGCGGCTTGGGAAACGCACAACGCCTCGGCCGCACGGGTAAAGCTTTCGTATTTGGCCGCGGCGACAAATGCCTTCACAGCCCTCAAGGACGGCATTTTCAGCAGGATGGTGTCAGGGTCGACATGCTTGCTCATTCGTACACTCTCCTAACGATACAGCTCCCCAACGAAGCGCGAGGAGGGTAACGGAACCGTGCGGGGAGGGCTACGCGAGCGTCGCTGTGGGGATAGACCCGGTCGCTCATGGTGCTGACGCGGCACTCGGCAGTGGCAGCCGTCGCAACCGATAACCCGACGTTATCGAATTGCCCCTGTAAATGTAGTTGGATTAAGCGGGGTGATGCTAATAGATTTGAAACATCCCTTTTTCCTGGGACCTCAAAAATAATAAAAGGAAGCCCGTCGTGAAGACATCTATTCATTACCGCTGCCGCTTACAATTATTTTTGCTCGTTTGCCTGTCGCTTAATGCGAAAGATGCACGATGCGAAGGAGGCAAGGTATGACAAGTTCCGACGAGATCATCTGCGTAAAGAATGTTTTCAAAGTCTTCGGTACGCAGCCAGCACTTGCCATGAAAATGGTTAAAGAAGGCGCATCAAAAGCAGAAGTATTCAAAAAGACCGGTCAGGCGATTGGTGTTTTTGATGCCAACTTCTCTGTTCGCCGCGGTGAGATTTTCGTGATCATGGGTATGTCCGGTTCGGGCAAATCGACCATGGTCCGATTGTTCAACCGGCTGATCGAACCGACCTCCGGCCAGATCTTTCTCAATGGCAAGGAAATCACCGGTCTGGGCGACAAGGACTTGTTGCAGGTTCGCCGCAAAGACATGGGCATGGTCTTCCAGTCGTTTGCTTTGATGCCGCACATGAGTGTCATCGACAACGTTAGCTTCGGTCTGGAAATCAGCGGTGTCAGCGAGAAAGAACGCTACTGCCGCGCGATGGGCGCACTGGAGCAGGTCGGACTTTCGGGGCAGGAACTGAGCTTTCCTCACCAACTCTCCGGCGGCATGCAGCAACGTGTCGGCCTGGCCCGCGCGCTGGCCAATGATCCCGCCATTCTGCTGATGGACGAAGCGTTCTCGGCACTCGATCCGATGATTCGCAGCGAGATGCAGGGCGAACTGATCAAGCTCCAGGCCGAGCAGGATCGCACGATCATTTTTATCTCCCACGATATTGAAGAAGCGGTTCGCATCGGTCACCGCATTGCGATCATGGAAGGCGGGCGCGTGGTGCAAATCGGCACGCCGCGTGAACTTCTGTGCAACCCGGTGAATAAATATGTGCGTGATTTCTTTAATGGTTTCGACACCAGTCGCATTCTGAAAGCGGGTGATATCGCGCAACAGGATTGCAATGTCGCTTATATACCGGGCGGGCAAATACCGATTAAAGCGGAAGCGTCTCTTCGCGACATCTTTCATCTGGTTGCCGCCTCGGCAACTCCCATGCCGGTGGTGGATGAAGTTGGCCTTTATAAAGGTTCGATTTCGCAAGGCCATCTTCTGAGCTGTCTGTGTAATAGCTGAACTGCGAATAATCAGAATTGATTTACCGCTTCTGAGGGCGAGGTAGCACCATGTCAGACTTCAACTTTCTAGATCCTTTCCAAAGTTTAAATATTCCTTTGGGATCCTGGGTGGAAACCGCCCTTAAATATCTGGTGCATAACTTCAGGGAAGTGTTTCGCTCGATCCGTTGGCCGGTCGATCAAGTGCTGGACGGTGTGCAGTGGGGACTGCTGTCGGTTCCGCCGACGGTGTTCATCATCATTGCCGGACTGATCAGTTGGCAGATTGGCGGCAAGCGCATCGCCATTTTCAGCGTCGCAACCCTCACCGGGCTTGGACTGATCGGTGTGTGGAGCGATGCGATGGTCACGCTGGCCCTGGTACTGACATCGCTGTTGTTCTGCGCAGTGATCGGCATACCGCTGGGCATCCTGTGTGCGCGCAGTGATCGCACGGAAATGATCATCCGTCCGGTACTGGATACCATGCAAACACTGCCGGCGTTCGTCTACCTGGTGCCGGTGGTGATGCTCTTTGGTATCGGCAACGTCCCCGGTGTGATCGTCACCATCATCTTTTCCGTCGCGCCACTGGTGCGGCTGACCAACCTTGGTATTCGTCAGGTCCCGGCGGACAAGGTCGAAGCCGCTCGAGCGTTTGGCTGCACGGCTACGCAAATGCTGATGAAGGTGCAGTTGCCGTTGGCGGCGCCGACGATGATGGCCGGCCTCAACCAGACACTGATGCTGTCGCTGTCGATGGTGGTCGTCGCCTCGATGATTTCGGTGGGCGGTCTGGGCTTGATGGTGTTGAGCGGCATCGGCCGCCTCGACATGGGCCTGGCCAGCGTCGGCGGCGCCGGCCTGGTGCTGCTCGCGGTATTCCTTGACCGACTGACCCAGGCAATGGGTGAGCGCAGCAGCGATCTGGCCTCCGGTCAGCGCTGGTATGAAAGCGGCCCGGTGGGGCTGGTCATGAAACTGAAGAAAAAGAAGAACGTTGCACGTCCAGTTACGAATTGAGTTGGCCTGCTCACCCCATTAAAAATTCCAAGCGTGGTGAAACATGAAACTGACAAATCTCAAGAAAAGCGTGGTTGCGAGCCTGGTAGCTTCAGTGTTTGGCACCTTGTTGTGCTCGGCGGCCGACGCGGCCGACGCCAACAAACCCGGTGCCGGTGTTTCGATTACGCCGATCTTCCCGACCATCGCCGAAGAGCGCTTCCGTGGTGAAGTGGTGATCGCCGGTCTGAAAGAGCTGGGCTACGACGTCAAACAGCCGAAAGAAGTCGACTACCCGGCGATGTTCCTCGCGCTGTCTTACGGCGATGCGGACTTCACCGTGCATGAATGGGAACACCTGCACCAAGCGTTTTATGAGAAGGCCGGCGGCGATGACGTGATGGTCAAGGTCGGGCAAATCATGAAGGGCGTGCTGCAGGGCTACATGATCGACAAGAAGACGGCCGAGGCTTATCAGATCAAGGATCTGTCGGACTTGAAGAAACCCGAAATCGCCAAACTCTTTGACAGCAACGGTGACGGCAAGGCTGACCTGACAGGCTGCAACCCGGGTTGGGGCTGCGAGATCATGGTCGAACACCACATGAAAGCCTATGGCTTGGGCCCAACCGTGGTCGACAACCGCGGTTCGTACTTCGCGTTGATGGCAGACACCATTGCGCGTTTCCAGCAAGGCAAACCCGTGCTGTTCTTCACCTGGGTTCCGCAGTGGATCGCCAGTGTTCTGGTAGAAGGGCGTGACGTGGTCTGGTTGCCGGTGCCTTTCACTTCGCTGCCGGATGGCAAGGAAAGCAAGGACACCTTCCATGACGGCAAGAACCTCGGTTTCCCGGTGGACACGATCAATGCCGTCATGAGCAAAGAGTTCGCCGAGAAGAACCCGGTGGCGCGCAAATTCCTCTCTGAAGTCAGCATCCCGACAGCCGCTGAAAGTGCGCAAAACCTGCGCATGCAGAACGGTGAAAAGTCGCTCGCTGACATCAAGCGTCATGCCGCGGAATGGATCAAGGCCAACCAGCAAGCCTATGACGGTTGGTTGAGTGACGCCCGGGCGGCAGCGAAGTAATCGGTTCGACCACGGTTTGGCGGCGGGCGGTGCCAGTCGCCACACCCCAAAGTTGTCGTTTCAGTGAAGGTGAGCGGGTGACGCAAGATGGAAACGTTCCAGAGTCCGTTGAAACAACAGAACATCGGCTTTCGCCCATCCACCGTGATGTCGGGCCATGAACGTGTGGTGCGGGTGGCGTTTATCCTGCTCGATCATTTTTCGTTGACGACCCTTTCAACGGCGATGGATGCCCTGGCCACTGGAAACCTGATCAATGGCGAAACGATTTACCAGGTGTCGACCTACTCACTGCAGGGCGGGCTGGTTGAAAGTGATATCGGCGTGTCGCTGGCCTCGCAAAGACTGGTGGCGGAAGGCTTCAGTCATGATGCAGTGATTGTCGTCGGAGGCCAGCGCGTGCGGCTTGCCGCGCAGCCAGTGCTGCGCCGAGTGCTGAAGAAGTCCTCGGGCAAAGGGATCGTTGCCGGTTGCTGGAATGCCGCGTTTTATCTCGCCGATGCCGGTTTGCTCGAGACTGGAGACTTTGCTTGTCACAGCGACAGCTGCGGACTGCTCTATGAATATTTCCCGCAGTTGAAGGTATCGACTCGCGAGTTTATTTGCACACAGCGCCGGGCCACTTGCGCCAACGCTCATTCAGCGCTGGATATGACCTTGGCGATCATGCAGGAACTGGGTGCGCACAACGATGCGCCATTGGTTGATGAAATAAAAAGGGTTCACCAGTCTGGACATCTTCAACCGAAGACTGCCGACAGTCTGCGCTGTTCAGCGATTCCCAAGCCTTTGAACATCGCGCTCGACTTGATGGAAAAAAACATTGAGGAACCGTTGGAAATTGACGCAATCGCCAGCCAGGTTGGCGTGTCTCGCCGGCAACTGGAAAGACGGTTTGCCCGCTATCTCAATGCTGCACCGAATCGCTACTACCTGGAACTGCGTTTGACTCGGGCCCGGCAATTGATTGTGCAAAGTGATCGTTCGTTGACGGATGTGGCACTGGCCACCGGGTTTGTCAGCTATCCGCACTTCTATAAACGCTTCAAGGATCTGTTTGGCTTACCGCCCATGACCTTCAGGGATTACTACTACGCCAACGACTATGCCAGTAGCGGACGTTATGCCGTGGCGGCCAGTTTTTAAAACAAACAGTCAGTCGTCACTGTTTGCGCAAGTGCCAGTTTTGCAAGTTTCCGGATCAACGCCACTGCGTGCGTTTGCTTTGTGCCGCGTGCGTTTTGCAACTTCAACGATTAACGGTTCAACACTATGAAAGTCAGTTCATTACCCGCCGATGATGATAGTTGTGGCTGGTTTCATTTGAGCAAGCCACGCAGTCCCGAGCCGGCTCACCGCGGGCACCGTTCAGCCCGCTGGGTGATCATCGGTGCCGGCTTCACGGGGCTGGCGTGTGCGCGGCAACTGGCGTTGAATTTTCCCGACGACGAAGTGGTGCTTATCGAAGCGCAGGAAGTCGGACTGGGGCCATCGGGACGTAACGCCGGTTTTGCTATAGATCTTCCCCATGACATTGGTGCTGAGGATTACATCGGTGACATCGCACTGGCACGCACCAGTTTGAAACTCAATCTGGCCGGCCAATCGATCCTTCGCGAGCTGGTCAATCAATACCGCATCGAATGCCAGATGAAAGCCTGCGGCAAATATCAGGCAGCGGTAGAGAACCGCGGTATCGCCGTACTCGATGCCTATCGCCGGGGCCTGGAAAAACTCGATCAGCCCTTTCAAATGATTGATGCCGACGAATTGCCCGAACACTTGGGCACACGGTTTTACCGCCAGGCATTGTTCACCCCGGGTGCGGTGCTACTGCAGCCGTCCGGACTGGTGAAGGGCCTCGCCGACCATCTGCCATCGAACGTCACGCTGTATGAGCGCACACCGATTCTGGAAGTGGAATACGGCGCCAAAACGCTGCTCAAACACGCCCACGGCAGCATCACTGCCGACAAGCTGATTCTGGCGAACAACTCGTTCGGTATGCGCTTCGGTTTCCTGCAAGGGCGCATGTTGCCGATCTACACCTACGCGAGCATCACCCGGCCGCTGACCGAAGAAGAACAGGCACGGCTGGGCGGCAAACCGTTCTGGGGCGCCATTCCGGCGGATCCGTTCGGCACCACGGTGCGCCGAACCCCGGATAACCGCCTGCTGATCCGCAACAGTTTCACCTTCAACCCGGATGGCCGCAGCAACAGCAAATACAACGAGCGTTTCGTGCGTCGGCACAAGGCTTCATTCGATCAGCGGTTCCCGATGTTGCCGGGCGTGACGTTCGACTACACGTGGGGCGGCGCCTTGGCCATGTCGCGCAACCACAACGGTTTCTTCGGTGAACTGGCGCCCAATGTTTATGGCGCGCTGGGATGCAACGGTCTGGGTGTCACGCGCGGAACCGTCACCGGCAAGTTGCTCGCTGACTGGCTGGCGGGGCAGCGTGACCCACTGATTGACTTCCTGTTGCAGGCGCCAGGCCCCAACAGCAACCCGCCAGAACCGTTCCTTTCGCTTGGGGTGAACATGAACCTCAAGTGGGGGCAGTACCGCGCCGGGAGAGAAAGTTGAGTCTCCTTTGACTAGTCGCTGAAGCCTCGTCGTTCTGCTGCCGTCCTGAAGGCTTGCGCCGCCAATAACCACGATCAGCCCGACATGTCGTCGGGCGCACGGATTGAACATTGAACCACTGGAGAAAACGCTATGAACTTTGACGGAATTTTTACCCCTGCCATTACCCCGTTGTCCGCTGATGGCCAGATCGACTATTCGGCGTTCTCCGACGTGCTCGAATACCTGATCGAGTCCAAGGTTCACGGCATCGTTATTGGCGGCTCCACCGGCGAGTATTACGCGCACACCGCCGAGGAACGCGTGGCCGTCGCCGAGCGCGCCAAAGACGTGATCCGCGGACGTTTGCCTCTGGTCATCGGCACTGGCGGCATTCTTACCGAAGACTCGGTGTACTTCGCCGAAAAAGCCAAGTCACTCGAAGCGGACGCCATTTTGGTCGGTTCGCCACCGTATGCCTTGCCGACGCAAAAGGAAATTGCCGCCCATGTGCTCGCCGTGGACAAGGCGGCCGGGCTGCCGATCATGCTTTACAACTATCCGTCGCGGATGGGCGTGGCGATGGGCGACGAGTTTTTCGAAGCGATTGCCGGCTGCAAGAACATCGCAGCCATCAAGGAAAGCTCGGGGGAGATGAGCCGCCTGCACCGTCTGGCACATGCCCATCCGTCGATCCAGTTGTCCTGTGGCTGGGATGATCAGGCGCTGGAGTTTTTCGCCTGGGGCGCGCGCAGCTGGGTTTGCGCCGGCTCGAACTTCATCCCGCGCGAACACATCGCGCTCTACGAAGCCTGTGTCCTCGAGAAAAATTTCGATAAGGGCCGGCGGATCATGTCGGCGATGTTGCCGTTGATGGATTTCCTCGAGAGCGGCAAGTTCGTGCAGTCGATCAAACATGGCAGCGAACTCAGTGGGCTGCGTGCCGGCGGGGTCCGTGCGCCACTGCAAGCGCTGGAGCCTGCCGAGAAGCAAGCGCTGGAAAGCGTGATCAAAACCCTGCAGAAAAACGTCGCGCGTATCGTCGAGGAGGCTTGAAATGGCAGATCTGCTGAGTAAAGAGCAATACCTCGAACTGGCTGCGAAACTCGAATTTCGCAATCAAGCCTTCATCAACGGCCAGTTTTGCGCCTCGCGTTCAGGCAAGACATTCACCACGACCAACCCGGCCACTGAACAGGTACTGACCGAGATTGCCGCGTGCAATGCCGATGATGTCGACGCGGCCGTAGCGGCGGCCAAGGAAGCCTTTGACGACGCACGCTGGCATTCACTGGCGCCGTCCGCTCGCAAGTCCGTGTTGCTGCGCTTTGCCCAATTGCTGGAAGACAACGCCCATGAACTGGCGGTGCTGGAAAGCCTGGACAGTGGCAAGCCGATTCGTGAATGCCAGAACATCGACGTGCCGGAAACGATTCATACGTTGCGCTGGCACGCCGAGCTGATCGACAAGATCTACGACGCTACGGCCCCCGTCGGCTCGGGTGCGGTCACCATGGTGGTGCGCGAACCTATCGGCGTTGTCGGCCTAGTGTTGCCGTGGAACTTCCCGCTGCTGATGCTCGCCTGGAAAATCGGTCCGTCGCTGGCCGCAGGCTGTTCGATCGTGGTCAAACCGGCCAAGGAAACCACCTTGAGCACCTTGCGCGTCGCCGAACTGGCGTATCAGGCGGGGATTCCTGCCGGCGTGTTCAACGTCGTGCCCGGGGGAGGGAAAGAAGCGGGCGAGCCGCTGGGCCGTCACCCGGATGTGGCGATGGTCAGCTTCACCGGATCAACCGATACCGGGCGGCTGTTTCTCAAATATTCCAGCGAGTCGAACCTGAAACGCATCGTGCTGGAATGTGGCGGCAAGAACCCCGCCGTGGTGATGAATGATGTCGAAGACATCGACCTCGTCGCTCAGCACGTGGTGAACGGCGCGTTCTGGAATATGGGTGAAAACTGCTCGGCCTCTTCGCGCCTGATCGTCCACGCCGACGTCAAGGATGAACTGCTGCAGCGTGTGCAGGTTCATTTGGGTGACTGGAAAATGGGTGATCCACTGGATCCTGAAAACCGCCTGGGTTCGATGATCAGCAAAGCGCATTTCGACAAGGTGCGCTCCTACCTTGACGTGGCCCGCGACGAAAACCTGCATGTGCTGGTGGGCGGCAAAACCCGCCAGGATATTTTCGTCGAACCGACTATCGTTGACGGCGTAAGTCGCGATAGCCGTTTGTTCCAGGAAGAGATTTTTGGCCCGGTACTGAGCGTCACCACGTTCCAGACCGTTGACGAAGCCATTGAGCTGGCCAACGACACAGCCTACGGCCTGGCGGCATCGGCTTACACCGGCAACCTGCGCCATGCCCTGAAACTCTCGCGCGGCATCCGTGCCGGGATTGTCACGGTGAATTGCTTCGGTGAAGGCGACGCTTCTACGCCATTCGGCGGCTACAAGGAATCGGGGTTTGGCGGGCGCGACAAGTCGATCTGGGCGCACGATCAATACACTGAAATCAAAACCATCTGGATTGATGCTTCCTGATAGCGCCTTGACGCAAGAAACCGCATCGCCCCGACCACTGAATTGAGTGGCGGGGCGATTGCCACGTACCGTAACCCCCATCCATGAGCTGGACTGGTTAGTGGCCACGTCAGCAGAAAGCTTTCAGTCATCCGCTTTTCGTCAGACATTTTGAACCTAACCCGAAATCAGTCGCTCAACCGGGAAATGTTCGGGGTGGGCGAAATGAACGCGTTCAAGAATCAACTGACATTCGCACAAGAAACCAGATTACTCGCGTTGGCTGCCTGGCAACGTGCACTGGAAAACCTTGAACTGCGAAGGGACTGTCCAGACGCCTATCACGACGAACTGCTGCGCCAGTCGGATGAAATGGACCGCTTGGGCATGCTCAGCTGGGACGAGTGGCGCGACCTGCGCAGAGAAGCAGACGTTGCGTACCTGCGCGCAGTCGCTGGAGACGATTACCACTGAGGTCATGTACGTTGGTTATCCGCATCCGCTGAAAATATCGAATCAACAAAACAGGAGATTTCCATGCCCGAGCCGTTGACCTCATCAGCCGCACCCGCTCGCTCCTGGTTCGCCCGATTCTCAGGATCCGGGTGGGGCGGGCGCGTCTTCTGGTCAATCCTGATCGGGGTGACAATCTTCCTGCTGATTAGCGGGTATGGCGCCTTCGTCGGGGCCAACAAACAGAATCTGTACTTCGCCTTTATCGGTGGCATGACCGGCTTCGCTGCCACCGCAATGGGCGCTGTCGTAGCGATTGCGTTGCGAGACATCGCCGCCCGAACCCAAGACATCATGCTCGGCTTTGCCGCCGGGATGATGCTGGCCGCCAGTTCGTTTTCGCTGATTCTGCCGGGCATAGAAGCGGCTCAGGCGCTTTGCGGTAACCCGTTGCTCGCAGCTTGCGTCGTCGTTGCAGGATTGGGATTGGGCGTTGCGCTGATGGTCGGCCTTGATCGTTTCGTCCCTCACGAACACGAGAAAAGCGGCCGCCGGGGGCCGGACGCGCAGCGCATCAATCGTGTCTGGTTGTTCGTGCTGGCAATCACACTGCATAACCTGCCGGAAGGCATGGCGATTGGCGTGAGCTTTGCCAACGGCGATATGAAGGTGGGACTGCCGCTGACGACTGCCATCGCCATTCAGGACATTCCCGAAGGTCTGGCAGTCGCCCTGGCATTACGCGTAACCGGTATCTCCGCACTGCGCGCAGCACTGATTGCGGTGGGTTCTGGGTTGATGGAACCGATTGGCGCCATTGTCGGACTGGGTATTTCCAGCAGCTTTGCGTTGGGATATCCCATTGCGCTCGGTCTAGCAGCCGGTGCGATGATTTTTGTGGTGTCCCACGAGGTCATTCCCGAAACCCATCGTAACGGGCATGAGACCCCGGCGACCTTGGGACTGATGCTCGGCTTCGGAGTGATGATGTTCCTCGATACTGCTTTGGGTTAATCGCGAACCTGACCAATGGCGAGAACCCCTCACGCGCTGGCTTTAACCTCAGCCTTGACCACTGATTTACGATAAGTCAGCAGAACGATGCCCGTGACCACGATCACCCCGCCGAGAATCTGTCCTTTACTGAGCATCTGGTCCAGCACAATCCAGCCCATCAGCAGCGTTGCCAATGGCTCGATGTTCATGACCGGCGCGTTGCGCGGCATGTCGAGGCGAGGCACCGAAATGAACAGGACGATAAAACCTGTGCCGTACAGCACCACCAGAGTGGCGAGGGCCAGCCATCCGGTCGAGGTCGCGGGCAGGTTCAATCCGCCGGGAAGGGCGCCCGTCAGCCCTGCCAGGTTGACGCTGCTGAACACGATGAAAATGGTCAGCAGACTGCGTACCGAGCCACGTACCTGAGACAACTTGTGGTCGGTGATCCACAGCGCGCAGGCGAACACGCTGGCGGCGCAGAATGCGAGCGCGACACCGGTCAGCCATTGCGCACTGACGTCTGTCGTGGTCGAGAGGCGCCCGGGGACATCCAGCACAAACACCAGACCCAATAGAATCAAACCCATCAATATCGCGGTGCGTGCGCTCGGTCGCGGGCCACCCAGCGCCCAGGTGAGCAATGCCAGCAGAATGGGGAATACATTCGCCACCAGCAGGGCCAGCGCCACCGGCACCCGCGCGACAGCGGAATACAGACACAGACTCTGCGCAGTGATCAGCAACCCCAGCAACAGTTGCCAGCGCCAGGCACCCGCCGGCAAGCGCAGGCTTTGTCTCTGCCACAGCACCAGGATGGCGAGCACCAGCAAAGTCCCGCCGGAACGCATCAAGATCGCCAGCAGCACACCCGCACCATCATCAAAGGCGACTCGCGCCGCCACATGATTGCCGGCAAACGCACAGCCCATGCACAACAGAATGATCACGGCGAGAGAGCGAGGGAAGGGTGGCGGTACGGTTTGCGCAGCGGTAGGGCGAGGCATGGCAGATCTCAGGATTGTTAGCCGTTCGAACGACTTGGTTTTTATTCGTTGTCGTACAACTAGCCCGTTTTATCGCATTCGGCGACGTCGGGCAATAGACCTGAAAGCTCACAGCTACGCATATGCTTGACGTTACGGTGGATTTCCCACGCCTTTGATTAGGCACAGAGATCGTATGACCTAATAAAAAAGGGGCGAGTCCGCCCCTCCCATAGGTCTGCATTTGTTCAGGCATGAAATGGATAATCGATGTACCCACGCTGATCCCCGCCGAAAAAGCTGCTCGGATCCGGCGTGTTGAGCGTCAGACCATCGTGCAGCCGACGCGGCAAGTCCGGGTTGGCCAGGAACGGGCGGCCAAACGCGATGATGTCGGCACGATCGGCAATCAGCGCCTGTTCGGCAGATTGCGCATCGTAGCCGCCCGCCAGAATCAGCACGCCGTTCCAGGTTTTGCGCAACTGGGCAATGATCACGTCCCAGCGCGGGTCGAAGTTCTCGTCTTTGACTGTGCCGACCATCGCCGGCTCGACCAGGTGCAGGTAGGCCAGATTCCATTGGTTGAGCGCTTCGACGAGGTGGCCGAAGGTGGCCTCCGGGGTGTCATCGCCCATGCCCATGAAGCGCCCCATCGGCGTCAGGCGTACGCCGACCCGTTCGGCACCGACTTCTTCAGCGACGGCCGCAACCACTTCCAGCAGAAACCGCGCGCGATTTTCCACGCTGCCGCCATAGGCATCGTCACGCTGGTTGCTGTTGCTGTTTAGAAACTGGTCGAGCAGGTAACCGTTGCCGGCATGGATTTCCACTCCGTCCATGCCGGCCTGCAATGCGTTGCGCGCGGCCACGCGGTAGTCCTCGACGATGCCGGCGATTTCCGCGGTTTCCAGCGCGCGCGGCACCGGCACATCACCCCAGACACCGTTACCGTTTTCGTCGACGATAAACGTCTTGCCCGGCACCGGCAGCGCGCTGGGCGCAACGGGCAGGCCGGCATCAGGTTGAAAGCTGGGGTGGGACACCCGACCGACGTGCCACAGCTGCATGAAGATCAGGCCGCCGGCTTCATGCACCGCGGCGCTGACGTCACGCCACGCCTCAACTTGCTCAGGACTGTAGATGCCCGGCGTCCAGGCGTAACCCTGAGCCTGCCGGGAGATTTGCGTGGCTTCGGTGATGATCAGCGCGGCACTGGCCCGTTGGCGGTAGTACTCGGCGTTCATCGGCGTCGGCACATCGCCCGGTTGGCCGGCACGTGAGCGCGTCAACGGCGCCATCGCCACGCGATGGGCGAGGGTGTAAGGACCGAGTGCAAGGGGTTGGAACAGACGACGGGTCATGGGTAGCTCCAGATTTCAATAATGGGAATTCAAGCGCGGCAGCGGCGCCGCGAACCAGTGCCCCTAACTTAACCGCGCTCAGCGGGGCTGATAATCGGTGACCGGCGCTACGCTGTTTTGCGCGCAACGCAACGGCGCCCGTGCTTATCAGCGATGAACACGGGCGTGGTTCAGGCGGGTTGGTTTGAGCGCGTCAGCGGCAGGTTCAGCCAGCGCCGGCCCGTAGCGTTGGCGACGGCGTTGCCAAGAGCGGCGGCCATTGGCCCTTGAACGATTTCAGCGGCACCGAGGAAAGGTTGTCCCGGCTGGTCGAGCAAATGCACATCGACTTTTTTCGGCAGTTGTGTGAAACGCAGAATCGGATAACCGCTCCAGTCGTAACTGCGAATGCCCCCGGCGTCGTAGGCGACTTTTTCGTACAGGGTCCAGCTCGCGGATTGCACGATGCCGCCCTCGACCTGATTGCGCAGGCCGTCGGGGCTGACGATCTGGCCGACATCCACCGCCGTCACCACGTGATCGATGCGGATCTCGCCGGTCTGCGGATGCACGCGAAGTTTCACCGCGATGGCGCAGTAACCCATGATGTTTTTGTAGCGGGCAAAGGCGAAACCGATACCGGCGCCGGGCTCGTTGCTTTTTTGCGGCCAACCGATCTCATCACGCACACGCTCTACCACCGCGCGAGCACGCGGGTCGCTGAGATGGTCCAGACGCAAGGCGACCGCGTCGATGCCGGCCCGGATCGCCAGCTCGTCGATACTCGCCTCGATGGCGAAGATGTTGATGTGCGCACCCAGCGAACGCATGGCCGAGGTACGAAAGGGCATTTCGGTGATGAAGGTCATGTTGATGCGCGTTGAGTTCAACTCGTACAGCGGCACCGCGTTGCGATCACCATCGCCTTCGGGCTGGGCGATCGGCACGGAGGGCGCCGAGGCGAAGGGCCGCGCGAGCAAGCGTGTCGGCAACAGGCGCCCGGCGTTGACGATGCGTTCGTTGTGCGGCGTGGTCCATAGTTCGTAGGCCCAGTCCTGCAGGCGGCCCTGGCTGAGGCCGGCGTCGACCTCGGTGACCATCGCCGAGCTATACGGCTCCCAAAGATTTTCCTGTTCGCGCATCCACTGCACGCGCACCGGCATACCGGGCACGCGCAGCGCGATCAATGCCGCATCGGCGGCGGCATCATCGGCGCCGTTATGCCCGTAGCACCCTGAGCCTTCGGTATGAATACAGCGCACCCGCTCAGGTGGCAGGCCGAGCATTTCGGCAATGCCGGCGCGCAGCGGGTAAACACCTTGGGTGTGAGTCCAGACGGTGAGATTGCCGTCCTTGAACCAGGCCACCGCGCAAGACGGGCCGATCGAGCCGTGCATCAAATACTGCTTGGTGACCCGCGCCTGAAAACGCGTGTCAGCCGCGCCGCTCGGCGTGCCGTCGTGGCGGATCGGATAGCGCCGTGAGGGCAGGCGTTTGAGCAGGCCATGAATCTCGGCCGCCTCGGGAATCGCTTCGCCCTCGCTCCATTGCGTCACCTCGCTGGCACGGCGCATGGCTTTGATCGCTTGCCACTCGTCACGGGCGAGCACCGCCAGGTAGTTGCCGTCGCGGATCACCTTGACCACGCCATCCAACGCCTCGATGGACGCCGCATCGAATGCCTGCAACGTGCAGCCCGGACGGGGCGGGCGGATCACCCGCGCATGCAGCATCCCCGGCAGGCGCATGTCCTGGACGAATGCTGCGCCACCGCTGACCTTCGCCGGGATGTCGAGGCGCGGCAACGAATGGCCGATCAGTTTGAAATAAGCGGCGGCCATCGCCGGTGACTCAGCCTTGGCATATTGATGCACATCGACATGTTTGACCGCGTCGGCGTAACTCATCCGCTGACCAGCCGGGCCTTCGATCACACCGTCGCGGGTGCTCAGCAACGCTGCATCAACCTGCCAACTGCGCGCGGCGGCTTCAACGAGCATTTCGCGCACCTGCGCGGCGGCGTTATACAACGCGGTACCGCTGTCGAAAATGCTGTGGCTGCCGGCGGTGTAGCCTTCGTTGGGCGTCAGCGCGGTGTCGGCGGTGAGCAGGTCGATGGAAGTAGCCGGCACCTGCAAACGCTCGGCGGCGATTTGCAGCAGCGCGGTTTTCACTCCGGTGCCCAGTTCGACCTTGCCGGTGTAGACGGTAATGCCGTCGGCGCCGATGCGGATCCAGGCGTCGAGAAACGGATTGGTGCGCAGGCTTCCGGGCAGGTCAGGCGCGAGGACCACGGTGCCGAGCGTATCGACTTCCGTATCCGCCAACACACGCCGCGCGACCGGCAGCAGGGTGAATGCCATCAGCAACGCACCACCGCGCAGAAAGGCGCGTCGGCTCGGCTGCAAACCATTCGACTCACTCATGTCAGGCTCCCATTGTCCCCGGCCACCTGTTTGATCGCCTCGATGATCCGCAAGTGCGTACCGCAGCGGCACAGGTTGCCGGCCATGTGCTCGCGAATGGTCGCCTCATCCGGGTGGCGATTACGCTCAAGCAACGCCTGCGCGCGCATCAGCATCCCGGCAATGCAGTAGCCGCATTGCGCAGCCTGTTTCTCGATGAACGCAGCTTGCAGAGCGCCGGGTTTTTCCGCGCTGCCGAGGCTTTCCACGGTGCGGATTTTTTTGCCTTCGAGACCGGCGCAGGGCGTCAGGCAGGCGAACACCGGTCGATCATCGACGATCACCGTGCAGGAGCCGCATTGACCGAGACCGCAACCGTATTTGGCGCCGTTGAGGTTCAAGTGATTGCGCAGCGCATACAACAGCGGCATGTCCGGCTCCAGCTCAAGCGGTTGTGCGGCTCCGTTGACGTTGAGGGTGATCTGGCTCATTTCGTCTCCTGACGTAATGCTTCAATAGTGGAAGAGAGGTCGGCCCACGGCTGATCGGGGCTGGCTTGCTGACGCAGATACGCGGCCAGTGCGCCGAGTTGCGCGTTGTCGAGGCTGGCGGCGAACGCCGGCATCAGCGGGCCGGGTGATCCGGGGGTGGCGGGCAGCCCTTCAAGCA